>NZ_JBVJOE010000008.1:205384-423104 GCF_055583325.1 Amycolatopsis sp. NPDC104775
CCCACATGGGGTCGGTGGGCGAGGCGCGCGGTGCTCCTACGGGACCACCCACCCCCCCCCCCCCCCCCCCCCCCCCCCCCCCCGCGTTTTTGGCTTCGTATCGGGGAGCGGGGGAGTGTGGGTGCCTTGGTGAGTTGGGTGCGTGGGCTGCGGTTTGGGGGTGGGGCTAGCGCCCCAATGTGGCAGTGGGGCGCATCCTGGCTCTGGGGTGTGAGGGTGGTCCTCCCGGAACAAAGGGTGCGGTGCTAGGGATGAGTGTCACAGCGGTATCCCGCAGAGGGCTGAACACGGGGCGTCCAACCGGCATCGCCGATGGGCCCTGCGTAGGGTGACCGGCTGTGAACGGCACCCTTTCCGCCACGTCGCCGGGTTCTGCGTCCACGGCCTCTCGTTCGCGGCATGTCACCGTGCTCCTTCCGGTGCTCGGGTTGATCGTCGTGGCGTTGTGCGGGCTTTTCCTCTTCGGGCTCGCGACTGCGCGGGTGGGGTGGCTGGCGGTCGCGATTGGGGTGATCGCCGCGCTCGTTCCGGTGGGGGTGGTGGTCGCCGGGTTGCTCTGGGTTGATCGCTGGGAACCAGAGCCGGCGAAGCTGCTTCTGATCGCTTTCGCTTGGGGTGCCTGCATTGCGACCGTTACCGCGCTGTTGATCAACACTGGCGCAGAGGCGTTCGGTGACCTGCTTCTCGGTGGCGGCAATGGCAGCAAGATCAGCACGCTCGTCTCCGCGCCGCTGGTGGAGGAGGCCGCGAAGGGCGTTTTCGTCCTGTTGATCTTCTGGCGGCGCAACGAGGAATTCGACGGGATCGTCGACGGCGTCGTCTACGCGGGGTTCGCCGCCGCTGGGTTCGCCTTCACCGAGAACATCTATTACTTCGGCCGCGCCTTCGCTGACCACGGCTTCGGCAACGGCACCAGCTCCGGGGTGCTGGCCGCGTTCCTCGTGCGTGGCGTGCTTTCGCCGTTCACGCATCCGTTGTTCACCGCGATGACCGGCATCGGGTTCGGCATCGCCGCTCGCTACGCGCAGCGGTGGGTGCGGATTCTCGCGCCGCTGGCCGGGTATCTCGCCGCGGTCGTGCTGCACGCGCTCTGGAACGCGGCGGCCACGCTCAACGGCGGGAAGTCCTTCCTCACGCTGTATTTCCTGGTGATTTTGCCGCTGCTGATCGCCGCGATCTACGTGATCGTGCTGCAGCGGCGGCGGGAACAGCGGATCGTCGCCGCCGCTTTGCCGAAGATGGCGGCCGCGCGGTGGATCGCGCCGTCGGAGGTCGATCTGCTCGCCAGTCTCTCCGGGCGGCGGGAATGGCGGAAGCAGGCGCGCAGGCAATCCGGGCGGGCGGCGGCCCGTGCGGTGGGGCGATATCAGGCGAGCGTGACTGAGCTCGCATTCCTGCGCCGCACCCGGCTGCGCACCGAGCAGGACCGGAAGCGGCAGGAAGAGTTGCTGCAGGCACTGCGGGACGCGCGCGCGGATGCGGTGCGATTGGCCAACAATCGCGACAGTCGGTGAACATTCCCCGTCCGGGGTAGCTCTACCGTGCCAAAAGTGGCGTTCCACCGGGGGATTCGCGCTCCCGGCGAACGGCAGAAGCCGAACGCCAATAAGGTACGGGCGCGATGGGACGCCCCGGGTGAAGCTGGTCACCCAGACACCGCGATCCGGCCGGGTCGGGGCTACTCTCGCGCCGTCGTCTGGTACCCGCGACGAAAGAGCGGGACTGGAACGAACATGAGGAGTTTCGAGCCATGAGCGTCCACAGGCGCACGCCATGAACCGGCCGGCCCGGCTTGCCGTGGGCGTCGTTTCCGCCGGCCGCGTGGGCAGTGTCCTCGGTGCGGCATTGGCCAGGGCGGGCCACACCGTCGTCGCCGCGTCGGGGCTGTCCGCGGCTTCGCTGAACCGCGCGGAACGGCTGCTGCCCGGGGTTCCCTTGCTGCCGCCCGACGAAGTCGTGCGCAGAGCTGATCTCGTCCTTCTCGCCTTGCCGGACGACGCGCTCGCCGGCACCGTCCGTGGCCTGGTCGCTACGAATTCGGTACGGGCGGGCCAGATCGTGGTGCACACCTCGGGAGCGCACGGCATCGACGTGCTGGCCCCGGTCGCGGAAGCCGGTGCGCTGCCGCTCGCGCTGCACCCGGTGCTCACCTTCACCGGCCGCGAGGAAGACCTGGAACGTCTTGTCGCGGCGAGCATCGGCGTCACCGCGGCACCGGACGACGACGCGGCGTGGAACGTCGGCGAGGCGCTCGCGGTCGAGATGGGCGCCGAGCCGGTGCGGGTCCCCGAATCCGCGCGGGCGCTGTATCACGCGGCGCTGGCGCACGGCGCGAATCACCTGATGACGCTGGTCGCCGACTGCACCGAAATCCTGCGCGGGGCCGGAATCGGACAACCGGAACGACTCGTCGCACCGCTGCTTTCGGCGGCATTGGACAATGTCCTTCGCCACGGGGACCGCGCCCTCACCGGGCCGGTCCCGCGTGGTGATCTCGGCACCGTCCGCAAGCACCTCGCCGTGCTGACGGACCGGGCGCCGCAGATCGCCCCGGCCTACCGGGCGCTGGCCCGGCGCACGGCCGAACGGTCCCGCGCCGCCGGCCTGCTCGATCCCGCGGCCGCGGGCGAACTGACCGATCTTCTCGCCGACCCCGCCGAAGGACAGACCCCGTGACGACACCGAAATTCCAGCGCGGAACGCTCAACACGTTCCAGCCGCCGGAGCACATCAGCAAGGTGAGCCAGGCGCTGCGCAGCGTCGGCCGGAAGGTCGCGCTCGTGCCCACCATGGGCGCGCTGCACGACGGCCACCGCGAACTGCTGCGCCGCGCGAAGCGGCTGCCGAACACCGTCGTCGCCGCGTCGATCTTCGTGAACCCGTTGCAGTTCGGCGAGGGCGAAGACTTCGAGGCGTACCCGCGTCAGCTCGAAGCCGACTTGGCGACCTTGTCCGAAGCAGGCGTCGAACTGGCTTTCACGCCGAAGGCCTCGGACCTGTACACGGAAAACGCGACGGTCACCGTGCATCCCGGCCCGCTCGGCGACGAGCTCGAGGGGGCCGTGCGGCCCGGGCATTTCGCCGGGGTGCTGACGGTCGTCGCGAAGCTGTTCAACCTGCTGCGCCCGGATTACGCGTTCTTCGGGGAGAAGGACTATCAGCAGCTGGTGCTGATCAAGCGGATGGTGGCGGACCTGAACATCGACACCCGCGTCATCGGGGTGCCGACGGTCCGGGAGCGGGACGGCCTCGCGCTGTCCTCGCGCAACGTCTACCTGACGCCGGAACAACGGGAAGACGCCGTGGTGCTTTCGTCCGCGTTGTCGGCCGGGGCGCACGTCGGGCGGGACGGAGCGGAGGCCGTGCTGGACATGGCGCGGAAGACGCTCGCGGCCCGTCCCCAGGTGGAAGTGGATTACCTGGAATTGAGGGGAACCGATTTGGGGCCGGCGCCCGTCGACGGAGAGGCGCGGTTGCTGGTCGCCGCCCGGGTGGGGAGTACCCGGCTGATCGACAACGCGGGAGTGCTGCTCGGAAAAGCCGTGGAACATCCGAGCGGGGATCCGGACGCAGGGGAATAGGGAGAGTCCACGATGTATCGCACGATGCTGAAATCGAAAATCCACCGGGCCACGGTGACCCAGGCCGACCTGCACTACGTGGGTTCGGTCACGGTCGACGAGGACCTGATGGAGGCCGCCGATCTGCTCGAGGGCGAGCAGGTGTCCATTGTGGATGTCACGAACGGCGCGCGGCTGGAAACCTATGTCATCACCGGCGAACGCGGCAGCGGCGTGCTCGGCATCAACGGTGCCGCGGCGCATCTGGTGCACCCGGGCGACCTGGTGATCCTGATCGCCTACGGCCAGATGGACGACGCCGAGGCGCGCGCCTACCGGCCGCGAGTGATCTTTGTGGACGATTACAACCGGATCGTCGAACGCGGGCACGACCCGGCGCACGCACCGGAGGGATCGGGCCTGCTGAGCGGCACGGTCACACTGCCCGAAGAGGACACGATGACCTTCCCGGTGGCCGAAACCGCGGACGCGCGCCGTCTCGACGCGTTGCTGCACGCCGAAAACTGACCCGTACCGGCGGCGGTCGCGAGCCGCAGTAAGGAAGACCTCGTTGCTGCTCACTGTCGACGTCGGCAACACCAACATCGTGCTCGGCCTCTACGACGGGGCCGAACTGATCGGTGACTGGCGGATGCGCACCGACGCGCGGATGACCGCGGACGAACTCGCGCTCACCGTGCGCGGACTGCTCGGTCCGCACGCCGACGCGGTCACCGGAATCAGCGCGCTGTCCACGGTTCCCGCGGTGCTGCGGGAATTGCGGGTGATGCTCGCCCGCTATTACGCCCGGGTGCCGAAGATCGTGGTCGAGCCCGGCGTGCGCACCGGTGTCGCGCTGCTGGTGGACAATCCGAAGGAAGTCGGCGCGGACCGGCTCGTGAACACCCTTGCCGCGCACCATTTGCACGCCACCGCGTGCGTGGTGGTCGATTTCGGCACCTCCACGAACGTCGACGCGATCTCGGCCGGGGGTGAATTCCTCGGCGGGGCGTTCGCCCCGGGCATCGAGATCTCGGTCGACGCGCTCGCCGCCCGCGCGGCCGCGCTGCGAAAGGTGGAACTCGTCCCGCCGCGTTCGGTGATCGGCAAGAACACCGTGGAATGCCTGCAGTCCGGCATTCTGTACGGCTTCGCGGGCCAGGTCGACGGGCTCGTCCGGCGGATCGTGCGCGAATTGCAGCACGACAGTTCAGAACCGGTCACGGTGATCGCCACCGGCGGACTCGCCCCGCTGGTGCTCGGCGAATCCGAGACGATCAAGGAGCACGTGCCGGACCTGACGCTGCTCGGCCTGCGGCTGGTGTTCGAACGGAACGCGCGTTAGCCGAACTGCTCAGCGAGGTAATCCTCGAAAGTGCGGGTGCCGGTGTCCGCGTCGAGGTTGAGGTTGCCGTTCGCGCGGTAGACCTTTCCGGCCGCACCGGGAATCCGCAGCGGCATTTTCGCCCGCCGCCGCCCGCTGGCCCGCAAATACTTCTCGACCAGCTCGCCCATGCCGTACACCTTGGGCCCGGCCAGATCCCGCACCCGCCCGGCCGGGTCGCCAAGTGCCAGCCGCGCGATCCGTTCGGCCACATCCCGGGCGTCGACCGGCTGGAAATTGACCCCGGGAACCGGAACGATCGGCAATTTCGCCACTGCCCGCACGGCGTTGAGGCAGAAGCCGTGGAACTGGGCCGCCCGAAGGATGGTCGAGGGCACGGCTGCCTCCGCGACGATTTTTTCGGCTTCGTGCTTGCGGCGGAAGTAACCCAGCGGCACCGCGTCCGCGGCGATCACCGAAATGAAAACCAGGTGACCGACTCCGGCGCGTTCGGCGGCGCGGACCAGATTCGCCGTCGCCACGTCGTCGCCCTTCGGGCCTCCGGCCAGGTGCACGACCACGCCGGCTCCGTCGATCGCGGGAGCCAGGCCCTCGCCGGTCATCAGGTCGCAGGCGAACCGGTCGGGGCCGTTCGCATTGCGGCTGAGGATGCGGACCTTCGCGTCGCCGAGCGCGGGCACGACCAGCTTGCCGAGGGTTCCGGTGCCGCCGGTGACCAAGATCGTCGTCATGACAATTCCTTCCGGGTAAGGTGCTGCTGGGCTTGGGCACTGGGGGTGTCCTACTGGGATGAACCCGCCCGTGAAGGAGATGTGACAGGTGGATGAGAGGAACCTGCTCGCGGCCCAATTCGAGGAGCAGCGTCCACGGCTTCGCGGGGTCGCCTATCGCATGCTCGGGTCGCTGAGCGAAGCCGACGACGCGGTGCAGGAAGCCTGGCTGCGCGTTGACAGCGCGGACATTTCCGAAGTGCAGAATTTGCCTGCTTGGCTCACCACAGTGGTGGCGCGGGTGTGTCTCAATCTGCTGCGCACCCGCGAACGCCGCCGGGAGGACTCGCTGGACGCGTTTCCGCTCGATCGCGGCGACGACGGCCTGGATCTCGCCGAAGAAGCCCAGTTGGCCGATTCCGTCGGGCTGGCGATGCTGGTAGTGCTCGACGTCCTCGGTCCGGCCGAGCGAATCGCGTTCGTGCTGCACGACATGTTCGCCGTGCCGTTCGAGGACATCGCGGAAATCCTGGACCGCAGCCCGGCGGCTGTGCGCCAGTTGGCCAGCCGGGCTCGTCGCCGGGTGCGTGGCGGAGAAGCCGGTCCAGCGGACGCGAGCAAGCGGCGCGGCGCTGTCGAGGCGTATCTGGCCGCGGCTCGCGAGGGAGACTTCGCGGGACTGTTGAAAGTGCTCGACCCCGACGTCGTGCTGCACGCGGATACCGGAGCGGCACCGGTGGTGCTGCGCGGGGTCCGAGCGGTCAGCAAGGGCGCACTGCTCGCTTCGGAACTCGCGCGCAGCACGCAGGTCGCCTTGGTCGACGGCGTTCCCGGCCTGGTGCTCGCCCCGCGCGGCCGGCTCGCCGTGGTCCTCAAGTTCGTTTTCGACGGCGATCTGATCAGCGGAATCGACGTGATTTCCGCGCCGGAGCGGCTGCGCGGGCTGGAGATCGCGCTCGGGTGAAAATCAGTGGAACAGTTTCAGCCCGACGACCCCGGCGACAATCAGCACGAGACAGGTGATCCGGCCGACGGTGAGCGGATCGTTCATCGCGACGATGCCGTACACCGCGGTCCCCACCGCGCCGATGCCGACCCATACCGCGTAACCGGTGCCGAGCGGAATTTCGCGCAAGGAATAGGCGAGGCCGGACATGCTGAGCAGCAGCGCGCCGCCGAACAACACGCTCGGCCAGAGCCTGCTGAAGCCTTTCGAGGCACCGAGCGCCGCGGCCCACACGGTTTCGAGAAATCCGGAAACGACAAGAACGAGCCAGGCCATGATCGAGAACCTTTCGCAGTGACGGATAGTCCACTGCGCCGTCTTGTCGTCACCGGGTACGACGCGCTCGTCCGGGGCGGGAGCACCGCCGCTTCCGAAATTAGCACGCGACTGCCGCGCCGAGATGGTGATATGCCTCGCCCGCTCAGCTCCGGCGAGCCCGCAGAACCGTCGTGACCAGTGGATAGTCGAATTCGCCCGTTGCCGTCTCCGGAACGGATTCCAGGTGCGCCCTGGCTCGCGCGAGCAGCTGGTCGCGGTCGGGCGCGGAGGCGATCAGCAGATGCGAATGCGTCGCCACGGTCGCCAGCAGCGAATCGATCGAGCGCCGGTGAACGTGGGCGAACCTGTCCTGTTCGAACGGGCCGAAGCCGTCCGCACGCAGCGTTTGCTCCCCGTCGGCGAACCCCCGGCTGATGCCCGTGCGGACGAGCCGGGCGAATTCACGCACCCACGGCACGGATTCGTCGTCGTGATTCCACAGCGCCACCACGACCCCTCCCGGCCGCAGCACCCGGCGGATCTGCGCGAACGCCGGCGCTAAATCGAACCAGTGCAGAGCCTGGCCGACGAACACCGCGTCCGCCGATTCGTCCGGCAGCGGGATGTCCTCGGCCTTGCCGAGCAGCGCGGGAACGCCCGGCAGCAGCCGGGACAGTTCGGCGAGCATGCCCGGATCGGGTTCCACCGCGGTCACCGAGCGGCCGAGATCGGTCAGCCCCTCGGTGAGTTTTCCGGTGCCCGCCGCCAGGTCCAGCACGTCGCGTACCGGTCGGTGTGCTCCCGCCATTCCCCATTCGAGTGCGGCTCGGGGATAGTCCGGCCGGTGCCGGGCGTAGGCGCTCGCCTGGTCGCCGAACGAAGAAGCCCGCTGGGCGCGCAGTTCCGCTTCGGTGCCGGGATCATCGGTGCCGGGATCGCTCACGAGTAACCACCCTAATACCGTGAGTGCCCCGGAAGGGTAATCCGGTTGACGCGGTTCACCAGCGGCTTCGTACGCTATGGGCCATGACCGAATTCCCCGCGTCCGACGCACTGCCCGATGACGACCTGCCCGAACAGATGCGGGTGCGCCGGGACAAGCGCGACCGGATAATCGCGGAGGGCGCCGATCCTTACCCGGTAGAGGTTCCGCGTACGCACACTCTCGCGCAGATCCGTGCCGAACATTCCGGTCTCGAAGCCGACACCAGCACCGGTCAGTCGGTCGGCGTCACCGGTCGCGTCATGTTTCTCCGCAATACGGGCAAACTGTGTTTCGCCACTCTTCGTGAGGGAGACGGCACAGAACTGCAGGCGATGCTGAGTCTCGCGCAGGTCGGGGCCGAGTCTCTCGCCGCGTGGAAGTCCGACGTCGATCTCGGCGACCACGTATTCGTGCACGGCGAGGTGATCACCTCCAAGCGCGGCGAGCTTTCCGTGCTGGCCGACAGCTGGCAGATCGCGGCGAAGGCGTTGCGTCCGTTGCCGGTGGCGTTCAAGGAGCTGGCCGAGGAAACGCGAATCCGGCAGCGTTATGTCGATCTGATTATGCGGCCGAAGGCGCGCGACGTGGTGCGCACGCGCGCCGGGGTGATGCGTTCGCTGCGGGACTCGTTCCACCGCCGGGGATTCACCGAGGTCGAGACGCCGATGCTGCAGACGCTGCACGGCGGCGCCGCCGCCCGGCCGTTCGTCACGCATTCCAACGCCTTCGACCTCGATCTGTTCCTGCGCATCGCGCCGGAGCTGTATCTCAAGCGCTGCGTGGTCGGCGGGATCGAGAAGGTCTTCGAGATCAACCGGAACTTCCGCAACGAAGGCAGCGACTCCTCGCACTCGCCGGAGTTCGCGATGCTCGAGTACTACGAGGCGTACGCGACTTACGACACGAATGCCGTGATGACCCGCGAACTCATCCAGGAGGCCGCGGAGAGCGTGCTCGGCACCCAGGTCGTCACTCTTGCCGACGGAACCGAGTACGACCTTTCCGGCGAATGGACGACACTCGGCATGTACGAGTCGCTCTCGGAAGCGCTCGGCGAAGAAGTGACGCCGGATACTCCCGCCGAAGCGTTGCACAAGATCGCCGCGGCGCGCGAGATCGAGGTGGATCCCAAGCTCGCGCACGGCAAACTCGTCGAGGAACTGTGGGAACATCTCGTCGGCGACGGACTGTACGCGCCCACATTTGTCCGGGATTTCCCGCTCGAGACCTCTCCGCTCACCCGGCAGCACCGCAGCCGCGAAGGGGTGGCCGAGAAGTGGGACCTGTATGTGCGCGGTTTCGAACTCGCGACCGGGTACTCCGAGCTGGTGGATCCGGTCGTGGAACGGCAGCGGCTCACCGAACAGGCGCGGCTCGGCGCGGCGGGCGATAGCGAGGCGATGCGTCTCGACGAGGATTTCCTCCGTGCGCTTGAGTACGGAATGCCGCCGAGCGGCGGGGTCGGAATGGGGATCGACCGGCTGCTCATGGCACTGACCGGGCTCGGTATCCGCGAGACGATCCTCTTCCCGCTCGTACGGCCTGAATAGCTCGCCGCCCCGCCGCGCGGTCGGATTTTCTCAATGCGGATTTGCCTACGGCGGGGCAAGCGGGTATTAATATGGGTGTCAAAGACTTCTGTAGCTCGGGGCTTGCCCCGAAACCAGATCATGTAGCCAGATCATTCGGGTAAGCCCCGCAGGAGGAATCAGATGGCACAGAAGGTGCTGGTCTCTCTGGTCGACGACCTCGACGGCAGTGAGGCGGAAGAGACCGTTGAGTTCGGTTTGGACGGTGTGAGCTACCAGATCGACCTGTCGGGCGAAAACGCCGAGGAACTGCGCGACGCGCTCGCCCAGTATGTCGAGCACGCCCGTCGCGCGGGCGGCCGCAAGCGCGCGCCGCTGCGTCCGGTCGCCGGCGGCAAGTCCCCGGCCCGCCCGGCCGCGGTCGACCGCGAGCAGAACCAGGCGATTCGCGCGTGGGCCCGCAAGAACGGTTTCCAGGTTTCCGACCGCGGGCGCATCCCGTCGGAGGTCGTCGAGGCTTACCACAAGAAGAACTGACCGGGCATTTCCGGAACTCGCGGATGCGGTCCTCCGGTTAGCGAACCAGAGCCGCCACTTCGCGCAGCGCTCGTCAAACGGCCGTCGGGAACATTCCCGGCGGCCGTTTGACGTTCCGGATTAGTTTCCCGGCTTTGCGCCGTCCGGCGTGCCCGACATCAGCCGGCGAGCGCAGCGGGCGTACTCCGCGGGAGGGGCTCCGGTCACCGCGCGGAAATCGCGGATGAAGTGAGGTTGGTCGCTATAGCCCAGCCGAGTCGCCAGATCCGCGTAATCCGGTGCGGCCGGTGCGGCGAGCAACCGGGCGGCTTCGTTGAGCCGGTAAATCCGGATCGCCCACTTCGGCGTTGTTCCGACGTGCTCGGCGAACAACCGCTGCACCGCCCGGATCGACAGCCCGAGTGCCGCCGCCAGTTCCGAGACCTTGGTGATCTCCGGATCCGCGGCGATTGTTTCCACCGCCTCCGCGGCGGCCCGGGCGGCGCGGGGAATGGGACGAGAACGTGCGATCAGCAAGTTGTCGATTGCAGTGATCATTTCCTCGTCGGACCGCGCATTCCGGATGAATTTTTCCGCGGTCTCGGCTGCGGGCCCGAAGATCGCGGTCACGTCAACCGAACGGTCGGTGAGGGTGCGGACCGGGGCGTCGAGGAACGGGCGGAAACATCCGGGGCGGATCCGGGCCCCGATCCCGTGTACGCGTCCGGTGAGCCGGTGAGTGAAAAGGTCGTGCGCGGGACCGTAAACCCCGCGCGCTCCGGGGAAGAACGTCACGTGCACCGACAGGTTCGGCAGCACGCGCTGTTCGTAAGGTTCGGCCAGGTTCCAGCGCAGTATCCAGTGGTGTTCCACGAAATCGCGCAGTTCCGGCGCGGGCGGATGCCGGGTCAGGGTGAACTTGGTGTGAGCCGTTCGCTCGTTCAGGATGCCGCTCGGGATCCGCCGCATGGCTGAAAACAGTAGTGCGTCGCGTTATTTCAAGACGGCCGCGGCGTCGCGTGCTTGGCTCGGGCGCATGTCGAATCATTCCGGACTGCTCGCCCCGGCCGCCGCCGAACTGCGGCGCGTCGCGGCGGCCGCCCCGTCGCTGACCGCGCCCACGGCATGCGCTGGCTACGACGTTCGCGGCCTTCTCAACCACCTTCTCTACTGGGGCCCCTGGCTCACCGCCGCGATCCGGCACGAGCCCTACGAACCGCCCGCGCCGAGCGAAGCCGAAGCGGCTCTCGTCGGGGAAGACTGGCCGAAGTCCCTGGGCGTGATGCTCGACGACGTACTCGCCGCGCTCGCTCCGCCGGAGGCGTGGACCGGCACCGTCACCTTCGGTGGTTCGGAACTGCCCGCCGCGGTCGTCGGCGACATGGTGCTCGGCGAACTCGTGGTGCACGCTTGGGATCTCACGCGGGCGAGCGGCAACGAGCTGAACTGCTCGGACGAAGCCGCCGAAGTGGTGCTCGCGTTCGCGGTGGGGATGGGCGAAGAGGCGCGCAAGGGCGGTGTCTTCGGCCCGGAGGTCGCGGTGCCGGAAACCGCGCCGGTGCTGCACCGGGCGCTCGGCGCGACGGGGCGGAACCCGTACGCCTGAAATTTCACTCGATGGGGATCAACGGGGGCAGACGCGCGGACAGCTCTCGCATTCCGCCTCCCCGGGCAGGAGATAGGAGAAGCAGCAGCTCTCCCGGCGTCGCTCCCAAACCCGGTGGCCGTCGTCGTTGACTGCCATTCGCAAGGTGGACGCCGAGGTCAGCGGGCGGTACTGGGTGTCGAGCACCAGTGCGGCGTCCGCCACGCCAGCGCCTTCGGCCTCGGCTGTCCCGCCTTGCCGGCCAACCCGCCACAGCGCGCCGTCCAGCGCGTCTGTGGCGGCCGCCCAGAGCGTGCGGCGGCCGAGCCGGGTGCCGGGGGCGTAGGCGCGGACGAAGCGGGCAGCGTGGCCGATGAACTGCGCGCGCAGCACCGCGGCCAGGGCGCGTTCGTCGCGCACGACGGTGGCCTCCGGGCGGACGCCGCCCGGGTCAGTGGGCAGGCAGTAGAAGGTGTCGCTGAGCACGGCCATGCCCTCCGGATGCGGCCGATCGGGGCCGAGACCGAACGCGAGCTGCTCCGGTTTGAGCGACGGAACTCGGCGCTCGTGATGCAGCAGCAGCGCGCCCACGTACGCGGGGACGTACAGGTACCACGACAGCACGTAGCTGGCCGCGGTCCGCGCGGGTGCCGTGCCGTGCTGGTCGATGAGCCAGTTGGACAGCCGGGACCGCCACTCGGCGAACAGCTCGGGACGCTCCAGGAGGTCAGCGCAGCGAAACCAATCCCAAGGGACGTCGCGGCGCAGCTCGTGCCGGGCGCTGACGCGCAGCAGGGAGGACTCGAGGCCGTCTCCGACCTTACGGGCGTCGCGCGAGCGCTGCGGGTTCACTGGTCACCTCCCCGTATCATTAGGTGTGCCTAACCTTACAGGCGAGAGGAGATTGCGCCAATCGGGTGGCCAAGGGGTGAGACCACCCGGTCGCGCAGGGGTGTTCGCGCTGAGCGGACAGGGGTACCCGGGCGGAATCCTGATCCGGTCCCGTACGTTCGAGGAGGTGTAAAGGTGCAGCGCAGCCGGATGGACAGCGGTGACCGACCGGGTCGCCGCCCGGGTGCGAACGGGCTGCCCGGTTGCCGTAGTGGTACGCAAGCGCGACCGCTTGGCTACTAGAGTGGTCTCACGGTGCTGTCCGCCGCGGACGCGATCCGCGGAGGTTACGGGCCGCCGACGCAGCAGTCGAGGGAGTGCGCATGTTTGAGAGGTTCACCGACCGCGCGAGGCGGGTGGTCGTCCTGGCCCAAGAAGAGGCCCGGATGCTCAACCACAACTACATCGGCACCGAGCACATCCTTTTGGGTCTGATCCACGAGGGTGAGGGTGTCGCCGCCAAGGCGCTGGAGTCGCTGGGCATCGCCCTCGAGGGCGTGCGCCAGCAGGTCGAGGAGATCATCGGCCAGGGCCAGCAGGCTCCGAGCGGGCACATCCCGTTCACGCCGCGGGCGAAGAAGGTGCTGGAGCTGTCGCTGCGCGAGGCGCTGCAGCTCGGCCACAACTACATCGGCACCGAGCACATCCTGCTCGGGTTGATCCGCGAGGGCGAGGGCGTCGCCGCGCAGGTCCTCGTGAAGCTGGGCGCGGACCTGAACCGGGTCCGCCAGCAGGTGCTGCAGCTCCTGTCGGGCTACCAGACCGGCGAGAAGTCCACCGAGAGCGGTTCGGGCCGCGGCGAAGGCACGCCGTCGTCGTCGCTGGTGCTCGACCAGTTCGGCCGCAACATGACCGTGCTGGCCCGCGAGGGCAAGCTGGACCCGGTCATCGGGCGCGGCAAGGAGATCGAGCGGGTCATGCAGGTGCTGTCCCGCCGCACCAAGAACAACCCGGTGCTGATCGGCGAGCCGGGCGTCGGCAAGACCGCCGTCGTCGAGGGGCTGGCACAGAGCATCGTCAAGGGCGAGGTGCCCGAGACCCTCAAGGACAAGCAGCTCTACACCCTTGACCTGGGTTCGCTGGTCGCCGGCTCGCGCTACCGCGGTGATTTCGAAGAGCGCTTGAAGAAGGTGCTCAAGGAGATCAAGACCCGCGGCGACATCATCCTGTTCATCGACGAGCTGCACACGCTGGTCGGGGCGGGCGCGGCCGAGGGCGCGATCGACGCGGCCTCGATCTTGAAGCCGATGCTGGCCCGGGGCGAGCTGCAGACGATCGGCGCGACCACGCTCGAGGAGTACCGCAAGTACATCGAGAAGGACGCCGCGCTGGAGCGTCGTTTCCAGCCGATCCAGGTGGGCGAGCCGTCGCTCGAGCACACGATCGAGATCCTCAAGGGCCTGCGCGACCGGTACGAGGCGCACCACCGCGTCTCGATCACCGATTCGGCGCTGGTCGCGGCCGCCACGCTGGCCGACCGCTACATCAACGACCGGTTCCTGCCGGACAAGGCGATCGACCTGATCGACGAGGCCGGGGCCCGGATGCGCATCCGCCGGATGACCGCTCCGCCGGACCTGCGCGAGTTCGACGAGAAGATCGCCGACGTCCGCCGGGACAAGGAGTCCGCGATCGACGCGCAGGACTTCGAGCGGGCCGCGCGCCTTCGCGACGAGGAGAAGCAACTCCTCGGCCAGAAGGGCGAGCGGGAGAAGCAGTGGAAGGACGGCGACCTGGACGTCGTCGCCGAGGTGGACGACGAGCAGATCGCGGAGGTGCTGGCCAACTGGACCGGCATCCCGGTGTTCAAGCTCACCGAGGAGGAGACCACCCGGCTGCTGCGCATGGAGGACGAGCTCCACAAGCGCATCATCGGCCAGGAGGACGCGGTCAAGGCCGTCTCCCAGGCGATCCGCCGTACGCGTGCGGGTCTGAAAGACCCGAAGCGCCCGTCCGGTTCGTTCATCTTCGCCGGCCCGTCCGGCGTGGGTAAGACGGAGCTGTCGAAGGCGCTGGCGTCCTTCCTGTTCGGCGAGGACGACGCGCTCATCCAGATCGACATGGGCGAGTTCCACGACCGCTACACCGCTTCGCGGCTCTTCGGCGCCCCTCCGGGCTACGTCGGCTACGAAGAGGGCGGGCAGCTGACCGAGAAGGTGCGGCGCAAGCCGTTCTCGGTGGTGCTTTTCGACGAGATCGAAAAGGCGCACCAGGAGATCTACAACACCCTCCTGCAGGTGCTCGAAGACGGCCGCCTCACCGACGGCCAGGGCCGCACGGTCGACTTCAAGAACACCGTGCTGATCTTCACCTCGAACCTGGGCACCTCGGACATCTCGAAGTCCGTGAGCCTCGGCTTCTCTTCCGGGTCGGGCGCGACCGACCGCTACGAGAAGATGAAGCAGAAGGTCAACGAGGAAATGAAGAAACATTTCCGCCCGGAGTTCCTGAACCGGATCGACGACATCATCGTCTTCCACCAGCTCAACCAGGAACAGATCATCCAGATGGTGGATCTGATGATCGGCCGGGTCGAGACGCAGCTCAAGGCCAAGGACATGGAGATCGAGCTCACCGAGAAGGCGAAGGCGCTGCTGGCCAAGCGCGGCTTCGACCCGGTGCTCGGCGCCCGGCCGCTGCGTCGCACGATCCAGCGCGAGATCGAGGACCAGCTGTCGGAGAAGATCCTGTTCGGCGAGGTCGAGCCGGGTCAGATCATCGTGGTCGACGTCGAAGGCTGGAGCGGCAACCCGGAGGACCGCGACGACGAGGCGCACTTCACCTTCCGCGGGGAGAAGCGTCCGTCCTCGGTTCCCGACGCTCCGCCGGTGAGCATCGGCGCCGCGGAGAACGGCGAGTCCGAGAACGAGTGAATTAGGTAAGAAAAGGGCGGCTTCCCAGGTTGGGGAGCCGCCCTTTTTCTCTATTGTCGAGGTTATGGGGACTTCTTCGAGAATCTCGCGGCACGCCGCGGCGAGCACCGCCCTTTCGCTGTTGAGCGACCGCCAGCTCACTGAGCGGCTGGAGTCCGCCGAGGTGCTGTCCGAGGGAATCGGCGGCACCGGCGCGCGCCTGGACGTCGACGGGATTCCAGTGTTCGCGAAGCGGGTGCCGCTCACCGCGCTGGAGCGGCAGCATCCGCATTCCACGGCCAATCTCTATGGCCTGCCCGCCTTTTGCCATTACGGCCTGGGCTCACCGGAGGGCTCGGCGTGGCGGGAGCTGGCGCTGCACGTCATGGCGAACGGCTGGGTCCTCAGCGGCGAGTGCGAGAACTTCCCTCTGCTGCACCATTGGCGGGTGCTACCGGTCCGCTCGGGGCGGGTGCCGGACCGCCCGCTGGACGAGGACGTTGAGTACTGGGGAGGTTCGGCCGCGGTTCGCCGACGGCTTACGGAACTGCGGGATGCGGCGTCCAGCGTGGTGTTGTTTTGTGAGTATTTTCCGACCAATGTGCATCGTTGGCTGCCGGGACAGTTGCCGGAGGCTGGGCGGGTTGCCTCGGAGATCGCCGGGACGCTCTCGTTCCTTCGTGCGCAGGGGGTCTTGCACTTCGACAACCACTTCGAGAACTTCCTGACCGATGGCGACCGGTTTGTGCTGACTGACTTCGGTTTGGCGTTCGCGCGCCGGTTCGATCTGACTGCGGAAGAGGCGGAGTTCGCCGAGCTGAATGCGGGGCATGACCAGGCTTACGGGTCGATGTACCTGGTGAACTGGCTGGTGACCGAGGTGTGCGGAACTTGGGACCGGGAGAGCCGCTTGACCGCGGTCCGCCGCGCTGCTGCTGGGGAGCTTGAGCTGCCCTCGCCGATCGCCGAGGTGGTGGCTGAGCATGCCGCGGTGGCGGTGGAGATGAACGCGTTTTACGGGCGGCTGTTGGAGGACCGGGAGACACCGTTTCCGGCGGCGGTTTTCGCGGAGTAGGGCGTGGCTAGGCCCGTCGTGTATCTCGCCACCTGGCTCTACCCCGTCGAGGGTGCCCTGGCCGTCCGCTAGGTGATCAGTTCCGCGGCGGTGTGGGTCTCGTGGTCGGCGTCATGGTCTCTCCGCCTCTCTGCACGTGAGACGATGCCGTGGGGTTTGGGGAGGGGAACTGCGTGGACGTCCTGTCGATCGACTTCGGTACTTCCAGCACGGTCGGCGTCTTGGCGGCCTTCGGGCGCGGGCCGCGGGCTATCGAGGTGGACGGGTCGGTCACCATGTCTTCCGCGGTTTACGCGGAGGAGGACGGGCGGCTCGTCGTCGGGCAGGACGCGGAGCGGCGGGCTCGGCTGGATCCCAGCCGGTTCGAGCCGTATCCCAAGCGGCGGATCGACGATGGGGAGTTGCTGCTCGGCGATCGGGTGGTGCCGGTGGTCGACGCCTTCGCCGCGGTGCTGCGGCGGATGGGCGAGGAGGCCGAGCGGCAGCTTTCCGGGGTTCCGGACGAGGTGCGGTTGTCGCATCCGGCTGGGTGGGGTGCGCAGCGGCAGCAGACGCTTCGGGCGGCGGCGGGGAAGGCTGGGTTCGTCCAGGTGCGGCTGGTGCCGGAGCCGGTCGCGGCGGCGGCGCATTACGCGACTCTGCGCGAGCAAGGGGCTCCGAGCGGGCCGATCGCGGTGTACGACCTCGGTGCGGGCACGTTCGACTGCGCGGTTGTCGGCGCGGGTACCACGGTTCTGGCGGAGGACGGGTTGCCGGATCTCGGCAGTCTGGACATCGACCAGGCCTTGCTGGTCCACATTGGACGGTCGGTGTCCCATGCGGATCCGGCGCAGTGGCAACGGCTTCTCCGCCCGCAGACGACCAGTGACCGGCGGCTGCGGCGAGTTTTGCTCCAAGACGTCCGCGACGCCAAGGAAAGTCTTTCCCGGCACGCGCACACCGAGGTGCCGATGCCTGATCCGTTCGGCGACGTCCTCGTCACCCGGGCCGAGCTGGAAGCGCTGGTGCGGCCGAATCTGTTGCGCAGCACCGAAATGCTCGCGGAGACGATCGCGCGGGCCGGGCTTTCGCCGGATCGGCTCGGCGGGGTGTATCTGGTTGGCGGGCCCAGCCGGATGCCATTGCTGGCCGCACTGGTCGGGTCGAAGCTCGGGGTGGTGCCGACGACCGAGGACCAGCCGGAGACGGCGGTCGCGTTCGGGTTGCATCACGTTCCGGTGGACGAGCGTCCGGTGGTGCCGCAGCCGATGCCAGCACCAGCACCAGCGTCTTGGCCGCCCGTCCAGCAGCAGTTCGGCCCGGTTCAGCAGCCCGGCCTGGCTCAGCGGCCGCCAGCACCCCCGCCGCCGGGATGGCAGCAGCCGCCCAGGAAGAAGTCTCGCAAACCCGTCGTGATCGGCGCGATCGCCCTGGCCGTGCTCGTCGTCGCCGGGGTCGTGACCGCCGTCGTCGCCACGCGCGGCGACGACAAGCCCGCGGCGAATCAACCAGTCGCCCCGCCCGCCACCACGGCCTGCGCCAATTCACAACCCGCGTTGCCCGGCGAAAACGGCCTCACGAAGTGCATGCGCCGCTTGACCGGTCCGACCATCCAGACCCGCGCCACCTGCTCAGACGACCCGGAACTGGCGAAAGCCCTTGGCGCGCTGCGCACCGCGTTGTGCCGGTTCCCGGACAAGACCACCGTCGCGTTCCACGAGGGGCTCACTCTCGCCCAGGTCGAGCCGAGTGCGCGAAAGGACATGACCGGGCGCGTCGAGACCGACACCTGGCGTACCCGCACCGGGCTGAGCGGCCGGTACGTCGCTGGGGTCGGGCCGAAGCTGGGTCTGCTGATCTACCAGGCCGACGGCATTCCCGTGGTCGGCACGGTGATGGACACCAGCCCCTCGCACACGAGCCGCCGCCCGCGGGATTTGGTGCAGTTCTTCGAGCAGACCGTGCAGCCTGGCGAGTAAGGCTCAGTGCAGGGTGCCCGCCGAGGTCGTGACGTCCTGATGGACGGTCAGCGCGGTGTCCACCACGATCTCCAGTGCCCGTGCGGTCGAGTCCAGCGGCAGCTGGGCCTCGTCCGGAACGTGCACGAAACCGCCGCGCAGGCTGGGAAACTCGGTCGCGATCAGGTGCATCAGGCCGTAGAAGACCTGGTTGCACACGTAAGTCCCGGCGGTGTACGAGACCGCGGCGGGCAGGCCCGCCGACTCGATCGCCGCGACCGCCGCTTTCACCGGCAGAGTGGTGAAGTACGCGGACGGCCCACCCGCGACCACCGGCACGTCGACCGGTTGTGCGCCCGCGTTGTCCGGGATCCGGGCGTCGATCAGGTTGATCGCCACCCGTTCCGGCGTGACGTGTTCGCGTCCGCCAGCCAATCCAGCGCACACGACCAGTTCCGGCCGATGCGCGATGATCGCGGCACGCAGCGCTGGCAGCGACGCGTCGAACTCGCACGGCAGCTCTACCGCCACCGTGTCCGTCCGCCGCGCCGCTGCCAGCGAAGCTGCCTGCCAGGAGGGGTTCGTCGCCGCTCCGTCGAACGGCGCGAACCCCGTCAGCAGAACTGTCACTTGGCGGCCGGCTTCAAGTCGCCCGGGTAGAGATACTGGTCGGACGGCTTGCCGTTGCCGTAGATCCACGCGTCGAAGAAGCCCTGCAGGTCCATGCCGGACACCTTCTCACAGTACTTCTGGAAGTCCTGCATGCTGGCGTTTCCGTCGTGGTGCACGGTGTTCCACGTCTTGAGCATCTGGTCGAACGCGTCCTGTCCCATGTACTTGCTGAGCGCGTGCAGCATGACCGGGCCCTTGGAGTACACGTAGGTGAACTCGTGGCCGGGACCCATGTCGTACAGCTTGCCGTCCCAGAAAGCGTCGCTGGCCGACGCGACCTCGTTGAGGTACCGGCCGTCGAGGTCCTCGCCGTCCTTCTGCGCCCACAGCCAGGTCGCGTAGGACGCGAAGCATTCGTTGAGGCACACGTCCTTCCAGTGGTCGACGGCGACCGTGTCGCCCCACCACTGGTGCGCGTTCTCGTGCACGATCGTGCCGATGTTGCCCGCGCGGCCGGAGTAGATCGGCCGGCTCATCGTCTCGAGCGAGAAGCCGATCGGCTCGGTCAGGTAGATGCCGCCCGCGGCGTCCACCGGGTACTTGCCGAACTTCGATTCGAGGAAGTCGATGACCTCCGGCAGCTGCGCGTCGGCCTGCTTCGTGGCGTCGGTGGTGCCCGGTGCGTACGCGCTGACGATCGGGGTGCCGTCCGAACGCTGGCGCTTGTTGAAGGTCCACTTGTCGATCGCGACCGTGGTCATGTACGACGCGGTCGGGGTGTCCTCGGCCCAGACGTGCGTCGTGCCCGCCCGCGTCCGGTACTTGCCGACCTCGCGGCCGTTGGCGATCACGCCCCATTCGCTCGGCACGGTGATCGACAGCCGGAACTTCGCCTTGTTGCGCGGAGTGTCGTTGACCGGGTACCAGGTGGTGGCCGACCTTGGCTCACCCGCCGCGAACGCGCCGCCGGACCGGGTGAACTGCCAGCCGTTCTTGCCGAGGTTCGGGTCCTCGATCGCCACCGGAACGCCGTGGTAGGCGACCTCCGTGGTGAACGGCAGGCCCTTCCACAGCGGCGACTTCGGCGTGATCACGAGTTCGTGGTCGCCGGTGCGGGTGAATTTCGCGGGCACGCCGTTGACCCGGACCGCGTCGACGGTGAGGCCGCGGAGGTCGAGGTCGAACGAGCTGAGCGACTGGGTCGCCTTCGCGTGGACCGTCTGGACGCCGGCGAGCTGATGGGTGTCCGGAGCGTAGTTGACCTTGAGGTCGTAGTCGGAAACCTCGTACCCGCCGTTGCCGTCCTGCGGGTAGTAGCTGTCTCCGGCGCCGTCCGAACCGGGCGTTGGCTGATCCCAGCCGCCCGTTCCGGCCGAGGCGATCCCAGTGCCGAGCGTCATTGCGGTGAGGGTGGCTGCGACGGTCACTGCCGGGCGACGCCAGCGGTGCAGTGCTCTCATGGGCGCTCCTGTGTCTGCGGGTGAATCCTCCGCAACGTAGCGCCGGGAAGCCGGGCAGTAACCGCTTGGCGGCGGATTGTCCCGAAAGTCCACACTTACGTCGGGCTCCGACACGAGCCGGGTGTTGTCTGGAAAGCTGGACCTCATGCGCGTCGCGTTGCTGGGCCCGCTGCGTGCGGAGGGGGAGGACGGCACGCCGATCGACATCGGCGGGGCCCGCCTTCGCATGCTTCTTTCCCGGCTCGCGCTCGATGCCGGTCGCGTGGTGTCCGCCGAGGCGCTGATCGACGGGTTGTGGGGCGCGGAACCCCCGGCTGACGCCGCGAATGCGCTCCAGTCGCTCGTCTCGCGGCTGCGTCGCGCGCTGCGGCCAGCGGGGGCCGAACTGGAGTCGGCCAACGGCGGTTACCGCCTCGCGGTGCCCCCGGAAGCGGTGGATCTCCACCGGTTCGAGCAGTTGTCCGCCGAGGGACGCCGGGAGCTTGCCGCTGGCCGGGACGGTCCCGCCGCCGAATCTCTCGCCGCCGCGCTCGCGTTGTGGCGTGGACCGGCGCTCGCGGACGTACTGGACGCGCCGTTCGCCGCCGCGCCCGCGACGCTGCTGGAGGAGCGGCGCACGGAGACCGCTGAGGACTGGTTCGAAGCCGAGTTGCGGTTGGGCAGGCACGCGGACGTGCTCGCGGACCTCACCGCCGCGGCGCAGGCTCATCCGCTGCGGGAACGGTTGGCTGGCTTGCGAATCCGCGCGCTTTCCGCCGCCGGACGGCAGGCCGACGCACTCGCCGCGTACTCCGCGATCCGCACGACCCTGGCCGATGAACTCGGTGTCGACCCGTCGGCGGAGTTGCAGGAAGTGCATTTGCGCGCGCTGCGCGGCGAGTACACGCCGGTCGCCGCGGTGGTTGACCGGTTGCCGCAGCGGTTGACCAGCTTCATCGGCCGCACCGACGAGCTGAAACTGCTGGCCGAATTGCTCGAAGGAGCCCGGCTGGTCACGCTCGTCGGTCCCGGTGGCGCGGGCAAGACCCGGCTCGCGACGGAAGCGGCTTCGCGGCATCCGGCGCATTCGCGCGGCCTGGTGTGGTTCGTGCCGCTGGCTGGCGTGCGAGACGCCGAGGACGTGCTGACCGCGCTGCTCAACGCGTTGGAAGTGCGCGATCTCCGGACCACGGAGACCGAGGCGCGGCGTCGGCAGATCGATCCGTTCGAGCACGCGGTGGAGTCGCTCAGCGGCGCGGAAGCCTTGCTGGTGCTGGACAACTGCGAACACGTCGTGGACACCGCAGCGGAGCTGGCGGAGAATCTGCTGCGCAGGCTGCCCGCGTTGCGCGTGCTCGCCACGAGCCGCGAGCCGCTGGCGATCACCGGGGAAGCGCTGTGCCCGCTCGGTCCGCTGCCGGTGCCGGACGAGGCCGCGCCGCCCGCGGACGTCGGCACGCTCGATTCCGTCCGGCTGTTTCTCGACCGGGCGATGGCGGTGCGTCCCGGGTTCCGGCTCGATGAGTCCACAGTGGACTCCGTGCGGCAGATCTGCTGCCGGCTCGACGGAATGCCGCTCGCGCTCGAACTGGCCGCCGCGCGGCTGCGGTCGATGACCGCCGACCAGATCGCCGAACGCCTCGACGACCGGTTCCGGCTGCTCACCTCTGGCAGCCGGACGGCCTTGCCGCGACAGCGCACCCTGCGCGCGGTGGTGGAGTGGAGCTGGGATCTGCTGAGCGACGCGGAAGTCCGGCTCGCGCGCAGGCTCGCGGTGTTCGCGGCGAGTTTTTCCGAAGAGGCGGTGGAAAACGTCTGCGCGGACGACGAGCTTCCCGCGGAAGACATCGTGTACGTGCTGGGCTCGCTGGTCGAGAAGTCCATTGTAGATGTAGTGGGCCTTCGCTACCGCCTGCTGGAAACCTTGCGCGCTTACGCGTCTGAGCGGCTCGCCGAATCCGGTGAACAAGAACGGATGCGCGCGGCGATGGTCGAATATTACGCGGACCTGGCCTCCCGCAACGAACCGTTGCTGCGCGGGCGGGATCAGCTCCAGGCAATCGACGTTTACGAGCGCGACAACGACAATTTCACCTCCGCGTTG
The DNA here is from genome assembly GCF_055583325.1 of Amycolatopsis sp. NPDC104775. Taxonomy (NCBI): domain Bacteria; kingdom Bacillati; phylum Actinomycetota; class Actinomycetes; order Pseudonocardiales; family Pseudonocardiaceae; genus Amycolatopsis; species Amycolatopsis sp. NPDC104775. Next base: position 227,789 of record NZ_JBVJOE010000008.1, read on the forward strand.
CGCGTGGCGATCGAATCGGGCGCCGCGGAATCGGCGGCCCGGCTGCTGTTCGGATTGTTCTGGTACCTCAACGTCGTCGGCCAGAACGAGCGGGCCGCGCTGTTCGTGGACGAGGTGCTCGAACTGGGCGACAAGTTGCCGCCGGACCTGTCGGCCAGCCTGCGGCTGAGCCAGGTGCTGATGCTGGCCATGACCGGTCCCCGGGAGAAGGTGGACGTTCTCGCGCTGATCGACGAATGCGTGAAGACCGGTGCGGCGGAACGGAATCCGTGGCTGTGGGTGGGGCTGCCGATAGTGGCTTACCTCAACGGCGAACGCGACCTGGCGAAGCGCGAGATCCGCCGGGCCGTCGAACGGGACGACCTCTGGAGCCGCGCCGCCGGGCACTGGGCGGAAAGCTTCGTCCTCGGCGACATGGGCGATCTCGAGGGCGCACACCGGGCGCGAGAGCTTGCCCACCAAGGATTCGCCGAGGTCGGCGACCGCTGGGGGCTCGGCATGACGCACGGTTTCCGCGCCGCGGCGCTGTCGCAGTCGGGCGACCACGAGGCGGCGATCGCCGGGTACACCGAGGGCCTGCGGCTGGTGATGGAGTTGCGCTCGCGGGACGACATCGTGCAGCAGTGGTGGCGGCTGGCGGTGGAACGTTCGCGCGCCGGCGACCAGGAGGGCGCGTGGCGGGACATGGAAGCGGCGGAACGCTACGCGGCTTCCGGCGGCAACAGCGGGTTGCGCCTGATCGTGCTGCTCGGCCGCGCTGAATTGCTGCTCCGCGAAAACAACGTCGCTGAGGTGCGCGAGGTGTTCCGGGAGATGCAGACGACGCGGGCGGCTTGGCGGACGCCGGATGGCTTCGAGGCGGAATGGCTCGGGTCGGTCGAAGCCGGGCTGCTGCTCGCCGAAGGCCGTCCGGACGAGGCGGAGGCTCCGTTGTTCGCGGTGATCGAGCAGGCGGCCGGACGATTCGACATGCCGGACCTGGCTGGCATGGTCGAACTGTTCGCGCGGATCCGGTACCGGCAGGGGCGGCTGGAGGCGTCCGCGCGGCTGCTCGGGCTGAGCGCGGTGGTGCGCGGCCGGTTCGACCTGGGGAATCCGGAGGTCCGGGAGCTGATCGCGGACCTGACCAGGGACCTGGGCGCGGAACGGTACGAGACGATCGTGGCCGAGGCCGCGCGGCTCGACCGGGCCGAAGCTATCGAAGCGATCCGGGCGGAACGGTCGCGCGAGTAGCCGCGCGCTCGTGGCCAACCGCTGAAAAAGGGTGAGTGTCTGTGCCCGGCTGTGGAACCCGGACACAGACACTCACCACAGCGTCCACACCCCCGTGAAGGACGCTCTCACACCCGCTTGCGATAGGCCCACGTCGCGAGCGGGAAGAACACCACGACCGCACCGGCCATCCACGCCAGCGCGCCGGCCAGGGAGCCGCCGTACGCGCCGCCGTTGAGCAGGCCGCGCATCACGTCGGACATCAGGCTCACCGGGCTGATGTCGGCCCAGGCCTTGAGCCAGCCCGGCATCGTGGCGGTCGGGAGGAACACGTTGCTGCCGAAGGTCAGCGGCATGATGAAGACGAACATCAGGCCTTGCGCCGCGCCCGGGGATTTCATCAGCATTCCGACGAACACCGAACCCCAGCAAAAGCACAGCCCGAACGCGACCGCGAGCAGGATCGCGAGGACGAATTCCCCGGGACCGGTCTGCACGCGGAAGCCCATCACGGTCGCCACGACCAGCAGCACCGTGAGGCACACCACGTACCGCACGAGGTCCGCCAGCACCGCGCCGACCAGCGGAGCCGAGCGGGCGATCGGCATGGCGCGGAAGCGGTCGAAGACGCCCTTCGTGATGTCGGTGTTGAGCTGGGTGCCGACCGAAAGCGACGCCTGCAGCACGTTCATCACGATGAGACCCGGCACGAACGACTGCAGGTAGTTCTCGATCGAACCGCCCAGCGCGTTGCCGAACAGGTAGGTGAACATCAGCAGGAAGATGATCGGCATCAGCGTGACGTCGGCCAGCTGTTCCGGGTTCTTGCGGATCTTCAGGATTCCCCGCCAAGCAAGCGAAAACGCGTGTTTCGCGCCCTGGACGGGACTGATGTGCCGAGGCGGGGCCACGGCGGTGGCGGTGGTCACGACCGGCTCCCTTCCAGTTCGCGTTCCGGCTTCGGTTCTTCGGCGGTGTGCCCGGTCAGCGCCAGGAACACCTCGTCGAGACTGGGCAGCCGCAGCGCCAGTTCGTCGGAGGTGATGCCTGCCGAGTCGAGGCGGCGCACCAGCGTGGACAGCAGCACCGGGTCGGACACCGGCGCGGTCAGCAGTCCGGTCGCGTCGTCGCGGACCGGGCGGACGCCGGTGAGTTCGGCCAGGATGCGGTCGACCTCGTCGAGGTCGCTCAGCGACGTCGGCCGCACCTGCAGCGTCTGCCCGCCGACCCGCCGCTTCAGCTCGTCGGCGCGGCCGTCGGCGACCACGTGGCCGTGGTCGAACACGGTGATCCGGTCGGCCAGCTGGTCGGCTTCCTCCAGGTATTGCGTGGTGAGCAGCACCGTCGCGCCATCGGCGACGAGACTGCGGACGACCGCCCACACCTCGTTGCGCGCGTGCGGGTCGAGACCGGTGGTCGGCTCGTCCAGGTACAGCACGGCGGGACGGCCGATGAGGCTCGCCGCCAGGTCCAGCCTGCGCCGCATGCCGCCGGAGTACGTGCGGATCGGCCGCTTCGCCGCGTCGGTCAGCTCGAACCGCTCCAGCAGTTCGGCCGCCCGCGCCCGCGCGCCTGCCCGGGACAGGTTCAGCAGCTTGCCGATCAGCACCAGGTTCTCGGTGCCGCTCAGGTCCTCGTCCACCGACGCGTACTGCCCGGTGAGCCCGATCAGGCTGCGCACCCGCACCGGGTCGCGGACCACGTCGTAGCCCCCGACCGTGGCCCGGCCCGCGTCCGGTCTCAGCAGGGTGGCCAGGATGCGGACCGCGGTCGTCTTGCCCGCGCCGTTCGGCCCGAGCACCCCGACCACCTTTCCGAACGGGACCTCCAGATCCACGCCGTCCAGCGCCTTCGTCTCCCCGAAATGCTTGACCAGGCCCTCAGCCTGGATCGCGTGCGACATTGTCGCCTCCTCCTGTGTCGCTCCAGAACACAGTGGACGGAGGCGCTGGCAAGCCGCGCACACGGCGCTGACACCGACCTGTCAGCGCCTGCCCGGCATACTCTTCGATCATGGTGATGGAGGCGCGGACGCGAACCCGGCTGGTCACGGGCCTGCTCGTGCTGGTCGGACTGCCGTTGCTGACGGTGGCCGTGCTGCACACGATCGGCTGGGACGGGAGCAACTGGTACCTGACCGCGCTGCTGGCGCTGACGCCGTACGTCGTCATCTACGGCGTGCTGCTCGCCGCGCTCGCGCTGGTGCTGCGGCGGTGGTGGGTCGGCGGCGTCGCGCTCGCGTTGTCCGCGCTGCTGGCGGTGTACGTCGCGCCGAGGGTGACCTCCGACGACCAGCCCGCGGCGAACGGGAAGACGGTGCGCGTGCTGGCGGCCAACCTGTACCTGGGCCAGGCCGACCCGGCGGCGCTCGTGCGGCTGGTCCGGGAGCACCGGATCGACGTGCTGAACCTGCTGGAGATGACGCCTGCCGCGGTATCCGGGCTGGAGAAGGCTGGGTTGTTCCAGGCGTTGCCGTACCGGGTCCTGCATCCGGCGGCCGGGGTGGACGGTTCCGGCATCGTGTCGCGTTATCCGCTCACCGAAGAGGACTACACCGGCGATTCGGCCCAGAAACAGCCCGGCGCGGCTGCCGATCTCGGCGGCGGGACGACGTTGGAGATCGTGGCGGCGCATCCGCTCTCGCCGGACTCCGGGTATTACCAGTGGGAGCAGGAGACGCGAGACCTGTCGCGCGCGATCGGCGAGCACGGCCTGCGCGTGGTGGCGGGCGATTTCAACGCGACCCTCGACCACGCCGCGCTGCGCACGGTGCTGTCGCGCGGATATGTCGACGCGGCGGAGGCGCGTGGCGACGGTTTGATCCCGACCTGGTCGACGTCGTCGGTCCCGCTAGTGTCGCTGGACCACGTGCTGGTGGACCGCCGGGTAGCGATCCGGGATTACCAAGCGTTCGATGTGCCCGGCAGCGACCACCGGGCGGTTTATGCGGAGGTGCAACTGCCGTGACGACCTTGCGGCCTAGCAACGGGGAAGCCGAATACCCGCGGCTGCTGGAGATCTGGCGCAGCGCGGTCGAGGCGACGCACGATTTTCTGGCCCCGGCGGACGTCGAGTACTACGCCACCCGCGTCCCGCTCTACTTCGCCGAGGTGGAGCTGACGGTAGCGGAGGTCGACGGAATCGCCGCGGGTTTTTCGGGAATCGCCGAGGGAAAGCTGGAAATGCTGTTCGTGCACGACGATTTCCGCGGACGCGGCGTCGGAACGGCATTGCTGCGCGCGGCGCTGGACCGCTACCCGGCTCTCACCCTGGACGTGAACGAGCAGAACCCGCAAGCGGTCGGTTTCTATCTGCACCACGGCTTCGAGGTGGTGGGCAGGCAGGAAACCGATCCGGACGGCCGCCCGTTCCCCTTGCTGGAGCTCAAGCGAGCTTGACCAGCGTCTCCAGTGCACCAGCGGCGAGGGAAATCCCGCGTCCGTGCCGGATCCGCGGCTCCCGCGGATTGATCCGGATCAGCGCACCTGTAGCCGCGCTGGCGAGTTCGGAGTACCGCCGCACCGTCGGAACCGCTTGCCCGGCACCGATTTCGACCACCACCACGTCACGGTGCTCGCGCCGCCAGGCGGCCAGTTCGTCGAGCTGTTCCTGACTGCGGTCGGGCACCCAGTCGAAATCCCCGAACATCAGGATGTTGGGCCGGGCCAGCCCGCCGCACCGCGGACAGGACGGCAACGGCGGCCGGGCGCGCATTGTCGCCTCGTCGATCTCGACGGTGCAGTCCTCGGCCGACCAGATCTCCGGAGAACATCCAGCCAGGCACTGCAGATGATGGATCGACCCGTGCGCCTCGGCGACGTGCGGAAACCCCGCCGCCTGAAATTGTCCGTCCACATTGGACGTGAAAACCCGTACGCCGCCAGGTTTCGCCAGCCCCCATTCGAGCAGCAAGCTGAACCCTCGGTGTGGCACCGTTTTCCGGTACAACTCGAGCCGGTGCCCGTAGAAACCCCACGCCAGCTCGGGATCCGAAGCGAAATGCCTCGGATCGGCCAGCTCCTCGAACCGCAGCCCGAGCCCGGCATACGGCGGATACGCCCGCCAAAACCCTTCCCCGCCCCGGAAATCGGGCAGGCCAGAGTCGACGCCCATCCCGGCACCGGCGCACACGAGCAGCGCGCCGGCACCGTGGATCAGCTCGGCGGCGCGGGCGAGCTCGTCATTCACCCGGCTTCGATGCCTGCACGACCTCGAATTCCAACAGGTTCGCGCCGGTCGACACGGGATTCTTGCGCTCGCCCGCGTGCGCCTCGCGCGCCGGGCCCTTCGCCCAGGCCTGGTAGTGCTCCTCGGTTTCCCACTTCGTGTACACGAAGTAGCGCGTCTCGCCCGCGACCGGGCGGAGCAGCTCGAAGCCGAGGAACCCCTCCTGGTCGTCAACGGAGTGCAGCCGCGCGGCGAACCGCTTCTCCAGCTCCGGTCCGGCGCCTTCGGGGACCTCGATTGCGTTGATCTTGACCACTGCCATGCCCCCAGAGTACTTATCGCTGGCCTGGTTTCGGAGTTCGTGCCACCCTGCTCACATGGGGGACGACGAAGTCTTTGGCACCGAATTGGCCCGCAATCTGCAACGGCTCGTAAAAGCCGCAGCTGAGTCGGCCGGTTCGGGCGGTTCGAACGAGCTGATCGACCGCGTCACCGGGCACCTCGGCGTGCCGCTCGCGCAAGCGCTGGTGGTCACCCGCAGCTTCGAGGGCTGGGAGCACGCGACCATCCAGGCAGGGGTCGACGCGTACCTCGCCGAGCACGGGATCGGCACCGACTGGTTCGGCATCGCGGGCGGCATGCGCGGGCACGAAGACCTGATGGGCATGCTGGTCACAGCCAAACAGAACGGCCATTACGAGCTGGGCGCGGTGGACTACGCGACGGTCGCGGTCGGCCCGGACGAGGCGGCGGACGTCGTCCAGCTCGGGCTGGTCGGCACGAGCGCGCCGGACGGCACCCCGGTGCTCGTCGGCGTGCGCGGCACCAACCCGCAGTACGGCCAGTCGAACTGTCGGCTCGAAGTGATCGCCGCGGACCGGCGAGCGGCCACCGAAACCCGGGACCGCATCGAAGCGCAGATGGCCGAGCACGACGTGCTGCGCGGTCAGGTGATCGCGTTCGGCCTGAGCGAGCACCGCAACAACGAGCTGGTCACCTTCCTGCCTCGGCCCGAGCTGCGCAAAGAAGACGTGGTGCTGCCCAGCGGTGTGCTCGAAGCGGTCGAACGGCACACGTTCGGCATCGCGGAACACGGCACGCGGCTGACCGAGGCGGGGCAGCATCTCAAGCGCGGCCTGCTGCTGCACGGACCGCCCGGTGCCGGGAAAACGCACACCGTGCGGTACCTGATGGGCCAGCTCCCGGACTGCACGGTCGTGATCTTGACCGGTGCCGCGATGCGGTTCATCTCGGAAGCCGCTTCGCTGGCGCGCCGGTTGCAGCCGAGCATCGTGGTGCTGGAGGACGTCGACCTGATCGCCGAGGACCGCGACCTCGTGCACGGCCCGACGCCGCTGCTGTTCAGCCTGCTCGACGCGATGGACGGCGTCGGCGGAGACGCGGATGTCACCTTCCTGCTCACCACCAATCGGGCGAGCAGCCTGGAGAAAGCGCTGGCCGACCGACCAGGCCGGGTCGACTTGGCGGTGGAGGTGCCGCTGCCGGACGCCGCGGGGCGGGAAGCACTGTTAAGGCTGTACTCGCGGGGCCTGGAGCTGACCGCGGATCTCGCCCCGGTGGTCGAGGCGACGGACGGCGTCACGGCGTCGTTCATGAAGGAACTGCTTCGCCGGGCGTCGTTGCGCGCGCTGGCACTGAGGCCCGACGAACCAGTGCGGGTCGGCGACCCCGAACTGGGCGCGGCCCTAGCCGAGATGAACGACTCTCGCAGCAGCCTGACCAGGTCGTTGCTCGGCAGTCACGGCCGCAATCCGCCTGGATAAAGATCGGCGTCCGACGGCAGTTTCGTCCCGTGGAACCAGTCGTTCAAGAACCCGCTCAGATCGCGTCCGGCGACCTGCGACACGAGCTTCTCGAAGTCCGCCCACGTCGCGTTGTTGTTCCGGTGCTGGGTCACCCAATCGTGCAGCACCTTCTCGAAACCCGGCTCACCCAGTTCGCGGCGCAGTGCGTGCACGGCGAGGATGCCCTTGTCGTACGCGCCCTCGAACAGGTGCTCCGGACCCATGTCGACGAGCTTCTGGCCCCAGAAATCCGTGCTGCCCCTGGTGATTTCGACGGCCGCGCGGTAGCGGTCGTCCAAGTTCTGGCCTTCGCGTTCGCCCCACATCCACTGCGCGTAGGAGGCGAAGCATTCGTTCAGGCAGATGTCCGCCCACGAGTTGAGCGACACCGAATCGCCGAACCACTGATGCGCGTTTTCGTGCACCAACGTCAGGATTTCCGCCCATTTCGCATAAGTGGGGCGGGTTTGCGTTTCCAGCGAGAAGTGGATGTTCTCGTCGAGGTAGATCCCGCCGGCCGCGCTCTGCGGGTATCGGCCGAACTTGCTTTCGAGGAACGAGATCACTTCCGGCAGCCGGTCGCCGGTGGCCTCGCGGGCTTCGGCGCCCGGCGCGTAACCGGAAACGATCGGCGTGCCGTCCGGGAGCGTGGACCGCTGCACGGTGAACTTGTCGATCGCGATCGTGGTCAGGTAGCTCGCCACCGGATTCGGATCCGCCCACGTCGTGGTGGTCTTGCCGTCCTTGGCGCTGGTGCCCTGCTCCCGTCCGTTGGACAGCACGGTCCAGCCGGTGGGGACGTGCGCGGTCAGCGTGAAAGTCGCTTTGTCGCGCGGGGTTTCGTTGACCGGATACCAGAACGACGCCGAATGTGGTTCGCCGACCAGGTACGCGCCGCCGTCCTCGGAACGGGCCCAGCCGTTTTCCGAGCCGCCGTCGTGCGGGGTTTGCGCTGGAACGCCCGAATAGCGCACGCGAGTCCGGAACGTCGAGCCGGACCGCAGCGGCTCGGCCGGAGTCACCGCCAGCTTGTTCTTCTCCCGGCTGTACTTCGCCGGTTTCCCGTCGATCTCCACCGCGGTGACGTTCAGCCCGCGCAGGTCGAAGTCGAAGCGGCTGAGGTCTTGGGTGGCTTTCGCGGAGACCGTGGTGTCGCCGTCGAGGCGGCCGCTCGGCGGGTCGTAGTTGACGTCGACGTGGTAGTCGAGGGCGTCGTACCCGCCGTTGCCGTCCTCCGGGAAGTACGGATCGCCCGCGCTGCTCGCGCCCGGTGCCGGATGCATCGGCGGCGGTGGCGGAGCGGCGGGCTCGGCGGGGCTGCACGCGGACAGCGCAAGCACGCCGATGAGGGCGAGGACGGCGGGCTGACGGCTGCGCATTCCTTCACCCTAGGGGCAGATTTGTGATGAGGTAGCCGGGAAAACCCGGGAGGATTAATGCGACCAGGCCTGATCGACTTTGGCGGCGACGAACGCCCTGGCGTGTCGATCTTGCTGCTGCACGGGTTGATGGGCCGGGCCCGGACGTGGTGGCCGGTCGCGCAATGGCTCGCCCGCTACGGCCGGGTGCGCGCCCTCGACGCCCGTGGCCACGGCCGCGCGCCGCATCACGGGCCGTGGACCACCGAGCAGTTCGCCGAGGACGTCGCGGAAGTGCTGGCCGACCTCGGCCCGTCGGTGCTGATCGGGCATTCGATGGGCGGGCTGCACGCGTGGGCCACTGCGGCGAAATACCCGGAGCTGGTGCGCGCGGTGGTCAGCGAGGATTTCGCCCCCGACCAGCGCGGACGCACCGTCGAGACCTGGCGTGGCTACTTCGAGAGCTGGCCGGTGCCGTTCGAGTCGCTGGCCCACGTGCGCGAGTTCTTCGGCACCGCGGGCGACTACTTCACCGAATGCGTCGAGGAACGCGAGGACGGCTACCACCTGATCGCCGACCTGGAGAACCTGTACGAGATCGCCGCCGAATGGGGCCGCCAGGACTATTGGTCCATTGTGGACAGTATCCGCTGTCCGCTGCTGCTGGTCGAAGGCGAGCACACCGCGATGCCGCCTGGTCAGCAAGCCGAGGTCGCGGCACGAGTATCCGGTGCGAAGCACCTGGTAGTGCCTGGTTCGGCGCATCTGCCGCACGCCGAGGCTCCGGAGACCTATCGCGGCGCGGTGGAGGCTTTCCTGTCCGGCCTGTGACGCCTCACGTGTGCCGCCCTCGCTGGCACGCGTGAGGCGTCCCCGGTCAACGGGCCAGCTCGGTGCGCCACGCGGCGGTCGAGCGGTCCGTCGGCACGATCAAGGGCCAGACGTCCGAGCCTAGGTACGCGGATTCGTCGCTGGCTCGAGCCGCGGTGCAGCTGTCGCGGGAAAGCCCGTGCTCTGCGGCCAGCGCGGACACGGCGGCCGCGGTCGCCTTGCCGAACACGCCGTCGGTGGGCACGCCGAAGCCGGCCGCACGCAGGAACCGCTGCGCGGTCCTCACCTGAGGCCCGGTGTCACCGGGTTTGAGCAGCGGCCACTCCGGTGCCTCAAGACGGGCGACGGACACGCCGAGTTGCTGGCCGACTGCCTGGCGCAGTTCGGGGAGCCGGTTGTAAAGCACCTGGCCGCAGCACTCGGTCGAGTTGAAATCGCGGTGGCCCTTGATGAACTCCGGCGTGATGCCGTATTGGTGCGCGATGTAGGCGATCAGCTGCACGAGCGAGTTCCAGAGCGCGACCGGTACGTCGACCGTGCTGTAGAGGCCCTCGTTCTCGATGCCGAGGCATTCGCTGTTGTGGTTGGCGACGTTCGCGCCCTGCACGTGCTGCGTCCCGCCGCGCAGAATCTCCAGGCTGCGGTGCCGCCCCTCGGTGACGAAGCCGCCGCGGCTGTTCGTGAACTGCTGGCCGGTGTCGATCCAGCCGCGGGTGTCCATGTGGAAGTTCTGGATGTCCCGCGAGATCTGCAGTGCGTGCGCCAGCGAGTAGTCGGTGTTGTTGCCGGGGTCGACGGTGTGGTGCACCACGATGTACGTCGGCTTGTGGTTCTCCACCACGATCGCGCCCGACGGCGGCCGGGCGTTCCACTCGGCCGTCGAATGGATGACCGGGGTGGTGACAGCCGCCGCGGATTTCGCCGTGGCGAAGCCCAACGCACCCACGGCGGTGGCGGTGAGGCCGCCCTTCAAGACGGCACGACGCGTTGCTTCCCCCATGCGGAACTCCTCAGCCCGGAAGTGCGACGGGAAAATCTAACCCGCCGACCAGGGGGTGACAACTTTTTGCCGACTTTCGTCGTAGTGCGTCAGTGTTCCCCGGGAAGTGCGAAGAGCCCGTCGCGGGTTTGCTCCAGCAGACCGTCCACGAGCAGCGAATCCAGGCACCGGTCGCGCTGGCCGGATTCGTGCCACACCAGGTCCAGCCGGGCCTTCTCGACCGGTCCCTCGGCACCGCGCAGGACGTCCAGCAGCAGCCCGCGCACCTGCCGGTCGGTGCCGGCGAACTTCTGCACCGGCTTCGCCGGACCGGCGTATTCGGGACGGCCGTTGTGCTGCCACTTGCATTCGGCGTAGATCGGGCAGTCCGCGCACTTCGGCGACCGGGCGGTGCAGACCAGCGCACCCAGCTCCATCAACGCCGCGGACAGCTTCGCCGCCGGAGCGTCCTCTGCGGGCAACAACGCTTCGACGTCCGCCATGTCGCGGGTGTTCGACGCCGGACCAGCGTCTCCCGCACCATGAACAGCGCGCGCGACCACCCGTCGGACGTTCGTGTCCACCACCGGCGCGCGCTTGCCGTACGCGAACGCCGCTACCGCGCGCGCCGTGTACGCGCCAATGCCGGGCAACGCGAGCAGCGTGTCCACATCGGACGGCACGACGTCGCCGTGCTCCTGAGCGATGACGGTGGCCGCGGCGTGCAGCCGAAGCGCCCGACGCGGGTAGCCGAGCTTGCCCCACGCTCGCACGACCTCGCCGGTGGTCTCCGCCGCCAGCGCCGAGGGCACCGGCCAGCGAGCCATCCACTCCAGCCAGATCGGCTGAACGCGCGAAACCGGCGTCTGCTGCAGCATGATTTCGCTGACCAGCACGCCCCAGGCCGAGCAGTCCGGCTCCCGCCACGGCAGGTCCCGGCCGACCTCGGCGAACCAATCGATCAGAACATCGGTGTCTAGCGCCACCCCACCATTGAATACGAGGGCGCTTACTTGACCTCGGTCAGGCTCCCGGCCTTCACGTCGTAGACGAATCCGCGCACGTTGTCGTTGTGCAGGAGGAAGTCGCTGCGCCGGGCGCGCTCCATCGAGGTGCGCACGCTGTCCTCGACCTTGCGGAACGCCTCGACCGCCCAGGTCGGCCGCAGTCCGGTGGCGGACTCCAGCTCGTCCTTGAACTCGTCCTCGGTGACCGTGGACAGGCCGCAGTCGGTGTGCTGGACGATCAGCACCTCGCGGGTGCCGAGCTTGCGCTGGCTGAGCGCGAGCGACCGGATCATGTCGTCGGTGACCACTCCGCCCGCGTTGCGCAGCACGTGCGCCTCGCCCTGCAGCAGGCCGAAGATCTCGAACACCCGGATCCGGGCGTCCATGCAGGTCAGGATCGAAATCTGCAGCGACGGCTTCGGAGAGGACCGGTCGCCGGGAACGATGTTCCCGATTTCCTGATTACGCTTGAGCAGCACGTCGATGGAGGTCATGGGGCACCTTTCGGCCTGCGCTTCCCCGCGGGACACGGGCGGTTCCGCTCATGGAACCGGGCAGCGGCCACCCGCACAATGCGGTGGGCGGGAAATCACGGCAAAGGCTGGGGTGCTGATCACGGTTCTCACCGCGATCGCCACTCACGACCTCAGCCGCCGAACCAAGGCTCCTCGACCGTCCGCGGCGGTGCCGACGTCCTTCCGACCCGCAGCTCAGTCGGCAAGGTGATCACCTTCGGCCCGACCCGCTCGGCGGAACTGAGCAGCAGCCGCCCGGCCACCTTGCCCTTCTCCAGTACCGGCTGATGCACCGTCGTGAGCCCGGAGCGCTCCGCCTCGGCGATACCGTCAAACCCGGTCACCGTCAGGTCGAGCGGCACCCGCAGCCCGCGGCGCGCGGCCTCGGCCAGCGCACCGAGCGCGAGGATGTCCGACGTGCACACCAATGCGGTGACCTGCGGATACGCGTCGAGCAGCTGACGCGCGGCGGAGGCGCCGTCGTCCACCGTGTGGTCGAAGCGTTCGACCACCGGCACGGTCGCCCAGTCGACGCCCGCCGAGGAAAACGCCGTCGCCAGCGCTTCCAGCCGGGTGCGCTGCACGTGGAAATGCGCGCCGCTCTGGCGTTCGGAGGTCACGAAGTCGTCGTTGCGCTCGCGGCCGAGCCGCATGCACAGGACGCCGATCTGACGGTGGCCGAGCGCCACCAGATGGTCGGCGAGCTGCGTCACAGCGGCCGCGTCATCCGGGCCGACGCGGTCCACGCCCTCGATCCGGGGCTGGTCGATGATCACCGTCGGCACCGGCCGCTCCAGGACGGCCGCGAGATGCGGATCGTCGTCCGGCACGGAGTACACGACGAACCCGTCGACGCCCGCGCGGTGTACCGCGGCGAGGTCCTCGCGACCAGGGCTGGCCGGCACGAGATGCAGGCCTACACCCGCGTCCTCGCAGGCCAGCGCGAGCCCTTCGAGCACGCCGACGGCGGCCGGGTCGCGGAAGGCGTAGGACAGGTTCTCGGTGAGCAGCAGTCCGACCGCGCCCGCTTTCCGGGTGCGCAGCGAGCGCGCGACCGGGTCGGGTCCGGGGTAGCCGAGCCGCCGCGCGGTCTCGAGCACCCTGCGGCGCAGTTCGGGGGACAGCTGATCCGGGCGGTTGTAGGCGTTGGACACGGTGGTCCTGGACACCCCGAGTTCCGCCGCGAGCGACGCCAATGTCGCCTGCCTCCGGGTGCGAATAGGACGGCCCATCCGCAAACCGTAACGGTTCAGATCGTTTTCCAGAAGCGACACCCCTGTGGTGAGTGTCTCGATCCGTTGGGTGATCAAGAAGGGGTACGGCCACCCGGTGGAGTGAGACTCGCCGTTCGGATGGGGTAAAGTGAATCTGACAACGGTTTCCATTAGCAGTACGACCCAGGAGTGCCCGATGACTTCCCGCCGCACCACGAGCGTTCTCGCCGCCGCGTCGGCTTTGGCTGTGTTCGCGCTCGGCGCGTGCTCCAGCACGTCGTCCTCGACCGGTTCCGGGGCGGGAGGGGGAACGGGCGATCAGGTGAAGGTCGTCGCCTCCACCGATGTCTGGGGCAGCGTCGTGTCCGCCGTCGGAGGCGACAAAGTGCAGGTCACGTCGATCATCCACGATCCGTCGGCCGACCCGCACTCGTACGAGTCCACCGCCGACGACGCGCTCGCCGCGAAGAAGGCGCAGCTGACCTTGGCCAACGGCGGTGGATACGACCAGTTCTTCACCAAGCTGTCCGGCGAGGCGGCTTCGGCGAAGAAGCTGGTCGCCTATGACATCGCCAAGCCGGGTGAGGAGAACGAGCACGTCTGGTACGACCTGCCGGGCGTCGAGAAGGTCGCCGACCAGGTCGCGGCCGCGCTCGGCGAGATCCAGCCCGCGTCGAAGCAGAAGTTCGACGAAAACGCCAAGGCCTTCAAGGGCCAGCTCGACGGCCTGATCAAGAAGGCGTCCGCGCTGGGCACCGCGCACCCGAACACGAAGGTGGTCGTCACCGAACCGGTCGCGCACTACCTGCTGAAGACCGCGAACATCGGCGACGCCACCCCGAAGGCGTTCTCCGACGCGATCGAGAACGAGACCGACGTGCCCGCCGCGGCGGTTTCCGAGTTCACCAAGCTGATCAAGGAGAAGCAGGTGAAGGCGCTGGTCAACAACGTGCAGACGGTCACCCCGCTGACCAAGCAGGCGGTCGCCGACGCGAAGGCCTCCGGAGTCGCGGTGGTCGACGTATCCGAGACGCTCCCGGCGAACGTCACGGGCTACATTGACTGGATGACCAAGGATGTGGACGCGCTGTCGGGGGCTCTGAACAGCTGATGTCCGTCCAGCTTCCCGATGCCGGCCCCGCGGTCCGCGTGCGCGGGGCCGGGCTCGCCTTCGGCGACCGCACCCTCTGGTCCGGTTTGGACCTGGACGTCGAGCCGGGCGAATTCCTGGCTGTCCTCGGCCCGAACGGTTCCGGCAAGAGCAGCTTCCTCAAGGCGTTGCTGGGCATGCAGTCGCTTTCGGCGGGCACGGTGGAAATCGCCGGCGGCCGTCCGGGAGGGGCGAACCGCAAGGTCGGCTACATCCCGCAGCAGCGCGCGATCGACGATTCGCTCACGCTGCGCGGGGTCGACCTGGTCGGCCTCGGACTCGACGGCCACCGCTGGGGCCCGGGGCTGGCCGGAATGCGCGCGCGGAAACGCCGCGTGGCGTCGGTGATCGAATCGGTTGGCGGCACGCGGTATGCGAAGCAGCCGGTCGGCCGGCTTTCCGGCGGCGAGCAGCAACGGCTGCGGGTGGCGCAGGCCTTGGTCGGCGATCCGACGGTGCTGCTGTGCGACGAACCGCTGCTGTCGCTGGACCTGGCACACCAACGCGCGGTGAGCGAATTGATCGACGCCCGCCGGCGCGAGGCCGGGTCCGCGGTGCTGTTCGTGACGCACGAGATCAACCCGGTGCTGCAGTTCGTCGACCGCGTGCTGTACCTGGTGAACGGCCAGTTCCGGATCGGCAAGCCGGACGAGGTGATGACCTCGGAGACGCTGTCGGATCTGTACGGGACGAAGATCGAGGTGCTGCGCGTCGGCGGTCAGATCCACATCGCCGGTGCGCAAAGCGCGCTGTGCGAGGACCAACCGCATCACCACGAGCAGGAAGCAGTGGGCTGAGCCTTGGACGGCATGTTCGACTTCGCCAAGACGTGGGAGCTGATCGCGGAACTGGACAGCGTCCGGATCGCGCTGATCGCGGCCGCGGTGCTCGGCTTGCTGGCCGGGGTGCTCGGCCCGCTGATCGTGATGCGCCGCATGTCCTTCGCGGTGCACGGCACGTCGGAACTGGCCTTCACCGGTGCGGCCGGCGCGCTGTTGCTGGGCGTCGGCGTGGAGTACGGCGCGCTGGCCGGTGCCGTTGCCGCCGCCCTGCTGCTGGGAATCCTGGGCATCCGCGACGCCGACCGCGATTCGGTGATCGGCGTGATCCTGTCCTTCGGCTTGGGCATGGGCGTACTGCTGCTGTCGTTCTACAAAGGACGGTCCGCGAACAAGTTCGGCATCCTGACCGGTCAGATCATCACGGTGGACAGCACGAACCTGACCGCCTTGGCGATCTCCGCCGCCGCGGTGCTGGCAGTGCTCGCGCTGATCTACCGCCCGCTGCTGTTCGCCAGCGTCGACCGCGCGGTCGCCGAGGCGCGCGGCGTCCCGGTCAAGACGCTGACGGTGCTGTTTTCCCTGCTGGTCGGGGTCGCGACGGCGTTGAGCGTGCAGGTGGTCGGCTCGCTGCTGGTGGTCGCGTTGATGGTGACCCCCGCCGCGGCCGCTGCCCGGGTGACGGCCAGCCCGCTGCGCGCCACGGTGCTGTCGGTGGTGTTCGCGGAGGTGGCCGCGCTGGGCGGGATCGTGCTGTCGCTGGCCCCGGGACTGCCGGTGAGCGCGTTCGTGACTTCGATTTCGTTCTTGATCTACCTGGTCTGCCGGGTGATCGCGTGGGTCCGCGACCGGCGGCGCGGCGTGCGGACCAGCCCGGTGGAAGCGGCCCCGGTTCCGGTCGGCTAGCGGTAGACGGCCACCTGCCGACGAGACAAGGTCGGCCGGTCGATTTGGTCGAGGACGGCTTTCGCCAAATCCGCGTAGGACAACGGGATGTTCGCTGCCTGGGCGTCGAGCACGTCGTCCGCGAGCCGGTATTCGCCGGTCACCGGTGCTTCGAGCGATAACCCGGGTGGCGGTGTGATGACCAGCCAGTCCACTGTGGCTTGTTCTCGCCAAGCGCTCAGGCCCTTCATCCGCGCTTCGGCGAAGGGGCGCAGGAAAGCCGGGAAGGTCGCGGGGTCTTCGAACAGTCGGCCATTGGCGGTGCGCAGTGTCGCGGCGAGACCGATTTCGATCACTCTGGATCCTCGTGCGGACCGAGCGAGGTTCTTGACCAGCCGCACGAAGTAGTCGGGATCGAAGTCTTCGAACGATTCCGGCGGGGCCGTAAACGGTGTCACCGCGTTCACCAGCGCCGCGACCTCGCCGGGCAGCACGGTCGCGAGGCTGTCCGAATCAGTCAGATCGCCCGCGACGACTGGGACGTCGTCACCGAGTTCGGGATGCCGCGCCGGGTCGCGAACCACTCCGAGCACCGGACGTCGGCGACGCAGTGCCTCGGCGACTACGGCGCGCCCGGCGCGGCCGCCAGCACCGAAAACGACGAGCGGACTGTTTCGCTGTTCGGGCACCATGAGCTGGACGGTATCGACGGAAAACTGGTTACTTCAACGAAACCGGAGGCCAGCGGGGATGACTGCCGAAGCCCGGATGGACCCGGCGTGCCCGATGGCCGCTTTCCCCTTCCACGTCGGCGGGAAGTGGACCGGAATGGTCGTCGTCGCGTTGCTCGACGGACCGCGGCGCTTCGGCGAACTCCGGCAAACCGTAGGAGCCAGCAGCGCCAAGGTCCTGACCGAAACCCTGCGCGACATGATCCGCGACGGTCTCGTCACCCGCACCGACCACCAGGCCAACCCGCCCCACGTCACCTATGAGCTGACCGGCCTCGGCCGCAGCCTCCTGCCGGTCATCGACGCCATGCGTGAGTGGAGCGACCAACACCTGGCAGACCTCCTGGCGCACCGCCGAGCCCACGCGCCCCTTAGCGGATCGGATGCTGCGCCAACGCCGCCTTCACCGCCGCGATGAAGCCCTCGTCGGTGAACGGCACCAGCCCGCCCGAGACGTTCCGCTCCACCGCCTGCAACACCACCACGTGCGAGTTCACGAACTGGTCCACCGCCTGCGACTGCGGCGTCTTGTCCGTCGAATACGCCAGGTACGTGAGGTTCGTGAACGCCGCCTCCAGATATCGCGACGACGCGAGGCTGAACGAGTCGCCGTAGACCAGGGTCGGCTGGTCGATCGTGCCGACGATCGGCGGGGCCGAGCGGTGCACCGGCTGGTCGATGCTCGCGACGAATTCCCCCGCGCGGTCGGTGACGCCGTCCGGGCGCAGGTTGTACCGGGTGTTCGACTTGACGCCGGTCTGGCCGAGCAGCAGCGGCAGGTCCGCGACCGCGTCGTACTGGCCGTCCGGGGCGCTCAGCCAGCTGTTCGTGGTGCCTGGCTTGATCTTTTCGGCGAGGGCGCGGGTCAGGACGAGGCCGCCTTCGTCGCGCCAGTGCGTGTCGTTCGGGGCGTAGATCGGGTGCCCGACTCGGGCCGCTTCGGCGGCGAGCTGCGGGCGCAGGTCGAGCGAGTGGCCTTCGGTGGTGATCTTGTACCAGTCGTTCGGCGAGGCGGCCTGCGAACACTCCTTGCCCGGGTAACTCGCGGGCAGGAATTGCGGCACCATCGTCGTTTTGTCCGGCGTCACCACGAAGACGAACTTCCGGCCGGACGACTCGACCGCCGCGCGCAGTTCGTCGATCCGCTTCATCGTGGTGTCGATGTCCTGGGCCGGCGTGCACTTCGCTTCGGAGTCGTAGCCGTAGTACAGCCAGCCGTCGGTGCCCTGGACCACCTTGCGGTATCCGGCCTGGCTCGAACCCGGTCCGCTCGGCAGCGACGGACCCGTGTTCGGCGCGCCCGGCTGCTGCAGCGGCGGGGCGGGGATCGGGCCGTTGTTCGACGCCGAACCCTGGTCGAGCGGCGCGGCCTCGCCGAAGACGCCCTCGCTGATCCCGTTCGCCGCGTTGATGGCGCCCGCTCGGAACGACAGCTGGTCCGTCGCCCATTTGGGGAGATTGGTGAAGAACCCGAACCCCTCGCCGAGGCTGGGGAACCCCGCGAGCTTGTGGTTTTCGATCTCGCTCGGCCGCACCCCGACGACCCACAGCAGGGTGGGCGTCACGAAGAACAGCAACGCGCTGACCAGCGCGGTCAGCTGCCGCTTGCCGTGCCGCGGGCGATGCAGCGCGTGCTCGCGGGGCAGGTAGGCCTCGTGGACGGCGGGCAGCTGCGGTGGCTCGGACACGCCACTGAGATTAGTCAGTTCGAGTGAGCCCGGCGCGAACAACCACCGAAAAATCAGCCGAGCATGAGCAGGACTTGCAGTTCGCCGACGAGGAATCCGATCACACCGCCGACCGCGATCAGCTTCCATTCGTCCTGCCGGAACGCCGGCCGCAGCAACCCTTCGAACTCCAGCGGCGTCAGCGCGAGCATCCGCTGCTCCACGATCTTCGCCACGTCCATCGCCTCGGTCAGGTAGCCCTCGGCGTAGCGCGCGGTCAATGGCAGCTCGGCCAGCGCCCGCTGTGCCGCGGCGTGCTTCATCTCCTGCAACCGCTGGGACCCGACGGCGAGCGCGACCACCGGTTTCGCGGCGCTGACCTGCGCGTCCACCGCGTGCCCGACGGCGCGTTCGACCATCGCCACGAGCCGGTCCGACTTCGGACCGCGCAGCAGGGCGTCGAGCAGGTTCGGGACGGTCAGCACCTCATTGGCGATCAGTTCGCCGTACTGCCGCGCCACCTCGGCCCGCCGACGCTGGAACTTGCCCTGCAGGATGACCCGGCCCAGCCGTACCGGCTCGCGTGGCAGGAAGATCATCTTGATCGCCAGCCAGTCGGTGAACAGCCCGATCGCGCCGCCGAAGATCGGCAGCACCAGCGGTTGCCGGGTGAACGCCCACACCAGGGCCTGGATCAGGCCGAGCACGAAGCCGAAGACGATCCCGGCGCGCGCGATGAACGTCATCTCCGGCCGGGACGTTTCGCGGATCAGCCGCACCAGCAGCGCGCGGTCGCGGGTGAGCCGTTCGACCGTCATGTGCCGGACGTCGAGGACCTCGTCCAGGTTGTCGCGAACCTCGTCCAGGAACTCCCGCACCAGCTGCGGCGCACTGGCCTGCACCTGTTTGATCAGCAGTTCCTGGGCGAGCGTGGGCATGACCTCCCACAGCCGGGGATGATGCTGTTCGAGCACGTCGCGGGCGATCCCGTCGACCGTGCGCAGCAGCGGTTGCTCGAGCTCGCGGGTGATGATCACCGGGTCGACGCGCGCGAAGACCTCTTTGATGTCGAGCAGGTTCGCGGTGAGCAGTTCGGTCGCGATCGCCGCCATCCGGCCGCCGTGCTTCGGCACCACGCCCTGCCAGCCGAGGAACGGCCGGATCCCGATGAACTCGAGCGGGCGGAACATCATCTCGATGGCGACGCGTTTGGTGACGTAGCCGATCAGCGCCGCGACGAACGGCATGGAGACGTACACCGGCCAGTGCCGCGCGAGATCGTCCAGCACCGCGTCCACCGGGTCTCCCTCCCCCCGTTCCGGAAGGAAACCGTATCGCGCGAGCACTCCGCGTCCGCCCCGCCACACCCCCGGCTGAGGGGCGAGACCGTGTGATCATCCGAGAAGCAGCAACGCCTGCAGTTCGCCGACGAGCCCGCCGATCACCGCGCCGACCGCGATCAGCTTCCATTCGTCCTGCCGGAACGCGGGCCGCAGGAGTTGCTCGAATTCGAGCGGGCTGAGCCGGCGCATCCGCTCCACGATCGTGTTGCGGACGTCGAGCGCGTTGATCGCGTACGTCTCCGCGTGCCGGATGGTGTCCGGCACCCGCTCGGCGGCTTTCGCGGCGGCGACCTGCTTCATTTCCTGGAACCGTTTCGTGCCCACCGCGATCGCGACGAATGGCTTCACGACGCTCGCCTGCGCGTCGATCGTCTTCTGCACCTCGCGGCTGATCAGCGAGAACAGCCGGTCGGCTTTCGGCCCGCGCAGCACGGCTTCCAGCAGATTCGGCACCGTGATGATCTCGCGCGCGATCATGTCGCCGTAGTCGGCGGCCACCTCGTCGCGGCGCTTCTGGAACACGCCCTGCCAGGCGTAGAAGCCGAAGAACCGTTTCGGCTCGCGCGGCAGGAAGATCATTTTGAGCGCGAGCCAGTCGGTCAGCCAGCCGATCCCGAGCCCGAACAGCGGCAGCACGATCGGCGACTTCGTCAGCGACCAGACCAGCAGTTGCACGCAGCCGAGAATGAACCCGAACCAGATGCCCGACCGCGCGATGAACCGCATTTCCGGCCGCGAGATGTCGCGGATCAGCCGGTTCAGCAAAGCCTTGTCGCGCACCAGGTTCGTGACGACCATGTGCTTGAGGTCGAGCACGTCCTCGATGTTCCGGGAAATCTCGCGCATGATCTTCGTGATCGCCCGCGGCGCCTCGGCCTGCACTCGTTTCAGCAGTAGTTGCTGCGCGCCGGACGGCAGCATTTCCCACAGCCGCGGCTGATAGGTCTCCATCACCTCGCGGGTGACGTCCTCGACCACGCGCAGCAGCGGCTCTTCGATCTCCTTCGCGACCTGCTCCGGGTCGAGCCGGGCGAAGATCTCCTGCGGATCGACGAGGTTGGTGGTGAGCATTTCGGTCGCGGTGGTGGCCATCCGCTCGGCGTTCGCGGGCAGCACGCCCTGCCAGCCGAGGAACGGCCGGATGCCGCGGAATTCGAGCGGGCGGAACATCATCTCGATGGCGACGCGTTTGGTGACGTAGCCGATCAGCGCCGCGATGAACGGCATGGAGACGTACACCGGCCAGTGCTCGGCGAAAGTGTGCACGCGCGTCCCTTCCGTGTCGCTCACCGGAACGGTAACCCGCGCCTCAGTGGAGCAAGAGCAGGACCTGCAGTTCGCCGACAAGCCCGCCGATGACCGCGCCCACGGCGATCAGCTTCCACTCGTCCTGCTTGAACGCCGGCCGCAGAATGCCCTCGAACTCCAGCGGCGTCAGCTGCCGCATCTTGTCGACGATGGTGTTGCGGACGTCGAGCGCGTCGGTCGCGTAACTCTCGACGTGCTTCACGGTTTCCGGCAGATACGCGATGGCCTTCTCCGCGGCGGCCTGCTTCATCTGCTGGTACTCGCGTCCACCGACAGCCAGCGCGACCAGCGGTTTCGCCAACCCGGCCTGCGCGTCGACGGTCCGCTGAACCTCCCGCGTGACCAGTGCGAACAGCTTGTCCGCCCGCGGTCCGGTGAGCACGGCTTCCAGCACGTTCCCCGCGGTGAGGACTTCCTCCGCGATCAACGCCCCGTAGTCCGCAGCGACCTGCGCGCGGCGTTTCTGGAACATGCCCTGCCAGGTGAAGAACAAGAACCGGCGCGGCTGGCGCGGGTAGAAGATCATTTTGAGCGCGAGCCAGTCTGTGACGAAGCCCGTGACGAAACCGAAGACCGGCATGATCACCGGCTGTTTCGTCAACGCCCACGCGATGAGCTGGACGAGCCCGATGACGAACCCGAAGCCGATCCCGCTGCGCGCGATGAACCGGAACTCGGGCGCGGCGACCTCGCGGATCAGCCGGCAGGTGAGCGATTTGTCCCGGACCATGGCGTTGATCAGCATGTCGTTGACGTCGAGCACTTCGTCCACATTCGACGCCACTTCCCGCATCAGCCGCTTCACGACCTCGGGTGCCTGCGCGCGAACGCGGTCCACCAGCAGTTGTTGAGCGCGCGCGGGCAGCAATTCCCACAATCGCGGCTGATACGTCTCGAACACCTCGCGGGTGACCTCGTCGACTGCCTTCAACAGCGGTTCTTCCAGCTGTGCGACCATTTCCTCCGGATCGAGCCGGGCGAAGACCTCGCGCGGGTCGAGCAGATTCTTGGTGAGCAGATCGACCGCGGTGGTGGCCATCCGCCGGGAGTTGGCCGGAATGACGCCCTGCCAGCCGAAGATGGGCCGGATGCCGCGGAATTCGAGCGGCCGGAACATCATCTCGATCGCGACGCGTTTGGTCAGGTAACCGATGAGCGCCGCGATGAACGGCATGGTCGCGTAGACGTGCCAGTGCGCGGCAAGATCGGCGGCGATGGCTGAAAGGTCCATGCGTCTGCCCCGTTCGCCCGCGCGATAGGTCGAGGGGACAGGATGCCATGCGTGACGTCGGGTTTCGCGCTTCGTAATACAGCCGTTTGGCGGTACGTGCCGCACGTGCTCCGCTCACTAAGGTGGCCCGATGGTCGCGCTCGAGAAGCCGCAGCACCCCGCCTTCGCTGTTACCCGGAAGGGATACGACCCTCATCAGGTCGACGCCCGCATCGCCCAGCTGACCAGCGAACTCACCACGACCTCCCACGGCCGTGACGAGGCGGTGGCCACGGCAGGCGAACTCACGAAAGCACTGACCACGGCCCAGGCAGAACTGTCGGAAGCAAAGGCGGCGCTGGTCCGCGTCACCTCAAGCCCCGCCGGCGCCGGCGCGATCTCCGAACGCGTGCGGATGATGGTGCAACTGGCCGAGGAGGAAATCGCCGACCTGCGCCGCTCCGCGGAAGCGGACGCGACCTCAACCCGCGCCGAAGCCGACCGCTACGCCCACGAAACCCAACGGGCAGCGGACAAAGCGGCCAAAGAATCAGAAGCGGAACGACAGCGCCTGCTCGCGGAAACCCACGCCGACTTGGCCGCACGCTCGGAGGCCCTGGACGCCCGAGTCGCGGCCGCGGAGAAGGATCTGGCCGAGCGACAGGCGGATCTGGAAGTGCGGATGGCTGCGGCGGAAGCGGACATCGCTACCCGTACCGCTGCGGCTGATGAGGACATCGCTACCCGCACGGCCGCTGCTAACGAGGACATTGCCACGCGTACCGCTGCGGCTGATGAGGAAATCGCTACCCGCACGGCCGCTGCTAACGAGGACATTGCCACCCGTACCGCTGCGGCCGACGCGGACATCGCGACGCGCACGGCCGCCGCCGACGCGGACATCGCCGCTCGCACCGCCGCGGCTAATGAGGACATCACCTCCCGTACCGCCGCAGCCGACGCCGAAATCGCGTCCCGCACCGAAGCCGCCGACCGCGCTCGTGCGGAGGCGGATCAGGCTTCCGCAGCAGTCCGCGCCGAGGCCGATCAGGCCGCCCTCGCCGCTCGCACCCAGGCCGACGAAGCCGCAGCCGAAGCCCGAGCCAAGGCAGATGCCGAAGCACAGCACGCCCGCCTAGCCGCCGACGCCGAAGCCCGCCGCATCCGCGACGAGAAGGACGCCGAAGCCCTCCGCGTCCGCACCGAAGCCGACGAAGCCGCCGCCCAGGCCCGCGCAGAAGCAGACGCCGCGGCCGAAGCCGCCCGCCGAGCCGCCGATGAGGAATCCGCCCGACTCCGCGCCGAGACTGACGCCGCCGCGGAAGCAGCCGCTGTCCAAGCCCGGGCCGAGGCCGACCGTCGAGCGTCGGAAGAGATCGCCATCAAGAAGGCGCAGGCAGAAACCGCCCTCGCGGACGCTCTCCACAAGCAAACCGAAGCCACCGAATCGCGCGCCCTGGCCTTGGACCTGCGCACCAAGGTCGCCGACCGGATCGCCGCCACCAACGAGGCCGTCCAGGAGGCACTGCGCTTCCTCGGCTCGCAGGAAGAGGAAACCGCTGGCGCAACTGCCGCCCCCGGTCCCGCTCCTGCACCGAACGACACCCGCTCCCAGACTCTCGCCCCTGCGCCGACTGCTGCTCCTTCACCGATTTCGTCGACTGACGCGTCTGCGCAGTCCTCAACTGCCTCGCCGACCGACGCCCCTTCGTCAACTGGCACATCCGCACCAGCCCTGCCCCAGCCGACCCCACGCCCCACTGCGACTCCGGACGCCCAGCCACCCGCAGGCTCATCGCAAAGCGCCAAGCAGTCGGGACCGCAGTCCTCTCGCAACGGCAACGGAAACGGCCGCCGCCCCGGTCGTCCCCGCGCAGGTCGTTCGTAGTCGTTTGGCCCCACCGGACCAGCCTTGTTGTCGCAAGCCTCAGCGTGCCGCAGCCTGCTACGGACTTGGCTGGCCCGACTTCCGCAGGGACATCTCGGCTAGCCGCGGCCAGCTAAGGATCGGGCTGGCCCGGCTTTCGCGGGGAGTCTCAACTTGCCGCAGTTCACGCGGGCCGAGTTGACTCGACCCTCGGAGGAAGTCTCAGCTTGCCGCAGCTCGCTACGCGCCCAGCCGGTCCGGCTTTGGCGGGGAATCTCGATTTGCCGCAGTTCGGCCGGATCTGGCTGGCCCGGGCTTCGGCGGAGAAGCCTCGACTCGCCCCAGTTCGCTACGTACCTCGCTGGCTCGGCTTCGTCCGGCAAAGCCGCCATTTCGCGGTCTCGCCGGTGGTCTGGCTGTCTGTCGAGATCGCGCATGACTGACGGAATCTCCGTCGTCCCGCAAGGCCCTGTCAGTCGCTCAAGACCCACAGTGATTTCCGGTCCGCTTACGTCCTCAACCGCATCACCCCGCCGCCACCGCGAAAAGCTCGTCGTCAATCCAGCCGCGGTCCCGCAACTCGCGACAGAACCGTTGATACGAAGCCAACATCGCCGCCGCTTCCCCGGGGTCCGGCTCGACTAGCGACCCCGTCGGCATCCTCTCGCACACCGCACTCAGTCCGCCTGGCGTGCACCCCGCCGCCGCGAGGAGTGCTGCGCCGTATCCTGTTTCTGCCTGCGGTGCCACCTGCAGTCCGAGCCCGCTCACCGTGGCCCGGATCTGTGTCCATAAAGGACTCTTGCTTCCGCCGCCCGCGGCGAGGAGCGGGTCGCGGACCGGGACGCCCAGGCGTCGCAGGTGGTCGAGCGCGAGCCGCTCTAGGAAGGCGACTCCCTCCAGTCGAGCCCGATGCAACTCGGCCTCGTCGGCCGGAGTGCCGAGGACGAAACCTTCCGCGTCGCCGTGTGCAAAGGGGAATCGTTCTCCCTTGCGCCGCAACGGGAATGCCACTACGTCGGCCGGTCCGCGGGCAGCGGCGGCGGCATCCAGCTCGGCCAGCCTTGGACTGTCCGAAACGGACTCGCCACCGGTATTCGAAGCGCCGCCGGGCAACCACCAGCCATCTGGATGGCGGTGGCTGTACATGACTCCGGTGGGATCCGGCACCAAGGATTCCGTGACGCCTTTCAGGACATACGTGGTCCCGAGAATCCCTACAAAACGCCCCGGTGTGATCGCACCGGCGGCCAGCTGTCCGGCGCATCCGTCCGTCATGCCCGCCACCACGAGACATCCAGCGGGCAATCCGACCGTAGGCACCGAAATCTCGCCGAGCACGCTCGTCGGGGCGACCACATGCGGCAGCATCCCGTCTGGCACGCCCAATCCGGCGAATACCTCGGACGGCCATTCCTCAGTCAACGGGTCGTAGCCGCTTTTCAGTGCGTGCGACCAGTCCGCCGCGACTGGATGTCCGGTCAGTTTCGCCGCGATCACTTCCGGCGTGTGCCGGATGGCGACCGCCTCGGTGTGCTCGGCCAGCCAGGCGATCCGGCCGAGCGCGGCGGTCGGGGAGACGCCCGAACCCAGTCTCCGCCACCGTCCAGCGCCGAGTTCCGCGGCTTTCGCGTTGTAATCCGCGCCGCGCCGGTCGTCGTACATCAGCGCGGGGGTCACCGGTTCGCCGGTGGCATCGACTCCGACGATCGTTCCGGACGTCGCCGCGATCGCCACCGCCGCGACTTCCGCACCGCGTCCGGGCAGCGCGGCAGTGACCTCGCTCAGCACCGAACCGACCGCGGGCCACCACGTCGACGGATCCTGTTCGCTGCGGCCACCGTCCGCGCGCACCGGCGACGGCAGCGACGCCGACGCGGTGGCGAGGACCGAGCCGCCGCGCACCGCGAAGGCGCGAACCCCCGCGGTGGCGACGTCGATGCCGACCGAGACCTGCTCGTTCACGCCGTGCTGACCCTCTCTTCGACATCTTGCAAACTGCCGTCGTTCGCGAGTGCTTTCTCGGTTTCCGCCGGCAGCTTCAAGAACCGCACCAGAACCGCGGCTACCAGGTACAGCGCGGCGAAGATGATGACCACCCCGGCGGCACCGGCCGGCCCGAGGAACAGCGACACGATCGCCGGTCCGACGAATGCCGCGGCACCCGCGCCGAGGTTCAGCAACGCCATCGCGCCGCCCTTGTGCTCTGGGGCCAGCGACGGCAGCAGCGCGGAGATCGGCACGAACCCGGCGAGCGTCGCGCCGTAGAGCGCGCCGACGATCAGCGCGAGCCAGTAATACTGCGAGCCCATCGCCACCGGCACGAAGTACAGCAGCAGGATCGAGATCGCGCAGCCGATCGCGCCGAACCAGAAAATCGTGGTGCGCCAGCCGATCCGGTCGCTCAGCACGCCGAAGATGAGGTTGAAGAAGATGTTCGTCCCGTAAATCACCGACACCAGCAGCAGCCAGCGGCTTTCCCCGAACCCGATCTGGGAGATGAAGATCGTCGGGAAGAACACCAGCATGCCGAATTCGGGCGCGGTGTTGATGATCCGCACGATCATGCCGACGCCGACCCGAGGTTTCTTCCACGCGATCGAGACGCTGGAAACCAAGCTCTGCACCGGTTTCACGTCCGGCGGTGCGAGCCGGCGATATCCCGTGCGCTGCCGGACGCCGAGCACCGCCACGAGGCCGCCGACGCCGAGCAGCACGACCGCCACCCACAACGTGCCGTAGTGGCCGAAGAGCGGGTTGGTGAAGCTTGCGACGAGCGCGCCCAGCGTGGGAAGGCCGCCGGTGAAGGCGAAGTAGAACCAGCCGACCGCCGCGCCGAGCCGGGCGACTGGGGCGACCGCGGTGATCCACACCAGGAATCCGAACGCGAACATCGGATAGCCGAACCCGCGAATGCCGTAGCAGACCAGCATCGCCGCGTAGTTCCCGCCGGCGAGGCCGAGCGTCAGGAACAACGCGTCGAACACCAGCCAGATGACCAGGCCGATGATCATCACCCGGCGCGGTCCCCACAGTTCGGACAGCGCGCCGGAGAGCCACGACGCCAGCATCACGGCCACGCCGTACACGGTGATCACGTACGACGCTTTGATTTCCGTGCCCGCGCCGTTGTCCGCCATGTACGGCGCGATGAAGCCGGACTCCACTCCGTCGCCGATCATGAACAGGAGCAGTCCGACATACCCGAGGAACAGGGGCGCGGGCAGCCCCCATTTCGTGAGCAAGCGCCCGAAGCCCGACTTGGGCAACTCCGCTGTTGCCGACTCGTTCATACACGCCTCCATGACGTCGAGATCGAACGTATCATGGACCGTGTGAACTTCGCACGCAAGAGTGTTATTAAGTCGATCAGTGGTCGGGATCTTCGGCGACCTGCACCTCGACCCGGCTGCGCAGCTCGTCGACGTAGTGCGGATCGGTGTCCTCGTCCACGATCAGCAGGTCGTAGTCGTCCAGCGGCGCGAGCCGGTGCAATGCCGTGCGCTTCATCTTGCTGTGGTCCATCAGCAGCACCTTGTGCCGCGCGCTGGCCAGCATCGCCCGCTTGATCATCACGATCTCGGGCTCCTGGTGGAACGTCATCGACGTGCTCATCGCCGAGGTGGACACGAACGCGATGTCCACCGAGAGCCGCTCGATCGACTCGATGCTCTGCATGCCGAGGAACGAATCATGAGTGGGCGAGTAGTCGCCGCCGATGCAGATCAGCCGTAGTTCGTGCACGTTCTTGAGCGCGTCGATCGCGGCGAGGTAGTTCGTGGCGACGGTCAGCGGCGTCACCTCCACCAGGAGCTTGGCCAGCGCGAGAGCGCTCGTGGAATCGTCGAGCAGCACCGACATGCCGGGTTCGACCTGCTCCACGGCGTGCATCGCGATCACCCGTTTGGCGTCGACATGCGCGTTCATCCGGTATTCAGCGTTGCTCTCGAACACTGTCGAGGGCATCGCCGACACCCCGCCGCGGTACTTCCGGACCAGTCCGCGCCGGGACAGTTCGTCGATGTCCCGGTGCACCGTCATCATGCTGACGCCGAGCAGGTCGACGAGCTCGCCGATGGTCGCCGAACCCTGCCGGAACACGTGCTCGGTCAGCCTCTGCTGACGGTTCTCGCGGGGGTGGGCGGCAGGCTTTTCGCTCGACATGCCGTGATTATCGCGGTTCCACTGGGAGGTTGAATCGCACCAGGGCAGTTCGGTCACCGCTCACCTCCAGTTCGGTGACGGCCGCGTTGTCCAGGCGGGGAAACACGCTGCGGTAGCGGGAAAGCGGGATGCCGAGCAGCTGGCAGAGCGTGAGCCGCAGCAGCGTGTTGTGCGCGACGACCAGGGCGGTTCCGCTGGTCGCGGCGGCGATCGCCCGGATCGCGCGAGCTCCGCGCTCGGCCGCTTCGGCCGGATCGTCGGCGCCGGGGAACGCGCCGGCGATCGGATCGGCGAGGAAGCGTTCGACCGCGGCGGGGTCGGTCTGGTGCACCTCGTCGCGGGTACGGCCCTCGGCGATCCCGAAATAGGTTTCCCGCAGGTCAGTGACGATTTCCGGGACCAGGCCGAGGGTCTCGGCCGCGGGTTCGATCGTGCGCTGGGCGCGTCGTTGCGGCGAACAGAACAATGCGTCCGGTTTCACCCGGCGGGCGTACGCGGCCAGCGCGTCCGCCTGCCGGAGCCCTTCCTCGGTCAGGGCGACCTCGCTGGTGCCCGCGTACCGGTTCTCCGCGTGCCATTCGGTCTGCCCGTGCCTGGCCAGCAGCAGCCGTGCGCCCACTCGTGCCCTCCTTGTGTGAACACCCTTGCAAACTTCTCAATCTCACTGTTAACTTAACATTGCTCGTGTGAAACGGGCTCGCTCTCTGAAGGGATCTGGTGGATGACGCTCGACGCGGTGGTGTTCGACCTCGACGGTGTCCTGGTGGAAAGTGAACACCTCTGGGAGGAGAACTGGGTCGCTTTCGCCGCTCGTCACCAGGTCGAGTGGACGGCGGAGGACACGGCCTCGGTGCAAGGCATGAGCGCCCCAGAATGGGCTGGCTATCTCGCCCGCCGGTGCGGGGTGCCGGATCAGGCGGCCGAGGTGGAACGCGCGGTGGTCGACGGCATGATCGCCTCGATCGACGCGGGCGAAGCGCCGTTGCTTCCCGGTGCGGGTGCGATGGTGCGGGAGGTCAGCGAGCGGGTGCCGGTCGCGCTCGCGTCGTCCGCGGCTCGCCGGGTGATCGATGCGGTGCTCGAAAAGCACCAGCTCACCGGCGAATTCACCGCGACGGTGTCCAGCGCCGAGGTCGCGCGGGGCAAGCCGAGCCCGGACGTGTACCTGGAGGCGGCTGCCCGGCTCGGCAAATCCGGCAGCGAATGCCTCGGAGTCGAGGACTCCAGCAACGGCATCCGGGCGGCGGCCGCGGCCGGGCTCACCGTGATCGCGCTGCCGAACCCGACGTACCCGCCGAAGCCGGACGCGCTGGAGCTGGCCAGCGCGGTGGCCGAGAGCAATGACGACGTCCGACTGAAGCTCCTGGCCTACCTGGCCGGCGAGCCGGTGGCTGCGAAGGACTGAACCATGACCACCCTGGGTTCCCCGGACACGTTCAAACGGCAATGGCTGGACGGGTTCGTCACCGCGTACGGCCGCACGGTGCAGAAGGTGCCGGACGCCTACGGCGTCGTTCGCCGCGAGGCTCCGGCGAGCCCGAAGGTCGCGGTGGTGATCGGCGGCGGTTGCGGGCATTACCCGGCGTTCGCCGGGCTCGTCGGGCCTGGCCTGGCGGACGGTGCGGTCGTCGGCGACGTGTTCACGAGCCCGAGTGCCGAGCAGGTCTACCGCACGGCGCGGGCGGCGGACAACGGCGCTGGTGTCCTCTTCGGTTTCGGCAATTACCAAGGCGACGTGCTCCACTTCGGACTCGCCGCGCGCAGGCTGGCCGCGGAAGGCATCGAGAGCCGCACCATCCTGGTCACCGACGACATCGCGAGCGGCCCGGCGACAGAGCCGGAGCGACGCCGTGGGGTGGCGGGCGACTTCCTGGTCTTCAAGATCGCGGGCGCGGCGGCGGAACGCGGATACAGCCTCGACGCTGTGCACGAGGTCGCGGCGAAGGCGAACGCTCGCACGCGGACGTTCGGCGTCGCGTTCGGCGGCTGCACACTGCCCGGCGCGGACGCGCCCCTGTTCACCGTCGCGGACCAGGAAATGGAGCTGGGCCTCGGAATTCACGGCGAACCGGGCGTGCGCACAGTGGGCCGGCTGTCCGCGGCGGAGCTGGCGGACGAACTGGTCGACGGTCTCCTGCCGGAGCTGCCGGCCGGGGACGGCCGGGTGGTCGTGCTGGTGAACGGGCTTGGCCGCACCAAGTACGAGGAAATGTTCGTCACCTACACCCGCGTGCACGAACGGCTGGCCCAGGCCGGGCTGAGCCCAGTGCATTCCGAGGTCGGAGAGTTCGTCACTTCACTCGACATGGCCGGGGTTTCGCTGTCGATCCTGGTGCTGGACGACGAATTGGCAGAACTGTACGCCGCGCCGTGCGACACCCCGGGCTACCGCACTAGCGGTGCCGTGCTGACCGCGGTCGAACTTGAGTCCACAGTGGACGAATTGCTGACCGCGGAGGCTCCGGGAACCAGTGTGGTCGATCGGGTTCTCACCGCGGCTTTGCGCAGCATCGAGGAGAACGAGGCCGAACTGGGCAGGCTCGACGCGGTGGCCGCGGACGGCGACCACGGGCTCGGCATGACCCGCGGGATGCGCGCCGCTGTCGCCGCCGCGCGGCGCGCGCCGGACACGGTTTCCGGCGCGCTGCTGGCTGCCGGTACCGCGTTCGCCGATGCGGCAGGCGGTGCCTCGGGCGCGCTGTATGGCGTGCTGCTGGCGGAAACCGGTGCGGGTCTGCGCGGTGTCGCAGCTGAGGACATCACGACGGCGATGCTCGCCGACGCGGTCGACGGTGCGGTTCGTGCGTTCTGCGAGCTGGGCAAGGCCGAACTGGGCGATAAGACCATGCTCGACGCGATCGAGCCGTTTCGGGCCACGCTGCGGGAGCAGACCGGCTCGACGGTAGTGCAGGCCTGGCGGAAAGCCGCTGGAGCCGCGGTCGTGGCCGCGCGGGAGACCGCGCAGCTGCGTCCGGCGAAGGGACGCGCGGCGCGGCTCGCGCGACGGAGCGAGGGTCATTCGGACCCCGGTGCGGTGTCGTTCTCGCTGCTGGTCACGGCTGTCGGCGAGGAGCTGGAAAGGAGCGCGGACTGATGCGCATCGTGGTGGCGGCGGACAACGCCGGGGTGGAACTGAAGAATCAGCTGCGCGACCTGCTGCGGGCCGACGAACGAGTCACCGAGGTGACCGACCTCGGCGTGCCCGACGCGGCGGACGACCGGGCGTACCCGTTGCTGGGGCTGGCCGCGGCGGAAGCGATCGCCCGCGGTGAAGCGGACCGCGGCGTCCTGGTGTGCGGCACCGGCATCGGCATGGCGATCTCGGCGAACAAGGTGCCCGGCGTGCGGGCGACGGTCGCGCACGATTCGTACTCCGCCGAGCGGTCGATCAAATCGAACGACTGCCAGGTGATCACCTTCGGCGCACGCGCGATCGGCCCTGAGGTGGCGAAGAAGATCGTGGCCGAATGGGTCGGATACCGGTTCGACCCGGAGTCGGCCAGCGCGACCAAGGTCGCGCACATCACCGAATACGAGAACGCCCACTGACCTAGGCGTCCGTCGTGGCGCACAATCGGCACAGAGCGAGTGAGGGAGCAGAGTTGCACATTCTCGCTGCGGGAGACCACTTCGTCAGCCCCGGCCTGCTGGCCGGAGCCGTCCGCGCGGAACTCGGCGGCGACCACGAGGTCGCCGAGCTGACGCTGCCGTGGCCGGTCGAGCCGTTCGGGCCGGTCGGCAACGTGCTGGAGGCCAGCGGTACCGAGGACCAGGTGATCGAGGCACTCGCCGGTGCCGAAGCCGTCGTCACGCAGATGGCTCCGTTCACCAAGAAGGTCTTCGCCGCCGCGCCCGAGCTCAAGCTTGTGTCGGTGTGCCGGGGCGGGCCGGTGAACGTCGACCTCGCCGCCGCCACCGAGGCCGGGGTCGCCGTCACCTACGCGCCGGGGCGCAACGCGGGCGCGGCGGCCGAGTTCGCGGTCGGCATGATCCTCGCCGCGATGCGGCGGATCTCGACCTCTTCGGCCGAGCTTCTCGCCGGCACCTGGCGCGGCGACTACTACGCCTACGACCAGGCCGGCTTGGAGCTGGGCGGCACCACGGTCGGGCTCGTCGGATACGGCGCGATCGGGTCCCGGGTCACCAAGGTGCTTGTCGCGTTCGGGGCGAATGTCCTGGTGGCTGACCCGTATGCCGACCGCGACGCGGTAGCGGCCGATGGCGCACAGCTCGTCGAGCTCGACGAACTGCTCCGGCAGAGCCGGGTCGTGAGCCTGCACGCGCGGCTCACCGAAGAAACCCGGCACCTCATCGACGCGAGCAAACTCGCCCTCCTGCCCGAGGGCGCGGTCCTCGTGAACACCGCTCGCGGCGGCCTGCTCGACTACGCGCCGCTGCCCGACGCGCTGCGCTCCGGCCGGCTCGGCGCGCTCGCTCTCGACGTCTACGACGTCGAGCCGCCCCCGGCGGACTGGGCGCTGCGCGATGCTCCCAACGTGGTCGCGACCCCGCATCTCGCCGGTGCCAGCAAGCAGACGGCTGAACGGGCGGCCGCGATCGTCGCCGCGGAAGTCGGCCGGTACGCCCGCGGTGAGCAGCTCGCCAACCTCGCGAATCCTGAGGTGCTGGAGCGACGGCCGTGATTGTCGGGGTCGATATCGGGACGTCGCTCACCAAGGCCGTGGTGTTCGACGACAACGGCAGTTCCATCGCGAGCGCGTGCACGCCGTCCGAGGTGCACCACCTTCCGGGCGGCCGGGTCGAGCAGGACCTCGATCAGGTCGTCGGGACGGTCGCGACGGTGGTGCGCGAGGTCGCGGCCGCGCTGCCCGAGCCGGTGTCCGCGTTGGCGCTGACCGGGCAGGGCGACGGGCTTTGGCTGAGGGACGAGGCGGGCACTGCGGTGCACCCGGCCATCTCGTGGCTCGACGGCCGGGCGAACACGGTGCTCGCGAAGTGGCAGGCCGACGGGGTGACCGCGGAAGTCTTCCGCCGTACTGGTTCCGGCATGTTCCCCGGCTGCACCGCTGCCATAATGTCCTATTTGGACAGTCATGAACCCGAGGTGCTCGATCGTGCCGCGGTGGCCGGATACTGCGTGGACGCGGTGTTGCAACGGCTCACCGGCGAGATCACCGTCGACGTTTCGGACGCGTCGCTGCCGTTCCTGAACCCGGCCACCCGCAGCTACGATGACGGCGCGATCGAGGCCTGCGGGCTGGGACATCGCCGGTCCTTATTCGCGACACCAGCGCCGCCGAAGTCGGTCTTCCAGCTGAACCAGCGCGGTGCCGACCTGCTGGGCTTGCCAAAGGGTTTGCCAGTAACCGCCGGACCTTTCGACCTGCCAGCCAGCGCGATCGGTGCTGGCGTACGGAAACCGGGCGACGGCATTCTCACCGCCGGAACCACGCTCGCCTGTCAGGTGCTCACCTCCGACCCGACGTTCGATCCCGAAGCGGAACCGGCGGGCATGTTCCTGTGCACGCCCGACGAACACGAGTACCTGCACGCCATGCCCGCGATGGTTGGCACGGCTGGCATCGATTGGGCCTGCCAGTTGCTGGGCATCCGCGTCGAGGAAATCGACCCGTTGCTGGCGAGCAGCAAACCAGGCGCTCGCGGAGTCCGCGCGCTGCCGTTCCTCTCGGTTTCCGGCGAACGCGCGCCCTTCGTCGACGCTGGAGCGCGAGCGCAGTTCTCCGGGCTGAGCCTGGAAACCGGACGGGCTGACCTGGTGCGAGCGC
Organism: Amycolatopsis sp. NPDC104775; assembly: GCF_055583325.1. Lineage (NCBI taxonomy): Bacteria > Bacillati > Actinomycetota > Actinomycetes > Pseudonocardiales > Pseudonocardiaceae > Amycolatopsis > Amycolatopsis sp. NPDC104775. The sequence goes on from NZ_JBVJOE010000008.1 coordinate 261,728, forward strand.
TCTGCGAGTCGATCGCCTACGCCGCACGGCATTGCTTTGACGCAGCTGGTTTGTCGGGACAGCTTTACGCCTGCGGCGGCGGAGTTCGTTCGCCGGAATGGCTGCGGATTTTCGCCGATGTACTCGGCCGTCCGGTCGTGATCCCGAGCGATCCCGGCGTCGGCGCCCGCGGTGCCGTGCTCACCGCCGCGGCCGCGTTGGGCACGCCGTACGATCGGGACCGCTGGGCCGCCAACTCGCGAACGGTCGAGGCCCGGCCCGAGAATGTGGCTGACTACGAGCGCGGTTACGCCGATTATCAGGCTTCCCTGTCTGCCGCGCGCGGACTGTGGAGGCTGTGAATGATCCTGGAAAACGAACGTGCCGCAGTATGCGAGTACGCCCGCCGTCTCACCGCGGACGGTTTAGTCGTCGGCACGTCGGGCAACGTCTCCGCGCGGTCAGGCGATCTGGTGGCGGTAACCCCGACCGGCGTCGACTACGCCGCGCTGACGCCCGCCGACATCCCCGTGGTGGACCTCGACGGCAAGCTCGCCGACGGTGCGCTGAAACCGACGAGCGAACTTCCGATGCACCTGGCCGTGTACACCCGCGCCACCGACCCGGAGTCCGCCCCGGTGAACGCGGTCGTGCACACGCATTCCGTGCACGCCACCGCAGTGTCCACTTTGGTCACCGAAGTCCCGCCGATCCACTACATGCTCGCGGCGATCGGCCCCACGGCCCGAGTGGCCCCGTACGCCACTTACGGCACCACCGAACTCGCCGACGCCATGCTGCAAGCTCTAGAGGCCCGCCGAGGCTGCCTCCTGGCAAACCACGGCACAATTACCTTCGGCGATTCGCTGTCGAGCGCGTACAGCCGGGCCCAGCAATTGGAATGGGTCTGCCAGGTGTGGCTGGCGGCTCGGTCCGCCGGTGCGCCAAATCTGTTGCCGCCAGCGGAAATCGAGCACGTAGTGGAGAAACTGAAAGGATACGGCCAACGCTGACTGATCAGTGCGAGGGCGGTTGACCGCCTTGGCCCGGCGGGTGCTCAGGCTGTTGCGGGTAGCCAGGCTGTGCTGGGGCGGGTTGTGCAGGGTAACCGTTCCGCGGTGCGGAGGTACGCGTGCCGGATAACCCGTAATTCCCCCGCTGCGATCCTCTCACGGTAGCGGTACGAGCGCCCCCATGCCTAGCCGTGCGAACTGCGTCGCCAACCGTTGCGGCAACGGATTCGGGTACAGAATGATCGACGCGAACGGGGACGGCGTGTACCCGGATCCGCCGTTGCTCTGCAGGTGCACGCTGACATGGACGTTGCGGTCAGCGGGAATTTCGAACGACACCGCGCCCCAGGAAACGACGTACTGCCGACCGTCGATTCCCGCGAAGGGGATGAAGGCGCCAGCGTGGAAAATATGCGTGGAAATGTCGATCGTGAGCAACCGTCGAGGTCCGTCGTGCGGGTCGACGTACGGGATCACGTTCGGGGTGGACGCCAGATCTGACGGCTCGGTCGGGTCGGTCATCGTTCCGGGCCTTCCGTTAGGCAACGGGCGAAGCTTACCGTCGGCGTGCTCAGGCAGAGCGCCGTTTCGTTCTCACTGGCGCCAGTACCACCACGGTCCGGGACCGGCGTGGGGATCCGGCAAGGTCCTCCGGCGGAGCTCGTCGTCAAGGCGTGAGACAAGCTCGCGAAGGGCAAGGCCACGTTTCGGGGGCAAGGTACGGAGCGCACGCTCTAGCTCATCGCGAGCGTCAATCTGGTCGCAGCGAGGGAAATCCGCTTCCGTGTCCAGCCAGCGTCCAGGCTGCCGAACGAAGTCTTGATAGCGCTGCAGTGCTGACCCGACGTCGCCGACTCCAAGCCGGGCCGCCTCAGCGCTCTGGATGAACTTCGGAGTCTTGGCGGGAGTGCCCGAAGCAGTTGACCGGCGCGTCCGTAACCCGGCGCGCACTGTTCCCGGCGGCCTACGCGGCATTTCCCCTAGAGGTCGCAAGCATGTCTGCCATCTTGCCACAACCATCCCGCGCCGAGGCAAGGTCAGAACTGGTAGTACAAGAACGGGCTGAACGTCCCCGTAGCCACCAGGATCGCCGCGTAAACCAGCCCCACCGTCATGACCCCGATTCGCAGCGCGGTCGCTCCGCGGCTCCGGGACGACTCCAGCAGCGGGCCGGTCACCGGGTGCGCGGGGAGGAGGAACACGATCAGCGCGAGCAGCAGGATCACCATCCGCTGGTTCGTCAGCGCGCTTTCCACGACGTCGCCAAGGCCGCCGAAGTCCGGGATCAGCATGTGGCCGATCATCGACAGCGCGTGGCCCAGGTCGGCGGAACGGAAGAAGACCCAGCCGAACACCACGAGAATCAGCGTCAGCACGCGGCGGGCGATGCGGGCGACCGGGCTGGACGGGGCGTCGCCGAGGTTGAAGCGGCGTTCGATGACCAGCAGCGCGCCGTGGTAGCAGCCCCAGATCAGGAACGTCCATTGCGCGCCGTGCCAGAAACCGGTCAGCACGAAGACGATCGACAGGTTCCGGTAGGTCTTTCCGGCACCCGAACGGTTGCCGCCCAGCGGGATGTAGACGTAGTCGCGGAACCAGCGGGACAGCGACATGTGCCAGCGGCGCCAGAACTCTGTGATCGTCACCGACGAGTACGGGCGGGCGAAGTTCTCCGGCAGCCGGAAGCCGAGCATGCGGCCGAGGCCGATCGCCATGTCCGAGTAGCCGGAGAAGTCGAAGAACAACTGCAGGGTGTAGCCGATCGCGCCGAGCCAGGCCGTCGTGAACGTCATCTGGTTCGCTGGGGTCGAGAAGCACGCTTCGACCATCGGGCTGAGCGAGTCGGCGATGATCGACTTCTTGCACAGGCCCAGCGCGAACCTCGGGAACCCCGCGGCGATGTCGTCCAGCCGGTGCGAGCGGCGCTGCGGAAGCTGGTCGGCGATCTCCCGGTAGCGCACGATGGGACCCGCCACCAGCTGCGGGAACATCGCGATGTACGCGGCGAACGACACCGGGTTGCGCAGCGCGTGCCGCTCGCCTCGGTAGATGTCCACCACGTAGGAGATGTGGTGGAAGGTGTAGAAGGAAATGCCGATCGGCACCACGATGTTCGCGACGCCGAGGTCGCCGCCGAACCAGTGCGCGACGGCCGCGATCTGCTGCGTCGCGAAACCGGCGTACTTCCAGATGACCAGTACGAGCACGTCGAGCGTGATGACGCCGATCAGGATCCGCTTCCGGCGTTGGCCGCGCACGTCCCACGGACTGGGCTCCAGCGCCGGTCCGGCCAGGAAGTTCACCGCCATGCAGAGCAGCAGCAGGAACAGGTACGGGCCGGCGCCGATCGTGTAGAACAGCAGGCTCGCGACCGCGACGATGCCGTTGCGCCAGCTGCGCGGGCACACCAGGACCGCGATCAGCACCGCGGGCATGAAGTACCACAAGAACAGCGGCGAAACGAACGACATCGGTGACGGACCCCCTCGGTTCCGGAGGAGACCTTAGCCCGAGCGGGTGGCTTCGCGGGGCGATGCCCGACGGATCACAGCCCGAATCACTGTGGGTGACGGATTTGGGAGGATTTCGCCCCTCGCGACAGGGAATCGGGAGCGGCGAGGTTCGGACGGAGAAGCGGCTCAGTCAGCGATCCGGTCCGGCCACTCGCCCAGCAATGCTTCTCCACCGCACTCAACCCCGAGACCTGCGGCAACACCGCCCGCAAAGCCGTGGCTGGGCCAGGAGTGCGGGACACCGGCCGATCCGTGCTGATCGCGGCGACCACCGCTTCCCAGGCCGCGACCGACACCGCCAGGTCGCGGGAATCCGGCGGAGTGCCGATCCGGCTCAACGTCGTCCCGGACCCGGCGGCGTGGATCAATGGCCGTCGCGTCGGAGCCATCCGGCCTCGGCGATGCGGGTGACCCTCGCGGAGAGGAACGCCCGAGACTTCTCCAACGCGGGAGAAGGACCGGGCCGGGTGGTCATCAGCAGGTACAGCGCGGGGTTGGCCAGGCGAACTCCAAGTGCTGGTCCCAGCCCCGCCGCAAGTTCTCCCACGGGTCGTCAGCGAGGGCTGGGCGAACAGCCGGTAAATCGTCGGCGCGCTCAGACGCGTCCGGCGATCCGGCGGCGGCGGGCGACCTCGGCCAGCAGCACTCCGGCGGCGACCGAGGCGTTCAGCGATTCCACGCCTGCCGCCATCGGGATCGACACCGTCGCGTCGCAGGTCTCGCGGACCAGCCGGGACAGGCCGCGGCCTTCCGAGCCGAGCACGACGACCAGCGGGTCCGCGGCCAGCTCGAGCGCGTCGATGTCCACCGTGCCGTCGGCGTCGAGGCCGACGATCATCAGGCCCTTCGAAGCCCACGCGCGCAGCTGGCGAGTGAGGTTCGTGGCGACCGCGATCGGCAGCTTCGCGGCGGTGCCCGCGCTGGTGCGCCACGCGACGGCGGTCATTCCGGCGCTGCGCCGTTCCGGCAGCAGCACGCCCTGCGCGCCGAACGCCGCGGCGGACCGGATCACCGCGCCGAGGTTGCGCGGGTCGGTGACGCCGTCGAGCGCGACGAACAGCGGGGTGTTGCCCGAGTCGCGCGCGGCCTGCATCAGGTCGTCCGGGTGCGCGTACTCGAACGGCGGCACCTGCAGGCCGAGGCCCTGGTGCATCGCGCGGTTGGTCTTGCGGTCCAGTTCCTCGCGCGGGATCTCCAGGATCGAGATGCCCTTGTCGCCGGCCAGCCGGACGGCCTCGTTGACCCGGTCGTCGATGTCGATGTTGAGCGCGACGTACAGCGCCGTGCCCGGCACGTCCGCGCGCAGCGCCTCGACGACCGGGTTGCGGCCGGCGATCAGCTCCGGCCGGTCGGCCTTCTTCTGCCGGGCCTGGTCCCGCTTAGTGGCGGCGTTGGCAGCGCGGTACGCCTTGTGCCCGGGCCGGTCCTCGGCCTTCGGCGTCGGGCCCTTGCCCTCGAGCGCCTTGCGCCGCTGCCCGCCCGAACCGACGACGGCACCCTTCTTGGTGCCGGTCTTGCGGATGGCACCTTTGCGCTGTGAGTTGCCTGCCATGAGTCCTCAATCTCTGCTGCCGCAAGGGACGGTCAGGAGTTCCTGACCGTCCACTGCGGACCGTTCGGGGTGTCTTCCACCGCGATCCCCGCCGCCACGAGACGGTCGCGGGCGGCGTCCGCGCGGGCGAAGTCCTTCGCCGCACGGGCCTCCTGGCGCTCGGCCAGCAGGGCTTCCACGAGCGTTCCCAGCGCTTCGCGGACGGGAGTGTCCGAGCCGCCGTCCGCCCAGTCCGGCGACAGCGGGTCGAGACCGAGCACGCCGGTCATCCCGCGGACCGTGCCGGCCAATTCGAGCGCCTTCGTGGTGTCGCCGCCGTCGAGGGCGGCGTTACCGTCACGGACCGTGTTGTGCACCACGGCGAACGCGGCCGGGGTGGCCAGGTCGTCGTCCATCGCCGCGGCGAATTCCGGGGAGACCGGGCCGACGTCCACCGGACCGGCCGACTCCGCCCGGCGCAGGAACGCCTCGATCCGCCGGTATCCCTGAGCGGCTTCGGAAACCGCGCCGTCGGAGTACTCGACGGTGGACCGGTAATGCGGCTGGACCAGGTAGTAGCGCAGCTCTGGCGCGCGGTAGCGCTCCAGCATCGCCGGGATCGAGACCGTGTTGCCCAGCGATTTCGACATCTTCTCGCCGGACATGGTCACCCACGCGTTGTGCAGCCAGTAGCGGGCGAACCCGTCGCCCGCCGCGTTCGACTGCGCGCGCTCGTTCTCGTGGTGCGGGAACACCAGGTCGACGCCGCCGCCGTGGATGTCGAACTCGGCGCCGAGGTAGTTGGTCGCCATCGCCGAGCACTCCAGGTGCCAGCCAGGCCGCCCGTCGCCCCACGGCGTCGGCCACGCGGGCTCGCCCGGCTTCGCGCTCTTCCACAGCGTGAAGTCGCGCGAATCACGCTTGCCGCGGGTGGGCGTCTCGCCCTGCTGGACCTCGTCGAGCTGCTGGCCCGACAGCGAGCCGTACTCCGGGAACGACTTCACCGAGAAGTACACGTCGCCGTCGGCGGCGTACGCGTGCCCGGCTTCGATCAGCCGCTGCATCAGCTGGACCATCTGCGTGACGTGCCCGGTCGCGCGCGGCGTGACCGACGGCGGAAGGCAGCCGAGGTCCTCGTACGCCTTCTCGAACGCCCGCTCGTGCGTCGCCGCCCATTCCCACCACGGCCGTCCGGCGTCGGCGGCCTTGGTGAGGATCTTGTCGTCGATGTCGGTGACGTTGCGGACCAGCAGCACGTCCAGTCCACTGTGGAGCAACCAGCGGCGCAGCACGTCGTAATTCAGCATGCCGCGGACGTGCCCGATATGCGGTACTCCCTGCACAGTGGCACCACACACGTAGATCGACGCCGTTCCGCTGCGGACGGGAGTGAACTCCCGAGGGGCACGGGTCGCGGTGTCGTACAGGTGCAAAGCCACGGGTAAAGGGTACCGGCGCCTGCCGGAACACTGTGGGGGACGTCGCAGGACGTCAGAGCACGCCGTGCTCCCGCAGCACGCCCAGCAGCGCGTCCGGCCGCTGCGCGGTGGGCAGTGGGTCGACCAGCGCGAACTGGCAGCCCAGCGCCCGGGCCCCGCCGTCGGCCTCCTCGCTGTCGCCGACCATCAGGGTCTCCTCGGCGCGCACGCCGAGCCGCTCGATCGCGGCCTGGAAGATCTCCGGCTCCGGCTTGATCGCTCCGACCTCGAAGGACAGGGTGAACTCGGCGACGTGCGCGTCCCAGCCGCGCTGGCCGAACGCGGGCCGGATGTCGAACGCGATGTTGCTCAGCACGCCCGCCTTGCGCCCGCTGCTCGCGACGGCCTTGAGCGCGGCCTCGGTGTCCGGGTACGGCGTCCACTGGTCCGGGTCGATGAGCTGGGCGTACAGCGCTTCGGCCTGGTCGCGCCGGGGAACGCCGGACAGCCGCAGCACCTCCAGGTACACCTTCCGGTGCAGCTCCGGGTCGCGGTCGCGGTTGTGCCAGGCGTGCTGGTGCTCCTCGTCCAGTTCGACGGACTGCTCGACCGGCGCGGTCATCCGCCGCATCAGCTCGGTCTGCGCTTCGACGTCGAGCGCCTCGCCGTCGTCGTCGCGGACGTCGTCGAGCCAGCCGTCCTGCTGCTCAAGCCGGAAAAGAGTGCCGGAGAAATCGAACAACACCGCGTTGATGGCCACGCGCCAACCTTATCCGGCGAGCCGGGTGCGATGCCGCCCGTTTGTGGTCCCCGGCTCATCTTCGCGAAGATCAGCCTGCCGGGACGTACAGCTCCACGAACTCCGGCGTCGAGTCGAGCCGGACCCGCAGGATCGGCACCGCCTTGTTCACCGGGTCGCCGCGGTCGTCGAAGGAGATCATGCCGCTCGCTCCCGGGACCGCGGACTGTCCGTGCAGCCGGTTCCTGGCTTGCAGCACGTCCTGCGCGGTGACCAGCTCCGGCGACGCCCTCGGGATGCCGCGGATGGCCCAGACCACGGTCAGCACCGCGTCGTGCGCCAGGATCGCGATGCCGTCGTCCAGCCGTTCCCGGGGGAAGACCGCGGTGAAACAGCCGTCACACGCCGGTTCCTCGAAGCTCGCGACGGCCGCTTTGTTGAACGACTCGGGGTGATCGCGCCAGGCCTGCGGATGCGCGAGCCCGGGCGCGAGCACGGTGACGTTCGCCTGGAGGCCGCGGCGCATTTCCGGGCCGGGCGGGCCGACCTGGGCGAGGTCGCCGGTCAGTACGGTCAGGTGCCGGTCGAGGCAGGGCCGCTGGGCGAGCTGCGCGACGAACGACTTCAGGTGGTCTTCGCGGCCGGCGAAGTAGACGACGTCCGGGTTGTCGCCGCAGATGTTGGGCATCATCTGCAGGAAGGTGTTCTCGATCCCGGGCAGGCTGGAGTCGTAGGACTCGGTGCGCCCGACGATCCGGTGCGCGGCGTCGGCGAACGTCCTGACGAACGCCGTGGCCAGCGTCTTCGGGTACAGGTCGTCGGGATTCTGGTCCTGTACGACGGCCGCGGTGTGCGCGGTCGGCTTCACGTAACCCGCCATCGAACTGCCGTAGGTCGAGCTGGTCGGGGAGACCCGCAGGAACCCGGGGATCTGCGAGAACTCGTCGGCCGCCAGATGCGAGGCGACAACCGGAACGCGGTGCTCGGACAGCTTTTGGATGGCGCTGCGCGCGGTGTCGAGGCTCAGCCCGATCCCGGTCACGCCCACGATCCGGTCGGCTCCGACGCGGCCGATGAGGTCGTCGACCACCGGCTCCCACTGTTTGAGCTGGCTGCCGGGATTGGCCAGCAGCAGCCGGATGAGCGGCACGCTGCCCCAGGACTGCGTTTTGTTGGCCCGGTGCTGCGCGACATAGGCTCCTTCGAGCTGATGCCGCACCCATTCGCGGGAAAGAATGTCGTGGTCGGTGAGTGTCATCGGCAGGAGCACCGCGATGGTCACATACGGTTTTCCGGAGCTGACGGTTTCGGTGTTTTCCTGATGAATTCTGTTTTCCACATCCGTGAGGTCGGGGGAAAACACGAATTCGCCGTCAGTCGTGCCGATGCATTCGGAATTATCACCGCGCTCCTCGACGCCGGTGCCGCAGGTGTGGTTGGCCTTGACGATCGCGGGCACGACGTAGCGCAGCACGACGAAGACGACCACGATCAGTACCACCGTGCCGCAGCCCCACAGCCACTTCGCCCAGGACGGCCGCGGCGGCTTGATCCGTTGCGTCATCGGTAGCGCTCCGCTCGCTCGTGCAACAGCATCGATCCTCGGCCCCGGCCTTGGGCCAGATGGTGAAATCCGCTCTCGATGGTGGCGTTCAGGGTGCCGCCCGGATCGCCGAGCGGATCACGTGCCAGCCACAGCGAAACGACCAGCCACGCCACGGTCGTCTCCAGTTCGCCTTCCCATTCCCCGACGCGCTGCTGCACCTGCGTGTACGGATCCGCGTTCTCCACCAGGCGGTTGGGCGCGGCGGTGATCGTGTCCAGCTCGGCGAGCCAGGCTTCCGCGGTCGGCACGTCGAACTCGGCGTGCGGAGCGGTGAGCGGCTTGCACAGATGCGTCACCACCGCGTCGACGTTTTCGAGCGCCAGATCGTGGTAGCGGGCGGCGGCGACCCGGCCGTTCTTCTCGTAGAAATCGCGGCAGCGCGTGTGCACCTTTTCCCAGCTCAACGGATGGTCGTCGGCGCGCGTAGCCAGTTTCCGCAGCAGCAGCCGGCGCAGCCACGGGTGCAGGACGTAGCGCGACGGATCGTCCGGATCCGCCCGCAGCCACAGCTGGTCGGCGAGCTGCTTGAACAGCGGCCCCTCGCCCATCGGATTGCGCAGATCGAGAATTTCCTTGTGGAACAGCATTTCCACGTCGACCGCGGCGCTCGCGGTGACGAGTTCCTGACGGCTCGCGGCCGAAAAGTCCTGCAGCAGGTAGTCGCACATCTCGGTGAGCAAAGTGGACTCGCCGCCGTCGTCCCCGGGCACCTTGGTGTACAAGGCTTCCCGCAAGGTGTTCGGATTGGACGGCTCGTACCGCGCGGCGAGGGTGTGCAGCAGTTCCCGCACCGCGCCGGGATGCCCGTCGGTGAGCCGGGACAGGAACCGCGGCAGCCGCGACGTCGGGTGCACGTCGTGCGCGGCGGCGACATCGACGACGTCTCCGCTGGAAAGCGTGCCGAGTTCCAGCAGGTACCACGGGCTCCAACGGCTGTGCGGCTGGCCGGGGAGCCAGTCGGTTTCCACGTGCGCGGGCTGCCGCGGCACCGGCCATTCGAGCCCGCTGGTCCGGTGCTCCGGGTTCCGGCGGATTTCCCGGTCGCTTCCGGGATGCGCGGTGACCATCGACCAGCTTTCGCCCCAGTCCGGATTCCAGGTCCGGCTGGTCGCGATCACCACCAGCGGATCGGGCTCGTCCGGGGTGTGCCTGCGCGATTCGGCGAGCGTGCGCAGGAACTCCTGCCCGCCCTTCGTGTGCGCGTTGTCCAGCAGTACCAGGCAATTCATCGTCCTGCGGGTGCCGGAGATGCCGGAGTAGGCGCGGCGAAGGTCGGCGAGGAAGGCGTCGCAGATGATCGCGTCGACCGCGGCCCGGTCCTCGTCGTCGCCGTGCGCGTGCTTGGCGATCTCGATCAGGAAGTCCTGGTGATTGCCGTGCCCGGTCGGCATGGCCTTGACCTTGCCCATCAGCCGCCGCCGGTCGTACCAGCTGAGCCCGCGCAGCAGCAGTTCGGTCGCCTCGTTCCAGCCGGGAAGGTTGTTGCCGGAGGTGACCCCGCCGACGAGCTTGACGACGTCCACGATCGCGTCGCGATTGCGTTCCAGCGGCTGGTTTTTCGCGATCAGATCCCGGAGCTTGCGCAGCGCCGCGCGGCGGTCGCCGAGTTCCACCGGTGCGCTGAGCACGAGCATGCACAGCCACAGCCGCGGAAACGCGATACGGCCGAATTGCCGCCATTGCCTGCCGAGATCAAAAGCCAAGTGGCCCAGCAGTTCCCTCGGCTGAATCTGCTCCCAGTCGCGCCGTTCGAAATCGACGAGCGCGTGCGGAAGATCCGCGCACCGGCCGCGCAATTCCTCCAGCAGCGCCGATTTCCCCGCGCCGCGCACGCCGAGCGCCACCACGATCGGCAGCGGTCTGCTCTGCCCTCCCGGACGGGACAGCAGTTCCTCGACCAGCCTTCCGGTGATCGACCGTACTCCGGACAACCGATGCGCATCGACGGGCATCGTCCCCCTTTGGCCGGGCGGCCCCGCTCCCTGCCGCCGCGAACATCGCGGAATAACTATAATGAGCGGTGGGTACCCGTGCAGAAGTTAGCGGGGATTCTTGCCCGGCCGCGAAGATCGTTTTCCGCGAACCGAGTTGTCCTTGCTGGTCACGTATCGGGGGAAAGGGAATATTACGATTTCCCCCGGGTCTGCGAATTCGATCAGCCGCGGATCAGCAGCGCGGTCGCGACCGCCGCGATGCCCTCGCCGCGGCCGGTGAGGCCGAGTCCGTCCGACGTCGTCCCGGAGACGCTCACCGGCCCGCCGACGGCGTCGCTCAGCACCCGCTGCGCCTCGTCGCGCCGTTTCCCGATCCGCGGATGGTTGCCGATGACCTGCACGGTCGCGTTGGCTACCTGCCAGCCTTCGGCCCGCAGCAACGCCCGCACCTCGACGAGCATGTCGGTGCCGTGCGCGCCGTCCATGCGCGGATCGCCGGTGCCGAAGACCGCGCCGAGATCGCCGAGTCCGGCGGCGGACAGCAGGGCGTCGCACAGCGCGTGAGCCGCGACATCGCCGTCCGAATGGCCCGCACAACCGTCCACTCCCGGCCACTGGAGCCCGGCCATCCAGCATTCGCGGCCCGGTGCGATCGGATGGACGTCGACGCCGTTGCCTACCCGCAGATCGGTCACAGGGGATCCTCTCGGTCCCCGCCGGCGACGAGTGCCTCGGCGAGGGTGAGTTCGAAGGCGCTCGCGACGCGCATCGCGTCCGGATCGCCGGGGACGACAGCCGCGCCCGCGGTGTCGGCGAGACCGGGGTCAGCGGAATCGGCGAGCGCGGAGCGGAAAGCGGAAAGGGAAAAACCGACCGGGGTTTGCGCGCTGCGGAGACCGTCGCGGTCCACCGTGGCGGTGACAATTCCTGTCTCGTCGGTGGTTTTCACCGTGTCGGACATCGGCAGCACCGGAACCGCGACGGGCGCGCCGTCCCGTACCGCGGCCAGCACCTGCCGGACTGTCCGTTGTGGAGTGAACGCCCGCAGCGCGTCGTGCACCAGCACGACGGCGTCCGGGGAAAGAAGCGGCTCGACGGCGGCGAACACCTGCCGGAGCGATGCGCCGGGAACGACCCGGCATGCGAGGCCGCGCAACGCCTCGGAAAACGACTTCGCACACCGCTCGGGGGCTGCGGCGACCACCAGATCGATCTCCGGTGTGCCGAGCAGCCCCCGCACGGTGTGCGTGAGTAGTGCTGCACCACCGACCGCCGCGAGCGCTAGCTCGGAATCGGCCGGACGGTGCGCGACAGTCACGAACGCGACACTGAGCACCTGTGGGTTCATCAGGTCGTGATCGTAGGGAACCGGTTGCCGCGGCGGCGAACCGGAGGACCCGGGGTCAGACCGTCGCGGTCTCCAGAACCTCGTCGAGGAGCGTCTCCGCCTTGCCCTCGTCGGTGCCCTCCGCGAGCGCGAGCTCGCTGACCAGGATTTGCCGTGCCTTCGCCAGCATGCGTTTCTCGCCGGCTGAAAGTCCGCGGTCCTTTTCTCGCCGCCAGAGGTCGCGCACCACTTCGGCCACCTTGTTCACATCGCCGGAGGCGAGCTTCTCCAGGTTGGCCTTGTACCGACGAGACCAGTTCGTGGGCTCTTCGGTGTGCGGAGCACGCAGAACATCGAAGACCTTGTCCAGTCCCTCTTGCCCGACGACATCGCGTACGCCGACGATCTCGGCGTTGTCCGCGGGCACGCGAACCGTAAGATCCCCTTGCGCGACTTTGAGGACGAGGTACTTCTTTTCCTCGCCCTTGATCACGCGGGTCTCGATGGCTTCGATGAGTGCGGCACCGTGGTGCGGGTAGACGACGGTCTCTCCGACCTTGAAAACCATGTGTCCTCTGCCCCTTTCGCTGAGGTCCATCCTATCACGGCTGTTCGGCGGCCACCTAGCGGCCCGGGATCGTCGTCGCAGGTCAGCGGCCTGAGCAGGGCTTGACAAACCGGTTTTCGCCGTGCTCATGCAGGTGAGCCGACAACGCCCCGACCGGTGCCGTGAGATCCTTTGTGGACAGTCGATCGGCCGGGAAAGCACACCGGTTCCGCGCGGGCGGAACCGCCCGGCTAGTCTTCGGGAAGGACGAGGCCGTGAAAGGGAAGGACTCTGACGTGAGGCTGCAGAATCGCCGCGTGCTCGGCGCAGGCGTGTCGGCGCTCGGCGCCGCACTCGTGCTCGCCGGTTGCGGAGCCGGTCAGATCACCCAGACCGACACCCAGCAGCCCGCCGTCAACGGCACCTACGCCCAGGTGAAGACGATCGTGCTGCGCAACGCCGCGGTGCAGTACCCGGCGCAGGGCCCCGGCTACGCGGCCGGTTCGCCGGCCCCGCTCACGCTCACCGTCGTCAACCAGGGCCAGAAGGACGACAAGCTCGTCTCGGTGACGTCCGAGGGCGCTTCCGGTCCGGCGCAGATCTCCGGGGACTCCGCGATCGTCGCCGGGCATTCGCTCGTGATCGGCCCGGCCGCCCCGGTCGAGAAGGGCGCTCCGGACCAGCCGGAGTCGGCGAACAGCACCCCGGCTTCCGACGCGAACTCGGCTCCCAGCAGCGCGCCCAGCTCGGCTCCGGCCAGCTCGTCGAGCTCGGCACCCGGCACCGCGTCGAGCGTGCCGCAGGCGGGCGAGAACGGCGGCGCGGCGAGCCAGCTCGGCACCGGCAAGGTCGTGCTGCCGGGCCTCAAGCAGCCGCTGTGGCCGGGCGCGACGATCAAGGTCACCTTCACCTTCCAGAACGCCGGCCCGATCGTGGTCGAGCTGCCGGTCGCCGCGCCGGCGCACGCGGGGTCCTGATCGCCGCCGCGGGTTTTGTCGGTGTCCGCCGATAGCCTCGCGGCGTGGTGAAGAAGACCAGCACCGTCCACCGGTGCGCGGAATGCGGGTACGAAACGGCGAAGTGGGTCGGCCGCTGCCCGGAATGCCAGGCGTGGGGCACGCTCGAGGAGCGCGGCTCCGCGAAACCGGCGATCGCGCGAGTGGCCGCCGGAGCGCCGAGTGCACCCGCGCGGCCGATCGCCGAGGTCGACGTCGAGGCGGCCCGGGCGAAGGCCACCGGCGTGCCGGAGCTGGACCGGGTGCTCGGCGGCGGGCTCGTGCCCGGTGCGGTCGCGCTGCTGGCCGGTGAGCCCGGGGTCGGCAAATCCACGCTGCTGCTCGAGGTCGCCTATCAATGGGCGGTCACGGCCGGGCGTTCGCTGTATGTCACGGGCGAGGAATCGGCCGGGCAGGTCCGGCTGCGCGCCGAGCGCACCGGGAACGTGCACGGCGAGATGTACCTCGCCGCGGAGAGCGACCTGTCCGCGATCCTCGGGCACGTCGACGCGGTGAAGCCGGGCGTGCTGATCGTCGATTCGGTCCAGACCATGGCGTCGCCGCAGGTCGAGGGCTCGCCGGGCGGGGTGACGCAGGTCCGCGCGGTCACCGCCGGGCTCGTCGCGCTCGCCAAGGAACGCGGGCTGCCGGTCGTGCTCGTGGGACATGTCACGAAAGACGGTTCGGTCGCCGGTCCGCGCGTGCTGGAGCACCTGGTGGACGTGGTGTTGCAATTCGAGGGCGACAAGCACTCCACGCTGCGGACGGTGCGCGGCATCAAGAACCGGTTCGGCGCGGCGGACGAGATCGGCTGTTTCGAGCTCACCGAGGAAGGCATCGTCGGCGTGCCGGATCCGTCCGGGCTGTTCCTGAGCCGGACGGCGGAGCCGGTGCCGGGCACCGCGGTCACGGTCGCGGTGGAAGGGAAACGGCCGCTGCTGGGCGAGGTGCAGGCGCTCGTGTCGAGCAGCGGCATGCCGCAGCCCCGGCGCGCGGTGAGCGGTCTCGATTCGGCTCGGGTCGCCATGGTGCTCGCCGTGATGGAGAAGCGCGGCCGGATGAAGCTGGGCGACAAAGACGTCTACGTCGCCACAGTCGGCGGCATGAAGATCACCGAGCCCGCCATCGACCTCGCCCTGGTGCTCGCGCTGACCTCGTCCCTGCACGACGTGGCGCTGTCGCCGCGGTTGGTGGCGGTGGGCGAGGTCGGGCTGGCGGGCGAGATCCGGCGGGTGCCGAACGTCGGGCGGCGGCTGGCCGAGGCTGCCCGGCTGGGCTTCACGCACGCGCTGGTGCCGCCGGATTCCGGCAAGCTCCCGGACGGGATCCGGGTGCTGGAGGTGCCCGACGTGGCGAGCGCGCTCAACGCGGCGAATCACGCGAAATGATCATTTCCCGGCCTGGTCGGTGGTCTCGTAGGTGAACTGGGCCGAGCTGATCGTGGTGCCGGGCGGGAACCCCGCGGCGGGACCCCGGGCGAGGACGCGGACGCTGGTCGCCTGGAGCTCCTTGCGGTCGATCGAGACGATCGTCTCGAACGTGCCGTCGGACGTGGAGTACTCCGTGGCGGCGGGGTCGATCGCGATCAGGCGGAAGCCGAGTGCCGGGTTGTCCAGCACCTTCGCCAAGGCGACCCGCAGCGGGGGAGGCGCCTGCCCGGAGGTGAGGACGCTCAAGATCATGCCCGTGGCGGCCGGATAGGTGATGGCGCCGGGAATCTGCGGCATCTGGCCGTAGTACTTCGGCTGCGGCACCGGTCCGTTCTGGGCGGCGAGCGGCGGCTGCGGGACGTTGCGGTCTTTCTGGAGGCGTGCGGTCAGCGCCGCGGGATCGGTCGGCAGGCTCCCGAGGAAGTCCGGGGTGGGGTGGAACCAGCCCGGCGGGTCCCCGGCGGCCGATCCGCCGGGGTGCGGGAAGTCCTTGCCGAACTTCCCGTCCGGCCCGTAGTCCTCGCCCTGCGACGGCCCGGGCAGGGCGCTCACGTCCGAGGCTTTCCCGGTGAACAGCTCCGGCTGCGCCGACCGGGTCCAGCGGCGGATCCAGGTCCCGGAGGGATCGGTCGGGATCCAGAGGTCCACTCGTTCCCGGACGAGGAACGCGCTGGTGCCGTTCACCCACGCGATCCCGCTGTAGTTGTTCGTCACGTGGGTGAACAACATGCCGATCGGCCGCCGGGTCGTAGTAGCGGTGGGGTCCGGGCTCGTTTCGGGGTTGTCCACCGAGCCCCCGGGAGCCAGCGACGTCGGCGCGCTGGCGAGTTCCCTCGCCACGACCACGCCGCCGGTCAGCACCGCGACCGCCGCGGCCACGGCGATCCAGCGCCACGCGCCCGAGCGCTTTTTCCGTTGCGGGACAACAGGTTCGTCCGATTCGCTCGCTGCCGCGGCGGCTCGCATCAGGCTCGCGCGGGCCCGATCGAGTTCGGCGCGGTCGGTGGTCGCCTCGTGCGGGTGCAGTGCGGCGAGAGCTTCGTCGAGTTCGGCGTCGGACCACAGGTGCCGCACGGTGTCGTCGTTCACTGTTCCTTCGCCTCCTCGCGGGTCGATGCGGTGGAATTGGTGCGCAGCCATCTGCGGATCCGGTGCAGCCTCGAACGCACGGTGCCCGGCGGGACGCCGAGCGCCTCGGCGACTTCGACCGGTTCCAGCCCGGCCCACGAGACCAGCAGCAGCGTGTCCCGGTCGGCGACGCTCAGCTTCGCGAGCGCCCCCGCCAGTTGCGCCGCCCGGGCCTGGGCATCCACCTGCTCGGCGACCCGGGTGTCGTGCCCGCCGTGGCCGCGGTCGCTGGAATTCGCGAGCCGCGCGGTGGCTCGCAACGCCCGGGTTTCGCTGCGGACGTGATGGCGCAGCAGGTTCGTCGCGATCCCGTACAGCCACGAGCGCGCCGTGCCCAGTTCCGGCTGGTACGAATCCCGCCGGCGCAGTGCGACGAGGAACGTCTCGGCGACGAGATCGTGCGCGGTATCCGGGCCGACGCGGCGCGCGAGATAGCGGTGCATGGTCGCCGCGTGCGCGTCGAACAGCCGCCCGAAGGCCGGGGCGGGATCGGGGCCGCCCAGGTCGGGGCGGTCCTGCGGGCCGGTCGACACCGGCTCGGGACCGTCATGGGTCACCTGCATACCCACTCTTGCCCGCAGACCGGGCGAGCGTTCGTTTCCGTCACCAGATGGGGTGGTCGCTGAATTTCTCCAGCGTGCTCACGGACGGCCGGACGAACCAGAGCCCGGCGCCGTAGCCGATCAGGCCGATGGCGAAGTTCGCGAACGTCGCGAGCAGTTCGGTGAAGCCCAGCCGGGCGTGCTCGCCCCAGAGATCCACCAGCGCGGACACCCCGAGCGCGATCAGGCAGCTGATCGACAGCGCGGTGAAACAGGTGGTGAGCGCCGCGCGGGTGCTGCGCGCCCGGGCGACCACCAGGTAGTCGCCTTGCAGGCAGCGGCGCGCGGACAACACCACCGCCGCGGTGGCCAGGACGGACAGCATGGGCAGCAGCAGCGCGGCGAGACCCAGCGTGCCCCGGGGCAGGCTGTGCCCGTGCAGCGGACGGTTCACGAACACGGTGAGCCCGAACACGAGCAGCGTGCCGACTGCCAGGGAGACCCCGGTGACCACGGAAGCGAAGCGCACCCGGGCGGCGAACAGCCGCGGCAAGGGGGCGTACTCCGCGGCCTGCTGCCCGTAGTACTGCTTCACCGCATCACCTCCGCGCCCGGCAATCCGAACGAACGTGCAAATGCTCGTGAAGGCCACCTTAACGGAATGCGATTCCGGCAAGGTGGCCTTCACGGCACTTGTCACCGAGGCGTGCGAACTCGCTGCCCGATCAAGCCTTCTCGGCCAGCAGGTTCGCGCACCGGATCAGGCCGATGTGCGAGTAAGCCTGCGGATGGTTGCCGAGCGAGCGCTCCGCGACCGGGTCGAACTGCTCCGGCAGCAGCCCGGTCGGGCCCGCCGCGCCGACGATCTGCGCGAACAGCTCCTCGGCCTCGTTGCGCCTGCCGGTGCACAGGTACGCCTCGATCAGCCAGGCCGCGCAGATGTGGAAACCGCCCTCGCCGCCGGGAAGACCGTCGTCGCGCCGGTAGCGGTACACCGTGGAACCGCTGCGCAGTTCGGCCTCGATCGCGGTCACGGTCTTCTGGAACCGCTCGTCCGCCGGGTCGATCAGGCCGGTCAGGCCCACGAACAGGGACGCCGCGTCGAGGTCGGTGCCGTCGTAGGCGGTGGTGAACGCCTGCACCTCTTCGTTCCAGCCGTGTTCGAGAACGTCGGCCTTGATCTCGTCGCGCAGCGCCGGCCAGGCGCCCGGGACGTCGCGGCCGTACTCGTCGCCGAGCCGCACCGCGCGGTCGATGGTCACCCAGCACATCACCCGCGAGTACACCCGGTGGCGCGGCACGTGCCGCTCTTCCCAGATGCCGTGGTCGGGCTCGTTCCAGCGCCGCGTGACGGCCTCGGCCATCGCGCGCACCATCTGCCAGTCCTCGTCGCGCAGTTCGCCGCGGACCTTCGCCAGCGTGGCGACCAGCTCCACGACCGGGCCGAACACGTCGAGCTGCACCTGGTGGTTGGCCAGGTTGCCGACGCGCACCGGCCGCGAACCGGCGTACCCGGGCAGCGATTCGATGACCGCCTCCGCGCCGATGACGCTGCCAGCGAGGGTGTAGAGGGGGTGCAGCCGCTCCGGGCCGGCCAGCGTGGCGAGCACCCCGTGCAGCCACTTGAGGTAGCCCTCGGCCTCCTCGTGCGAGCCGAGGTGCACCAGCTCGCGCACGGTCATCGCGGCGTCGCGGATCCAGCAGTAGCGGTAGTCCCAGTTGCGGACCCCGCCGATCTCCTCCGGCAGCGACGACGTCGCGGCGGCCAGCACGCCGCCGGTGTCGGTGTTGACCAGCCCGCGCAGGGTCAGCGCGGAGCGGCGCACCAGTTCGGTCTGCACGGTCGGCAGCTTGAGCTTCGCCGCCCAGTCGCTCCAGTACCGGCCCGCGCGGTCCCGGCGGTCCACTTCGGACAGTTCGTGCGCGGCGAAATCCGTGGTGCCGCAACGGAGTTCGAGCACGACCGGCTCTTCCGGCGTCGGCTGGACGAGTGCGGTCGCGGTGTCCTGCAGCCCGTCGGAGGTGATCGACCACTCGACGCCCGGCGAGCGCAGCACGAACGGCTCCGACGTGCCCAGCACACGCAGGCCCTCGGCCTCGGCGACCAGCCGCACCGGCACGCCGCCGAATTCCGGCCGCGGCGCGAACACGACCTGCGCCACCGCCTCGCCGGAGATCACGCGCACGAGGTCGGTGCGGTGCGCGGGGCTTTCCGGTTCGAGGTAGTCCGTGACGAGCAGTCGCGACCAGCGCGTTTCCACCGTCATCGTGTTCGGCAGGTACCGCTGGCCGAGCGGGAGGCCGTTGCGGTGCGGTTTGATCGAGAAATGCCCGGCCCCGGGACCGCCGAGCAGATCGGCGAACACCGCGGGGGCGTCCGGGCCGGGGTGGCACAGCCAGGTCAGCTTCGCGTCCGGCGTCACGAGCGCCACCGAGCGCTCGTTGGCCAGCATCGAGAGCCGCTCGATCGGCGGCGCGGACTCGCCGTAGAGCCAGTTGCGCCGCTCTTCCAGGAGGAACGCGAGCACCATCGCGACGTCGACGGTGTCCGGCACGCGGTACTCGGCGAGCGATTCGCCGTCGCCGACCTTGATGCCAAGGTCCGGACCGGCCAGCCGGGCGAACGCCTTCTCGTCGGTGACGTCGTCGCCGAGGAACACCGCCGCGGTGGCCCCGACCTGGTGGCGGAGGGTGTCCAGCGCGTTGCCCTTGTCGGTCTTCACGACCGCCAGCTCGACCACCTCCTTGCCGTCGGTGGTGGTGACGCCGTCCCACTTGGACGGTCCGTTGTGCACGTCCGAGAGGACGCGACGGCCGGCGTTGTGCTCGGCGCGGCGCACGTGCACCGCGATGCTCGCCGGCTTGACCTCGAGCGCCACCCCGGGCACGTCGAGCACCAGCTGTTCCAGCTCGTGTTCGAGCCGCCGGTGCAGCGCCTTCGCGTCCTCGTCGAGCGCGTGGATGAAGCCGATGTCGAACTCGGAGCCGTGGCTGCCGACCAGGTTCACCTCGGACGGCAGCCGGGACAGCGTCGCGAGGTCGCGCAGGGCCCGCCCGGAGATCACGGCGGTGGTCGTTTCGTGCAGGCCGGCGAGAGATCTGAGCGCCCCGACGGACTCGGGCAGCGGCCGCGCCTCGTCGGGGTTCGCCGTGATGGGGGCCAATGTGCCGTCGTAGTCGCAGGCGACCAGCAGGCGCGGGGTACGGGCGATCTGCACGATCGCGCGCCGTAGCTCCGCGGGCAACGCCTCGGCGGTCAACACTCCTCCTCAGGAGGTCCAGCGCGGTACGGGGGAGGGGGTCAGTCGGCCGGTTCGGCACCCAGCGCCTGGAGGAACGAACGCGCCCACCGGTCGACGTCGTGGGTGAGGACCTGGCGACGCATGGCGCGCATCCTGCGTCGGCCCTCGGCGGGGTCGAGCGTAATGGCAGCCTCCAACGCGTTCTTCACCCCGTCCAGATCGTGCGGGTTGACCAGGAAAGCGCTGGTCAGCTCAGCCGCCGCGCCGGCGAACTCGCTCAGCACCAGCGCCCCGCCCAGATCCGGGCGGCACGCGACGTACTCCTTGCAGACGAGATTCATCCCGTCGCGCAGCGGCGTCACCACCATGACGTCGGCCGCGGAGAAGAAGGCGGCCAGCTCGGTGCGGTTCACGGATTGGTGCAAATAGTGCACGACCGGGTGGCCGACGCGGGCGAACTCGCCGTTGATCCGGCCGACCATCTGCTCGATCTCGCCGCGCATCCGCTGGTAGTGCTCGACGCGTTCGCGGCTCGGCGTGGCCAGCTGCACGAACGTGACGTCGCCGGGTTCGAGCCTGCCCTCGTGCAGCAGTTCGTGCAGCGCCTGCAGCCGCAGGTCGATGCCCTTGGTGTAGTCGAGCCGGTCGACGCCGAGCAGCACCGCTTTCGGGTTGCCGAGGTCGCGGCGGATCTGCTTGGCGCGTTCGGCGACGCCCTTGCTGCGCGCGAGCGAGTCGAGACCGGCCGCGTCGATGGAGATCGGGAACGCGCCGACGCGCACCGTGCGGTCGCCGACCTGCACCATGCCCGGCCGCGACCGGACGCCGACCGCGCCGCGGGTGGGTTCGAGACCGACCAGCTGCCGGGCCAGCCACAGGAAGTTCTGCGCGCCGCCGGGCCGGTGGAAGCCGATCAGGTCCGCGCCGATCAGGCCGCGCACGATCTCCGCGCGCCACGGGAGCTGCATGAACAGCTCGACCGGCGGGAACGGGATGTGCAGGAAGAACCCGATGCGCAGGTCGGGCCGCAGTTCGCGGAGCATCCGGGGCACGAGCTGCAGCTGGTAGTCCTGGATCCACACGGTCGCCCCGTGCGCGGCGACGCCGGCGCTGGCCTCGGCGAACCGGCGGTTGACCTTCACGTAGCTGTCCCACCACGACCGGTCGAAGACCGGCCGTTCGACGACGTCGTGGTAGAGCGGCCACAGCGTGGCGTTGGAGAAGCCCTCGTAGTAGTCGCGCACCTCGGCCGAGCTGAGCGACACCGGGTGCAGGACGAGCCCGTCGTCGTCGAACTCGTCCACGTCGACGTCCGGCACGCCCGGCCAGCCGACCCACGCGCCCTTGCGGGAGCGCAGGAACGGTTCGAGTGCCGAGACCAGCCCGCCCGGGCTGGCGGTCCAGCGTTGTTCCCCGTCCGCGGTCCGTTCGAGGTCGACGGGCAGCCGGTTGGCCACCACGACGAAATCCGCGGACGGTGCGCTGTTCTCCTCGGCGATCGCGTCAGTCACTCCAGCTGCTCCCTCGTCTTCGGCGGGTCGCGGCCCCAAGAGAACCCTAGCGCGCGCGGAGTGACCGGCTGTTGACCAACTTGGTTACTCCAAACGCCGTTCCGTGGGCTCCATCGGCCCGGCCAGCCGGGGCCCGGAGAGCTTGCGCTCGAGCCTGCCGAGCCCGGTGCGGACCGGCTGGGCGAGGTATTCGCCCAGTACAACGCCCGCCGCGAGAGCGAGGCCGATGGCGACCGCGGTCATCAGGGTGGAGATGTTCCCGCCCGGCGATACCGCTAATTGGTATAGACCACGATAGGTGGAAAGACCGGGGAGCAGCGGAGTGATCCCGGACACGGCCACCACGAGCGGAGTAACTTTCAGCCGCCGCGCCATCACGCCGCCACAGAACCCGACGAGCGTCGCGGCGATCGCCGAAGCGCTCACCGCGTCGAGCGTCGCGAGAATCAACGCGCCGTACACGAGCGCGCCGATCGCCCCCGCCGCGGCGGCGACGAGCATCGCGCGCAGCTTCGAGTACGAGGCGAGCGCGAAGCAGGCGGCCGCGCCGGCCCCGCCGACGACGATGATCGGCAGGTGCTGCGCGGTCGACACGGGAACGTCGGGCAACGGGGTGCGCGGCAGTTCGAGCATCACCGCGATCCGCAGCGCGAGCACGACGCCCGCGATCAGCCCGGCACTCATCAACGCGGTTTCCATCGTGCGGCCGGACGCGGTGACGTAGTACCCGGTGATCCCGTCCTGCACCGCGGAAACCGTGGACAGCCCCGACAGCAGCACGGTGACCGCGGCGGCGACCACCAGCGTCGGCCGGTCGGTGGTCAGGATGTTGCTGCTGACTATCACCATCGCCGACAGCGTCGCGAACAGCCCGCCGACCACCTGCTGGAAGAAGAACGGCAGGTTGACCTTGTTGAGCAGCCTGCCGATCCGGTCGACCGCGGCGGAGATGACCATCGCGACGAGCGCGATGTCGAGGCCCCCGCCGAGCAGCAGCGTGATGAACCCGGCCAGCCCGCCCCAGGCCGCGGTCGCGGTCCAGCGCGCGTACGGGTGCGGCGCGGAGGTGATCCGGTCCAGTTCGGTGACCGCTTCCTCGGCACCGGTGCGGCCGCGGACGATCTGGCGCACGAGCGTCTCGGTCTCGGTCAGCCGGGTGTAGTCGAGACTGCGCGAACGGACCACTCGCAACGCGGTCACCGGCGCGAGATCGGTCCCGCGGTGACAGGTGACGGTGATCGACGTGAAGATGACGTCGACCTCGCAGTGCGGCAGCCCGAGCGCGGAGGTGAGCGCGAGAATGGTCGCGGTGACGTCGGAAGCACCGGCGCCGCTGGCCATCTGCACTTCGCCGATCCGCAGAGTGAGATCCAGAACGAAGTTGACGGTCGCGTCGTCCGGCGGCTTGGGCCCGATCGCCTCCTCGGACTCGACCGCGGGCTGTTCGGCGGTCGGAGCCTCGAGGATGTGCCACGCGCGCCGGCGCAGCAGATTGGGCCGGTGCCGCTGGTTCGACCGCGGGTGCGGGGGCTCGAGAATCGGCCACCGTCTGCGCGCTGCCCCCTGGCCGGCACGCTCGTTGATCTTCATGATCGATCCCCACCTCCTCGTTCGTTCCCGGGGACCATCGGCCGCGCCGCCCCAGCTGTTGCAGTGGTGTCCGCCACACCTGCCGCCGATCGTGCCGCATGGGGTCGGATCACGCCGGTTTCCGGTGCTGACCTGGGGCTCAAGGCGGGTTGCCCGGCTGAGTCGGGAGCCGCCCGATATACTTTTGGCGCGCCCGTCGCCGGGTGCGTGCCGGTATAGCTCAGTTGGTAGAGCATCTGTCTTGTAAACAGAAGGTCAGGGGTTCGAACCCCCTTGCCGGCTCCGTCTCGATCATGGTCCTGTCCGGCCGTAGATAACCGCGCCGGCTGGCACTCGAAACATGTTTCGGTCACTGCGGTCGGTGATGCCGTGCGCTAGCTCGACAAGAGCCACGGCGCCATCGTCCTCGGTCTTCACCACTCGGCAAGGGACGCGAGCGGGTGCTGGATACCGCGACGTTGCCGTGAGGTCGCCGTCCAGCACCGGCAGCTTCTCCACGAGCGTGATTTCGGTGCCGTCGGCCCCGGAGAACTGGACTTCGACCCAGCCGGGGGAACTCGTCGTCCACTACTCGCGTGGCAATGCCGTTCAGGTAGGCCATACCGCGAGAATGCCGCATCCGGAACGGCAAAGTGGGCCCGGCACGGATGCCAGGCCCACTCGTCGTTCAGAAGATCAGAAGCCGTCGCAGGTGGCGGTCGCGAAGTTGCCCGACGCCTTCGCCGTCTTGGCTTCCTTGCCGTCCACGACGACCTTGCAGGTCACCTCTCCGCCTTCGGCGCCGGTGGTCACCGACAGGCTGCCGCCCTTGAACAGGCCCTTCGTGGTGATGTCTTTCGACCACGGCAGGGTCTGCGGCTGGTCCTGGTTCGAGGCCGCGTTGCCGTCGCCGATGGTGGTGTAGGTGATCGAGGCTTCCTTCGCGGTGCCGGTGACCTCGTAGTGGATCGTCACGGTGCGGTTCGCTTCGGTGTTGACCTCGTTGACCACCTTGGCGGCAGTCACGGTCCAGACGATGCAGATCGCCAGGCCGATCACCGAAAGCACCAGACCGGCGATCGAGAGGCCCTTGTTCGTGGCCTTTCCGGACCGCGCCCGGGCGAAGCCGAGTGCGGAGAAGATGATCCCGAGGATCACCAGCGGCCACGCGACGAGCCCGATGACCGGGATGAACGAGAAAATCAGGCCGACCAGCCCGAGTACGAACCCGGCGGTGCCGAGGCCGTTCTTCGGCGGGAGCTGGTGTGCCGGCGGGGCCGCCTGGGGTGCTGGCGGCGGAGGATAGTCAGGGGCGGACATTGAGAGCCTTTCATGATCGACCGTGCACAAACAGGTCGCACTAGTCGCCACAGGCGTTACGTCATTTCTGGTATCAGTTCGGGCGCGGCTCTACATGCACTCGTTCCCCCTGCAGTCCGAAGAGGATCAGCAGCTCAACCGCAGCGCCGTCGGCTGAGCCGAGCCAGTGGGGTTCCGTCGTGTCGAACTCCGCTGCCTCGCCGGGCGGGACGGTCAGATCCTTCTCGCCTACGATTAACCGCAGCTGTCCATTGAGGACGTATAGCCATTCGTAGCCGCTGTGAGTTTTCAGTGCGGGTTCCGCGGAGCGGCCGGGGATCAGCATTTTGTACGCGTGCACGCCGCCCGGTCGCCGGGTGAGCGGCACGTAGGTCATTCCGTGCTGGTGGATCGGGCGCAGGTGCACGCGCGGGTCGCCGGCGCGGGGTGCGCCCACCAGGTCGTCGATCGGCACGTCGTAGGCGCGCGAGAGCGGCAGCAGCAGTTCCAGGTTCGCTCGGCGCTGGCCGTTTTCCAGGCGGGACAGGGTGCTTTCCGAGATGCCGGTCTCCGCCGACAGATCGGCCAGGGTGATGCCGCGCCGGGTGCGCAGGGTCCGCAAACGGGGACCGACCGCGTCCAGGACTTCGTCGAGCTCACGCATAACACCCCAGTCTCGCCCACCGGGGAGACTGGGGTGCAGCCGAGTCAGCTGACCAGTTCTGGGGCCGGTTTCGCGGCGCGTCGCGCGGGGGCGGTTTCCGGGAGGATCAGCAGACAGACCAGGCTCAGCACGAGCAGCGCGGCCAGGTAGTAGCCGACCGCGAGGGCGTCGCCGGTCGCGGCCACGATCCGGTTGGCGATCATCGGCGACAATCCGCCGCCCAGCACCGCGCCGACGTGGTAGCCCACGCCGAGGCCGGACTGGCGCTGCTCGCGCGGGAACAGTTCGGCGAACCAGGTGTACATCGGTCCAAAGAGGATTCCGGTGGCGGTGAAACCCAGCAGCAGTGCGAGGAACACCGAACTGATGGTGCCTGCCGAGGCGATCGGGAACATCACGAGCGCGGCGATGATCGACAGCACCGAGCCGGTCAGCATCACCGGTTTGCGGCCGATCCGGTCGGACAGCCAGGCGGCTCCGACGTTCGCGGCGGCGTGACACAGCAGGGTGATCGTCGAAATGGTGACGATCGGGGCGCGCGGGAGGCCGAGGCCTTCCGGTGCGGCGGCAGTCGCGTACGACAGCATGAACGTGACCAGTGCGAAGGTGCAGGCGGTGAGACCGAGGTTCGCACCCGCGATCAGCAGCAGCCGTCGCCAGTTCGAGCGGAGGACGTCGGCGAGCGGCTTTTTCGCACGCGTTTTGGCGGCGGCCATTTTCTCGAATTCCGGGCTTTCCGAAACGCCGCGGCGGATCCAGATCCCGATGGCCAGCACGACGCCGCCGGCCAGGAACGGGAGACGCCAGCCCCAGCTCATGACGTCGTTGTTGGGCAGCAGGAGAACCAGCGCGAAAGCCAGGTTCGCCAGCACGACGCCGATCGGCGAGCCGAGTGCGACGAAAGAACCGTAAAGGCCGCGCCGTTTTTCCGGGGCGTGTTCAACGGCGAACACCGCCGCGCCGGCACTTTCCCCGCCGCGGGCGGCGCCGTGCAGCAAGCGCAGTCCGACCAGCAGCAGCGGCGCGGCGATGCCGATCACCGCGTACGGCGGGAGAACGCCCATGCCCAGCGTCGCGAAACCCATCAGCAGGAAGGCCGCGTACAGCGCGGTGCGGCGGCCGCGACGGTCACCGAGCCAGCCGAACAGCGCCGCTCCGAGCGGTGCCATGACGAAACCGATGGCGAAGGTCGCGAGGCTCATGAAGGTGCCGAACCAGGCATTCCCGGTTTTGAAGAACACTGACCCGAATACGAGTGCCGCCGCGGTGCCGTAAATTGAGAAATCGTACATTTCCAGGGAAGTTCCGACGCCGGCGGCGAATCCGAGCCGCAGCACGCCGGGAGAGTGCGCTTCGTCGCGCTTGGCCATGGCAGGCCTTTCGTCGTCTCGCGCGGAATGCGCGGAGTGTCCGGTGGTGGGGAAACGGTGGACACAGCTTAGGGAAAACGTGACGAAGGAGGCAAAGTCCGGTTTGCGGTGGATTAATAAATAAAATCTATCAATGAAGAGACGAGACGGCCGGAATCGTGAGATCCCGGCCGCCGCGTCAGTACAGTTCGATCACCAGTTTTTCCGAGCGGGCGCGCGACACGCACAGCGCCATCTGGTCGCCCGCCGCCTTGTCGCTGGCCGAAAGGCACTGGTCCCGGTGCTCCGGAGTGCCTTCCAGCACCCCGGAAACGCACGAACCGCAGATGCCTTCCTCGCAGGATTTGAACACCTCGATCCCGTTTTCGGTCAGCACCGACAGGATCGACTTTTCGGCCGGGATCTCGAACACCTCGCCAGTGTCGAGTTCGACGGTGAACGGCTGGTCGCCGCTCGTGTCGACCTCGGCCGCGCTGAAATGTTCGACGTGCACCCGCGTTTCGCCGACCACCGGCGCGAACACGCTGGTGACCTGCTCCATGAACCCTTCCGGACCGCAGGTGTAGACGTGCCCGGAGGAGTCGAGCCCCGTCGCGACTTCCGCCAGTACCGCAGGTTGTTCGTCGCGCGGCACGCCGAAATACAGCAGCACTCGGTCCCGGAATTCAGCCTGTTCTTCCAGCAGTGAAACGAAAGCCGCCGATTCCCGGCTGCGGGCGAAGTAGTGCAGTTCGAATTCCGCGCCGTCGGCGTGCAGCTGATAAGCCAGGCTCAACAACGGAGTGATGCCGATGCCGCCCGCGATCAGTACGTGCCGCTGGGCGTCCGGAGCCAGCGAAAGCAGGTTTCGGGATTCACCGATCTCGAGCTTGTCGTTTTCCGCGACGGTATGCAACGCCGCGGAACCGCCGCGCGAATCCGGCTCCCGTTTGACCGCGATCAGCAGCGACGACGTGTCGTCCGGCCGCCCGCACAGCGAATACTGGCGCAGGATCCCGGTCGGACCGGTGACGTCGATGTGCGCACCGGCGGGAAGCGGGTCGAACGGCAGGCCGTCGGCGCGCACGAGGCGAAGCGCCCGGATCCCGGGCGCTTCCTCGACGACCTCGGCCACGCGGACCACGGTGTTCGGCATCGGCTCTCCGTTTCAGGCGGCTCAGCGCAGGTAAAGGCCGCCGTTTGCGTCCCAGCAGGCCCCGGTGACCGAGGCCGCGCCGGGTGAAGCGAGCAGCGACACCATCCGCGCGATGAACGCCGGGTCGCCAAGGCGTCCGACGGGGATGTTCTTCGTGAAGCCTTCGAGGTTGTCCTCGCCGACGATCGACCGCACCATCGGGCTGTCCAGCGGCCCAGGCGACACGGAGTTCACGGTGACCCCGCGCGGCGCGAGTTCCCGTGCGAACACCTTCGTCGCGGACATGATCGCGCCCTTGGACGACGCGTAATGCCCGCCGGTCGCCGTACCGCCGTTCTGGCCGGCCAGCGACGCCATGTTGACGATCCGGCCGTAACCCTGCTCCGCGAAGTACGCACCGAAAATCTGGCAAGCGGTGAACGTGCCGGTGAAATTGACCGCGAGGACTTCGTCGAGGTCTTCCGGCGTGATCTCCATCAGCGGCCGCGCCTGCGTGCGGGCCGCGTTGTTGACCAGCACCTGGACGCTGCCGAAGTCGCGGACGACGTCGTCTTTCAGCTGCGCGAGAGCCGCCCGGTCCCGCACATCGACCGCGTATCCACGGCAGCTGCGGAGTTCCGCCGCAAGCTTTTCGGCTGCTTCGCCGTCGACGTCCGCGATCGCGACGCGATAACCCTCGGCGTGCAACTGCCGCACGATCGCTTCCCCGAGCCCGTTCGCGCCGCCGGTGACCACGGCGACGTGCGGTTCCGCTGGCGCGCTCACAGCAGGAATCCCGCGGCCGGAACGGCGTCGTCGCTGTTGACCAGCCGGACGACCTTCAACACGATCCGGTCGCCTTCGGGGCCGTCCGGGGAGAACCGGATGCGGTGCACCAGATCCGCCGCCCACAGGTCGTGGTTGCCACGCTTGTAGGCGACCAAGATCTGTGCCGAACGCAGCACGACTTCTTCATCGGAAACGGTTTCCGGCACGAAACGCGACACCGTCCGCACCGTGCGGGCGGAATCGACGGCGGCGAGCGCGTAACCCTCGGTCATTCGCGCGACGCGCATCTGCCGCATCCGAGCGTCGTCGTAGACCATGTTCAGCGAGCCGGCGAAATCGTCGGTTTCCCGGTCGATCGGGATGACGTAAATCCCGTCGTCGGTGAACAGCTTTTCCCACTCGTGGTATTCGGTGCGGTCCAGCAGCTCCGCCTCGCGGTTGACGAGGTCGACGGCCCGCGCGACCCGGGGGTCGGTG
This sequence comes from Amycolatopsis sp. NPDC104775, assembly GCF_055583325.1. NCBI lineage: Bacteria > Bacillati > Actinomycetota > Actinomycetes > Pseudonocardiales > Pseudonocardiaceae > Amycolatopsis > Amycolatopsis sp. NPDC104775. Next base: position 290,465 of record NZ_JBVJOE010000008.1, read on the forward strand.
GTGGGGATGGTTTCAGTCATCGCCCATCATCTCCTTCCACTGGGCGTACGCGGCGCGCATGCCGGTTTCGTCGGTGACGTGCGAGGTCGGCCAGCCCTCGGGGCTCGCCTTTTCACGCGCCAGGCCGCGGTTGACCAGGATCGGCAGGTCCGGGCCCCCGTGCGCACCGCGCTGCACGCGGTCCCAGCCCTCGGCGTCGTCCGGCGTGCCGAATCCGAACGGGCCCTGGAAGTGTTCGTGGATGCGCAGCCGTTCGCGGTTGACCACGTCCAGCTCCGGCGGTCCGTCCGGGCCGATCGCGACGTGCTCGATCAGCGTTTCGTCGACCGAAATCGGCCGCAGCACGCGGAAAAACGCCGCGGACATCGAAACGTTCGGGAACAGGTTGAGGTTGAACCCGGTGCCGTGCATGGCCCGGACCACCTTGCGCACCTGCGCCTCGTCCAGCGTCTTCGACAGCTCTGCCACGACGTGGTCGAAGCGGGCCTGCAGCGGTTCGCTGCCGTCGTCGACGTCCAGGTCGGAGTGTTCCGGCACCATCTGCATGACGCTGTGGCCATTGCCGAGCGCGTGCGTGATCGCCGACGGGTCGGTCATGAACGACATCATGTCGGCGGTTTCCGCGTCCACCGAAGCCATCCACGACCGGTGCACGATCGGGAAGTGGTAGCCGTCGGTAGTGTTCTCCAGCTGGATTTTCCAGTTGCCGCGGAATTTGAACTGGTGTTTGCCCAGCACCTTGATCGGATAACCGCCGCCCTGTTTCATGAAGCGGTCGATCCACAGTTTCGCGTCGCCGAGGAATTCCTCAAGGGACTCGCCGTCCTCGGCGAAGGTCGCGAAAACCATGCCGCCGTACGATTCGGTGCGGAGCTTCTTCAGTGACAGCTCACCCTTTTCCAAGACGCCTTCGTAGCCGTCCGGGTAGGGGATGCCGCGCAGCTTGCCGTCGAGGCCGTAGCTCCAGGCGTGATACGGGCAGGTGAAGCCGTTGGCCTTGCCGCTCGGCTTCTCGCACAGGCTCGCGCCGCGGTGCCGGCAGCGGTTGAGCATCGTGTGCAGCGTGCCCTTGCGGTCCCGCGTCACGATGACCGGCTGACGGCCGACGTACGTGGATTTGAAGTTCCCCGGCTGGGCCAATTCGCTTTCATGCGCGACCCATACCCACGAACGCTCGAAAATCTGCGTCATTTCGCGTTCGAAGATGTCCGGGTCGGTGTACAGCCGGGCGGCGACGCGGTCGCTCTCGGCGAAATCGGCGGGCACTGTCTCAGTCATGAGGTCTCCGGTTCAGTCGGGCAGTTCGACGTCTTCGCGGACGGTCAGCGGACGGCCGATCCGGGCTTCGATCTTGGCGAAGCGCCACAGTTTGACGCCATTGCTGCCGACCTCCGTCGTGCGCAGCAGGTTGCATCCGGCCTTGACGGTTTCCTGGCTGTCGGCGTCGGCGAGGATGTAGCAGGTCCACGGCCAGCCGTCAGACGGGCCGACCATGTGCGAGTCGTCGTCGATGTCACCGATGAAAGTGATGCCGGGCAACGCTTTCAGCTGATCCATCATGGACACGAAGGACTGCCAGACATCGCCGATGGTGATGCCGTCGGCGGGCAGGTCGAAGAAGTTCTGGTTGATGCCGATGCAGAAAAGCACCCGCAGGGGCTGCGTGCTCACAGTCGGAGACTCCTCGTCGTGGTGGTGGCTGGTCAGCGGAATCCGGGGCTGGTCGGCGGTTGTCCCATCAGAACCGCACCGGCGGCGTCGTGGATGGCCGGGCCCAGGAACGCATGCTGCTTGGGTACCAGTGCGTCGCCTTGAAGTCCACGCAGCGGATGCGTCGAGTAGATCGGCGCGGTGCCGGAGATCTCGACGAGCTTCGAGACCACCTCGGACGCCGTCTTCGCCAGGTGCGCGGCCGAAAGCCGCAGCTGGGCGTTCTGCTCGTCGGAAGCCTCGTCGCCGGAAACGACGGTGTCCCAGACCTCGTGACTGACCTCGTAGAACCAGGCGCGGGCGGACCGCAGCGCGGCCTCGGCGTCGGCGTATCCGGTGCGGTAGTAGCCGCGGTCGGCGAGCTTCGGTGCACCGGTGACGCCGGTGTAGCCAGCGCCGACCTCGCGGGCGTGGTCAAGCGCGGCACGCGCGACGCCCGCGCCGACGATGGCGAGAACCTGTGCGGCGTAAGCGATCGTGGGGTAGCGGTAGAGCGGCTCGTCCACCGTGGGTGCTCCGCCGCGGATGAACGTCCACTCGCGCGGGACCTCGACGCCACGCACGACCAAGTCGAACGAACCGGTGCCGCGCATGCCGACGACGTCCCATTCCTGAACGATTTCGACCTGCTCGGGCCGCAGCAGCGCGGTACGCGGTTTGCCGCCGGTCGATTCGTCGCCGGGGATGCCGACGCCGAGGATGTCCGCGCCCATGCAGCCGCTGGCGAACTTCCAGCGACCCTCTACGCGGAAGCCGTTCTCGGTCGCCGGGGCGGGCTGGACCGGGAAGAGCCCGCCAGCGAACGCGACGTCCGGGCCGTCCTTGTACAGCTCGGCTTGCGTATCCAGCGGAAGCGCGGCGAGGTAGATCAACGACGAGCCGAAGCTGGCGACCCAGCCGGTCGAACCGTCCACTGTGGAAATTCGCTCGATCAGGCGGAGGAATTCCGCGGGCGGCAGCGGGTTGCCGCCGAACTTCGCCGGCGTGCTGGCCCGGTAGACGCCGAGCTGTTTGAGCCGGTCGATGAAGTCCCGCGGAACGTAGCGCTGCTGCTGGAACTCGTCCTTGCGCTGGGCGAGCTCGGCGAGCACCTCCTCCAGGGTGACTTCGCTCATCGCTGCTCCTCACAATGCCGGTGCGGTCGGTCCCGACGGTACGAAGGACTCCGCCGCGCGGGAATTGGTAGTGCCTGAGCGGGCGTAGGGGATTTCTTCAGTGCGAGCCGCCAGCCAGGGGCTTTACGCTGAGCCGATGGAAGCGGACCCGCGCGCGCCCGAGCTGACGACGCACGATTTCGTCGCGATGCTCAACGCCAGCCGCACGTGCGTGCTCGTGCACGACGGCGCGACGAAGAACATCCTGTGGGCCAACCCGGCTGCCTGCGAGATGCTCGAATGGAGCGTCACGGAGTTGCGGCCGTTGAAGGCGAACCACATGAGCAGCTCCGCGCAGCAATACGACCGGGTGATCGGCCGGGCGTGGCTGCAGGAAGCCGTCGACAAGGGCGTCAGCCGGATCGAATGGCACTACCGCACGAAATCCGGCCGGGTGATTCCGACGGACGCGGTGGCCACGCGGGTCGAGCTGGAACAAGGCCCGGCGGTGATGGTGCAGTTCCGCGACATCGAACGCGAGCAGGAAATCGAGCGTGAGCTGCGGTTGACCACGTCTTGGGTGGACGCGCTGGCCCGGCAGACGTCGGCGATCGCGTTGATGCTCGACAGCTCGGGTGAGCTGCGGTTCGCCACGGACTCCGCGGTCGCGTTGTTCGGCGCGACACCGGACGAACCGCTCGGCCGCCTGACCGACTACGCCGGTCTGCGCCTCGACGACCGTCCGGCCACCTGGGACGAGGTCCGCGAACGCGCCGTGCCAGCCACGCAGGTGCGGCTGGAAATCGAGGGTCGCGTATGGCTGGAGGGCAGCGTCGAACGACTTCAAGAGCCTGGTGGAGACGCGTTTCTGCTGCTGCTCTACGACGTGTCCGAACGCGTCCGCGGCGAGGTCCGGCGCGAGCGTGAGCTGCACCGGGAGAACTACCTGGCGCGCTACACCGCGATGGGCGACATGGCGATGGCGATCGCGCACGAGCTGAGTCAGCCGCTCGCCGCCGCGGGCAACTTCCTGGCCGGAGTCCGGTCGCGGACGCTCGACGCCGCGCCGGTCGTGTACGGCATCGACAGCGCGGTCCGGCAGATCGAACGGGCGAGCCAGATCGTGTCGTCGGTGCGGGCGTTCGTCGGGCATCTGGAGCACGTGGAGCAGGTGGCCGACCTCAACGAGATCGTCGAGGAATGCCTGTATTTCGTGCGGTTGCGCGCCGAACCGGCCGCGATCGAGGTGCGGTTCGACCGATCCGCCGAGGCGGTGCCCGTGCACTGCGAACGCGTGCTGACCGGCCAGGTCGTGCTCAACCTGTGCTTCAACGCGATCGAGGAAATGGCCCAGTGCCCGCAGCAGCGGCGCAAGCTCGTGCTCACCACACGTCGCGACGGCGGCACCGGTGTGGTCACCGTGGACGACCGCGGCCGCGGCTTCCCGCGCAACCCGTTCGACGAGTCGTTCACCGCGAAGGAGCGCGGCAGCGGCATCGGGCTGGCGCTGAGCCACCGCATCATCACCCGCCAGCACGGGACGATCTGGGCCGAACACCGCGCCGGAGGCGGTTCGCGGTTCGGCTTCGCACTGCCCGCGACCGGCCCGGGTTAGGAATTCTTCAGCTACGCCGGGGAAGTTCTCGATATCCCGCGACCGGTGCGGCTTTGTACGGTCGGCTCAGTCCCGGCCCCAGTCCTAGGAGGCACCGTGTCCGAGCTGACCCGGACCCAGCGCGAATTCCGCACCGCGATGGCCAACCTCTCCGCGGCCGTCAACGTCGTGACCACCGCAGGCCCGCACGGCCTCGCCGGGATGACGGTGAGCGCCGCCTGCTCGGTCACCGACAGCCCGCCGACCGTGCTCGTGTGCGTCAACCGGTCGAGCCGGTCGCACGCGATCCTGGTCGGCAACGGCCGGGTCTGCGTCAATGTCCTCGGCCCCGGGCAGGAGGACCTGGCCATGCACTTCGCCGGCGCGACGAAGGTCCCGACCGCCGAACGCTTCGACCAGGACTGCTGGGACCTCGACAGCGAGGACGCCCCGGTCCTGCGCGGCGCGGCGGCCTCGCTGGTCGGCCGGATCGCCGCCGAGCAGGAGCATGGGTCGCATTCGGTGCTGTTCGTAGAGATCGAAAAGGTGCTGACCGCGCCGGACAGCGGTGCTTTGGTGTATTTCCAGCGCCGCTTCCACCGGCTTGCCGCGCTGAGCGCCTGATCGAGGAGAACCCGTGGAACGGATGACCCTGACCTGCTACAACGACACGCACGGCTACGGCTGGCGGCACGTCGACCTCTTCGTGCACGACGAACAGGGCCGCGAACTGGACTGGGTGCACTGGCAGGTCGCCGCCGACGGTCCGGACGCCGCCGACGAGGCCACCGCGCGCGTCGAACCGCTGCTGCGCCGGACGTCCGAATGGCGGCACGCGGTCAGCTCGAGCGGCATGGACTACTGGACCGCCGACGCCGCCTGGACCCAGCCGTGACCGGCCGGTGGTCGCTGCGCGCCCTGGTCGATGATCTGGCCGCTGGCCGGACGACTCCCGAAGCCGCCATCGCGGAGGCTCGCTCACGCATCGCGGCGGCTTCTTACGACGCCTGGGTTTCCTCGGCTTACCTGCCTGTCTCGACGGGACCGCTGGGCGGAGTTCCGTTGGGCGTCAAGGACATCATCGACTTGGCCGGGCTTCCGACCCGCTGCGGTTCCGTCCTGCGCGCGGATGCTCCACCGGCCACTGTGGACGCTTCGATCGTCCGCGAATGGCGTCGGGCCGGAGCGGTGCCGATCGGCAAAACGGTCACCACGGAATTCGCCTTCTTCGCGCCCGGACCCACGGATAACCCCGCCGCGCCTGGCCACACACCCGGTGGTTCCTCCAGCGGTTCCGCCGCCGCCGTTGCCGCTGGCCACGTCCCGCTGGCGCTCGGGTCGCAGACTGCTGGCTCGGTCACGCGACCAGCCGCGTTCTGCGGAGTCGCTTCGCTGGTCATGAGCCGGGGCCGGTTCCCGGTCGACGGCGTCACCGGCCTGAGCCCAAGCCTGGACAGCCACGGCATGTTCACCGCGACGGTTTCCGATCTGGCCTTGGCCTGGTCAGCGCTGTCGGGGGAACCGGAGGTCGCTGCCTCTTCCGCGCCGCGCCTGCTGGTGTGGTCCTCAGCCGACGTCAGCCCAGCTATGGAGAACGCTGTCGGTACTGCGGTTTCTCAGCTGCGAGCCGCCGGTGCCGTAGTCGACGAATTCCCAGACCCCGCTCTCGTCCCCGCTTTGACCGCCGCACACCCCGTGGTGATGGCCTACGAGGCGGCGCGGGAACGTTCCGTCGAGCTTGCTTCCGCGGACCGGCTCAGCGCCCCGCTGGCGCAACTGCTGCGTACCGGCGCGGAGATGCCGCGCGCGGAGTACGAGGCCGCGCTGGACGTCGTCGCTTCCGGTGCTTCGCGACTCGCCGAGATCACCGCCGGTTACGACGCCGTGCTCGCCCCCGCCGCGCTCGGTTCGGCTCCGGCAGGTCTGTCCGCGACCGGGGATCCGGTGCTCAGCCGTCCGTGGCAGGCGCTGGGCCTGCCGGTCGTCGCCGTGCCGGGCCTGCGCGACGAGGCTGGCTTGCCGCTGGGGTTGCAGCTGGTCGGCAGTGCTTCGGGGGAGTCCGCGCTGCTGGGCACGGGCCGCTGGGTGGAGGCCGCGCTCAGACGGTGACGCGATGGGTGAGGATGTCGCGGACCAGCGTCCCCAGGCTGTCCGCCGACGTCTTCGCCTTGATCCGCGCCCGATGCACGTCGACGGTTTTGACGCTGGTGCCCAGCCGGTGCGCGATCGCCTGGCTGGGCATCCCGTCGACCACCAGCCGCAGCACCTCACGCTCGCGCTGGGTCAGGGTGTCGAGCCGCGCCCGCACCGCCTGCCGCTCCGCGTGCTCGGAGAACCGGCGGCGGGCCTCGATCAGCTGCGTCTGAACGACTTCGACCATGCGCTGGGCCTGATAAGGCTTTTCCAGGAAATCGACCGCCCCCGCGGTGAGTGCCCGGACCGACATCGGAATGTCGCCGTGCGCGGAACAGAAGATCAGCGGGGCCGGGCAGTCGATTTCCGCGAGCTTTTCCTGCAGCTGAAAGCCGCTGATCGCGGGCATGCGCACGTCGACGATCACCACCGAGGGCTCGGCCGGATCGAACTCGTCGAGGAACGTCTGGGCGTCCGGATACGTCAACGCCTGCACGCCGACGCTCTCCAGCAGGAACACCAGGGACTGCCGGAGATCCTCGTCGTCGTCCACCACGTGCACGACCGGGTCGTCGCTCATGGCTTCATCAGCACCGACGCCGAGGGATAGTCGCTGGCCCAGCCTTCCGGCAACGGGGCGATGAAGACGTTTTCGGTGCGGGTGCGCGTGATCCGCCAGGTGTCGCCGACGCGGCGGAACGCGTTGTTCAACCGGCTGGACCGAAGAAGCGCTTTACCGTCGGAGAACAGCCACGGTTGCATGTGGATCCATTGCCCGGTGGCCTCGTCGCCGTCCACGTGGATTTGTTCGGAGGTGAGGTAATGTGCGTTCAGCAGAAGTTCGGGATCCTTTTTCTCGCCCCAGAACCGCTGAAAATGCGCTCGGATCGCTTTCGCGCCCTCGGCTCGCCCGAACTGCCCGTCGTAGTACTCGCCGACGCCCTCCCACACCGCGTCCTCGGTGTAGAGCTCCATGATGCGGTCGATCCGCGCGTCGTCGTCGCCGACGCCGAACTCGGGGCAGGGCGTGTCGCAGAGGAACATGTAGCGAGCCTGCACCCGGCGGATCTCCGCCTCGGCCTCCAGCACTCCGACCCGCCGAACCAGCCCCGCGACGGTCTCTTCCAGCGCGGCGATCCGCCGGTCCTGGCTGCCGGCGGCCGGGGCGGAGGGTGCGGCGTGCTCGAGAGACATCGTTTTCCTCACCAGAGAAGTAGTGACAGGTAGCGGCTCGTGCCGGGTCTGGCCTTTCGGTGCGGTTTTCGCCTGTCGTTGACAGGATAACCGGACCGATCCGGACGACGGCAGCTTGTAACCAGCCTCTGCTCGGTCCGGAAGGGTTGTCAATCGAAACGGCGAGTTATGCGTGGTGTGTTTCAACGCGGAGGTGGTGGTTATCAATGGGTGGGTTGGGTTGTTGGACAACGCCCTGTTGCGTCGCTCGCCCGGCTTCTCGCACGCGGAGCGTGCACGGCTGCTGATGTGGTGATCATCGGCATTAGTGGTGGGCTCGCGGTGGTCATTCCGTCCTGTTCGGAGCGGTCCGGTCGGGAATGTCGGTGCGGCGGTCTGGCTGGGAGCGCAGGGTGGCCTGGCGGGTTGCCGGTGCAGTGTTCTGGTCGGTGATGTCGGGATGGGTGTCCGGTGGGGTCGGCGGTGTGGTGCTCTGGCCGGGATTGCCAGTGTGGTGGTTTGGTGGGTTGCCGGTGCGGTGTTCTGGTCGGTGACGTCGGTGTGGGTGTCTGGTGCGGTCGGCAGTGTGGTGCTCTGGCGGGCTGCCGGTGCGTTGGTTTGGGCGGGCTGCCGGTGCGGTGTTCTGGTCGGTCGCGTCGGTATGGGCGTCTGGCGGGGTCGCCAAGGTGGTGCTCTCGCGGGATAGCCGGTGTGGTGCTTTGGTCGGTCACGTCGGTATGGCGGTCGGACCTGGAGCATCAGTTCGGCGGTCCGTCCGGGATCACCAACGTGGTGGCGGTTTGGCTGGGATCACCAGCGCGGCGGTTTGTCCGGGAGCGCAGCGTGGGCGTTGCCGGGACCGCTGCCGTTCCTTGCTCGGCTGGTGCTCGGGCGTGCCGGGAACGCCAGATTATGCAGCACTCCCTGGGTCCGCGATACCGTTGCGGTATGTGCGTTTCCACTGGTGCCGGTCGTCGGCGATGAACGCGGCTCAGCGGGCTGACGCCCGGGAGAACCGGGAGCGGATCGTTGAGATCGCCCGTGCGGCGATTGCCGCTTCGGGAGAGTTGCGGCTCAACGCGGTGGCCAAGTCGGCGGGTGTGGGGCAGGGGACGCTGTATCGGCACTTTCCCACGCGCGAGGACCTGCTAGCCGAGGTGTACCGGCAGGAGGTGGAGGAACTGGTCGCGCTGGCTCCGGAGCTGTTGGAGGCACACGGTCCGGTCGAGGCGCTGTCCCGCTGGTTCGATCGGATCGCCGAATACGCACGGGTCAAGCGCGGTGTCTTCGCGGCATTGGAAACCGCGGTGTGGAAAGGACTGTCCGAAGAAAGCCACGGTCCGCTCGGGGATGCGATCACCCTTCTGCTCGACGCCGGAAAGGCTGAGGCAGCCATCCGCCCGGACGTCGATGCTCGTGACCTCTTCATTCTGTCGGGCTACCTGACTCGCCTGGACGAGGACGAGTGGGATTCCCGCGCTCGGCATCTCCTGGACGTTCTGCTCCAAGGGGTTCTTTCCCGCTGAGCCGGACAGGCTTGCGAGTCAACGGATTCCCGCGCGCTTGGTGCTTATCGCGGGGTCGTGACCGAGGTGCGGAGCGTAAGTCGGGTACGACGATTACGCACGGTGGAAATTACGTTGCGAGCGCGTGCAGCTCGCGGCGACCGTCGTTGTGCGGTGTGAACGGCGCTGGAAACGTGGAAGTTCAGTGCCGGAGCCAAGAGAGCGCCGGATGCGGTGTCCATAATGGACGGGCTGCTCGCGAGGTGCGGCCAGCCCGATCCCCCAGATTTCCCCAGTAGTGGTTGTTGTTCAGGAAGCGACAGCCAGGCGGACCCGGCGGTCGCGGGCGTACGAGACCAGTTCGCGGACCTCGTCGGTGGTGATGATGCGGACGGCGTCTTCCAGGATCTCGGCCGTGGCCACCTGCAGCGGCCAGGAACGCAGGCCGGGAGCGGGTTCGTGCCAGAACCACTGGCCCTTGGCGAGATCTTCGGCGGCGACGGTGGGTTCGTCGGTGTTCATGCGTGCAGCCTAACTGGCCCCACCGACAGAAAATCGCTCTACCGGACATCGCGGGACGAGCCAGGAGGAAGTGCAAGGAATGAATACGCGTTCGGGGGTAGTTGTCGCTGGTCGGGAGGATATGAGTCCACTAGTGGGTGGCGTGGGTCACGAGGTCTTCCGGTCCGGGCGGTTTCGGGAGAGGGATGCGCGGGTAAGGGTTCGGTGATCCGATCCCGCCGGTCGGCGGGATCGGGTGGGTTTTGCACGGCCCGTCGGCCTGGCCTAGGCTTCGCCGGTCACCGCGCACACACCGGGGGTTTCCGGGACGAGAGGAACGGTGCGAATGGCTTTGCGCGACCCCGAGGCGTACCGCGACATCGACCTGCCGACGATTCTCCGCATGGAGCGGCGGCTTCCCTGGTACGGCTGGCCGCACCTGCCGCTGGGACTGCTGGTCTGCGTGGCCGCGATCCTCGCCGCCTACCGGGTCCCGGTTTCGGATCACCTGACGACCGCGCTGGTCGCCGGCGGCGGCGTGGTCGGCGGTTTTTCCGGTTACGGCTGCGGGCTCGTCATGGTCAGCACGCCGGATCTGGTCCAGACCGGCTACCTGAACTGGCGGCGCACCCGGGTGCTGCGAGTAGTGCTCATCGTGCTCGGCGGATTGTCCGCGGCTTCGATGGCGGTCGTGGTCGCGTGCCATATTTCTTTGCTGACCAGCGCTTCCGACCTGCATCCGTTCCAGCTTTCGGTGCAGGCCGGGTTGTACTTGGCGCTCGTGGTCGCCAACACCGTCCTCGCGGGGCTGGAAGCGTGGCAGTTGTCGAAGGTGCTGCGCGAGCCGGTTGCCGAGACCGCCGCGGAACCGGCGGGGCCGGTGCGCGTCCGGCTTGGCTGAACTGTCTACATCGGACTCGTTCAGCGCCTGCGGAGCAGCACCTCCTGCGTCACCGAGGCGACGAGCCGTCCGTCGGTGGTGAAGAATTCGCCGTGGGTCAGGCCTCGGGTGTTCGCGTAGCTCGGGCTTTCCATGTCGAACAGCAGCCATTCGTCCGCGCGGAACGGGCGGTGGAACCACACTGCGTGGTCCAGCGACGTCAGCTGCGGTTCGCCCGGGTCGTCGCGGTGCGGCAGCAGAGCGGTGCCCGCCAGGCGGATGTCGGAGATGTAGGTGAGCGCGCAGACGTGCGCCAGCGGGGCGTCCGGCAGCGCGTCCTTCGCTCGCACCCAGATCCGCTGCCGCGGGCCGCGGCCGGTGTCGGGCAGGCCGGTTTCCGGGTGGCTGACGAAGCGGACTTCGATGGCGGACAGCACGATCGGCGAGCGATCCTGCTCGACGACGCCCGCCTCGTCCGGGGCGGGAACCTCCGGCATCCGCGCCTGGTGCGCGCTGCTGTCCGCCTCGGTCTGGAACGACGCGGACAGGCTGAAAATGCTCTCGCCGTTCTGGATCGCGACGACCCGGCGCGTGGTGAACGAACCGCCGTCGCGGGTGCGCTCGACCTCGTAGATGATCGGCATGTCGGTGCGGCCGCCGCGGATGAAATAGCCGTGCAGCGAGTGCACATGCCGTGCGGCGGGCACGGTCGCGCCCGCCGCGGTGAGCGCCTGCGCCGCGACCTGACCGCCGAACGCCCGCTGCGGCGAACCCTGGTGGCACCAGCCGCGGAACAGGTTCAGCTCGAGCGGTTCGAGCTTCAACAGCTGGTCTAGCCCGGTCCGGGTCGGATCGATCGTCGTCACCCGGCCAGTCTAAGCGCCTGCTCAGTCGCCTCGCGGGGTGAGCAACGCCGCCACCGCGGCTGGATCCTCCACGTGTGCGTTGTGCCCAAGCCCGGACAGCACCACTGCCTCGGGAACGAGGGCACGCAACTGCTCGGGACGGCACATCGGATCGTTCTCGCCGGTGGCGAGCACCACAGGGCAGCGCGCGGCCGCCAGCAGGCTCGGCATCTCCGGGCGGCCGACACCGAAGGCGGGCGGGTCCAGGGCCAGCCGCCAGCCGTCCGCTGTTTCGGTGACGCCGTCGGGGTCGGCCGGAGCCAGACCGGTCAGCCCGGCGATCTTCAGATAGGCGGTTTCCGCCTCCTCTCGGCTGTCGAAAAACCGTGGTGGCCGGGCAGCCATCGCGGCGGCCCGGGCCAGCTCGTCTTCGCTCCACTCCACTTTGATGCCCACTGCCAGCACGCTGCGGACATCGAGCCCGTAACGGCCGCTCGCCAGCTCCAGCGCGACGACACCGCCGAGCGAATGGCCGAGGACGGCGACCGGGCCCGGCTCGTCCAGTGACTCGGCAACCGCCGCCGCGAGCGCCTCGAACGTGTACCCGGACAGCCGAGGCGAGCCACCGTGGCCGGGCAGGTCCGGCACGAGCAGCCGCTGGTCGAGCAGGCCGGTGAGGCCGTCCCAGACCGCGCCGGTGGCGCCGAGCCCGTGCAGCAGCAGGACCGGCGGTTCGCCTTCTCCGGTGACGCGCAGCTTCAGCTTTTCCACCGGACGGATCTTTCCGCAGGCGGCGGTCTCGGGGCTAGGGTCGGATCGTGTCGAGTGCTGTCATCGCCGACCCGGACACCTACGTCACGGGTGTGCCTTACGACCTGCTTGCCCGCCTGCGCCAGGAAACGCCGGTGACGCGGATCGGCGATTTCTGGGCGGTGCTGCGCCACTCCGACGTACGGCAGGTACTCCGCACCCCGGCGGTGTTTTCCTCGCAGCTCGGCGGCACGCAGATCCGCGACCCGGCCACCGCCGAGGACCTGCGCTACGTGCGCCGGATGATGCTCAACATGGACCCGCCCGAGCACGGCAGGCTGCGCGGGCTGCTCACGAAAGCGTTCACCCCGCGCGCGGTCGGCCGGATCGCTGAGCGGATCGACGGCTGGGCACGGGATCTCGTCGCGGCGGTGGCCGATCGCGGCGAATGCGATTTCGCCAAGGACATCGCCGCCGACCTGCCCTTGCTCACGCTCGCCGAGGTGTTCGGCGTGCCCGAGCGGGACCGCAGGCTGATGTTCGACTGGAGCAACCGCGTGATCGGCTTCCAGGACCCCGAATACGCGGTGAGCGCGACCGTCAAAGCCGACGACGTCACCGACCTCGCCCGTGCCGCACTGGCCGTGCGCCCGGAACCCGGCCCGGACGGCCAGATGCCGGATCCGCGCAGCCGCGCCGGAATGCCGGATCTTTACGCCTACGCGCACGCCCTTGGCGAGCACAAACGCGCACACCCCGGCGACGACGTGATGAGCAACTTGATGCAGTACGTGGACGACGACGGCGGCCGGGTGTCGATCGCGGAGTTCGAGAATCTTTTCTGGTTGTTTTCCGTAGCTGGCAACGAAACTCTGCGCAATGGCCTGCCGGGTGGGATGGCCGCCTTGCTCGCGCATCCCGAGCAGTACCGCAAGCTGCTCGACGACCGAAGCCTGCTTCCCGGCGCGGTCGAAGAGATGCTGCGCTGGCACACGCCGGTGATGCACTTCCGCCGCACCGCGACGCAGGACACTCGACTGTCCGATGTGGACATCAAGGCCGGGGACAAGGTCGTGGTGTGGTTCTCCTCGGCCAACCGCGACGAGACGGTGTTTCCCGATCCGGACGCATTCGACGTGACCCGGGCGCCGACCGAACATCTGACGTTCGGCCACGGCCCGCATTTCTGCCTTGGCTCGCACCTCGCGCGGATGCAGATGCGGGCGTTGTTCGAGGCGGTCTTCGACCAGCTCGGCGAAGTGCGTCTCGCGGGCGAACCCCGCCGGCTGCGCTCGAATTTCCAGAACGGGATCAAAAGCCTCCCGATCCGCTGGGACTGACCGGCTCAGCTGAAACCGACGAGTGCGAGCCAGCGATCCAGATAGACCGCGTCGCCAGTGCGGTCCGCGATGTCCGACGGCAGCCTGCCGTAGACCATCAGCAGGAGATCGCCCAACGGCGCGGCCGCGGTGACCGCCGCGTTCGCCGGTGCGCCCGGACGCCAGGCCAGCTGGTCGCCGGTGAGGTCGACCGTCCAGGACGCCGGATGGTCGGTCGGCGCGAGGTGGATCGTGCGGTCCGGGCCGAGCAGTTCGCGGCGTTCGGGAACGTACTCCAGCAGTTGTGGCAGCGACCCGAGTTCCAGCCATTCCTCCATCGCGTCGTGCGCGACTTCCGGCGTGACGGTGAATTCCCCGCCTGCGGCCAGCGTCGCGTCGGCGCGGTGGATCAGCGTCTCGTTCATGAACCGACGCGCGTAGAAGGCTGCTCGCGGCGGCCCGTTCGGCACCGGTGTGAACACCTCCGCGTCCGGACCCGCTTCGCGCAGCGTTGCCACCAACGCTCTCGCTCCGTCCACGAGCCACGACGCTGGGCGCGGAGTGTCCACCGGTGTCCGGAGTGCGTCGTCCGGCAGCCAATGACTGGCCCGCGTCCGCACGGTTTCCTCCGCCCACCGGTGCCCGGTGCTGACGTGATCGAGCAGCTGGCCGAGGTTCCACTCCGGGCACGCCGCGACCCGCGCCGTCCGGTCCGCGCCTTCGACGGCCGCGGCGAGCAGTTCCGTCTGTCGCACGATCTCGGCGCAGCGCTCCTGGAAGTCCATGGGGTGTCCTTTCCGGTTCGGGTCCGCTGACACCAGACAGTCGGAGCCGACGCGGCCGTCCAGACACCGCAGCCGGAGAAACCGGGCTACTCCACGCTCCAGGCGTCTCCCCATTCCGCGTCGCGAGCGGCGCGGTAGCGGACGCCGTGCCGCTTCGACACGACTGTGCCGGGAGCGAGCCCCTCGACCGTGCACAGGTCGAGTTGCACGAACCCCTTGTGCTTGCGCGGATGTCGGATGATCCGGGCCGACGGACGGTCGACCGGTGCCGACGTGGCCGCCACGTACGAGAACTTCTCGTCCTCGAATCCCAGAGTGCCGGACTTGATCCGCCGGTGCACCCCGCTTCGGGGCAGCCGGGCGGAGAAGTGGCACCAGTCTTCTCCCGGCTTGATCGGGCAGGCGTCGTCGTGCGGGCACGGCGCCACCACACTGCGACCCATTTCGCGCAGCACTTCGCGGGCTTCGCGGATCCGCGCGAATCCCGCGGGCGTTCCGGGCTCGATGAGCACGACAGTGCCGGCTTTCGCGGCGAGCCACTGGACGACCTCGGCACGGCCGCGCTCTGGCAGCTCGCCGAGGACGTACGACAGGGTGACCAAATCGGCCTCTGGCGCGGCCGCTGCGGAATCGACCAGTCCGCGCTGCCAGACCGCGGTGCGGACGGCTGGCTCGTCAGCGTGCGCCGCAAGCTTGCGGCCCAGCGCCAGCGCGGCCGCCACTTGCTCCAAGACAGTGCACTTCTCCAGTGACGGCCATACGCCGGCCGCTGCCCATACGGCCGCGCCGGTGCCGCCGCCGATGTCGACGTGCGTCTTCGGAACGAACCCGGGCGCGGCGGCAGCCACCTCTTCCAGCACCGCGCTGACCGCCGCGTACGTCGCTGGCATCCGGTACCCGGCGTACGCGGCGACATCCAGCTCGGAAGAAAGGATCGGCGACGTCGCTGAGTCACCTTGTCGATAACGCTTGCTGAGCCGGTCCACGGCCTGTGCGAGCCGGGATTCGGGGAACCGGGCCAGTTCGTCGTCGAGGGCGGCGCGGAGAGCTTCGGGGAGTACTGCCACGGGCACCGATTCTCCCACGCCCGTTTTGTCCCCCGAAGTTCGCCTGACCTGCTAGTTTCGCGACCGGAAAAAAAGTTTGAGCACCCTGTCGATCCGGCCCCGGCCCGTTCGACGCACAGGTGAAGGCAAGCCGAGAACGAAGGGGAACCGAAGATGCGATTCATGGTGATCATGAAGGCCAGCGAAGAGAGCGAAGCGGGCCAGCTGCCCAGCACTGAACTGCTCGCCGAGATGGGCAAGTTCAACGAGGAACTCGTGCGGGCCGGCGTGATGCTCGCGGGCGAGGGACTGGCCCCCAGCTCCGAGGGCGCCCGGGTGAAGTTCTCCGGGGACGGCGAGCCCAGCGTGGTCGACGGGCCGTTCGCCGAGACCAAGGAGCTGATCGCCGGGTTCTGGATTCTCCAGGTCCGTTCGCTCGAGGAAGCCGTGGAGTGGATCAAGCGCGTGCCCAACACCGACGGCGCGCACCACGAGATCGAGATCCGGCGGATCTTCGAGGCGGCCGATTTCGGCGACAACCTCACCCCGGAATTGCGCGAGGCCGAAGAGAACCTGCGCGAGCAGGCCGCGAAGAACTGATGCGGTTCATGGTGCTGGTGAAAGCCAGCGAGGAGTCCGAAGCGGGAGCCGCGCCGAGCGCGGAGCTGGTGGAGCAGATGGGCCGGTTCAACACGGAACTCGCCGAATCCGGCCACCTGGTGCGGGCGGCCGGGCTGACGCCCAGCGCGGAAGGCGCCCGGCTGCTGTGGTTCGACGGGGAGGCGGAGCCCAGCGTGGTCGACGGCCCGTTCGCCGAGACCAAGGAACTCGTCGCCGGCGTGTGGATTCTGGAGGGCGAGTCGCTCGCCGAGATCGTCGAGCTGATGAAGCGGGCGCCCAATCCGGATCGGCGGGCGGGCACCGTCGAGATCCGCCCGATGGCGGGTGAGCTCTGACGCCGCGCCCGCCCGAGGGTTGCCTCGGGCGGGCCGGGCCGGTCTGATGGGCCGGTGGACACGCGAAATGCGGTAGAGGCCGTCTGGCGGATCGAATCGGCGCGGGTGATCGCCGGTCTCGCGCGGGTGACCCGCGACGTGGGCCTCGCGGAGGAACTGGCGCAGGACGCGCTCGTCGCCGCGCTCGAACAGTGGCCGGAGACGGGGGTGCCGCGCAACCCGGGCGCCTGGCTGACGACGATCGCGAAGCGGCGGGCCATCGACCTGTTCCGGCGCAACGAAACCCTCGGCCGCAAGCTGGACGAGATCGGCCGGGAAGCCGAACAGCTCGGCGAGGGCGTGCTGCCCGATTTCGACGCGGTGCTCGACGACGAGCAGATCGAGGACGACCTGCTGCGGCTCGTGTTCACCGCGTGCCACCCGGTGCTGTCCACCCAGGCGCGGGTCGCTCTCACGCTCCGCATGCTCGGCGGGCTCAGCACCGATGAGATCGCTCGCGCGTTCCTGGTGAAGGAATCCACCGTCGCGCAACGCATCGTGCGGGCGAAGAAGACGCTCGCCGAGGCCAAGGTGCCCTTCGAAACGCCGGTCGGCGACGAGCGCGTGGCGCGGGTGCCCGCCGTGCTCGAAGTGATCTACCTGGTCTTCAACGAGGGCTACTCCGCCACCCGCGGCGACGACTGGATGCGGCCGGCTCTGTGCGAGGACGCGCTGCGGCTCGGCCGGGTGCTGGCCGGTCTGATGCCCGCCGAACCGGAAGTGCACGGCCTGGTGGCGCTGATGGAAATCCAAGCGTCGCGCTCGGCGGCGCGAACCGGCCCGAACGGTGAACCGGTGCTGCTGATGGACCAGGACCGCAGCCGCTGGGACCGCCTGCTGATCCAGCGCGGCCTCACCGCGCTGGCCCGGTCCGAACGGCTGGCGGACGGCACGTACGGGCCGTATTCCGCGCAGGCCGCGATCGCCGCCTGCCACGCCGTGGCGGTGCGGCCGGAAGACACCGACTGGGCCCGGATCGCGGCGCTGTACACGGGGCTGGCGCAGCTCACGCCGTCTCCGGTGATCGAGCTGAACCGGGCCGTCGCGATCTCGATGGCCGAGGGGCCGGAAGCCGGGCTGGAGCTGGTGGACACGTTGCTGGCTGAGCCCGCGTTGAAGAACTACCACCTGCTGCCGAGCGTGCGCGGCGACTTTCTGTACAAGCTGGGCCGCCGGGACGAGGCGCGCGCCGAATTCGAGCGCGCGGCGAAGATGACCGGCAACGAGCGGGAGCGCGCGCTGCTTCTGGAGCGGGCCGAGTCGTGCAGCAAGCTGGAAGCGGGAACGAGATAGCTGGGCACCCTGCGGTGCGGAAGTGTTCGTCATGCCGGCAACGGTCCGCCACCGGTCCGACAATTCCCGCGTCCGCCCACTGCCATCCCCAGGGTTGTCCACAAGTCGACATGCTTGTGGACAACCTGTTTCCGCTGGTCACGGCCCATGAATCCGGTCGATCGACCCGATCCGGTGAATGCCTCAGCGGTTTCGGACGTACCCCAGCCGCATCGACAACGCGGCCGCCGTCCCGGCGACTGTCGCGCCCAGCTCGTCGGCCCGGCGCATCACCCGCGGCGCTGGCCCGGCGACGCTGATCGCCGCGATCGGACGGCCGGAGTGGTCCCGCACGGCCGCCGCGACACAGCCGACGTCCGGCTCGTTCTCCAGGTCGTCCACGGCCCAGCCGCGCCGCCGCGTGCGCGCCAGCTCGTCCAGCAACCGGACCGGGTCGTTGATGGTCTTGAGGGTGAGGCTGTCCAGCTTCATCCGGCGCACGCGTTCCACCCGGTCGGCCTCGGGCAACGCGGCCAGCCAGGCTTTGCCCAGCGACGTCGCGTGCTGCGGTCGCCGAGTGCCGAGGCGGCAGGAAAGCGTGACCGCGCTGGCGCTGCGTTCGGTCGCGACGTAGACCATCGCGTCGTTGTCCGGCACCGCGAGGTACGTCGTCTCGCCGGATCGTTCGGCCAGCGCGGTGAGGTACCGCGGCGCGCAACGGTGCAGGTCGGTCGCCGCCATCGCGCGGGCGCCCAGTTCGACCAGGCGGGTGCCGAGCCGCACGCGTCCGGTGACGGTGTCCGCCTCCAGGTATTCCAGCCGCTTCAAGGTGCCGACGATCCGGTACGCCGCGCTGCGCGACAAACCCAGTTGCCGGGCGAGCGCGTTCGTGGAGATCTCCTGGTGCTGCCCGACGTGTTCGAGCACCGCCAGTCCGCGCTCCAGGGTGCCGCTTTGGTCCAGCCCGCGTGCTGCTGCGTCCACGTTCGCCCTCCGCTTGTCGCTCTGCGTTCCCGGTCACCGGTGCGTGGTGCCATCAAGCGGGGTTGGACGCTAACACCTCCGATGTATGGACGGAAGATCTTGACCGATCTGGCTTATTCGGCGAGGTCAAGGTTGCGCCGAATGGTTCAACCTCCGATCGGTAAGAGTGCTTACAAACGGTAACGGAGACTGGAGTCACCCTCTCAGGAAAATCACAGCGCCCGTGCCGCACGGTTTGGGTGATGTCCACACGTCTGCGCACCCGGGCGTCGGTCGCCGCCGGGCGGCTGACCGCGTGGTTTTCCCGTACCGCCCGGCTGGGCCGCGGCGGGGTGATCGGCGGCCGCGTCACGCTGCGCCTCGACCCCAAGGCGCTGCGCAGGCTCGGCCACGATCGCACGGTCGTGATCGTCACCGGCACCAACGGCAAGACCACCACGTCGCTCATGCTGACCCGGGCGCTCGAAGCGCTCGCCGAAGTCGCGCACAACGGCGACGGCGCGAACATGCCCGACGGTTTGGTGGCCGCGCTCGCCGCCCGCCCGGACGCGCCGTACGCGGTGCTGGAGGTGGACGAAACCTATGTTCCGTGGGTGGCCGAGCAGGTGCAGCCCGCTGCGCTCGTGCTGCTGAATCTCAGCCGGGACCAGCTCGATCGCGTCGGCGAGGTCCGGATGATGGAGCGCGACCTCCGTGCCGCGTTCGCCGAGCTGCCGCGCACCGTCGTGGTCGCGAACTGCGACGACGTCCTGGTCGCGTCGGCGGCTTCGGCGGCGGCGCGACCGGTGTGGGTGGGCACCGGACGACGCTGGTCGGGCGATTCCGTCTCCTGCCCGCGCTGCGGCGGCGCGATCACCCACAACGACCGCGAATGGCGTTGCGCGGTGTGCGCCTTCGCCCGGCCGGAGCCGACCTGGAACCTCGACGGCGACCTGGTGCACACGCCCGGCGGCCGGCAGGTGGACCTCGACCTGCGGCTGCCCGGCGAGGCCAATCGGGCCAACGCCGCACTCGCGCTCGCCGCCGCGCACTGCGTCGGCGTGCCGCCGCACACCGCCGCGGCCCGGCTCCGCACGATCACCGACATCGGCGGGCGCTACCGCACGATTCGCCGCACCCGGCATTCGGTGCGGCTCATGCTGGCCAAGAACCCGGCCGGCTGGGCCGAAACGCTGCGCGTGCTCGACGAGGACACCCCGGTCGTCGTCGCGGTCAACGCGCACGAGGCGGACGGCCGCGACCTGTCGTGGCTCTGGGACGTGCATTTCGAACGGCTGCGCGGCCGCCAGGTCGTCGTCGCCGGCGAGCGGTACGCCGATCTCGCGGTGCGGCTTTGCTACGCCGAGGTGCCGCATTGGTCGGCCCCGGACCCGGTCAGCGCGATCGACACGCTGCCGCCGGGCGGGGTCGAACTCGTCGCGAACTACACCGCCTTCCGCGATCTGGTGGACCGGTTGCCCGATGTCTGATTCGACCGTCGGCATCGGCTTGTTGCTGCCGGAGGTGCTGGGCACGTACGGCGATTCCGGCAACGCGCAGGTGCTCTGCAAACGCTTGCAATGGCGTGGTTACGACGCCGAAGTAGTGCCGATCTCGCTGGACTCGGCAGTACCGTCCACTTTGGACCTCTACCTGCTCGGCGGCGGGGAGGACATGGCGCAGGTGCTGGCCGCGGACTTCCTGCGCGACGCGCCGGGGCTGCGGACCGCCGCGGACGCCGGACGCCCGGTGTTCGGCGTGTGCGCGGGCCTGCAGATCCTCGGCACGCGGTTCCGCGGCGTCGACGGCGTCGACCACGCCGGGCTGGGGCTGCTTGACCTCGTCACGGAGCCGGCGCAGCAGCGCGCGGTGGCGGAGCTGATCGTCGAGCCGAATCTGCTCGATACCCCGTTGACCGGCTTCGAAAACCATCAGGGCTCGAGTGTGCTCGGTCCGGGCAGCGCGCCTCTGGGGCGCGTCGTCCGGGGCACTGGCAACGGCGACGGCAGCGAGGGCGCGGTCAACGGCCACGTCCTCGGCACTTACCTCCACGGCCCCGCGCTGGCACGCAATCCCGACCTGGCCGACCTGCTGCTGTCGTGGGTGCTGGGCCACGCGTTGAAGCCGTTGGACCTGGCTGAGGTGGAGACGCTGCGCGCGGAGCGGCTGGCTGCCCGCCGCACCCGATGACGTCAATCGCAGCTCGTTACGCTGCGTGCGTGAGACTTCTCGCTGCCGCAGGCGTCCGGATGCGGACAACCGGGGTTGCCGTGCTCGCGCTCGCGCTAGCCATCGCGACCGCGTGCGTCGTCGTGGTGCTGTTGCTGCAGCAGTCGCTCGACCGAAGCGTCACCGAGAGCGCGCGCAGCACCGCGCGGCAGGTTGCCGTCCAACTCGTGCGCGCAGGCGCGCGAGACCTGTCGCCGAGCGACGTCGCGAGCACTGGTGACACCGAAGCCGTGACGCAGGTACTCGGGCCGCGAAGCACGCCGATCGCGAGCGACCCGGCAATTGTCGGCCGTCCGGCTATCACCGCCGCGCGCCCGGCTCCGGGGCAGGAGACCGTCGAAACGCTGCCGCTCGGCCTAGACGGGGACGGTAGTGAATATCGTTTGGTCTCGGAGGGCGTCAACGGGCCGGGTGGACCGTTCACCGTCATCTCCGCACGGTCGCTCGAGCCGGTCACCGAAGCGTCTGCGCGGCTTACGCTGCTGCTCGGGTTGATCTCGCTGCCACTGCTGGGTATCGCTGGCTTCGCGGTGTACCGCTCGGTCGGATCCGCGCTGCGCCCGGTAGAGCGGATGCGGCGCACTGTCGCCGAGATTTCGACGCGCGACCTCGCGTTGCGCGTACCGCTGCCGCCTGGCGGCGACGAGGTGCACCGGCTCGCTGTCACGCTGAACGAGATGCTCGAACGGCTAGGGTCCGCGCAGGCCGCGCAACGCCGCTTCGTCGCCGACGCGAGCCATGAGCTGCGCTCACCGCTGTCAACCATCAGCACCGCGCTCGACGTGTCGAACCAGCACCCGGAGACCACGGACGAACTGGTGCCGGTCATCACCCGCGAAACTGCGCGCCTGCGAGAGCTGGTCGACGACCTTCTGATGCTCGCGCGCACTGACGACGCCACGGACCGGCCCGCGCGCACCGAAGTCGATCTAGACGACATCGTCCGCGCCGAAGCTGAACGCGTACGCGGCGAAGCGGCTGTAGAGATCGAAGTGCGCGCGAGACCGGCGAAGGTGCGTGGCAGTGAGGCGCAGCTGCGACGCGCCGTACGCAACCTCGTCGACAACGCGTGTGGGCACGCGCGCGAGCGCATCCGGATTGCGAGTTCGGTGCGAGATGAGATGGTCGTGGTGGAGGTGAGCGACGACGGCCCGGGCGTCGCCGAGGAGGACCGGGAGCGAGTGTTCGAACGGTTTGTGCGGCTGGACGCGTCACGCCGGCGCGGCGGCACCGGACTGGGCCTGTCGATCGTGGCCGGTATCGCGGCCCGGCACGGCGGCCGCGCCCGGTACGTCGACGTGGCCGATCCGACCTACCCGGGCGCGCATTTCGTCATCGAACTGCCGCGCATTGACCTGCCCCGGATCGAGGAGGACTGAGCATGCGGTTGCTGATCGTGGAGGACGAGCTGGAGTTCGCCGAAACCCTTCGCCGCGGCCTGGTCGCCGAGGGGTTCACGGTGAACGTGGCGCACACCGGCCGGGACGGGCTCTGGTCGGCGATGGAGCACGATTACGACGCCGTGGTGCTCGACATCATGCTTCCCGAGCTTTCCGGCTATGAGGTGCTGAAACGCTTGCGGGCGGCGGAGAACTGGACGCCGGTGCTGATGCTCACGGCGAAGGACGGCGAGTACGACGAGGCGGACGCGTTCGATCTCGGCGCGGATGATTACCTGTCGAAACCGTTCTCGTTCGTCGTTTTGCTGGCTCGGCTGCGAGCACTCCTGCGCCGGGGCGCACCGGCGCGGCCGGCGGTGCTGACCGCGGGAGATCTGCGGCTCGACCCGGCCGCGCGCACTGTCCACAGAGGAGAGACGCGGATCGAGCTGACCGCGCGCGAGTTCGGGTTGCTGGAGTTTCTGCTGCGCCGGCAGGGCGCGGCGTTGACCAAGAACGAGATCCTCGGCCACGTGTGGGACGCGCATTACGAGGGGGACGAGAACGTGGTCGAGGTTTATGTGGGGTATTTGCGGCGGAAGATCGACGCGCCGTTCGGGACGCGGACGATCGAGACGGTGCGCGGGGTGGGGTATCGGCTCGTCGGATGAGCGGGCACGTCGTTTTTCTTAATGGCACGTCCAGTTCCGGCAAGTCGAGTATCGCGGCGGAACTGCTGGATCTGCTGCCGGGTCCTTATTTCTCTCTGTCGCGGGACGCGGTCAACAGCATGCGCTCTCGGACGCGGACTCCAGAATTCGGCACGCCCGAGTTCGATGAGGTTTTCGAACGGACTGTGCGCGGCTATCACCGAATGCTGGCCGGGCTCGCGGAGGCGGGCAACGGCGTGATCGCCGACCACGTGCTGCGCCCGCATTGGCTCGCCGAATGCCTGGAAGTGTTGCGACACCAGGAAGTCACCTTCGTCGGCGTCCATTGCCCACTGCCGGAGCTGCGGCGACGTGAGCAGGCGCGAGGCGACCGTCCTGCCGGATTAGCGGAGCGGCAATACCCAATCGTGCACGCACACGGCGATTACGACCTCGAATGCGATACGTCGGTGCACAGTCCCCGAGAATGCGCCGAGATAATCGCGGATTTCATCGCGAAACCCGGACGTTCCCAGGCGTTCCACCGGCTAAGCCAGTGAAATCCCCGCCACCGCCCGCACCACGGCAGTGCACCGGTCCTCGACATACTCCATCCCCGCCTCGGAAGCGATCCTCCGAGCCTCCGCCGACACGATTCCCTGCTGCAGCCACAACGTCTTAGCCCCGATCGCCGCCGCGGAGCGTGCGATGTCCGGCGCTTCCTCAGCGGGACGGAAGACGTCCACCAGATCCACCGGCTCCGGAATGTCTTCCAACGTCCGGTACACCTTCTCCCCGAGCAGCTCCGTCGCCGTCGGATGCACCGGGATGATCCGGAAACCGTGCGCCTGCAGCGAAGCCGGTACCCCGTGCGCGGCCTTGCCCGGGTCACGGCTCAGCCCGACGACCGCGATCGTGCGCGCACCAGCGAGGATCTCTTCAGGCTTCATACTCTCCACAACATTCCGCTGCCGCCACTGATTCCTCGACGTCACAGCCGCCACAACCGCAATCCGCGGACGCGGTACACCGGCCACAACACGTGCCACGGCGACCGGCGCAGGAAGGCGGAACTGCAGGCCAAGATGTTGCGCGCGACGGTGGACGCGACCTCGTGCCGATCCGGCCAAGCTTCGCCGCGGGCACCGAGCGCGAGGCGGAAGACAGTCAGCAAACCCCGTCCCTGCAGGTCGTACCGCGCACCGGTATCGCCCGCGTCGGGGAGGAGGCGAGCGATCTCCACGCGAAAAGCGCCAGCGACAGGCGCACCCGCGGGCACGTCAGACACGCTGCCCACGATCGCGCGGCCATGCAGTCGACGTGCGAATCGAGTGAGCAGCCGTCGTTCCCACCAGGGCAGCAAGCGCTGGTGGGCCAGCAGCGCAGCGCACTCGCCGTGGCCGAGGGCGAAAACCTCGGCGAGGTCGTCGTACCGGCTTATCGCGGTCGGTTCCGCCAGGTGCAGCCGTACTTCGTAGCGGACCTGCGCGAGCAGCGAGTCGATCGTTTCCCGCCGGTCGAGCCGTGCTTTCTGCCGCGAAGCCGCCCAGTCGCCCATGGGCCCACACTCTGAACCCGGCAGCGCACCGAGTCCAGAGGTTCAGCCGATCTTCGACCCGTACATCTCGCCGAGGTCGTCCGCGATCAGTTCGATCCGCGCGCCGTCCGGGTCGGTGAAGTAGATCGACGTACCGCTCTCTTCCTGGTACTTCACGCCGGCGGCGTCGAGCCGGGAACGCGCGCCCGCCCAGGCTTCCGGTGTGAGGGAGAGGGCCAGGTGGTGCAGCCCGCCGAGCACCTCCGCGTATGGGCCGAGGTCGAGGCCGGGCAGGTCGAAGAACGCGACCGCGTTGCCGTTGCCGACGTCGAAGAAGAAGTGGCTCGACCCCGGGTAGTCGCGGTTTTCGATCAGTTCGGTGAGCGGGAAGCCGAGGATGTCCTGGTAGAAGGTGATGGTCCGCTCGACGTCGCTGGACAGCAGCGCGGTGTGGTGGATGCCGCGGCCGACGGTGGCCGGGCGTTCCGCCGCGGGGCGCAGGTGCTGCTCCCGCAACCGGTCGCGGACCTGCGCGAGCTGGGCGACTTCGGTCTCGGTGGGTGCCATTCCGGGTCACGTCCTCTCTGGGAGCCAACACGAAGAACAGTACGCCGACAAACTCTCGCGCGCAAGAAGTTGTATGACAAGAGAAGTGGTTCGTGCCGCTGAATGGAACGGGCGGGTTGGCGCGGGCGGCGCGGTCGGGCAAAGTTCGGCGCGTGGAACCCGCTGAGCTGCAGGACGCCGTCGCGCTGCTGACGAGCGCGTACGAGCGCCACGAGCCGATCGATCCGCTCGTGAAGACCTTCCCTGACGCGACCATCGAAGACGCCTACCGCGTGCAGCAGGAGCAAGTCCGCGCGTGGGTGGCGGCGGGCGACGTGGTGCGCGGCCACAAGGTCGGCCTCGCCTCCGCCGCGATGCAGCGCCAGATGGGCGTGAACCAGCCCGACTTCGGGCACCTCACCAGCTCGATGTTCCTGCTCGAACACCAGCCGATCCCGACGAGGCGGTTCCTGCAGCCGCGGATCGAACCGGAGATCGCGTTCGTGCTCGGTGCGCCGCTGCGCGGGCCGGGCGTGACCGTCGCCGACGCCGTCCGCGCGGTCGATTTCGTGCTGCCGTCGCTGGAAATCGTCGATTCCCGGGTCCGGGACTGGAAAATCTCGATCTTCGACACCGTCGCGGACAACGCGTCCTCCGGCGGCGTCATCCTGGGCAGCAGCCCGACGAACCTGCGCGACGTCGACCTGCGGCTCGCTGGCTGCACGCTGCACGTCAACGGTCAGCTCGCGGCCACCGGCGCGGGCGGCGCGGTGCTGGGTTCGCCGATCAACGCTTTGGTCTGGCTGGCCAACACGGTCGGCCCGCTCGGCGTGACGCTGGAGCCCGGCCACGTCGTGCTGCCCGGTTCGATGACCGCCGCGCAGACCGTCCGCCCCGGCGACACCGTCGTGGCGACCATGGCTGGCCTGGGCAGTGTGACCGCGGTGTTCGCGCCGGAGGAGGACGAAAAGTGACCGCCGACATCGTCTCCGCAGCGCGGGAATTGCTGAACCGGACGCAAGAAAGCGCGCAGCTCACCGACACTTGGCCGGACCTCGACCTAGCCACCGCGTACGCGATCCAGGACGAGGCCCTGCGTCTTCGCCGGGAACGAGGCGAGACGCTGATCGGCGTGAAGCTCGGGCTCACGTCGCGGGCGAAGCAGCAGCGGATGGGTGTCGAAGAACCCCTGCTCGCGTGGCTGACCGACGCGATGGTGCTGCCCGCGGGCGCGCCGGTGCCGCAGCTGATCCACCCTCGCGCGGAGCCGGAATTAGTGTTCGTGCTCGGCGAGCGGCTCGCCGGTCCGGGTGTCACCGCGGCTACCGCTCTCTCCGCGGTTTCCCAGGTGTACGGCGGAATCGAGATCATCGACAGCCGGTACCGCGACTACCGGTTCACGCTGCCGGACGTCGTCGCGGACAACGGTTCGTCGGCGCTGTTCGGGCTCGGCTCGGTCGGCCGCCCACCGTCCTCTTTGGACCTCTCGTTGGAAGCCGCACTGCTCGAAGTGGACGGTCACATCGTCGACACCGCGACCGGTGCCGCCGTGCAGGGCCACCCCGCCGAGGCGTTGGCGTTGGCCGCGAATTCCTTGGCCGCACGCGGATTGGCGCTCGAACCGGGCTGGCTCGTGCTGACCGGCGGGATGACCGACGCCGTCGAACTGCGCCCCGGTTCTCGCGTCGCCGCGCACTTCTCGAACCTGGGCTCGGTGACGATCAGCGGGTAGCGAGCCGTTTGATCCCGGCGATCACGCGCGGCCACACTTCGCGCGGCAGGTCGTGTCCCATCCCGGGCACGAGGTCGAGGTCGGCGCCCAGCGCGCGGGCTGTCGCGCGGCCGCCGGAGACGTGCACCAGCGGGTCGGCCGTACCGTGAATCACCAGTGACGGCACGGAAAGCCGGCGCAGATCGGCGGTCCGGTCGCGGGAGGACAGGATCGCGGCGAGCTGCCGGAACACGCCCGCCGGGTTGAGGCCGCGGTCGTACGTGCGCTCCGCACGCTGGCGGAAATGCTCCTCGTCGAACTCGTACTCGCGCGAGCCGATCAGCTTTGACGTGCGTATCAGCTGTGTCACGTAGTCCTCGCGCGTCCGCGGTCCCGGGGCCAGCATCGCGAGCGCGGCCCGTGGGCTGGGCAGGCCGACATTCCGCGCGCCGGTGGTCGACATGATCGAGGTCAGCGTCCGCACGCGCTGGGGATGCCGGATCGCGAACTCCTGCGCGATCATCCCACCCATCGACGTGCCGACCACGTGCGCGCTTTCGATGTCGAGCGCGTCGAGCAGTTTGCCCGCGTCGTCGGCCAGGTCGCCGAGCGAATACGGCGCGGACCGCAGGAAGTACGCGAGCGGCAGGCTGGCCCGGCCGGTCCACCACTGCGAACGCCCCACGTCGCGGTTGTCGAACCGGTGCACGTGGAACCCGGCCTCGGCGAGCTGGGTGCAGAACTCGTCGTCCCACCAGATCATCGGCGCGGCGAGGCCCATCACCAGCAGCAGCGGCGGCGCGGACGGATCGCCGAACGAT
Source organism: Amycolatopsis sp. NPDC104775 (assembly GCF_055583325.1). Lineage (NCBI taxonomy): Bacteria > Bacillati > Actinomycetota > Actinomycetes > Pseudonocardiales > Pseudonocardiaceae > Amycolatopsis > Amycolatopsis sp. NPDC104775. The sequence goes on from NZ_JBVJOE010000008.1 coordinate 317,903, forward strand.
TCGTGGCACAGAGTGATGCCCTCAGCCTGGATGGTCTGCTCGGTCATGGGGTCAGTCTCGCGCACTCCGGAGATAGCGAGCGCGAAGGAAGGGGCGGAAGTCTTCGTCGGAGCCGAGGCGGACATCGATTTCGTGGGTGAGGACATCGCCTTCCGGAGTGATCCGGTGGACGGCGACGCCGCGTTCGGTCTGCTTCTCCAGGTGCAGAGTGCCGTCACGCCACCCACCGCGCGCCGGAAGCGCTGGTGGGAACCCGTAGCTGTCGAAGCCGAACCACAGTGTGTCGCCGGTTGCCGGGTCGACGGTGAAGACGTGATGGCCCAGCATTCGCGAGCCGTCTTGGCGCGTCTGCACGTAGTCCTCGAGCACGGCGAATCCGTCGAGCGCGCGGCGGTAACTGCAGGTGGCCGTGGCGGTCGAAGCGGGTGCCCACGGCGCTGCGGCGAGATCTTCAGTGCCGGCCCAGTCCCCGACGAGCGCGGCGAGGGCTTCGTGCGCGGGTCCGACAACGGGCATTTCCATGAGAGTCCCCCTTGGTTTCGACAGGTACCTGTCGAAATGGAACACTAGCACGCATGCCATCGAGGACGCCCCGCGCGGAAAGCCTTACCCAGCTCGTCAACGAGGTCTTCGTGGCCAACGGCGCGCTGCTGGCCGCCGGGGACGCGCTCGCCGCGGAAGCGGGCCTGACCGCCGCGCAATGGCTGGTCGTCGGCTTTCTTGAAGACGGTCCGGCGACTGCCGCGGAGCTGGCCCGGCGGCGGGGACTGCGACGGCAGAGTGTGCAGGAAACGGTGAACCGCCTGCTGCGAGACGGCATGCTCACCCGGGTCGACAACCCGGCGGACGCCCGGGCGCCGCTGTTGCAGCTGACCAGCAAGGCCCGGGCGGCGCTACGGATTCTCGGCTCCAAGCAGGCCGAGTGGGCGGACGCTGTCGCTTCGGGCCTGCCTCCGGCGGACATCGAAACGACGCTGCACACGCTTCGCGAGTTGAGCGGGCTGGTCCGAGCTGGGCAGGACTAGTACTCTCCAGCTAGAGCGATCTATCTAATCGCAAGGGGGCGAGCGGCATGGACGTTCTGCGCGAGAAGGGACTCGGCCCGCTGCGGCTGATTCTGGCGTTCACCCTGGTCAGCACGGTCCTGCACTACACCCACAACGTCGTGCGCGCAGCGGACTACCCGCAGGTCCCCGGTCTCACCGTGCTGGCTGTGCAGATCGTGGTGGGGTTGAGCTGGGTCGTTTTCACCGTCTTCGGTGCGCTCGGCTATCGCGCTTATCTGCACGGCAAGTACTGGCGAGCACTGGGGTTTCTGCTGGTCTACTCGCTGTCCGGGCTGGCGAGCGCGGGACACTTCCTGGTCGGCGTGCCGCGCATCCCGGCGTTCTGGTTCGCCACGATCTTCACCGACACGCTCGCGTCCGTCGCGCTGTGGGTATTCGTCTGCTGGGCGGCGATGCGGCTCAACCGGGTGAGCGTCGCCGGACAAATGTCTACACAACATTGACGTTAGTTGAAACCATGTAGACAATCGAGGACGTGACCACCACCACACCTGTCACATTCGAGCGGCACCCGGACGCTTACCGGCACTGGCGGCTGACCGTCGACGGCGAGGTCGCCTGGCTGGAGATGGACGTCGACGAACAGGGCGGCCTCGTCCCCGGTTACGAGCTGAAGCTCAACTCCTACGACCTCGGTGTCGACATCGAGTTCTACGACGCCACCCAGCGGCTGCGGTTCGAGTATCCGCAGGTGCGCGCGGTGATCGTGACGAGCGCCAAGGACAAGGTGTTCTGCGCCGGGGCCAACATCCGGATGCTCGCCGGGTCGTCGCACGAGTGGAAGGTCAACTTCTGCAAGTTCACCAACGAAACCCGCAACGGCATCGAGGACGCCACCGAGTTCTCCGGCCAGACCTACCTCGCGGCGGTGAACGGCAGCTGCGCCGGCGGAGGCTACGAGATCGCGCTGGCCTGCGAAAAGATCCTGCTGGTCGACGATAATTCCTCGACTGTCGCGTTGCCCGAGGTGCCGCTGCTCGGCGTGCTGCCCGGCACCGGCGGGCTGACCCGGGTGGTCGACAAACGGCGCGTCCGCCGGGATCTCGCGGACGTGTTCGCCACGCGACCGGACGGCGTCAAGGGCCGGACCGCGGTGGATTGGCGGCTGGTGGACGAGCTGGTGCCGCGCGTCGGGTTCCGCGAAAAAGTCCTGTCGCGGGCGCACGAACTGGCGGCCGAATCCGACCGGTTGCCCGCTGAACAGGGAATCGAGCTGGCGCCGCTGGAGCCGTCGGTGACCGAGGACGGGATCGAGTACCGGCACGTCCGCGTCGCGTATGACCGGCCGAACTCGCTGGTCACGCTCACCGTGCTCGGTCCAGACGGCGAACCTCGGCTCGACGGCTGGCTGTTACGGCTGACGCGGGAACTCGACGACGCGATCCTGCGGCTGCGCACGAACGAACCGGATCTCGGCACCTGGGTGCTGAAAACCGAGGGCGACCCGGAGGCGGTGCTCGCGCACGAGGAGATCGTGCTCAGCGGGAAAGACTGGCTGAGCAACGAAATCCTGCACTACTACAAGCGCACGCTGAAACGGCTGGACGTCACCAGCCGCACCTTGATCGCGTTGATCGAACCGGGAAGCTGCTTCGCGGGCAGTCTGCTGGAGCTGGCTTTCGCGGCGGACCGGCAATACCTGCTGGACGGGCCGCCGATCGACGACGAAGATTCGCCGGAACGCGCGTCGATCACCCTGTCCGAAGCCAATTTCGGCGTCTTCCCGATGGGCAACGGCCTGACTCGGCTCCAGTCGCGGTTCTACGGCGACGACGACCACCTGACGTGGCTGGCCCGCGAACGCGGCCGCCCGCTGAGCGCCGCCGAAGCCGTCGAACTCGGCCTGGTCACCGACGCCCCGGACGACCTCGACTGGGAGGACGAGATCCGGATCGCGCTGGAAGGCCGGGCCTCGCTGTCGCCGGACGCGCTCACCGGGATGGAGGCGAACCACCGGTTCGTCGGCCCGGAAACGATCGAAACCAAGATCTTCGGGCGGCTGACCGCCTGGCAGAACTGGATCTTCACCCGACCGAACGCCTCCGGGCCCGAGGGCGCGCTGCGCCGTTACGGCACCGGGCAGAAGGCGGTCTTCGACAGGAAGCGGGTCTGAACCGATGCCCGAAAAGATCGACTACGACGCCAAAATCCCGAACAACGTCCACCTCGCCGACGATCGGCGGCTGCAGCGCGCGCTGGAGGGCTGGCAGCCGAAGTTCATGAACTGGTGGGGCGAGATGGGCCCCACGCTGGAAACCGAGGGCGTCTACCTGCGCACCGCGGTCAGCGTCGGCCGCGACGGCTGGGCGCATTTCGACCACGTCAACGTGCCGGACTACCGCTGGGGCATCTTCCTCGCCGAACGGGAACCGGACCGGCGGATCGCGTTCGGCGAGCACGCCGGCGAACCGGTGTGGCAGCAGGTGCCCGGCGAGTACCGCGCCGACCTGCAACGGCTGATCGTGATCCAGGGCGACACCGAACCGGCGTCGGTCGAACAGCAGCGGTTGCTCGGGCTCACCGCGCCTTCGCTGTACGACCTGCGCAATCTCTTCCAGGTGAATGTGGAAGAGGGACGGCACCTGTGGGCGATGGTGTACCTGCTGCACGCGTACTTCGGCCGCGAAGGCCGGGACGAGGCCGAAGGTCTTTTGCTCCGCAATTCCGGCAGCCCGGACGCGCCGCGCATTCTCGGCGCGTTCAACGAGGAGACGGCCGACTGGCTCGCGTTCTACATGTTCACGTACTTCACCGACCGCGATGGGAAATACCAGCTCGGCACGTTGAAGGAAAGCTCGTTCGACCCGCTGTCGCGCACCTGCGAATTCATGCTCAAGGAAGAGGCGCACCACATGATGGTGGGCACCACCGGCGTCGACCGGGTGGTGCAGCGCAGCGCGGAACTCATCCGCGAACACGACACCTACGACATCGCGTCGCACGGCGGCATCCCGCTGGACATCATCCAGCGGTATCTGAACTTCCACTACACCGTGTCGCTCGACCTGTTCGGCAGTGAAACGTCGACCAACGCGGCGAATTACTACACCGCCGGGCTCAAGGGCCGCTGGCAGGAGACGCGGCGCAAGGACGACCACAAACTCACCGAGGACAGCCGCGTGCTGGAACGTCCGCGCGCCGACGGGACCTGGACGTCCGAGGAAATGCAGGCCATCCTCCTGCTCAATCTCGACCTGCGCGCCGAATACACCGCGGACTGTCAGACCGGGGTGAACCGGTGGAACAAGATCCTCGACGACGCCGGCATCGACTTCCGGTTCGCGTTGCCGCACCCTGGTTTCAATCGCGAGGTGGGCATAAACTCCGGCCACCACGTGACTCCGGACGGCACCATCGTCGACGAGGCCACGTGGGAGGCGGCTCGCCACAAGTGGCTGCCGACGGCCGAGGACCTGACGTTCGTCCGGTCGCTCATGCACCCGGTGTACGAGCGCGGGAAGATCGCCAGCTGGGTCGCGCCGCCGAGGCAGGGCATCAACGGCAAACCTTTCGACTACGAGTACGTGTACCTCACCTGAGGAGCACCGATGACGGTTCCCGCGAACTTCAACGCCGCGGAGTACCTGCTCGGCCAAGGCCGTCCGGACGCGCTCGCGGTCGTTTCCCCGCGGCGCACGCTCAGCTACGGCGAACTCGCCGCCGAGACCCATCGGGTCGCGTCCGGACTGCGCGCCCTCGGCGTGCGCCCGGAGGAGCGGGTCATGTTCTGCATGGTCGACGACGTCGAACTGCTGAGCGGAATCCTCGGCGCGATGCTCGTCGGCGCGATCGCGGTGCCGGTGTCCACTATGGTCACCGGGCTGGAACTGGGTCAGGTGCTCGCCGATTCGCGGGCCCGGGTGCTGTGCGTGTCCGGGGAGTTCTCGGCGCAGGCGGCGGGCGCGCTGACCGGCGCGCCCGAGGTGACCGACGTGGTGCTGGACCGGGCGGACCCGGCGGAATTCCCTTCTGGAGTGCGGACGCACCGGTGGCCGCTGACCACCACCGACGATGTCGTGGCCTCGCCGACCTGGGAGGATTCGCCCGCGCTGTGGCTGTACACCTCGGGCACGACCGGGAAGCCGAAGGGCGCGATGCACCGGCACGGGAGCATCCGCGCGGTGTGCTCGACTTACGCTTCACAAGTGCTGAAAGTGTCCTCTTCGGACCGCTTTCTGTCTGTTCCTAAGTTGTTCTTTGCTTACGGGTTGGGAAATTCGGCGTTCTTCCCGCTCTCGTGTGGAGGGACGACGCTGCTGGAACCGGCACGTCCGACGCCGGGGCTTATCGCCGCGCGGGCGCGAGCGGATCGGCCGACGTTGTTCTTCGGCGTGCCGACGTTCTACGCGGCGCTGCTGGCCAGTGACGTCCCGGACGACTCGTTTTCCTCGGTCCGGTATGCGGTTTCAGCTGGAGAGCCGTTGCCCGCGACGCTGTTCACGCGGTTTCGCGAACGGTTCGGGGTGGAGATCCTGGACGGCATCGGGTCGACCGAGGCGTTGCACATTTTCCTGTCCAACCAGCCGGGAGCGATACGGCCGGGCAGCACCGGGGTGGCGGTGCCGGGATACTCCGTCGAGATCCGGGACGAGCAGGGCGTCGTCATTTCGGACGCGGGCCAGGCGGGCGAGCTGTTCGTGGCCGGCCCGTCCATCGCGACCGGATATTGGGCGAGATATGAGACTACGAAAGAGGTTTTCCAGGGTTCGTGGCTGCGGACCGGGGACAGCTACGTGCGCAATCCGGATGGTACCTACACGTGTCTCGGCCGGTTCGGCGACATGTTGAAGGCGGGCGGGATCTGGGTGTCTCCGTCCGAAGTGGAGGAACGGTTGCTGCAGCATCCGGCCGTCGCCGAGGTGGCGGTGGTCGCCGCGCCGGACGAGGACGGATTGGACAAGCCGGTGGCGTGCGTCGTCGCCGCGCCTTCGGCCACTGTGGACGCTGGTGAGCTGATCGAGTTTTGCCGCGAGGGCTTGGCAGCGTTCAAACGGCCGCGCGGCGTGGTGGAGATGGCCGAGTTGCCCAAGACCTCGACTGGGAAGATCCGCCGGAACGTTATCCGCGAAATGGTGCGCGAGTCGCTGCTCGTGCCGCAGCCGCAATCATGATCGACGAGCATTTCGTGGTGGACGCCCACGTGCACACGCCGCGGCTGCCCACGCTCAAGCCCGCGTGGCTGGACTGGGCGCGCGACTTCGCCGGCGACTACCCGTGGCGCACGGTGTACGACGCCGACGGCACGGTGATCCCCGCGGCGATGGACGACCTCATGGCGGGCGAGGGGGTCGACCGGGTGCTGTTGTTCTGCGAATACAGTCCGCGAGCGACCGGAATCCAGGCGATTGAGGACAATCTTCCGCTGGTCGAGTACAACCCGGAGCGGTTTCGGCTGGTAGCCAACGTGAACCCGCATCTGCACCACCCGCTGGCCGACGAGGTGGAACGCCAGCTAGCGCTGGGTGCGGTGGCGTTGAAGATCCATCCGGTGCACGGCGCGTTTTCCCCGGCGGACAAGGAGCTCTACCCGGTTTACGCCTTGTGCGCCGAGCGCGGCGTCCCAGTGATCCTCCACTCTGGACTCTCGGTCTTTCCCGGCTCGCGCGCTAGTTACGGGGATCCTGCGCTGCTGTCCGATGTGGTCGAAGACTTCCCGGCGGTGAACTTCGTGTTCGCGCACGGCGGGCGAGGCTGGTGGTACGACGTGGCGGCGTTCATGGCCCAGGCGAGGCCGAACGTATGGCTCGACCTCGCCGGGCTGCCGCCGAAGAAACTGCCGGAGTATTACGCGCGCTTCGATCTCGTGCGGCTGGCGCGGAAATGGATCTTCGGCACGGACTGGCCGGGTGTGCCGGGAACCGCGGTGAATGTCCGCGCCGTCGCTGATCTGGGTTTGCCCGCCGAGGTTTTGGAAGGCGTTCTGTCTGGCAACGCTCTACGCCTGATGCCCGGCCTGCGCTGAGTTACTTCCGCCAGAACAGGTGGTGCACGACTCCGCTGGGGCTGGGGATTTTCTCCAGGTGGTAGCGGTCGGTCAATTCTTCGGGGCTTTCCCAGAGCCGTTCCCCGGCACCGAGTTCGATCGGCGCGACGGCGATGTGCAGCGTGTCGATCAGATCGGCTTCGATGAACTGGCGCACCGTTTTGACGCCACCGCCGATGCGCACGTCCTTGTCGCCCGCGGCTTTCTTCGCCTGCGCGAGCGCTTCCTCGGCGGTGGTGTTGAGGAAGTGGAAAGTAGTCTGGCCCAGGGTGATCGAGGGCCGTTCGTGGTGGGTGAGCACGAAGACCGGCGCGCGGAACGGGGGTTCGTCGCCCCACCAGCCCTGCCAGTCGTGGTTCTCCCACGGGCCGCGGTGCGGGCCGAACTTGTTGCGTCCCATGATTTCCGCGCCGATGTTGCCCTGGTGCATGTCGCGGGTGAAGTAGTCGTCGAGCCCGCGGGTGCCGCCCGGCTCGCCGCGCATCGGCCAGCTGGCGGTGGCCCCGGCCCAGGCGAAGAGCGGCCCCGGGTCGGGATGGCCGAACGGCTGCTCGAGGGTTTGGTCCGGGCCAGCACCGTAGCCGTCGGCGGAAACGGTGAAGCACTGGACGCGCACCAGCATCGGGAACTCCCTGCTTGTCTTTTGCAAGCACTATGCCGAAGGCGGTGGTAAAGTGCAAGTGGTTACAGGAGGTGTGCGATGCCCGACGGCCCGCGCTCGGGGTGCCCGATCAACGCCGCGATCGAGGTGGTCGGCGACCGCTGGAGCCTGCTGGTCCTGCGCGACGTGATGTTCGGCGACCGGCGGCATTTCCGGCAATTGCAGTCGCAGTCGGAAGAAGGAATCGCGTCGAACATCCTCGCCGACCGTTTGCGCACCCTGACCGAAGAAGGCTTGCTGACGCGCGATTCGGCCGGTCGCGGACAGCGCGCGACCTACAGTTTGACCGAAGCGGCGATTCAGCTGGTGCCGGTTTTGGTGCAGCTGGCGAGCTGGGGTTTGCGGCATCGGCCGACGACGCCGGAACTGCGCGTGCGGGCGGAACTGCTGGAGGCCGGCGGACCGCCGCTGTGGGAGGAATTCATGGCGGAGCTTCGGGAACGGCATCTGGGGATCCCCCGGCCCAGCGGGGACGGCCCGACGGCGACGGAACGTCTGGCGGCGGCTTACGCGGAGGCGGTCGCGCGGGGGTGAGGGTCCACGGGCCCGAGGCGCTTGCCCGCCCCTGGATACATCCGGCCGAAGTTGATCACTCGATTCGGCGTTCGCCCTGCTGAAACGGATCCGCGGCGACGTCCGGCCCGTCAGCCTTCCCGAACGAGGAAGGAGCCGGGGCGTGCGGAACGACGACGAGGTGCGCCGGTTGTCGACGAGAATGAATCGGATCGTCGGCGCGAACCCGGGCTTTCGCGCCGACGTGGACGACGCTTGCCAAATGGCATGGCTGGAATTCCTGTGCCGCCAACCGTCGCTGCGGGACGCGAAAGGCGTGGCGGGCTGGCTGACGACCGTCGCGCTGAGGCACGCGCGCCGAGCAGCCGAAAATCGTTCGCGGGTCAGGTTTTTCGCTGATTCGCCCCTGGAGGCGCACGAGCCAGCGGAGTCGCCCGAGAATCAGACCTTGGCCAGCGAACTGGCGGCCGCGTTGTGGTGTGCGGTGGAGAAGTTCCCGGAGCGGCATCGGCGGATGATGCTTCTGCTGGCGCACTGTCCGGAACTCCGGCATGACCAGCTGGCTGCCGAGCTGGGCATCTCGCCGTCGAGCGTGAGCCGGATCCGGCGGCGCTGTTTGACGGCGCTCCGGCGGCGGCTTGAATCGGAGGGGTTCAGTTATCCATGAGCGGGGGAGCGGAAATCGTCCGTTCGCCGGTCGGAGTATCGGCCAGTGCCTCGGCGTCCGGGGGGTGAGCACGATCCGCTATCCATGAGCGGGGGGAGCTAAAATCACCGGTTCACCGAGCGAAGCGTCCGCATGGCCCCGGCCAACGCCTCGGCGTCCGGGCCCAGGGGTGTGAGCACGATCCGCCGCAGGATCTCCGCGCAGGCGGTTCTTGCCTTGAGCGCCACCTCCAGCCCGTGGTCGGTCAGGGCGGCGAACGTCACCCGGCGGTCTTCCGGACTCGGAACCCGGCAGATCAAATCCGCGGCGACCAGCCGGTCCGCCACCTTGGTGAAACCTCCGCTCGACAGAGCGGCCTCGGTGGCGAGGCGGGTCATCGGCATGCGGTGGTCCGGGGAGCGCACCAGGCGCAGCAGGACGTCGAAGGACGCGGGGGCCAGGCCGAACCGATCGGAGATTTCGCTCATCAGCGCGTTCTGGGTGGCCAGGTAGCCCTCGATCACGAGGCCCCACCACGTCACGATCTCGTCGTCGTCCGTCTGCGGATCCGGGGTCATCCGGCGGAGTCTACCCGGAATACCTCTTGCGTGCGAGAAGTTACCCGCACAATGAACCTGTGCTGTCCACAAAGGACTGGGGAAGGAATGAGCGCCGCCACGGCCCGGCTCGCTAGGGTCGGGGCATGACCGAGCTGACTCGCACGCAAGACCTGCTCGCCTCCACGATCCTCGCCGACGGACACAACGATCTGCCCTGGGCACTCCGGCTCAAAGCCGGTCCGAACCCGGTCGAAGCAGTGGCGGGCGTGGACCTCACGGTGCCGCAGCCGACGCTGCACACCGACTTCCCCAAACTCGCCGAAGGCAAGCTGGGCCTGCAGTTCTGGTCGGTGTACGTGCCCTGCCAGTTCGAAGGCGACAGCGCGGTCACCGCGGTACTGGAACAAATCGAGGTGGTCTACCAGCTGGCCGAGCGCTATCCCGAACGGCTGCGGCTGGTCACCACGGCCGACGAGGCCGAGGCGGCGTTCGCGGACGGGCGGATCGCGTCGCTGCTCGGTGCCGAGGGCGGGCACAGCATCGCCGAATCCCTCGGAGTATTGCGGATTCTGCGCCGGCTCGGCGTCCGCTACATGACGTTGACGCACAACTTCAACACCACCTGGGCGGATTCCGGAACCGACAAGCCCGAGCACGACGGGCTCACCGAATTCGGCCGCGAGGTCGTGCGCGAGATGAACCGGATCGGCATGCTGGTGGACCTCTCCCACGTCGCGCCGAGCACCATGCGCGCCGCGCTTGAGGTGTCCAGTGCGCCGGTGATTTTCAGCCACTCGTCGTGCCGCGCGGTCAACGATCACCCGCGCAACATTCCCGACGACGTGCTCGCTCAGCTGCCTGGCAACGGCGGCGTCGCGATGATCACCTTCGTGCCCGCTTTCATCTCCGCCGCGGTCACCGAATGGGACAACCAGCTCGAGGCCGCGATGAAGGCGGCCGGACAGGAGTTCCTCAATCTCGGCGAGCGCGGCCGGTTCGCCGAGACCTGGGACGGGCCGCCCAAGCCGAAGGCGACCGTCGAGGACGTCGTCGCGCACATCGAGCACGCGCGCGAGATCGCCGGAATCGACCACATCGGGCTCGGCGGCGACTACGACGGCGTCGGCGCGTTGCCCGAGGGTCTTGAAGACGTGTCGAAATACCCGGTGCTGATCGCGGCGCTGATGGAACGCGGCTGGAGCGACGAGGACTGCGCGAAGCTCGCCGGCCGCAACACGCTGCGGGTGCTGCGCGAGGTCGACACTCAGTTGAATTAGCGCATCACGGCGAGTGGGCGGACAATCACGATATGTCCCACGCGCGAAACGACGGCCCCGACGGGGTCGCGAAATCGGAAATTCCCGAGGCGCCGGGCACCGAGGTGCCCGGCGCGTTCGACCCCGCCGCCCCGGGCACCGCACCGGGAGCCGAACCCGGACCGCGGCCGCCCGCCGCGAAACCCGCCGGCCGCAAAGGCAAGATCAAGCCCACCCGGATCAGCGGCACCTGGGTCGCGGTGATCGTGGCGATCGTCGTGCTGGTGTTCCTGCTGGTATTCATCCTGCAGAACCTGGACACGGCGACCGTGCACTTCCTCGGCGCGTCCGGCAGCATGCCGCTCGCGGTGGCGATGCTGTTCGCCGCCATCGCGGGTGCGGTGCTGGTCGCGCTGATCGGCGGGGCCCGGATCCTCCAGTTGCGGAAACAAGCTCGCCGACGCTGACCAGGATCAGCCGCTCTCCGGAGCACGCAGGCTCAGCAGGATCTCGCATACCGCGGGATCCCCGCTGAGCCGCACTCGCGCGTCCGCTTCCGCCGCGGGCAACGTTCCGCTGCACAGCCGCCAGAACGCGTCGGCGTCAGTCGTCATCGACGCGAGCGGAGAGCGGGACGTCGCCGCACCGCGGTCGATCGTCCAGCCCGTTGCGGTAGCGCGGAGAGTCCACCGGCCAGCCCCCTCCACCGAACAGGCCACCTGGCGTCCGGGCCGCGTGGTCACCGCCCGCAACGTCGGTGGCAGCGAACGCAGAAACGTGTCCACCACCGGCGTCCGGAATTCCGGCTCATCGAGCAGCGGAACCTGCACCGCCTCCCGGATCTGCTGGTGGAGCACCCACTGCTCCGAGTAGTCGCGAGCGACCGTCAGCCACGCCGGTTCCGCGGCCGGTTCGTCCAGGTCGCGGTGCTTCCACAGTTCGGTCAGCTGCGTCGTGCTGTCCACGAACATCGCGAACAGCACCTCCGGGGACAGTTGCCGGCAGGCGGAAACCCAAGAGGTCCCTTCCGCGAAGTGGCCGTCCCGGTCTCGCGAGAGCCGTCTGAGCTTCAAGCCGAGGATGTGCGCGGTGAGGTCGTGCACCGTCCACTCGCCGCGCGCGGGCCGGGCCCAGTCCGGCGTCCGGAGGTCGGCGAGAACCCCGATCAGCGCCTGTTCCTCTTCGGCGAGCAGCGGCAGCACGTCGATCGGCGGTCCCCACGGCGCGGTCATGCGCGTCATCCAACACCTCCCGGCCCGGCATCACAGGGCCATCCGGCCTACTCGCAGGTAGCATCAGCGCGAACAGTGAGGGGAGCAGCCCGTGGACTACCAGCGACCGAACGGCCGGGCCACCGCCGAGGACGTGGCCAATCTGGCCCGCCGGGCAGGCCAGCTCGCCGGATGGGCGGCGCGCACCGGCTTCGACCTGACCCGCAAACTCCCCGGGATCGACACCGCCGAACGCGGCCTCAAACAGGTCGAACGCGGGCTGCTGAGCGAACTGCGCCGCCGCCTCGACGAGGTCGACGACCCCTACCACGCGGCGCTGACCGCGGCGTCCGCGATGAACCGGGCCGACGGCGGCAGCCGCGCCGTCGAAACGACTGTCACGCTGGTGCCCGCCCGCGACCGCGTCGAACCGCTGCGCGCGGCGATGGCCGAACTGCTCAACCACTCCATCGGCTTCGGCCGCGAGCGGGCCCGCGAGTACCTGTACGCGATCATCCTCCGCCAGCTCACGCCCGACGAAGCGCGCATCCTCTCCGCGCTGTCGGACGGCTCCCCGTTCCCCGCGGTCGACGTCGCCGAGCGCACCGCCATCGGCGGCACCGGCCGGATCATGCTGCGCAACGCCTCGACGGTCGGCAAGGCGGCCGGAGTGTCGCTGCCGGACCAGGTGCCCGGCTACGTGACCCGGCTGATCGGCCTCGGCCTGGTCGAACTGGACGAGGAGGTGCCCTCGCTCGAGACGCAGTACGAAATCCTGCTGACCGACGAGTCGGTCCGCGAGGTGGAGAAGCAGGTGAAGCGGATCAAGATCATCCGCCGCACCATCCACGTCTCGCGGCTCGGCGCGCAGTTCTGGCAGGCCTGCGACCCGAGCCTGGGCTGAGCCCGATGGGCGAGTTCGTCTCGAGACTCCTCGACGACTTCGTCCGGCACTGGCCGCTGTATGTCTCCATCCCGATCGTCGCCGCGCTGATCGGATACGGCACGAAGCTGGTCGCGATCCGGATGATGTTCCAGCCGGTCGAGTTCATCGGCGTCAAGCCCTTCCTCGGCTGGCAGGGCATCGTGCCCAAACGGGCCGCGCGGATGGCGAGCATCGCCTGCGACACGATGACCGAGCAGCTGATCAAACCGGCCGAGGTCGTCGCCCGGCTCGACGCCGACCGGATCGCCAAGGAAATCGAGAAACCGCTGCTCGCGGCGGTCGAGGACATCGTGCGCGAGGTGGCCGGGCACTACCAGCCGGGCCTGTGGGAATCGCTGCCGGTCGGCGTGCAGCGGCTGGTGATCCAGCGCGTGCAGGCCGAATCGCCGCACATGGTCAAGGCGGTGCTCGAACTCATTCAGTCCGATGTGGACAGTGTGTTCGACCTCAAGGGCATGGTGGTGACCAGCCTCGTCAAGGACAAACGGCTGCTCAACCGGATCTTCCAGGAAGCAGGCGCGGAGGAGTTCAAGTTCATCGCGCGGTCCGGGCTGGTGTTCGGCGGCCTGATCGGCGTGATCCAGATGGTCGCCTGGGTGCTGTTCAAGTTCCCGCCGATCATGCCATTGTTCGGCCTCTTCACCGGATGGTTCACCGACTGGCTCGCGCTGCGGATGATTTTCTACCCGCTGGAGCCGAAGAAATATTTCGGCATCACCTGGCAGGGCCTCTTCCTCAAACGGCGCGTGGAAGTCGCCGAGGCCTACGGCGAGTTGATCGCGAAAGAAATCATCACGCCGCACAACGTCATCGAGGCGGTGCTGCGGGGCCCGCTTTCCGACCGGGTGCTCGCGCTCATCCAGCGGCAGCTCGACCGCGAGCTGGGCCGGGCGGCGAACGTGGCGAAACCGTTGCTGGTCTTCGCCATCGGCAGCCGCCGCTACCAGGACATGAAGCTGGCCATCTCCGAGCAGATCATGACCCGGCTGCCGGACACGATGCGCTACATCGAGGATTACGCCACCGACGCCATGGACATCCGGAACGTCCTGGTCTCCAAGATGAAGGAATTGTCGCCAGAGGAGTTCGAACAACTGCTGCGCCCGGCTTTCCAGCAGGACGAATGGATTCTCATCGCCACCGGCGCGGTGCTCGGGTTCGCGGTCGGCGAGGCGCAGGTATTGGTGCTGGAGCATCTGGCCGCCTGAAACCTCCCCCTTGTGGTGGGGCGGGCTGGGCCGGGAGACTGACCCTCATGGGTGAGACGGCGGTGCCGTGGCCGCAGGAAATCCGGATCGCGATGGCCATGGTGGGGGGATCCAGCCTGGCGGTGTGGATGGGGGGAGTCGCTACCGAGACCTCGGCGTTGCTGCACGCTTCGCGCACGCCGAAGGAGAGTAACGGCTACCGGAAACTGCTCGACCTTTTGCACGCTTCGGTGCGCCTGGACGTGCTCACCGGGACGAGCGCGGGCGGCATCAACGCCGCGTGCCTCGGGTTGGCGGAGGCGTACCGGTCGACGCCCGCGGTGCTGCGCGACACCTGGTTCTCCGCCGGATCGCTGGAGAATCTGATCCGCGACCCCGGCGAGACCCAGCCGCGTTCGGTGCTGAACGGCGACAAGGTGCTGCTGAACGGCTTGGTCCAGGCGATGCACGACATCACCGGATCCGGCGTCGCGCCCACCGAGCCGCCGGACGTGACCGTGCTGCTCACCGGCACCATGCTCGACGGCGAGACCACGCAGTACGACGACGCGCTCGGAAACCGGGTGCGGGACACCGAACATCGCATGCTGTTCCGCTTTCACGGTCCATTGTGGAACAACCAGGTGCACGCCCCGCTCGCGCTCGCCGCGCGGTCGAGCGCGTCCTTCCCGGGCGCCTTCGAGCTGTCGCGGATGCCGATCGGTCCCGAGGCGGCGGACCGGCTGCACCCGGACATGACCGACTACACGGAGCTGGTGCGTTCGCATTGGCTCGCCGACGGCGGCGTGCTGGTGAACAAACCGCTGCGGCCGGCGTTGCGGGAGATCTTCGAACGCTCGTCCTCGACCGATGTGCGGCGGTTGCTGCTGTACGTCGTCCCGACTGTCAACGGCGAAGCCAAGCCGATGACGTGCGATCCGGCCGAACCGCCGATGCTCGGCACCGCGCTGGCGAAGGTCGCCTCGACGATCATGAGCCAGACCATCAGCGTCGAGCTGGAGGAATTGAGCAAGCACAACTGCGCCGTCACGCGCACCCGGGACACGCGGGTCGCGCTCGCGTCGCTCGGCCTGCGCGGCGGACAGCTGGTGGACGACCGGGTGCACCAGGCGTACCTCGAGCGCCGGGTCGCGCTCGACGCGGCCGACCTGGTGCGCGCGGTCACCCGCCGCTACGAACTGTCCGATGAGGACAGTGGATGGGCGGCCGGGAATTCGGCTCTGCTGCAAGACATCGCCGCGGACGGACTGCGCCGCGGGATTCCGGAAACGCTGCCCGGCGAATCGGTCACGGTCGGCGAGATGGTCCGCTACCGCACCTCGACGCTGGAAGACGCCGTCGCCACCGGCATCCAGCTGATCAACGCGGGTTTCCGGATGGGCCCGGACCTCGACCAGGCGACCCAGCTCAACGAGGCGCGGGCGAAGATGCACGCCGCCCGCCGGAGCGCGGCTCGCGACGTGCGGCTGCCCGCGTGGGTGGCCCGGCACGAGCCGCCGAAGCCGGGCACGGCGATGCCGGACTGGATCGGCCAGCTCGCCCGCGAATGGGCGGATCTCGGCGCGTCGGACGCGGTACGGGACGCGTGGCCGGAGGTCACCGGCGCGTTGCGCTCGGCGGCTCCGGTGCTGCAAGCGTTGTCGGGCAAGGAAAACCAGTGGTCCGAGGACGCCGCCGACACAGTGGAGACGCTGCTGGACTGGTTCGGCCTGGACAACGCGGACGTCGCGGACGGATTCGTGCTGGCCCGGTTCTTGCTGCTGCACATGGCGACGCGCGGGCTGCTCGCCGAAGCTCCGGCGGTGGACCAGCGCGTCGACCTGGTGCAGCTGAGCGCGGACAGCCGCACCCTGCTCGACCTGGCGCGCACCCGCGGCCGCGACAAGCTGACCGGTACCCAGGCGAACAACTTCGGCGCGTTCTACAAAGCTTCCTGGCGCGCGAACGACTGGATGTGGGGCCGGATCGATGCCGCGGGCTGGCTGACCCAATGCCTGCTCGACCCGAAACGCCTGCGGGTGCTGCGCGACATCGTCGGCCCCGAACAATTCCGGGAGCAGGTGAGGACGACGTTCCAGGAGATCGGCTGGCAGCCGCCCTCGCCCGCGGACAACGGGAGGCCCGCGGACCTGCCCGGTTTGCTCGCGCAGCTGGGCGACGAGCTGGCTTTCCTTGGCCTGGACGCGAATCTGTCGCCGGTCGGCTTCGGGAAAGACGTCCCGACCAGTCTCCCGGTGACGTCGATGGTGCTGGCCAAGTCACGGCAACTGGCGATCGCGCGGGAGGAACTGCCGGTGCTCGCCCGGCAGGCCGAACAAGACGCGAAGGAGGGCAACGGCAAGGCGTCGGAGAGCTTCCGGAAACTGATGGCCGCCCGCCCGCTCGAACCAGCTGCCGGGAAAACCGCCGCACAGCGGGAAAAGTCCGCGGAACCGGACCCGGCACAGCGTGCTTTCCAGGCCTGTCAGGTTTCCGCCGAACGTTTCGAGGGCGAACTCGGCAGTACTCTGCTCGCCAAAACCATTGTCAAAGCCGGAGCCGCCGGGCTCAACGCCGCGTCCACCGCCACCCGGGTCCCGAAAACGCTCCAGCCGCTGGCGAAATTCGCCCAGCTCAGCAGCCGCAGTTCGTGGTGGGTCACGCAAGGCGCGACACAGCTCGCCCGTCCCTGGAACCTGATCGCCGCCGCCATCACCGCGGTCGCCGGGCTCGTGCTCAGCGGCGAAGGCGGATCCGTCCTGCAATGGCTCGGCCTGCCGGTGGCCGCCGGCGCGCTCGTGTTTCTCGTGGTGAGCCTGCTGACGTTGCGACGCACGTGGCGAATGGTGCTGACCGTGCTGGCCGTGCTGGTGGTGGCCGCGTTGCTGTTCGCGGCTTTCCTGCCGCCCCTGGCGCAGCCGTTGTTCGGCTGGCTCGGCACCGTTGTGGACGGTTGGCGGCGCGGGCAGGCCCCGCTGTGGTGGCTCGCGGTCGTCGCGCTGCTCCTGCTGCCCGCGGTCTGGACGCCGTTGTCCGGGCTCGGCCGGCGCCGGCGTGGGAAGCGGCGACGGTCGCGTGCGGACAGTCGGCACTGAACCCCAGGTCGACCCCGTTTTTTCGGCGCTGGAGTTGCGATAGCGCCGACGAAGGACCATGGTCGGGGTTCACAGGTCGCATACTCGAGGTGTGCGGCTCAGGCGCACGCATGCCCAGAACTTCGGTACGTTAAACATGTTTGTGGTACTCCTCACCGGGGTATCCGCGTCCTCCCTGGTGAGGGCGGTGGGCGTGGCATGGATCGCTGGCGGCGGGAAAATTCTCTGTTACGTTTCCAAAGTATGTCCGGAAAGCACTTGATCGAATCCCCGACCAAGGCCGATGGTGCCACGCTCTGGCGAATCGCGCGTGATTCGCAGAAGCTCGATCTGAACTCGCCGTATGCGTACCTGTTGTGGTGCAAGGATTTCGCGGAGACCTCGGTCGTCGCCCGCGTCGACGGTGAGCCGGTCGGATTCGTGATCGCTTACCGAAGGCCGTCCGAGCCGGAGGTCGCGCTCGTCTGGCAGGTCGCCGTCGACGCGTCCCAGCGAGGAAAAGGCCTGGCCGGACAGCTGCTGGACAACCTGTACACGCGTCTGGTCGGCGAGGGCGTGCGGTACCTGGAAACCACGATCACTCCGGACAACGAAGCGTCGGTCCGGCTCTTCGAGTCGTTCGCGAAGCGCTGGAACGCGGATCTGGAACACCGCCGGTTGTTCGAAGTCGCTGATTTTCCGCAAGGGGAGGCGCACGAACCCGAGGATCTTTACCGCATCGGGCCGTTGCACCGCTAATAACCCGTCAATTTCGCCGAGTAGGAGCGAAAGAAAACGTCATGAGCATCTTCGAAGAGCTCGAATCGGAAGTCCGCAGTTACAGCCGGGGATGGCCGGTCGTCTTCGACCGGGCGCAGGGCAGCAGGCTCTACAGCGAGGACGGCAAGCCGTACCTCGACTTCTTCGCCGGCGCCGGCGCGCTGAACTACGGGCACAACAACCCGCATCTCAAAAAGGCGCTGATCGACTACATCCAGCGCGACGGCGTGACGCACGCGCTGGACATGTTCACCGTCGCGAAGCGGGACTTCCTGGAGACCTTCCGGGACAAGATCCTGACGCCGCGCGAACTGGACTACAAGATCGTCTTCCCCGGCCCCGGCGGCGCGAACGCCGTCGAGGCCGCGCTGAAGCTGGCGCGCAAGGTGACCGGCAAGGAATCGGTCATCAACTTCACCAACGCGTTCCACGGCATGACGCTCGGCGCGCTGTCGGTCACCGGCAACTCGATGAAGCGCGGCGCCGCGGGCATCCCGCTGGTGCACGCCACGCCGATGCCGTACGACAAGTACTTCGACGGCGCGATGCCGGACTTCATGTACTTCGAGAAGCTGCTCGAAGACTCCGGCAGCGGCCTGAACGAGCCCGCCGCGGTGATCGTGGAGGGCGTGCAGGGCGAGGGCGGCATCAACGCCGCGCGCCTGGAATGGCTCCGCGGCCTCGACGACCTGTGCAAGCGGCACAACATCCTGCTGATCCTCGACGACGTGCAGATGGGCTGCGGCCGCACCGGCCCGTTCTTCAGCTTCGAGGACGCCGGCATCTCGCCGGACATCGTGTGCCTGTCGAAGTCGATCGGCGGCTACGGCCTGCCGATGGCGCTCACGCTGATCAAACCGGAGCTGGACGTCTGGGAGCCGGGCGAGCACAACGGCACCTTCCGCGGCATCAGCCCGGCGTTCGTCACCGCGACCGAGGCGCTGCGCGTCTACTGGAGCGACGACGAGCTGGAGAAGTCGACCAAGGCCAAGGGCGAGCGCATCGCGAGCACCTTCAAGGACTTGGTGGAGACCTACCCGGAGGCGAACCTCGCCGCGAAGGGCCGCGGTCTGGCGCGCGGCCTCGAATTCGCGAACGGCGACCTGGCGGGCGCGGTCTGCAAGGCGGCTTTCGAGCGCGGCCTGCTGATGGAAACCTCCGGTCCCGACGGCGAGGTGATGAAGCTGCTGCCGCCGCTCACCCTCACCGACGACGAGCTGAGCGAAGGGCTTTCGATCATCTCCGAATCCGTCGCCGCCGTTCTCAAGTAACCACCCCGAAGAACAGAAGGAGCCGTTCACTTGCTGGTCCGCACGCTCGACGAGATCACCGACACCGACGCTGACATCAAGACCGAGAACTGGCGCAGCAAGCGCATCATCCTCGCGAAGGAGGGCGTCGGTTTCTCGGTGCACGAGACGACGCTGTACGCGGGCACGGTGAACGACTTCTGGTACGCCAACCACATCGAGGCCGTTTTCATCACCTCCGGCGAAGGCGAGATCGAAGACCTCGCCACCGGGAAGGTGTACCCGCTCAAGCCGGGCACGCTGTACCTGCTGAACGACCACGACAAGCACCAGGTCCGGCCGAAGACCGAGATCAAGTGCGTGTGCGTGTTCAACCCGCCGGTCACCGGCCGCGAGGTGCACGACGAAAACGGGGTCTACCCGCTCGTCACCGAAGACTCCTGACACGGCGCCACTCCCACCACCACCCCGAGAAAGAAGAAACGCCAGAAGAACTGGAGGCGAGCCACTGTGACGATCATGGACACCCGGGTCGAAGACGGTTACCCGACCCGGATCACCGGTACGCCGGATCATCTTCCGCGCGTGCACCCCACCGTGTGGGGTACCGAGGCTGACGGCCCGATCGACGCCGCCACCCTGGCGAATCACGACGCCAAGGGCTACACGGTCGTCGAGGGACTGCTCTCGCCCGGTGAGGTCCAGACGTACTGGCAGGAGGTCGTCCGGCTGTCGTCGGACGAGAAGCTGCGCGACGACGAACGCGTCATCACCGAGGCGCGCACCGGCGAGGTCCGGTCGATCTTCGACGTGCACGAGATCTCCGGCCTGATCGCCGAGCTGGTGCGCGATCCGCGAGTGCTCGACCGGGCGCGGCAGATCCTCGGCTCCGAGGTCTACATCCACCAGAGCCGGATCAACTACATGCCGGGCTTCAAGGGCACCGGCTTCTACTGGCATTCCGATTTCGAGACCTGGCACGCGGAGGACGGCATGCCGTCGCCGCGCGCGGTGAGCTGCTCGATCGCGCTCACCGACAACTACCCGTACAACGGCGGGCTGATGATCATGCCGGGTTCGCAGCGCACGTTCGTGCAGTGCGTCGGCGAGACCCCGGAGTCCAACTACAAGAGCTCGCTCAAGGACCAGCGGGTGGGGGTGCCGTCGCCGGACGACATCACCAAGCTCGCCGCCGACTGCGGCATCGACCAGTTCACCGGCTCGGCCGGTTCGGCGCTGTGGTTCGACTCGAACATCATGCACGGCTCGTCGAACAACATCACGCCGTATCCGCGGTCGAACATCTTCCTGGTGTTCAACAGCGTGGAGAACGCGTTGCAGGAGCCGTTCGCCGCGAGCGAGCCGCGGCCGTCGTTCATCGCCGGCCGCGACCCCGCCCCGATCACGCGGTGACCAGCGTTACCTTCGCCAACCGGCGGGTCGCTCGTAACGAGGGATGTGCGCCCTGTTACGTTATCGCCACCTCGCAGTTCGGCTGCGGAGGCACGGTTGTCCGCAGCGGTCCGGGTTCTTGCTCGGGGTGAGCCCCCCGAGCCGCCGGTGGACGGCCACGAAAGACGGGTGGACCGCGCCCCCTGGCGGCCCGGCCGACGATCATTGAGTCCGGCCCCGCACCATCAGATCGGGACTGATGGTGCGGGGCCGGACTCGTCTGTTCAGGGGTCGAAATTCACGAAAGGGCGGTTTCTGCGGGCTGCCGCTGACGGTAAGTTGACACCTCTGGCTGGGGGTGAGCCTGGGAGGTGCGCGCGAGCATGGCCGATGGCGGCGCGCGGGTCGAACTGCTCGGCCCGGTGCGGCTGCTCGACGGCAGCCGCGCGGTTCCCGTCGGCGGCCCCGGGGTGCGGGGGCTGCTGGCGCTGCTCGCCCTGCGCGTGGGCAAGGTGGTGCCGCTCGAGGAGATCATCGACGCGCTGTGGGGCCACGATCCGCCCGCCACCGCCCGCACCATCGTGCACGGCAACGTGTCGCAGCTGCGCAGGCTGCTGCGGGAGATGGCCGATCCGGTCGCCGAGATCAGCACCCGTCCGCCGGGTTACCAGCTTTCCCTCGCGCCGGAGCGGATCGACGCGCATCGCGCGCGGGCTCTGCTCGACCAGGCCGCGCTGGAAACCCCGGAGAACGCCTCGAAGCTGCTCGCCGAAGCGCTCGCGCTGTGGCAGGGACCGGCGCTGTCCGGCGTGCCCGATTCGGTGCGGGCGCCCGAATTGGAGGAGCTGCGCCGCGCGATCCGCTACGCCCGGGTCAACGCGGATCTCGATCTCGGCCGGTACGACGAGCTGATCGTGGAGCTGAGCCCGATCGTCCGGGCCGATCCGCTCGCCGAACGCGTCGCCGGACAGCTGATGCGCGCGCTCTACCACGCCGGGCGGCGCGGGGAAGCGCTCGAGCTGTACCACACCGTTTCGCGGGCCACGCTCGGCTCGCTCGGCGTCGAACCCGGCGCGGATTTGCGCGCGCTGCACGAGCGCGTGCTCAACGACGATCTCGCCGCGCACGAGAGCGCGGAGCTGGAGCAGGCGGTCGCGCCGTCCCAGCTGCCGCCCGCGCTGCCGACGCTGGCCGGGCGCGAGGCGGAGGTCGAGTGGCTCGACGGGCTCGCCGAACGCGGCGACAGCACCGTGATCGTCTCCGGCACCGCCGGGGTCGGCAAGAGCGCTCTGGTCATCTGGTGGGCGCATCGCGCGGCCCGGTTGTTCCCGGACGGAGTGCTGTACGCGGCGCTGCAAGGGTTCGATCCGCATCAGCCGCCGCTGGAGCCGGGCGACCTGCTGTCGCAGTTCCTGCTCGGGCTGGGCGTGCCCGCCGACGAGGTGCCGGAGCACGTGCACGAACGCGTCGCGCTGTACCGCTCGCTGATCGCCGGACGGCGGATGCTCGTGCTGCTCGACGACGCGCGTTCGGCCGAACAGGTGCGTCCGTTGCTGCCGCCGGGTGCGCGGTCGATGACGGTGGTGACGAGCCGGTCGCGGCTGGAGGCACTGGCGGTGTCCCACGCGGCGAAGCTGCGCGTGCTCGGCACGCTCGCGCCGGAAGCCGCGGTGAGCGTGATCGAAGAATTGGCCGGGCCGGCGGATTTCGACCTCAACCACGCGCTGGCCCGGTTGTGCGGCTACCTGCCGCTCGCGCTGCGGATCGCCGGGGCCAAACTCGCCGCCAGTCCACAATGGACGCTCAAGGATCTCGTCGGCGAGCTGGGAAACGAACGCACCCGGCTGGCCGGACTGGACGTGACCGGAGCCGACGACGGCGTGCGGGCGGCGTTCGACGTCTCGTTCCGCGGCCTTCCGGAGGGTCTCGCCCGGACGCTGCTGCGGCTGGGCGCGGTGCCCGCCCGGCACACCGGACCGCATCTGACGGCGGCGATCGCGCAGATCCCGGTGGAGCAGGCCCGCCGCGAACTCCGCACGCTCGCCGCGCACAACCTGATCGCCGAAGTCTCGCGCGACGCCTTCGCTCCGCACGACCTGGTCCGGCTGTACCTGCGGGACCTGGCGGAAACCGAACTGGACCCGGCGGAACGCGCCGCGGTGCTCGACCGGGCGATCCGCTACCACCAGGCCGCCTCGGACACCGCGCGCCGGAAGATGCTGCGCATCGTCGACCCGCTCGACCTCACCGGCCTCGTGCCGCCGGAAAAGCTGCCGCCGCTGGAAACCTTCGCCCAGGCGCAGGATTGGTTCGCCGCGGAATGGCCGAACCTGCTCGCCGTGCTGGACGCCGCGCACGCCGACGGCCGCTACGCCGACGTCTGGCGGCTCGCCCGGGTCGCGCACACCTACCGCGTCGTCTGCCCGCTGTACGAGGAATGGATCCGGCTGGTCGACCTCGGCCTGGCCGCCGCCGAGGCCGCGAACGAGCCGCTCGGCCAGTGCTGGATGCTGATCTCCCGCTGCGCCATCGCGCTCACCTTCGAGCTGTCGCCGGGCAGCATCGCCGACGCCGAACGCGCGGTCGGGCTGGCCACCCGGCTCGACGGGCGTTCGCTCATCGTCGCCAAGATCCACCTCGGCAGCGTGCTGACGCTGCTCGGCCGCTACTCGGAGGCGATCGAACGGCTGCTGGAGGCCGTCGCGGAGACCGAACGCACCGGCGATCTCGAACTGCGCGGCCAGGCGCTCAACAACTGCGCCGAGACGGAAAAGCGCGCCGGCCGCCCGGCCGAGGCGATCACGCATCAGCTGGCCTCGCTGAAAATAGACCGCGAACTCGGCGACGACAGCTACGCCGTGGTGTCGCTGAACAACCTCGCCGAACTGCACCTGGGCATCGGCGACCTGGCGGCGGCGGAACGCTACGCGCGGGAGGCGGTGTCGCTGGCGGTCGTGCGGCAGTTCGAGCTGCAGGAGGGCATTCTGCGGGTCACGCTGGCGCGGATTCTGCGCGGCCAGGAGCGGCTGGAGCCGGCGCGGGAAGAGTACCGGCGGGCGATCGCGCTGTTCGAGCGGATGAATCCGCGGCAGGTCGAGGACTTGCGCAAGGAAGCGGCCGCTCTGGAGGAGCAGTAGCGCCCGCCCCTGGTCGGCCCGCGGTGAGCGGGCAGTCGGCGAGCCCGGCTCTTGTACAATGTTCAGCTGTGTTTTCGCTGGTCAACGTGGTAATAATCGCGTCCGCTTAGCGGATTCTTAGCCATTGGCCGGTCAGCGCGCGTAGGGTCGGCCGCGACGCTGGCGGAGCCCTAGGGGAGGGGCAGGCTGTGAAGCCGGCGACGGGACCGCGGCAGCACCGCGCGGACCTGGAAGAGCCGCCAGGAGCGGTTCGGTGGCGGTTGGCCGGCCGAGATGGGGGTAGGCCGGCCGGCCGCCAGGCTCTATTCGACGTTCGAGGTGCAAAGCGCGATCGAGCTGCCGCTGCTCTCGGCGACCTTCTTGCCGTCGACGAGGATCTGGCAGCTGATCTGGTTGGTCACGCCCGCGTTCGCGGTGTCCGCGGTGAGCGAGAGGACCGGCCTGCCGCCGTCGTAGGAGGCGTGCCCGTGCCAGTCGTCGGTGCTCGGCGGGGTGGACGCGGTGCGCTGGTCGTTCAGCGTGCCGAAGCGGACGGTCGCGCCGCCCGCCGAGGTCACGACGAAGTCGACCGAATGCTTCTCGCCCGGCTGCGGCGGAATGTGCAGTTCGCCCGCCCGCGCGGTGCCGAACATCGACGGGTACAGCAGCATCGCGCCGCACAGCAGGACGGCCAGCGCGGAAAGCGTGGTGCCGGTGAGC
The DNA here is from genome assembly GCF_055583325.1 of Amycolatopsis sp. NPDC104775. Taxonomy (NCBI): domain Bacteria; kingdom Bacillati; phylum Actinomycetota; class Actinomycetes; order Pseudonocardiales; family Pseudonocardiaceae; genus Amycolatopsis; species Amycolatopsis sp. NPDC104775. Next base: position 342,265 of record NZ_JBVJOE010000008.1, read on the forward strand.
GCGACGCCGAATCCGCGCATTGTGCCCTTGGAGGAAAGGACGATTCCCGCAATTCCCCCGAGGAGTCCCAGACCGGCGACCGGCCAGCCGAGGAAACCCCAATCCGGGAGGAAGGCGACAGCGGCCGCGGCCAGTCCCAGCGTGACCCCGAGGCCGCCGGGCCAGTTCGCCTGCCGCCGGGACAGCGTCTGCTGGGGCGGGCGGGGCGGACCAGGGCGAGTAGTGGTCCGGCTGTGTCGTGCGGGTGCGGCCGGATACGGCTGCTCGGTCGTCATGCGTGCCTCTTCCGCCTTGGTTGGCGAAGACGCTAACGCAGATGGGCGCGAAGTTGGAATAATCGTTATCGAGTGACAATGTCATTCATTTACCGCGTCCGGGCAATCGGGGTCATTTCCCGCCGGATTGCCCGAAGCGGCGCCATTTGCTGCGCGGAAAAAGGGGATTCGCGCTGATTCCGAAGAGCGACCGCGTGCTTACCCGACGGCCCTGACCTGGCGACGCGATGTTCCGCACGCCATTCACTGATCGAAAAGGCTGACTTCCGGAGTGATCTCGAGAAGTTCGTGCACCGGCCTGCCGCGCCTGCCGTCGATGGTCGTGGTGCGCACTACGCGCAACCGCGCGGTCACCGGTCGATCGAGATTTTCTTTGATCTGGTCGAGCAGATCCGGGGCGACCGCGCCCTGAATGGTTCCGCCCGATTCCCGCTCCAGGTAGAAAATCCGCCGCCGGGTGCGCACGCCGTCGAGGCGTCCGGTCACCGTCTCGTAGCCGACCGCCTCGCGGGACTCGCGCAGGCTGCCCTGCAGCACCCTGGCCTGTTCGGTGGTCATGCTCCTGGTCACCTGCTCACCCGCGGTGGGCGTGAGCGCCATCCCGATGCCGGCGTGCTTGCTGACCGCGTTGACGACGTCGCTGACGGCGTTGCGCACCGTGTCGCGCTGCAGCAGCACCGCGTCGAGCGCGCCGTCGTCGGAACCGTTGGCGGGCAGGAAATCGCAGAGTTCCTTCACCGCGCGCTCGGACAGCGTTTCGATGCCGTCGTGGATCAGCGCGTCGTCGACCGCCGGTTCCGGGAAGCCGAAGAAGATCGCGTTGCCCGCCTGTCCTTTCTGGATCAGCGGGGCCTTGTCCCGGTCCGCCTGCTGGACGAAGGTGACCTCGTTCGACGGATTGCGGATGATGTGCCCGATCTTCGCCGTCGCGTCCTGCAGCGCGCGGCTGATGTCGGAAAAGGTGTACGCGTCGATGTGCGTTTCGCCGATCACCGACACGTGCAGCAGCGGCGCGCGGCAGGTGCGCTCGAACTTCGCGTTCGCCGCCATCGCCGAGGCCCGTGCGAGGTCGTCCAGCCACGTGCCGCCGGGGATCTCGTCGGCGATCCGCCGGAACTCGTTCCTCACCACACCATCTCCGGGATGCCTCTGCCGCCTTCGGCCCACACCGATTCCCACACGTCCTCGTCGCCGGGACGGCACAGGAAGCCGTCGAGCATGCCGCCGACCGGCTGGATCTGGTCGAGGTACATCGCGGGCTGGCCGACGATGATGCCGCGCAGGGTCAGCAGGCCGTACAGCGCGGTGCGGCCGCTGTCGTCCAGCCGCTTCAACGCGCCCCATTCGTCCGGCAGCAGCACCACGTCGAGCCCGCGCGGCGGATGCGCCGTGCGGGTGATGAACGCGCCGCCGAGCCAGGCTCGCCCGGACGTGATCACCCGCTGGGCGACGCCGAGGTAGCTGTTGAGCGCGCTGAACAGGATCTCGCGTTCGTTCTGGTGCGGCGCGTCGTAGACCAGCCGCTCGTAGACGTCGGCGAGGTCGGCGTGGTGACGGCCGGGCGGCAGCAGGTTCTGTGGCGTCCAGTGCGGAAGCGCCATCGGACCTCCTGACATCGTCCGGGGCCCTCGGCGCCCGCTTACCGTGCGTAGCCGAATCTACCAGGTGGGTGTCAGCCACCGCGTCCAGGTCGCCGCGGAGCGGGTTCGTCGTCGTGCGGCCAGTGCGGACTCCGCTGGTCCTCCTCGGGCCAGCTCAGTTCTCCGGACAGCCGAGGCTCGGGATCGGGCAGGGCGTGCCCGGCCGCGTGCTGCGGCGGACGGTGCTCGTGGTACGGCTCGTCCGGATCGACTTCCGGATAGTCGTTGTAGACGCGCTCCGGCTGGTCGTCGTACTGCGGGTACGCCGGTTCCTCGTGCTCCTCGTAGTCCTCGTACGGGTTCGCCGGCGGGATGTGCCGGGTTTCCTCGGCAGGCGCCTCCGCCGCCGCGGCCCGGTACGGCTCAGGTTCGGCGGCGGCCTTCGGCCGGGACGCCCGCGTGAACAGCCACATGACCGCCGCCCCGATCAGGAACGAGACGAGCAGCCACAGCCAGATCTGCCCGAAGAGCCAGAGCATCCGCCTTCACCTCTGTTCCACTGTGATCTCGACCCGCCGGTCGCTGTCGCCGTTCCCGTTATCCGCACTGCCCGTGCTGCCCGTGCTGGCCACCGCGAGCAAGCGGTCCGGCGGCACATCCTCGCGGATCAGCAACCGGATCACCGTCAGCGCCCGGTTGCGGGAAAGCTTGAGTGCCGCGCTGCGCCCGCCCGGACCGTCGGCGACCCGGCCGACGAGGCGGTAGCGCAGATTGTCCGGCGCGTCGCGCAGCAGCGGAGCGAGATCGCGCGCCGCCTGCTCGCCTTGGTCGGTGAGGTTCGCGGTTTCCGGTTCGAAAGTGATCGGCGCGGCCGCGAGCCTGCGGTCCAATTCGGCCTGCATCCCGTCGCGGTCGGTCGGCGGCGCGGAGGGCGTGGTGGACGGGCTCGGCGGCGGGCTGGACGACGGTGCCGACGACGGCGCGGGCGAAAGTTCGGGCGACGGCGCGGGTCGCACCGGCCCGGCCCCGCCGGAGGCTTGCGCGGATTCGACCCCGTCGACTCCCTGCACGATGCCCAGCGCGCGACCGGCTTCCTCGGCGGGAAACCCTTCGAGCGTCGCCTGCCGTCCGGAGAACTTCACGTCGCCGCCGCGGATCCCGGCCGCGTCGAGCGCCGAACGCGAGCGCGAGGCGAGGTCGTCCTGGATTCCGCTGCCCTGCAGCCACGTGGCCAGGCCCGCGAGCAGGGCCGTGACCACCACCGCGACGGGGATCAAGCGAAGCCACCCTCGTGCACCGGACATGAGAGGACCATATGCCGGGTCCGTCCGCTTGGCGACCTGGTGACAGCAGCCGTTCGGGTGGCTCTCGCGACAGTGCCGGCACCGGTGGTCACCGGCGCCGGCACTGTCGGGGAAACGGCGGTCAGGAGGCGGTCGCGTTGCCTCGCACGTCGAGGTCGAGGGCCGCCGCGTCGTTCGGCACGAGCGGAGCCAGCTCCGGGCGCTTCGGCGACAAACCGTCCCCCATGGACTCGCCGCGCAGCTGACGGCGGATCCACGGCAGCAGGTGCACCTTGGTCCACGCGAGATCGGAGCGCCGCGACGTGATCCAGGTGGCCGGCTCGGTGCTCGCCGGGTACGGCTCCCGCCAGTCCTCGGTGACCGGGACGCCGAGCACCTCGGCGGTGAGCAGTGCGATCCGGCGGTGCGCGTCCGGCGTGAAGTGCAGCCGGTCGTCGCTCCAGGCGCGGCGGTCGTGCAGCGGCTCCATCGTCCACAGGTCGACCATCTTCGCGCCGTGCCGGGCCGCGATCGCCCACAGATGCGTGTTGTAGATCGCGACCTTGCCGCGCAGCACGCTCATCACCGAGAGCGTCTTGGTGTCCGGCCCGTTGAAGATCACCACCGGGATCCCGGCCGCGCGCAGCTTCGCCACCCCCGCCTCGAAGCGCTCCGCGATGGCGTCGACGTCCGCCCCCGGCACGATCACGTCGTTGCCGCCCGCGCACAGCGTGACCAGGTCGGGCTTGAGTTCCAGCGCGATCGGGAGCTGCTCGTCCATGATCTCGTCGAGCATCTTGCCGCGCAGCGACAGGTTCGCGTACTGGAAGCCGGGCTCGTCGCCCGCCAGCATCTCGGCGAGCCGGTCGGCCCAGCCCCGGAACGTCCCGTCGCCCCGATGGTCGTTGAGCCCCTCGGTGAAGCTGTCCCCGATGGCTACGTAGCTGTTGATCCCGTACACGCTGGGTTCCCCTTTCCCGCTGGTGCGCGCCTGTTCCCCGTGAAGTCCCGGACCTAGTTGTACACCCCAACTAACAGTCGGATATCCCCGTATCCTTCCCGCCGGCCACGACTGGTTCAGCCGGATGTCACAGTCTCTTACCTTGTCGGGGGTTTCCGCCTCCCTATTACGGCATTTTCACCGGGACGAACCTCACGATCGGACCCGTACCGGGCGCCATGTGGGGTAGGTCTCCCGACCTGGGGGTCCGCCGCGAGTTGCGGCAGGCTGGAAGCTGTGACAGACGAGACTGCGAAGGGGCCGGCGCGGGAGTCGCTCACGCAGATCCTCGGCGGGCGGCGCGGCGCGATCGACGCCAGCATCCCGCCCGCCGCGTTCGTCGTCGGCTGGCTCGCCTCCGGCCAGTCGATCGCCTGGGGAGCCGGGGTCGCGATCGGCGTCGCCGTGCTGCTGGGCGTGTACCGGCTGATCCACGGCGACAAGGCGCGCGCGGTGGTGGTGAGCCTCGCCGCGGTGGTGATCGCCGCGCTGATCGCGATGCACACCGGCCGCGCCGAGGACTTCTTCCTTCTGCAGCTGTTCTCGAACGCGGCGAGCGCGCTGCTGTTCGCGGCGAGCATCGCGGTGCGCTGGCCGCTGCTCGGCGTGATCGTGGGAATACTGCTCGGGCAGAAGACCCGGTGGCGGCGCGATCCGGCCCTGCTGCGCGCGTATTCGTGGGCGAGCGGGGTGTGGGTGCTGCAGTACTTGCTGCGCGTGGTCGTTTACGGACTGCTGTGGTGGACCGGGCAGGTGGTGGCGCTCGGCGTGGCGCGCACGGTGCTCTCCTGGCCGCTGGTGGCCGCGACCGTGGCAGTGAGCGGCTGGGTCCTCTATCGGAGCCTTCCCGCAGAACACCCGGGCCTTCGCCTGGCGAAAGACCCGAGTGCGGGCGGGTCCGAAACCGGACCCGGAAGTTAAGGCGGCCCCCGGCGAGGGGGGAGGGTCCGGGGGCCGGTTCCTACGGTACCCGGACCGGAGGGGTTGAGTCGACGGTTTCGACTCTTCCGCTCAAGTTTTGGTGGCATTCACCCGTCGGGATGGTCGTGGGGTGTCCTCGCCCCACGCTCGCACCGCCGCCAGCCACGCCGCGCCGAGCACACCATCGGAGCTGGTCAGAACGTTGAGCCCGGCGAACTCGGCCCGCACGCGAGCCCCGGCCGGGCTGTTTTCGGCCAGTACGCTGCCCACGAGCACGATCGGAGTTTTTTCTTCCGGCTCGCGCGTGGCGCGGGCGATGCGCACGAGATGCCGGGCGCCCCGCGCCACGATTTCCTCCGCGCCGGGCTCGCCCGCGGCGGCTGCCGCACTCACCAGCGGCGCGTACCGGGCGAGCCGGACCGGGGGTTCGGCATTGGCATGGGTGACGAGCGCCCACATGACTTTGGCGCGGTCGGACAAGTCCACTGCGGACGGTCCGAACGCTTCGGCGAGGACCGCCTCGGGCAATCCGCCGAGCGGGCCGTCGCCTTCGAGCGCGGCCAGAGTGGCGCGGACGGCTTCGCGGCCGAGCCAGAAACCGGAGCCCTCGTCGCCGAGCAGCCAGCCGTGCCCGCCCGCGGTGGCGACCATCCGGCGGCCGCGGATGCGCCCGGCGATCGAACCGGTGCCCGCGACGAGCACGGTGCCGTCCGGCTCGGCCGTCGCGGACGCGTAAGCCACTTCGGCGTCGCCGGTCACCCGGACCAACCCGCCGAGCCCGATCCGCTCCCACGCCGCGGCGAACTCCGCGGCGACCGCTGGGTCGGACAGTTTGCTCTCGCCCGCCATGCCGACCACGACGCCGAGCACGCCGGCCCGTCCGTCCACTGCGGACTCGATGGCTCCGGCGATCCGGGCCGCCGCCTCCGCGGGCGGATGCGAGTTCGGATTCGCCCCCGCCGCGGCCGCGGTGCCGTGCACGACGCCGGCGGCGTCGATCGCGATCGCTCGCGTCGAGGTGCCGCCGGCGTCCACGCCTACTACGAGGCTCACCGGGTTTTGGTCACCTTCAGCAGACCGCGCGGGTTGTCCGGGTTGCCGCCGCGCGCGAGCGACAGCCCGAGCGCGATCCGCTGGATCGGCAGGATTTCCAGTACGGGAGCCAATTCCTCGACGGTCGGGGCGACCGGGATGCGCAGCGCGGCAGGCACGTCCTGCGCCGCCGAACCGACCGCGAGCACGTCCGCGCCGCGTTCGCCGACCGCTTCGAGCACCTCTCGCATGGCTTCGCCGCCACGGCCGAGGCTGGTGGCGGCGAGCACGGCGGTCTCGCCGTCGACCGCCGCGACCGGACCGTGCAGCAGGTCCGCGCCGCTGTACGCGCGGGCCGCGAGGTAGCTCGTCTCGGCCAGCTTCAACGACGCTTCGAGCGCGCTGGCGTAGGAGTAACCGCGGCCAGTGGTGAGCACGCGGTCGACAAAGCGATAACGGTCCACTGCGCGCTGCACGCCTTCGACGGCGCCGTCGAGTGTCTGCTGGGCCAATTCGCCGATCTTCTCGGCGTCTTCTCCCTTGCCGCCGCGAATCGCGTCGATGAAGAGATACAGCGCCATCAGCGTCGCCGAATACGTCTTGGTCGCCGCGACCGCCTTCTCGACACCGGCCCCGATGTCGATGCCCAGTTCCGAAGCCGCGCGCAGCGGCGAGTCCGGGGTGTTGGTGACCGACACGGTGAGCGCGCCCTGACGGCGGGCGGCTTCGGTGACCTCGATCAGGTCGGGCGAACCGCCGCTCTGGCTGACGGTGATGAAGAGCACGTCGCGCAGGTCCGGACGGGCTCCGTAGAGCGTCGCGGTGGACGGCGACACGAGCCCGGCCGGCAGCCCGAGGAGTACCTCGATCAGGTATTTCGCGTACAGCGCGCCGTGGTCGCTCGAACCGCGAGCGGCGAGCAAAGCGAACCGCGGCGGGTGCTGTGAAATCTTTTCCGCGACTTCCGCGATGCCGGACCGCCGCTCGACCAGCCCGGCGAGAACGCTGGGCTGCTCCGAGATCTCCGCGGCCATGTGCTCGCCGGGACGTAGTTGGGTCATCACTTTCCTCTCCGCCGGGACGGAGGTCCCGGTGTGCTGAGCGGCGTCCGGTCAGGTCTAGACCAATGCTAGCCGGGCGGAGCGGGTCGGGAGAAGGGTACGTTTCCTCACGGGGCGCTGGCGCGTTTAATGTGGGAAGACTGAGGGAGCCGGGCATGCTGGAGACACCCCCCGCGAGCGAGGCGGGGACTGCTGCGCGAGGGCAGCGCGAACCCAAGTACTGGGCGCTGAAGCAGCATTTGCTGGACCTGCTCGACGCACTGCCGCCGGGATCGCCGATCCCGACCGAGCGGGCGCTGGCGGGCGAGTTCACCGTTTCGCGCACCACGGTGCGCCAAGCGCTGGCGGATCTCACCGCCGAGGGCAGATTGCATCGCGTCCAGGGCAAGGGCACCTTCGCCGCCGAGCCGAAGCTCGCGCAGCGGCTGCAGCTGTCCTCTTATACCGAGGACATGCGCAAGCAGGGCTTGAAGCCCTCGTCCCAGTTACTGGAACTCGAAGAGCTGCCGGTCGAGGGCGAGATGACCAAGCTGCTGCAGCTGCGCAACGGCGCGAAGATCCTGCGGCTGCGCCGGCTCCGGCTCGCCGACGGCCAGCCGATGGCGCTGGAGACCACGCACCTTCCGCTCGGCCGGTTCCGCGGGCTGCGCAAGCACATCACCGCGGGCGGTTCGCTGTACGCGGTGCTGCGCGAGCATTACGGCGTCGAGCTGGAGCGCGCGGAGGAGACCATCGAGACCTCGCTGGCCGGGCCGCAGGAAGCGGAGATCCTCGGCGCGGACGTCGGCATGCCGGTGATGATGCTGACCCGGCATTCGTTCGCCACCGACGGCAAGCCGGTCGAGTTCGCCCGCGCGGTGTATCGCGGCGACCGGTACAAGTTCGTCACCACGCTGCTGCCCTGATCGCGTGACGACCGCGGGGGACACCGGCATCCGCTGGGGCACGCCCGCGGCTCGCGGCGTGCTCTGGACGACCATCCTCGGCTCGGGGATGGCGATGCTCGACGGCACGATCGTGAACGTGGCGCTGCCCCGGATCGGCGAGGAGCTGGGCGCGTCGGTCGCCGGTCTGCAGTGGATTCTCGACGGCTACCTGCTCGCCCTGGCCGCGCTGATTTTGGTCGCCGGGTCGCTCGGCGACCGCTACGGCAGACGGCGGATGTACCTGATCGGGGTCGTCTGGTTCGGCCTCGCGTCCGGGCTGTGCGCGGCGGCGACGTCGACCGAACTGCTCGTGCTGTTCCGCGTGCTGCAGGGAATCGGCGGGGCGTTGCTGACGCCGGGGTCCCTGGCGATCCTGCAATCGTCGTTCTCGCACGACGACCGGGCCCGGGCGATCGGCTCGTGGTCCGGGCTCGGCGGGATCGCCGCGGCGGTCGGCCCGCTGCTCGGCGGACTGCTGGTGCAGGCGTGGTCGTGGCGGCTGGCGTTCCTGATCAACCTGCCGCTCGCGGTGGTCGTCGTACTGATGGCGCGGCGGTTCGTGCCGGAGTCGCGGGACACCGCGGCGACCGGGCATCCGGATTACGTCGCGGCGGCGGTCGGCGCGCTCGGGCTGGCCGGGGTGACCGGGGCGCTGGTCGAGGCCCCGGTGCGCGGGATCGGCGACGCGGTCGTGCTGGTCGCATTGGTGGTCGGCGTCGCCGGGCTGGGGATGTTTCTCTGGCTTCAGCATCGGGCCGCCGAGCCGCTCGTGCCGCCTTCGTTGTTCCGCGACCGGACGTTCACGCTGTCGAACGCGCTGACGTTCGTGGTCTACGCGGCACTCGGCGGCGTGATGATGCTGCTGGTTCTGCAGCTCCAGGTGTCACTGGGTTATTCGCCGACGCTGGCCGGGCTGGCCGGATTGCCGATCACGGTGATCATGCTGCTGCTGTCCGGCCGGTCGGGGGCGCTCGCGCAACGGATCGGGCCGCGGCTGCAGCTGGTCGTCGGGCCGATCGTCGTCGGCGCCGGGATGCTGTTGCTGACGCGGGTGGGGCCGGGATCGTCGTATCTCGGGTCGGTGCTGCCCGCGGTGGTGGTGTTCGGGCTCGGACTGGCCACTGTGGTCGCTCCGGTCACCGCGACCGTGCTGGCCGCCGCGCCGGACCGGTACGCCGGGGTCGCGTCCGGGGTGAACAACGCCATCGCCCGATCGGGTGGACTTCTGGCGGTGGCGGTGCTGCCCGCCGCGGCAGGTTTGACGGGTTCGGCTTACCGGGACCCGGTCGCGCTGACCGCCGGATGGCGGACGGCACTGGTGATCTGCGCGGTGCTGGCGATCGCCGGCGGGCTGATCGCGTTGGGAATTCACAACGGGGTGCTCGGCGCCGCGGAAGCCGATGATTCGCCGCATCCCGGGGATTGCCTGCACTGCGGGGTGGAGGGACCGCCCACGCACGTCCATCCAGGTGGACATCACTGATCTTTCGCCGGGGGAATTGTGCTGGGGTTTGTTGGTGCCGGGGAGCTGACCGCGGCCATCGTGACCGGGCTCGACGGGAGCTTGCCGGTGGTGTTGTCGCCGCGCTCGCGGGAGATCAGCGCGGGACTGGCTGCGCGGTATCCGGACGTGCGGGTGTGCGCGAGCAATCAGGAAGTGCTTGATCAGGCGGACACGGTGGTCTTGGCCGTGCGTCCGCCGGTGCTGCGTGAAGTGGTGGACGAGCTGACGTTCCGGCCGGAGCACGTGGTGATCAGTGCGGTGGCCGGGGTGCGAACGGAGCAGGTGCGGGAGTGGGTCGCACCGGCTTCGCGAGTGGTGCGGTCGATTCCCTTGCCACAGGCGGCGCAGCGGCAGAGCCTCACCGCGATGTACCCGGAGGACGACGTCGCGCGGGAGTTGTTCGAGCGCGTTGGCGAGGTGGTGGTACCTCGTGATGAGCCGAGTTTGGAAGCGTTCAGCGCGGCTACGGCGACCTTCGCCGCGCACTTGGACTACTTGGCGACCATTGCCGGGTGGATGGCCTCGCAAGGAGTCGAAGCTGAGCTGGCCTCGGCGTACGTGGCCCAGGTGTTCGCGCAGGTCGGCAAGTCATTGGCCGGAGGCGGGCCGCTGGACGAGCTGACCTCCCGGCACATGACTCCGGGCGGGATCAACGAGCAGTTGCTGACTGCCCTTCGGCAGGGCGGGATGCCGGAGATGGTGCGGCGAGGATTGGACGCGGTGCTGGCTCGGCTGCGCGGGTCAGCCGCGGGACTGGGCGACTAGCCGGGCCTCGATGTTCTGCAGGGCCGTGATCAAGGTGCTGGTCTCTGCCGGGGAGGTCCTGTCGAGCAGCGCAGACCAGGTGTCACGCAGCCGTTGCAGATTCTCCGCTGCCTTCGGAGTGGGGTAGAGGCGTACTCTCCGGGCGTCGTCGAGGTCGGCTTCCCGGCGGATCAAGCCCTTCTTCTCCAGGCCCCGCACGGCTCGGCTGACGTTGCTGGAGATCATCTGCGTGGCCTCGGCGGCGGCGTTGACCGTGGTCCCCGGGTGGCGGTCGACGAACCGCATCACCGCTCCCTCCAGCGGCGTTCCCGACTCGGCGTTGGCTTCCTTGGCGGCATTGATGTGCCGGGCCACCGCGAGGATCAGGTCGGCCAGCTCGAAGAGCCGGGCGCTCTTTTCGTCTTCCACGCGACCAGCCTAACCCATTACCTATCGTTTGACAGGTATCTCATTCGCGCCGTAGGTTAGCTATCAAATGATAGCTAAGGAGCGCTCATGGCAGGCAAGAACGCACTGATCATCGGGGCCTCGCGCGGACTGGGCTACGCGCTCGCCGCCGAGTTCCTCGGGCGCGGCTGGCGGGTCACCGCGACCGAACGAACCCCCTCCGCGCTGCACGAGCTGGCCGGGTCGGCCGAGGGCAGGCTGACGGTGGAGACTGTCGACATCGCGGTGCCCGCCGAGGTCGCGGCGCTGCGCGAGCGGCTGGCCGGATCGGCGTTCGACCTGCTGTTCGTCAACGCTGGAACCAACTACACGACCGACCCCTCGGCGACCTTCGCCGACGTGTCCACCGAGGACTTCGTCCAGGTCATGGTGACCAACGCGCTGAGCCCCATGCGAGTCGTCGAAACCCTGCAAGATCTGGTCCCCGAGACAGGCACTCTCGGCGTGATGTCGTCGGGCCAGGGCAGCGTCACCGACAACACGAACGGCGGCTTCGAGGTCTACCGGGCGAGCAAGTCCGCGCTGAACCAGCTCATGCGCAGTTTCGCCGCGCGGCACGCCGACGACCCGCGCACGCTGCTGCTCATGGCGCCCGGCTGGGTGAAGACGGACCTCGGCGGACCGAGTGCGCGGCTGACCATCGACGAGAGCATTCCCGGCGTCGCCGACACGATCGAAGCTTGGGCGGGCAAGGGCGGGCTGCACTACCTGGACCGGCAGGGGCAGACCGTCAACTGGTGACTGGCCGCCGCTGCGGCGGAGGTCCGTGAAGGACTCCTTGACGTCTTCAAGCAGTCCTTCACGGGCGTCCGCGGCAACCCGGCACACCCCATGCGGCTGGGGCGGCTGAGCTAGGCGAGCAGTTCGGCCAGCATCGCCGGGTCGATGTTCCCGCCGGAAACGATCGCCACGGTGCGTCCGCCGGGCAGTTCGTCGGCGTGGTGCAGGTAGGCGGCCGGGGCGGTGGCACCGCTGGGTTCGGTGACTAGGCGGCCCTGCCGGGCCAGCGCGCGGACGGTGTCGCGGATTTCGTCCTCGGTTACGGTGATCACGCCGTCCAGGACGCGCCGCAGGTGCGCGAAGGTGAGTTCGGACGGTTGCGCGCGCAAGCCGTCCGCGATCGTGCGGGCGCGGTCGGCGATGGGCCAGTCCACGCGTTCGCCCGCGGCGAGGCTGGCTGCGGTGTCGGCGGCCAGTTCCGGTTCGACGCCGTACACCTTCGCGTTCGGGCACTTCGCCTTGATCGCGGTGCCGACTCCGGAGGCGAAACCGCCGCCGCTGACCGGGACCAGCACGGTCTCGACGTCCGGCAGGTCCTGTGCGATCTCCAGCCCGACGGTGCCTTGCCCGGCGATGATGTCCGGGTGGTCGAAGGGCGGGATGAGCGTGAGGCCGCGTTCCTCGGCGAGTGCGAGCGCCGCCGATTCCCGTTCCGCGATCGGCACCTCGCGGACTTCCGCGCCCCAGCGCAGCGTCGCTTCGACTTTCAGCCGCGGCGTGACGTCCGGCACGACGATCACCGCGGTGATCCCGAATTCGCGGGCGGCGTAGGCGACCGCTTGCGCGTGGTTGCCGCTCGAATACGCGACCACGCCGCGCTTCCGTTCGGCGTCGGTGAGTGCGGCGATCGCGTTGTACGCGCCGCGGATCTTGAACGCGCCGATCGGTTGCAGGCTCTCGGGTTTCACCCAGAATTCGCCGGGAACCCAGAGCTGACGCAGCAACGGGGTGCGCACCGCGGTGCCCTTCACCCGCTCGGCCGCGGTTTCGATGTCGGAGATCGTCACGAGGTGCATGAGCTGAGTATGTCAGGAAAGTGTGAGCTCTAGTTTATCCATTGTGGACAGTCAACGTGGCGTCCCTCACGCCGGGGCAACGAAGGGAGCACCTCACGCGACTTAACCGTTGAAGAAACAGGGAAGAACGGCTGGGAAACGATCAGATCGGAATCATGAGCGAGGAGCAGAAGGAAGCGCCGGAGGAGAAGAAGAACATCCGGATGACCTCGGTGCTCGCCGCGGCGCTCGCGGCGGTCACCGCGGCGTTGCTGGGTTCGACGCTGGGGGTGGCGGGGACAGTTATCGGCGCCGGGGTGGCCAGTGTGGTCAGCACGGTCGGCGGTGAGTTGTACCTGCGTTCTCTGCAGCGCACTCGTGATGCCGCTCGGAAAGCCCTTGAGACGGCTGCTCGGCGTAGCCGTAGCGGACTGTCGCCGGTGCAGGTGCCGGTTGACGCCGTGCGTGAGTCCGCGCCTGGTGCGGCACCGACGGTGCATGTGCCCGATGACCTGGCGAACATGCCGACGGTCCGGTTGTCCGAGCTGCGGCCGACTGAGCCGGAAAAGGCCGACACGCTGGGCGAGAAGCTTCGCAAGATGCGGTGGCCGCTGATCATCGGGTCCAGTGCGGTGGCGTTCGTGGTCTCGCTGGTCGTTTTGCTGGGGATCGACTGGACGACCAAGGGCGGCGTATCCACGGGGCTGATTCCGCGGCAGCCGGATACCAGCCAGCACGAGGACGAGCGCCGGGACAACACGCCCAGCACCGAGCCGCAGGTGCCGCCTTCTGGCGAGTCGCGGCCGAACAAGCCGACGTCCACCCCGACGACGACACCGTCCGCTCCGCCGTCTAGCAACCCGACGCAGGAGCCGAGCCGGGTGCCTTCGACGTCCTCCAAGCCGAGTACGTCTTCGCAGGCGCCCAGCACCAACCAGACGCCTACTGCTCCCGCGGTTCCGTCCAACGGCGGGGAGTAGCGTCCCGCCGCTGTCCGTGCGGGGACTTGCACCGCGTTAAAGTCCCCGCACGGTCCGTTGCCAGGCGACGAACCTCCTTAAGAAAGCCGAGCCCGCAACGCCTCCGCCGCTGCCCGAGGATCTTCCGCCTCGGTAATCGCCCGGACCACCACCACCCGAGACGCCCCGGCCTCCACGACCTCGGCCATCCGCTCCAGATCGATCCCGCCGATCGCGAACCAGGGGCGCTTCGGATCGCTCGCCGCGGTGGAGCGGACCAGGTCGAGGCCGGGGGCGGAGCGTCCGGGTTTGGTGGGAGTGGGCCAGCAGGGGCCGGTGCAGAAGTAGTCCACTCCGGGTTCCGTCGCGGCCGCGGTCGCTTGCTCCGCCGAATGGGTGGATCGGCCGATCACTACGTCGTCGCCCAGGATTCGGCGGGCCAGCGAGACCGGGATGTCGTCTTGGCCCAGGTGCAGGACATCGGCGCCTACGGCCAAGGCTACGTCCGCTCGGTCGTTGACCGAGAGCAACGCTCCGTGGCGCGCACAGGCCTCCGCCAGGATTTCCAGGGCTGCGATTTCCTGCTTGGCCTCGAGGGGTGCGCCGCCGGTCTTGTCGCGTAGCTGCACGATGTCCACGCCGCCGGCAAGGGCCGCGTCGGCGAACTCGGCCAGGGCGCCGCGGGAGGTGCGGGCGTCGGTGCACAGGTACAGCCGGGCATCGGCGAGCCGGGCGCGAATCTGGTCTCCGGTCAAGGCAGGCATGGCGGTGACGTTACCCGCGCGCTACGGTGTGGGAGTCCGCACGGGAGCCCGAGGCAACGGGCTGAGAGGGAGCTGCCGCTCCGACCGTGGAACCTGATCCGGGTCATGCCGGCGCAGGGAGCGTGATTCCACTGTGAACACCAGCACCACAACCGTCACTGTCGTCGGCGGCGGCGTCATCGGGCTGTCCGTTGCCTGGCGCGCGGCCGCTCGTGGATGGCGCGTCACGGTCGTCGACCCGGACCCCGTGCGGGGCGGCGCGTCCTGGCTGGCGGGCGGGATGCTCGCCCCGGTCACCGAGGCATGGCCGGGTGAGGAAGCCGTGCTCAGCCTGGGGGAAGCGTCGTTGCGGCGCTGGCCGGGCTTCGCGCGGGAGCTCGCCGCCGAGGGCACCGATCCGGGGCTGGCCGAGCACGGCACGATCGTCGTCGGGTTCGACAGCGCCGACGCCGGGCACCTCGACATCCTCGCTGGGTACCTGCGTTCGCTCGGCCGCGACGTCGAGACGCTCACCGGTCGCGCGGTGAAGCGGCTCGCGCCGGGCGTCGGTGCCGTACGCAGCGGCCTGCACGTGCCGGGCGATTTAGCCGTGGACAACCGAAAACTGCTTACTGCGCTGAGCGAAGCGGCTACGAAGCGTGGGGTCGAGTTCCGTCGCGAACGGCTGCAGAGCCTTTCCGAAGTGTCCGGTCCGGTGGTCCTCGCCGCCGGAGCATGGACCGGTCAGCTGCATCCGTTGCTGGAGCACGCTGTACGCCCGTTGAAGGGCGAGATTCTGCGACTGCGTCCGCGTCGCGGCTGTCTGCCGCCTCCGCCGTACACGGTGCGCGCGATGGTCGAAGGACGGCCGATCTATCTGGTACCGCGAAAAGACGGCGAACTGGTTCTTGGCGCGACACAGTACGAAGCCGGTTTCCACCAGGCCGTCACCGCACGCGGCGTACGCGAGCTGCTGGAAGGCGCGGAACGGATTTTGCCCGGCATCACGGAGTACGAACTGGTGGAAGTCGCCGCCGGACTGCGGGCCGCGAGCCGCGACGCTTTGCCGTACATCGGTGAAGTGAGCGAAGGCGTGTACGCGGCGACAGGCCACCACCGCAACGGTTTGCTGATGGCGCCCGCGACTGCGGACGCCGTGGTCGCGTGGCTGGCTGGCGAAACCCCGCCGCCGGAGGTCGCCGCGGCGACGCCCGCCCGGCTGGTCGAGAAGGAGCGAGTCTGATGGAGATCAAGGTCAACGGCGAATGGCGGGAATTTCCCGACGACAGCACCGTTTCCGCGGTCCTCGACGCGCTGGGAGCGGAACGCCGGGGCGTGGCCGTCGCGGTCAACGGCGAGGTCGTGCGGCGTGGCGAATGGGAAGAAGCGGTCGTGCCGAAGGGCGCGCAGCTCGAAGTGCTGACCGCGGTTCAAGGAGGTTGAGCATGGACGACCTGATCATCGGCGAGCACAAGCTGTCGTCGCGATTGATCATCGGCACCGGTGGCGCGGCGAATCTCGAGGTGCTGGAACGAGCGCTGGTCGCGTCGGGCACCCAGCTCACCACCGTGGCGATGCGCCGCGCCGACGCCGAGGGCGGCTCCGGCGTACTGGAGTTGCTGCGGCGCTTGGACATCGAACTGCTGCCCAACACCGCGGGCTGCCGGACGGCGGCCGAAGCCGTGCTCACCGCCCAGCTGGCCCGCGAGGCGCTGGAAACGAACCTGATCAAACTCGAGGTGCACGCCGACGACCGCACCCTGCTTCCCGATCCGCTGGAAACCCTCGAAGCCGCCGAACGCCTGGTGGCGGACGGGTTCACGGTGTTCGCCTACACCAACGACGACCCGGTCCTCGCGCTTCGGCTCGAAGAGGCGGGCTGCGCCGCGGTGATGCCGCTCGGCGCTCCGATCGGCACCGGGCTGGGCATCCGGAATCCGCACAATATCGAGCTGATCGTCTCGCGCGCGTCGGTGCCGATCGTGCTGGACGCGGGGATCGGGACGGCGTCGGACGCCACGCTGGCGATGGAACTCGGCTGCTCCGCGGTGCTGCTGTCGACGGCGGTCACCCGGGCGGCGGATCCGGAACGGATGGCGCTGGCGATGCGGAGCGCGGTGGAGGCCGGGTATCTGGCGCGTGGCGCGGGGCGGGTGCCGCAGCGGTTTTGGGCGCAGGCGTCGAGTCCGCCGCGCTGAGCTAAGCCTCGGCGACGATTTTGCCGCGCACACCGCCGGTTTCGAGCGCGCGGTGTGCCGCGGCGAGGTCCGCCAACGGAAACACCCGGTCCACCAACGGCCGCACCAGCCCAGCGGTGACCCACCGGCTGAGGTCGGCGAGCAGGTCGGCCCGGGGATTCCCGCTGAACGCCCGCACCCAGCGCTGGGGCCGCAGCGAATTCGCCGCCACATAGCCGAGCGTGCGGGCTGGCTGGTCGAGGTCGAACGCGATCGTGACCATCCGCCCGCGCGGGGTCAGCAGCCGCCGGAACGCGCCCAGGTCCCGCCCGACGGTGTCGAGGATGACGTCGAACTTCCCCAGTTCGCCCGGAGCGCGGTAGTCGAGCGCGACGTCCGCGCCGAGTTCCCTTGCCAGCTCCAGGTTTTTGGCGCTGGCCAGCCCGGTCACGTGCGCGCCCATCGCCTTGCCGAGCTGGGTGGCCACAAAGCCGACCCCGCCGGTCGCGCCGCGGATCAGCAGACGCTCGCCGGGTTTGAGATGAGCTTTGTCGCGCAGGGCGGTGATCGCGGTGCTCCCCGCCAACAGCGACGCCGCCGACGCGGGATCCAGCTCGGCTGGCACGTGGTCCAGCCGATCAGCGGCCATCGCGGAGTACTCGGCGGCGGTGCCCATCCGCCGCCCGATGCCCCACACGAGGTCGCCGACGGCGAACCGGCTTGCTGCGGGTTCGACGACCTCGCCGACCAGGTCCAAGCCGATCCGCTTGGGAAAACGCTTGCCGCTGAACGGAAGCAGCTTCCCGGACCGCAGAGCGAGCTCGCCGCCGTTGACTGACAGGGCGCGCACTCGGACGAGGACCTCGCCGGGACCGGGCACGGGTTTCGGAACATTCGCTTCGTGCAGGACTTCCGGTGGTCCATAGCGGTCGTAGACGATGGCGCGCATCGAAGTGGAAGGCATGTTCCACTTCTAGCACGGAAAATGGAAAGGGTCTTCCGGTTCGGCTAAAGTGAGAGAGTGCCGGAGAAATCGACTCGGTTGCGCACCGACGCCGCCCACAATCGCGCGCACCTGCTCGAGGTCGCCGAGCGCACCTTCGAGACCGAGGGCCTGGACGTGTCGATGAGCGAGCTGGCCCGTCGCGCCGGCCTTGGCGTCGCCACGGTGTACCGCCATTTCCCGACCAAGGCCGACCTCGTCGCCGAAGCCTTCGCCGGGCCGATGGCGGAATGCGCGGGCATGCTCGACGAGGCGCTCGCCGACCCCGATCCCTGGCGCGGCTTCTGCCGGGTGATCGAGGAGGTGTGCTCGATGCAAGCGCGCAACCACGGTTTCTCCGCCGCGATCGTGACCGCGCTGCCGGATCAGGCTGTTTTCGCGGAGCTGCGGGACCGTGCGCTGCGAGCGTTCACCGAGCTGATCCGCCGAGCGCAGGAAGCCGGTGCGCTGCGGGCCGACTTCGCCGTATCCGACCTGTCGTTGATCCTGCTGGCGAACGGCGGGCTGCGCTCCGGCGCGGGAACGGCGGCACCGGCGGCGTCGCGTCGGCTCGCCGGCTATCTGCTGCAGTCGTTCCGGGCCGAGGCGGCCGCGCCGCTGCCGCCGCCCGCGGAGCTTCCGCTCGACGTGTCGGTGCTCTAAATGGGCGGCCAGGCTGCACAAATGCCCGGGTCGTGGTGATTTCGCCCGCGCTTGACACGGATTGAGCACGGGCACGCCGTATGGTTGACGGCACCCTTTCCGGCGCACCCAGCGGCGGGCACCAGCGTCAGAAGGAGCCGATCGTGACTCTTTCCTCGGTCCAGGACGTAACGGGCCGGTTGTATCTCGCGGTAGGGCGGCTTTCCCGCTCGCTGCGCCAGGCGGGCGCGCCCGGGCCTGGACACGGGTCGATCTCCGCGCTGGCCACGCTCGTCCACTTCGGCGAGCTGCGCCTCGGCGACCTCGCGGCGAAGGAGGGGGTCGCGGCGGCCACGATGTCGCGGATCGTGGCCACGCTGGTGGAGGCCGGTTACGTCACCCGCGAATCCGACCCGGTCGACCGGCGCGCCTGGCTCGCCCGCGCCACCGAAGAAGGCGAACGCCTCGTCTCCGGCGTGCGGTCTACCCGCGTGCAGGAGCTCAACCGCCGCCTCGACCGGCTCACGCCCGAGGCGCGCGAGTCGATCATCGCCGCACTGCCCGCGCTGGAAGCCCTGATCTCGGACGAGGGCTAGCGTTCTTCGGGAGCCAGCCGCCAGAACGCCGACACCGGGCCGACTTTCGCGCCCATCGGGTAAGAGTGTTCGACGGCCTGCGAGACGAACCACTTGCCGTAGCGCGCGGCCTCGACCACCGGCATGCCCTTGGCCAGCCCCGCGGTCAACGCGGAGGCCATGGTGTCGCCCGCCCCGTGCGTGTGCGGGGTCTGCCAGCGCGGGCCGGGCAGCTCAACGAAGGTCGAACCGTCGAAAAGCAGGTCGACGCACTCCGGGTCGGACTGCAGGTGGCCGCTCTTCACGAGCACGTACTTCGGGCCGAGCTGGTGCAGCACGACGGCCGCGGTGTGCATGCCTTCGCGGTCGGTCACGGTCAGGCCGGTGAGCAGCCGCACCTCGTCCAGGTTCGGGGTGAGCACGGTGGCGCGCGGCAGGAGTTCGTCGCGCAGGGCGGCGAGGCCGTTGTCGTCGAACAGCGACTGGCCGGTCATCGCCGCGGCCACCGGGTCGACCACGAACGGGATCGCGCCGTCGCGGCCGATCCCGGCCTTGTCGCAGGCCGCCGCGACCGCGTGGATGATCTCCGCGGACGCGAGCATGCCGGTTTTCGCCGCGCCGACGCCCATGTCCGCCGCCACCGCCTCGATCTGCCCGGCCACGATGTGCGGCGGCAGATCGGAGCGGTCGTGCACGCCGAGCGTGTTCTGGACGGTGACCGCGGTGACCGCGACCAGGCCGTGCACCCCGCAGGTGAGGAAGGTCCGCAGGTCCGCCTGCAGTCCGGCGGCCCCGCCGGAATCCGATCCGGCGATGGTGAGCGCCGACGGCGGGCTCGGGTTCTCAGTCATGTGCGCGTTCCGACTTCTGGTCTGGTCCATTGAGGCAAAGGTGCTTCATGCACAGTCCACCACGATGGCACAGTAAACGTCCGTGCTGGTCCTCCTGCCGAAGGAGAAATCTGTGAAGCTCGCCGCGGCCGGTCTTCTCCTCCTGTCCGCGCTGGCCGTGCCCGGGGTGGCGCACGCGGACAGCCCGAAGCTCTCGCACGTGACCACGGTCGGCGTGCACAACACCTACGATCCGGCCGCGTACCCGTACCTCGCGCAGGCGCTGGACAACGGCTCGTCCCTGCTCGAACTCGACGTCTGGCCGGACTTCTTCACCCACGAGTGGAAGGTCAGCCACTCCAACCCGCTGGGCAACGGCAACAACTGCGTCGACGCGCGTTCGGCGGCGGACCTTTACTCCGGCGAGACGAACAAAGACCTCGAATCCTGTCTGGACGACATCCGGATCTGGCTCGGCGCGCATCCCGGGCATACCCCGCTTACCTTGAAGATCGAAATGAAGACCGGTTTCTCGGCGAACACCGGCCTCGGCCCAGCCCAGCTGGACGCCGCTTTCCGCGACCATCTCGGCGATGCCGTGTTCAAGCCGGCCGACCTTCTCGGCAGCCACGCCACGCTCGACGAAGCGTCCAAAGCGGACAATTGGCCGACGCTGGACGCGCTGCGGGGCAAGGTGCTCACCGAGATCATCCCCGGCACGGTCGAAGAGGGAAACCCGACCGACACCCTGCACACCGACGTCGAGTACGCCGGGTATCTGCTGGACCAGAAGGCGGCCGGGAAGCTGAATTCGGTACAGATCTTCCCGACCGTGCACGGTGCCGCGGGCGGCGACCCGCGGGACCAATACTCCGCGGACCAGAAACCGTGGTTCGTCGTTTTCGACGGGGACGCGAGCGAATGGCTCGCGAAGGCCGGAATGTCCTGGTACGACGAAAACCACTACTACGTGGTGATGACGGACGCGCAAAACGTCGCGCCCGCCATCGACGACCACAACCCGACCGTTGACCAGGCGACTCAGCGCGTGGCCGAGCTGGCCAAACAGCACGCCTCCGTGGTGACGTCCGACTGGACCGGCCTCACGACCGTGTTGCCGATGGTGGACGCGCGCGGCTAAAACCGCGGCGGCGGTTTCAGCACGGACATCCGGTATTCGTACACCGCTTGCGCTTCGGCGATCCCCGGCCGGGGCGTAACGCCCGATTTGCGGATCGTTTTGACCGCCGAAGCGGTGCGGTGCTCGGTGACCAGGCCGTCGACCGCGTGCTGCACCTCAAGCGGCAGCCTCGCCCACAACGCTTCCGGTGTCTCGCTCATCCGGCCAGTGTCGCATTCACCGCGGGTTCGCGAGCCGCCAGAACGGGGAGACCGGGCCGACTCCGGCACCGAGCGGGTACGCCTCCAGGACGCAGCGTTCGATGAACCGTTTCGCCTCCGCGACCGCCGTGGGCACGTCCGCGCCCTTCGCGAGCGACGAGGTGATCGCCGACGCCATGGTGTCGCCACCGCCGTGGGTGTTTTCCGTGTCGATCCGCGGACCGCTCAGCTCGATCACCGCCGAGCCGTCGGTCAGCAAATCGACACAATCCGCGGCGTCGTAGAGGTGCCCGCCCTTGACCAGGACCCACTGGGAACCGAACTCCAGCAACGCTTCCGCCGCCGTGCGCTGGCTCGTGGCGTCAGTGACCGTGACGCCGGTCAGCAGCCGGACCTCGTCGAGATTCGGCGTGACGAGCGTGGCGCGCGGGAACAATTCCGTCCGGATCGCTTCCAGCGCTTCTTCGCGCAGCAGGGCGTGGCCGGTCATCGACGCGGCCACTGGGTCGACGACGAACGGCGTATCCGTGCTGCGTCCAATGTGGACTTCGTCGAGGGTTTTCGCCACCGCCTGAATGATGTCCGCGGTAGCGAGCATGCCGGTCTTCGCCGCGTTGACGCCCATGTCTTCGGCGACCGCTTTGATCTGCGCGGTGACGACGTCGACCGGGATCTCGGAAAACCCTTGCACGCCAAGAGAATTCTGCACGGTGACCGCGGTGAGCGCGACCAGTCCGTGTACTCCGTTGGCGAAGAACGTGCGCAGGTCGGCCTGCACGCCCGCACCACCGCCGGAATCGGATCCGGCGATGGTGAGGGCGGTGCGGGGCGTGCGTGTCACTGGTTGACCACGGGAAGGTAAACCTTGTTGCCCTGCTCGGAAAACTCCGCGGACTTCTCGGCCATGCCCGCCTCGATCGCCTCCACAGAGGACAGACCGTGTTCCTCGGCGTACTTGCGCACGTCCTGGGTGATCCGCATCGAGCAGAACTTCGGCCCGCACATCGAGCAGAAATGCGCGGTCTTCGCCGGTTCCGCGGGCAGCGTCTCGTCGTGGAAGGACCGCGCGGTGTCCGGGTCGAGCGACAGGTTGAACTGGTCGTTCCACCGGAATTCGAAGCGGGCCTTGGACAATTCGTCGTCCCAGTCCTGCGCGTACTGGTGGCCCTTGGCCAGGTCGGCGGCGTGCGCGGCGATCTTGTAGGTGATCACGCCGGTTTTCACGTCGTCGCGGTTGGGCAGGCCGAGGTGTTCCTTCGGCGTGACGTAGCACAGCATCGCCGTGCCGTACCAGCCGATCTGCGCCGCGCCGATCGCCGAGGTGATGTGGTCGTAGGCCGGAGCGATGTCCGTGGCGAGCGGGCCGAGCGTGTAGAACGGGGCCTCGCCGGTGAGCTTTTCCTCCAGCTCCACGTTTTCCTTGATCTTGTGCATCGGCACGTGGCCGGGGCCTTCGATCATCACCTGCACGTCGTGCTCGCGCGCGATGTGCGTCAGCTCGCCGAGGGTTTCCAGCTCCGCGAACTGGGCGCGGTCGTTGGCGTCCGCGATCGAGCCGGGGCGCAGGCCGTCGCCGAGCGAGAACGTGACGTCGTACTCGCGCAGGATCTCGCACAGTTCGGAGAAATGCGTGTACAGGAAGGATTCCTGGTGGTGCGCGAGACACCAGGCGGCCATGATCGACCCGCCGCGGCTGACGATGCCGGTGACCCGGCGCGCGGTCAGCGGGATGTAGCGCAGCAGCACGCCGGCGTGCACCGTCATGTAGTCGACGCCCTGCTCGCACTGCTCGATCACGGTGTCGCGGTAGATCTCCCAGGTGAGCTTTTCCGGCTCCCCGTTGACTTTTTCCAGCGCCTGATAGATCGGCACGGTGCCGACCGGGACCGGCGAGTTGCGCACGATCCACTCGCGCGTTTCGTGAATCCGCTTGCCGGTGGAGAGGTCCATGATCGTGTCGGCGCCCCAGCGGGTGGCCCACACCATCTTGTCGACCTCTTCCTCCACAGAGGACCAAACGGCCGAGTTTCCCATGTTGGCGTTGATCTTCACCAGGAAGTTCTTGCCGATGATCATCGGCTCGGTCTCCGGATGCTTGCGGTTGACCGGAATCACTGCGCGGCCGCGGGCGACCTCGTCCCGCACGAACTCCGGAGTGCAGCGCTCCCGCGCGGCGATGAATTCCATTTCCCGGGTGATCACCCCGGCTTTGGCCCAGCCGAGCTGGGTGTTGTGCTCGCGCCCGTCGGCCCAGCCGGAGCGGAGCGGGTGCAGTCCTTTGTGGACATCGATGTTCGCGTCCGGATCGGTGTAGGGGCCGGACGTGTCGTACACGTCGAAATGCTCCCCGTTCGACAGGTCGATCCGCCGCGCCGGAACCCGCAGCCCGGATTCGGTGCGGTGATAGACCTTCCGCGAGCCGGTGATCGGCCCGGTGGTGACGGACGGAGCGATGGCACCCTGATTTTCCAGCGTCGTCAACGACGTTCACTCCCTACGCCGGCATTACCCGGTCAGGTTCATGCGGTCGGTGACGCCGGGTGCCCGCGAGATGGACACCAGTCACCCTCTCAGCCCGCCAAGGCGCGAGCTCCCGCGTTGCATTCGGTTGAGGTTGCTCGTCCGACGATGCCATGCGGCGTCGGGTTGGCACAACCCTGCCGGAGTGTTTGATTGCCCCGCTCTGTTTGATTGCCCCGGCTCCGTTTGATTGCCCCGGCTCCGCCGGGGCGCCGAGATCGCCGGGAAGCTGGTTTCTTCCCTCCCGATTTCCCCGGCCTGGGGGCCGGGGAAATCGCTCAGTCCAGAAACCAGCGCGATCTCGGGTTTCGGTCCAGAAACCGGCGCGATCGGGGGTTGTGGTCCAGGGAGCAGCGCGGTCTCGGGTTGGGGCCCAGGGAGCGGGGCGGTCTCGGGGTTGTGGTCCGGAAAGGCTTGGCGCGCGGGTCAGGCGTCCGCGGGTTCCTTGGGCGGCAGCCAGGTCAGGCCGGGCACGCCCCACTTGTTCTTCTTCAGCATCTTCTTCGCCGCGCGGGCGTGGCGGCCGACGAGGCGGTCCAGATAGATGAACCCGTCGAGGTGATCGGTCTCGTGCTGCAGGCACCGCGCGAAGTAGCCGGTGCCCTCGACCTCGATCGGATTGCCCTCGACGTCGAAGCCGGTCACCTTCGCCCACGAGGCGCGCCCGGTCGGGTACGACTCGCCGGGGGCGGAGAGGCAGCCCTCCCAGTCGTCGTCCGGGTCCGGCATGGTCTCCGGGATCTCGGAGGTCTCCAACTTCGGGTTGACCACCACGCCCTTGTGCTCGACGCCCTCGTCGTCCGGGCAGTCGTATACGAACACCCGCAGATCGAGCCCGATCTGGTTGGCCGCGAGGCCCACGCCCTCGGCCGCGTACATGGTCTCGAACATGTCCTCGACGAGGGTGGCCAGCTTGTCGTCGAACTCGGTGATCTCGCGCGTGGGCTGGTGCAGCACGGGTTCGCCGGCGATGCAGATGGGGTGGACGGTCACGGACGCCGAGTTTAGTCGGACCCTTCTGGTACACCTGGATCGGACCGTGACGCGCCGTGTCGGATGCCCATGTCGACCATGGGTTCCGTGGTTCAATGACGCCCGCGGAAGGACTGCCGACACCGATTGCGAGGACCGCATGGACGCCGCGGAGTCGATGGCTGGAAACCAGCCGTCGCCGCCGGACAATGTCGGTGGCCTGACCGAACGCGAACTGGACATTCTCGCGTTCGAGCGGCAGTGGTGGCGCCACGCCGGGGCGAAGGAGAACGCCATCCGGGAGCGCTTCGGGCTGTCTTCCACCCGTTACTACCAGTTGTTGAACACGCTGCTGGCCAAGCCGGAGGCGGTCGCCGCCGATCCGATGCTGGTCAAGCGGCTGCGCAAAACGCGCGCCGCCCGTCAGCGCAAACGCGGGGCCCGGCGGTTGGGGATCGAACTGTCATGAGCGTCTTCTCGGGACTGTCCAGGCCGTTGAAGGCCGCGGGAGTCGCGCTGATCGGGGTCGCGGTGGTCGCGGCCGTCATCGGCGGGGTCACCGTGCTCACCACGAGCGGGGACCAGAACGCCGGGCCGAGCACGTCCGGCGAGCCCACCGCGCCCGGCGGCTCGTCGTCCGCGCCGCAGCCGTCGTCGTCCTCGGCTCCCAGCTCCACGCCGTCGTCGCCCGCCTCGTCCGCGCCGGCCTCGTCGTCCGCCGCTTCGTCGGCTCCCGCTTCGGGCCAGCCAGGCCAGCCCGGGCAGCCCGGCGGCCAGCCGGGGCAGCAGCCAGGACAGCCGGGCCAGGCGGGTCCGGACCAGCAGGCCTCGAACAAGTGGGTCACCCTGCGGGTCTACAACAACTCGCTGATCAAGCACCTCGCCGAACAGGCCGCCGCCGACTTCCGCGGCTCCGGCTGGAACGTCGTCGAGGTCGGCAACTACGCGCAGGGCGTCATCCCGACGACCACGGCCTACTTCCGGCCGGGCACCGACGAGGAAGCCGCCGCGAAACAGCTGGCCAAGGAGTTCGGCTTCCAGGCCCAGCCCCGGTTCGAGGGCATCCAGAACTCCAGCCCGGGCGTGATCGTGATCATCACGAAGGACTACCAGCCCGGCGGACACCAGGGCAGCTGACCTGATTCGTGACAGCCCGCGCTCCGGCGCGGGCTTTGTCATGTGTGCCGGGTGCCGCTACGGGCGTTGCCCGGTGAGTTGCCAGCGGTTTTCTCAGTAGGCGGGTGCGCGGCCTCGCAGCCACGCCGCCCCACGAGCCCAGACGATGCCCCCTGCTCCCGCCGCGGGACCACGGGCGCGACGGCTGCTGCGGAAACCTCACTGGGCGGGTGCCGAGGCGAGCGAAACCGGTGGCTGCGGCGGGCGTGCGGTTCGGCACGGTGGGCGCGGTCGCGAAGCTCCCTCACCTTCGAAGGCTTGGCGTGCCCAGTGCGAGGTGGCGAGATGCCGTGGGTGCTGGCACCAGCACCCACGACCTCAGCGTTCCTGCTGCGCCTGCGCGTACGCCTCCAGCGTCGCGAGCTGCGCGGCGTCCAGCGACGGCCGCACCGTCTCGCGGGCCTTGGCCAGATGTGCCGCGGTCACCTCGCGGGCTTCCAGCGACTCGCGCATCGCGGTGAGCGCCGCTTCCCGGATCAGAGCGGCGCAGTCGGCGGCCGAGTAGCCCTCCAGCGCCGCCGCGGTGGCCTCGAGGTCCACATCGGACGCCAGCGGGGTGTGCTTGGCCGTCGAGGCGAGGATCGCGGCGCGGGATTCGGCGTCCGGCGGCGGGACGTAGATCCGCCGTTCCAGACGGCCGGGGCGCAGCAGGGCCGGGTCGACCAGTTCGGGCCGGTTCGTCGCGCCCAGCACGACGACTTCGCGCATCGGCTCGACGCCGTCCAGTTCGGTGAGCAGCGCGGCGACCACGCGGTCGGCCACGCCGGAGTCGGAGGACTGGCCGCGGCGCGGGGCGAGCGCGTCGATCTCGTCGAGGAAGATCAGCGAGGGGGCGGCGTCGGCGGCCCGGCGGAACAGGTCGCGGACCGCGCGTTCCGATTCGCCGACCCATTTGTCCAGCAGTTCCGCGCCCTTGATCGCGAACACGTTCAGCGCGCCGGTGCCGGCGAGCGCGCGGACCAGGAACGTCTTGCCGCCGCCGGGCGGGCCGTACAGCAGCACGCCGCGCGGCGGTTCGATGCCGAGGCGGGCGAACGAATCCGGATAGCGCAGCGGCCACAGCACGGTTTCGGTGAGCGCTTCCTTGACCGACGTCATGTTGCCGACGTCGTCCAGCGTCAGCCCGCCGGTCGCGAGATTGTCCGAAGTGGACAGTGAGATCGGCCGGACGGTGGCCAGCGCGTCGAGCAGATCCTGCTGGGAGATCTTGGGTTCTTCGACGTCCCGCTGGCGCAGCGCGGCCCGCAACGCCGCGTCCCGGCGAAGGGCGAGCAGGTCGGCGGCGACGAATCCGGGGGTCCGCTCGGCGAGCACGCCCAGGTCGGCACCGGATTCGACGGGCACGTCGCGGAGCAGGATCCGCAGGAGTTCGACGCGCGTTTTCGCCTCCGGCAACGGCAGACCCAGATCGCGGTCGAGCAGGTCGGCCCCGCGCAGCCGCGGATCCACCGACTCGGCTCGCGCGGTCGTGGCCACCACCGCCAGCCCCTCCCGGCGCAGCGCGGCGCGCAGTTCCTCCAGCACCACAGTGGCTACCGGCGGCGGTTGAGTGGCCGGGAGCAGAGCGTCGATGTCGTTGATCAACAGCACGCCTGGACCATCGCCGTCAGCGGCCCGGTCGATGGCCTCGCGCAGCGAACGGTGCGCCGCGTTCGGTTCCAGCACCGCGATATTCGGCGCGGTCACCGACACCACGCGCACCTTCTCCGCCGCGGCGACCGACCGCACCAGCGTCGCCTTGCCGACGCCTTCCGGCCCGGACAGCAGCACGCCCAGATGCGCCGAAGTGCCCAGCTTCGCCAGGAGCTCCGGCCGGTGGAACGCCAGGTCGAACCATTCGGACAGCTTGCGCGCCGCGCCCTCGGCCCCGACCAGATCGGCGACCGGCACCGGCTCGTCCAGCTCTTCCTCGCGAGCCTCGGTGACGACCTCTTCGACGATCTCCGCTTCGAGGTAGTCCTCTGCCGCGGTGACAGCCGTAGTGCGCACGAGCGCGGTCGCGGTGCGTACTGGCTGCTCGCCGCCGGTCGGCGCGCCAGTACGGGCACCGTCCCGCCAGCTGACCACAGTGGACGGTCCAACCACGACCGCGCCAGCCGGTTCGGTCGCCGTGACGGTCAGCAATTCGTTGGTCCACGTCGCCCCGATCACGCGGGACAACTGCCCGCGCACCGCGGCGACGTCCGATCCCGGCGCGGGCGCGAGGTCTTGCGGCAACAGGGAAACCGCGTCGCCGCGGGTCAGCACCTTGCCGGTGAGCGCGAGCCGCAACGTCTGCGGCGACACCGAAACCGAGGCCAGCCGGGACCCGGACACGGTGACCGTCCGAGCCGCGGTGACCTCTGCTGGCGAAACGACAATCTCGCCGCCCTCGGCGACGCCGACGTTCGACATGGTGACGTCATCGGTCAACACGACCCCCGGCGTCGCCTCCTCCGCGGCGGGCGCGGCCAATGCGGCACTGCGCCGCGCGCCGGTGAGGTGCACGGCGTCCCAAGCCCGCAGGCCGAGCGCGTCAAGCACTTCCGGGTGCAGCCGGACCACTCCCCGCCGCGCGTCAAGCGCGGACGGCGTGTGCCGGACGGTCAGGGTGATCTGCGGATCGCTCACGCTTCTCACCCTAATGAACCGGTGGGCGGTTATGCGTGAACGAAAGGCCGCTTACCGCGTTGCCCACCAGCCGCGGACCGCGGGAGAGAGCAAGGTTGACGTCGTGAGGCCCCAGACGCGTCCGCGGCTGCCCGCACGCGCGGCGGGAAACCTACCGGCGCCGAATGCCGATCCGGCGCCAGCTGCGCCGCCGCTGGCTGGGCCCGGACGTGGCCGAGCTGTGGTCGCGGTCTCGCAGATTCCGGCTGCG
Organism: Amycolatopsis sp. NPDC104775; assembly: GCF_055583325.1. NCBI lineage: Bacteria > Bacillati > Actinomycetota > Actinomycetes > Pseudonocardiales > Pseudonocardiaceae > Amycolatopsis > Amycolatopsis sp. NPDC104775. The sequence continues at coordinate 370,611 of NZ_JBVJOE010000008.1, forward strand.
CACCAGGTCCGAGTTCTGCCGCGGCAACCGCACCGCGCGCATCGCGGCACCGGCGACGCGGCCCGACGCCGGGCGCAGCCGCAACCGTCGGTGGCTGCGGGCCCGGCGGATCGCGCGGCGTTCCCTCGGCGGCACTTCCCAGGCTTCCGGGTGCGCGGCGAGCCAGCGGTGCCGGTACACCGAGTACGGGATGTGCAGCAGGTACAGCACCAGCGCGACCGCCAGCGCCGCCAACGGGAACACGATGATCGCGGCGGCCAGCAGGCCGACGCCCACCAGCAGCGGCGCGATCGCCTTCGCCGGGGCCTTCACCGTCTTGAGCGAGAGCGTCGGGATGCGGCTGATCAGCAGCGCGGCGACCGCGATCGTCCACACGAGCACCACGTACTGCTCGGACCACCAGCCCTCGCCCCACTGCAGCGTGACGATCAGCGGCAGCATCGCGACCAGACCGCCGGCCGGCGCGGGCACGCCGACGAAGAACTCGGCGGCGTACGGCGGCTGGTCGGTGTCGTCGAGCAGCGTGTTGAAGCGAGCGAGCCGCAGGATCATGCAGACCGCGAAGATCAGCGACGCGACCCAGCCGATGCGGTCGCCGTGCGCCTGCCAGACGTAGAGCACCAGCGCGGGTGCGACGCCGAACGAAATGCCGTCGGACAGCGAGTCGAGCTCGGCGCCCATCTTGGACGTCGCGTCGAGCAGGCGGGCGATCCGGCCGTCGAGGCTGTCGAGGACGGCCGCGATGCCGATCGAGCCGATCGCCATCGCGTAGTTGCCGGTGAGGGCGAACTGCACCGAGGACAGCCCGGCGCAGAGCGCGAGCACGGTGATCGCGTTCGGCAGCAGCCGGACGCCCGGGGTGGTCACGCGGACCATGGTCAGCTTTCTCCCTGCGCAGGAAGTTCGGCGAGCACGGTTTCGCCGCCGACGGTGCGCTGGCCCTTGGCCACCACGACCCGGCTTCCCGGCGGCAGGTAGGTGTCGACGCGCGAGCCGAAGCGGATGATGCCGTAGGTCTCGCCGGCGGCCACCTTGTCGCCCTCGCGGACGTCGCACCGGATGCGGCGCGCGACCAGCCCGGCGATCTGCACGACGACGAGCTCGTGGCCGTCGACGGTGTGCAGCACCAGCGAATTGCGCTCGTTGACCTCGCTCGCCTTGTCGAGGTCCGCGGAAAGGAACTTGCCCGGCTTGTACGCCACCTTCGAGATCACGCCCGCCGCCGGCGTGCGCTGGACGTGCACGTCGTAGACCGACAGGAACACGCTCACCCGCATCCGCGGCTCGGCGGGCAGGCCGAGTTCGGCGGGCGGGACCGCTTCCTCGATGAGCGAGACGGTGCCGTCGGCGGCCGAGATCGCGACGTTGTCCCGCACCGGGGGCACGCGCTTCGGCTCGCGGAAGAACGCCGTCATGCCCGCGGTGGCGAGCGCGCCGACGACGCCGAGGCGCTTGGAGAACCGGCGCAGCACGAAGGTCGCGGCGAGGCCGCCGAGGAGGAACGGCCGTCCTGCCGGGTGCATGGGCGGGAACGTCTCGCGGGCGAGCTGGACAGCGTGCGCGAGGGGGTTACCGGTGGGCTGGCCGCTCATGGGTCGAGTTCCCCGCTGTTCGTCTCGGTCGGTGTAAGGGTCCGATTTGGGCTTCCCCACGCTACCGCCCGCCTGCGGCGGACCCGGCGGCCCCTGGTCGTAAGGGTTGTCCCGGCGCGGGTGGGCGCGACCACAAACCGGTAACGACGCGTCGAACAATCCGATAACACCGGGTAGTTGACGCCGCTCGGGACCGGTGCCCGGGCCGACCTGGCGAGGGAGACGATGGCGGTACCCGATCTGCTCGCGCAGCTGCTGCGCGCCTGGCGCCGGGATGTCCTGTCGGTGCCCGTTCCGCAGCTTGTCGACCCTGTGCACGCCGCCCGGATAGTGCGCGAAGCGGCCCGGGTGCGCGCGTCCCCCGACGAAGCACGCACCCGGGCGCGGAACGGGTCAGTCTAGTCCGCCGCCCGGGTGTTCTGACAGATCGTCGGGAAACCGTTACCAACGGTCACGATCGCGACGGCTCGCGGTCGCGGCGCTGACCAGCCGCAACACCAGCAGCAGCACGATCGCCCCGAGGATGGCGACGCCGAAGCTCGGGAAATCGAATTCGAAGTGCTGCTGCTCACCGGTCGCGAGCCGGTAGACGAAACCGCCGAGGGCCGCCCCGACCACGCCGACCAGCACGCTGACGAGACAGCCCTGCCGCTGCCGTTCCCGGCCGCCGACCACGAGGTTCGCGATCCAGCCGACCAGCGCGCCGAAGACGATCCACAGGATGATGCCCATGTTCGCGAGGATACCTGCGGGCTAGCGCACAAGAGGTTTTGCACAACGCGTGGATACGGTTGGCGTCGTCGGAATTGCGGGAACTGAATGACCGGTTGACCGGTCGCTTCCCGTCCATTGTGGACGATGCGGATCGACGGGCGCTAAAGCAGCAGCACCTCAACCTCATCGCCCTCCGAAACCCCCGAAACCTCCTCCGGCAGCACAATCAGGCAATTCGCCTGCGTGAACGCCGCCAGCAAATGCGACCCCGGACCCCCGCGCGGCCCCACCACTCCGGTCACTTCACCGAGGACCGGTGTGAAGAACCCCCGCCGGAACTGCCGCCGGCCAGCGGGGGACGTCATGTCCTCGGTCAGCCGAGCCCGCACTCGACGGCGGTCCACGTCTGAATGGCCCATCGCCGCCAGCACCGCCGGTCGCAGGAATGCCTCGAACGACACCAGCACGCTCACCGGATTCCCCGGCAGCGTCACCACCGGCACGCCGTTCCACCGTCCGTACCCCTGCGGACCGCCCGGTTGCATCGCGATCTTCTGGAATTCCACGCCCTGTCCGGTCAGCGCGTCCTTCACCACTTCATACGCGCCGGCCGAGACCCCGCCCGACGTGATCAGCAGATCCACCGATTCCAGCCGCGGCTCGATGAGCTTGCGGAACTCCGCCACGTCGTCGACCACGCTGCGCACGACCTCGACCTGGCAGCCGAGCTCGCGCAGGGCAGCGGCCAGCATCACGCTGTTCGATTCGTAGATTTGCCCGTGCTGCAACGGGTTCGGGGGTTCCACGAGCTCCGTTCCCGTCGACACCACCAGTACCGACAGCGGCCGGTATACCTCCAGTTCCGCCAAGCCGACCGCCGCGGCGAGGCCGAGGTGGGCGTGGCTCAGCACAGTGCCCGCGTGCAGCGCGACAGTCCCCTTCGTGACGTCCTCGCCAGTCCGGCGGATGTGGTTGCCCTCGACCGCCGCGCGAGAGATCCGGACTTCCGAGGTGCCGCGGTCGGTGTCCTCGACCATCACGATCGCGTCCGCGCCCGGCGGCAACGGCGCACCGGTCATGATCCGCTGAGCGGTACCCGGTTCAAGCGGTTTCACGTCCACCCGGCCGGCCGGAATGTCGTCGGCGACGGGGAGCGTCACGGGTGCCTCGGCGACGTCCGCGGCGCGCACGGCGTACCCGTCCATCGCGGAGTTGTCGAACGGCGGCAGCGCCACCCCGGCCAGCACGTCGCGGGCCAGGACGAGCCCGGCGGCAGCGGAGACCGGAACGGTGCGGACAGGCGCGCGGCCGAGCAGTTCGGTCACGGTCTCGCGGTAGGCGTCGACGGAGATCACGCGGACCATCCTCCCTCCTGCTGCCCGTCGTGCAACACTCTCCCGGCACAAGCCGGGGAGCACGGGGAGAGTTCTGATGCAGTTTCGGGTCCGCAACCAGTTCGGGCGCGCCGCGCTCGCGACCCCCCGCTGACATGCGCGTCCACACCAGGCACACGCCGGGATTCGGCGTCGCCCGCGTGCTGCTCGCCCCCGGCGAAGCCGTGCAGGCCGCCGCGGAATCGTTGCTGGCCAGCAGCTTCAACGTGGCGGAGATGAACCAGAACCGCGGCCGCAAGGGCGGGCGTTCGGTGTTCACCGCCCCGCCCGAGGGCGGCTGGGTCGACCTGGCCCCGCTCGGCCCCGGCGACGTCTACCCACTCGAACTCACCGGATCCACCGGCTGGTCGGTGCACCGCGACGGCGTGCTCGCGCGGCCGAGCACGGTCCGCGTCGACCAGAACTGGGCCCCGCTGCAGCAGTTGTTCGGCGCCGACTCCGGGTTCCTCGAGCACTACAGCGGCCGCGGCCCGCTGCTGCTCACCGCGCCCGGCCCGGTGGACTCGTTCGACCTCGGCCGCGGCGAGATCGTGACCGTGCGCCCGGACTATCTCCTCGCCTATCCCGACACCCTGCAGTGCCGGTTGCGCGCCCTCGACCCGAGCGGCCCGCAATCGCTGCGCACCGGCGAAGGACTCGTCCTCGATTTCGCCGGACCGGGCACCGTGCTCGTCCAATCGCGCAATCGGCGAGTGTCGCGGGCGTAAGGGGAATCTGCCGATTATCCCATTGCCGGGAGCGTCGATTCCGGTAGCGTGAACTCCACTTCGCACGCTGATGGACAGCGGATTTTGGTCCCGAGGGAGGGCGCCGTGGCAGTCGGCACCGTCAAGTGGTTCAACTCGGAAAAGGGCTACGGGTTCATCGAATCCCCCGAAGGTCCGGACGTCTTCGTTCACTATTCGGCCATCCAGGCCGACGGATTCCGCACCCTCGACGAGGGCGACCGCGTGGAGTTCGAAGTCCAGTCCGGCCGCGACGGCCGAAGCCAGGCCGCGGACGTCCGCAAGGTCTAGCGAGGCAGCTGTCCTGACCGGTTGGGCGAACCGGCAGTGGCAGCGGATACCGGCGCGTTAAGCTGCGCTGCGTGACAGGCGACGTGTCGGGGGACCTCACCGGTCGCCAGCTGGGCCACTACCGCATCGACTCGGTGCTCGGCAAGGGCGGCATGAGCGTGACCTATCAGGCCACGGACACGCGGCTCGGCCGCAAGGTGGCGCTGAAGGTCATCGGTGACCACCTCGGTGCCGACGCCGAGTTCCGCGAACGGTTCGTCGACGAGGCACGCAACACCTCCGCGATCGACCACGCCAACGTCGTGCCGCTGTACGACTTCGGCGAACTCGACGGCATGCTCTACATCGCCATGCGGATGGTCGACGGCGGGGACCTCGCCGGCCTGATGTCCGCGGGCCCGATCAGCCCGTCGCGCGCGCTCAGCCTGCTCGACCAGGTCGCCGACGCCCTCGACACGCTGCACAACCACGGCCTCGTGCACCTCGACGTCAAACCGGCCAACGTTCTCGTCACCAGCCGCGAGACCTCCCGCGAGCACGTCTACGTCGCCGACTTCGGCCTGACCCGCCGCGGTGCCACCGGCCACCGCACGCGCGGCGGCGACTTCCTCGGCTCGCCCACCTACGCCGCGCCGGAACACCTGCGCGGCGAACCGCTCGACGGCCGCACCGACCAGTACGCCCTCACCTGCGTGCTGTTCGCCTGCCTGACCGGCAACCCGCCGTTCCGCGGCGACGTGCCCACCGTCATCAAGGGCCACCTCGGCGGGGAACCGCCGTCGGTGGCGAGCGTGGTCGCGCTCCCGGCCGCCGTGGACGACGTCATCCGCAAGGGCATGGCGAAAAACCCCAACGACCGTTATCCCAGCTGCGTCGCGATGATCGCCGCGGCCAGGGTCGCGCTCGGCCCGCTCGCGACCTCGGACACCCCGCCGGGCCCGGCCCGGCCGAACGGACATCCGGAGGCGGCCATGCAGCAAGGACCCGGCGGAGCTGGCGGATCTGGGCCTGTTCCTGGCGGGTCTGGACCTGGCGGTCCGGGCGCGCAGCAGGGCGGCCCCGGAGCCGCGGGGCAGGGCGCGGGCGCTCCCGGCGGCCAGAGCGTTCCCGGTGCTTGGGGTGCCCAGCAGCCGGGCCAAGCGGGATACCCCGGCCAGGGCGGCTACGGCGGTCCCGCCGGTTACGGCAGCCAGCCCGGTTATCCAGCACAGCCCGGACAGCAGCAGCCTGGCCAACCCGGTCAGCAGCAGCCCGGACAGCACCAGCCCGGTCAACCCGGTCAGCAGCAGCCCGGTCAGCAGGGCTACCCCGGCCAAGCACCGGCAGGCCCCCCGCCCGGCTACGGCTATCCCGGCCAGCCGGGTCAGCCGGGCCAGCAAGCACCGCAAAGCCCCCCGCCCGGCTACCACGGCTACCCGAACCAGCCCGGCTACCCCGCTCAGCCCAACCAGCAGGGCCACCCGAACCAGCAGGGCCATCCGAATCAGCAGGCTTTCGGCGACCCGATGCGGCTGCGCCCGCCGTCCCCGGCAGGCGGCGCGGGAGCGTTCGAAACGAAGCCCAAGAGCGGCGGCTTGAAGTGGCTGTGGATCGCGCTGGGGGTGCTCGTCGTCGCCGGTCTGGTCGTCGGCGCGATCTTCCTCTTCGGCGGGGACGACAACGGCAACGGCGGCACCGCTCCGACGTCCTCGGCGCCCAACATCCCGGTCGGTCCGGGCGGCTCGAAGTCGGCCGGACCGTCGTCGCTGCGCCCGCCGCCGTCGTCGATCCACATCCAGCCGAGCCACTGACCGGTCTCCCCGCTCCCGCCAGGCACCGGCGCTGACCTGCGCTCCTTGCACTCGACCCCGGAGAGTGCTAAACACGGCATTGGCACTCGACGCCGTCGAGTGCTAGGCGAGCGGTCACCGACCGCCTGCCTGAAGGTCGGGACGGTGAGGCTGACCCACCGGTCAGTCGTCCGTCGCGGGCACCGAGCCTGGCCGAGGACGTGTCCTGCTGCCGCCGCTGGAGACAGCGCGGCGGTGGCGCCCAATACCGGAGGACCACACCGCAATGGCCAAACTGATCGCGTTCGACGAGGACGCCCGCCGCGGTCTTGAGCGCGGCTTGAACACCCTCGCCGAAGCCGTCAAGGTGACCCTCGGCCCGCGGGGCCGGAACGTCGTGCTCGAAAAGAAGTGGGGCGCGCCGACGATCACCAACGACGGTGTCTCCATCGCCAAGGAGATCGAGCTCGAGGACCCGTGGGAGAAGATCGGGGCCGAGCTCGTCAAGGAAGTTGCCAAGAAGACTGACGACGTAGCGGGCGACGGCACCACCACCGCCACCGTGCTCGCCCAGGCGCTCGTGCGCGAGGGCCTGCGCAACGTCGCGGCCGGCGCCGACCCGATCTCGCTCAAGCGCGGCATCGAGGCGGCCGTCGAGGCCATCACCGAGCAGCTGCACAAGGCCGCCGTCCAGATCGAGACCAAGGAGCAGATCGCTGCTACCGCCTCGATCTCGGCCGCTGACCGCACCATCGGCGAGCTGATCGCCGAGGCGCTGGACAAGGTCGGCAAGGAAGGCGTCGTCACCGTCGAGGAGAGCAACACCTTCGGGCTCGAGCTGGAGCTCACCGAGGGCATGCGCTTCGACAAGGGCTACGTGTCCGGTTACTTCGTGACCGACCCGGAGCGCCAGGAAGCCGAGCTGGAGGACCCGTACGTCCTGCTCTTCGGTTCCAAGATCTCCAACGTCAAGGACGTCCTGCCGCTGCTGGAGAAGGTCATCCAGTCCGGCAAGCCGCTCCTGATCATCGCCGAGGACGTCGAGGGCGAAGCCCTGGCGACCCTGGTCGTCAACAAGATCCGCGGCACCTTCAAGTCCGTCGCCGTCAAGGCCCCGGGCTTCGGCGACCGCCGCAAGGCGATCCTGCAGGACATCGCGATCCTGACCGGCGGCCAGGTCATCTCCGAGGACGTCGGCCTCAAGCTGGAGAACGCGGACCTGTCGCTGCTGGGCCGCGCCCGCAAGGCCGTCATCACCCGGGACGAGACCACCATCGTCGAGGGTGCCGGCGACGCCGACCAGATCCAGGGTCGCGTCAACCAGATCCGCGCGGAGATCGAGAACTCCGACTCGGACTACGACCGCGAGAAGCTGCAGGAGCGGCTCGCGAAGCTGGCCGGCGGCGTGGCCGTCATCAAGGCCGGTGCCGCGACCGAGGTCGAGCTCAAGGAGCGCAAGCACCGCATCGAGGACGCGGTGCGCAACGCCAAGGCCGCCGTGGAAGAGGGCATCGTCGCCGGCGGTGGCGTGGCCCTGATCCAGGCCGCCGAGGCCGCTTTCGCGGGCTTGAAGCTGACCGGTGACGAGGCCACTGGCGCGAACATCGTCAAGGTCGCCGTCGAGGCTCCGCTCAAGCAGATCGCGATCAACGCCGGTCTCGAGGGCGGCGTCGTGGCGGAGAAGGTCAAGTCCCTCCCGCAGGGCCACGGCCTGAACGCCGCCACCGGCGAGTACGAGGACCTGCTCGCGGCCGGCGTGCCGGACCCGACGAAGGTCACCCGCTCCGCGCTGCAGAACGCCGCTTCCATCGCGGCGCTGTTCCTGACCACCGAGGCTGTCGTCGCGGACAAGCCGGAGAAGGCTGCTGCCGCTCCGGCCGACCCGTCCGGCGGCATGGGTGGCATGGACTTCTGAGTTCGGCTGCTTTCCGGCGAAGCCCGGTTCACCCTCGCGGTGGGCCGGGCTTCGCCCATTCCTGGGCTCAGTCTTCGGGAGTCAGGACGGCCGCCGCGGCGTAGACCGGGAGGATCACCCCGGCCGAGAGCACGGCCCCGGCGACCGCGGCGATGCGCACCATCGAAGGGTCGACGTTGAGGTAGTTGGCCCATCCGCCGCACACGCCGGTGAGCATGCGGTCGGAGCGGCTGCGGAAGATCTTCTTGGCCGGTGCGGCCTGCACGTTGTCCGTCATGCCAGCAATACTCCGCGACCGGCGCGCGCCGCACATCCGGGATCGCCCCGGAGATACGACCCTGAGGTCTCCCTTATCCGCTGATCTTCCGGACCCGCTCGAACCGGTCCAGCCAAGCCGCGCTGACCTCGGGAGACGCCGCGAATTCGGCGTAGGCGTCGGGTTCTGGCGCCTGACGGAGGACCGGCAGGTAACCGTCCACAGGGGACAGTGTGGTGGTGCAGACGTCCCCGCGCAGCAACGACATCGTGCCGAGTCCGCAAGCGAAGTCCAGCTCTGGCAAGGCCCCGGCGAGCGCGAGTCCAGCGGCCAGCCCGACGCTGGTCTCCACCGCCGACGACACCACGCACGGCAGCCCGCACGCCTCGGCGACCTCCAGCGCGCGCCGCACTCCGCCGAGCGGCGCGACCTTGAGCACGGCGATGTCGGCGGCCCCGGCGACGGCGACCTTCAACGGGTCTTCCGCGCGGCGGATCGATTCGTCGGCCGCGATCCGCACCGACACCCGGCGGCGAACGGCGGCCAGGTCGTCGATCGTGGGGCACGGCTGTTCGGCGTACTCGAGTCCACCGGCCGCGCGGTCCAGTTCGCCCAGCGCGTGCACGGCAGTATCGACATCCCACGCCATGTTCGCGTCGACCCGGATCGCGCCGGACGGACCCAGGGCGTCGCGTACCGCTTCGATGCGCGCGCAGTCCTCGGCGAGCGTCGCGCGTTTGTCGGCGACCTTGACCTTCGCCGTGCGGCAGCCGGAGGTACGGACCAATTCGTGCGCGCGTTCCGGCGGCACGATGGGGACTGTTGTGTTCACCTCAATGCGGTCGCGAACCGGCTCGGGCCAGCCTTCTTCGCTCGCTTCGAGCGCGGCGGCGAGCCAGGGAACGCTCTCGGTGTCCGAATAGTCCGCGAACGGGCAGAACTCGCCCCAGCCGGCGGTACCGCGGAGCAGCAGCCCTTCACGGACGGTGATGTCCCGGAACCGGGTGTGCAGCGGGAGCGCGTAAACCTGCATGACTGCCGATCATGCCATCGCCGCGGCGACGGAACCGAGGTGCCGCGGGGGCCGTCTCACCGCCACAATGGAAAGTGTGGACGGCCTCGACTTCCGGGTGCTCGGCCCGGCCGAGGTGCTGGCCGGGGATCAGGCGGTGCCGCTGGGCGGCAGCCGCCCGCTGATCGTGCTCGCCGGACTGCTGCTGCGCGCGAACCGGCTGGTGTCGGTCGACGTGCTCAGCCACTGGTTGTGGGGCGACGACCAGCGCCGGTCGAAGGGTGCGCTGCAGACGTACGTGCTGCGGCTGCGCCGGGCGCTCGGCGACGGTGCGTCGATCCGCACCGAGCGCGGTGGTTACCTGCTGGAAGTCGACGAGAACGCGGTGGACCTCGGCCGGTTCCGCCGGTTCGCGGCGCGGGGCCGCAGCGCGGCGGAGCGAGGCGAGCATCGGCGGGCAGCGGGGTATTTCGAGGACGCACTGGCGCAGTGGCGAGGTTCGGCGCTGCAGAACGTGGAGTCGGACGCGCTGCACCGGGACGAGGTCGGACAACTCACCGAAGAGCGCACGCGCGTCCGTGAGCTGTGGGCCGAGACGCTGCTGACAGTCGGCGAGCACGACACTGTCGTGCCCGAGCTGGAGCAGTTGACGCGCGAACATCCGCTGCGGGAACGGCCGCACGAGCAGCTGATGTACGCGCTGCTCCGCTGTGGGCGGCAGGCCGAGGCGCTCGACGTGTACCGGCGGATCAGCGGATTGCTCGCCGAGGAACTGGGCTTGGATCCCGGCGCCGGACTGCAACGGGCACACCGGCTCGTGCTGGGCGGGGACGCGGGCACGCGATTCCGGACGCCGCTGGAACCCCATGTGCCGCACCAGCTTCCGGCCGACCTAGGTGCTTTCGCCGGTCGGGCCGCGGACCTGAAAGCCCTGCGCGCGTTGCTTCCGGAAGCCCTCGACGATGGCACCTCCACGCCGATCGCTTCGGTGGAAGGTATGGGCGGACAAGGGAAAACGACCCTGTCCGTCCACTTCGCACACCAGATCGCCGACCGGTTCACCGGTGGTCAGGTCTTTCTGGACTTGCGTGGCTACGGCCCAGGCGCGCCGGTGTCCCCGCTCGCCGCGTTGGAGACAATGCTCCTCGCATTGGGCGTTCCCGCCGACCGAATTCCGTCCGGTTTGGACGAACGCGCGGCGACCTGGCGTACCTACACCACTGGCCGGCGGCTGTTGATAGTGCTGGACAACGCGAACAGTACTGAGCAAGTGCGCTCGCTGCTTCCGGGCCCTGGATGTCTGGTCGTGGTGACGAGCCGCTGGCAGCTGCGCGGACTGGTCGCGACCCATGGAGCCCGGCGAATCGCTCTGTCTGAATTGGACAGTGAAGAAGCGGTGGAACTGCTCGCGTCGGCCATCGGCGTCGAACGAGTGCATGAGGACCCGGCCGCGGCTGGCCGGTTCGTGCAGTACTGCGGCGGGCTCCCGCTGGCGATCCGGATCCTCGCCGTGCGCGCGGCGCAGTTCCCGCGGCTGCCACTGGACGAGTTCGTGGCGGCGCTGCCCTCGGATGCCGGCCGGTTGAGCACCTTCGACCTCGGCGATGGCGACGAGACCAATATCCGCACAGTTTTCTCTTATTCTTATCGGGTTTTATGCCCGGCAGCGGCGCGGCTGCTGCGATTGCTGGCGCTGTCCGCCGGCCCGGACCTGTCCCTTGGCATGGCAGTCGCTCTCAATGGCAGGTCCGAAAAGGACACTCGCGGCGCGCTGGACACGCTCGTTTCGGCTCACCTGCTCACGCAGCCGAAGCCAGGCCGTTACCAGTTCCACGATCTGATTCGCGCCTACGCGACTGAATTGTCCGAGCAGGAGGACGACGTCACCGAGCGCGCCGAGGCCAGCGCGCGACTGCTCGACTGGTGCATCGCGTCGGCGCGGAACGCGGGTCTGGCGATGCGCCCGAACCAGCTGATGGACGAAATCGGCCCGATCCCGTCCGACGGTGCGCTGGAGTTTCCGGATTTCCACCGGGCTTTGGCCTGGTTCATCGAGGAACACGGAAACCTGATCTCGGTGGTCCAGTGGTCTTTCCGGATCGGCCGCTACGCGCAATGCTGGCGCTTGGCCTGGTCGCTGTTCACCTATTTCGCCGGACGCGCGCGAGTCGACGAATGGCGGTACGTCTTCGAGATCGGCCTGCGAGCGGCGCGGAATTCCGGCGAACGGCACGGCGAAGCGGCGATCCTCAATGGACTCGGCGTGATCGAGGGAGTCGCCCGGAATTACGTGCTGGCGCGAGAATATCTGGAGCAGGCGCTGGCCGTTCAGCTGGAATTGGGCTCGCTGCCGGGCGAGGCGCGGGCGCGATACAACCTGGCGATGACCGCGCAGGACATCGAGGATTTCCCGGAGGCTTACCGGCATGGCCTGCGGTCGCTGGAAATCACGCGAGAGCTGGGGTTCACCTCGGTGGAGGCGAATGTCCTGCGCGCCTTGGGCGATCTGTGCGCGATGATGGGCGACTACCCGCAGGCGCTTTCTCTCGCGGACGAGGCGCTCGCTCTGGTCCCACCGGACGACCTCCCCCAGGGCCGCTTCTCGTTAGCCGCCCGGGCTCGCGCCTTGCTCGGCCTGGGGCGGCACGTGGAAGGAATCGAGTGCCTGTCCGAAGCGGTCGACATGTTCTTCGCGATGGACGAGGAGTACGAGGCCGCGGATGTACTGTCGGAACTGGGCACCGCCCACTTGCGCTACGGCCGCACCGCCGCGGCACGAGACTGCTGGCTGCGCGCGGTCCGGTTGCTGACGAGGCTGGATCATCCGGACGCGGATCGGGTACGGGCACAGTTGGCTGGGTTGGTGCGGGGGTAGTTCCGGCCCGTTGCCGGGTTGAGATCGCGCTCTCTGCAAGTGCCGCTCCGCTACGGCTTAAGGCTCTGGCTGCGCGCGGTTCGGTTGCTGACGAGGTTGGGTCATCCGGCCGCGGGTCGGTTTGGGCGCAGTTGGCTGGGTTGGTGCGGGGGTAGTTTCGGCCCGTTGTCTCGGCGAGATTGCGCTCTCCGCATTGCCGCGCCGCTGCGGCTCGGGGCCGCAAGCTGTGTGTAGTCCGGTTGCTGACGAGTTTGGGTCATCCGGCCGCGGGTCGGGTTTGGGCGCAGTTGCAGGGTCGGTGCGGTAGTAGCTTCGGCCGATGGCGCGATGGCGACGAGATCGCGCTGTCCGCACTGCACGCAGTGCCGCGCCGCTGCGGCTCGGGGTCGCTGGCTGCGCGTGGTCCGGTTGCTGGCAAGGCCGGATCATCCGGATGCGAATCGAGGGCGCAGCTGACTGGGTTGCCGTGACTCGGGATTGCTGGCTGCCCGCGTCCTGGCTGGAACTGGGCTGGACCACTCTGCTGCGGGCCGGTGCGAACGCAGTCGGCGGCTGGTAAGGAAGGTGCCAGGCAGGCACCGAGGCGGCGCGATTGGTTGGACCACTCCGATGCTGCTAAGTGCCCGCGGCTTCGGTCGCGTCGTAACGGCCAGGATGGCTGGGCACGGGTCTGGCTGATGGCAAGGCGGATGGGGTGCGAGCATCAGTTCGGCCGTTTGGCGGAACGTTCCCCCAGTTGGTCGCCTCAAGCCAGCGGGCGCGGTGGTCCGCGTGCCGACCCCCAGCGGCAGCACGTAGACCACCGGCGGCCCGTACCACTACCCAATCGAAGTGCGCTCACTGTCCGCTCACTGTGCCGGGTCGGTTTCGACGGGGAGGCCGAGCAGGCGGGTGAGCGCGACGGCGTTGTGCGGGGCCGCGACTTTGCTGTCGTTGTCGAAGTAGACGTGCACGTCTCGGCGGCCGCCGTCGTGCCATTCGATGATCTTTGCGGCCCAGTCGCGCAGGGCTGAGTCGGAGTAATTGCTGGTGTAGAGCTCGTCCGAGCCGTGCAGCCGGACGTAGCTGAAGTCAGTGGTCTGGTCCTCCCGGTACGGCCACGGCGCGGCGGCGTCGGAGGTCACCAGCGCGACCCGGTGTTTCTTGAGCAGGGACAGTGCTTCGGGCGTGGTGAAACTCTCGTGGCGCACTTCGAGTGCGTGCCGCACCGGCCGGTCGGGGCCCGGTTCCAGGAAGGCTTCGGACTTGAGCTTGTCGTCGTGCTTCGCTCCGAGCGTGGCCGCCTCGCTGGTGGTGCGGGGGAGTTGGCCGAGAAAGGTCGCGACCCGGTCGGGGTCGAAGGCCAGCCGCGGTGGGAGTTGCCAGAGGAACGGTCCGAGTTTGTCGGCGAGTGCGAGGACGCCGGACGCGTAGAAGTTGGCGAGTGCGGTTTCGACGTCGCGCAACTGCTTGAGGTGCGTGATGAATCGGCCGCCCTTGACCGCGAACAGGAACCCGGGCGGGGTTTCGGCGTGCCAGCCGCGGCAGCGCTCCGGACGTTGCAGTGAGTAGAAGGACCCGTTGATCTCGACGGCGTTCGTCTGGCGGGAGAGGTACTCGAGTTCGCGCCGCTGCGGCAGTCCGGCGGGGTAGAACGCGCCGCGCCACGGCGGGTATCGCCAGCCGGACGTGCCCACTCGGATCTGGCCGATCTCGCTCACCGCCTAGGGATTCCCGTCCGGACGGTTGTGGAAACCCGTCCGGACGCGAGTTTTTGGGACAGCTGGGCTAAGTATTAGGACAGATGTCCTAGTGAGAGGGACGTGCGTCTTATGGGGCTGACTTCGTTGCCTGGCAAGAAACTGTCGCCCGGCGAGGGAAGAAGTGGTGGTGAGTCAGGGAGTCACGGCTGGAGGTGCTCCAGGTCCTCGAGCAGGTTCGGGTGGGTGGGCTGCCAGCCGAGGACTTCGCGTGTACGGACGCTGGTCGCGGGCTGGTCCATGGCGAAGATCGGGCCGAACGGGCCGAAGTTCTCCTGCGGCACGGGTTCGACCGGCAAGCCGAGGCGCCGGCCGATGACGGCTGCGATGTCGCGGACCGCGTCGCCCTCGTCGGCTACGGCGTGCCAGGCCGTTCCGGCGGGTGCTGATTCGAGTGCCAAGCGGAACAAGACCGCCGCGTCGCGGGCGTGCACGGCTGGCCAGCGTTGGGTGCCGTCGCCGGGATAGCCGACTACGCCGGTGCGGCGTGCTTGCTCGGCGAGCAGTCCGGCGAATCCGCCCTTGCCCTCGTTGTGGACCGTGCGCGGCATGCGGACCGCGGAGGTGCGCACGCCGCGGGAAGACATCGCCAGCAGTGCGTTGACTGAGCGCGCGCGTCCACCCACCGGTCCTTCGATCGGCAGCGGATCGTCCTCCGTGGCGGCGCGACCGGCGACCCAAGGCGTACCGGAGACGGTGACGAGCGGACGGTCGCTGCCGGCGAGTGCTTCCCCCAGCGTGGTCATGGCGGCGCTCTCTTCGGCGATCGACCGCGCGAGTGCTTCATCGGTGCTGTAGTCACTGCCGAACGCCAAGCTGATCACGCCGTCGGACTGTGCGGCACCGGCGCGCAGGACGTCGAGGTCGGCGAGCTGGCCGCGCAACACCTGGGCACCGGCGTCAGTGAGGGCTTGTGCGGACTTGTCCGAACGGGCCAGCGCGAGAACGGTGTGCCCGCTGGCGAGCAGCTCGGCAACGACCGCGGAGCCGATGGTGCCCGTACCGCCGGTGACGAAAACCTGCATAGGACTACTCCCTGATTGATGAGACCTTTGTCCCGTCACGATACACAGTGATGGGACTCTTGTCTCGTCACCTAAGATGGGTACATGGCCCGATGGCAACCGGAGACGACTCAGCGCCTAGTCGTGGCGGCTGTCGACCTGTTCACCGAGCAGGGGTACGACGCCACCACCGTCGCGCAGATCGCCGAACGGGCGGGCGTCACCAAGAGCACGTTCTTCCGGCACTTCTCCGACAAGCGGGAGCTGCTGGTCGCCGGTCAGGAGACGCTGAGCCGACTGCTCTCCGAAGGGATCACCGAGGCACCCGCGGAAGCCAGCCCACTGGAAGCGGTCGCGGCGGGCCTCGAACGCGCATCCGGGGCGATGGGGCCAGCGAATCGGGAGCTCGGCCCGCGCCTCAAGGCCGCGGTGGCGGCCAGTACGGAGCTTCAGGAACGGGACGCGCTCAAGAACGTGGGCCTCGCGGCCGCGATGTCCGCCGCACTGGTCGGTCGGGGAGTTCCGGACGCGATCGCGCATCTCGCGGCTGAGCTGGGGGTTCTGGCGTTCAAGCGGGGTTATGCGCAGTGGTCCGAAGCTGAGCGGGACAGCGAGGGCGGCCTTGCGCCTTACGCGGTGGCCGCACTGCGGGATCTGCGCGCGGCGGCTGCGGCGTTGGAGTGATTAGCGGCGTGATGCTTGCGGCCGTTGGCATTTGACCCGAAGACGGTTGTTGTTGCGTCGCGTTGTGGCCGCGGTGAATCGGCAAAGCCGGTGGATCTGCCGGACGCCCTTGCTCTTCGGCTGCGCTGGTGCCAGGCCGGGCACGCGAGCAGGTCAGCGCCCGCTGCGGATAGAGGAACGACACCGCGCTTGCACGGGGGACGCTGGACTCCGTGAGTCTCCACCGGACCCGCCGGGCCTGTCCCACCCGACAAATTCGCAAGTGTCGCTGGGCTTCGTCATGGCGGTACGGCCTGTCAGCTTCGCCGGGCTCGACGAGTTCGCTGACTCTGCGGCATCGACGGATCCGAGAGCACTGCCAGGCCCGGCGAATCTGTCAACGCTCCCGTGCCCGCCAACGCTGCCGTGCCCACCAAAGCCGCCGCGTCCGCCAGAGCCGCAGTACCCGCGAGCGCCGCCCCGGCCCGTCAACGTCGCCGCGTCCGTCAGCGCTGTCGTGGTCGCCAGTGCCCGCCAGACCGTTCAACGTCGCCGTATCCGCCGAGCCCGCCAGCTTCGCCAAGCCCCGCACTGGTGGCGAAGGCTGCCGGATCCGTCGCGGGATCGGCGGAATTTGCGGCGCCTTCGGCCGCGCAGCCCGCACCTCCTCACTGCGTCAAGCCCACGAGAATCAAGCCCATGAGAATCGCCACCGGCGGCTCTGTACCAGGGAGGTCGCGTACTCCCGCAGGTTTCCTGGCTGGGCGAGGTACGTGGGGAGGCTGAAGGCGCGGTGTTCGGCGGCCACCGTCAGGGCCCTGGCGTGGGTGCGGGGTGGGGCGGAGACCGACAGCTCCAGCGAGTCAAAGCCCAGCGTCACCAGGGTCGCGCCGAAGCGATCTTCCCAGCTGCGCAGGACCGCTGACAGTTCCGCGACCTGGTCCGTCGACTTGATCATTCCTGTCCAGCCGATCAGGGCCGGGACGTCTGCCGGACGGTCGGCTTGGACCAGGCCCAGCCGGTGCGGGGTGCGGGCGGCCAGGATCGAGCCGGTGTTGCCTGCTTCGGCCAGCGGGTCCGAGCGGCGGTGCGAGCGCTTCGCCAGCCCGGGGAAGCGGGTGCCGAAGGGGCGCAGGCAGGCGCCGTCGCAACACGAGCCGTCCCACCAGCGGGCCAGTACCTCGGCTGGGTCGGCGTTGTCGATGCGGTGGCCAGCGGGAGCGAGGCGGCCGCGGTCGTCCAGCCAGTCTTCGCCGCGGGCGGCGAACCGCTGGTCGGGCGGGACCAGGACCGGCCACAGCCCGGACCGCTCGAACTCCGCGACACAGCTCAGGTACCGCTGCGGCCGCGTGAGCGGCTCCTCCGACACCCAGATCCGGCCGTGCCAGCGCCCTGGCGGCAAGGTCTGGACCGGCGGTGCCCCGAGGCCGGGGCGGAACGGTGCGATCGTCATGAGCTTCCCCTCGAACTGGTGTTCGGTGCCTGCATATCGAACAGTAGTTCGAACCACCGACAATTTCCAGGGCGCCACTCGCTCATCCGTTCGAGTGAACCTAGGGAAAGCCCAGGTCGAGGGGAAGAAAGGGTCAGCGCTGGGAGACGCGGCGCACCCGGACCACGACGAACAGGCCGACGGCGATCGCCACCGCGGCGAGCACGACGTACTGGAACACCGACGCGTACCGGTCGACCAGCGACCAGCTCTCCCCGAGCAGGTACCCGGCCACGACGAACGCGGTGTTCCACAGCAGGCTGCCCGCAGTCGTGAGCAGCAGGAACCGGCCGAACGGCATGCGTTCGACGCCCGCTGGCAGGGAGATCAGGCTGCGGAAGATCGGCACCATCCGGCCGAGGAACACCGCCTTCCCGCCGTGCCGGGCGAACCATGCCTCGGTGCGGTCGAAGTCGGCGGCGTTCATCAGCGGCAGGCGGCTGAGCAGGGCTCGGCATCGGTCGCGGCCGAGCAGCGCGCCGAGCCAGTAGACGAGCACGGCGCCGGCCAGCGAGCCCAGTGTTGTCCAGAAGAGGGCTCCGGCCAGGCTGAAGGTGCCGCGGCTCGCGGAGAATCCGGCCAGCGGGAGGACGAGTTCGCTGGGGATCGGCGGGAACAGGTTGTCCAGGCCGACGACGATCGCGGCGCCGATGCCGCCGAGCGAGTCCATCAGTCCGACGGCCCATCCGGCCAGTCCGGTGAGGGCGGGGGCGGCGAGCGAGAGGTGCACGGGAGTCCTTTCAACGATGAGCGCAACACCGTCGAAAGTAGAAAGCCAAGGGACGCAACACATTGCTGTCGGCCACCCGGAGAAATGCGGAAAACCACAGTACGTCGCGCCCGTTGAGCTGACTAGCCTGGCCAATGTGAACAAACCGCGAGTGCTGCGCCGGACGGTGGGCGTCGGCCTAGGTGCGCTGACGGCGCTCATCGAGGTGTCGTACCTGGCCCTCGCCGCGCCGCTTCTCGCCATCCCTTCCGCGCGGTCGCAGGTGTTCCGCGGCGCACGCAGGCTCGCCGAAACCGAACGCGCCAGGCTGCAGCGATTCTTCGACGCACAGAATGGCGATGATTACGACGGCCGCCGCGCCCTGCAGTACCTCGTTCCCCGCGCCTTGACCGGGCTTCTCGCGCTGGGAGTGTGGGTGTGCATCGGCGCGGGCGTCGCGACCGGGGCGTTCTACTTTGTCCAACTGGTCGCCGGGCGGGCTCCAGGTGGGTCCGAAGACGGGACTCTGCTGGACTGGCTCCCCGTCGTGGTCCTCGGCGCGCTCGCGGTATTCCTTTGTGGACAGGGCTTGATCGGTGCGGCCGCGCTTGATCGTCGGCTGGCGCGGCGGTTCTTCGGTCCGAGCAGTCAGGAACTGTTGCGCCGCAGGGTGTCCGAGCTGGCGACGACTCGAAGCGAAGTGGTCGAGGCGGTCAACGGCGAGCGCCGCCGCATCGAGCGGGATTTGCATGACGGGGTGCAGCAACGGCTGGTCGCGCTGGGAGTGTTGCTTGGCCGGGCGCGTCGGGCGAGCGACGCCGAACGGGCGGCTGAGCTGGTCCGGCAGGCGCATGAAGAATCGCAGGAAGCGCTGCGCGAGCTACGAGAAGTAAGCTGGCGCGTGTATCCGATCGCGCTTGACGAAAGCGGGCTTGAAGCCGCGTTGGAATCGCTGGCCGAACGCGCGACGATACCGGTCGAGCTTCGTTACGCCATCGACGATCCTTTGCCGGAGTTGGCGACAGTGATCTACTTCGTGGCTTCCGAATCGGTCACCAACGCCGCCAAACACGCCAATGCCAACAAAGTGATCATTGACGTCCGCCAGCAAGAAACCAAGCTGCTGACAGAAATCACCGATGACGGCCACGGCGGCGCGCAAGTCGGCGCGAGTGGCGGATTATCGGGCCTGGCAAGGCGAGTGGCGGCTCTGGACGGCGAATTCTCCGTCCAGAGCCCCGAAAACGGGCCGACCATTGTGCGGGTGACGCTGCCGTGCGAGTGATCCTGGCCGAGGACGCGACCTTGCTCAGGGAAGGCCTCGTGCGACTGCTGACGGAAGAAGGCCACGACGTAGTCGCCGCGGTCGGCGACGCGGAAAAGCTCATCGAAACGACCGCCGAACACCAGCCCGACGTAGTCGTCACCGACGTCCGCATGCCGCCTGCCCACACCGATGAAGGACTGCGTGCGGCACTCGAAATCCGGGAACGCTGGCCGGACACCGGAGTGCTCGTGCTGTCTCAATACGTCGAGAAACGCTACGCCGCCAAGCTGATCGGCGGTGCTGGCGGACGCGTCGGTTACCTGCTCAAGGACCGGGTGGCGCAAGTCGGCGACTTCCTCGACGCGCTGGACCGGGTCGGAGCCGGTGGCGCGGCCTTCGACCCGGAGGTGGTGCGCAGGCTGGTTGCCCGCACGTCACACGAGGACGCGCTCGCCCGGCTGACCCCGCGCGAGCGCGACGTGCTGGAGAAAATGGCGCAGGGCCATACGAACGCGAGCATCGCCACGCTGCTGTTCGTCTCGCAAAGTGCGGTGGAGAAGCACGCGAACGCGATCTTCGACAAGCTCGATCTGCCGCAAACAAAGGGCTACAGCCGCCGCGTGCTCGCCGTTCTCCGTTACCTCGGTTCGTGATTCACAGCGGTCGCCGCAGGTCCTCCGCGTCGACAATGTGGTACGCGTACCCCTGTTCGGCGAGGAATCGCTGCCGGTGCGCCGCGTACTCCGTGTCCACAGTGTCCCGCGAGACGATCGAGTAGAAGTGCGCCTGCCGTCCGTCGCCCTTCGGACGCAATAGCCGCCCGAGGCGTTGCGCTTCTTCCTGGCGCGAGCCGAAAGTCCCGGACACCTGGATCGCCACCGACGCTTCCGGCAGGTCGATCGAGAAGTTCGCCACCTTCGACACGACCAGCGTGCGCAATTCTCCGCGACGGAACTTGTCGAACAGTTCCTCGCGCTCCTTGTTCTTCGTCGCACCCTGGATCACCGGGGCTTCCAGCTCCGCGCCCAGCATCTCCAACTGGTCGAGATACGCGCCGATCACCAGGGTTGGCTCGCCGGCGTGCTTGTCCACAATGGACCGGATCACCGGGATTTTCGTCATCGCCGTGGCGGCCAGCTTGTACCGCTCGTCGGAGTCCGCGGTGGCGTACTGCAACCGCTCGTTTTCGGTGAGCGTCACCCGCACCTCGGTGCATTCCGCCGGCGCGATCCAGCCCTGCGCCTCGATGTCGCGCCACGGCACGTCGTACCGCTTCGGGCCGATCAGCGAGAACACGTCACCCTCGCGCCCGTCCTCGCGCACCAGCGTCGCGGTCAGCCCGAGCCGCCGCCGCGACTGCAGGTCCGCGGTCATCCGGAACACCGGCGCGGGCAGCAGGTGCACCTCGTCGTAGACGACCAGGCCCCAGTCGCGCGAATCGAACAGCTCGAGGTGCCGGTATTCGCCCTTGGTCTTGCGGGTGACCACCTGGTAGGTGGCGATGGTGACCGGCCGGATCTCCTTCTTTTCCCCGGAGTACTCGCCGATCTCGTCCTCGGTGAGCGACGTGCGCGCCACCAGTTCGCGTTTCCACTGCCGCCCCGCGACGGTGTTGGTGACCAGGATCAGCGTGGTCGCCTTGGCGTGCGCCATCGCGGCCGCGCCGACCAGCGTTTTGCCCGCGCCGCACGGCAGCACCACGACGCCGGAGCCGCCCGCCCAGAACGCTTCCGCCGCCTTTCGCTGATAGTCGCGCAGGTGCCAGTCGTCCTCGGCGAGATCGATCGGGTGCGCTTCGCCGTCCACGTATCCGGCGAGGTCCTCGGCGGGCCAGCCGACCTTGAGCAGCGCTTGCTTGAGCCGCCCCCGTTCGGACGGATGCACGATGACCGTGTCCTCGTCGATCCGCGCGCCCAGCATCGGGCTGATCTTCTTGTTGCGCGAGACTTCTTCCAGCACCGCGCGGTCGGTCGTGGTCATGACCAGGCCGTGCGCCGGGTGGTTGGCGATCTGCAGCCGGCCGAACCGGCCCATCACGTCCACGACGTCGATCAGGAGCGGCTGCGGCACCGGGAAGCGCGAGTACGTGGTGAGCGCGTCCACCACCTGTTCCGCGTCGTGCCCGGCCGCGCGCGCGTTCCACAAGGCGAGCGGCGTGATCCGGTAGGTGTGCACGTGTTCGGGCGCTCGTTCCAGTTCGGCGAACGGCGCGATCGCGATCCGCGCGTCGTCGGCACGCGGATTGTCGACCTCGAGCAGCACGGTTTTGTCGGACTGGACGATCAGGGGGCCATCAGTCACCTCTCCTTTATACGTTCCCTCCCGGCCCGCGGCCCGGGGATGCCAAGATGGCGGGACGAAGCCGCGGGAGGGGACCCAGTGACCACACCACCGTTCGGCGTGCCGCCGGCCGCGAACCCGTACCAGCCGCTCCCGCGGCAGCCGGTGCCGGGCGGCCCGAAGCGGGTGTCGGGCAAGCAGAAGGGGCTCTTCGCCGCCCTCGTCGTCGTGGCACTCGGCCTTGGCACGCTCAGCGCGTTCGGATTCGCCGCGGTCCTGCGCTCGGCCGGGCCGCCGGTCGCGGGCAGCTGCCTCTACCTCTCGGCGCTGGGCTCGGAGACGCAGACCTACACCGGGGCGGACTGCTCCGACCGGGCCGCTACTTACCGTGTCGACGCCGTCGCCACCGGCCGGTCCTCCTGCCGGGGCGAGGACTACGTGCGGTTCGAGCTCTACTCGTCGGGCCGCAGCACCAGCGGCAGGCCGACGCAGACGCTCTGCCTGGCGTTGAACGTCGTGTCCGGCGAGTGCGTGCGCGACGTTTCGGACGAGTCGAAGGTCGGCAAGGTCGCCTGCGACGACCCCAAGGCGGAAGCTCGCGCAGTCGTGCACGACGGCACGCGGTCGGCGTCCAGCTGCGGCGACAAGGACCTGTCGCTGGTTTACGCGGGGCCGCCGGTGCGCACGATTTGCCTGCAGCCGACCGGCGCGAGCATCTGAGCGCTCACAAGGCGTTCGGGAGCATCGCCGCCACGTCCAGCCGGTTGGCGAGCTGCCCGGAGCTGTGCATGAGATCGGCCACCCGCTGCAGCCGGGTCGCCGACAGCGTCGTCGGATAGCTGCCGAGCGAGATCAGCGCGGCGGTCGTCTGGTCGATGTCCGAGAACGTCGGCAATGCGTCACGCACTTTCGCCGGATCGGACGCGGCGAGCTGGGCCTGGGTGAGGACGCTCCGGAACGCCGTCAGCGTGCGCGGATTCGCCGCGGCGAACTGGCCGGTCGCCGCGTAGCCCGAGGCCGGGAAATCCAGCGTCGCGCCGGTCGAGCCGTCGGCGAGGACCCGCGCGCCCAGCTCCTTCTCCGCGCGGGTGATGTACGGCTCCACCATCAGCGCCGCGTCGGCGTCGCCGGACTGCAGCGCGGCGGGCATCTGCCCGAACGGCCGGGTCACGAATTCGATCTTCGATTTGTCGACGCCCGCGGTGCCGAGGACGGCACGCGCGGTGAGCGCGCCGATGTCGTCGGGGGAGTCCACGGCGATTTTCGGCGACTTTTTCGCGGTCGGCTCGGTGTAGTCGGAGTCGGGCAACGTGACGAGCGCGATAGTGGTGCGGCCGAAGGAGTACGCCTCGCCTTGCAGTTGCAGCGCGGTGCCGGACGCGGCGGCGCGAAACAGCGACACGTCGCTGCCGAACGTCACATCGACCTGTCCGGCTTTCAGTTTGTCCACGCCGTCGCTGTCGCCGAGTTCCACCAGTTGGACATTCAGCCCTGCCTGGCGGAACTTTCCCGCCGCGACGGCGATCCGCAGCGGGGCGGTGTCGATCGGGCTCGCGACGCCGACCCGCAGCGTCGCGCGTTCCGGCGGTGGTGCTTGTCCGGCGTCACTGGATCCGAACATGGAGCAGCCGCTGAGTGCGAACAAGGTCGCCACCAGCGCAAACCTCAGACCGGTCGCTTTCACGTGCCATCCCCTGCCGGGAGAATCTCTGCCTCGTGCTGGATCGTATGGGCCGCTGCCCATACGATCGCCCGCAGGGCTGTGCCCCCGCCAGGGTGGCTTCCCGATCATTTTCTCCGGGAACTACCAAGCGGTAGTTTCCGGCTGGAGCCCGAGGACGTCCGTGGGCAGAGGTTCCCGCGGTGGAAAAGGAAGCACAGGTGACCCGTCGCGACGACCGTCCCCGTTCGGGTGACGCGACGGATCCGGCTGCCTCGCGTCCGGTCGGCGGCCGCTGGCGGCTGCGGAACTGGCGGCTGCGCACCAAGCTCTTCGTCGTCCTGCTGATCCCGGCGCTGGCCGTGGTCGTGCTGGTCGGCCTGCGGGTCAACAGCGACCTGCGCGACGCCCGCCAGCTCGCCGAGTTCGCCGCCCGCTGCCGGGTCGATTCGACGGTCGCCGAGGTCGTGCACCAGCTGCAGCGGGAACGCGACGTCACGGTGCGGTTCGTCGCGGGCGACCGCAAGGGCCCCACCGACGTCCTCGTCGGCCAGCGCACCCGCGTCGACCTGGCGATCGGCGCGTTCGAGCGGTCGCTCGCCGACAGCAAGCCGCGGCTGGACGGGTCCGCGGCGGCCGACCTGCAGCAGAGCGACGACCGGCTGAGAGTGCTTGGCGGCCTTCGGTATTCGGCCGAACACTCCGCGTATCCGGCCGACGCGGTGCTCCGCTCCTACAGCGAGCTGATCTCCGGCCTGCTCGACATCAGCGACACCGCCGCGGCCGACGTCACCGAACCCGATCTGGCCCGGCTGCGGCTGGCCGGGAACGCGCTCGCGCGGATCAAGGACCAGATGTCGGTCAAACGCGCGATCCTGTCCGAGGCGATCGCGCAGGGCACGCTCAACCGGGACCGGACGCGCGCGTTGCTCGGCGCGGAGGCCGAGCTGGCGGCCGCGCGCAACGACTACCGCACCTTCGCCACGCCGGACGAGCAGCGGATGTACTCGGACACGGTGATCGGCATCGTCGTCGACATCGGCAACGACATGGTCGAGTCGGCGCTCACGCGGACGGAGAACAATCAGCCGCTCTCCGGCCTGGACGCCGACCAGTGGGACACCGCGTCGACGTACACGGTCAATCTCGCCCATCAGGTGCAGCAGGCGTTGCTCGTCCAGCTCCAGGAGAAAACGGACGCGCTCGCCGCCAGCGCCCGCGCGTCGACGATCTGGGACGGCGGAATCGTCATCGGCGTCCTGCTGGTCGCCGGGGTGCTGTCGGTGGTGATCGCGCGTTCGCTGCTGCGGCCGTTGCGGATCCTGCGGCGCACCGCGCTGGAGGTCGCCGACCATCGGCTGCCCGAGGCCGTGCAGCGGCTGCTCACCGAGCCCGACCCGGCTCCGGAGAACCTGCGGCACCGGGCGGCGGTCGCGCCGGTGCCGATCTTCACCCGCGAGGAAGTCGGGCAGGTCGCTCGAGCGTTCGACGCGGTGCACGGCGAGGCGGTCCGGCTGGCCGCCGAGCAGGCGATGCTGCGCGAGAACGTGAACGCGATGTTCGTCAACCTGTCGCAGCGCAGCCAGGACCTGGTGGAGCGGCAGCTGTCCGTGCTCGACCGGATGGAGGCGGGCGAACAGGACCCGGAGACTCTCGGCGGCCTCTTCGAACTCGACCACCTCGCCACCCGGATGCGGCGCAACAGCGAGAACCTGCTGGTGCTGTCGGGCACCGACCTGGTGCGCGAGGACAGCGGACCGGTGGTGGCCGACGAGATCATCGGGGCCGCACTGTCCGAAGTGGAGGATTACCAGCGGATCGAGATCGGCCCGGCCCCGGCGCTGGCGGTGCGCGGCGAAGCGGTCAACGACCTGGTGCACGTGGTGTCCGAGCTGCTGGAGAACGCCACCCGCTACTCCGGCCCGCAGGCGCCAGTCACCGTGGAGAGCGCGCGGACGCCGGACGGGGCGTGGCGGATCGAGATCACCGACCGCGGCGCGGGCATGCCGCAGGCGGAGATCGACCGCACTAACGCGCGGCTGGCGCATCCGCCGGAGGTCGACGTCGAGGTGTCGCGCCGGATGGGCCTGTTCGTGGTCGCGACGCTGGCTGAACGGCACGCCATCGCGGTCAAGCTGAGCCCGGCCGAGGGCCGCGGGCTCACCGCGACGGTCGTCGTGCCCGCGGCGTTGATCACCGAAGCGCCGCCGCTGCCGCAGCCGCCCCCGCCGGTCGAACCGGAACCCGCGCCGGAACCGGAGCTGCTGGCCCCGCTCGCGCCGCTGGCCCCGGCCGAGGAACCGGAGGAACCCGTCGAGCTGGTCGCGCCGACCCTCGACGACGCCGGTCCGCTGCGGCGCGCGCCGGTGGTCGAGGAGGCGCCGTCGTGGCCGGTCGAATCGTCGCGGTCGCATCTGGAGATCGACGCGCCGACGGACCGGATGCCTGCCTATCGCGACGTGCTCTCGCGCTGGTTCGATCTCTCTGCGCCGGTGGAGGAACCGGTGGCCCCGGAACCGCGCGTGGTCGCGCCGATGCCGGAGGTGCCCGCGTTCGAGCCCGAGCCGGAACCTGAACCCGAGCCAGAACCCGAGCTGCGGGCCGCTGAGCCGCGGCATGCCTACGAGCCGCCGCCGGAGTTTCCGACCGAGGACCCGGACGAGGCGGTCCCCGAATGGCCGACGCCGGAGCACCTGGAACAAGAGGACGGCGCCGAGGACACCTGGCCGTTCCTGCGGGTCTCCGACGTCACCGGCGGCCCCGCCGCGGAGCCGGAGCAGCGGCCGATACTCTCGCTTTCCCCCGACGCGGTGCGCGCCCGGATGACGAGCCTGCAAGGCGGTTTCCGGCGCGGCAGGCACGCCAGGGGGGAAGAGACCCCGCCACTGGATCGAAACGGATGAGGCATGAGTTCGAACACCGCCCTGCTGGAAGTGATCGCGCTGGGCGCGCGGGACGCGGAGCGGGCGCAAGAGGGCGGAGCGGACCGGCTCGAACTGGTCGCCGACATGGCCAGCGACGGGCTGACCCCGAGCGAGGCGACGGTGCGCGAGGTGCTCGCTGCCACTGATCTGCCGGTGCGCGTGATGCTGCGCGCGGAGAACACTTTCGACGCCCGCGTGATCGACGAGCTGTGCGCCTCGGCGGCGCGGCTGGTGTCCGCTGGCGCGCAGGAGTTCGTGTTCGGCTTCCTGACCGAGGACGGCGAGGTCGACGTCGAGGCGTGCCGCGCGTTGCTGAAGGAGATCGACGGGCGGCCGTGGACGTTCCACCGGGCCATCGACCGCTCGCGCGACCCGATCGCCGCGTACGACGTACTCGCCGAGCTCGGCTGTGACACCGTCCTGGCGGCGGGGCACGTGAACGGTGTCGCGAGTGGATTGCCGGTGCTGCAACAGCTGGCGCGGCGGACCGACGGCCCGGCGCTGCTGGTCGGCGGCGGCCTGCGGGCGCAGCAGGTGCACTTGCTGCGGGCCGGCGGGGTGCGCGCTTTCCACGTGGGCGGCGCGGTTCGTCCGTCCGGTTGGGACGCTCCGGTGGACGCGGCCGCCGTGCGCGAATGGGCCGAACTCGTCAAGGGCTGACGCGCTAGTCCATTCAGGAAGGGAACCTCGCCGGTAATTCCAATTCCGGCAAGGTTCCCTTTTTTGCTTGACGAGCACAGTGCGGGCGTGAGCGCAAGGGGTCCGGATTGTCCGCGGAATCCGCCTTCCGACGTCCGATGGTTTCCGGATTCGGCGGGACATCGCGGCGGGAATCAGTCATCAATAGCGCAAGTGGAAAACAAACCAACCGGGATAAGGTCAGCCAAAAGTAGGTTTCTTTGGTTCGGACGGTTTTTTAGGGTCGGTGATACGGGTCGGTACCGCGATTTAGCCGCCCCGGGCCCCCGCCTTCCGAGAGGAATTCTCATGCGCTTGCGCAAGCTTGTCGCCGCCGCGGTTCCGCTGCCGGCGTTGCTGTGCCTGTCCGTGGCCGGTGTCGCGAACGCCGATCCGCTGGTCGCCCTTCCCGGCAACGCCGCACCGCTCGCTGCCAGCGCGCGGTCCGGCGACGTCGCCGCTGAGCAGCAGATTCCCGCCGCCCTGTCCCTCAAGCTGCACAACCAGCAGGCGCTGGCCCGCTTCCTCGCCGACGTGCAGGACCCGGCTTCGCCGCAGTATCACCGATTCCTCTCGCCGGAGCAGTTCACTGCTGCATTTGGCCCAACGCAGGCCGAGGCCGATCAGGCGGTCAATTTCCTTAAGCGCAGCGGCGCGCAGGGTATTGAGGTTTCCGGAAACCGGCAGGCGATCACCTTCTCGGCGACTGCCGGACAGCTGGAATCGGCCTTCCACACCCGTATTGGCAATTACACCGACACCGTCACCGGCCGGAAGTTCTACGCGAACGACTCCGCTCCGGAACTGCCCGCTTCGGTGTCCTCAGTGGTCGATTCGGTCGTCGGCCTCGACAATCACGCGGTGAAGCACCACGCGAAGCCGCAGCAGGCGCCGCGCACGGTCAAGCCGGTGACGCCGACCATCCTCAAGACCGCGTACGGCACCAGCGGCATGTCCGCCACCGGCGCGGGCGTGAACGTCGGCTTCGTGGAGTTCGACGGCTACAAGAAGTCCGACATCACCGCGTACGACACGAAGTACGGCCTCAAGGCGGGCACGGTCAGCACGGTTTCGGTCAATGGAGCCAACTACGACTCCAGCCCCGGCCAGGGCGAGACCGAGGTCGACCTGGACATCGAGGTCGTGCACGCGCTCGCCGCCCCGGCGAACGACTACGTGTACGAGGCTCCGAACTCCAACGCGGGCGAGCTGGCGATGTACCAGAAGATCGCGTCGGACAAGAAGGTCAGCGTCGTCTCGATCTCGTGGGGTTCGTGCGAGGCGGCGGAAGGCTCGGCCGCGGCCAACAGCGTCGACAAGGCGCTGGCGACCGGCACCGCGGAGGGCATCAGCTACTTCGCCGCCGCGGGCGACGACGGCACCACCGACTGCGCCCGCCAGACCGGCAGCAAGGCACAGGCCGTGGACTTCCCGGCGTCGAGCCCGAACGTCTCCGGCGTCGGCGGCACGCAGCTGACGGTGAACTCGTCGAACGGCTACAGCAGCGAGACGACGTGGAATGACGGTGCTTCCGGCGGGGCCGGCGGCGGTGGCATCTCGACGATCTTCGCCGCGCCGTCGTGGCAGTCGAAGCAGAGCACGACCAAGCGCAAGGTCCCGGACGTCGCCGCGGACGCCGCGCAGGGTTCGGCGTACACGATCATCTCCGGCGGCCAGACCGGGAACGTGTGGGGCACCTCGGGCGCGGCTCCGCTGTGGGCGGGCTTCGCGGCGCTGCAGAACCAGGTCCACAAGGGCGGGCTCGGCAACCTGAACGCGAAGTTCTACAGCATCGGCAACGGTTCCTCCTACGGTTCCGGTTTCCACGATGTGACCACCGGCAACAACACCTTCAACGGCACCACCGGCTTCTCCGCCGGCAAGGGCTACGACCAGACGACCGGCTGGGGTTCGTTCAACGGCTCCGGACTGTCCAAACTGATCGGCTGAAAGCGACTGTCGTGGGTGCCCGTCCCGGTGCGAACCGGGGCGGGCACCGACGTGCGTTTGGCTGATTGACCAAGATCCGCGACGCTGTTTTGATGGCCGGGTGCAGCCTCTCCTGACGCCTAAGCAGCAGGCCCTCGTCGACCGCGCCGCCAAGCTCGCGGACATGTTCGCCGAGCGCGCGGCCGAGCACGACCGGGACAACACCTTCCCGCACCAGAACTACGACGACCTGCGGGAAGCGGGCTTCCTGCGATTGTCGGTCCCGGAAGAACTGGGCGGCTACGGCGCCGGGCTGCCGGAAATCCTGCCGGTGCTGGAACGGCTGGCGATGGGCGACGGCGCGACCGCGCTGGCGTTCACGATGCACCTGTCGCCGCTGGGACAGTGGGCGAGCGTCTGGCGGCGGACGAAGGCTCCCCGGCTGGCGGAACTGCTGCGCAAAGCGGTGGACGGCGAGCTGATCTGGGCGTCGATCACCAGCGAACCTGGCCTGCGCAACGACATGACGGACGCGAAAACCCGCGCCGTCCGCGTCGAAGGCGGCTTCGAGTTGACTGGCCGCAAGAGCTTCGCGACCAACTCGGCGGTCGCCACGCACTGCTCGACCACCGCCCGCTACGAGGAAGCCGACGGCGGCCCGCGGCTGCTGCTGTGCCAGATCGCGCTGGACCAGCCCGGCGTCACGATCCACCAGACGTGGAACACCATGGGCATGCGCGGCACCCAGAGCAACGACGTCGAACTGGACAAGGTGTTCGTCGAGGACGCCGCGGTCGTGCACTCGCTGCCGGTGAAACACCTCGACTCGCGCGTGCTGGAAACCGTGTGGGCCTGGGCGATGCCCGCGTTCTCGGCGGTCTACACGGGAATCGCGGCTGGCGCGCTGGACTGGACCGTGCAAACGCTGATCCAGCGCGGCAAGGCCGAGGATCCAGTGCTGCAGGACGTGATCGGCGAATGCCAGATCCTGCTGGAAAGCTCCCGGGCGCTGATTTACCGCCAGGCCGACGAGGTGACCAGCCGCCGCCTGTTCACCGGAGACATCCAGGACGGCGTGGCCCGCAGCGCGGTGGTGAAGTACACGGCGGCGAACAACGCGGTCCAGGTGATGCAGCGGCTGGTCGATGCACTGGGCGGCATGTCCTACACGAAGGCGCTGCCGTTCGAACGGATGTGGCGGGACGTGCAGGCGAGCACGTTCATGCCGATGGGCAACCTGGCGACCCGCAAGCTCGTCGGGGCGAACGTGCTGGGCGTGCGGACGCTGCCGGAGATCGGTCCGGACGAGACTGGGCCGGACTCCCGGGCCAAGGGCTGAATGAGTGAACCCGGTCCGAACCGGGTGAGTTTTCGCTGCTCAGGGGCTATCTTGACCGCTTCGGTCTTGGTGTCCAGGGGAGGGGCAGCGAGTGGCGAAGCAGAAATTCCGCACGCTTAAGGACGGGAGAGTCGTCCCGATAAACGAGGGCGGCGGGGCGAAGGTCTTCGTGGCAGGAGTGGCGGTCGTCGCTGCCGTCGGCGGCGGAACCGCGGCCGGACTCGGCGGCGCGGCGAGCGTGGACTCCGGCGCGGCGGAAGCGTTGCCCGGAAACCTCGCCGGAGACGTCGCGGATTCCCTGCCCGGCCGGAGTCTCCAGACGCGCAAGGCCGAGGGCAAGAAGTCCGCTCAGCGAGGCCGTAAGGACGAAACCTTCAGCCGTTTCAAGCTCAAACAGCTCAAGCAAGCGGCGAGACACGAGATCGACTGCCTGCTGAACTCCACCGACCGCGTCCGCGAGTACCTCGCACAGCACCGCTGCACCTCATTGGACCGGAACCTCTTCGCCGTCGGCGACGGGCACGGCAACGCCGCGGTGATTTCCGTTGCCCGCGTGGGGTTTCCGAAGAAGAGCGACGCCGAGGGCTGCGAGAAGGTCGAAGAGGTGCAGGGCAGCGGGGACATCAAACCCCTTGGCGCTGCCCTGCTCGGCCTCGACGGCGTGAAGTTCTCCGGGCACCATTTCCAGTCGCGGGTGGACGGTCGGGCGATGGTGGTCGCCGAGACCGAAACCGCCGCCGGAAAACTCGATTCCGAAACCCTCGACGCACTCGCCGATGTCTCGGTGTGGTTCCCGAAGCTGTGACTAATTCTTCTCCGAAGCCACAGCTTCGACCTCGGACGCGGCAGCGGCCTCCGCCGCCTCCTGTTCCGCCAGATCAGCCGCCGCCTGCACCGCCGGGCCGTGCAGCAGGCGGGCCACTTCGCCGCGCAGCGAAACGAACTCCGCCGATTCCCGCGTGGTGATCTGGTCCCGCTGCGCGGGCAGGTCCACCTTCAAATCCGCCACGATCCGCGCGGGCGACTTCGACAGCACCAGCACCCGGTCGCCCAGGTACACGCTCTCGTCGATGTCGTGCGTCACCAGCAAAACCGTCGTGCCCTGCTCGACCTGGACCCGGCGCAGCAGGTCCTCCAGCTCGAACCGCGTCTGCGCGTCCACCGACGCGAACGGCTCGTCCATCAGCAGCAGCGCCGGACGGCTCGCCAGCGCGCGGGCGATCGAGACCCGTTGCTGCATGCCGCCGGACAGCTGCCAGGGGTACTTGTTCACTGCGGCGGAAAGGCCGACGGCTTCGAGTGCCTCGGTGGCCCGGGCGCGCCGGGTCGCCTTGTCCAGTTTGGTCCAGCGCAGCGGGAATTCCACGTTCTTCGCGACCGACAGCCACGGGAACAGGGAACGGCTGTAGTCCTGGAACACCACGGCGAGATCGTCCGGCACCGAGGTGACGCGGTCGCCGTGCAGGCTCACCGTGCCCGCGCTCGGCGGGATCAGGCCGGCGATCGCGCGCAGCAGCGTGGACTTGCCGCAGCCGGACGGGCCGACGATGCACGCCAGCTGCCCGGCCTCGACCGTGAACGACAGTTCGTTGACCGCGACGTGCGCGGACTCGCCGCTGCCGTAGCGGTGGCTGAGGCCGGAGACCTCGAGCATGGTCGACATAAGGGGAAAACCTTCCTAGTTCCGGCCGGGCTGCCAGCCGAGCACCCGGCGTTCGATGCCGAGCAGCGCGGCGTTGAACCCGTACCCGAGGATGCCCAGCAGCACGATCCACGCCCACATCTGGTCGAAGTCGTACGAGCGCTGGGCGGCGAGCAGCGCGTAGCCGATGCCGTTGAGCGCCCCCACCAGTTCGGAGATCGCCATCAGGATCAACGCGATCGAAAGCGACACCCGAAGCCCGGCGAAGATCTTCGGCAGCGCCGAGGGCAGCACGACCAGCCCGATCCAGTACCGCTTCGGCGTGCGGAACGCGCGGGCCGTCTCGACTTTGACCTTGTCGACCGAGCGGACTCCGTCCACTGTGTTCATCAGCACCGGCCACAACGAGCTGAAGATGATCGTCGCGGTCTGCATGCCCGGTCCGATGCCGAACAGGATGATGAACACCGGCACCAGCGCGGGCGGCGGAATGGCGCGGAAGAACGCGAACAGCGGCCCCACGTAGTCCATCCCGGTGCGCGAGCGGCCGAGCGCGGTGCCGAGCGCGACGCCGATCACCACCGCCAGCAGCCAGCCCCCGAGCAGCCTGCCGAGGCTTGGCAGGATGTGATCGAACACCGCGTCGCCGAGGAACAGGTGCGAAGCCGGTCCGGAGAACCACAGTTTCGCGGCCGCGGCGGCGATCTTCGACGGCGGCGGGAAGAACACGCTCTCGCTCAGCTGCGTCGCGATCTCCCACAGCACCACCAGAATCGCGAACAGCAGCCACTTGCGGGCGAACCCGCTGAGGCCGCGGCTCACCCGGCGCGTGACGGTGGAGGGCTTCTCGACCACACTCACGCGGCGGCTCCTTCGACAGCGCTGCTCCAGCGGAACAGCCGATTGCCCAGTCGTTCCAGGCCCTCGTTCACGAGGTAGCCGAGCAGCCCGGCGACCACCGTTCCGGCGAGCACCAGATCCATCCGGCCTGGTCCGGAACTGGCTTCGAGCACGAACTGCCCGATGCCGAGTTTCGCCCCGGCCAGGAATTCCGTGCTGATCACCAGGATCAGCGAAATCGCCGCGGACAGCCGGATTCCGGTGAACACGAACGGCGCGGCGTGCGGCAGCGCGACCGACGTCAGCACCCGCGAACGCGGAGTTCCGTACGTGCGCGCGGTTTCCAGCAGCAGCGGATCGATTTCAGCCAGCGCGTAAATGGTGTTGAAGAGAATCGGCCACACCGCGGCGTACACGGCCAGCGTGATCTTCGCTTCCGGGCCGCCGCCGATGACGATCAGCACCAGCGGAATCAGTGCCACGGAAGGAATCGGCCGCAGGAATTCGACGATCGCCTTGGTCGCGTCGCGCAGCCAGCGGACGCTGCCGAGCAGCAGACCGGCGGGGACCGCGATGGCGATCGAGATGAGCAGCGCGATCAGCCACGCGAGCACCGAGGCGATCACGTCGCGGACGAATTCGACGTCGCCGAGCAGTTCGCCGATCCGGGCGAACACCACGGTCGGCGGGGGAAGGTCGTTCTGGTCGATCAGACCGGCCCGCACGACGGCCTCCCAGATCAGGAGGAAGCCGAGCAGGCCGGTCAGGTTCCGGACGAGGCGCACGTCAGGACGCGTTCGCCTGCGGGACGATCATCGACTGGACGTCGATCTTCGACTGGATGGAACCGAACTGCTGCAGCAGGTCCGGCACCCGCTGGATGCGCCGTGCGTCCAAAGTGGACTGGAAGGTCAGCAGGTTCGTGATCTTCGCGGTCGCCTCGTCCACCTTCGAGAACTGGATCATCAGCGGTTCGATCTTCGCCCGGTCGGCCGATTCCTTGGTGGCGCGCAGCATCGCGCGCTGGAAAGCCGCGACGGTCTTCGGGTTGGCGTCGGTGAACTTGCCGAGCGAGCCGTAGCCCGCGGTCGGGAAGTCCTTGGTGCCGCCGGAAGCGGTGTCGACGACCTCGACCGTCCCGTTGACCTTCGCCGACTGCGTGATGAACGGCTCGGTCAGGAAGCCCGCGTCGACGTTGCCGCGCTTGACCGCGGGGCCGATGTCCGGGAACCGCATCGAAACCCACTGCACTTCGTTGAAGCTCACGCCGTTGTCGCGCATGACCGACTTGGTGAGGGTGTCGCAAATGGTGTTGGTCGCGGTGATCGCGATCTTCTTGCCCGCCAGGTCGCGCACGGTCTTGATGTTGCTGTTCGGCATCGCCACGACCTCGGTGCTCTTCGGCCCCGCCGAGGAGGCGTCGGCGACGAGCTTGATGTCCGCGGCGCCCTTGCTCTTGGCGATGAAGAACGGCGTGTAGCTCGCGTAGGCGATGTCTACCTCGCCCGCCTGCAGTTTCTGCAGCGAGGCGTCACCGCTGGCCGCGTCGACGGCTTCGACCTCGAGCCCCTCGTTCTTGAAGTAGCCGTTCTGGACCGCGAGGTGGAAGGGCACCACGTCGATCGTCGGCATGATCGAGACCTTGATCTTGGCCTTCTCGACCCCGGAGCCGCCGTTCGAACTGCTCGAACTGTCCGATCCGCCCAGCAAGCCGCAGCCGCTGGCGGTCAGTGCGACACCGCCCGCCATCGCCAGCGACAGGAACCCGCGCCTGCCGTAACCGCGCCGGCCGCTCACCGCTTCATCAAACAAGGTCGCTCCTAGCAAATGGGCCCGCGTCTGGGATGGACGCGGGGGGAAGGTGGCTCATTGTCCGGAGTCACGCGGCTACTGTAGAGAACCAGCACGATCACTCACAATGGGTGTTCATATACGATTCAGAAGTGGTACTGATCACTCGATCAGGTGATCGAATCCGCTGGTATGTCGAGGTGCGTGAACGACCAGTGGGTGCCCGATGGGCCTTGATCCGCTGCCTGGGTGCTCTCCGGGCAACTTCTGGAGGGTTACAAATGGGCCAGGCGTTCGCTACCCTCTGCTCCTGCAATGTGAGGTGTGGACCACCGATGTAGTGAGAGCAGGACTTGCGAAAAGGCTCTCCGCGCACGCCGGCGACGAGCCGGTGCAGGGTGGCCTCGGCCGAACGGACTAAGAGATCGACCACGTGCGGGGACCGAACGTCATGCCAGACCTGAACCGATTCCGCGCCCGAGGCGACGGGCAGTCGCACCGTGAAGTCGATCTTTTCACTCGGAAGGGTGTAACAGTCCGGGTCGCGGTCCAGACCACTCAGGTGGCGGATGACCAGCCGGGAGCGTGCGCGTAGTGGCCACGAGCACGGCAGGTTCGGAATCAACGGGCCCCTCGGGCCCGGACGGTGGTGCGGCGGTGCCGAACGAAGACACCGCGGGGGCAGGGGAGGCCTCCGCTCGGGAAAACGCGGGGACCGCGCAGCAGCGGTCCTGGCTCGCGCTCGGCAACTGGCGATTGCGGTCCAAGCTCGCGCTCATTCTCCTCATCCCCACGGTCACCGCGCTGGTGCTCGGTGTCCTGCGCGTGGTCGACGACGTGCGGTCGGCGGTCGACCTCAACCACACCGCCAACCAGGTCGCCTTCGCCGAGAAGGTCACCGCGGTGGTGCACGACCTGCAGCGCGAGCGCGCGCTGGCCGTGGTCCGGATTTCCTCCGGCGACCCGCTGCGCCAGACCGGCCTCGACGCGCAGATGGCGAAGGTCGACCGCGACGTCGACGACCTGCGCAACGCCGCGGTCAGCCTCGAAAACGACAACCAGGCGGCCAGCGACCGCTACGCGCACGGCCTCCAGCGCCTCGACGCGCTGCGCCCGCTGCGCGCGGCGATGACCACGTCGGCCTACTCCGACCGCGCGGTGCTCGACACCTACTCCTCGGTGCTCGACTCGCTGATCCAGCTCGGCCGCGAGGTCTCCACCGCGACGACCGACCGCGACCTGCTCCGCCTCGGCACGAGCACGCAGTCGATCAGCGAGGCGAAGGAGTTCATCCTCCGCGGCGACTCCGCGCTGCAGATCGCCGCGTTCCGCGACAACTTCCCGGGCAACCTGATCGACGAGACCCGGGCCGCCGAGGCCAGCGGCGACGCGTCGATCACCGCGTTCCTCGCGAACGCCACCGGCGACCAGGTCCAGCTCTACAACGACACCTACTCCGGCCCCGAGGTCGACGAGCGCCGCCGGTTGCAGACCCAGGCGTTCTCCTTCGCGCAGCAGGGCCAGCCGCTCAACCTCGACGGCACCAAGCTCGGCCAGGACTCCACCGTCGCCGCGGACAAACTGCGCGCGGTCGAGGTCAACCTGCTGACCCAGCTGCGCGCGCAGGCCGACGATCTGGCCAGCAACGCGGTGCGTTCGGCGTGGGTCGGCGGGGTCATCGTCCTCGCCGCGCTGATCGCCGCGCTGATGCTGATGCTCGTCATCGCCCGGCTGATGCTGCGCCCGCTGCGGGTGCTGCGGAAGACCGCGCTGGACGTCGCCTACACCCGGCTGCCGGAAACCGTGCAGGCCATCCTGGACGACCCGGACCCGGTCAACGCCTCGAAGAAGGCGGTCGACCCGGTTCCGGTGCTCACCCGCGACGAGATCGGCGAAGTGGCGCGCTCGTTCGACGTGGTGCACGAACAGGCGGTCAAGATGGCCGCCGAACAGGCGCTGCTGCGCGAGAACGTCAACGGCATCTTCGTGAACCTCTCCCGGCGGTCGCAGCGGCTGGTGGAACGCCAGCTCGGCGTGATCGACCGGCTCGAGGCCGACGAGCAGGACCCGGACCATCTCGCGAGCCTGTTCGAACTCGACCACCTGGCGACCCGGTTGCGCCGCAACGGCGAATCGCTGCTGGTGCTTTCGGGCGCGGGCCTCGCGAAATCGGTGCCCAAGCCGGTGCCGGCGGCCGACGTGATCGGCGCGGCGGTGTCGGAGATCGAGCAGTACGCCCGCATCGAGATCGGCATCGTGCCCGAGGTCGCGGTGCAGGGCCTGGCGATCCACGACCTCGTGCACGTGCTCGCGGAACTGCTCGACAACGCGACCTACTTCTCCGAACCGGAAACCAAGATCACCGTCCGCGCGGTCATCACGCGCAAGAAGGCGCTGGCGATCCAGGTCACCGACCACGGCGTCGGGATGAGCGAGGAGCGCCTCGCCGAGGTCAACGAACGCCTCGCCGACCCGCCGGACCTGGACGTCTCGGTGACCCGGCGGATGGGTCTGTACGTGGTCGCGCGGCTGGCCCAGCGGCACGGCATCGAGGTGCGGCTGCGCGAGAACGAGGACATCGAGGGCGGCGTGATCGCCCGCGTCGTGGTCCCGGCCGAACTGCTCACCCAGGTTCGGACCGTGTCCCCGACGATGCGGAACACCCCGCCGCCGCCGAACCGCAACGAGGTCTCGCACCCGAGCCTCCCGCCGCTGAACCGCGAACCGGAGCCGCCGAGCCCGCGTCCGCTCGCGCCGCCGCCCTCGTCCGCCGAGCTCACCGAGGCGATGGGGTCGACGGGCTCGTCGAACGCGCCCGCGGCGTCCGAGAACGGCGGCCTGGTCCCGCTCGACCAGCCGATCAGCCTCGACGACCTCGTCGCGGGCAACCGGGCGGCCGGTCCGTTCCTCAGCCCGGCGACGCCCGCGGCGGAGGCCCCGGCGTGGCCGACCGCGGAGGATCTCGCCCCGCTCACCCGCGAGTCCTACGGCGAGGGCGCGAGCCTGGCGCAGACCGAATTCCCGCCGCTGGTGCTGCCGAAGCGGGAGCCGAAGTACGTCGCGCCGGAAACGCCGGCGCAGCAGCCGCAGTCCGAGCCGGACGGTTCCGCCGCGCTCGAGGACGACGTGCCGACCCGGCGGCTGCCGATCTACCAGTCGGTGCTGTCGCGCTGGTTCAGCGAGGGCGAGGACAGCGACTCGGGCGCCGCGACCGGATCCGCCGCGCCGGAGCCGGAACCGGCCGAGGCCCCCGCCGCCGAGCCGGAGGAAACGCCGGCCGAGCCGAGGGAGCGGGCGAGCGAGAAGCTCGAATCGACGCCGCTCTACCCCGGTTCCGACGAGCCGGAGGAGGACGACAGCTGGCACAGCGTCTCCGACGAGGGCTGGCAGGCGGCGCAGTCGCTGCTCGAATCCAAGAACGAGGAGATCACGCCGGCCGGGCTGCCCAAGCGGGTGCCCAACGCCTACCTGGTCCCCGGCTCGATCGGCAACGCGCCGGAACCGGCGCAGCAGCAGAACTCGTTCACCGACGCGACCGCCGGAATGCCCGGAACGGGTGCGATCACCCGCTCGGCGACGGCTGCCCGCAGCCGGATGGCAAGCTTCCAGCGTGGGTACAAGTCCGGCAGGCACGCACTGAAGGAGCGGCCGCCGGAAGCCCGGCTCGACGACGACGGGGTTCGCGTCACCGGGGCCGGGTATGTGAGCGACAGCAGTGAGGAGCGAGAGTGACACGGGCGGGAGTGCAGCCGGGAGGCGGCTCGGTGCAGCCGAACGGCAGGCAGGCCGGCGGCAGCGCGGCGAGCAGCTTCGCGTGGCTGATCACGGACTTCGTCCACCGGGTGCCCGGTGCGGCGCACGCGGTGGTCGTCTCGGCCGACGGTCTGCTGCTCGCGTCTTCGCGCGGGCTGCCGAAGGACCGGGCGGACCAGCTGGCGGCCGTCGCCTCGGGGCTGACCAGCCTCGCGCGCGGGGCGGCGAAGGTGTTCGAGGGCGGCCCGGTCGCGCAGACCGTGGTCGAGATGGCGAACGGGTTTCTCTTCCTGATGTCGGTGTCCGACGGCTCGTGCCTCGCGGTGCTCGGCTCGCCGGAAAGCGACATCGGCTTGGTGGTGTACGAGATGACTCTGCTGGTCGAACGGGTCGGCCAGCAGCTGACACCGGAGATGCGGGCACAACTGCAGGGCGCTGCGGTCCGTCGCTAGGCGGACCTAGGACTACAGGAGTAAACCGTGGACGACGGGCGCTTGCGCGGCGACGGCCGGCTCGGTGACGAGCACACCGGGGGCTGGGGCGATCGGGATCAAAGCCGGGAGGACTGGAAGTCCTTCCGGGACCGGGTCGACCGCGAATGGCGTTCGCGGGACGTCCACGCCGCGGATTCCGAACCGGTGCGCGAACCCCCGAACTGGCTGACCGATTCCAACGCCGGGCAGCAGCCGGGCATCACCGCGGTGCCCGGGTACCGCGAGCGGCTGCTCGGCGGGCCCGGTTCGGAGCTGTTCGGAGGGGCGAGCGGACCGCTGTACGACTCGGCCGAGTTCGCCGCGTTCAGCGCCGAGCGCGACCGGTCGCCGGGTCCCCCGAGCTCCCCGTCGAACGACCTGGCCGCCGCGCTGCCGATGCAGGCGGCCGGCGAATACGCGGACGAACCCGCCGAGGTGGAGACCTCCGGGCTGGTCCGGCCTTACTTCCGCACCCGAGGGCGCACGAAGCCGACCTACGACCTCGCGATCGAGGCGCTGGTGTCGACGAGCGAACAGGGCCGGGTGCTCGACCGCGTCCGCGTGCCGGAGCACCGGTCGATCTGCGACCTGTGCCTCGACACCCGGTCGGTGGCCGAGGTGGCCGCGCTGCTGCGGCTGCCGCTCGGCGTGGTGCGGGTGCTGATTGGTGACGTGGCGGGCCTCGGCCTGGTGCTCGTGCACACGAGCAGCAGCACGAATTCGGGCGACCGCCCCAGTATCGAGTTCATGGAAAGGGTGCTCAGTGGGCTTCGGAGAATTTGACTCCGACGCGAACACACCGCATACGGGTCCGACCTCGTCGGCCAAGATCGTGGTCGCGGGCGGGTTCGGGTCGGGCAAGACAACTCTGGTCGGGGCGATCTCCGAGATCGACCCGCTGACCACCGAGGCCATGATGACCGAGGCCAGCGTGGGCCACGACGACATCTCGGCCACGCCGAACAAGTCGACCACGACCGTGGCCATGGACTTCGGCCGGATCTCGCTCGACTCCGACCTGGTGCTGTACGTGTTCGGCACGCCGGGCCAGCACCGGTTCTGGTTCATGTGGGACGACCTCGCCGTCGGTGCGATCGGCGCGGTCGTGCTGGTGGACACGCGCCGGCTCGCCGACGCGTTCCCGTCGATCGACTTCTTCGAGAACCGGAAGCTGCCCTACGTCGTGGCGATCAACTGCTTCGACCGGCTGCTGCACCACCAGATCGAGGACGTGCGGCACGCGCTCACCATCTCGCCGTCGGTGCCGATCATGGCGTGCGACGCGCGGGAGCGGGAGTCGGCGAAGCAGGTGCTGATCTCCGTCGTGCAGCACGCGATCGCGCACGACACGGCTTTGCGGGCGGGCTAGGTCCCCGTCTCCGGTCCCCGTCGCCGGCTGCGAAGGAGGCTTTCGCCGACCCCAGATTCCCGTTCCACCCCGGCAGGGTGCGGCCGTTGGAGTGAACTCCAGGGTCTTCACCCGCTTCGGGGAGTGGTGCCTCCGAGCGGGGCCGGTTGAGCAGTCCGGCCCCCTCGCGGCCGAGGCCGGCCGCCCCTGATCGGGGCGTCGGACCGGCGGTGACCTGCACGGACATCCCGCTGCGCACGGTGGCCGCCGCCACCACCGAGTGACCCGCGAATGCGTGGTTGTGCACGCGTACGCGCGGCGTTACATCCGGCAGACACGTACCGTGCCCGGGCACACGCTCGACACGACCGGGTGCGTGAATACGCTGGAACGACGACTTCACCGCGGCCGGGCGAGGATGGACTCCCGCGCCGGGAGCGAGCGTCCGGCAGCGTTCGAGGAGCTTGGAGGGGCAGTGACCGATTCCGACCGGCCAGCGGACCAGGGCACGTTCAGCTGGCTGATCTCGGATTTCGTGCGCCGGGTCCCGGGTGCGGCGCACGCGGTGCTGGTGTCGGCGGACGGACTGATGCTCGCGCCTTCGGAGGGGTTGCCGCAGGAGCGCGCCGAACAGCTGTCGGCGGTGGCGTCCGGGCTGATCAGCCTGACCCAGGGCGCGGCGCGGTGCTTCGAGGCGGGCGGCGTGAACCAGACCGTGGTCGAGATGGAGCGCGGGTACCTCTTCCTAATGTCGGTCTCCGACGGGTCCTGTCTCGCCGTGCTCGCCGCGCCGACATGCGACATCGGGACGGTGGCGTACGAGATGACCCTGCTGGTGGAGCGGGTCGGCGAGCAGATCACGCCGGAGCTGCGCGCCCAGCTGCAGGGCGGCGGGGTGCTGGGGTAGCCGATGAAGATCTCGGGTTTCGGAGACCAGGACACGGGCGCCTGGGACGCCCTCCACAAAGGCACGGAGCGGGAGTCGTTCGACTCGCCGAGCCGGTACGAGCTGAGTTCGCTGAGCCTGCGATTGCCGCATCGGCAGCCGCGGGCTACGCCTCCCGCGTCCGCACCGACCTCGCCTCCTGCGCGGTCCGCGCAGCCTTCGCGGCATGCTCAGCCCGCGCCGCCGCCTGCCGCGCGGCGTCCGGAGCCCGCGCCGGCGCCGCGTCCGGTGCAGCAGACGGTCGCTCCCCGTCCGGTGGCCCCGCCTCCCGCGCCGGTTCAGGAGGAGAGCTGGGACGACGGCTACGAATGGGTCGAGGACGGCGAATCCGGTTACTGGGAAGAGCCGCGGCAGGACCGGTGGGAAGAACCGTCACCCCCTCCCGCGCCTAGCCGTGCGGCGGTGCACGACCCGTACTCGTTCGACGAATACGCCGGTTCGCCCGGCTCGGACGACCGCGTGGTGCCGGAAGGTTCGGCGTACCAACGGCAGCACGTCGA
The DNA here is from genome assembly GCF_055583325.1 of Amycolatopsis sp. NPDC104775. Classification (NCBI taxonomy): domain Bacteria; kingdom Bacillati; phylum Actinomycetota; class Actinomycetes; order Pseudonocardiales; family Pseudonocardiaceae; genus Amycolatopsis; species Amycolatopsis sp. NPDC104775. The sequence goes on from NZ_JBVJOE010000008.1 coordinate 412,131, forward strand.
ACAGGCCACCCGCAGCCGGCACGCGCTGGCCGAAGAGCCCGAGGACCGCTACGCCTACTCCGACCCGGCTTCCGGAGTGTCCGAATTGGACCGTTTCTGGTCCGACGAGGAGCCCGGCCAGCCGGAACCGCCGGTGCAGCCGACGAAATCGCGCGTGCGGCCGTATGCGCGGACTCGCGGCCGGACTCATTCCGACCACAACCTCGCGCTCGAAGCCCTGGTCTCCACCAGTGACGAGGGCCGCCGCTACCGCGGGGTGCGGTCGATCGAGCACCGGCGGATCTGCGATCTGTGCCTGGAAACCCGGTCGGTCGCCGAGATCGCCGCGCACCTGCACCTGCCGCTCGGGGTGGTGAAGGTGCTGGTGGGCGACATGGCCGACATCGGGCTCGTCATGCTGCACCAGACCGATCTGGTGCTGGGAGACCGCTCATCGCGGGAGTTCATGGAGCGGGTGTTGCAGGGGCTGCGCAATCTCTAAGCGGTTCTGGCGTTGCCGCTCTTGGCTTCTCCCGCTCTGCCTGCCCCCGGTTCGCTCGCCTGCTCTCCCGCTTCGCCCCCGCCTGCTCACCCAGCCGAAATCACCCCGATGCCGCATGGGGCGCTTCATTCCTGCCCCAGCCGCCGCCCTCGACGCAGGGCCGCGCAACCTCCGACCGGCGCGGTCAGTCCTCGACCAACGCGGCGGAAGTGATGCGGTGCAACGGATACCGCTCGTGGTTCGCGCCTTCCAGCACTCCGCCGCCGACCCGCAGCGGGCGCACCACCCGCTGGCTCGCCGTGCCGCGCGAATCGACGAAACCGATCCACACCTCGCGTTGCTCCAGCGTCGCACGGGACAACAGGTCCAGCGTCGCCGTCGTGTCCGCACCGCCGCCGCCCGGCGCACGGACTGTCGAACCGCGTCGTCGCGCCGAAGCCTGGTCTCCCGCGCGGAGGTTCGACACGATTCGCGCCGCCTGTTCGACGGTCAGCACCGCCTGTTCGCCTGGCCGCGCGCGAGCCGCCCGCGCTCGAGCGGGAAGCCGGCGGCCGGTGGGGCGCAGGTCGACGACCCGGCCGTCCGGACCCTCCGCCGCGGGAGCGAAACCCGCGCCGCGCAAGGCTTCCAGGACCTCCGCCAGCGGGGCGGAACTGATCAGCACCGTGGGCGCGATCAGCCGCAGGTCGTATTCCGCGGCTACTGGGTTCGCGAGCACCTCGGCGAGCAGCGCCTCGTCGTCGCAGCGCAGGAACGACCCCGCGGTGCCGCCGCGCAAGCGGCCGTGGCGGCGGGCGACGTCGTCGATCAGGTACGTGAGTCCTTGCGGCACCGGGGTCGCTGACTTGTCGCGGAACATCGCGTGCAGTTCGTCCGCGGTCCGTCCGGTGTCGAGCGCGCGTCGCACCGAGGGTTCGGTGATCCGGTAAACCGTTGCGTGCCCGGCGGATTCGACGTCCGCGACCGCGGCCATGTCCGCCGCCAGTTCCGGCTCCAGCGGACCCGGCGCGACGACTGTCAGGTCGGCTTGCACCAGCACGTGGTCGACCGGCGCGGGCAGTGCGTCATGCATTGCTTCGACGGCGCCGGAGCGGTCGTCCTCCAGCAGCAGCCGCGTGGCGGTGGTGAGAGCGCCGAGACCGACGAGGCCCAGCGCGGTCGCCTCGGCCATCGTCCAGCGGACGGTTTCGTCGCGCAGCCGGCCACCTCGCCGGGGCGCGCGCCAAGCCAGTACGGCCACCAGTTCGTCCACGCTCTTCACGCCCGCGCCGGGATTCAGCTCGGCCAGCGCGGAAAGCACGCGGTGCCGCGAAACCGGAGCGAGCGGACGGCGCAATTCCTCCGACAGCGGCGCGATCGGCTTGTCCTTCGCGTCGCGGCCACCGGCGAGACCGGGCAGCCGCGGGAGTTCCAGCCACGCCTGCGCGAGGGTCATCCACCGCTGCACCGACGGCGAAGCGAGCCAGCTGTCGGTGAGCATGGTCGGCACGTACTCGGGGGCGGTGTTTTCGCTGTCCGCGACGAGTCCCGCGCCGACGACCAGTTCCACGAGCAGCGTCGCGCGGGTCTCGTCGATTTCGAGATCCTTGGCGACCTTTTTCAGCTCGCGTACTCCGAGCCCGCCCGCTTTGAGTACCGGCGGCGGCGAATCCGACCACATCCGCAGCAGGGATTCCGTCTGCCGCAACAACTCCATCGCCTCGCCGGCCGCCGTTTCGTCCACAGTGTCCGTCCGATGTGGATGGACGGGCAGCTCCGGTTCGACCAGCGTGTCCGGTTCGAAGGCGCGCCCGCCGCGCAGCAGCAGGCCGAGTTCGCGGGGCAGTTCGACGGTCTGGTCGTCGCGGCGCAGCAGCAGGCCGCGAGCGAGCAGCTTCTGCACCGGCGTGGCCGCGTCGGACAGCCCGACGTCGAAGCTCGCGTCGCGGGTGCGGCCGATCGGCGGCCCGGCGGCCAGCGCGGTGAGCACGGCCCGCTCGTCTTCGCCGATCTCCGCGAGCCGCGCGTCGATGTCCGTGGCGGCCAGCGCGGGCGACGACGCGCCGAGCCCGGCGGGGAACGGCCCGAGTGCGTCGCGGGCCGCGGGCGGTACTCGCAGCTCCTCGTCGGTGCCCCAGACCAGAGCCCGGGCGCGCAGCCGGGCGAGCGGTTCGCTGACGTCGTGGCCGACCAGTGCGGTCACCGCGGACACCGGCGCCGGCTCGACATCGGCACCGGCGACCAGCAGCGCGTCGATCACCGCGAGGGTGAACGTGTCGAGGTCTTCGCAGGCGCGCGCGACCGACCCCGGCGTGCCCGCGCGAGTGGCGAGCACGGTCGTGTCGGACGGCGGAGGGGTGGACAAATCGCGACGTGTGCGCAGCAGTTCGGCGAGTGCGTCGTCGGACTCCGCACGCAGCCAGTCCGCCAGAGAGGTCGCGGGCATAGACACCCAGGATACCGGGCGGGTGCGCGCGCACGAGCGGTGTTCGGGCAGACTGTGGTCGAGTTTGCCGGACGAGGGCCTCGGAGGAAGCAGTGGCGAAGGGCGACAAGCAGAGCAAGGGCATCGACCCCACGTGGCCGGGCGAGCCGGGCGAGCACCCGGTGACCGAGCTGTCCTCGGACCGGCAGGGAGCGCTTTCGCCGTTCGGCGACCTGACCTTCCCGCTCGACACCGTGCCGTACGTGCACCCGGAGACCGAGATCAACCGCTGACCTGCGGACCGCGTCCGGGAGCGCCGCGCGGGCGGCGCTCCCGAGCGTGAAGTTACTGGTCAGTCACCCGGTTGGGGTCGGGTGGCGCGGGTCACCGGACTAGATTCGAGCCGTCCGAACTCACACCACCTGCGGGGAGTACGTGTCATGCCGGTTCCCGGTCCCGGGTATTCGATCACCGTCCGGGTCGAGGCCCCGGCCTCGTCCACGGCGGCGGGCGATCTCACCACCGCGGTCGGCCGCGTCGGCGGCGTGCTGACGGCGTTCGACGTCGTCGAATCGCACGCGGACACGATCGTGGTCGACATCAGCGCCAACGCGCTGTCGGAAAACCACGCGCAGGACATCACCCAGGCGCTCGATTCGCTGCCCGGCGTGCAGGTGCGCAAGGTCTCGGACCGGACGTTCCTGATCCACCTCGGCGGCAAGATCGAGGTCAGCCCCAAGGTCGCGCTCCGCAACCGTGACGACCTCTCCCGCGCGTACACGCCGGGCGTCGCCCGCGTCTGCCAGGCGATCGCCGCGAACCCCGAGGACGCGCGCCGGCTGACCATCAAGCGCAACACCGTCGCGGTGCTCACCGACGGTTCCGCCGTGCTCGGCCTCGGCAACATCGGCCCGGCCGCCGCGCTGCCGGTGATGGAGGGCAAGGCGGCGCTGTTCAAGAAGTTCGCCGGCGTCGACGCGTGGCCGGTCTGCCTGGACACCCAGGACACCGAAGAGATCATCATGATCGCGAAGGCGCTCGCTCCGGTGTACGCGGGCATCAACCTGGAAGACATCGCCGCGCCGCGCTGCTTCGAGATCGAGAAGCGGCTGCGCGAGCAGCTGGACATCCCGGTCTTCCACGACGACCAGCACGGCACCGCGATCGTCGTGGTCGCCGCACTGCGCAACGCGCTGCGCGTGGTCGGGAAGAACATCGAGGACTGCAAGATCGTGGTCAGCGGCGTCGGCGCGGCCGGGTCGGCGATCATCCGGCTGCTGCTGCGCAAGAACCCGGGCGACATCGTGGCCGCCGACATCGACGGCATTGTCTACCCCGAGCGCGGCAACCTCGACGACAACCTGACCTGGATCGCCGAGCACACCAACAAGGACCGCAAGTCCGGCACCCTGCACGACGCGCTGGTCGGCGCGGACGTCTTCATCGGCGTCTCCGCTCCGAACCTGTTCGGCGCCGAGCAGGTCGCCACGATGAACGACGACGCGGTCGTCTTCGCGCTGGCCAACCCGGACCCGGAGATCGATCCGCTGGAGGCGCAGAAGCACGCCGCGGTCGTCGCCACCGGACGCAGCGACTTCCCGAACCAGATCAACAACGTCCTGGCCTTCCCGGGCGTCTTCCGCGGCCTGCTCGACGCCGCCGCGCACAACATCGACGACAACATGCTGCTGGCCGCCGCCGACGCGATCGCCGACGTGGTGGACAACGGCAAGCTCAACGCGTCGTTCATCGTGCCGAGCGTGTTCGACAACGCGGTGGCCCCGGCCGTCGCGGAAGCGGTGCGCAACGCGGTGAAGGCCGAACGCGCCAGCTGACCCCCGGCTCGACCGTCCGTGAGGGGAACCCTGATTCCGCAGGGTTCCCCTCACGCACTTGGGGCGAAGTTGCGCAGTAGCCTCGCGGGCGTGAGTGAACTCAGCCATGTCGACGAGTCCGGCGCTGCCCGGATGGTCGACGTCTCCGGCAAGACCGCGTCCGCGCGCACCGCGCTGGCCGGCGGGACCGTCCACACCACGGCGGAGGTCGTCGGCCTGCTTTCGGCCAACGGCCTGCCCAAGGGCGACGCGCTGGCGACCGCGCGGATCGCCGGGATCATGGGAGCCAAGCGGGTGCCTGAGCTGATCCCGTTGTGCCACCAGATCGCGCTGTCGGGCGTCAAGGTGGAGTTCGAGCTGGCCGAGACCGCCGTGCATATCAGCGCGACGGCCAAGACCAAGGACGTCACCGGGGTCGAGATGGAGGCGCTCACCGCCGTCGCGGTCGCCGGGCTGACGCTGCACGACATGATCAAGGCCGTCGACCCGGCCGCGACGCTCGACAATGTGCGGCTGCTCCGCAAGGACGGCGGCAAGACCGGAACCTGGGAGCGGCCGTGAACCCCGCCGACGGACTTTCTTCCCCGGAGGCGGCGACAAACACCGCCGAAGGACCTTCTTCCGCGGAGGCGGCCAGGAACACCGCGCGCGTCATCGTCGCCTCCAACCGCGCCGCGCGAGGCGTCTACGAGGACAAGACCGGCCCGGTGCTCGTCGCTTGGCTGGCCGACCGCGGCTACGCCGTGCCGCCGCCGGTCGTCGTCGAGGACGGCGATCCGGTGGGCGTCGCGCTGCGGGCCGCGGTGGCCGACGGCGTCCAGGTGATCCTCACGACCGGCGGCACCGGCATCTCGCCGACTGACCGGACCCCGGACGTCACCCGCGCGGTGCTGGACTACGAGCTGCCCGGCGTAGCGGACGCGATCCGCGCGGCCGGGCTGCCGAAGGTGCCCACGGCTGTCTTGTCGCGCGGCGTGGCGGGAGTCGCGGGCCGGACCCTCGTGGTGAACCTGCCGGGGTCGAGCGGCGGCGTGAAGGACGGTCTGCGGGTGCTGGAGGACATCCTCGGGCACGCGGTGGACCAGCTCGCCGGTGGAGACCACCCGCGCGAGGCCGCGCCAGCGGGCCCGGCGGTCCGGATCCTGCGAGCGGACGTGAGCGACCAGCCGCTGTCGGTCGAGGAACACGCGCGGCTGGTGGAGGACGACGCGGCGGGTGCCGTGGTCACGTTCTCCGGCGTGGTCCGCGACCACGACGGCGGCAAGGGCGTGCGGGATCTGACCTACGAGGGCCATCCGACGGCTCGCGACGTGCTCGCCGAGGTGGTCAACGACCTCGCGGCGCGCTGGAAGGGCGTGCGCGCGGTGGCGGTGAGCCATCGGGTCGGCGCGCTGACGATCGGCGACGTCGCGCTCGCCTGCGCGGTCGCCGCCGAGCACCGCGGCCAGGCGTTCACCGCCTGCGCGGAGCTGGTGGACGAGGTGAAGGCGCGGCTTCCGGTGTGGAAGCACCAGCACTTCACCGACGGCACCGACGAATGGGTCAACTCGCCCTGACGCCCTCGGGAGTGTCCACCGCGATGAACACTCCCGAGCCCGGACACGACGAAGGGCCCCACCGCCAGGGGATTTGACGCGGTGGGGCCCTTCGGGCGTTCTGTCACAGCAGCCGCTGCGCCGGAACCAGCCTCACGAGGAGGCCAGGGTTCACTTGGTGGCGAGCTTCTGGCCGACCACGATGAAGTTCGCGTTCGACACGTACTGCTTGTTCAGGTCCTGCAGCTTCTGGTAGCCGCCCTGGATGTTGTGCTCCTTGGCGATCTTCGAGAGCGTGTCGCCAGCCTTGACGGTGTAGTCGCCGTTCGGGTTGGAGTTCGCCACGAGCGCGGCCACCGGCTGGGTGACCTGCTTCTTCGGGGCGTCGCTCTTCGGGGTCGCCTTCTTGGCGGTGGTGCTCTTCTTCGGGGTCGCCTTGTGCGCGGAGGCCGAGCTGCCGGCCTTCTTGCTGCACACCGGCCACGCGCCCGGGCCCTGGCCCTGCATCACGCGCTCGGCGACAGCGATCTGCTGCTCACGCGACGCGCCCTGCGGGCTTCCGGTGCCGCCGTAGGCCTTCCAGGTGCTCTGGGTGAACTGGAGACCACCGTAGTAGCCGTTTCCGGTGTTGGTGTTCCAGTTGCCGCCGCTCTCGCACTGCGCGATGGCGTCCCAGTTGGTCGCCGACGCGGGGGTCGCGGCGATCGCGAGGGGAGCGCCGACCGCGATACCCGCGACTGCGACACGGGCGATGGTGCGGGTGGCGGCGGACATCTTGCGGTGCTTGCCTCGGTAAGACATCTGAAAACTTCTCGCTTCCTGCGCCTACGAGCTTGCTGCTGCGGGTCGGGTTGGGAGCCCGTCCGCCCGTTGCCGGGCGGCTGACGCGGACGTCGCACGACGCGCCGTCTTCGTCCCCTCGTCTCTGTCCGGAAATGCTTTCGCTCGGGGTATGGGTCCGGGGATCCGTTGGACAGAGCTGGGCGCTACGGATTCCCGGTGTTGCGTGGTCGGTCGGGGCCAACCGAAAAGCGACGGTACGTAATTCTCGGCGTGATCGGAAATCATTCGAGGTGTGACCTACGTCACAGTAACGGCATGCAACCTGTCTCGATCCGCCTGTTTTCGCAGGTCAGAGCGCCGTTATCTGGCCGTTTTCTTGCCGAGATATTTCACGGATCGTGAGGCTTGGGTCACGTCGATAACGCGTCAAGGGGCCATTCGCGGCAGATAAGGGCGAGCACTCTAAACCACTCGTCAACTGTCGGCCACTGCCCGCCGAGTGGTTCTTTGAGCTGCGCGAATACGCCGTGAGCGAAACGCTTCGGAGAGTAGGGATAAAGCGTATCGACCGCTCAGCACGCCAGTGCCGCCATTCACCGTGGTCCGGACCAATCGGCCGGAAACCGCCGCTCCGGCGGTCAGCGCCGCGTTCAGCCGGGTGAACGGGGGCTTTCCGGGCGCTCATCCGCCGGCGAACGGCGGGAGGACGTCCAGGCGGGCCCCGTCACTGAGCGCGCGGCCGCGATCGCGGACCGCCACCTCGTTGACCAGGAAGCTCGCCGCGTCGAGAACCCGGGAAAGTTGCCCGGGGTGCAGCTCGCGCAGCGTCTGGACGGCATCGGCGACCGTCGTGCCCGCCGCCAGCTCCACCTTCTCCTCCTCAGTGCCCGCCGCGGCCCGCGCCGAGGCGAAGTACCGGACGACGATCGTCATCGGGGAAGAAGACGCCTGGGGAGAGGTCATGGGCTTAGCCGCCGATCGCGCTCATCGGCCGGATCGGCTGCGCGAAGCCGGCCTCGTTGATCTCGTGGCCCGCGAGCTTGCGCCACATCGTGGCCCGCCACGCGTCCGCCACCTCCTCATCGCGCGCGCCCGCGCGCACGAGGGAGCGCAGGTCCGTCTCGTCGTTCGAGAAGAGGCAGGAGCGGACGGCGCCGTCGGCGGTCAGCCGGGTGCGCTCGCAGGCGGAGCAGAACGGCCTGGTCACCGACGCGATCACGCCCACGTCGCCCGGTCCGCCGTCGACCAGCCAGCGCTCGGCGGGCGCTCCGCCGCGGGGAGCGGGGAACGGGGAGAGGGTGAAGGCCTCGCCGAGCATCGCGAGGATCTCCTCGGCGGTGACCATGTCGCGGCGGTTCCAGCCGTGCTGCGCGTCCAGCGGCATCTGCTCGATGAACCGCAGGTGGTAGCCCTCTTCGAGGCAGAACCGCAGCAGCGGCACCGCCTCGTGCTCGTTGTATCCGCGCATCAGGACGGAGTTGATCTTCACCGGCGACAGTCCGGCGTCGCGGGCGGCGGCGAGGCCGGCCAGTACGTGCGGCAGCCGGTCGCGGCGGGTCAGTTCGGCGAAGCGCTCGCGGTCGATGGTGTCCAGCGACACGTTGATCCGGTCGAGCCCGGCCGCAACGAGGCCGGGGGCGCGTTTGGCCAGCCCGATCCCGTTGGTGGTCATGGAGACCCGCGGCCGCGGGTCGAGCGCGGTGATCCGCTCGATGATCCCTTCCAGGCCCGGGCGCAGCAGCGGTTCGCCGCCGGTCAGCCGGATGTCGGTGACGCCGAGCGTTTCCACCGCGATCCGCATGAGCCGGACGAGTTCGTCGTCGGTGAGGACCTGCTCGCCCGGCATCCAGTCGAGGCCCTCGGCCGGCATGCAGTACGTGCAGCGCAGATTGCAGCGGTCGGTGAGGGAGACCCGCAGGTCGGTCGCGACGCGGCCGAAGGAGTCGACGAGACCGGGGTGCTCGGGACGGGGCGCGCCGGAGGGGCCTCGGTTGCCGGGGACGCGAGGAAACCCGAGATGTACTGCTGTCATTACGCTCAGGATAGCTTGCGAGGCCTGAAAAGGCAGTCTTGCGAAAAGCGGGGAAACCACCCTCGGTTCCGATGTGGAGGCACTCGGTGAGCACCGGAGAGACCAATAGTGAGCTGACTCACTTCGCGGCGCTCGCGGCTCGGCTGCGCACGCACACCGTCCTCCAGCACGCTCGCGACGCCGCGCTCGAAGGGCTCTCGGCGACCGAACTGCAGGCGCTCGAACTCGCCGGGCAAAGCACGGATTCCCTTACCCCAGGCCGGATTGGGCAGCTCACCGGCTTGTCGACGGGTGCGGTGACCGGGGTGCTCGACCGGCTCGAGAAGGCCGGTCTGGTGCGGCGCGAACGCGACCGGACCGATCGCCGGAAGGTGCTCGTGACGATCACCGACGCGGGTTCGCAGCGGCTCGGCGCGATCTCCGCGCGAGTCGAGCGGCGGCTCGCCGGGGTGCTCGCGGACTTCACTTCCGAGGAACGGAAAGTTCTCGGGCGTTATCAGTTCGCAATGCTCGAAGCGTTACGCGAAAATGCGCGGCCCGCATAGCTTTTCCGCATCTGCGGGGATAATGTTCCGGCCATGCCGCAATTTCGGTTGTCCGAGGCCGCTCGCCTGCTCGGCGTAAGCGACGACACCGTCCGCCGGTGGGTCCGCGCGGGCCAGCTGACCGCGACGGACGACGCCGCCGGCCGCAAGGTCGTCGACGGCGCTCAGCTCGCCGGGTTCGCGCGGGCGCAGGCCCAGGAGCCGGACGACCCGTCGGCGGTCGGCCGCTCCGCCCGCAACCGCTTCGTCGGGCTCGTCACCGAGGTCGTCACCGACAAGGTGATGGCGCAGGTCGAACTGCAGTGCGGGGCGCACCGAGTGGTGTCACTGATGAGCGCCGAGGCGGTCCGCGAACTCGGGCTGCGCCCGGGCGTGCTCGCGGTCGCCGTGGTCAAGGCGACCACCGTCGTGGTGGAAACCCCGGAAGGATCCAGATGAAGAAGCTCGCCCTCGCCGCCACCGCGGCGATCGCGTTGTCCGCCGCCGCCTGCAGCTCCGGCGACCAGCCCAGCTCGAACCCGGGTGCGGGTTCCGCGTCCGCGCCCGCCCCCGGCAGCGCGAGCGGAACGCTGACCGTGTTCGCCGCGGCCTCGCTCACCGAATCGTTCACCGTGCTGGGCAAGCAGTTCGAGGCCGCGCACCCGGGCGTCAAGGTCACCTTCGACTACGAGGGTTCCTCCGCGCTCGTGCAGAAGCTGGACAACGGAGCCAAGGCCGACGTGTTCGCCTCGGCGGATCAGAAGAACATGGACAAGGCCGTGCAGGACGGCGTCATCGACGGCCAGCCGACCGTGTTCGCCACCAACAAGCTCGCGATCGCCGTGGCCAAGGGGAATCCGAAGGGCATCAAGACCTTCGCCGATTTGACCAAGCCCGGCCTGAACGTGGTCGTGTGCGCGCAGCAGGTGCCGTGCGGTTCGGCCACACAGAAGGTCGAGCAGACCACCAAGACCACGCTCAAGCCGGTCAGCGAGGAGACGAACGTCAAGCAGGTGCTGGCCAAGGTCCAGTCGGGCGACGCCGACGCCGGCCTGGTGTATGTCACCGACGCGACGTCGGCGGCGGGCAAAGTGGACAAGGTCGACTTCCCGGAGTCCTCGGGCGCGGTGAACCAGTACCCGATCGCGGTGGTGAAGAACGCTCCGCAGGCGGCGCTGGCGAAGCAGTTCGCCGACTTCATTCTCGGCGAGCAGGGCAAGGCCGAACTGGCCAAGATCGGGTTCGGCCCTGGCAAGTAAGGCGGGCGCGGGGGGGGGGGAGGAGGGGGGGGGGGGGGGAAGGGGGGTGCCCTCCTCGTTCCCCGAGCCGTCCGCGCTCTGCTCTTTGTTGGCGTCCGTCTTCTGGCCTCCCTGTTTTTTC
>NZ_JBVJOE010000009.1:0-119975 GCF_055583325.1 Amycolatopsis sp. NPDC104775
ACGGCACGGCACGGCACGGCACGGCACGGCACGGCACGGCACGGCACGGCACGGCACGGCACGGCACGGCACGGCACGGCACGGCACGGCACGGAGGATCAAACCCCAAAAGCCGCCGCAGGCAAGACCGCACCACGCAAACCCGCAGCGCCCATAGACGCAGCGCCCAGACCGGCAGCGCCCATAGCCGCAGAGCTCAAAACCTCAGCCCCGCTAGGCGCAAACGTCAGAGTTTCACCATCGGCACACTGCCGATCAGCATCAGCCGGACCTTCCCCGAAGCCCCGAAGTCAATAGTCGCCGTAGCGCGCGGGCCGACGCCGTCGCACGAGATGACTGTGCCCAGGCCGTACTTGTCGTGGCTGACCCGGTCTCCGACGTCCAGCTTCAGAGCCACCGTGTCCTTCCACGCCTTCCCGAACGGCGAACTCGAAGACGTCGACGACGAGGACCGCCGACCCCACGTGGTCGCGGCTCGAGGGCCGGACGAGGAACTTGACGAGGAGCCGAAGTTGCCGAAGCCCGGCGAGGACGGTTCCAGGCGCCGCCAGTCGACGAGGTCCGGCGGGAGTTCGTCCAGGAAGCGGGAAGCGGGATTCATCTGCGGCTGTCCCCACGCCGACCGGGTAAGCGCTCGCGACACGTAAAGCCGTTGCCGCGCACGGGTAATCGCCACGTAGGCCAGGCGGCGTTCTTCGGCCAGTTCCGCTGGATCGCCCAGTGCGCGCATGTGCGGGAAGACGCCGTCCTCCCAACCGGTGCAGAAGACGACCGGGTACTCCAGGCCCTTTGCCGTGTGCACGGTCATCAAGGTGACCACGCCCGCGCCGCCGTCGCCTTCTTCGCCGCCGTCTGGCGACGGGATCGAGTCGGCGTCCGCGACCAGCGAGACTCGTTCCAGGAAAGCAGGCAGCGACCCCGGGGCGGGGACGCCGTCGTCCAGGACCAGTTCCGCGTTTTCGTCGTTGGTGACCTCGGCGGTGAACTCGGCGAATTCCCGGGCCACCGTCACCAGTTCGGTGAGGTTTTCGACGCGCGAGGCGTCTTGCGGGTCGTCGGATTCCTCCAGCTCCGCGCGGTATCCGGTGCGCTCCAGGATCGCTTCGAGCAGGTCGTGCACCTCGGTGCCGGACGACGCCATCTCCTGCAGTTCGTCCAGCAGCGTCACGAATCCGGTGATCGCCTTGGCCGAGCGCGGGTTCAGCAGCGCCACCTTGTCGTCGACCGCGTCGCGCAGGGCGGCCCAGAACGAGATCCGTTCCCGTTCCGCGTGCGTCGCCACGACTGCCTCGGCACGGTCGCCGATCCCGCGCTTGGGAACGTTGAGAATCCGCCGCAGGCTGACTGTGTCATCGGGATTCGCGAGGACGCGCAGGTACGCGATCATGTCCCGCACTTCGCGCCGCTCGTAGAAGCGCACGCCGCCGACGACCTTGTACGGCAGGCCGAGCCGGATGAAGATTTCCTCGAACACCCGCGACTGGTTGTTGGTGCGGTAGAACACCGCGACGTCCGAGTAGTCCGCCTCGCCCTTCTCCGCCAGCGAGTCGATCTCCCCAGCGACGAAGGCGGCCTCGTCGTGGTCGTTGTCCGACACGTAGCCGACGATCTTCTCGCCGTCGCCCGAATCGGTCCACAGCCGCTTGGCGCGCCGGTTGGGGTTGCGGGCGATGACCGCGTTGGCCGCGGACAGGATCGTTTGCGTGGAGCGGTAGTTCTGCTCCAGCAGAATCGTGTGCGCGTTCGGGAAGTCGCGTTCGAATTCCTCGATGTTGCGGATGGTCGCGCCGCGGAAGGCGTAGATGGACTGGTCCGCGTCACCCACCACGCACAGTTCGGCGGGTTCGATCCCGGTGTCCGTGGCTTCGGTGCCGGCGAGCGCGCGCACCAAGGTGTACTGCGCGTGGTTGGTGTCCTGATACTCGTCGACCAAGACATGCCGGAAGCGCCGCCGGTAGTACTCCGCGACGTCCGGGAACGCTTGCAGCAACGACACTGTCTGCATGATCAGGTCGTCGAAGTCGAACGCGTTCGCGCTCGAGAGCCTGCGCTGGTACTCGGCGTAGACCTCGGCGACGCGGCGCTCCAGGTCGTTGGCCGCCTTCGAAGCCGCCTCGTCCGGATCGACCAGTTCGTTTTTCAGGTTCGAGATGTGCACCGCGAGCGTGCGCGCGGCGTACTTCTTCGGGTCGACGTCGAGATCGCGCGCCACGAGCGTGATGAGCCGCTTCGTGTCGTCCGAGTCGTAGATGGAGAAACTCGACGACATGTCGAGCGTTTTCGCCTCGCGGCGGAGAATCCGCACGCACATCGAGTGGAACGTGGACACCCACATCGCGTTCGCGCGTTTGCCGACGAGCGCCGCGACGCGTTCGCGCATCTCGGCGGCGGCCTTGTTGGTGAACGTGATCGCCATGATCTCGCCCGGATGCACGCCTCGCTGGCCGAGGAGGTAGGCGATCCGGCGCGTGAGCACGCGCGTCTTGCCCGATCCGGCTCCCGCGACGACCAGCAGCGGACCTCCGGCGTGCGTCACCGCCTCGCGCTGGGCGGGGTTGAGGTCCTCGAGCAGGTCTGCGGTTCCCGGCCGGGCAGCGCGGGCGGGCGGGTCTGCGGGGAGATCGAAGAGGGTGTCCATCGTCTGTCAACGCTACCCCGGGGGTACGACAGTCCCGGAACAGCCACGGGGTCGGACTGCGCTTCCGGACGTACGCCGCGGTGTCGCCTCGCGTCCGACGCGTGACGCCGCCTCGGCGCGGAGCATCGAACGGTATGGACGACAAGATTCCCGCCCGGCTGCGGGCTTCCGACGGCGACCGCGAGCGCGTCGCCGAGACCATCCAGGCCGCCGGTTCCGACGGACGGCTCACTCTCGACGAGGTGGAAGAGCGGCTGCTCGCCATCTACGCCACCCGCTACACCGACGAACTCGGCGAACTCACCGCCGATCTTCCCCGCCCAGCCCCGGTCCGGCCGCGCGTAGGCGGCTGGCCGCTGACCCGGGCCGCGCTGCGCGACAATCCGGCGCTGCGCGTCCACCTCGGCATCGTCGTCGTGCTCGCGACCTTGCTGATCGTTCGCTGGGCGGTCGGCGGCGCGTTCTTCTTCTGGCCGGCGATGCCGTTGTTCTGGCTGTTCATCAGCCTCGTGCTGCACGCGCGGGTGCGGGCGTTCCGGCGGCGGCCGGGCGCGCCTGTGCCATACTGAACCCGTGCGGCACAGCAGCGAGCGATTTTTTTACGGGACCCGGACTCCGGCTCCCGTGATCGCGTAGTGCCCCACCCGCCATCACCCGCAGCCCCGGAGTCCACTGGACCCGGGGCTTTCGCCGTCCCTGGGCCAAGGGGAGTCCGGACTTCAGAGAGGTCCCGATGAACGCGCAGACGCAGAACGCCGACGGACAGCCCGCCGAGCACACCCCGGCGGGCGAGGACATCTCGTCGCTTCGCGAGGAGATCGACTGGCTCGACTCCGAAATCCTCCGGCTCGTGAAGCGCCGGGTCGAGGTGTCGAAGACCATCGGCGCGGCCCGGATGGCCGCGGGCGGCACGAAAATCGTCTACAACCGCGAGATGGACGTGCTCGCGCGCTACCGCGAACTGGGCCCGGAGGGCAGGCAGCTGGCGTTGCTGCTGCTGAACCTCGGCCGCGGCAGGCTGGGCCGCTGACGCGGGATCCGGGTCATCCCCGATTCGCTCCGCGCGGGAACCGGGCAGACTGGACACATGATTAACCTCATCGCCGTCATCATCGCGATCGCGAGCGTGCTGGCGGCCCTTGGCCACGTCGGCTACCTGGCGCTGCTGAACAACGCGGCGGGCAAGCGGGCGGGCGGGGCTCCGGTGGCGCAGTACGTGCGCAGCCGCTGGGCGCTGGCCGGCGGTGCCACCGCGGCCTCGCTGTTCGCCTGGTTGCTCACTTCCGGCAACGTCGTGCTGGACGTTCTCGCCATTGTTATCGCGCTCGGTAGCGGCGCGACGTCGGTGAAGGCCCTCCAGTCGACCCAGGCGAAGTACCGCAGCGGCGGCTGACCAGCCTCCGACCTGGGCAAACGCTGGCGGCACGCTGCGCTGCGTGACGTGCCGCCCGTTCGGGCGCGCCCGGTCGAGTGAAACCGGTGCAAGTTGCAGGATGGGTGAAGACATTCGCCTGCCGGTTTTCTACTGTGAAGCTCGTGAGGACCCTGGCGTCTGCGCCGGGCTATGCCCGGAGGACGCGCGGGAGCTGCGGCTCCGCGCGCCGTCCTCCGCGTGCGCGTGCATTTGCTCGGGAGTCCGCAAGTGTGGACGCAAGCGTCGTTCTCCTCGTCCCTGCTCCGTTCGGGTTGACGACCGCCCCGGCGCCGTCACGCCCCTCGCGTGGAGGGGTCGGACCGGCATGACGGGAAACACGATGGGCGGTCCGCGACACGCTGGCCGTTCCGGTGCGGTGCCGGACGCCGAGGTCACCGTTCCCGGACGGCACCGCGTCCGTGCCGACGGCACCTGGACTCCGGTGGTGCCGCCCCGCGCCGCCGGACATCACCGGCACCGCACCGGTGCCGCCCCGGCCGTCAACGGCGCTCCTGCGCAGCGGGGCAGCGAGAATCCGCAGCAGCGCGGCGCACCGGCTCCGCGCGCGAACCGCGTGCCCGACGCCCGGAACCGGCCAGGCCCGGACCAGCCGGTTTTCCCCGCCGCCAGTGGCACGTTGCCGATCGGCGAGCCCCCGTTGCCGCAGCCGCAGCGCCGCCGGACCGCCCCAGCGCCGCAGCGCCGCCAGGTGCCCCCGGACCGGGTGTCCGAAGCCCGAAGCCGTCGGACCACCGTTTCCCTTGACCAGCCAGTAGAACCGCAGAACCGCCCGGCCGCCCCGGGCCGGACGGCCGAACCGCAAGGCCGCCGAACCACCGTCTCCCTCGGCCAGCCAGCAGAACCGCAGAACCGCCCGGCCGCCCCAAGCAGGACGGCCGAACCGCAAGGCCGCCGAACCACCGTCTCTCTCGGCCAGCCAGCAGAACCACAAAACCCCCCGGCCGCCCCGGACCGGCTGGCCGAACCTGGCCACACCGCCGAATCCCGCCGCCAGTCCGCCCGGCAACCCGGGTCCCGCGCCGCCTTCGCTCCCCCGCAGGACCGGATCCCCGAGGAACACCTCGCCTTCGCGCCGCCGGAAAGCGCGCTCCCCCAGCCGACCCGGCGCAGCAGGCAGGAGTGCGTCGCCGCCACCTCCGCCGCGCTGGCCAACCGGCCCGAAAGCCCCCGCGAACGCGTCGAGCTGAGCCCCGAGGCGGAAGAACCGCCGCAGCGCCAGCGCGTCATCCTCGGCGAGCCGGCCGGGTCGCCGCAGGAGAAAGAAGAGCAGCAGGACGACGAGGTGCGCGTGTACGCCGCGCCGGAGCCGGACGGGCTCGGCACGTTCGATCTCGGCTCCGTCCCCGCGTCGGTCACCCCGCCGAAGACCTGGCGCAAGGCCGCGTGGTTCGCCACCGGCGCGTCCGGCGCGGTGGTCGTCGGACTGCTGTTCGCCGGGACGTTCCTGGTCGGCGGGCCCAGCAGCACGACGACCGACGCGATCGGGGGCGGCGGCTGGCCGGGCAGGCAGAACGGCGGCAACCCGAACCTCAGCGCGCTGCTTCCGAACGGGCAGCACGGCGGAGTCGGCGGCACTGCCCCGCGCGATAGCTCCAGCACCAGCCCCGACGGCGTCACCTCGGACAACGGCACGCAACCGCAGCAGGGCACCGGCGCGAGCAGCTCCGCTAGCAGCAGTTCGGCCGACATGACCGCCCCGGCCGGTCCCGGCACCCACAGCAGGACGTCCGCGCCGACCACCACGGGCTCGCCCTCGACGAGCGAGCCGCCGCGGAAGCCGCCGGTCACCCCCGCTCAGCGGGAAACGAAGGACCCGTATTTCACGGCCGCCGACCCGAACACGATGGGGAACAACTCGGAGAAGTTCTTCAACACCGTCACCACCGACCCGTCGCAGGCCTCGTCGGTCACGTCCGGCGACCTCAAGCAGGAGGGCCCGCAGGGGCTGCGCAAGCGCTACGCCGACGTCGCGTATTTCGAGGTCAAGAAGGTCACCATCGACCCGCAGCACGGCACCACGGTGAACACCGTCGAGGTCACGCACCAGGACGGCAGCAAGAGCACCGAGCAGCGCACGCTCACTTTCGACGACAACGGCAAGATCACCGACGACGGTCGCTGACCAGCGCACTGTCTGCAAATGCCGATGCACGTGCGGTGCGGTGAGCGGCTGTTCCCTCGTCCGGTTGGGTGACATAAGCTGCCGTTCGTCGTACGACGGCGGCATTCCGGCGACGGAGTCTGGCGGCCACCTGTCGGCACAGGGTTACCTGGCGACTACGAGGTCCGGGCCGACCACGAATCGCCCGGCCCGCCCCGGGGACACCGCCACCCGTGCCGTGTCCCGCCCCGAACCCCCAGAGCGAGGACTTTCGTGCTTGAACGGCAGCGAACCCGGCGAGAACCCGACGCCGTGCGCGTCGAGGACGTGATTCCGCCGGAACTGCTCGAGGACGTGGCCGAAGCCGACCGCGAGTATCTCGAGCAGGTGTTCCGCGAACCGCAGAAATACCTGCCGCCGCGCACCCGGCGCCCGGCCGACCGGACCGAGGAACCCGTCGAGGAGCCCGAAAGCAAGCTCGCCCGGCGCGCGAAGCTGGCCGGGCTCGTCGGGGCCGGCGCGCTCGTCGCCGGTGCCGTCGTCACCGCCTCGCTGCTCAGCGGCGGCCCGCGGCCCACCGTGCCGATCGCCGGAGAAGCAGCCATGCCCGCCGGGTTCAGCGGCGCGGCGGCGCTCGGCGGCCAAGCCGTGCCGCAGCAGCGCAAGAGCCACTCGTCCGGCGGCACGACGTCCGGGCAGAGCGACAGCACGGCGCAGTCCAAGCGCACCGGCACCGCGGCCACGACGCCGTCGAATTCGGGCACCACGACTCCGGAAACCACTTCCGGCACTACGTCGTCCTCCGCGCCGAGTGCGCCGTTCTCGGCGGAATCGCACAAGAAGTCCGCTACCTCGTCGGCGGCCGCACCGGCCCCGGTGAAGCTGGAAGCGGTGCGCAAGTTCTACGCCTCGATCGACCACCAGCCGGAGAACGCGCTCGCGCTGCTCGCCCCGAACGTCGCGCGCGGCGAAGCGGGCGATCTGGTCCGCGCGTGGAGCGGGGCCGACTCGATCGACGTCCAGGAATTGCACGTCCAGGACGACGGTTCGGTCTTCGCCGTGGCACTGGTCCACCAGGCCGACGGAACCCTCTTGCGCGTGACCCAACTGTTCGACGTCGTCGAGCAGGATGTGATCTCCCAGGCCCGCGTCCTGTCCGCGGTGTACTCCTGACCTGCGATAACGTAGTGCTGCCCTGCCGTCCGAAGTGTGCCGCGTGCGTGTGCGCAGAGTGAGCGCCTAGCCTTGTCACGGGTCGGTCTCGGCAAAACCGGCACACGGTCCACAGCAGGTGCCTACGCTCCGGTGCTGCGGCGGGTTCGAACTCACCCCTTTGGGGTAGAAAAGTCCCGCCCCGGGAAGTCGGAGCCCCAAAGGGAGGTCGCGTGAGCGACGAGGGTCGTCTGGTCGCCGACCGGTACCGGATCGTCGGAAAGATCGGTTCCGGCGCGATGGGGGCGGTCTGGCGCGCCCACGACGAGGTGCTGGGCCGTACGGTCGCCATCAAGCAGCTGCTTCTCCAGCCCGGGCTGGAGAACCACGAGGCGGAGGACGCCCGGCAGCGCACCATGCGCGAGGGCCGGATCGCCGCCCGGCTGCACCACCCGAACGCGATCACCGTGTTCGACGTCGTCACCGACGACAACGGCCAGCCGTGCCTGATCATGGAATACCTGGCTTCCACCAGCCTGGCGCAGGTGCTGCAGGAAAAGGGCACGTTGCCGCCGCTGGAGGTCGCGCGGATCGGCGCGCAGATCGCCGCCGCCCTGAGCGAGGCGCACGCGGTCGGCATCGTGCACCGCGACATCAAGCCGGGCAACATCCTGCTCGCCGGCAACGGCACGGTGAAGATCACCGACTTCGGCATTTCGCGGGCCAAGGACGACGTCACGGTCACCAAGACCGGGATGATCGCCGGAACCCCGGCGTATCTGGCCCCGGAGGTCGCGATCGGCGGCGACCCCGGCCCGGAGTCGGACGTCTTCTCCCTCGGCTCCACGCTGTACGCCGCCTGCGAGGGACAGCCGCCGTTCGGCCTGTCCGAGAACACGCTGAGCCTGCTGCACGCGGTCGCCGCGGGGCAGATCAACCCGCCGCGGCAGTCCGGTCCGCTGGCGAGCGTGCTCGCGGTGCTGCTGCACCCGGAGACCCAGCACCGGCCCACCGCGGACGAATGCGAGGAGCTGCTGTCCGCGGTCGCACGCGGCGAGACCCCGCTCGGCGGTCCGGCCGACGACACGATGATGGCCCCGTCCTCGGGCACCCTCGGCGCGGCGGCGCTCGGTGCGGCGGGCGGCGCGGCTGCCGCGGGTCTGCTGCACGACGACGAGCAGGCCAGCCACTCGGGCACGTTGCTCGACAACCCGGGCGTCACCCAGCAGTACGACCCGAGCGCGCAGCAGTACTACGACGAAGACCCGTATCCGGCGGGCTCCGGCTACCCGGAAAACGACTACGACGACCACGGCTACCAGCAGGGCGGCTATCAGGAACCGCCGCTCTACGGCGACCCGAGCCGCAATGGCCTCGCCGCCACGCGCGCGGTCCCGGTGCCGGATCGCTACGAGAACGACCAGTACGACGAGGAACCCGCGCCGCGGACTCGCGTGCAGACCGCGCCCGAGGACGACGAGGACGAAAAGCCCGGCGCGTGGAAGAAGCCCGCGATCATCGGCGGTGTCGTGGTCGTCGCCTTGGTCGTGCTCGGCGTGTGGCTGCTGACTCCGGGCAATCCGCCGGACGCCTCGCAGCCGGCCCCGCCCGCTTCGTCGTCCGCGGTCGCGCCGACGTCCGTCACACAGCCGCCGTCGGACGCAACCACTACGTCCCCGCCTACGTCTTTCCGGGAAAGCGCGACCCGCGGCGAGACCCAGTCGACGCGGCATTCGCGGCGGGCCACTTCGGCGGAGGACACTCCGACGCAGGATCAGCCGTCGCAAACGCGGGTGTCGCAGACTAAGCAGTCGCCGACCAAGCCGCAGCAGTCGGAAACCTCGGCGTCAGCGCCGCCGACCGCGACCAGCTAGCGATCCAGGGAAAGCATTGAGTTCAGAAGGCAGCATCGTCGGCGAGCGGTACCGGCTCGACCAGCCGATCGGGCGCGGCCGCGCGGGCATCGTGTGGCTCGCGTTCGATACGCGGCTGTTCCGGACCGTCGCCATCAAGCGCATGTACCTGCCCGTCGGCCTGCCGCCGGAGCGGGCCGAGCAGGCGCGCGCGATGGCGATGGAAGAGGGCAAGGCCGCGGCCCGGATCGACCATCCGTGCGCGATCACGGTGTATGACGTGCTGCCCGACGGCCAGGACGTGTGGCTGGTGATGGAGTACATCCCGTCGCGCGGGATGTCGGTGTTCCTCGCCGAGCACGGCCGCCTCACTCCGGAGCAAGCCGCGTTCCTCGGCATCCAGCTCGGCGACGCGATGGCGTCGATCCACTCGGCGGGCATCGTCCACCGCACGCTCGAACCGAACACTGTGCTGCTCGCCGACGACGGCAGCGTCAAGCTGACCGACATCGGCATCACCGGCGGCGGTCCGCACGCGGCTTACCGGGCGCCCGAGGTCACTCGTGGCGCGCCTCCGTCCGCGGCCGCGGATGTGTTCTCGCTGGGTGCGACGCTGTACACGGCGGTCGAGGGCGTGCCGCCGTTCGGCGACGACGGCAAGTCCCCGGAGCGTCCGCCCGAGAACGCGGGCCCGCTCGCCGGGGCGTTGCAGAAGATGCTGCGCGCCGACCCGGCGGCTCGGCCGACCATGGACGACACCGTGCACGCGCTCAAGGCGATCACTGTCGGGCGCGAGCAGACCGCGTTCATCCCGCCGACCGCGCCCGCGCTGCCGACGCTTCCGGCGTCGCGGCCAATGCCGGCGCAGCAGCCCAACGTGCCGGAGCCGACGCAGCAGATCCAGCCGGACGAGGTCACGCAGCACATCCTGCCGCCGCAGCAGCCGGTGCCCCCGCCGCAACCGGCTCCGCTCATGCAGCTTCCGGTTCAGCAGGTGCCGCAGGCTCCCGCGCCGGCGCAGCCGATGCGGCCAGCGATGCAGCAACCGACCGCCCGGTACACCCCGACCCCGGCGCAGCAGGCCGCGTCCGCCCAAGCCGCCGCTCGCGAGAAGGCGGCCGCGCGGCGACGGATCATCCTCACCGTCGCGGCGATCCTGTGCGCGATCCTGATCGGGATCGGCGTTTCGCAGCTGCTGTTCGTCTGAGCCGGCGGTCAGGCGACGTTCTCGGTCGCCTCTTGCATGGCTTCCAGGAACGTCCGCACCGCCGGGCTGCCCGCGACCCGGGCGGCCACCGCGGCGTGAATGTGCCTGCTCGGCTGCGGATTGCGGACGCGGCGCACCACCACGCCCGGATGCGGCGTGCCGAGACCCAGCTCCGGCACCAGCCCCACGCCGAGCCCGGCGGCGATGAACCCTTGCGCCGACGGGTAATCCTCGGACTCGACCACGACGTTCGGGTGGAAACCGGCCGACGCGCAGGCGCCGTCCAGGATCGCCCGACACGCGCCGGGAATCGGGTCGACGCCGACCCACGGTTCGTCGGCGAGGTCGGCCAGGTCGAGGACGCGTTTGCGGGCCAGCCGATGCGCCCGCGGCAGGACCGCGCGGTACGGGTCGTCCAGCAGCGGCATCAGCTCGATGTCCCGGCCCGGCTCCGACGAACGCGGGAACACGATGATCGCCAGGTCCGCGCGGCCTTCCTCGACCTCGGTGAGCGGGTCGCCCGGGTCGATGAGCTTGAGATCAAGCCATACGCCGGGATGTTCGCGGCGCAGCGCGGCCACTGCGTACGGCACCATCGTCGCGCCCGCGGTGGCGAAGTAGCGGATGGCGAGCTTGCCGGTGCGGCCTTCCTTCAGCTCGGTGAGCGCGGCCTCGGCTCGGGCTAGCTCCGCGCTGAGCGTTTCCGCGTGTTCGGAGAGCAGCGTCCCCGCTGGGGTCGGCTGAACGCCACGACCGACGCGTTCAAGCAACGGCGTGCCCGCTTCGCGTTCGAGCACCGCCAATTGCTGGCTGATCGCCGACGGCGTGTAGCCGAGATTCCTTGCCGCGGCAGTGATCGAACCGCTCGTGATCACCGCGCGCAGCACCTGCATGCGCCGTACATCGAGCATGGGCTCAATCCTACAGCTTTGCTTAATCGTCCCTGCAGTTATTTTCGCTTGTTCTTACACCTCACGGCGGCGAAGCTGGCTGCTGAGGCGAAGGAGGAACCTGGGGTGGGCGAGACGAAGACGCTGCTGAGGATCGCGGCGCTCGCGTTGATGTGGGGATCGAGCTTTTTCTGGATCAAACTGGGGCTGGAAGCGTTCTCGCCGGTGCAGCTGGTGCTCGCGCGGCTCGTGCTCGGTGCCGCGGTGCTGCTGGCGCTGTGCCTGATCGGCCGCCGGAGCCTTCCGGCGCAGCGAAGCACGTGGGGGCATCTGCTGGTCGCGGCGTTCTTCCACAATGCATTGCCATTCCTGCTTTTCGCGATCGGCGAGACCACTGTGGACTCCGGCATCACCGGGGTGCTGAACTCCACCACCCCGCTCTGGGTGCTCGTGGCGGCCCCGTTCCTCGGGGCGTCGAACCGGATGACCGCGACGCGGATCGCCGGTCTGGTGATCGGGCTCGGCGGGATCCTGCTGATTTTCGCGCCATGGCAGGCGTCCGGACTGCTCAGCTGGGGCGCGCTGGCCTGCCTCGCCGCCGCGGCGAGCTACGGATTCGCGTTCGTCTACGAAGGCCGGTACCTGTCGAACACCGGCTCCTCGCCGTACGCGATCGCGGCCGGGCAAATGCTGCTGGCCACCGGTTTTCTGGTGCTGGCCATGCCGTTCGGCGGCCTGACGCCGGTACACCTGAGCCCGGGCGCGCTGATCGCGGTGGTCATCCTCGGCCTCGGTTCGACGGGGATCGCGTTCGCACTCAACTACCAACTGCTGGCGAGCGAGGGCGCGGTGGCGGCGTCGGTGGTCGGCTATCTGCTGCCGGTGGTGTCGGTGCTGCTGGGCGCGATGTTCTTGCACGAGCAGCTGAATCTGCGCGTGATCGCGGGCATGGTCGTGGTGCTGCTCGGCGTCGCGCTGACGCGGTTGCAGCGCAAACCGGCCGTGGTTCCGGAAGAAGAGCTGACTCCGGCTTAGACGAGGCGGCGGTCCGAGGCCCAGCGGGAGAGCTCGTAGCGGTTCGACAGCTGTGTCTTGCGCAGGACGCTCGACACGTGCGTTTCGACCGTCTTCACCGAGATGAACAGCTCAGACGCGATTTCCTTGTACGCGTAACCCCGCGCGAGCAGGCGCAGCACGTCGCGCTCGCGCGGGGTGAGCAGGTCCAGTTCCGGGTCGTTGATCGGCGCGGAGCCGGGGCGGTCGGCGAAGGCGTCGAGGACGAAACCAGCCAGGCGCGGGGAAAACACCGCGTCGCCGTCGGCCACCCGGACCACCGCGCGGACGAGTTCCTTCGACGAGATCGTCTTGGTGACGTATCCGCGCGCGCCGGCGCGGATCACCGCGATGACGTCTTCCGCGGCGTCGGACACCGAGAGCGCGAGGAAGACGACGTCCGGCAGCTCCGGACGTACGCGGCGGAGCACCTCGGCACCGCCGCCGTCAGGCATGTGGACGTCGAGCAGCACGACCTGCGGACGGGTGCGCGCGATGCCCGCGACGGCTTCGGCGACCGACCCCGCTTCGCCGACCACCTGCACCTCGTCGGTGATCGAATCGAGTTCCGTGCGCACTCCCGCGCGGAACAACGCGTGGTCGTCCACGAGGAAGACCTTGACCGGTTCCCGCTGGCTCTCCGTCACGACTGCCCACTCCCTCGCTTCGCCTGTCCCCGAGCATAGCGAGGTCACGCCACCCCTTTGCCTGCTTTCACCGGCATGGCGAGCTGGACTTCGGTGCCTTCGCCGGGCGCGGTGCGCAGCTTGCAGGTGCCGCCGTGGCGTTCCATCCGGCCGCGGATCGAGTCGGCGAGGCCGTGCCGGTCGGCGGGCACCACGTCCGGGTCGAAGCCCTTGCCGCGGTCGCGCACGAACACGGTGACCTCGGTGGGTTCGACCTCGGCGAACACGCTGACCTCGTCGACACCCGCGTGCTTGGCCGCGTTGACGATCGCCTCGCGGGCCGCCTGCACCAGCGCGGTCAGCGGCGGGTTCAGCTCGGCGTCGCCGACCACGACCTGGCCGACCGAGATGGCGAACTGGTCCTCGACCTCGCCGCACGCCGCGGCGAGCGCCTCGGACAGCTGCTGCCGGGTGCCTTCTTCCTCTTCTTTGGTCCGCTTGTCGCTGGGTTTGCCGTAGCCGCCGGGGCCGTACAGCCAGCCGCGCAGCTCGCGTTCCTGGCCGCGGGCG
The DNA here is from genome assembly GCF_055583325.1 of Amycolatopsis sp. NPDC104775. Lineage (NCBI taxonomy): Bacteria > Bacillati > Actinomycetota > Actinomycetes > Pseudonocardiales > Pseudonocardiaceae > Amycolatopsis > Amycolatopsis sp. NPDC104775. The sequence goes on from NZ_JBVJOE010000009.1 coordinate 13,526, forward strand.
AGCCGGGCGACCTCGGCGGGCTGGTCGGCCTGGCGCTGGATCAGCGCGAGGGTCTGCAGGACGGAATCGTGCAGGTGCGCGGCGATTTCGGCGCGTTCGTCGGTGCGGATGCGGGCCTGGCGTTCCTCGCCGAGGTCGCGGACCAGCCGCAGCCAGAACGGAACGGTGAGCACGGCGACGCCGATCAGGGTCGCGAGCACCGCGATCAAAGCGAACTTGACCTGGTCGAAGTCGCCGCTGGCGAACACGACGAAGCCGATGCCGGTGGCCACCAGCGCGACCCCGGCGAGGATCCGGACGATCGCCGCGAGCCTGCCGCCCTCGCCGACCAGTCCGTCGCGGGCCCCGACGCGCCAGCGCCGCCGCTGCGATTCGTCCGCCTCCCGCCAGACGACCGCCGCACCGAGCGCGGCGAGCGCGATCGGCACCGCGACCCAGCCGCGGATGGCGCCGGTGAGCGTGCTGCTGGCGACCGCGAGCCCGATGCCGAGCGCGATCAGCCCATACGCCTGCTGCCGGTCGCGGGCCTTGGGCGCGGTTTCGGTTTCCTCGGAGCTCTGCGGCACGAACACCCAGAGCAGGCCGTAGGCGAGCAGGCCGGCCCCGTTGAGCGCGGCCAGCAACGCGAACACGACGCGGACCCAGACGACCGGAACGCCGAGGTGATCGGCGAGCCCGCTCGCGACGCCCGCGACGGCCCGTCCGGAGCGCCGCCGGTACATCTTGTGCCGCGCCTCGGGTTCGGCGATCTCCATCGCCTGGGCGGACATGAGCGCCGAGGACTCCTCGGAGGTCGAGGCAACCCGCCCTGGGGCACTGATGTCGAGAAAGTCCTGCACGGGTCCCATCGTCACACGCGGGAGCGGCCCGGACATCGGGGAAGGCCCTGATCCATTCCCCCAGATGGCCGCCCGAGGGGAAATTCCGCGAACCTCCCTGCCGTCCGCCGGGACTCGGTACGATGCAGGGGGCGAGCGATCACAGTGCGTACACGGGCGGGGAGGCCGGATGACCGAGCACCATCGCGCGGAGCACGTCGAGTCCGCAGGCGATTACTACGCCCGGGCGCACAACGTGCACCAGATTTTCGCGGTCGGCGAGGATTCGCCGGAGACGCGCAGCGCGACCGAGCGGGACGCCTCGCAGTACTCGGTCCAGCAGGGCCAGCAGCTGCTCCAGGGCCAGCAAACCCGCGGCGACGCACCCGCGCCGGACGCGAACTACGCGTCCTACAGCCACGAAGACCTGCACAAGATGGTCAACGAGGGCTTGAACCTGGAGAGCATCAACGAGCGCAGCCGCGTGACGAACACCTACGGCAACTGGCTCGCGGACGCGTCCAACCAGTTCCGCGACGCGGCCAGCACCGCGGGAGCCGAATGGCAGGGCGAGGCCGCGGCGCAAGCGCATTCGTTCTTCCAGAGCACGGCCGACCACACGGAAAAAACCGGCAACGCGATGCAGCTGGTGTCGAACCGCTACTCCCAGCAGTCCGCGGCGGCCGACTACGCGCACAAGAACATGCCGGAGCCGACCGGGTTCAACCAGAAAGCGGAGCTGGCCAAGGCGACCGAGCAGTTCCAGAACGGCAACCCGCTGCAGGGCGTGATCGCGTTGAACGACGTGGCGGTCAAGCAACAGCAGGCGGACGCGGCGCATCAGCAGGCGGTCCAGGTAATGCACGGGCTGGACTCGACGTACCACGAGACGGCCACTACGCAGCCGGTTTATTCGCCTCCGCCGCAGATGAACAACGACAGCACGCACGCGAGCAGCGCCTCACCGGTGACCGTACCTGGCGGGGCTTCCAGCGGGCCTTATGTGGGGCCTGGCGGTCCCGTTACCGGTGGGCCTGGGCCCGGCTTCACGAATCCGCCGCTGGGCGGGCCCGCGGCTAATACGTTCGGCCCGCCGTCTGTCGGAAATCCCGGCGTCCCCGCGGCCGGGTTGCCGTACACGCCGGGGCCGGGCGTCAACACTGGCACCGGACCGCTCAGCAACCCCGGTTTGACTGGTGGCAACACCCTTCGGACCACGTCCGGTCCCCTCGGCCGTCTGTCGCCCGAGGGCCTCGCGCTGGGCGGGGGCAGTGTCGGGAGTCCTGGCGAGGAGACGCCCCGCAGCCGGACGGGCGGCGGTGCTGGCCGGGGCGGCGCTGGTGGCCGGGTGACTGGCGGTGCTGGTTCGGGTGGTTCCGGCGGTTCTGGGAAGCCGGGCGAGTCCGGCGGCAAGGGTGCTGCCGAACGGCTTGAGCGCGGGGCTACTGCCGCCGCGAACGCTGGAAAGGGCGGCAAACCTGGTGCTGCGGGCGCTGGCGCGGCGGGGGCTGGGAAGAAGAAGGAAGAGGACAAGGAACACAAGAACAAGATCCCGACGCAGGTCGATCCCGACGAGGTCTTCGAGGTCAAGCCTGAACGTGGGCCGGACGGGGAGAAGATCACTCCCCCGGTCCTCGGCGGCTGACCCAGCTGCTAGGCGTGGGGCGGTCCTTTCCCACGCCATGACCTCCGCCACCTCGAGCGCAGACGTAGACACAGGAGCAGCTGATGTCAGGAATCCAGGTAAACCCGGAGCCGCTCTCCGGAAACTCTTCCGCGGCCGATACGGCGGGCAACGCCTTCTTGGCGGGGCTCACCGAGGGTCCGGGGAGCCATGAAGCCGCCGAGAAGATGCGCGATGCCGGAAATACGCTGAAAACGTTAGCGCAAAACGGGTCGTTCGCGGTCAACGAAGCCGGATTCAACGCCTACCTGAAAGCCTGCAATTTCTTCCTCCAGGGCTACCCGGACATGCGCTACGACTTGCATCTTCTGACCCAGACCGCGCAAATGGGCAGTTCCGGCTACGCCGCCAAAGTAGCGAATTTCAACACCAAAGTCGCCGAGGGCGACCAGGAAGCAATGCTCCCCAACCTGGACCTGATGTACGAAGGCGTCCAGGCTGCCCTCGACGCCTTGACCATCGCCCGCGAAAACTACAAGAAGAACGAATCAGAGAACACTATGTCGTTCGCCGAACTTAACAAGAAGCTGGACAATTCGTGACGAAGACTCGTCGAACCATCGGGATACTCGGCGCCGCGCTGGCTCTCATCGGTACAGCATCCTGCAGCAACCCTGTTAACGGCTCGGCAACGCCGAACGCATCGACACCCGAGTCAGCCAGCAGTCCCGCTTCCAGTTCCGGCAATCCGTTCGGTTCGTTGAACCAGTGCCAGCTGGTCGACCGAATTCTGGCCGGCCAAGGGTTTCCGCCGGCACAACCCTCAATCGCGGACGCCCACCGAAGCTGCCGATCAAAGAAGACTTCCGAAAACGCCGCGAAGGATCCAGCGGTCGAAGTCGGGATCGCGCTTCAAAATGGCCAAAAGTATACGGAAAATATTCAGAATCCTAATACCGCGCACGAAGGAAACGTTGACGGCCGGAAGCTCATCGAGCAACGCGACCTCCTGGGATCTCCGGGTGGCTGCCAGATAGGCATGGAGGTCGGACCCAACGCGCGCGCCCTGGTGATCGTGCTGATCGGCACTGACACCGTGGCCGCCTGCAAAAAGGCTGAAGACGTCGCGACCGCGTTGGACAAACTGCTGCCCCGGAACTGAACCCTCCAAAGATTCCGGCGGAAGCCGATAGCCAGTCGATCCATCGAGGTCATGGCGAACCGGGGTTCGCTGGTCAGCGCAGGGATCCACAATCCGCGCCACGCGAGCCGCCCACCCCGGCCCCATCTCCGGGACAACCTCAGGGACCTTCCCCGATGTGCCGCCCCCGCGGATCAACCATGCTGTACGGCATGAGTGGTGCGAACGACGTGCGGCCTCCGCGGAGCAACCCGTTGAACGGGTTCGAGGAGACCGTCAAGGACTTCTGGGCCAGCAGGCCTCGGCGGCCGCTCTCGGGTCGGAAGGTTGCTGGGGTCGCGGCGGGGCTGGGGGATCGCTACGGGATCGATCCGGTGGTGATTCGGGTCGCGTTGGCGGCGGCGACCGTTTTCGGGGGATTCGGGCTGGTGCTTTACCTGCTCGGCTGGTTGTTCTTCCCTGGGGAGGGCGACGAGGTTTCCGGCTTCGAGGCGTTGCTGGGGCGCGGCCGGTCGACCATGACCAAGGGGTTCGCGGCGGTGCTGACCGTCGCATTGATTCCGGTTGTCGGGTGGACGTTCGGCGGCGGCTGGTTCGACGGCGGCGGCCTGATCGGGTTCGCGTTGCTCGCCACGTGCCTTTATCTCCTGCATCGCACCCGCGGGCAGGACAACCGACCGGCGCCGGTCGTCGCGTTCGCGGCGGACGGAACCGCTTCCGGAACCGGAGCTTTCACGATGAACAGCGACACCCCGACTCCCGCGGCGGCGGCACCGGGCTGGGATCCGCTGGCCGCCGACCCGGCGGGCTGGGATCTGCCTGATCCGGCGGGGCCGCCACCGCCGCCGCCTCCGGCTGGCGACTACAACAACTATCAGCACCGGCCGCCTCGGCGGCGGTCCAAGATCGGGGCCGCCACGCTCGGGGTCGCGGTGATCGTGGCCGGCGTCGGGATCGCGCTCGCGCTGAACGGGTTCGACTGGTTCTCGTTGCGGCACATCATCGGCATGACGCTCGCCGTACTGGGGGTCGGGCTCGTGGCCGGGGCGTTCGCTCGCGGGGCACGCGGCCTGATCGGGCTCGCGATTCCGCTGTCGATCGCCGGGATGGTGCTCACGACCAGCACGTTCGACAACCTCGACGTGCGTGGCGGGGTCGGCGATCTGACGGCCACTCCGCGTTCGGTGACCGAGCTGCAGCCGGTGTACCGGCACACGGCCGGGAACATGCGGATCGACCTGACCCAGCTTCCCGCGAGCGAGCCGATCACCACGACGGTCTCCAACGGCGCGGGAAACACCGAGGTCATCGTGCCGCGCACCGCGGACGTGACCTTCACCTGCGAAAACTCCGCGGGCGAGGTCGACTGCCTGAACCGCACGTCCAACGGGGTCGGCCAGCCGGCCATCACCGGGACCGACAACGGCGACGACAACGTCGGCGGACAGAAGATCACGCTCCACGTCACCAACGGCGTGGGCCACGTGGAGGTGCGTCGTGACTGAGAACCCTTACTCCTACGACGAGCCCGAAGCCCCGGCCCGCCGCCGCGGGGTCGACTGGATCACGCTGATCGTCGGGGTCGCGACGCTGCTGGTGTCCGGTTACGTCCTCACCGACGGTTCCAGCTGGCTGCCGACCTTCGACTTCCGCTGGATCGTCGCGGGCGGCGCGGTGTTCTGCGGGATCCTGATGCTCGGCGCGTCGTTCGGCAAACGACGGCGGTAAGGCGCGACAAAAAACGGGGCCCGGCTCAGTCCGGGCCCCGTTTTTTACGTCATTCCCACTCGATGGTGCCCGGCGGCTTGCTCGTCACGTCCAGCACCACGCGGTTGACCTCGGACACCTCGTTCGTGATCCGGGTCGAGATCCGCTCCAGCACCTCGTACGGCAGCCGCGTCCAGTCAGCGGTCATCGCGTCCTCCGACGACACCGGGCGCAGCACGATCGGGTGGCCATACGTCCGGCCGTCGCCTTGGACGCCGACGCTGCGAACGTCCGCGAGCAGCACCACCGGGCACTGCCAGATCTCCTGGTCCAGCCCGGCCGCGGTGAGTTCCTCGCGGGCGATCGCGTCCGCCTCGCGCAGGGTTTCCAGCCGGTCCGCGGTCACCTCGCCGATGATCCGGATGCCGAGACCCGGCCCGGGGAACGGCTGGCGCTGCACGATCGTCTCCGGCAGCCCCAGTTCGAGCCCGACCCGGCGAACCTCGTCCTTGAACAGCAGCCGCAGCGGCTCGACCAGCTCGAACTGCAGGTCGTCCGGCAGGCCGCCGACGTTGTGGTGGCTCTTGATGTTCGCGGTGCCCTCGCCGCCGCCGGACTCGACGACGTCCGGGTACAGCGTGCCCTGCACGAGGAACCGGTAGTCGCCCTGGGCCTTGAGGTCGCGTTCGGCCTGCTCGAACACGCGGATGAACTCGCGGCCGATGATCTTGCGCTTCTGCTCCGGGTCGGTGACGCCGGCCAGCGCGTTCAGGAACCGCTCGCGCGCGTCCACGGTGACCAGGTTGACGCCGGTCGCGGCCACGAAATCGCGCTCGACCTGGGTGCGCTCGCCCGCGCGCAGCAGGCCGTGGTCGACGAACACACAGGTCAGCCGGTCGCCGATGGCGCGCTGCACGAGCGCGGCCGCGACCGCGGAGTCAACGCCGCCGGACAGGCCGCAGATCGCGCGCCCGTCGCCGATCTGCGCGGCGATCGCGGCGACCTGATCGTCCACAATGGACGAAGTGGTCCAGCCGGGCTTGACCCCGGCGATCTCGTGCAGGAACCGGCGCAGCACCTCCTGGCCGTGCGGCGAGTGCGCCACTTCCGGGTGGTACTGCACGCCGGCGAAGCGCCGCTCGACGTCCTCGAAACCGGCGACCTCGGCCCCGTCAGAGCTGGCCGTCACGACCGCGCCCTCCGGAGCCTTGGTGACGCTGTCGTTGTGGCTCATCCACGCCGTCTGGTGGCCGGGCAGCCCGGTGTGCAGGACGCCGCCCTCGCCGACGATCCGCACGTCGGTGCGGCCGAACTCGCGCACGCCGGTCGGCTCGACGACGCCGCCGAGCGCGCGGGCGAGCAGCTGGTGGCCGTAGCAGATGCCGAGGATCGGCACGCCGGCCTCGACCAGCTTCGGGTCCATCGCCGGGGCGCCTTCGGCGTACACGCTCGACGGGCCGCCGGACAGGATGATCGCGGACGGGTTCTTGGCCAGCAGCTCCTCGACGGTAGCGCTGGACGGCACGACCTCGGAAAAGATCTGCGCCTCGCGCACGCGACGGGCGATCAGCTGCGCGTACTGCGCCCCGAAGTCCATGACGAGTACCGGACCGGTGGGATTGGCCACCTACGACCTCCAGGCGAATGAGCGCTTTTGCCACCATCGTCCCAGGTGGGCTCGGTCACGTCGGCAATGCCCCCGGAATGAGGACAGCCACTGTCCGCGAACCGGCTTACCGTCCCTCCATGACCAACGACTGGACCAACGAACTGATCGAGCAGCTCGACTGGCACTGGCAGCGCCACGTGCGCCCCAAGCTGGAGGGCCTCACCGACGACGAATACTTCTGGCACCCGGTCGCGGACTGCTGGACCGTGCATCCCCGCACGAGCGAGAACGACCCGGGAACGGGAGACTTCACTGTCGATTTCTCGTTCCCGGAGCCGACTCCGCCGCCGGTGACCACGATCGCGTGGCGGCTGGCCCACATCATCCCGGGCGTGCTGGGCATGCGTTCCGCGTCGCACTTCGGCGGGCCGCCGGTGTCCTACCAGGACTTCCCGTACGCAGGCACTGCCGACGAGGCGTTGAAGCAGCTCGATGACGCGTACGCGACCTGGATCGCCGGCGTACGCAGCCTCGACGCCGAAGCGTTGGCTCGTCCGTGCGGTCCGGCTGAAGGGCCGTACGCCGAGCTTTCGATGGCCGCGCTCGTCCTGCACATCAACCGAGAGATGATCCATCACTGCGCGGAAATCCTGCTGCTGCGCGACCTTTACCGAAACCGGTGACCGCCAGCCCCAGCACGATGCCCAGCAGCGCGGGCATGCCGTGGTTGTCGTGCAGGACTGTGTCGAGCACGGCGAGCGGTGCGATCAGCAGCGCGGCGCGGTAGAGAGCTAGCGGCGGCTCGGCGTCGCGCGCCCGCCAGACCACCACCGCGAGCGCGCCGAGCAGTCCGGCGACGCACATCGAGTTTCCCGCCCCGACCGGGTTCAGCCAGACGTAGCTGAGGTACTGGCCGAACAGGCCACAGCCGAAGTACAGGACGAACCAGGACACCCGGCCAAGGCACCATTCCGCGAACGTGCCCACCACGGCGAGGGCGATCAGGTTGAAAATCCCGCCGAGCAGTTTGCCATCCTGGAAGACCATGCCGGTCAGCAGCCGCCACCACTCCCCGGCGTCGATCGCGGTGGCGTCGCGCTTGAAACGGTCGAAGAGGGACGGATCCACCAGCTGGGCGATGAGCACGGCTGCGGTCACGAGGAACACCGCGCCGGTCAGCACCGGACGGCGCGGTGTTCCGACGCGAGCGAAGAAGGCCCGAACCGGGCTTTCGGACCAGCGAGAGGCAACCGAATTGGTCATGGGCTGACGATAGGGCGCACCGATGCCGGAGACCCCCGACAAATGTCATCCCGGCGCCAGGACAGGTGCCACAAAAGGAGGACCGAGTCCGGCGTGCCGGGCCTGGTGCTCCCTAATACCTTGAGCGCATGGACACGATCACCCCACAGCCGCGGGCCGCGTGGATCGCCGGTCAGGCTGAGCAGGGCGCGAGCACCCTCGTGGTGCACCACCCGTTCGACGGCAGCGAAGTGGCCACGGTCGCGGTGCCCGGCGCTGACCAGGTGGAACGGGCGGTGGCCGCGGCGGCCGCGGTCGCGAAGGAGTTCCGGCGCACTCCCGCGCATCAGCGCGCGGCCGCGCTGGAGCACGTTTCGCGCGGGCTCGCGATGCGGGCCGAGGAGCTCGCCGAGGTGATCACGGCCGAGAACGGCAAGCCGTTGAAGTGGGCCGAGGCCGAGGTGAAGCGTGCGGTGTCGGTGTTCCGGATCGCGGCCGAAGAGGCGCGCCGGTTCAGCGGCGAGATGCAGCGGCTCGACGCCGACCCGTCCGGCGACGCCCGGCTCGCGCTGACTCGCCGGGTGCCGCGGGGACCGGTCCTCGGGATCGCGCCGTTCAACTTCCCGCTGAATCTGGTGGCGCACAAGGTCGCGCCCGCGCTGGCGGTCGGCGCGCCGATCATCGTCAAGCCCGCGCCGCGCACGCCGTTGTCGTCGCTGGTGCTCGGCGAACTGCTCGCCGAGACCGATCTGCCGGAAGGCGCGTTTTCCGTGCTGCCGTTGGGAAACGAAGAGACTCAAGCGCTCGTCGCCGACCCGCGGCTGCCGGTGGTGTCGTTCACCGGCTCGGGTCCGGTCGGCTGGTCGATCGCGGACGCGGCGGCGCGCAAGCACGTGGTGCTCGAACTAGGCGGCAACGCCGCGGCGGTCGTGCTGCGGGACTGGCCGGACGTCGAGGGGGCCGCACAGCGCATCGCGACGTTCGGCAACTACCAGGCGGGCCAGTCGTGCATCGCGGTGCAGCGGGTGATCGTGGACGCGGCGATCGCGGACGAGTTCGTGCCCGCGCTGACCGAGGCCGTCGAAGCGCAGCAGACCGGCGATCCGTATGACCGCAACACCGATGTCGGGCCGGTCGTCGACGAGGCGGCCGCGGAACGGATCATCGCGTGGGTCGAGGAAGCGGTGGCCGGTGGCGCAAGGGTGCTGACCGGCGGAACCCGTTCGGGCGCGACGGTCGCGCCGACCCTGCTGACTGACGTGCCCGCGGACGCCAAGGCCTGGTCGGAGGAAATCTTCGGACCGGTGCTGGCCGTGTCCATTGTGGACGGCGTGGATGAGGCTTTCGCTTCGGTGAACGCGTCCGCATACGGACTGCAGGCCGGAGTGTTCACCAGCGATGTGCAGCTGGCGTTCCATGCTTCGGCGGAGCTGGAAGTCGGCGGCGTGATCATCGGCGATGTTCCGTCGTACCGTGCGGATCAGATGCCGTACGGCGGGGTGAAGGGTTCCGGCGTCGGCCGAGAGGGTGTTCTGTCGGCGATGCATGACCTGACCGAGGAACGCGTGACGGTCTTCACCGGGGTCGACCTCTGACCACAGTGGACTTTCGACGGGCAACGGCCGCTGACGCACGCGACATCGCCGACGTGTGGCTGCGGTCGTTCTCCGCTGCGCTGCTGACAGTCCGCCGTGCCCACGACGATGACGAGGTCCGCTGGTGGTTCGCGAATATCGTGGTGCCCCAGCAAGAAACCTGGGTCGCGGTTGCCGAGTCCACTGTGGCCGGACTGCTCGTGCTCGACGGGGCCGAACTCGCGCAGCTCTACCTCGACGTTCCGTGGCGCGGACAAGGAATCGGCGACCAGTTGATCGACTTGGCCAAACAGCTCCGTCCCGACGGTCTGACGCTGTGGACGTTCCAGGTCAACGAACCCGCGCAAAGGTTTTACCGTCGACACGGTTTCGTCGCCGTCGAATACACCGACGGGCAGCGCAATGAAGAGAAGGAGCCAGACGTCCGGTACGTCTGGCCCCCTCCTCAAGCGGATTGAGCGAACTTGAAAACCCCGTTGGGATCGTACTTCTTCGCTACCTGATCCAGCCGGGCCGCGTTGTCGCCGTAATAGGCCGACTTCCAGTCCGGCAGGTCGGGGTCGATGTAATTCACGTAGCCGCCGCGCGCGCCCGCATCGGCCAGCCCGGAGACCACAGTGGACACTGACTTGCGCGCGCTTTCCTGACTGCTCGCCGTCGCCGGAGCGTAGATCTGGATGCTGGCCAAGGCTTTCCGGTGCGGGAACGCCGTGGCTGTCGGCGCGATGTCGCCCACCGCGCCGCCGAGACCGTCGATCAGCAGATCCATCCCCTTGTGCCCGGAAGCGAGATCGGCGATCTTCCCGCCGTCGACCGGATCGGTGATGATCCGCGACGACGCCACGAACGTCTGCCGCTCGGAGCTGCCGGAGAAGTAGTTCATCGCCGCGCCGTAGCCGAGGGTTTTCATCGTGCGGCTGGACGGCGTCACCGACAATCCGCTGAGCGCCGACGTCAGGCCGGCCGAACTGCCCACGAACGCACCACCGATCCGGCACGCCCCGCTCGGACCGCCGGAAACCACGCAGTTCGACCACAATTCGGGCGGAGCGCTCGGCAGCCAGCGCTGCCAGGCGTCGACCACGTCGCCCGCCGAACCGGACGGGAATTTCAGCGAAAACACCGTGACACTCGGCGCTTCCACGGTGGTGAAGGTGAACGACGTGACCACGCCGAAGTTTCCGCCCCCGCCGCCGCGCAGCGCCCAGAACAGGTCGTCGTCGGATTGCGCGCTCACCGTGCGCAGCTTGCCGTCCGGTGTGACGATCTGCGCGGACTGCAGCCGGTCGCAGGTCAGGCCGTATTTACGGGTCAGCACGCCGATTCCGCCGCCGAGCGCGAGCCCGGCGATGCCGACCGTCGGACACGAACCCGCGGGCAGGCAACGGCCCGCTTTCGCCAGCTCCGCATAGACGTCGCCGAGTTTCGCGCCCGCCCCGATCACCACCTGGTCGCCCTGGACGTCCACACCGGCCATGCCGCCGACGTCGATGACAAGTCCGCCGTCCGGCGCGGAATACCCGGCATAACTGTGCCCGCCGCTGCGCGCGGCGAGCGGGAGCCGGCCACCCGCCGCTTCGACGCAAGCCTGCACATCCTCCGGTTTCGCGCATTTCGCGACCGCTGCCGGATTATGCCCATCGAAAAGCGGATTAAACGCGCGTTTCGCGGTGGCGAATCCGTTGTCGTCGGGCAGCACGAGATCGCCGGAGAGCTTGCCGCGCAACGCGTTCCAGTCCGGCGGCCCGGACGGCTTCGAGCTGGTGCTCGGCGGCACGGACGTTCTGGTCGTCGGGCTGGTCTGCGGCACCGACGGTCCCGGTTTCGCGGTGCACGCCGCGGCTACCGCGCCGACCGCCGTCAGCCCGGCGGCGCGCAAGAACGTCCTTCTCCCCAATGTCATGTTCATTCAGACGCCTCAGACCGGGAAGGGGTTGCGAACACCCCGGCCAATAATGCCGCGAGGGCGAATTCGAACCGCTCGTCGTGCCGGGCTCCGTCCCGCAGCGCTTGCGCGAGCAGCGGAAACCGGTCCGGGTCGAGGTGCGCCAAACTGTCCACATCGGACTGAGTGCCGGGCGTGCGGCCAGCCTCGGCGAGCGTGTGGCCGAGGACGAAAGTCATCACAGCGTTCACCATGTCCAGTCCGCGCGCCGGCGGCAACTCGAGCAGCCGCAACGCGGTTTCGAGCACCTGGAGCGAGTCCGGGCTGACCGCGGGCCGGGTCGCGGCGAGCGGCAGCACGCCCGGATGTGCGAGCAGTTGCTCGCGATACGCCCGGGCTACCCGGCCCAGCCACCGCTGGCCGGGCTCTCCCGGCTTCGGCTCGATCCCGGCCAGCGCCGAGACGAGCCGGTCAACGAGGGCGTCGAGCAGCGCTTCCTTGTTCGGCACGTAGTGGTAGAGCGTCATCGCCTCCACGCCGAGCTCCGCGCCGAGCTTGCGCATCGACAGCGCGGCGACGCCGTGCTCGTCCACGAACGCGAGCGCGGCGTCCACGACCCGCTCCCTGGTCAGCCCGGCACGCGGCCGGGCCCGCCGATCGGCCACTGGTCCCCCTTGACGTTTCTTACATCGTAAGGTACCACTGCCCAGGCCTCTTACAGTGTAAGAATCGAGGAATGATGACCGATCCCAAGACCGTCCTGCGCCGTTTTGTCGCCCTCGTCAACAGCCACGACCTCAGCGAACTGGACACCGTGGTGGCTGCCGACATCACCGAGTCCGGCCCGGTCGTGGTCGACGCGTCGACCGGCGGGCTCGCCGCCTTCCGCACCGGCTGGACGCAAATGCTGACCGCGTTCCCAGACCTGCGCGTGGAGATCGATTCGCTGCTCGCCGAAGGCGATCGAGTCGCGGCGACGGTGACGCTCACCGCGACCAACACCGGCTACTACCGCAGAGGTTTCGCGACCGGCAACCGCGGAACGTGGCGCGGCTTCGTCCTGGCGCGAGTGGCCGACGGCCGGATCTCCGAACTCGACATCCAGACCGACCGGCTCGCGATCCTGCAGCAATTGGGCATCGTCGGGGTCGACGACGAACTCGCCGCCGCCCGGCAAGCCGGCTGAATCAAATCAGCGGAGCCATTTCCGGCACCGGCCCGGAAAGCGCGGAGCTGTCGCCGCGGCCGGTCAGCCAGGCCAGCACCGAGCCCGGCGTGCCGGTGACCAGATCGCCGCCCTCGCCGAGGGTCCAGGTGCGGACGCCATCGGTGAGGCGGAACGACGGCAGCGGCCGCGGGCACATCCGGATCAACGTGGCGACTACCGCGTCAAGATGCTCGCCGAGCAACGCGGTGACGCTGTCGAAATCGTGGCCGGCGTCGAGGTCGGCGAGGTGGATCGTGGTCTCCGACAGCCGCAGCGTGAGCACGTCCGCGCCGGTCAGCTCGGTGCCGTGCCGGTGCCGGACGCGCGCCGACCAAGCTTCGTCCGGGAGCCGCGCGGCGTGCTCCGTCAGTCGTTTCCCGGACGCCACCAGGTCGGCCACGATGTCCGCCGGGGCACGACCGGAACCGGCCTCGATGTCGTCGTCCCGGGCGTTGCCGGGACCGTACATCGACCGCTCGACCCCGGTTTCGGCCCAGGTCAGCAGGTTTCCGAGGCCGTCGGCGTTGCGCGCGAGATGAGTGAGCAGATGCGCGCGAGTCCAGCCCGGCAGCGCGCTCGGCTCGCCGAACGCCGCGACCGGCATGGCCTCGGCGACCCGGGCCCATTCGTCGTGCAGTTCCCGGATCCGGTCCAGCGCCGCAGTCGTCACCGGACGATCTTAGGTCAGCGGCGCAAGGCCGCGGGCGCGTTCGCCGGAACCGCCGGGTTCTTCGGCGCGACCGGCTCCACCCGCGTGTACCCGCTGCCCTGCTCCGGCCGCTGATCGGCCTCGCCCTTGTTGGGCCAGAACGAGAACGCCCGCTCCGCCTGCGCGGTGATGGTGAGCGACGGGTTCACCCCGAGGTTCGCGGTGATCGCCGAACCGTCCACAACGGACAGTCCGGGATAGCCGTACACCCGGTGGTAGGGATCGATCACGCCGGTGTCGGCGCTGTCGCCGATCGGCACGCCGCCGATGAAGTGCGCGGTGAGCGGGATGTCGAAGACCTCGCCCCAGGTTCCGCCCGGCATGCCGCCGATCCGTTCCGCGGTAAGGACGTTCGCCTCGTGCCCGGCCGGGATGAAGCTCGGGTTCGGCTCGCCGTGGCCCTGTTTCGACGTGTATTTCCGCCGTCCGAACAGACCGCGGCGAGTGTAGGTGGTGATGGAATTGTCGAGGCTCTGCATCACCAGCAGAATCACCGTGCGCTCGCTCCATCGGTACGCGTTCAGCAGTTTCGCCGACTGCACCGGGTGTTTGACCAGGAAGGTGACCGCCTGCCGCCAGCGCGGAACGCTCGAAGACCCGTCAGTGGCAATGGTTTGCAGCAGGCTCATCGCGTTGCTGCCCTTGCCGTAACGCACTGGTTCGATGTGCGTGTTCTCGTCCGGATGAATCGACGAGGTGATCGCGACACCGCGGCTGAAATCCCGTTCGGGGTCCACCGTGGTCCGCGCCGCGCCGATAATGGCTTCGGAATTCGTCCGCGTCAATTCTCCGAGCCGCCGCGACAACTTCGGCAGCGCGGCCGTGTCCTTCATGCGGTGCAACAGGTTCTGCGTTCCCCAAGTTCCCGCGGCGAACACCACCTGCGACGCGGTGACCGTGGTCCGGAACCGACGCGAACGCGTACCGGTTTTTTGCAGCGTGATCTCGTAACCATTGCCGCGCGGGCTTACCGACGTCACCGTGGTCAGCGGAATGACCTTCGCGCCGTCCTTCTCCGCGAGGTACAGATAGTTCTTCACCAGCGTGTTCTTCGCGCCGACCCGACAGCCGGTCATGCACGAACCGCATTCGGTACACCCGACCCGATCCGGTCCGGCACCGCCGAAGTACGGATCCCGCACTGTCTCGCCCGGTTTGCCGAAATACACCCCGACCGGCGTGGCATGGAACGAATCCTCGACGCCCATTTTCTTCGCGACGTCTCGCATCACCACGTCCGACGGCGTGATCGTCGGGTTCGTGACGACGCCGAGCATGCGGCTGGCCTGGTCGTAATGCGGCGCGAGTTCGCTTTCCCAGTCGGTGATGTGCGCCCACTGCCGGTCTTGGTAGAACGGCTTGAGCGGGCGGTACAGCGTGTTCGCGTACACCAGCGAACCGCCGCCGACACCCGCGCCGGCCAGCACCATCACGTCGTTGAGCATGTGAATGCGCTGGATGCCGTAACAGCCGAGCTGCGGGGCCCAGAGGTAGCGCTTGAGATCCC
The DNA here is from genome assembly GCF_055583325.1 of Amycolatopsis sp. NPDC104775. Taxonomy (NCBI): domain Bacteria; kingdom Bacillati; phylum Actinomycetota; class Actinomycetes; order Pseudonocardiales; family Pseudonocardiaceae; genus Amycolatopsis; species Amycolatopsis sp. NPDC104775. The sequence goes on from NZ_JBVJOE010000009.1 coordinate 28,570, forward strand.
AGGACGTCTTGGCGAACTCGTCGTCGGCGAACCGCCTGCCCGCCTCGACCACCGCGACGCGGTAGCCCTTCTCGGTCAGCCGCAACGCCGCGACGCTGCCGCCGAATCCGGAACCGACCACGAGCACGTCGTAGTCGGGTTCTTGCCGCGCGGTGGTGGTGTTACTGGCAGTCACAGGAAAGAGCGTAACCCCCGGGAAGCCGCCAGGCCAGAGGGAAGTTACTGACGAGTTACCTCAGCGGGTCCTGCGTCGCGGCGCGAACCGGAACAGGTCGCCGAGCGCCCGGATGATGGCGGGCCGCTCCGCCGGTTTCGTCCCGCGCAACGCCACCACCAGCGCGAGCAGCCGGATTGCCAGGCTGCCCACCACGATCCCGCCGAGCCACCAGGTCGGCGCGGACTCCCCCAGCAGTGCCATACGCCCACCCTTCCGGCGCGCCAAAGATAACGAACGTATAACGGAGAAAGAGGCTTTCCGGACCAGCGCGCACAAAAAAGGCCCCCGCGAAGGGGGCCTTTTTTGCGAGTGTCTCAGCTGGCAGCGCCTCAGCCGCGCACGGTGAGCCCGACGCGCTGGAACTCCTTGAGATCCGAGTAACCCGTCTTCGCCATCGCGCGGCGCAGCGCACCGAACAGGTTCACCACGCCCTCCGCGTCCGAGGACGGGCCGAACAGCAGCGTCTTGAGGTCAACTGCGTAGTCCGAGTCCGGGCCGGCCACCACGCGCGAGCGAGGCAGCGACGGGTGCGCCGCCGCGGCGGTCCAGTACAGGCCCTGGCCCGGAGCGTCCGATGCGGTCGCCAGCGGGGCGCCGAGCATGACCGCGTCCGCGCCGCAGGCGATCGCCTTCGCGATGTCGCCGGAGGTGGTGATGCCGCCGTCGGCGAGGACGTGCACGTAGCGGCCGCCGGTCTCGTCCAGGTAGTCGCGGCGCGCGGCGGCCGCGTCCACGATCGCCGTCGCCATCGGGGTGCCGATGCCGAGCACGCGGTCGGTGCTGGTGACGCCCTCGGTGTAGCCGTGGCCGACGATGACGCCCGCCGCGCCGGTGCGCATCAGGTGCATGGCCGTGCGGTAGTCGCTCACGCCGCCGGCGATCACCGGCACGTCGAGGCGGCCGATGAACTCCTTGAGGTTGAGCGGTTCCGCGTCGCGCTGCACGTGCTCGGCGGAGATGATCGTGCCCTGCACGACCAGGATCTCGACGCCCGCGGCGATCAGGTCCGGCGTCAGCTCGGCGGCGTGCTGCGGGCTGACCCGCGCGGCCACCGTCACTCCGGATTCGCGGACCGTCTTGATCGCCTCGGTCAGCAGGTCGAGCCGGATCGGCGCGGCGTGCAGCTCCTGCAGCTCGCGCACGACCGCGGCCGGGTCGTCGCTGTCCTCGGCCGCGCGGACCAGCCGGAAGATCGCCTCTTCGACGTTCGCGTGCCGGGCCCACAGCCCTTCGGCGTTGAGCACGCCGAGACCGCCCAGTTCGCCGATCGCCACCGCGGTCCCCGGCGAAACGATCGCGTCCGTCGGGTGAGTGACCAGCGGCAGGTCAAACCGGTAGGCGTCGATCTGCCAGGCAGTGGACACCACCGACGAGGACCGCGTCCGCCGCGACGGCACGATTTCCACGTCATCGAGGTCATACGCCCGCCGCGCGGTGCGGCCCATGCCGATCTCGACCAGATCCCGCACGTGATGTCCCTTCTCGCGCCTGACGCCTTCGCGGTCCATTGTCGCGAGTCGGCACGGGTGACCTGCGCGCGGGGGACCGTTGCGGTGGCGACAACCACCGGTTGTGCGCGCGGTTGTTTGCCACCGGCGCGGGCGGGTGGTTGGCTCCCCGGCTGAACGAGGGGGACGGATTTGGCGCTGGGCAAGGACTTTCACCGGCTGTGGCTGGCGTACGCGGTCAGCACCGCGGGCACCTACTTCGCCCTCGACGCCTTCTCGATCGTCGCGGTACGGGTGCTGCACAGCAGCGCCGCGGAGGTATCGCTGCTGGCCGGAGCCGGGCTGGCGGCGGGCTCGCTGGCCGCGCTCCCGCTCGGCCCGTGGGTGGAATTCCGCCGGAAGCGGCCGGTGCTGATCGCGATGGACCTCGTCCGGTTCGCCGCCCTGCTCACGCTACTGCCCGCGTACTTGCTCGACCTGCTGACGTTCGCCCAGCTCGTGGTGGTGTCGGTGCTCGTGGCCGCGGCGAACATCGCGTTCACCTCGGCGAGCGGCGCGTATCTGAAATCACTCGCGACTGGTCCAGACCTGCTCACCGCCAACGGCCGCTTCGAGACCACGCTCTGGACCGCGACCGCGGTCGGACCACCGGCAGGCGGCGCGGCGATCGGGTTTTTCGGCCCGCTGGCCACAGTGCTCCTGGACGCCGTCAGCTACCTGCTGTCCGCCCTCTCGCTCTCGACCATCCGCACCCGCGAGCCCCAACCTGCCCGCCCCGCCGCCTTCCGCGCCGCGGACCTGATCGAAGGCTGGCGCTATGTCTTCCGGCACGCGCGGCTGCGGATGCTGTTCCTCAACAGCTGCGTGGTCAACGGCCTGATCATGGCCACCTCGCCAGTGCTGGCGGTGCTGCTGCTCGGCGAACTCGGCCTGCCGACCTGGCAGTACGGGCTCGCGTTCGGCGTCCCGTGCCTCGGCGGCCTGGTCGGCTCGCGGCTCGCCCGTCGCCTGGTGCCGCGTTACGGCCAGGTGCGGCTGCTGCCGCTCCTCGCCACGATTCGGACGTTTTGGGTTGTGCTGCTGGCTTTCGTGCCGCCAGGGATCGGCGGCCTGCTCTGGGTGATGGCGGTGGAGTTCGGCCTGATTGTCTGCTCGGCGGCGTACAGCACAGTCATCGCGACGTACCGGCTGGAGGAAACCGAAGACGGGTACGTGAGCCGGATGTTGTCCGCGTGGCGGATCAGCGGCAGCGCCAGCACCGCCGGACTGACGCTGGTGTGGGGCTTGGTGGCGACGTGGCTGGGCACGCGCGGCGCACTCGGGCTGGCGGGCGCGTTGATGCTGGCGACGCCGTTGCTGCTGCTCGGATGGAATCGCGCTCAGAACGAAACGCGCGCGGTGGAATCGGTCCGCAGCACGGATTCCTGATCGAACAAATGCTTGTAGTCGGTGCGGATTTGTTCGAGATCGGCGTTCGCGTACTGGTTCGTCGGCGGATACAGCACCACGAGCACGATCGAATGCTCCCGGACGACCGCGCCGGTGCCGGACCGCCATTGACCGGTGCCCTCGAGCTGGGTGAAACCGTCCGGGAAACGCGGCGTGATGTCCTTCGCCGAGAAGTCCGCGAACTCCTTCTCGCTGACCTCGCCGCCGCCGGGCTTCGCGGTGCCGAAGTACAGCTCGGTGCGTTTCCACAGCGAACTGTCCGGCGAATCGGTCGTCGCCGCGGAAGCGACCCCTCCGCCGAGCACCATCGCCACAGCCGCCGTCAGCACGAACCGCCGGGAAAACCGCATTCGCCCGCTCCCCTCGCCGTCACCTGGAGATCCAGTGTGGCGGGAAGGCGGAGCGGGCGAACAGAGCGGATCGGGTCGATCAGCGGGTCGTGTAGTTCGGGGCCTCGACGGTCATCGTGATGTCGTGCGGGTGGCTTTCCTTGAGCCCGGCCGCGGTGATCCGGACCAGCTGCGCCTCCTGCATCGCGGCGATCGTCTCCGCGCCCGCGTAGCCCATGCCCGCGCGCAGGCCGCCGACGAGCTGGTGGACGACGTTCGACAGCGGGCCGCGGAACGGGATCCGGCCCTCGATGCCCTCCGGAACCAGCTTGTCCTCGTTGAGCACGTCGTCCTGGGCGTAGCGGTCCTTGGAGTACGACTTCCCCTCGCCGCGCGACTGCATCGCGCCGAGCGAACCCATGCCGCGGTAGACCTTGAACTGCTTGCCGTTGACCAGGATCAGGTCGCCCGGCGACTCGGCGGTGCCGGCGAGCAGGCTGCCGAGCATGACCGAGGACGCGCCCGCGGCGATGGCCTTCGCGATGTCGCCGGAGTACTGGATGCCGCCGTCGCCGATCACCGGGATGCCCGCCGGGCGGCAAGCCTGGTCGGCCTCGTAGATCGCGGAGATCTGCGGCACGCCCACGCCCGCGACGATCCGGGTGGTGCAGATCGAGCCCGGGCCCACGCCGACCTTCACGCCGTCCACGCCCGCGTCCACCAGCGCCTGCGCTCCGGCCCGCGTCGCGACGTTGCCGCCGACGATGTCGACGGTGTCGCCCAGTTCCTTTTTCAGCAGCCGCACGGTGTCCACGACCGCGCGCGAGTGGCCGTGCGCCGTGTCGACCATCAGCACGTCCACCCCGGCCTCGGCCAAAGCCATCGCGCGCTTGTGCCCGTCCGGGCCCACGCCGACCGCGGCGCCGACGATGAGGCGGCCGTCCGGATCCTTCGACGCCCGCGGGTACTGCTCGGTCTTCACGAAGTCCTTGACCGTGATCAGGCCGCGCAGCTTGCCCGCGCCGTCGACGATCGGCAGCTTCTCGATCTTGTGCCTGCGCAGCAGCCCCAGCGCGGCCTCCGCGGTCACGCCCACCTGAGCGGTCACCAGCGGCGCCCGCGTCATGACCTCGCTCACCAGCCGCGTGTGGTCGACCTCGAACCGCATGTCGCGGTTGGTGATGATGCCCACGAGCGCGCCGGAGGCGTCGGTGACCGGGACGCCGGAGATCCGGAACCGCGCGCACAGCGCGTCGACCTCGGCCAGGGTGTCGTCCGGGGAGCAGGTGACCGGGTCGGTGACCATGCCCGCCTCGGACCGCTTCACGACCTCGACCGCCGCCGCCTGCTCCTCGATCGGCAGGTTGCGCTGCAGCACGCCGATGCCGCCCTGGCGGGCCATGGCGATCGCCATCCGCGCCTCGGTGACCGTGTCCATCGCCGCGGAGACCAGCGGGATGTTGAGCTTGATGTTGCGGGTGAGCCGGGTGCTCGTGTCCACGCCGCTGGGCACCACGTCGGATTCCGCCGGCAGCAGCAGCACGTCGTCGAAGGTCAAGCCGAGCATCGCGAACTTGCTGGGCACTGCGGGGGTGATGCTTTCGCTGGTCATGAGGGGCGAAGGGCCTTCCTGGCGGGAGTGGGCTGGAGTCGCGGGCAGCGGTGCCGGGCGTGGGCCGAGGGTGCTCAGGCCTTCCCCTCATGATATCCGGGCCGGGGTCCTGGCCCGGGCGGGTGGCCCGGCGGGTAGCGTGCAGGCGTGCCGCACGATGTGTTGCCCCCCGATCCGTTCGCGGACGACCCGGACGATCCGGCCCGGGCCATCCCCGACCCCGACGACCACCTGGAAGAGCCGATCAGCGCGGACGAGCGCACCGAGCTGCTGGCCGACCTGTCCGACCTCGCCGTGTACCAGGCTCTGCTGGAGCCTCGCGGGGTTCGCGGCATCGTGGTCGACTGCGGCGAGTGCGACGAGCCCCACTACCACGACTGGACGCTGCTGCGCGCGAGCCTCGAACAGCTGCTGTCCGACGGCCGGATGCGCCCGCACGAGCCGGCCTTCGACCCGAACCCGACCGATTACGTGAGCTGGGACTACTGCCGCGGGTTCGCGGACGGCGTCACCGCTAACGAAAGCGCGTACTGACTCTTTCGGTCCCGCACAGCCTGAAAAGAAGGTCCTGGTGAGGTTGGCCACCAGGGCCTTCTTCGTGTGCCCGCAGGTTGTCCACAAGGGTTGTCCACAGTCGTGTCGACTTGTGGACAACCCAGTTCAGCGGCGGTACTTCGCGCTCGCCGCCTGGGCGATCATCGCCCGCTCGGTCAGGTCCGGCCACGGCGGACGGCGCAGGACGGCCAGGGTCGCGAACGCCGCCGCCACGAGCCCGGTGCAGGCCCCGACCAGCGCGATCCGGCCCTCATCGACCGCGGGCGTCCAGGTCACGCCGTCCGCGTTGATCGTGTACAGCCCGACCGCACGCCCCGGTCCGCCTCGACGGCCTTGCCGCGTGACCGTGACCAGCACCGTCCCGCTGGCGGTCTCGTAGGGCTCCCCGAAAACCAGCACCGCGCCTCCCCCGTCGACGACGAAAAAGGCCCCGGCACTGTGCGTGCCGGGACCTTCGCGAAACCTATGAGCCGCTGGTGCCGTTCGGGGTCTGCACCCCTTGCGACGACTCGTTGCGCGGGCTGCTGCCCGGATCGTTCGGAGTGGCGCTCGGCGATGGCGGCGGCGAACTCGGCGTGGACGTCTCCGGCGGCAGCGGGGTCACCGACGAGACCGGCGGAGGATTGGTGTGCCCGCCACCGGTGCCCGGCAGCGAGGTCGACTGGCCGGGCGGCGGGGCCGCGCTGCTGGCCGGGGCGTGCACCGGCGGAACGGCGGGCGGCGTCGACGCCGGCTGGCCCGTGGGCGGAGCCGTCGGCTGGCCGAGCTGAGCGGCCAGCTCGTGGTGCTGCTGCAAAAGCTGGTTGCGGTTGTCCGCGTCGGTGACCTGGGTGAGCGCGGCCTGCGCGTCAGCGAGCGCGCGCCGGGCGTCCGCGAGCCGGTTGTCGGCCAGCGCCAGATTCGCCTTCTCCAGGTCGAGCTTCGCCGCGGCGGCGGCCTCGACGGAGCGGGCGTGGTCGGCGTAAAGCACCTTCGTGAGGCCCCACAGCGTGTCGCCGGGCTGGGCGTCCCGGGCGGCGAGCCCGGTGCCGGTGAAGGCGATCGCGGCGGCGGCGCACGCGGCGGCCACCGGCACGAGATAGCGGCGACGGCGGCCGCGGTTCTGGTATTTGCGCGCCAGCGTGGCGGTCTTCACCGTGGTGACCGCGGTGTCGACGTCGACCAGCTCGGCGAGCGGCTCGCTGTCGATGTCGCGGCGCCACGCGAGCAGCAGCGCGTTCAGTTCCTGGTCTCCGAGCCCGTCGGCGACAGCCGGATCGGTCCCGCCGAGCGCGTCGAGGAGCGCGTCGTCGGCCTGGATGGCCGTGAGGTCGCCGTCGGCTTCCGCTTCGTACCCGGTCAGGCCGCTGGCCTGGGCGGAAGGTGACAGGTCTCTGTCCCGGTCTTCGCGATCGGTCACTCAGATCACCTCCTCGGCGGCAAGCACCTTGCGCAGCCGGGCGAGTGCCCGGTGCTGGGCGACGCGGACGGCACCCGGGGTGGAACCGACGGCTTCCGCCGTCTCCTCCGCCGACAGCCCGACCACGACCCGCAGAACGACGATTTCCCGCTGTTTGTCCGGCAGCACTTGCAGCAACTGCGCCATCCGCTCGTTCAGCTCACCCTGCAGGGCACGTTGCTCCGGGCCGACGCCGCCCTCGATCTCGTCGGGGATCTCGGCGACCGGCTCCGCCCGGTTGCGGGCCGCGGCGCGATGCGCGTCAGCGACCTTGTGCTGGGCGATTCCGTAGACGAACGCCAGAAAAGGGCGTCCCTGGTCACGGTACGAAGGCAGGGCCGTAAGCACCGCGAGACACACCTCCTGCGCAACGTCGTCTGCCGAAGCGAACGAACGCTCCTGCCTGCCTACCCTGGCGCGGCAATACCGCACCACAAGGGGACGAATGGCGGCCAGCAACCGCTCGACTGCCTGAGGGTCTCCCTCGACAGCGGCGGCGACCGGCTCGTCCAGTCCATCCCCCACAGTGGCCATCGCAGACAACAGTCCCAGCGTTACGTGTAGGCGTGCAAAGAATCCGGCGCGTGGTCGTCCCCGTCCTGCGCCGGTCACAGCTACCGTACCGTCGGAGTCCTACCAGACAACCGCCAGAGGTGGTGACCGGCGCGCCGGACGCGGCGCGGCGGCGATTGTCGCAGGCAGACGGGGTGGGGCAGTGCCGTCACGCGGTGGGGACGCGGGCGAGGCACGAGAGCAGGGGCCAGGACAACAGGTACGGGCCAGGGCTTGGCTGCCCTGGCCCGTTCGTCACCGCGGGAATCGGATCGGAAGTCCCGTATTGGCCTGCTCGGCCTCGGTCAGGACACGAGACCGCGACGGAAGCCGTGCGCGACGGCCTGCGCGCGGTCGCGGACGCCGAGCTTGCGGAACAGCCGCCGCGCGTGCGTCTTGACCGTGTCTTCGGAGAGGTACAGCTCACGGCCGATCTGGCCGTTGCTCTTGCCCTGGCTCATGCCGCGCAGCACCTGCAGCTCGCGCTCGGTGAGCTGCACGCCCGGGTCGGACGGCTGCCGCGGCGCGGGCACCGAGGTGCTGGCCAGGGTGTGCGCCAGCGCGGCGACCAGCTCGGGGCGCGAAGCGTCCCAGCGCAGGTAGCCGCGGGCTCCGCCGGCGATGGCGGCCGCGATGCTGCCCGCGTCGTCCGGGGCTCCGAAGACGATGACGTTCGCCTGGGGGTTCGCGGAGACGAGCCGGCGGGTGGCCTCGACGCCTGTCGGGACCGCGCGTTGCGTTCCGACCAGCACGACGTCGACCGGCTGACGGGTGTACCGGGCCAGCAGCTCGTCACCGTGCGCTACGCAGTCGATGCGACTGACCCCAGGCACCGCGGACATCACACGGGTGAGCCCTTCGCGGACACTGCGTCGGTCGTCGCAGATCAAGACCGTCGTCACGGGGTTTCCTTCCTGCAGCCGGGTGACATTCCACTTCCCCTATCGGACGCTTTAGCCCGAACCTTGACACGATCCGGTGGCTTTTTTTGAAGTTTCTTAGCCCGGATGCCGGAACGCCCGTTCCCGCAGGCCTACCCGGGTCCGACGGGCACCCACGGCGATTCGTGTGCGATACGCATCACGCAAGGATCCGCGTGCCGTAACACTGCGTGCAACACCTGGCGACTCCTGAATCGATACTCCTCGGCCCGGTCGTGGTCCACGTCAGCGGCGACGCGGTCCGCCACCCAGCTAAGTGAATTGAGTTCATGTTTTTCCGCGTCTTCGGCGGCTGCGACGAGGAGTTCCCGCGCGCCGTCCTGTCCGGCGGCGAGCAGGGCGACGCCGAGGACGATGCCGGACTTAACGGTGTGTCGCCGAGCGCCCCGGGCGACGGCGGTCTCGTAGGCGAGCCGAGCCGGGGCGACGGCCGCGCCGGGCTGTCCGTCGGCGAGTTCGATCTCAGCGCCCACCCAGCCGCCCCGGACGGTCGCCCGCCACCGCCGGTCGGCTTGCGCGGCGCGGACGGCTAAGCGACGGGCAGCGGAGATGCGGCCGAGGGCGAGGTTGTCGGCGGCTAGGCCGAGGAGGGCGTCGGCTCGCGCGCCTGGGAGGTCGAGTCCGTGGGGGTCTTCGGTGGCGGGGCTGGGTGATGGCGGGCGTGCTTGGGCGGAACGGGATGAACCAACGTCAGCCCTCGTGCCTCGGAGGCCCGATCCCTGCGAGTCCTCGGCGGCGAGGCTGGGCGCCGCCGGGCGCGCTCGGCCAGAACGAGACGAAGCAGCCTCGGCCCCCGCACCCCGGAGACCCGATCCCTGCGGATCCTCGGCGGCGGGGCTGCGCACCGCCCGGGACGGTTGGACGGAATGGGACGAATCAACGTCGGCCCGCGCACCCCGGAGGCCCGATCCGTGCGGGTCTTCGGCGGCCGGGCTGAGCGCTGCCGGGCGCGCTCGGGCGGAACGAGACGAATCAACGTCAGCCCTCGCACCCCCGAGACCCGATCCGCGCGGGTCCTCGGCGGCGAGGCCGGGCACCGCCCGACGCGGTTGGGCGGAACGAGACGAAACAGCGTCGACTCGCGCACCCCGGAGATCCAGTTCGCGCGGATCTTCCGAGGCGGCCGAACCGGACGCGCTGAGGCTCGCAGTCGCAGGCAGGCCCGACGTCAGCGCCGTAGACCCGAAAGCTCCCACCCCCTGCAAGCCGACCGCCAGCAGCGCCTCCCCGTCCAGCTTCCGTGCCACCACATGCGCGCCGAGCTGCCGCCGGTGCGACGCGAGCGTGCTTGCCGCCAGCGAGGCCGTCAGCGGATCCCGGCCGCGCCGGAGCGGGTCGAGCAGCTCGGCGGCCGCCGCGTACCGGCCGCGGGCGCCCAGCACGATCGCCGCCAGGAGGCGTTGCCTTGGCGAGCCGTCGCGAGGTATCGGGTCCGCCGATCCGGCATCCGGGCCGAACGCGAGGGCCGCCAGCGCTTCTTCGTCCACCTGACCTTTCTAGCGTGGAGCACCGACAAGAACGTGCTCCACGCGGTCGGCCGCCGCGGAAAGATCCGTCAGCAGCTCGACTTTCGGTGGCAGCGACGCCGGATCCCAGCCAGGACCGCAGGCGAACAGCCGGGTCCGCTGCCGCCCGCGAGACACGCGCGCGAAAAGCCGAGGGTCGGCGTTCGCGCGATTCGCCCACAGCACGACCGCGGCGGGCGCGCTTCGCCGTACCGCGACCGCCAGTACTTCCTGCGGCAGCGCGATGCCGAAGAGCTGTGCGCCGATCCGTCGTCCCGCGAGAGCGGCCGCGAGCGCGTACACCGGCATGTTGTCCCGTTCGTCCGGCACGCACGCGAGAAGGACCGGCCGTTGGTTGCGGGGCTCGTCGAAAACCGGCGTCGCACGCACTAATGCCGCGTACACGCACTCAGCGAGCAAGTACTCCACTTCCGCGCCCGCGTGCACGCCTCGCCACCGCGCGCCGAGCGCGGTGAGAACTGGGTCGATCACGCCCGACCACGCCTGGAGCACGCCTAGCTCGCAAATAGCGTCGACAAGCATTCGCTGTACCGCGCCGACGTCCATAGCCAACGCAGCAGTACTCAGCCGGCGCGCGAGCCGCGAAGGGACTTCGACGTCGTCAGCCGCTGCCTTCGTCTCCGTCGCTTCAACGGGCTCCGCGGGCGCTGGCACGAAGTCCGCGCGCGGCATCTGCTCTAACGCGTACTGCGCGGCCTCCGCTGTCGAAGCGCCGCGAAGGAGCGCGCGCTGCATAAGTTCGAGACGGCCGATGTCAGAGCTGCCGTAGCGGCGATGCCTGCCGTCAGTGTGGCGGCTGGGGCCGAGACCGTAGCGGCGGTCCCACGTACGAAGGGTGGACGGCGCGACACCGAGCCGACGGGCGACCGAGGCCACCGGCAGGGTGGGTTCTCCATCGCCTGATCCGGATCCCACCCGGTCAATATCCAGCTCGTTCGCGGTCGCGGCAACCCGAGCCAAAAGCCCTGCTCACACATCTGGGGGATGCCTAACGGCTGAATCGCCGCCGATCTATTGAACAACTATTGGCGCGCTTCTAACGTTACCGCCGTTGCACCGAATGGAGTATCGGCACCACAGCAGAGCAGCTAATGGCATCGACCGGATGACGGAGGCGGTCAGGATGGCAGACACGCGCAGGCTCCCCGGCCCCAACGCAGACATGTGGGACTGGCAGCTGGAGGGGTCGTGCCGGGGGATGGACAGCGGATCCTTCTTCCACCCGGACGGAGAGCGGGGACCGGCGAGGGCGCGACGCGAGGCCAGGGCCAAGGCGATCTGCCTGTCGTGCCCGGTACTGGAGATGTGCCGCAAGCACGCGCTCGCCGTGCACGAGCCCTACGGCATCTGGGGCGGACTGTCCGAATCGGAACGAGACCACATCATCAAACAGGACAAACGCGCGTTGACCATGGCGCACATCTGACTTTCATCCCGGCGCGGAAGGGGCGGTGTCCACAGTGGACTCCGCCCCTCCGCCGTTTCCTGGCCACAGTGAGAGCGCGAGGTCGATCGCGGCCATCATCGAGTCGAGACTGACGCCGTCGCGCGCCTGCACAGTCAGTCCATAAAAGACAGTCGCGTAAAGCGCGCCGAGCGCATCAGTGTCCACAGTGGCCGATAGGTCGCCTTCTTCCACGCCGCGGCGAAGGCGCGCGCAAAGCTGGCTTCGCACGTCGTCGCGCGAAGCGGCGAGGAATTCCCACACGGACGCATTCGCTGGCGTGCAGTTGGTAGCCGCGAGAACCACCATGCAGCCCTTGGGGTGACCAGGTTCCACGTACGCGCAAGCGTTGTTGCGAAGCAGCGCTTCGACCGCCACGCGCGCTGTCGGCTCTTCGGTCAACGCGCGCGTCGTGTACTGCCCGTACATGGACTTGTAGTGCTCGATCGCTTCGCGGAACAGCGCTTCCTTATCCCCGAAGGCCGCGTACAGACTCGGCGGCTTGATCCCCATCGCCTCGGTCAGCTCCGTCAGCGACGCACCCTCGTAGCCGCGCTCCCAGAACACCAGCATCGCCTGGGTGAGCGCGTGCTCGCGGTCGAACGCGCGCGGACGGCCGCGGGGTGACATGAACCACCTTCTTTAGTGAGCGATACAGAAGTCTTGACTCCGCCCATCGTACGCAGCTATTTATTTAGTCATCACTACAGAAAGAGGTGGGGGCATGGGCACCTTGGACGGCAAGGTCGCACTGGTCACCGGCGGAAGCCGCGGGATCGGCGCGGCGATCGCACTCCGGCTGGCCGAGGAAGGCGCGGACGTCGCGATCACCTACGAACGCGCCGCGGACCGGGCGGCGGACGTGGTCGCGTCCATCGAAAAGCTCGGCCGTCGCGGGCTGGCTCTGCAGGCAGACGTCGCCGACGCGGCAGCCGTGACCAGCGCGGTCGACCAGACCGCGGCCGAACTGGGCGGACTGGACGTGCTGGTGAACAACGCCGGGGTGTTCCCGGCCGCACCGGTCGACGAACTGACGCCGGAGACGATCGACCGCACGCTGGCGATCCACGTGAAAGCCCCGCTGGTCGCGGCCGGGGCAGCGGTGCGGCACATGAAGCCGGGCGGCCGGATCGTGTCGATCGGCAGCGATCTGGCGGAACGCACGCCGTTCGTCGGATTGAGCCTGTACTCAGCGAGCAAGGCGGCGCTGGTCGGAATGACCAAGGGGCTCGCGCGCGATCTGGGGGCGCGCGGGATCACCGCGATGGTGGTCCACCCGGGCTCGACGGACACGGAGATGAACCCGGCGGACGGCCCGCATTCCGGCGACCAGCTGGCACATATCGCGTTGGGACACTACGGAAATCCGTCGGACATCGCCGCGGCGGTGGCCTATCTGGCTGGACCGGACGGCCGGTACCTGACGGGGACGTCGATCACGGTGGACGGCGGGTTCACGGCCTGACCGGCCCAGCCCCCACCCTCCACGGGGGGACGCCCCAGCCCCATTCTATCGGCCCCGCACCCCTGAACCCGGTTCTCGACCGCAGTTGTCCACAGCGATGCGGAGTTGTGGAGAGCAACGTTCGGCACTGGAAGGGGAGGAGTCCGCGCAGTCGCTAGCGAGCCGCGGAAGCTCGACGGCACAACGTAAAGCGAGTCCGACTTCAAACGGGCCGACGCCAAGCGGAGCCGACCCAAACGGAGCCGACGCGTGACGGGCCGACGCGAAGCGGAGTCGACGCGTGACGGGCCGACGCCAAGCGGACCCGACGCGTGACGGCGCGGACGCGAAGCGGGGCCCACGCGAAGCGGCGCAACCACCAAACGGAACCAACGCGAAGCGGGGCGGCACCCCCAAGGGAGTGCCGCCCCGCCAAAACAAAACCGCGTCAGTGCGAGTGCCCGTGGCCAGCGGCCTCCGGCTCCTCTTCGGCCGGCTTCTCGACCACGGAGCTTTCCGTGGTGAGCACGAGCCGGGCGATGGACGCCGCGTTCGCGACGGCCGAGCGGGTCACCTTGACCGGGTCGACGATGCCGGCCGCGATCAGGTCGGTCAGTTCGCCGGTGGCGGCGTTGAAGCCCTGGCCCCAGCCCTGCTCCTGGACCTTGTTCACGATGACCGCGCCCTCGTGGCCCGCGTTCGTCGCGATCCAGAACAGCGGGGCGGTGAGCGCGTCGCGGACGATGCGCACGCCGGTGGCCTCGTCACCGGAGAACTCGGACTCGAGCCCTGCCAATTCCTTGACCGCGTGCACCAGCGCCGAACCACCGCCGGGCAGGATGCCCTCCTCGACGGCCGCCTTGGTCGAAGCCACGGCGTCCTCGATGCGGTGCTTGCGCTCGTTCAGCTCGGTCTCGGTGGCCGCGCCGACCTTGATCACGGCCACGCCGCCGCCGAGCTTCGCGAGCCGCTCCTGCAGCTTTTCGCGGTCCCAGTCGGAGTCGGTGGTCTCGATCTCCTTGCGGATCTGCGCGGTCCGCGCGGCGATGGCGTCCTTGGTGCCCGCGCCGTCGACGATCGTCGTGTCGTCCTTGGTGACGACGACCCGGCGGGCCTTGCCCAGCGAGCCGAGGTCGACCTCGGACAGCTTGCGGCCGATCTCCGCGGAGATGACCTCGCCGCCGGTGACGACCGCGAGGTCGTCCAGGAACGCCTTGCGGCGGTCGCCGAAGAACGGGGCCTTGACCGCGACCGCGGTGATCGTCTTGCGCAGCGAGTTCACCACGAGGGTGGACAGCGCCTCGCCGTCGACGTCCTCGGCGATGATGAGCAGCGGCTTCTTCGCCTCGACGACCTTCTCCAGCACCGGGAGCAGGTCGGCCAGCGCCGAGATCTTCTCGCGGTGCAGCAGGACGTAGGCGTCCTCGAGGATCGCCTTCTGGTCCTCCGGGCTGGTCGCGAAGTGCGCCGACAGGAAGCCCTTGTCGAACTGGACGCCCTCGGTGATCACGAGGTCGGTCGCCAGCGTGGACGACTCCTCGATGGTGATCACGCCGTCCTCGCCCACGCGCTCGACGGCCTCGCCGAGCAGCGCGCCGATCGCCGCGTCCCGCGAGGTGACGGTGCCGACCTGGGCGATGTTGTCGCGGCCCTTGACCGGGGTGGCCTTGGCCTTGAGGACCTCGACGACCTTCTCCGCGGCCGCTTCGATGCCCTTGCCGACCGCGGTCGGGTTGGCGCCGGCGGCGACGTTGCGCAGGCCGTGCTTGACCAGCGACTGGGCCAGCACCGTGGCGGTGGTGGTTCCGTCGCCGGCGACGTCGTTGGTCTTGGTGGCGACGCTCTTGGCGAGCTGCGCGCCGAGGTTCTCGAACGGGTCGTCGAGTTCGACCTCGCGCGCGACGGTGACGCCGTCGAGAGTGATCGTCGGACCGCCGAACTTCTTGTCGAGAACGACGTGGCGACCGCGCGGGCCGAGGGTGACCTTGACCGCGTCGGCGAGCTTGTTCACCCCGCGCTCGAGCGCGCGACGAGCGTCCTCGTCGAAACTGATCTGCTTGGGCATAACGCTTTCCGCTTACCTTTCGGTTGTCGTGCGACGCAAAACGCCCCGCACCCCGGCATGTGCGGGGCCCGGGGCGTCCTTGCGCTGCGAGTGACGCGTCAGTTGATGACGGCCAGCACGTCGCGGGCGGAGAGGATCAGGTAGTCCTCGCCGTTGTACTTGACCTCGGTGCCGCCGTACTTGGAGTAGATGACGACGTCGCCGACAGCCACGTCCAGCGGAACGCGGTTGCCCTTGTCGTCGATGCGGCCCGGGCCCACGGCCAGAACCTTGCCCTCCTGGGGCTTCTCCTTGGCGGTGTCGGGGATGACGAGGCCGGAAGCGGTCGTCTCCTCGGCCTCGCTCGTCTGGACAACGATCTTGTCCTCGAGCGGCTTGATGTTCACGCTCACCGGGTTGACCTCCACGGTCGTCGAAAGCGTCGGCATGATGACTGGTTACGGCTCATACCACCCCCGCCGTCGCGGGTGCCGGGGCGTGTCCGGGCCGTTCGATTAGCACTCTAGCCATGTGAGTGCCAGCTTCGCAAGGAGGGTCCGCCGGACCTGGCGATCCGCCAGGTGGAAGCCGCTGACCGGCCCGTTTGTTCCACGGTCCGGCGCGAGCGCCCCGACCAGGCGACCGGCGGCCAGGGCACCGCTGCGTGCCCGATCGGCTCCCGTCCGGCGGAAAAACCCCGCCAATCGCCCTCGGCACCTGGTTGGATCCGCACAGACAGGCATCTCACCCCTGGAGTCCTCCTATGCCCCGCTCACTCCCGTGGCGCCTGGCCGCCGCCACCGCCGGGCTGCTGGCATTGGCCGCGATCGCGGTCGCCGCGCCCGCCTCCGCACAGCCCGCCAACAAAGCCCGCCAGCGGACCTTCGCCGACGCCGCCTCCGAATTCGGCGTCCCAGTGGATGTCTTGCTGGCCGTCTCGTACCTCGAATCCCGCTGGGACACTCATTCCGGCGCTCCCAGCACCGCCGCCGGATACGGCCCGATGCACCTCACCGACGTCCGCACCACCGGATTGCGCACCAGCGAATTCGACAACCCCGACGAAGACCCCCGCGGCGACGACTCGCGTCCGACCCTGCGGCTGCGGACGCTCGAACCGTCCGCTCCCCCGCCTGGCAGCCAGACCATCGACAAGGCTGCCGAGCTACTGCACACCGACGCGGCGAAGCTCCGTACGGACGCCGAAGCGAACATTCGCGGCGGCGCGGCGCTGCTGGCCGACTACCAGCGAGAGTTAGGCGTCAAGAGCGACAACGCGAAGGACTGGTACGGAGCCGTCGCGCGCTACAGCGGCTCCGAAGACGTCACCGGCGCCCGCACCTTCGCCGACGAAGTCTTCGCCACCATCAACAGCGGCGTCGCGCGTACGACCGACGACGGCCAGGCGGTCAAGCTCGCCGCGACCTCCGGCGTCACCCCGGACCGCGCCCAAGCGGACCGCCTCGGGCTGCGCGCCGGGCAGCCGCCGGCGACCGAGTGCCCGAGGTCGATGTCCTGCGAATCGGCGCCCGCGCCGTTCCAGAAGATCGGCGACAGCTACGGCAACTACGACAAGGCCGACCGGCCGCACGACCAGAAGATCGACTACATCGTCATCCACGACACCGAGGGCACCTGGGACTCGGTCATGAAGCAGGCCCAGACGCCGGGCCAGACCGCGTGGCACTACACGGTCCGTTCCTCGGACGGCCAGGTCGCCCAGCACGTGGCGACCAAGGACGTCGGCTGGCACGCCGGGAACTGGTACGTGAACGCGAAATCCCTCGGCGTCGAGCACGAGGGCTTCGCCGCGCAGGGCACCTGGTTCACCGAGGCGATGTACCGCCAGTCCGCGAAGCTCGTCCGCTACCTCGCCCACCGCTTCGGCGTTCCGCTGGACCGGGCGCACATCCTCGGCCACGACAACGTGCCCGGCCCGAACGCGGACAGAATCAAGAGCATGCACTGGGACCCGGGTCCGTATTGGGACTGGGCGCATTACTTCGACCTGCTCGGCGCCCCGCTGGAGCACGACGGCGATTCGGATTCCGGCCTCGTCCTGATCGATCCGGAGTTCTCCGCCAACCGTCCGGCGTTCACCGGCTGCGACAAGATCGGGTCCGGAAACCCGTGCCCGGAGCGGGATTCCGGCTCCGTCGTGCTGCACACCGAGCCGAGCGAATCCGCGCCGCTGCTGTCCGATGTGGGCATGCACGGACCGAATCCGTCCACGATGGACGTCTCGGACATCGGCAGCCGCGTCGCCACCGGCCAGAAGTACGCCGTCGCGGACACCCGCGGCGACTGGACCGCGATCTGGTACCTCGGCCAGAAGGGCTGGTTCCGCAACCCGGCCGACGCACCTGCCGCGTACCCGGCCGACGGATTCGTCGCGACACCCAAGGCGGGCAAAGCGACGGTGCCGGTTTACGGCAGCGCGTATCCGGAGGCCGGGGCGTACCCGAAGGACATTCCGGTGCAGGAGCTCAAGCCGCTGCCGTATCAGCTCGGCGCGGGACAGAAGTACTCCGTCGGCGGGCTGACCGGCTCGGAGTACTACTCGTCGTCCTTCGACGTCTCGACCAACAAGGTCGTCAAGGGCAAGGCGAAGTACGTGGAAATCCAGCTCGGCCACCGCGTCGCGTACGTCAGCCGCGACGACGTCGACCTCGAACCGGCGTCCTGACCGCAGCTCGCTGAATGCCCGGGCCGGGAGCATCGGCCCGGGCATTCACGCGTCCAGAGCCACCTTCACGCCAGCGCTGGCCTCGGTGTTGCGCCGGGTTTTGGCCCAGCCGTTGCGACCGCGCACCAGCCGGAACAGCGCACGCCAGGACGTGATGTAGAAGGTGTAGATGTACGCCGCGTACAGCAGGCCCATGCCGAGCCCGCGGAAGATGTTCTTGCTGCGCAGGCATTTCATCTGATAGATCGGGCCCCACACGACGAACGGCAGCAGGCCGAACGAACCGTAGATCGCGAAGAGAATCCAAGCGCCACCGGTGAACCACGTCCACACCTGACCTGGATCGCCCGCGGTGGTGACGAGAAGCATGATGAACGGCACCGGGTACAGCAGCGAACCGAGCAGCTGCATCCACGGCTGCGCCAGGTAGTACATCATCTCCGCGGCGCCCAAAGTGGACAGATGCGGCGAGTCCCAGATCCGGCGCAGGTACCGCATGCACTGCATAGTCCCCTGCCCCCAGCGCGTGCGTTGCACCAGGAACCGGCGGAGACTGTACAAACCTTCCTGCGCCACATAGGAATCCGGGGTGAACCCAGTGCGCCAGCCCGTGGTGAGCAGGTGCACGCCGAGTTCGAAGTCCTCCAGCAGAGAACCGCGCCACGGGGCCAGTTCCTCCCCGGCGATCGAGTCCAATGCGGACAGCCGGGTGAACTGTCCGTTGCCGCCCATGGAGATCGTGCCGGTGAAGCCGCGCGACGTCTGGATCGCCGCGATCGCGGTACGGAATTCCAGGTCCTGCAACTGAGCGAGCTTGAGTCCGAAGGCGCGGGAGAACCAGGTCCGGCCGGGCGGACGGCTGCGAGCATTGCTCATCCGGACGTCGAGCTGTACGGCCCCCACGGTTTCGTCGCCGAACAGGTGGTCCGCCGCGCACACTTCGAGACAGTTGGGCGCGGGGCGGCCGTCCGCGTCGACCACCACGACCACCACCCGGTCCCGGTCCGCGTCGGGACCGAGCCACTCGTCCAGCTCGCGGTAGGCGGCGTTGAGCGCGTCCCCCTTGCCGGTACGGGCTTCCGGGCGCTGACGCGCGACGAGGTGCAGATTCGCGTCGTAGCCGCCGTTGCGCCGCCACACCGAACGCACGACCCGGGCGGTGCGGTCGTCGGAGTCGTCGTCCACGACCCACACGTGCGCGCGGCGGAAGGTGCCGCGCAGGTACTTCACCGTCTCGCGGATCACCACCTCCTCGTCGCGGCACGGAACGAAGAAGTGCCAGGAGAAGTCGTCCGGATCGCCGACCGGAGCGGGTTTGCGGCGCAGGTACGGCACGACGATCACCACGACGTACACGAGGAACGCGACGCTCATGGTGAGCGCGAACGCCTGCGTGACCGACAGCAGGATCTTCAAGCCGGAGTCGCTCACGCCGCGGCCCGCTTCTCGGCCCTCGTCTTCCGCGTCGCCAGCCACACGAACAGCACCAGCGAGATCGCCCCGCCGATGACGCTGACCAGCGAGCCGAGCAGGGTGTGGCCCCAGTAGTAGCCCTCGTCGGTGCCGAGCCCGTTGACCAGCCCGACGATGGTGAGAATCCGTAACTGATTAACCACAACCACCGCGATCGCGGCGATTCCCAGCGAGAAAAAGAGCCGCCGGGCATTCTGCGGCCGGAACCACAGAAGTGCGGCGGTGACTAATAGCAGCGGTAGCAAAAGGAAAACCGACGAGCATTCCGGAGTCATCCGTAACCCGAATGGAGTATCACCAGACAACCCGAAGTAGACCGATTCGCGGTTTCCGGCCACATATACCCCCGATGAGGTGATGACCCGGAGAATCGCACCGGCCAGTTGCACTTCCAGCTCCCGGTACCCGCGCTCCAC
Organism: Amycolatopsis sp. NPDC104775; assembly: GCF_055583325.1. NCBI lineage: Bacteria > Bacillati > Actinomycetota > Actinomycetes > Pseudonocardiales > Pseudonocardiaceae > Amycolatopsis > Amycolatopsis sp. NPDC104775. The sequence goes on from NZ_JBVJOE010000009.1 coordinate 48,144, forward strand.
GAGGACCAGCACCACCCCCGCGGCGAGCACCCCGAACACCGCCATACGCTGCGGAAACCGGGATGCGCCTGACACCGGCGCGTTGACTGCTGTCACGACGACCCTCTCGAGAAGAAACCCAGCGGAACCGGGGGAACCGCAGCCACGGTCGTGTCCGCGGCGGTTTCCGCCCCTTCGCCGAGCAGCCCCGTTCCGGGGATGCCCGAGCACCTTTCGGCATATTCTTGCTCATGCTTGCTACTCCGTTCGGGTGATGCTTCACGCGACCTGGGGAAAACCAAAACTTTTATCACCCGATGTGGTGATAGCGCGAAAAATCTGTGCCATTTCGGAAACGTCCGCCGATAACCGATCCGCGTGCCGACTCTTGCTCAGCGGGTTTAGTCCGCGCGGCGGCTCGCCCTGAGAAAAATCGGAGGACCAGTGAAGAGACACCTCGTGCGACGAGGCGGCCTGCTCGCCGCTGTCGTGGCGAGCATCGCCTTGGCCGGAGCAGCTCCGGCCAGCGCCGCTCCCGGCGACGGGTCGGCCTACGGCGTCGACGTCAACGTGACGCTGCTCGGCCAGCCCGCGGTGCATCTCGGCCCGCTCGCGGCCGCGAACACCAACGGCCCGACGGAAAGCACCGCGGTCTCCGCGAACGTGCCCGGCGTGCTGACCACCGGCGTGATCAAGACGTCCGCCGTGCGCGACGACAACTCCGGCGCGGTCACGGCGAAGGCGTCCGTCGCCGACGTCGGACTGCCGCTGCTCAAGGCCGCCGTCGGCAATGTCGGCGCGAAGGCGGTCGAAGCCGTTTGCACCGCGACCCAGGAAGGCGTCAAGGGCAGCACCACGCTGGTCGGCGCGAACCTCGGCAGCCTCGGCAACGTCGACGCCAGCCCGGCGGCGAACACCGAGCTGAAAGTCCAGGTCGGCCCGCTGCACGTGGCGACGCTGATCCTGAACGAGCAGATCAAGAACAGCGACGGCAGCCTCACCGTCAACGCCCTGCACCTCAAGCTGCTCGGCGGCGACGCGCTGGGCGCGCTCGGTTCGGGCGACGTGATCCTGTCGTCGGCGACCTGCGGCCCGGCCGCGCCGCCGATGCCGCTCGCCTCGGGCGCCGGCATGTGGATCGGCTTCGGCGTGGTCGCCGCGGTCGCGGTGCCGGTCGGCCTGCGCTTCACCCGGCGTCGTTCGGCTGCCTGACCCGGTGAGGTGATGGACCGATGTACAAGATGCCTGGCGCCGGGGTCGGCGTCGCCGGTGGCGGGGTGGGCACCCTCGCCGCCACCGGTGCCGATGTCGGCTGGTGGCTCGCGGTCGGGGTGGCGCTGGTGATCCTCGGGATCGTCGCGCTGATCGCCGTCCGCCGGCGGAATCGGCGGTTGTCCCGCCTGGACGGCTGACGAATCCGGGCTGCCGGCGTGATCCCGCCGGCAGCCCGGATTTCCGGGACACTCGAAGGGTGGAAACGTTGGACGTGATGTTGCTGGCCGGCACTCGGCCGGAGGCAGTGAAGCTCGCGCCGCTCGCACTGGCCTTGGACGCCCGGCCCGGGCTGCGCCCGCTCATCGTGCACAGCGGACAGCACCAGGGCATGGTCGAACAGGCGCTGGCCCCGTTCGAAGTCGGCATCGACGTGTGGCTCGACGTGCCGCCGCGAGTGTCGGGCACCCAGGCGGAACTGGTGTCCGGCCTGCTGCCCGCGCTCGATGCCGCGCTGCGCCGGTATCAGCCGTCGGCGCTCGTCGTACAAGGCGACACGACCACGGGGCTGGCCGGTGCGCTCGCCGCGTTCTGGCTTGGCATTCCGGTGGTGCACCTCGAAGCCGGGCTGCGTACCCACGATCTGGCATCGCCGTTCCCCGAGGAGGGAACGCGGCAGATGATCTCGCGGATCGCGGCGCTGCACCTAGTCCCGACAGCAGCCGCGGGCGCGGCATTGCTGGCCGAAGGCGTACCGGCAGAGCGAATCACGCGCACTGGCAACACCGTTGTGGACGCGGTGCTCGCGGTGGCCGCGCGCGATCTCCCGGCGCGCGATCCGGCGCTTGCCTTGCTGGAGATGGGAATCGCCGAAGCGGGCGAGCAGCTGGTGCTGGTTACGTCGCACCGCCGCGAGTCGTGGGGCGAACCGTTGACGCGCACGCTGACCGCCGTGCGGCAGATCGTCGATGCCCATCCACGCGTGCAGGTGCTGTTCCCGGTGCACCCGAATCCGGCTGTGCGAGAACAAGTCGAAGAAGTACTGGGCGGCGTCGCGCGAGTGACCGTCACGGAGCCGTTGGAGTATCCGGATCTCGTGCGCGCACTGCGGTTGGCGTCGCTCGTGCTGACGGATTCCGGTGGTATTCAAGAAGAAGCGCCGACGTTCGGCACGCCGGTGCTGGTGCTGCGCGACACTACGGAACGCCCGGAAGCTGTCGAAGCCGGTTGCGCTTGGCTGGTCGGCACCGACACGGAGCTGATCACCGATACCGCCGCACGCGTCCTTCGCGGCGAGCTGAGTGCTGCCGCGTCCGCGAATCCGTATGGCAATGGCTCCGCCGCAGCTCTGTCCGCTTCGGCGATCGAGGCACTGCTGTCTGTTGACTCCGCAGCGCTCGTGAGTCCTAAAGGGACACAACGTTGACCGGAAGCCCCGGGTTCGCCGAAAAGTCCAACGGTGCCACAGCCCGGCCCGCTGCCACCACATGCGCCCCCAACGCCGCGATCATCGCGCCGTTGTCCGTGCACAACCTCGGCCGCGGCACGCGAAGCTCGATGCCCGCTTCCGCGCACCGCTCCGCCGCCAGCTCGGACAGCCGTGAATTCGCTGCCACACCACCGGAAATCACCAACGTGCCGATGTTCTGTTCGCGCGCGGCACGGATCGCCTTCGCGGTAAGCACGTCCGCGACCGCCTCCTGAAAGGACGCCGCGACGTCGTTCACCGGCACTTCGCCGCCAGTGCGCTCGGCGTTCTCCACCCAGCGCGCCACCGCCGTTTTCAAGCCAGAGAAGGAAAAGTCGAACTTCGCGTCACGCGGTCCGGTCATCCCGCGGGGGAACGCGATCGCCTTCGGGTCGCCCTGCTTGGCCGCCTTGTCGATCGGCGGCCCACCCGGATACGGCAGGTCCAGCACACGCGCGACCTTGTCGTACGCCTCGCCCGCTGCATCGTCCACAGTGGACCCAAGCTCGGTGATGCTAGACGCGATGTCGTCCACCCGCAACAGTTGCGTGTGTCCACCGGAAACCAGCAAGGCCAGCACCGGCTTCGGCAATGGGCCGTGCTGCAGCGTGTCCACCGCGATGTGCCCCGCGAGATGATTCACGCCGTACAACGGCACATCCAGTGCGGTCGCATACGCTTTCGCCGCCGAAACGCCCACCAGCAACGCACCCGCGAGCCCCGGCCCGGCCGTCACCGCGATCGCGTCCACATCGGACAGTTTCAGTCCCGCTGTCGCGAACGCCCGCTCCGCCGTCGGCACCATCGCTTCGAGATGCGCGCGGCTGGCCACCTCCGGCACGACCCCGCCGAAGCGCGCGTGCTGGTCCACACTGGACGCGACCTCGTCGGCGAGCAGCTCCACCGTGCCGTCGTCGTGAAGCCGGACGAGTCCGACTCCAGTCTCGTCACAGGAGCTTTCGATGCCCATGATGACGCGCGCCATCAGCCGGCCACCTCGTCTCGTGCCGGGGCCTGCGCCGGGCGGGCCATGGTGAACGCGTCGGCACCAGACGGCTGGTAATACCGCTTCCGAATGCCGAGTTTCTGAAAACCGTGCGCCTCATACAGCTTCACGGCCGGGTCGTTGTCCGTACGCACTTCAAGGAACACGGCCGCGTGCAACTCGTCGGCGCGCGTCAGCAGTGCGCGCAGCAATGCCTTGCCGATGCCCTGCCCCTGCGCCTCCGGAACCACGCCGATCGTGTGGACGCTCGCTTCGTAATCCCCGCGTCGCCCGACCACCGCGAGCCCCGCGTACCCGAGCAGTTCGGCACCGTCGTCCGACCGCGCGGCCAGGTAGTAATGCCCCTGGTCAAGCTCGGAATGGAACGCGCGCGCACTCCACGGATCGTCGCCGGGAAAGAGGATCTTCTCGATCTCCGCACACCTCGCGACGTCAGCGCGGCGCAACTGGTCGAGCTTCACAGTGCTGTCACCCTCTTGCGCGCCGTCGGCTCGACAGCGTCCGGACGACGCAGGTACAGCGGCGTCAACGGCTCCGGCTGCGCACGCTCGAGAAGCGCCGTACGCGCCACACTCACCAACCCAGCCGGCGACGGAAACCGCGGCTCGATCGGCACCACGCCCACCGCCGCCGCGTACTGCAACGCCCCGTCGCCCGCCGCGACCCGAATGTCGGTCTCGACGTCCGCGGGCCGCTGTACGTGAGGACCGTCGGTACGCACACCCGAAGCGTCGTACGCGGCCCAGTAGACCTCGCGGCGCCGCGCGTCCGTGAAGACGAGAAACGGCTTCTCCGTCCGCACCACGTCAGCCGCGATCGCGTCGAGGCTGCACACCGGGTACGCCGGGATGCCGAGCGCGTGCGCGTACGCAGCCGCCGTGGCCATGCCAGCGCGCAGTCCCGTGAAAGGCCCTGGCCCGACACCGCACACAATCGCGTCGAGCTCGCGCAGCGTGACCCCAGCCTCTTCCGCCGCAGCCAGCGCATGCGGGGCGATCAACTCGCCGTGCGCCCGAGGATCCACCGTGACGCGATCCGCCCGGGTGACAAGCTCAGCCTCGTCGACGGCAACGATGCCCGCCGTTACCGCCGGAGTAGCCGTGTCGATCGCCAATACCAGCACGATTTCCCAGGATAGCTCTGGTCCGAAGGAGACCGGGGAGCGGGCGGGGTCGGTCTTCGGGGCGCAGGGTGAATACGTTCCGTGACGAAGCTGTCTTTCGTGGTGGCTGTGGGCGGGGTGCTGGTTGGCGGCTTCCGGACACCTGCCCGGCTTGGGGGATTTTGTCCGCACGCGGAACCTCGACCGATTAAGCTCAGTCAAAGCGTCGGCAGTCGGAGACAATGCCGCCGGGAGCGAGGGGGAACGTCATCGTGGGCAATGGGCAGTCGTCCAGCAACAGCCAGCCGGTGGACGGTCGCGCGGGGTACGTCGATCCGGAAGAGCAGGCCAAGCGGGACCGCCAGGACAAGCAGTTCGGCGAAGCGATGAACTCCAATGGCGTGCGCGTCTACCAGCAGCGCGCAGCCGAAGACGCCAAGGTCAACGCAGCCGCGGCGGGTGGCGGGTTCAATATGGACATCGCGGCGATGAAGGCACTGCAACCGAGGTGGCAAGGGATCGCGGACAAGCTCAGCGACATGATGCAGTTGGGCGATCAGTTCAAGGGTCTTCCACAGCCCGCGGAGGACCCGGCCAGCACGCTGCAGAAGAAGGCCGCCGACAGCCACGCCGATGCGTATATGGCAAGCCTCAAGCAGCAGCAGATCTACGCACAGGGCTACGCGAATCAGCTGAAGGACGCCATCGCCAAGTACGAAAAACAGGAGCACGCAAACACCGACGGCCTGCGCAAGCAAGGATGAGCCGGGTGAAGACGACCGTTTACGCTGCGGCAGGCGCGCTCCTGCTACTCACTGTGACTGCCTGTTCTTCCAACCCGGGCACCCCAGCCCCGGCAACCTCGGAGACGTCCGCGGCACCGCCCAGCACCGCGAGCAACGTGCCGCGGGTGGCCAGCCCGCTCGACGCGACCAAATACGAGCAGAACCCCTGTGCCTTGCTCAGCCAAGCCCAAGCAACCCAGCTCATCAACTCCGTCCGCAACCGCCAGGCCGCAGGCGCCGTCGCACCCATCTGCAGCTGGTACGACGCCGACGGCAACCGGATCGGACTCGGTCTTCTCCCGCACCAGGGCGGCTTGGCCAGCGCGTACCAACACCAGGACAGCCAGTCCGGCTACTTCGAAGCGATCCCCGAGATCGACGGTTATCCGGCGGTCCTTTCCGGAACGACCGACAGCCGGAAAAGTGGCGGCTGCCAGGCCATCGTCGGGATCGCCGACGACGAAGCCTTCACCAGTTCGATCCTGCTCCAGCCACAATCGCCTCTCTATCAGGATCCGTGCTCGCTGGCAGTCAAAACGGCCGCGGCCGCCATCACGACGATCAAGGCCGGTGCGTGATGACGAGCAACATCGTGGTGGATGTCCTCCGCATTCGCGACGCCGACAGCTCTGCGGTCAGTGGGCCTGAGTCAGCAAAACCGGTCACCTTCGCTCCAGCCGAGAGTCTCCTTCCGCTCGCCGTCATCGCCTGCGCCAAAGACCTCGACGACCGGAAACACGGCGGCTGCCAACTCGCCGTCGGAAAAGACGACGAACTCTTCACAACCTCCGTGCGGCTCCCGTCGACGTCCGCCCTTCACCACGACCCGTGCTCACTGGCAGCAAACACAGCAGCCGCTGCCGTCGCCACTCTCAAGGCAGGTGCTTGATGGCTAACCTCACCCCGCAGGAAATCGTTCACCTGGTCAAATCGGGCAAGGGTTCCAGCGGCATGTTCCACGGTTCCGACCAGTCGGCGGCCCTCTCCGCTCAGCACGAGGAGATCGCCAACGAGATGCGGCAGCTTCAGAGCTCGATGGACGAGTACTGGAAGGGCGACGCCGCCGGCCGGGCTTACGTCGGGGCCGGACCGCTGGTTCAGGCGTCCCAGACCAGTGGCCAGCACCTCGCACAGGCTCAGGCGCTCTACTCGGGACAGGGCGGTTCCTTCGACGGGCTGCGCAGCAAAATCGCGTCCGTCGGCGATCTGGGGGACAAACCGGCGGACGACTGGGTCAGCGACACTCCCCTGTCTTTTCTGTCCAATCGCGCGGACGAAATCGATGCGTGGAACAAAAAAGCGCAAGAGGTCGTCAGCAGTTACGAGTCGTATCACGGGGAATCGACGGAGAACTCCGCTCGCTGGGCGGACCCGTCGCAATATGGGCAGCTGGCCCTCCCCTCCGCCGGCGGGGATTTCACCATCACCCAGCCCGGCGGCACCGGTACGGCGCATCTCCCCACGCACTACACCCCGGGCGGTCCCGGCGGCACTTACTCCGAGGGCGGCTACGTCTCAGGCGACTCCGGCAACACCAGCAGCACCGACAACACCGCCAGCCACCGCGACCACACCAATGATCGCACCGGGCCGCCGGGGGTCACGCCTCCTTCGGAGGGGGGTCACCGGTGGGATCCGGGGCCTTACCCGCCGCACAACGACCCGCCGCACAACGACCCGCCCCACAACGACCCGCGGGAGACGCCGGGGCGGTACGTGCCGCCGCACGTCGACCCGCCGGATGGCACCCGGACCTCCGGTTACGTGCCGCCGGATCTGACCAGCACCAACACCGGCAATCCCAACTCCTGGTCGGTCAACACCGGCAACCCCAACACCGCCAGCCCCAACGGCGGCAACAGCAGCAATCTGTACGCGCCCGGCTTCCAAAGCGGCGACCTGGGCGGCCGAAGCGGCAACGCGTTTGGCGGCCCGGGCAGCGGCAACGCAGGCGGCAACGGCAGCAACCCGGGCAACAACTCCGGCCGAGGAACCGGTCCGTTCAGCAACGCCGAAGGCACCGCCCGAGGTGGAGCGGCGTCCGGAGCCAACGGGCGCGCGGGTGCGCCGGGGATGGGCGCGATGGGCGGCCGCGGGCAGAAGGGCGAAGGCGAGGAGGACCTCGTCCACGAGACCGCCGACTACCTGGTCGAGCAGGACCCGGACGCCGCGCTCATCGGGGATCTTCCCAAGGCGGTTCCGCCGGTGATCGGGCTCTGACGATGCTCGTGCTCGCCCGCGAGGTGGTGCTCCCGGCCGACTGCCTGCCCCTCGCGGCGGAACTGGCTGGGGTTTCGCTCCCGGCAACGCTCGCGCCCGACCCGCTGTGGCGCGACCCGGAGGAGGCTCGGGCGTACCGCGAAGCGGCGGTGAGCGCGATGGCCGACCAAGGGGTGTGGGGCCGCGGCGGGTTGGACGAGACGTTCGCTCGGACGATGACCGTGTTGTGTCGTGGGGCCAGTGAGTTGTCGGCGACCGTCGAGAGCGGGCGGGATCGGCGGTATCGGCTGGTCGTCGCGGCGTTGGGCAAGGACGCGGTGCTGGCCTGTCACATGCCGTCCACCAGCACCGTGGTGTTGCGTCCGGCCCGGCCCGAGGCGCTGGCTGAGGATTTGATCCGGGAGTTGCCGCGCGTCCGTCCTGCGCAGGGGCAGGCGGTATCGGTGCCGGAATCCGCGCTGAACCTGGCTCTCGACGGCGGTCCGGCGAGGCAGGACGTCCGGCATTTGCTGGACGTCGCCGCGTTGCCGCGGATGGGCGGCGGCCAGATCGCCGCGGGGGTCCGCGACGGGCTCGGCGGGCGGCGGGTCAGCGGGCGCGACATCTGCACGTATTACGACACCGAGCACGGGCGCTACCTGTTCTCGTTCTCCGAAACCGACGGCGGCGAGCGGTACGTGAACGTCGCCCCGGCCCGCTACGAAACGATGGTCGAACGGGTGCGCGCGCTGCTCGATAATCTCGCCTGAGCCTGGGTACCCCTGTCATCGGAGATCTGTGAATCGCGTCGCAGGTGGCGACCGCCACCAGGCGGTACGGTGCGGTTCCAGGTGCCGGCGACGCAGGAGGTCCGCGAAAGTGCCCGATCCGCTGTTTCCCGCAGTCGCCGCCGGATCCGGCAAGGAAGCGCTGCGCTTCGGCGACCGAAAACTCACCTACGCCGAGCTCGGCGCGGTCGCCGGGGCGCTGGCCGCCGAACTGCCGTCTGACCGCCGGGTCGCGGTGTGGGCGACGCCGACGCTGCACACCAGCGTCGCGGTGGTCGCCGCGCTGCTCGCCGGGGTTCCGGTGGTGCCGCTCAACCCCAAGATCGGCGAACGCGAACTCGGCCACATCCTCGCCGACAGCGAGCCCGCGCTGGTGCTCGCCGAGCCCGGCGTCGAACTGCCTGCCACGCTTGACCTGCCGCGGCGCGACATTCCGCTGGCGGGGAACGGGAAGCCACCGGCCAGCGAGCCGGACGCCGAGGCACCCGCGTTCATCGTCTACACCTCCGGCACGACCGGCCCGCCCAAGGGCGTCGTGCTCCCCCGCCGCTCGATCGCGACCACGCTCGACGCGCTCGAGGACGCCTGGCAATGGACCGCTGACGACGTCCTCGTCCACGGCCTGCCGCTGTTCCACGTGCACGGCCTGATCCTGGGCATCCTCGGCCCGCTGCGCCGTGGCGGCTCAGTCCGCCACCTGGGCCGGTTCTCCCTCGAAGGCGTCACCGAGGAACTCGCGAACGGCGCGACGATGCTGTTCGGCGTCCCGACGATGTACCACCGGATCGCCGAAGCGGTCGCGACCGACGAAGCCCTCGCCAGCGCGCTCAAATCCGCGCGACTGCTGGTGTCCGGTTCGGCCGCGCTGCCGGTGCACGACCACCAGCGGATCACCGCCGCGACCGGACAGCAGGTCGTGGAGCGCTACGGGATGACCGAAACCCTGATGAACACCAGCGTCCGCGCCGACGGCGAGCGCAAGCCGGGTTCGGTCGGCGTCCCGCTCGCCGGGGTCGAACTGCGGCTGGTGGACGAGTCCGGAGCCGAGGTGAGCGAGTCCGAGGCAGTGGGTGAGATCCAGGTTCGCGGGCCGAATCTGTTCACCGAATACCTCAACCGGCCGGACGCGACGGCCGCCGCGTTCGACGGCGGCTGGTTCCGCACCGGCGACATGGCCACCCGCGACCCCGACGGGTACGTCCGGATCGTCGGCCGCAAGGCCACCGACCTGATCAAGAGCGGCGGCTACAAGATCGGCGCGGGCGAGATCGAGAACGCGCTGCTGGAACACCCGAACGTCGCCGAGGTGGCGGTGACCGGCGAACCGGACGACGACCTCGGCGAGCGGATCGTCGCGTGGGTCGTGCCGGACGGGGAGCGCCCGACGGTCGAGGAACTCGCTGACCACGTGTCGAAACTGCTCGCTCCGCACAAGCGGCCGCGCGTCGTGCGGTACCTGGACGCGTTGCCGCGCAACGACATGGGCAAGGTCATGAAGCGAGCGCTGGGATGAGGACGACTGCGCGCGAGCTGCTGGCCAGCATTTCCGTGGGGTTCACCGACCTGTCCCTCGCGGACACTCCGGCGGACGATCCGCTCGGCTGGCCGGGGTATCCGGAGTCCCGGGCCGCGGCCGCCACGCGCACCGGCGAGACCGAATCGGTGGTCGTCGGAGAGGCTCGGATCGGTGACGTGCCCACGGTGCTGATCGCCTGGGAGTTCGGCTTCCTCGGCGGTTCGATCGGACAGCAGACCGGCGACCGGGTCGAAGCCGCCTTCGCCCACGCGAAGGAGCGTGGACTGCCGGTGGTGTCGCTGGTCGCGACTGGCGGCAGCCGGATGCAGCACGGCATGCGCGCGCTTTCCCAGCTCCAGCGCATCGCGCGCGCCGCCGCGGAAGCACGCGCGGCAGGTGTCCCGCAGATTTCCGTTCTGCGCGATCCGTCCACTGGCGGCGGCTGGGCGACGCTGGGTGCTGGTTCCGATGTCGTGTTAGGACTGCCAGACGCGCAAGTCGGTTTCGCAGGCTCTCGCGTACGGCCAGCGACGTCTCCGGCAGAGGCGTACACCGTCGAAGCGAAGCTGGAGTGGGGTCAGGTCGACCGCCTCGTTGCGACAGACGAGCTGGGTGACGTACTCGCGCGCTGGCTACAGCTGTTGGCTGCGCCCTCGACAGAGCCCGCTCCCCCGCCCCATGCCCTTCGCAAAACCGCGCTGCCCGAAAGCGGTTGGGACGCCGTACGTGCGGCGCGCGCTTCTTCGCGAGCGCGCGCACCCGAGTACCTCGACGCCTACTTCGACTGGCGAGAGAACGTACAAGGCGACCGTGCCGGTCACGTCGATGAAGGTGTGCAGTGTGGCTTCGGCTGGCGAGAAGGCCGCACGATCGCGTACGCAGCACAATGCGGCACCGCGACGCGTCCCGCGGGTTTCCGTACCGCGGCACGGCTTGTCCGGCTAGCGTCTCGCCTAGGGATCCCGGTGCTGACCCTTGTGGACACTCCCGGCGCGGCAAACGACGCGGAAGCGGAAGAAGGCGGCATCGGACCAGCGATCGCGGAACTGTTCGAGGCGATCGCCACCGCCGCGGTTCCGGTCACGACGTTGGTGATCGGCGAAGGCGGTTCCGGTGGCGCGCTGGCTTTCGCCGCTTCGGGCGCGACGTGGATCGCTCCGGACGCCTATTTCTCGGTTACTTCCCCGGAAGCGGCGGCGGCGATCCTGAAACGCCCGATGACCGACGTGCCGGCCGTGGCCGACCAGCTGCGGTTGCGTCCGCAGGATCTGGTCGGCCTCGGCCTGGCAGCCGGGATCGTCGAGACTGAGTAGCGGTCAGGCCTCGGCCCGGACCCGCCACTTGCGCTGGGCGTAGGACGCGAGGGTGGCCGCTACAGCGACTCCCGCGGTTGCACAGCTTGCGATGGCCACGAATACTGCCGTCATTGCGGCTCCTCCTCACGGGGTTGCATGCGTCGATGCCGTCGGCGAATCCGGGTGATCCGCTGGCCGACGCGTGCGAGTTGATGGGGTTGAACAGGTATCTACCTGCTACAACGCATGCTCCCCGGTCGGCGTTACCTTCGCTACCCCCGAGCGGGAGTGAGACGTGTCACGTTAGGCTTTGGATCGCTCGCGGTAGGTGATGTCGGGGGCTCTGCGCAGTGAGTCCCGAAAACGCGAAGGGAGCGATGTGACAGAGGCAGCAGACGGGAGGGGGCCGTCGGGCGGCGCCACCGTCACGGACGACGCGACAATGCGCCGGGCGGTCGGCGCGGCCGCGGTCGGCAACATCACCGAGTGGTTCGATTTCGGGGTCTACGGCTACCTCTCCACCACCATCGAGGCGCAGTTCTTCCCGCCCGGCAATCCCGCCCTGGCCCAGCTCGCGACGTTCGCGACCTTCGCGGTGGCGTTCCTGGTGCGTCCGCTCGGCGGCCTGTTCTTCGGCCCGCTCGGCGACAAGATCGGCCGGACCAAGGTCCTCGCGGTCACGGTCATCCTGATGGCGACCGGCACGTTCCTCATCGGACTGATCCCGTCGTACTCCTCGATCGGGCTGGCCGCACCGATCCTGCTGGTCTGCGCGCGAGTCCTGCAGGGCTTCTCCACCGGCGGCGAGTACGCCGGCGCGATGACGTTCATCGCCGAGTACAGCCCGGACCGCCGCCGCGGCTACTTCGGCAGCTTCCTGGAGTTCGGCACCTTCATCGGGTACGCGCTGGGCGCGACCGTGTCGTCGGTGCTCCCGCTGGTTTCGACCCCGGCCTTTATGGACACCTGGGGCTGGCGCATCCCGTTCATGGTGGCGCTTCCGCTCGGCATCGTCGGCGTCTACCTGCGGACGAAGCTCGAAGAGACGCCCGCGTTCCAGCAGCTGCTCGACGAATCCGGCAAGCGCGAGGACGCCCAGTCCCAGCACGTGGTGCGCACGATCTTCTCGAAGTACTGGCCGACGATGCTGCTGGCCGGCGGGCTCGTGGTGACCTGGAATGTCACCAACTACATGCTCACCAGCTACATGCCGACCTATCTCAAGGACGAGCGCACGATGTCCGCGAACGGCGGCCAGGCGATCTCGGCCACCGCGGCGGAATGGCTGCAGATCGGCGTGCTGTGGCTGGGCGTGCTGCTCATCCCGCTGCTGGGCAGGCTCAGCGACAAGATCGGCCGCAAGCCGATCCTGTGGGTCGGCGCCGGCGGGCTGATCGTGCTCGGCATTCCGATGGTGCTGCTGCTCAAGAGCGGGTCGCTGATCGCGGTGCTGCTCGGCCTGGTCCTGATGGGACTGTTGCTGATCTGCTTCTCCTCGACCTGCCCGTCCACGCTGCCCGCGCTGTTCCCGACCGAAGTCCGCTACGGCGGGCTGTCGATCTCGTTCAACATCTTCGTGTCCGCGTTCGCCGGGACGGTGTCGCTGGTGATGAGCGCGCTGGTGCTGGCCACCGGAGATCTCAAGTGGCCCGGGTACTACCTGATGATCGCGGGCGTGGTCGGCGTGCTCACGCTGGTGAAGTTGAAGGAGACCGCGAAGAAGCCGCTACTGGGGTCGGCTCCCGCTCTGTCCGCTTCCGAGGAGGCGGCCGCCAAGGCCAGCTCGTAACCGAGCCGCTGCCGGTGAAGGGCTCCTTGAGGTAATCGAGGAGCCCTTCACGGCGTTCAGGCCGCTTGCAGCTCGTGGACTCGGTCGGTCCAGGAGCCGTGCGGTTCCAGGACCAAGGTCCGGGTGTCGTCGTCGTGCCGGGTCAGGCGAACGACCAGGTGGTTCTCCGACAGCCGCTCCGCGCTGCCCTCGCCCCATTCGACGACGACCGCGGACGATTCCAGGTCGGTGTCCAGGTCGAGGTCGTCCAATTGGGACAGATCGCCGCCGAGCCGGTAGGCGTCCACGTGGATCAACGGCACCCCGGCCGCCCCCGCGGCGTGCACTCGCGCCAGCACGAACGTCGGCGAGCTGACCCGTCCGCCCACGCCGAGGCCGTCCGCGATCCCGCGGGTCAGCGTGGTCTTTCCGGCTCCGAGCGGACCGTCCAGCAGCACCAGGTCGCCCGCGCGCAGGGCCGCGCCCAGCGTCCGCCCGAAGGCCATCGTGTCCTCGGGGGTTTCCAGAATCACCTTGTCCACCACCAGTTCCGCCGGTTCGGCGCGGCGCTGCCCGCACAGCGCTGCAGCAGGTCGATGAGATGGCTGTTCACCAGCTCGGGCTGTTCGAGCTGCACCATGTGCCCAGCTCCGCGCACGCGCACCAGCTCGGCGTCCGGCAGTTCTTCGGCGATCCGCTCGGCGTGCGCGAACGGCGTGAACCGATCCGAATCGCCACCGATGACCAGCACGTGCGCGTGTTTCAGCCCGGCCAGCACGGCGTAGCGGTTGTGGCTGCCGAGAGTGTCGACGAAGTTGATCAGCCCGCGTACCGGCGTGACGGCCAGCATTTCCAGCATGAAGTCGACCAGCCGCGGCGAGACGTCACGGCTGCCGAACGCGAGCCGTCGCACTGCCTGCCGCGTCAATTGACCACCGGCTGCGCGCACGAACTCCACCAACCCGGGTTGCCACCCAGCCAGCTCGCCGACGCCACGCGTGAGCGGGTTGTATTTGGACAGCAGCGGCCGCGGCAACCCGCGCGCGCCGACTTCGCCGGCCGCGGTCGCGATGAAGGCGACGCCGCATACGCGGTCCTCGAAGAGGTCTGGCCGTTGCGCGGCCAGCTCCATGATCACCATGCCGCCCATGGAATGTCCCATGAGGACAATCGGTCCTTCGGGCACCATCGCGCGCAGCACGCTGTCGAGGTCGCGCGCGAGCTGTTCGATCGTCGACGTGGCGGTGGACGCTTCTCCGGACAGACCGTGGCCGCGATGGTCGAAGTAGACCTGCCGTACGCGCGGAAGTCGCAGCGAAGCGACGTCGCGGCGCTGGAAGTGCCACGAGAGCCGCGAAAGCGCGAAGCCGTGTACGCCGACGAGAGTCAGCTCCGGCTTTTCGCCGTCCTCAGGGTCGATTTCCTCCACCGACAGCGGCGTACCGTCTTCGGCCGCGACAGTGGACGTCCGGTCCGGCTTCAGCTCGCCGAGCGGCTCGTCGGCGAACGGGTCTTCGGCCGGTTTGCGTTGCTGCGTAGCGACAACTGCCGCTGCCGCACCCGTCACTACCGCTCCGACTCCGCCGACGATCGCCCACAGCCGCGTCGAAGGATTCACGCCTGCTCCCCCACGTACCGGCGGTGCACGCGCGGCCGGTACATCGAGGTGACGATCTCGTAGTCGATGGTGCCGAGCTTGTCCGCCCATTCGCGCGCGGTCGGCTCGCCGGAGCGGCCGGATCCGAACAGCACGACCTCGTCGCCGACGCGAGGCACGTCCTCGTTGCCGACGTTGACCACGAGCTGGTCCATGCAGATCCGCCCGACGACCGGCCGCCGCTTCCCGCCGAGCCAGACGTCCATCCGGCCGGACAGCGTGCGCGGCACCCCGTCGGCGTATCCGGCGGGCACCAGCGCGAGCGTAGTGTCCTCCCGCGCGGTCCAGGTGTGGCCGTAAGAGACGGACTCACCGGCCGCCAGCGGTTTGGTGAGCACGACGGTCGAACGGAACGTCATCACCGGGCGCAGGTCGTCGTCGGTGGGCACCGGGTTCAGCCCGTACATCGCGATGCCCGGGCGGACCAGGTCGAAGTGCAAATCGGGCCGGGTGAGCGTGGCCGCGGAGTTGGCCAGATGCCGGATCGGGTCGAGACCGGCCGCGCGAGCCGCGTCGTAAGCCTCGGCGAAGAGCTTCGCCTGCGCGTCGATCGACGCGTGCCCCAGCTCGTCGGCGCAGGCCAGATGCGACCAGATCGCCACGACCTCGACGCCCCGTGCTCTGGCCGCCGCTTCGACTAGCTCCGGCCAAGCGGCGGGCGGACAGCCATTACGTGCCAGCCCGGTGTCGATTTTGAGGTGAACGCGGGCGCGTTTTCCGGCACGCTCCGCGGCGGCGTCGACCCGGGCCAGCTCGCTCAGAGAGCTGACGCCGAGGTCGATGTCCGCCTCGATGCCGGGCGTGAAATCCAGCTCCGGCACGTCCAGCCAGCTGAACAGCCGCACCGACAGCCCGGCAGCCCGCAGGTCGAGGGCTTCCTGCAGAGAGCAGGTGCCGAGCCAACTCGCTCCGGCCTCGACCGCGGCGCGGCTGACGGGCACCGCACCGTGGCCGTACGCGTCGCCTTTGACCACGCACATCACGGCCGCACCGGGTGCCCGGGCGGCCAGCAAAGAAACGTTGTGGCGCACTGCGCCGAGATCGACCACGGTCTCGGCGTGCGGAGAACTGGCAGTCATAACGACTGCCAGTTTCCCACGCTATCGGCTCAGGAGAGACGCTGCCCGGACGTGCCGGAGAACACGTGCAGCTCGTCCGGACGGATCCGCAGGTGCAGGGTGTCGCCCATGGCCGGCGGCGTACGCGGGTCGACGCGGGCGACCACGTTGCGTGACGAGCCTTCGGCGCTCTCCTCGACGCTGGTGCCGAGCTTGCCGTAGACGTAAGCGTCCGAGCCCAGCTCCTCGACCAGCTCGACCTTGATCGGCAGCGCTCCGGCGGTGTCGGTGGTGACCTCCAGCGACTCCGGGCGGAAACCGAT
The DNA here is from genome assembly GCF_055583325.1 of Amycolatopsis sp. NPDC104775. NCBI lineage: Bacteria > Bacillati > Actinomycetota > Actinomycetes > Pseudonocardiales > Pseudonocardiaceae > Amycolatopsis > Amycolatopsis sp. NPDC104775. The sequence goes on from NZ_JBVJOE010000009.1 coordinate 64,300, forward strand.
GGTGACCGTGTCGCCGTCGGCCGCGGACCGGACCTCGGGCTTGAGCGGCACCTGCACGCCGCCGACCTCGGCGCCGTCCGCGGTCAGCTTCGCGGCGACCAGGTTCATCGCCGGGGACCCGATGAAGCCCGCGACGAAAACGTTTGCGGGCCGGTCGTACAGCGCGCGCGGGGTGTCGCACTGCTGCAGCAGGCCGTCCGACAGCACCGCGACGCGGTCACCCATCGTCATGGCCTCGACCTGGTCGTGGGTCACGTACACGGTGGTGACGCCGAGGCGGCGCTGCAGCGCGGCGATCTGCGTACGGGTCGAGACACGCAGCTTCGCGTCGAGGTTCGACAGCGGCTCGTCCATGAGGAAGACCTGCGGCTCACGCACGATCGCGCGGCCCATCGCGACGCGCTGACGCTGACCGCCGGACAGCGCCTTCGGCTTGCGGTCCAGGTACTGCTCGATGTCCAGCAGCTTCGCCGCGTCGAGCACCTTCTGCTTGATCTCCGACGCCGGCCGCCCGGCGATCTTGAGCGCGAAGCCCATGTTCTGCGCGACCGTCATGTGCGGGTAGAGCGCGTAGTTCTGGAACACCATCGCGATGTCGCGCGAACGCGGCGGCAGCTGGGTGACGTCGCGGTCGCCGATCCAGACCGCGCCCTCGTCGATGTCCTCCAGCCCGGCGAGCATCCGCAGCGCGGTGGACTTGCCCGAGCCCGACGGCCCGACCAGCACGAGGAACTCGCCGTCGGCGATCTCCAGGTCCAGCGCGTCGACGGCGGGACGCTCGGTCCCGGAGTAGCGCCGGGTCGCCTTGTCGTAGGTGATGCTGGCCATCGGTCAGTCCTCTCCCAATTTCGCGGAAACCCCGTGCGCGGCCTCGCGCGCCTCGAGGTGGCGTTGCTGGATCTCGATGCCCGCGGCGCGCAGCGCCCCGGTCGGCTCGTCCAACACGAGCTGGTTCTTGGTTCCGGTCCACGCGGGCGGCTCGGCGGCGCCAGAGAGCGCCCAGGCGGCCTGCCGAGCGGCGCCGAGTGCGACGTACTCGCCGACCTCGGGGATCACGACGGGCAGGCCGAGCACGATCGGCGCGATCGCCCGCACCGCGGCGGATTGCGCGCCGCCGCCGATAAGCAGCACGCGCTTCACGGCCATGCCCTGCGCGCGCACCGCGTCGAGCCCGGCGGCCAAGCCGCAGATCATGCCCTCGACGGTCGCCCGCGCGACATTCTCCGGGGTCATGTTCGCCCTGGTCAGCCCGTGCAGGGAGCCGGTCGCGCCAGGCAGGTTCGGGGTTCGCTCGCCGTCGAGGTACGGCAGCAGCGTGAGCCCGCCCGCACCCGGTTCGGCAGCCAGCGCGAGCCGGTCGAATTCGGCCAGATCGACGCCGAGCATCGCCGCGCCCGCGGTGAGCACGCGGGCGGCGTTGAGGGCGGCGGTCAGCGGGAGGAACCGGCCGGTGGCGTCGGCGAATCCAGCGACCAGGCCACTTGCGTCGGCCGCACCGGTCTCGGTGACGCCGAAAACCGTGCCACTGGTGCCGATCGAGATCACCGCGTCGCCGGGGGCCAGTTCGAGCGCGAGGGCGGCGGCCATGTTGTCGCCGGTGCCCGCGGAGACGAGCATGCCGTCGCTGGTGTGCCCGGCGACGTCGGACGGGCCGAGGACCGTCGGGAGCTCCGGGGTACGGCCGCCGAACGCGTGCGCGAGGACGTCCGGGCGGTAAGTGTTGTCCGTCGGCGAGAAATAGCCGGTGCCCGACGCGTCGCCGCGGTCGGTCACCGCGGTTTCCGGGCGGCCGAGCAGCCGCCAGGTGAGCCAGTCGTGCGGCAGCAGGACGCGGGCGACGCGGTCGGCATTCTCCGGCTCGTGTTCGGCGAGCCAGCGCAGCTTGGTGACGGTGAAGCTGGCGACTGGCACCAGCCCAACCGACTTCGCCCACACGCCAGGTCCGCCCAGCTCCTCGGTGAGGTCTTTGGCCGCCTGCGCCGAGCGAGTGTCGTTCCACAGCAACGCCGGACGGACGACCTCGCCAGCCTCGTCGAGCGTGACCATGCCGTGCTGCTGGCCGCCGACGCCGATGGCCTGCACGCCGTCGAGGACGTCGCGAGTGGCGTCCGCGAACGCTTGCGCCCATGCCGCGGGGTCGACCTCGGTGCCGTCCGGGTGCGGCGCCCGGCCGGTGCGCACGACCTCGCCCGTGCGCGCGTCGCAGACCACGACCTTGGTCGACTGGGTCGACGAATCGACCCCGGCCACCAGCTCAGCTGTCATAGGGCTGCCCCTCCTCGACGTACTCCGCGGCCTCGACCGCCGTTCCCTCGTTCAGCGCCGCCTCGATCTCCTCGGTCGGAGCGGCTTCGCTGGTGATCAGGAGGTCGTAATCGCCGACGGTGCCGTGCGCGTACGTCGCGGTGCGGCCGAACTTCGAGTGGTCGAGCACCAGCACATTGCGGTTCGCGGCGCGCAGCACGGCCTTCTTCAACTCGGCGTAGTCGCGGACCGGGTGGAACAGCCTGCCCACCGCGACCGCGCTGACCGAGACGAACGCGATGTCCACGCGAATCCGCTCAAGCAGCGCGAGCACGTCGGGACCGGAGCAGGAGTCGTACTCGGGGTCGTAACGGCCGCCGGCGAGCACCACTTCGACGCCGTTGCCGAGCAGCCGCGCGGCCTGCAGCGAGTTGGTGATCACGGTGAGCCGCTCGATCCGGGCGAGCCGTTCGACCAGCGGAAACAGCGTGGTGGAGTCGTCCACGAACACCGACTGGCCGGGTTCGACCTGCTGGATCGCGAGGTCGGCGAGGGCTTCCCGCTCGGCCGAGTGCAGCGTGAACCGGCTGGCGGTCTCCATGGTGAGCGCGGGATACGCCTCGACCTTGCCGCGCAGCTTCCGCAGGAGCCGCTTGTCGGCGAGGTCGTCCAGGTCGCGGTGCATCGTCATGAGGCTGACGCCGAACCGGGCGGTGAGGTCGTCGATCCGGACTTCGCCCTGGTCGATGACGTAGTCGAGGATCTCCTGCCGCCGCTGCTCCACCGCGGCGTCGGACGGGCGCGTCTTCGGCCGTCCTGGCGTGTCTCGACTCACATCTTGTTCTTACCAGATATCCCGAGCCGAGTTAACACATAACTCGATAACTATGCGGTCGCGCGGACCAACCGGAGCGCGGCCGGGATGGCGTCGACCAGACCGGACGCCGACGTCGGCACGTCCTCGGCGGCGAGCGCGCCCGCCAGCGAATGCACCTGCGCGGCGGCCGCGGCGGCCAGCCACGGGTCGAGTCCGGCAGCGAGCAGCGAGCCGACCAGGCCGGTCAGCACGTCGCCGGAGCCAGCAGTGGCCAGCCAGGAGCCGCGCGGGGTATTCACCGCGACGCGACCGTCCGGAGCGGCGATCACCGTGCAATGGCCTTTCAGCAGCACAACGGCGTCGTACTTCTTCGCCGCTTCCCGCGCCGCCGCGACTCGATCCGCACCCGGGCGGCGGCCCATCAGACGTTCGTACTCCCCGGCGTGCGGGGTGAGCACGAGCGGAGTGTCCGGGTCGCGAGCGTCGAGGACTTCGGGGGTGTGCGCGATGATCGTGGTGGCGTCGGCGTCCGCGCACACCGGGACGCCTTGGCCGAGGATGTGCCGCAGGATTTCCCGGCCTTCCCCGCCGGTCCCGATGCCCGGGCCGACCACCCAGGCCTGCACCCGGCCCGCGTCGGTGACCGAGCCGGTCGCGACGATCTCCGGCCAGTGCGAGCGCACGACGTCCGCCGCGTGCCCGGCGTAGCGGACCATGCCCGCCGTCGCGCGGACCGCCGAACCGGAAGCGAGCACCGCCGCGCCGGGGTATGTCGCCGAGCCAGCCGCGATGCCGACCACGCCCTGGGTGTACTTGTCGTCCTCCGGACCGGGAATCGGCCACACCTCGGCGACGTCGGACAGCTCCAGGCGGTGCAGATCCGGCTCGTCCAGCCAGGGACGCAGGCCGATGTCCACCAGCACGACCTCGCCGCATTCCTGCGGGGCCAGCACGTGCACGGGTTTGAGCGCGCCGAAAGTGACCGTGCGCGCGGCGGTGACGTGCGGGCCGTCGACCGCGCCGGTGTCCGGGTCGACCCCGCTCGGCAGATCCACCGCCACGATCGGCGCCTCGATCTGCTCGACCAGCTCGGCCGCTTCCGGCCGCAACGGGCCGCGCGCCGAAATGCCGACGATGCCGTCGACAACGACGTCCGCCTGTTTGATCCACTGTGGACTGTCCGCAATAGACACAACCCGACCACCGGATCGACGCAGCGCGGCCAATCCGGCCGGATGCGCCTTTTCCGGCTTGAGCAATACCGCGGCCACCGCGACCCCGCGCCGACGCAGGAAAGCGCCAGCCCACAACGCATCGCCGCCGTTGTTGCCCGAACCGACCAGCAGCACGACCCGGCGGCCGGAGACTCCGCCGGTGTCCTCGGCCAGCAACCCGGCCACCTCGGCGGCGAGGCCGAAGGACGCCCGGCGCATCAGCTCGCCGTCCGGAGTGCGCGCGAGCAGCAGGTCCTCCGCCGCGCGAATCCGTTCTGTCGTCCAGATTCCTTGCACGGCGGCGGCTCCTTACTCCACGGTGACGGACTTCGCCAGGTTACGCGGCTTGTCGATGTCGTACCCGCGCGAACTCGCGATCTCCGCGGCCAGCACCTGCAGCGGCACGGTGGAAACCAGCGGCTGCAGCAGCGTCGGCACCGCGGGCACCTCGATCAGCTCGTCGGCGAACGGGCGCACGGTCTCGTCGCCCTCCTCGGCGATCACGATCGTGCGCGCACCCCGCGCCTGGATCTCGCTGATGTTCGACACCAGCTTCGAGTGCAGCACCGCGCGACCCTTCGGCGACGGCATCACGACGACGACCGGCAGGCCCTCTTCGATCAGCGCGATCGGCCCGTGCTTCAGCTCTCCCGCCGCGAAGCCCTCCGCGTGCATGTACGCGAGTTCCTTGAGCTTGAGCGCGCCTTCCAGCGCCACCGGGAACCCGACGTGGCGGCCGAGGAACAGCACCGCGCGCGAGTCGGAGATCCGCCGCGCGATCTCGCGCGTCTGCTCCACAGTGGACAGCACCTTCTGCACCGCGGCGGGCATGGCTTCCAGCTCGGCGAACTCGCGGGCGACCTCGTCCGGGTACTTCGTGCCGCGCGCCTGCGCCAGCGCGAGGCCGACGAGGTAGTTCGCGGCGATCTGCGCGAGGAACGCCTTGGTCGAGGCGACGCCGATCTCCGGCCCGGCGTGCGTGTACAGCACCGCGTCGGACTCGCGCGGGATCTGCGCGCCGTTGGTGTTGCAGACCGCCAGCACGCGGGCCTTCTGCTCGCGCGCGTGCCGCACGGCTTCGAGGGTGTCCGCGGTCTCGCCGGACTGCGAGACGGCGACGACGAGCGTGTCGCGGTCGAGAACCGGGTCGCGGTAGCGGAACTCCGACGCCAGCTCCACCTCGACCGGCAGGCGCGTCCAGTGCTCGATGGCGTATTTGGCGACGAGGCCGGAGTGATACGCCGAACCGCAGGCGATGACGAAGACCTTGTCGACGTCGCGCAGGTCCTGGTCGGAAATGCGCTGCTCGTCGAGGATGATCCGGCCGGCCTCGAAGTGCCCGCGCAGCGTGTTCGCCAGCGCCTCCGGCTGCTCCTCGATCTCCTTGAGCATGAAGTATTCGTGGCCGCCCTTTTCGGCGGCCGACAGGTCCCAGTCGACGGTGAACGGCTTGGCCTGCGCGGCGTCGCCGTGGAAGTCGGTGACCTGGTAGCCGTCGCGGGTGATGACCACCAGCTGGTCCTGGCCCAGTTCGACGGCCTCGCGGGTGTGCTCGATGAACGCGGCGACGTCGGACGCGACGAAGTGCTCGCCCTCGCCGACCCCGACCACCAGCGGCGAGGACCGGCGCGCGGCGACGATCGTGTCCGGCTCGTCGGCGTGCGTCACCACGAGCGTGAACGCGCCTTCCAGCCGACGGCACACCGCGGCGACGCTGGCCGCCAGGTCGCCCTTGGTGTCGCCCTCGTTGTAGGCGCGGGAAACCAGGTGCGCGGCGGTCTCGGTGTCGGTGTCGCTGGCCATCTCGATGCCCTCGGCCTCGAGTTCGGCGCGCAACGCGGCGAAGTTCTCGATGATCCCGTTGTGCACCACCGCGACCCGTCCGGTGGTGTCCCGGTGCGGGTGCGAGTTGCGGTCGATCGGGGCCCCGTGCGTGGCCCAGCGGGTGTGCCCCATGCCCGCGGTGCCCGCGAACGCGTCGCGGCCCACCTCGTCGAGCCGGGCTTCCAGGTTGGCCAGACGGCCGGCCTTGCGCTCGACAGTCAGCGCGCCGGCGCCGTCCAGCACCGCCACGCCCGCCGAGTCGTAGCCCCGGTATTCCATGCGGCGGAGCCCACCGAGCACGACGTCCAGAGCCGGGCGGTGTCCGACGTATCCCACGATTCCACACACGCGAACTAGCGTAACGAGACAAGTCCAGTCCCCTACTCCGGTCCCTAGAGCGGGGTTTTCAGTGCCGCTGAGCAGGGCGAGCGGCCTTCCGGACAACCGCTGACCGGGTCTTCGCGCAGTGTGGCGGCGCACCCCTAAACCGCTCGGGGTGGCGCACCGGGCCGAGGCGGGGCACGGGCAGTAAGGTCACGCGCATGGCCAGCAAGCCCAAGCAGCTGCTCACGGAGCTGTCCCACCCGGGACCCCACGAGGTTGTGCGCGGCAACCTCGCCCTGGTCGGACTCCCCGGCGTCGTGTTCACCCCGCGCCAAGGCCTCGGCCTCCCGGCCATCGCGTTCGGGCACGGCTGGATGCAACCGGCCACCCGATACCGGCAGCTGCTGCGCCACCTCGCGAGCTGGGGCGTCGTCGCCGCGGCCCCCGCGACCCAGCTCAGCCCGCTCCCGTCGCACCGCCTCCTGGCCGGCGACCTGCTGACGACACTCGACATCGTCACCACGGTCCGCCTCGGCCCGGACGGCATCAGCGTCGACCCGGAGAAACTGGGCCTGGCCGGCCACTCCACCGGCGCCGGTTCCGCGGTCCTGGCAGCCGCCCAGTCCGCCGAAGCAGGCGACGACGCCCGCCCGAAGGTCCGTGCGGTGGCGACTGTCGCCGCGGCCCAGACCTTCCCGCCCGCGACGGACGCCGCGAAGCTCATCAGCGCCCCCAGCCTGCACCTCGCGGTAGACGGCGACCTGGTGGCCCCGGCGGTGGGCCACGCGGACGCGATCGCGCAGGCCTGGGCCGGTCCGGCTCAGCTGCGGACGCTGACGAAGTCGTCACATCTGGCGGTGACCGAGGGTCGGCACTGGAGCCAGCTGCTGCTGCAGGGCAAACCTCAGCGCGCGACTCAGCAGTTGACGAAGGCGTTGTTCACCGCGTTCTTTTTGACGCATTTGACGGGCACGGACAAGTACCTGCCGCTGCTGGACGCGGACGTGAAGCGCGCGCAGATCGAGGTTCCGGAGGACGCGGAACCGGCTGCCTGATCAGCGCCGCCCCTCGTCCTCCTCAGCGAGCGATCCGCTGATCCGGCTGCCGCCCGGCGCGGTGCCGAACAGGCCGCCGTCGACCCGGTAACCGCTGCTGCCGCGTTCCTGGTCGCCGGAGTTGCCCTGTCCGCCGCCGCCCATCATCGGGCTGCCCATCATGCCCATCGACTGGCCTTGCTGCTGATCGGTGGTGGTCGGCGCGGTGCCGAGCTCGGCCGGGTGTTCCGCTCCGCCCTGCTCCCAGCCGGCCGGAACCGCCGAATCCCCGAAACTCGGATCGGTCGGGACATGTCCGAGGCCGGGGTCGCTGCTGAACGGGTCCAGCACGGACTGCGCCGTGGTGGACTCGTCCGGACCGCTCGCCGCCGGCGTTCCGTAGGCCGGAGTCGCCTCCGCCTGCGCGGCGACCGGCTGGGCGTGGTGCCGTCCCGTTTGCTCGCCCGCGGGCTGGTCTGCCGGATGCCCGGTCGCTGACTGGTCCTGCGCCGCCGCTTGCTCGTGCACGATCTGGCCATGTCCGGCAGCGTCCGCCACGACCTGGCGAGCGTCGCGAAGGTGCTCCGCGGGCAGCTCGTGGGCAGGCGCGGCTGGGCTCGCCGCACCGCCGCCGTGCTGCTGCGCGGTCACTCCGTCGACCGGACGTCCGGTGGCCGGATCGATCTTTCCATGGTCGTCGAGGGTGTACTTCGTCGGCTCGCCGGACCCGTCGTCCACCGTCACCACGGTTGGGCCGTCAGGCCCGTTCGGGCGCTCGGCGGTGATCTTGAGGTTGCCGTCCTCGATGTGGATCTTCCCGTCCGGGCCAGGACGGTGTACCTGGTTCGGGTCCGTCGTCGGCGCGGTGCCGTCCGGCTGTTGGTGGACCGGGCCGCCGGGAGCGTCCTGCGGCTTCGGCGCGGTGGCCTGACCATCGTGCGGGCGGGCAGCCGGGTCCCCTTGTGCCGCGTCAGTGGCGGCACCGGGCGTCTTGTCACCGAAATCGAGCTGATAGGCCTTGTCGTGCCCGGTCCCGTCGCCGATCGAGACCGCCATCTTCCCGTGGTCGTCCGGCTCCGACATGGTGATCTTCTGATTGCCGTGCTGAACCGTCACGGTGTCCGGTGCTTCGTGCTCGGTCTTGACCGCTTCCCCGGTCCGCGGATCGATCGGATACGGCTGCCCCGTCGACGGATCCACCTCGAGCGGCTTGTGCGTGACCGGGTTCTGGTTCGGATCCGGTTGCGTGGGCGGCGTTTGCGGCTGCGCCGGGGTCGGACCGACCTGCGGCGGCACCGTGGCCTCCTGCGGCTTCGTGTCGCCCCCGCCGCCGGAGGAGCGTGGCTTGGTGTCCCCGCCGCCACCGTCGTTCCGGCCGGGCGGTCCCTTGTCATGCCCGCCGCTGTCGGCACCGAGTTGCAGGCGGCCGAACGGATCCGTCGGCACGTTCAAGCCGTCGGAGAACGCGCGCAGTGCGTTCGTCGCGGCGGTGTGCGCGTTGCGGATGTACTGCCGGAAGCAATCCATCGCGTCCGAGTACTGCTGGCAGTACTCGTCCATCTGACGGCAGAACATGTCAGACCACTTGGAGTCGTAACCGGTGTCCAGGTCCACCGACATGCTCCGGATATCCTGCGCACCGATCGGGCCAGTGCCACTTGCGCTTTTGGCGACCTCCGAACGGGCTGGCGCGATGCGTCCCCATTTGATCGCGTCGTCGAGCCGGTCCATGAACATCAGCAGCCCGTCGGTGTCCTCGGGCTTGTGCGCGTCCAGGAACTTCTTGGGCGCCTGTCCGCCGTTTTCGGGCAGCTGTCCCAAATCGAAGATCGGCTTGCGAACCGTCTGCCACAACTGCTGCAGCAGCTGGCTGAAACCATTGACCGTGCCGAGGTATTCACCGGACGCCTTGCTGAAATCGTCCAGCTTCTCGACGGCCGAGTCGGCGGCCTTGCCCTGCCAGGCAGCCGTCAGGCTCTGCTTGACCTGGGCGGTGTCGTCCTGTGCGGCTTTCGCCGCCTTGCCCAGGTTCGCCGCGCGCCCCTGCGCACCCCAGAAATAGCCGAAACCGAAGCCGCCCAGTTCGTTCAGCATCCGGTTCTCTTCGTCGCCCTGGCCGTACGGCGGGGAGAACCGCAGCCCCAGGTTCCGCGACGGATGCCCCATCCACCGCGTGTACGGCTGCACGAGTTTGCCGGTCATCTTTTCCCGGAAACCGGCCAGCGGCTTGAGAATGTTGTCGGACGTGTCGTCGAGATGGACGTCCGCGGGAGGCTGCAGCGGGGCGATGATCGTGTCGCCGAGACGACCGGAGCCCTGATCCGGTGGCGGAGTCACAGTCAGGCTCCCTTGCCGGCGTTCGTGACGCCCCAGGCGTTCTCTTGCTCGTTCTCGCTGTGCAAAGTCACCGAGGTGTTGAGCCGTTCCGCGAAACCGCCGAGGAAAGTGCTGCCCTTCGCGGCGGAGTCGCCGAGCGCCTGCATCTTCGCCACGTAGGCCCCCGCGGCCTCCGACAGACCGGGGATCTTGCCGAAATGCGCTGGCGCCAGCTGGGACTGCGCGGTGTAGGTCTTGATCTCCTTGAACGAGGTGCTCATCGTCGAGACGTCGTTCGCCACCTTTTTGACCTGGTCCGGCTCAATGTGGAATTTCGCCATCGTCGCCCTCTCCCCTCGCGCCCGCGGCTACTCTGCGTCAATCCAGTTGGTGGCCGAGAAGTCGTCGTCCTCCCACGCCCGGTGCCGGGCCGCCGGAGCGGGCGGAGGAGGCACCGCGGGCGGAGCGGCGGGCGCCGCCGCTGCCGGGACGACCGGTTCGGTGTCGTCCTCGACGCGAAACATCGCGGCGGCGGCGTCGTCTTCGGCGACCTGTTTGGCAACCCGCTGGGCTGTCCGTTCTGCCTGTTCCGACGCGGCCCGGTCGTCCTCGGTTCCCTCAGCGGCGGCAGCGATCGCGGCTTCGCGGTCGGCTTGCGACTGGGCGTCCTGAGCGCGGTGTTCCTCGAGAAGCTTCGCGAACGCGGCCTGCCTCGCCTCGTCGTCGGCGATCGCGCGTTCGTGATCGGCGCTGTACTGCGCGCGCACCTCTTCCATCGCCGCCAGGCTTCTGGCGAAATGCGGAGGCACCTCACTCTGGTCGTACATCGCCCCTCCCCGATTGGTCCCGCATTGCGGAATGTACCTGCCGGGTCAGCGGTGGCGCAGAGTATTCACCAGATTTCGGTCAGGAGACCGCCGACACCACCCCGGCCAGCCGGTCCGCCGCCGCCTGGGCCGTGGCCTGGGCCGGGGCTTCCACCATCACCCGCACGAGCTGTTCGGTGCCCGAGGGGCGCAGCAGGACCCGCCCCTCCTCGCCGAGTTCGGCTTCGACTTCGCCGACCGCGTCGCGGACCTCGGCCGAACCCGCTACCGCGGCCTTGTCCGCGACCGGGACGTTGACCAGCACCTGCGGCAGGCGGTTCATCACCGCGGCCAGTTCCGCCAGCGGTTTGCCCGTGGCGGCCATCCGGGCCATCAGCCGCATCGCGGTCAGCAGGCCGTCGCCGGTCGTGGCGTGGGCGGGGAGGACGACGTGGCCGGACTGTTCGCCGCCGAGGGCCAGACCGGAGGCGCGCAGTTCCTCCAGCACGTAGCGGTCACCCACCGCAGTCGTGACGACCGTGATGCCGTGGGCCTTCATCGCCAGGTGCAGGCCGAGGTTGCTCATCACGGTCGCGACCAGGGTGTCTTTCACCAGCGCGCCTTCTTCGGCCAGCGCCAGCGCCAGGACGGCCATGATCTGGTCGCCGTCCACCAGCTCGCCGGCGGCGTCGACGGCGACGCAGCGGTCGGCGTCTCCGTCGTGGCCGATGCCGAGGTCCGCACCATGCTCGACGACTGCCGCGCGCAGCAGGTCGGGGTGGTTTGAGCCACAGCTGTCGTTGATGTTGATGCCGTCCGGCTCCGCGTGCAGGGCGACGACCTCGGCCCCGGCTCGGCGGTACGCCTCCGGGGCGGCCGCGGACGACGCGCCGTTCGCGCAATCCACCACGACCTTGAGACCGGTCAGCGGATGCGGCGTCGCGGCGACCAGGTGCTCGATGTACTTGTCGAGGGCGTCCGGGACGTCGGTGACGCGGCCCACTCCGTCACCGGTCGGGCGAGTGACACCGGTCGCGTCGAGGCCGGCTTCGATCTCGTCCTCGATGCTGTCCGGCAGTTTGTGCCCGCCGGCGGCGAAGAGCTTGATGCCGTTGTCCGGCATGGGGTTGTGCGAGGCGGAGATCATCACGCCGAGGTCCGCGTCGAGCGCGCCCACGAGGTACGCGACGGCGGGCGTCGGCAGCACGCCGAGCCGCAGGACGTCCGCACCGGCTGAGGCGAGGCCCGCCACCACGGCGGCCTCCAGCATCTCGCCGCTGGCGCGCGGGTCGCGGCCGACCACGGCCACCGGACGGTGCGAACGGTCGTGTGCCGCCAGCACCCGGGCGGCGCTCGCCGCGACCGACAGGGCCAGCTCCGGGGACAGGTCGGCATTGGCCAGACCGCGTACCCCGTCGGTGCCGAACAGTCGAGCCATCTCGACCTCCTTGTCTTGATTCACCTGCCTCGGGACGCGCCCGGCCTCGACAAACCTAGCGCCGGACCCGGCGAGGGTGATCCCCTGCCCTACCCCAAGACAGTCGTGCCAGCGGCGGAAAACGCGTCAACCAGCCCGGAAAACGCCGGAAGCGCCCATCCGATGGACGGATGGGCGCTTCCAGGGTTGCGCCAGGCGCGGAAATCAGCGCTTGGAGTACTGCGGGGCCTTGCGGGCCTTCTTGAGGCCGTACTTCTTCCGCTCCGTGGCGCGCGCGTCACGGGTCAGGAAGCCGGCCTTCTTGAGGGCCGGACGGTCGTCGGCGTCGACCTCGACCAGCGCACGGGCGATGGCGAGACGCAGCGCGCCCGCCTGGCCCGAGATCCCGCCGCCCTTGAGGTTGGCGAAGATGTCGAAGGAGTCCGGCTTCTCGACAGTCACCAGCGGCTCCTTGATGAGCTGCTGGTGCACCTTGTTCGGGAAGTACTGCTCAAGGGACTTGCCGTTGAGCTTGAACTCACCGGTACCCGGCACGACGCGGACGCGGACCACGGCCTCCTTGCGGCGGCCGACCGTCTGCGCGTTGCCACCGGCGGCACGCGACGGGCGCGGAGCGGCGGCGGACTCGCTGGTCGCCACAGCCTCGGCGGGGGTCTCGGTCGAAGCGACGACCTCGGTCTCGGTGCTGGTCAACTGTTCCTCACTCACTGCGCGACCTGCGCGATCTTGGTGATCTCGCGCGCCTGCGGCTGCTGCGCGGCGTGCGGGTGCTGCGGGCCGGCGTACACCTTCAGCTTCTTGGCCATGGCGCGGCCGAGCTTGTTCTTCGGCAGCATGCCCTTGACCACCTTCTCCACGAGGTGCTCGGGCTTGGTGTCGAGCAGCTCGCCGAAGGAGCGCTTCCGCAGACCGCCGGGGTAACCGCTGTGCCGGTACGCGAACTTCTGCTCGCGCTTGTTACCGGTGAGAGCGACCTTCTCGGCGTTGACGATGATGACGAAGTCACCGGTGTCCACGTGCGGGGCGTAGGTCGGCTTGTGCTTGCCGCGCAGCAGCGTGGCGACCTCGGTCGCGAGCCGTCCGAGCACGACATCCTCGGCGTCGATCACGTGCCAGGCACGAGTGACGTCGCCGGGCTTGGGGCTGTACGTGGGCAAGGGTCTACCTCGTCGTCATTGCGTGTGGGTAATGTGCGGGCCGAGCGCTGACGCGCCGCAACGCACAACGACATATGAAGATACCCCTGTGGTCCCGTTGCTTTGCAGCGGGGGGTGCGAAGGCGCCTCGTCGGCCGGTCACAGCGTACCCGACCGGTTCCCGGAACCACCACGCCGCCGCGCGGGTCGGACCAGGATGAGACGATTTCGCCACGCGCGGCCGCGCGAGCACGACGAGCACCTGGGGACAGCAGTTGAAGACACGAGCGAGGACGACCCGAGCCGCACGGACGGCGGGAGCCGTCGCCGCCGTGCTGGCGCTGGCGACCGCGTGCGGGCAGGCCCGCGCCGGCACCGCGCTTCCCGACGGCGACCAAGCCGCCGCGTACGTCGGCGCGAAGTTCGAGAAGGCCATGGCGAAGCTCGGGGACACGATCGTCGAGCCGCGCAATGTGACCAACTCCGCGGACCGGTACTTCAAGTTCGACGACAAGTACCTGCACAACATCGTCACCTCGGCGCGGACCGGCAGCCCGGAGAGCCGCATCGTGCACAACCGGTCGCAGAAGAACCCCAACGAGTTCCTCGACTCGTTCACCCCGGCCGAAGGCACAGTCGAGTACCTCTACCTCGGACCTGCCTACAAATCGCTCGCGCCGACGCCGTGGGTCTCGATGCCGAAGCCGGAGGCCGGGCTCATCCAGCCGTGCGCGTGGGGCGGCGTGCAGATCGCGTGCAAGATGGGCGACGCGGTCGACAGCTCGTACAAGGCGGACAAGAAGGCGCTGCGCGGCGCGAAGAGTTCCGCGGACGGCACCGAGCAGCTGACCGTGAACGTGCCGTTCCAGATCTTCCTCGACCGGCGGGTCGAGCTGCTGCCGGACAAGGTGGTCGACCAGGTCGGGCCGGAACTGCGCAAGGCCGTCGTGCCGAGCACGATCACGCTCAAGCCGGACGGCTCGCTCGCCGAGTTCACCATGGGGGCGAAGTTCGAGGGCGACGGGCACAAGGTCGAACTGCGCTACGACTTCAAGTTCACCGGCGAGGCCACCTCGTCGGACCTGCCGACGGTCCCGGACGCCTCCCAGGTCACCGTCCTCGCGGACGACGCGGCCAAGCAGGACTTCTACCGCAGGCTCGGCGAACTGCAGGGGCGTTGATGCGCGTCCTTCCGCCGGCCTCCCCGCTCATCGACCGCCGAGGTGACCTCCGATGACCCAGCCTCCCGACCCGCAGCCGCAGGGACAGCCGCAGTGGTGGCAGCCGGGGACGAACGCGCCGCGGCCACAGCCGGGTTATCCGTCCGAAGTGGACAGCCAGGGCTGGCAGGGCGGCCAGTGGGCACAACCTCCAGCGCAGCAGCAGTTTCCGCCCGCGCAGTACCCGCAGCAGGGCTACCCGGCCCAGCCCTACGGTCAGCCGCAGAGCCAGCCGACGCCCGCGCCGTACGGCGGCCCCGGCCAGCCGCAGAGCCAGCCGACTCCGGCACAGCCGGGACAGCAACAGTCCGGAAGTCCTTACGGCGGCGGTTTCCAGCCGTCCGAATACGGCGGGCTCGGCGCGTTTTCCTCGGCCAAGCCCGGAAAACCGCGGTCGAAGAAACCTTTCCTGATCGCCGGGGCGGTCGTGGTGGCGCTGGCCGCGGCGGCCGGGATCTCGTGGGCGACCGGGGTGTTCAGCGGCGACACCCTCGACCAGAAGTCGTTGCAGGACGGGGTTTCCCGGGTGCTGAACGAGAATTACGGCGAGCCGGACGTCAAGAACGTCTCGTGCCCGTCGGGGCAGACGATTGAGAACGGCACCACGTTCGACTGCACGGTTCAGGTCGGCGGCCAGCCGAAGAAGGTGACCGTGCGGGTGCTCAACGACAAGCCGGAATATTCCGTCGGCGCTCCGCACTGACCCGCGGACCTCTTTTCCGGACAACGAAAACGGCGGGCCGGCACCCGAAGGTGCCCGGCCCGCCGTGGTTTCGGAGCTTGGCTCAGAACAGGTTCTGCACCGAGCGGTCCGTCGCCTGGTAGCCGTCCGCGATCTGCGGCAGCACGGCGGCGATCTGCGCGAGGAGCTGGGTCAGCTCGTCGAACTTCTGGTCCCACTCGTTCTGGGCCTGGATGTACTGGTCCTTCGCTTCACCGGTCCAGCTGTGGGTCAGCGGGTTGAGGTCGCTCTTCAGGTTGTCGAAGAGCGTCTTCAGCTCGCCACCGGTGGAGGTGCAGTCCTCCGCGGCGCGGTGGATGGTGCCCGGATCAACAACGATGCGGCCGTCAGGCATGTCGAACTCCTGTCAGAAGAAAGAAAAGAATGGAAGATGAAGGCGAGACTGGAACGGAAAGATCTGGATCAGCCGAGAACGCCGAAGCCCTTGTTGAGCGAGTTGATGTGCTCGTGCTGCGCAGCCTCGCTCTTGGCGTAGGTGGAACCCGCTTCCTGGAGCAGCTCACCAATGCGGTGCAGCGCGTCGTTCAGGCCGCGACCGGCGTCGTCGAAGCGGCGCATGACGTTGTCGAAGGCGCGCTGCGCGTCGCCTTCCCAGCCCGCGCGGGTCGCTTCGATGTTGGAGCGCAGGTCGCTCAGGTTCTTGTTCATCCGGCTGGTCGCGTCGACGACGCGCCCCTCCGCCGCGGTGAATTCCTTCGGATCCCCAGTGAAACCGCCAGCAGCCATGGGAGCTACCCCCTTCGTGAGTGGTTGTGCGCGCCGGCTGGTGTTTCCGGCACTGCACCTACGACGAAGACATTGCCAGTTCGGTTCACACTTGTCGCGACTTCTTCGCAAGTAGTTGCTTGCGTGAACGCGCGATCAGGGAACCGCCCGGCAACGGCCGGGTGAACAGCGTCGGAGCGCCCCCGGAAAAACCTTGTCCACCAGGGTGGTTAGCACTCGCACAGCCGGTTCCCGGGAATTTTCAGGAGTCCCGGCTCATGATTCGCGACTGCGAAAAGTCCTCGTCCTCTTCACTCGTCCGGGTCTGTTCGGGCGAAATCTTGGGACGAACGGGAACCTGCTCGGACGCGGCGGGCTCGACGGGCATCGGCAAACCGCGGGCCGCGCGGAACCGGCGGGCGGCCCCGCGCAACGCGGACGGCGCGGGCTCCGCGGCTCCGGAAAGCCGCCGCCTGCCGAACTCTTTCAGCAATTCGCGGTTTTCACTGCGGTGCCGTTCGCTGCGCGCGAGCGCGGTGCCCGCGACGCGGCGCGAGAAGGTGACGGCGTCCTGTCCCGCTCGGGTGAATGCCGCCGGCGCGGATTCCGGTTCGGACGGCACAGGCGCTCGCTCCTTCAGCTGGTGATCTTCAACGTGCGCACCACTTGCTCGCACGCGGCGTCGACGCGCTGCTGTACCGCGGGCGATTGGTACTGGCAGCCGACGTGCACCCGGATCCGCCCTTGCACGAGCACATACCAGCGGACGGTAATCCGTTCCGGTTTGTTCTCGACGTAGCCGATCACGGTCCGGCCACCGTAAGTCAGATCGGGGCGGAACGCAGTGTAGTTCGCGTTTCCGTTGACCCCGGACCGCAAAGCGTCGACAAGTTTCTGCCGGTCGGCCGTCGCGTCGTAGTCCATGACGAACTCCTGCGCGAGCACGAGATCGTTGCCTTTGGCGGCGTCCTGCGGATGCAGGATCACCTGCCGGTCCGCGACCTCGTCGGTGGTCTGGATCCAGTCGCTCGGCGCGACGAGGCTGAAATCGTATTGGGAGAACGAACGCCCTTGTTTCGAGTCGTCCCCGCTGCTGACGAAGTACACGACTCCGCCCGCGACCAAGGCCACGACCGCCACCGCAGCGGTGATCAACCACAGCCGGCGGCGTTTCTTCGCCTTGCCGGAGCCTCCGGACGCTTCCGTTCCGGGAGCGGCGAACGCTCCGTTCCCGGAACCGTTCTGCCCCAACGCGTTCTTGCCCGGCCCCGTCCGCAATGGACTCCCGCCGACGGGAGCTATCGCACCGAACGACGCGCTCTGCGGTCCCCTGGCCGGATCGGCGGACGAAAACCCGCGCGGCGGCATCGGCTGCGCCGGAGCGTTCCGAAGCGGCGCGTTCGGCACCGGCGGCAGGCTCCGCCGGGTCGGCGCGTCCCCGCGGACGATCTCGGTGCGGTGCTCGGCTTGCCCCGGCATCGACGAACCGGGCAGCACCCCGGTGCGGTCCGGCTCCAGCAGCACCGCACGGAGCGCACCGCGCGCGACCACCGTCTCCGGCTGGTCCAGGCTCGTCGGCACCACGCCGGTGCGCTCGTGCACCAGCCGGGAGATCATCGGGATCCGGCTCGACCCGCCGACGAGGAAGATCGCCGCGAGCTGCTTCGGGCGCAGCCCCGAGTCGGCGATCGCGGCACTGGTCAGCTCGACCACCCGGCCGAGCGGAGCCGCGATCAGCCGTTCCAGGTCCGCCCGCGTCACGTGCGCGTCCGCGAACGGCGGCGGCAACGGGACATCGGTGTACGTGTGCCGCGACAACGTTTCTTTCGCGCCGCGGACGTCCTGCCGCAGCACCCGGCGCCGCCGGCGCTCAGCCAGCTCACGGCCCTCGACCAACTGCTGCCACGCCTGCGGATCCGTGCCGGACACCAGCGACCCGACGTGCTCCAGCAACGCCTGGTCGATGTCGGCTCCGCCGAAACTCGGATCGCCTCGCGTGGCCAGCACCTGGAACCCGCCCCGCTGCGGCGGCGCACCCGGCACTCGCGCCGCACGCGCGGTCTCCGGCGACCGCTGCACGACGCTGACATCGACGGTGCCGCCGCCGAGATCAAGCACCGCCAGCGCGTCGCCAGGACGGCCGGAGAACTCGACCGTCCGCCCGCCCGGCGAGGCCTCCGGGGCGAAGGTGGCCGCATGGTACACCGCCGCCGCCACCGGCTCCGGCACCAGCGCCACCTCGCGCGCCAACCGGCCCGCGGCCTGGCGCAGCAGCCGGGTGCGGATCGCGCCCCAGTCCGCCGGATGGGTCAGCACCAGCAGGTCGACCTCGGCCTCGCCCGCGACGCGCCGCGCCTCCGCGACCGCCCGGTCGAGCACCGCGTGCACGACGTCGATCACCCGCAGCACCGAATCGCCGAGCAGCAGATCGCCCTCGTCGATCCGCCGCTTCGGATTCGGCTCGTACCGCGACGGGTCGACGGCCGCCTGCCGTTCGGCCTCCTGGCCGACGAACAGGGTGCCGTCGGACGCCGCGTACACCGCCGAGGACATCAGCGGCTGGCCGTCGATCACCACGACCTGCGGCTCGCGGCCGTTGACCGACACGACGACGCAGGTGCTCGAGGTCCCGAAGTCGACCGCGACCCGCACCGTCACCGGGCACCCCTTCCGTCAACCGCGACGGCTCCCCGGTCGGTCAGTCGGGCTGGATCCACGACACCTGCACGAGCTGCTTCCCGTTCTTGCGGCTCAGCATGTTGCCCCGGCCCGGCGGCATGGCACTCGGCCGGATGTTGCCGATCAGCGCGCCCTCGTCGCGCGAACCGTTCATCACCATGCCGGTGGCCGCCAGCTCCTTGAGCTTGCCGATGATCGGGTCGTACGCGGCCCGCGACGCACCACCGGTGCGCCGGACCACGACCAAGTGCAGGCCGACGTCCTTCGCCTGGGCGAGGAACTCCGAAAGCGGCTTGAGCGGGTTGGTGGACTGCGTGGCCACCAGGTCGTAGTCGTCGACCAGGATGAACAGCTCCGGGCCGGTCCACCAGGACCGGGTTTTCAGCTGTTCCTGCGTGACGTCCGGACCCGGCAGCCGCCGCGTCATCGACCCGACCACGTCCTGGACCATGCTGTCCAGCTGCGCCGAGGACACGGCGTAGCCGAGCAGCGAATCGCCCTGGAGGAAGCCGAGCATCGTGCGCCGGTAGTCGACCAGCAGGACCACGGCCTCCTGCGGCGTGTAGCGCTCGGTGATCCCGCGCGCGATCTGCCGCAGCAGGTTGGTCTTGCCGGACTCGCCGTCGGCGAACGCGAAGAAGTGCGGGTCCGCGTCGAAGTCCAGGTAGATCGGCTGCAGGTCTTCCTCGTTGACGCCGATCGGGACCAGCTTCGTGTCCCGCTTCTGGTCGATCTGCAGGACCTCTTCGTAGGTGATCATCTCCGGCAGCAAGCGCACCTGCGGAGCCACCCGGCCGCGCCACGCCCCGCGGATCTTCGCGACCGCGTCCGCGACGCCCGCCGCGACCGTCTCCGGATCGCTCGACCCGTCGATCCGCGGCAGGCCGGTGAGCAGGTGCAGCTTGTCGCGGGTGAGCCCGCGGCCCGGCCGCCCGGCCGGGACGTTGACCGCGATCCGGCGGTCCATTTCGGACTCCGTCGGGTCACCGAGGCGCAGCTCGAACCGCGTGCCGAGCATGTCCTTGATGGCCGGCCGGAGGTCGGCCCACCGGTTGGCCGAGATGATCACGTGCACGCCGTAGGCCAGACCCTGCGTGGCCAGCCGCGTGATCGACGTCTCCAGCTCCTCGAAGTCGTCGCGCAGCGCCCGCCAGTTGTCCACGATCAGGAACGCGTCGCCGAACGGGTCCTGCTCCGGCGTGATCTCGCCGCGGCGCTTCCGGTTGCGGAACTCCGTCATCGAGTCGACGCCCAGCGCCCCGAACCGGCCTTCGCGCTCGGTCAGCAGCGTGGTCAGCTCGGCCACGATCCGGCGGGCCTTGTCCGGCTCGCGCCGGGCCACCGCGACTCCGCCGACGTGCGGGAGGTCCGCGAGGCCGGACAGCGTGCCGCCACCGAGGTCGAGACAGTAGAACTGCGCTTCCTC
Source organism: Amycolatopsis sp. NPDC104775 (assembly GCF_055583325.1). Taxonomy (NCBI): domain Bacteria; kingdom Bacillati; phylum Actinomycetota; class Actinomycetes; order Pseudonocardiales; family Pseudonocardiaceae; genus Amycolatopsis; species Amycolatopsis sp. NPDC104775. The sequence goes on from NZ_JBVJOE010000009.1 coordinate 84,225, forward strand.
GGGCGTGTGGGTGAGCGCCATCGACATGATCAGCGTCCGGAGCATGGTCGACTTGCCCGACTGCGGACCGCCGGCGATGACGCCGTGGCCCTGCGCGCCGGAGAAGTCCGCCCACAGCAGGTCGCGCCGCTGCTCGTACGGCCGGTCGACGATGCCCATCGGCACCTGCAGCCTGCCGTTGCCGAAGAACCCGACCGGGGACAGCCCTCGGTCGTCGGTGGGGTTGAGGTTCGGCAGCATCGTGTCGAGCGAGTTCGGCTCGTTCAACGGCGGCAGCCACACCTCGTGCGCCGGCGGGCCCTGCCCGACCAGGCGGCTGACGATCACGTCCAGTTCGCTGGGTTCGACCGCCTCTTCGGACTCCTGCTGTTTCGGAGCCTCTTCCGCGACGACCGGCTCCGGCTCGGGTTCCTTCGGCAGTTCCACGAAGTCCGGCACGAACAGCTGCGGCCGCTTGTCCGCGCGCACCACCGTGGCCGCCGGTCCGGCCGCCTTGATGCCAGCCGGCCGGTACGGGCCCGAAACGTAGGAAGCCTTGAACCGCACCAGGGTCGAGGTGTCGTACTTCAAGTACCCGCCACCGGGGACCGACGGCAGCTCGAACGCGTCCGGCACGCCGATCGCCGCGCGGGACTCCGCCGCGGAGAACGTCTTCAAGCCGATCCGGTAGGACAGGTGCGAGTCGAGGCCGCGCAGCTTGCCCTCTTCCAGCCGTTGCGACGCGAGCAGCATGTGCATCTGCAGCGACCGGCCCAGCCGGCCGATGGCGACGAACAGGTCGATGAAGTCCGGCTTCGCCGCCAGCAGTTCGGAGAACTCGTCGCAGACGATGAACAGCGCGGGCAGCGGGTCGAGGTCGGCGCCGTTCTCCCGGGCCTTCTCGTACTCCCAGACGTTCTTGAAGTTGCCGCCGTTTTTCAGTGCTTCCTGGCGGCGGTTCATCTCGCCGGCCAGCGCGTCCTTCATGCGGTCGACCAGCGTGACCTCGTCCGCGAGGTTGGTGATGACCGCGGACACGTGCGGGGCCTTGTCCAGCCCGAGGAACGTCGCGCCGCCCTTGAAGTCGACGAGGACGAAGTTCAGCGTGCTCGACGAGTGCGTGGCCAGCATGCCCAGCACCAGCGTGCGGAGGAACTCCGACTTGCCGGAACCGGTCGCGCCGATGCACAGGCCGTGCGGGCCCATGCCCTCGGCCGCGGCCTCCTTGATGTCCAGCTCCACCGGCTGGCCGTACTCGCCGACGCCGAACGGGACGCGGTAGCGGTCGCGGATCGGCCGGGGCCGCCACGCCTGCTGGACGTCGAAGGTCATCGGGTCGCCCGGGATGCCGAGCAGTTCCAGCAGCGACGGGTTGGACAGCAGCGGCTCTTCCTCGCTGACGTCCGCTCCGCCGCCCCCGCCGACGCGGTACGGCGCGATGAGCCGGGCCAGCGCCTCGACCTCGACCACGCTGAGCTGGTCCGGACGGCCGAACCATTCGACCCCGCCCGCACTGCGCGCGCCGAGCCGCTCCTCCTCGACCACGAGCCGCAGGCCGCGCCGGGCGGCGAGGTTGCCGATCGAATCGGAAAGGTCGACCAGGGTGACGCCGACCAGGCCCTCTTCGAGGATGATCTGTTCCTCGCGGGTGACCTCGGCGTCGTCGATGATGATCACGACGTGCGGCTGGTCCGGCGCGGGCGTCGCGTTCCGGGAGAACCGCTGCCGGTCGCGCAGTTCCTCGTCCAGCCAGTCTTCGATCTGCTTGAGCGAGCCGGCCATCATGCGCAGCTGGCCGATGCCGTCCGACAGCGTCGGGTGCTGGGCGTGCGGGAGCCACTTCGCCCATTCCCATTCCTGCTTCGCCCGGCCCGCGGTGGCCACCGCGATCATGACGTCGTCGGGGCTGTGGAAGGCGACCAGCTGAGCCAGCATCGCGCGGGTCAGCGCGCGGGTGCGGTGGCGCTCGCCCTGCATGCTGACCGCCGCGAACCCGCGCAGGGTGATCTGGGTGGGCAGGTCCGGAACGATCGAATGCGCGCGCACGAACCGGCGCAGCGCGAGGGTGGCGATCGGCTCCAGTTCGTCCACCGGGCCGGTCTGGGGCGGGACCAGCCGGGTGGCGAGGCGGTGCGAGCTGCGGCCGACGCGCAGGTGCAGGAAGTCCTGGTCGTTCTGCCTGCGCTCCCACATCCGGCGGCTGGCCGCGAGCGACCACAGCGACTGCGGGTCCGGGTGCACCCATTCCAGTGCGGCGCGCTGGTCGACCATCGCCTCGCGGGCACGGTCGCGCATCTGGCCGAGGTACCGCAGGTAGTCCTTGCGGTCCTCGTCCATCTCGGCCTTCTTCTGGCCACCGCCCTTGCCGCCGCCTCCGGCGAGCATGCCGACGGTGCCCATCAGCATCATGCCGCTCATCATGATCGTGGTCGGGTTTTTCCCACCCGCCGTGAACATGAAGACCATCATCCCGAGCGACGCGAAGATCATCACGCCCGGAATCGCCTTGGCGACGATGTTTCCCGGGATCGTGCGGGGCACCTCGGGCGGCGGCTCGAGATGCACCTCGCCGCCGGGCGGGCGCGGCGCGGCCAGCCGCGGCGACTTCTTGAACTGCAGCGTGCTCATCGAAGGGACCCCTCTATTCCTGCTCGACGCCTGCACCCGGGTGCGCGGGACAACCTATCGAACGTCGCCCCGGAAATCCGGCCAACTCCAGGATCGGCATCTCCCAACCCCTCCCCGGGCCCCGGCGGGGCCCGTCCTCCCAGTGCGCCCGAGTGTAAGGACCGCCACCGACAGTTATCGGACCAGCCGGACGAACCCGCTGGTCGGTCTGGCCCAACCCGGCCTGTGCGGGTACTTTCGCCGATGATTTGCGGAGACGCGCTGAAACCTGTCACCAGGTTCGGTATAAGTTCCCCCGGGAGCTGACTCTTCAGAGCGGGGGATCTAGTGGCAACGGGCACGACGGTATTCAGCAGGGTCACGGTGGTCGCACCGACGACACGCATCGACGTCGCGCTTCCGGCCGACGTGGCGGTGGCCGACCTGCTGCCCATGCTTCTGGAGATGGCCAAGGAGGTCACTCCGGACGGCGGGGCCCGGCACGGCGGCTGGGCGCTGGCCAAGCTCGGCGACGCCCCGCTCGACCCGAGCCGGACGCTCGCGTCCCTCGGCGTGGTCGACGGCGAACTGCTGCAGCTGCGCAAGCGCAACGAGAACCCGCCGCCGCCGATGTACGACGACGTGGTCGACGCGATCGCGGAGGCCGACCCGGACTCTTTCCGCCCGTGGACGAAGGAAACCGCCCGCCGGTTCGGCCACGCCGCAGGCGGCCTCGCCCTGTTCTTCTCCGCGCTGGCCCTGTTTTTCAGCGGTTCCCTCTACGGCGGTTCCTCGCTCGGCCCGGCGATCGCCGGCGGTCTCGGCGCGATCGCCTGCGTCGCGGTCGGAGCCACGCTCGCCAAGGCGTACCAGGCCGAGGCCACCGGCGTGCTGATCGCCTCCGCGGGCGGCCTCCCGCTGGCGTTCGTGAGCGGCTTCTACATCGTGCCCGGGCTGTCGGTGCGGGCGAACCTGCTGCTCGGCGCGGTGCTGGTGCTGATCGTCTCGGCGGTCTGCATCCTCGTGGTCGGCACCGGCATCCGGGTCTTCATCGCCACCGCCACCGCGGGCGTGTTCGGCGCGCTCGCCTTCCTCGTCGCGACGCTCGTGACCACCGCGGACACCGCGTCGGTCGCGGCGGGCACGGTCGCCGTCGCGCTGGGCTGCATCTCCTTCCTGCCGCGCGCCACCATCTGGCTCGCCAAGCTGCCGCTGCCGTACGTGCCGAGCACCGCCGAGGAGCTCAAGGAAGACTCCGGCTTCCCCGACTACAAGGCGATCGAGCAGCGCACCGCGGTCGCGCACGACTACATGACCGGCCTGATGATCGGCTGCGGAGCCACCACGGCGGTCGCGGCGGTCCTCGCGGCCACCGCCCCGAACGTCTTCGGCATCATCCTCGGCGTCGTCGCCACGCTGGTTCTGCTGCTGCGCGCCCGTGCCTACGCCAACGGCGCGCAGGCCATCGCGCTGCTCACCACCGGCATGGTCGCCGCGGCGGGCATCCTGCTCGGCTGGCTGTTCTTCTCCGCCACCGCGGAGCAGCGGCTGCTGTACGTCTTCGGCGCGCTGATCCTGATCGCCGCGGGCGCTCTCGTGGTCGGCGTGGTCTTCCCGGACCAGCGCTTCTCGCCGCCGCTGCGGCGCACCGTGGAAATCATCGAGGCGATCTGCATCGCCGTGGTGCTTCCGCTCGCCCTCGGCGTGATGGACCTCTACTCGACGCTGCGCCACCTCAACCTCAAGTGAGCGCCGCGATGGGCTCCCGACGTTCCTTCCCCCGCAGGCTCGGCCTTCCGGGCCGGGCCGGGGTGGCGCTGTTCGCGGCCGGGCTCGGACTGGCCTCGCCGTTCGCCGTCGCTCCGGCGTCGGCGCAGACGGCGGACGCTCCCGCGGGCACCTGGGCGACTCCCCCGCCGCTGGGCCCCGGCGACGAGCCGCCCGCCGACAGCGGGCACTCGGACACCACGTACAAGAAGAAAAACGAGTGCGTGCAGCGCAGTCTCGGGCAGGACGTCAAGATCAACTTCCGCCCGTGGGGGCAGGACTACCTGCAGCTGGACAAAGCGCAGCAGATCGTCCGCGCGGCGACCGGATCGGTCGGTGGCGACCAGAAGGTGGCGGTGATCGACACCGGCGTCACGCCGCATCCGTGGTTCCAGGGCCGGGTGGAAAGCGGCGGAGACTACGTCGCCAACCCGGACAACGGCGCGGAGCCGGGCCTGCAGGACTGTGACGGCCACGGCACCGAGGTCGCCGGGATCATCGCGGGCAACCCGAAGGATCCGCAGGTCGGTTTCATCGGCGTGGCCCCGGACGCGCGCATCGTGTCCTACCGCCAGCTGAGCGAGAACTACGCCAAGGACGACAGCCCGCAGCAGCCCGCGAACCCGCCGTCCGGCGGGACCGGCCAGCCCCCCGCGGGCAGCCAGAGCCAGCAGCCCCCGGCGGGCAGCAGCAACAGCCAGCTGCCCCCGTCCTCGGGCGGCGGCACCGGCAGCGGAAGCGGCACGGCGCCCCAGCAGGACAACAAGGGCGACAACCGGCAGCTGCAGAAGGAAGGCACCGCGGGCACGCTGAACACGCTCGCGCAGATCATCCGCGGCATCGCCGACAAAGGCCAGGCCAGCGTGATCAACATGTCGGTCGACCACTGCCGCGCGGGCACCGCGCCCGGCGACATCCAGCGGGGCGAGCGCCAGGTCCAGGCCGCGGTGCACTACGCGGCCGAACGCAACATCGTGGTCGTCGCGGCCGCGGGCAACGTTTCGGAGAACTGCCCGCAGAACGACCAGGCCGACCCGAACAAGCCGAAGTCGATCGTCACGCCGCCGTGGTTCTCCGACGACGTGCTGTCCGTCGGGGCGATCCAGGATGACGGCGGCGTCGCGCCGTTCAGCGTGCACGGCCCGTGGGTCGGCGTCGCCGCGCCGGGCACCAAGATCGTGTCGCTCGACCCGGCGGAGCATTCGACCGGTCTCGCGAACTTGACGATCGCGAACGGCAACCCGTCGCCGATCCAGGGCACCAGCTTCGCCGCGCCGTACGTGGCGGGCGTCGCCGCGCTGGTCCGCTCGATGTACCCGAAGCTGAGCGCGCGCGACGTGGTCAAGCGGCTCAAGGCGACCGCGCAGCACCCGGCCGCTCCGGGCGGGCGCGACAACTTCGTCGGCTACGGCGTGATCGACCCGGTGGCCGCGCTCACCGCGAACCTTCCCGGCGACACCGGCAACCTGTCGCTGCCGAAACCGGTGGTGCAGGAGGCCAAACTGCCGCCAGCCGACGGCATCAGCTCGACCCCGATGATCGTCGCGCTCGCCGGAACCGGCGGCGGCGTCGCGGCGCTGCTGATCACGCTGTTCGTGGTGCACACGATCCGGCGGAACCGGTCCGGGTCGCCACCGGCGCGATAACTTCCGGCACCGAAAAGGGGCCGCTCACCGCGATTGTCGCGGAGGGCGGCCCCCTTTTTTGTTCAGTCTGTGCGCGAGACCCGTTTCCAGGCACGGAAAAGGCAGCCGCCGCGGAGATCGCGGCGGCGGCCTTCCTGGTCACTTCCCGGGTTTCGGCGGCTTCCCGTCCTTCTCCGGCCGCCGTGCGGGCGGGTCCTGCCCGATCACCGGCGGGGTCACCTGCGCGGGCTCGCCGAAGATCTCCGACGTCTTCGCCGCGGTGCGCTGCCTCGGCTTGTGCTGCGAACTGCCGCCGCCACCGCCACCACCGCCCATCCCGGCGAAGCCCATCATCGGCATCATCGACGTGCCCGAGCCCTGGTTCGCCGCCGCGGGCTGCGCGGCCGGGGCGATCGGCTCGGCGGGCGGAATTCCCGCTTGGCCTTGCTCCAGCCGAGGATCAGCGGCGGTTTCCTTGCCGTGATGGGAATCCTCCGCGGCGGACGGGCTCACCGAATCGTCCGAAGTGGACGCCGAAGAGGCCACTGTGGACTCTCTCGCGCTGGTTTCCGCCGGAGCGCTCGCGGGAGAGTCCGCGTCGTGCAATCGGAACTGCTGCGCCGGGTAGTGGTGCCGCAATTCGATGCTCGACGGGCTCCCGGCGGGTGCGTCGACCCCGGCGCACAACCGGCCGAACTCGCGCAGGACGTCCTCCGCGGCCTCGTGCAACGACTTCAACGACTGCTCGGTCTCCCGCAGCTGCGACCGCGCCCGGGAGGCGCCGCCGCTGGGCAGCATCGCCGATTCGGACAGCAAGTCCGCGGCGTCGACCAATACCTCTTCCGCCGCGCCAGCGATCTTGCGCAGCGATTCGGTGAGCTGGTCAATCGAGTCAGCGAGCGCGTCGAGCGCATCTTCCGCGCCTTCGCTCGCGGCGCGGATTTCACCTAGGTAGGCGACAAACGCGTCCGCGTCCGGGCCGGACCACGACGCGTCGATCCGGCCGAGATCCTCCGCGAGATCCGTCGACACCCTCGCCGCCGTGCGGGCCGCGCCGCGCAGGCTCTCGGCCTCCGCGTCCAGTTCCTCCCAGCGGCCGGTGAGCGGCCGGTAGTAAGTGGCGACCGGATCGGTCACGCCCAGCTCGCGGGCGAGTTCGGTCACATACGCCAAAGACGGCTCCGTCACGAGACCCTCCCGGCGCGCTCGATCCGCTCGGCCGCGTCGGCGTCCCGCTCGGTGTGCCCGGTGGTGAGCTGCTCCAGCGCCGCGGTGACCGACCGCAGTGCGGCCACCCCGGCGGTGAGCTGACCGCGCAATGCTTGCGAGGCCTGCGCATACGACTCCGGCACGCCCAGCCGCGCACCGACCTCGCCGTACGCCTCGGCGGTGGTCGCTCCCGCGCCCACCTCGCCTGCGGCGGTTTCCAGTTCGTCGGCCGCCCGCGCGACTTTCGCCGCGTAGCCGCCGACGACCGCGCCGTCGATCCGCACGGCGCTTGTTCCCGGACTGCTTCCCGGCGCTGCCACGTTCATCCCTCCGCTCACCCGGTGCGTGTCCGAGTGTGACGGACGGAACCCGCCGTCAGTTCCCGGCCGGTGGCTGCTGTCCGGCCGCCTGCGGTTTGTACGAGCCCGCGTTCGGGTCGATCGGCACCGAATCGAACTGCTTCATCACGTTCTGCACGTTCAGCGACGCCCCGGTCGGCAGCAGCCCGATGATCGATTCCGGCGCGGGCAGCCGGTTGTTCAAGCCCAGCTCTTCCGCGGTCGCCACGTCCGGCACGCCGTAGCGGATGCCGCGGTCGGAGATCAGCTGGATTGGGCCCTTGCCGAAGGTCTTGTCCGTTTCGGTGGCCGACTGCACCACCGCGCCGTATCCGGTCGGCATGTAGAAGCCGGTGATCGGCACGCCGTTCGGGCCGGTGTTGCTGACGCTGAGGATCTTCGAGGTGCCGTCGGCGTTCTTCTCCACCGGGATCTGCTTGTTGATGTAGACCGAGGTGTGCGCCTGGGTGCGGTCGGCGTTGAGCGACCAGCCGAGGCACGCCACCGGCGAGCCCTGCGTGGCGTCGAGGACGGTCGGGACGACCTTCGGGTAGTCGTCGACCCGCACGTAGCCGGGGTCGCCTTGCTGCAGCACCTTGACGTTGTTGATCTTGTCGAGGCCCAGCACCGGGGTGGTGGCCGTGCCGCCGCTCTTCGCCGTGCGGACGATGTCCGCGACCGCGGGCGACACCTTCTGGATGCCGTTCTTCGCGATGAGCCAGTACTCCTGCGCCCCGCCGGTCGGCTGGGTCGAGAAGACGTTGCCGACGGTCAGGCCGTCGAAGCTGCTCGACGGCGTCGTGTTGTCGCCGTCCACCAGCGGCGGGGTCAGCTTGGTGACCTCCGGGATCGCGTTCAGGAAGGCCTGCGACACCTTGCGCGCCTTCGTCGGCAGATGCAGCGCGGACCGCACCGGGTCGCTGGAGCCGGACGGCACCTCGGCGCGCACGGTGTTCGCGTTCGGCCGGCTCTGCGTCGCGGGAAGCCGGTAGATGAGATAGGTCTTGCCGTTGCCCGCGTCGCCGAGCAGCGCCTGGTTTTCCTGCAGCTCGCCGCCGAGCTTGTCGATGCCGGCGATCACGTCGGTATTGGTCTTGTTCACCGAGTCCGGCTGCGGCAGCGACGGGTCGAGCAGCACTTCGTCGCACACTGCCCAGTTAGGGGAAATCCGCTGATCCGCGGACGGGATCAGCTGCGGGCCGTCCGGAATGCCGGTCAGCTTCTCGCGCGGCATGTTCTTCAACTGTTCATCCGAGACGACAGTCGGGTTCTTCACCTCCGCCGCCTGCTGCTGGCCGCCTTGACCGCCCTGCTGCCCCTGGCCGCCCTGCTGCTTCTGCGCCATGAGGATCAGCCGCGCGGACGCGAGGTTGAACGTCGGGATCAGCCGCGCCGGATTCCCGGTGACGACATACACGGTGCCGGACTGCTCGCCGATCACGATGTTGTCCGACGACGGCACCGAGGGCGCGGGGCTCAACAGGCCCCACAGCACGAAAACGACGGCGCCCAGCACGCCGAGGATCACGCCGACCGCGGTCGCGCGCCCGTGGGAGCGCATCGGGTCGTGCAACATCACCGCGTCGCGGCGGACCAGCGCGGACTGCATCCGGCGCAGGACGAACTTGTATGCCTGAACCTGAGACTTAGTCGTGGGTGTTGATGGCATTCTCGACCTACAGTCCTCCCCGTCGCGGTACGGTTCCGCAGGATAGCCGTACGGGGACCGTCTGGTGTGGGGTTTCTACCAACTCCGGTTAGGGTCAGGCATCCCGGGACCGGCTTTCCGGGTACGCAGCACTCACGAGGGGAAGAGAACGCGCGGATGTCCGTCAGCACGCCTCCACGTCCGCCTGGTCCACAGGGGCCGCCACCGCCTCCCGGGGGACGTCCCCCGGGTCCGCCGCAGCGGCCCGGCAGAACCGGCGGACCCGGCGCGGCTCCCGGCGGACCCGGCATGCCCCCTCGCACTCCCGCCCCCGGCGGCCCGGGTGGTCCCGGTGGACCTGGCGGTCCCGGGCGACCCGGCGGGCCGGTCACTCCCGGACCCGGCGTTCCCAAGCCCGGCGGACCCGGCCTTCCTGGCGCTCCTGGGCCTGGCGGGCCTGGCGGACCGAAGCCGGGTGGGCCCGGCGGACCCAAGCCCGGCGGACCTGGTGGGCCTGGCGGCCCGGGAGGTCCGGGTGGCCCTGGCGGACCTGTCGTTCCTACCGGCCCGCGAACCGGACGTCCTGGCGGCGGCGGGCCTAACGGTCCGCGTCCTGGCGGCCCGGGCGGCCCCGGAGGTCCGGGCGGACCTGGCGGTGGCGGTCCCGGAGGCCCCGGCGGGCCTGGCGGCGGAGGCCCTGGTGGCCCGGGAGGTCCCGGCGGCGGTGGCCCCGGCGGACCTGGTGGACCTGGCGGCCCGAACAGCGGCGGCAGCCCCGAAAGCAGCGAACCCGCACCGACCGGCGGCGGCACCGCGACCGCGCTCCGGATGGCCCCGCCCTCGCGGAAGCGTTCCGGCGGCATCTCGCTCGGCCCGCTGCCGGTGGTCAACCTCGTCGTGCTGGAAGTCGGCGTCGCGATCGGGCTCGTGCTGCTCGCGATCAACATGCAGCTCAAGTACGTCGCGATCGGCGTCGCCGCGCTCGGCTTGATCCTCGCGTTCCTGCGCGTGGGCGGCCGCTGGTTCACCCAGTGGCTCTCGCTGACGCTGCGGTACCGGTTCCGCTCGCACGGCCGCGTGGCGACCCCTCCGCCGCCGACCAGCATCGAGGAACTCGCCGAGGAAAGCGCCGTTACCGGCCCGGAGGACGCGCGCGTCAGCCTGCTGCGGCTGGCTGTCCCGGACCTCGTGGTGGCGCACGCCGTCGACCACGAACGCCAGGAAGTCGGCATCGCCTGGAACGACGGCACCTGGACCGCGGTCCTGCTCGTCGAGCCGATGCCCGCGATGATCTCCCAAGCCGGCGGCGCGCCCAGCCTTCCGCTGTCCGCGCTCGCGCCGTGCCTGGAAGACCGCGGCGTGCTGCTGGACTCCATCCAGATGATCTGGCACAGCTACCCGGGTTCGGCCGCGATGCCCGCGGACGCCCCGGCGCTCAGTTCTTATCTCGAGGTGCTCGGCCCGCTGCCCGCGGCCGCCCGGCGGACCACGTGGATCGCGGTCCGGCTGGACCCGCGCCGCTGCCCGGAGGCGATCCGGGAACGCGGCGGCGGCGTCGTCGGCGCGCACCGCGCGATGATCGGCGCGCTGTCGCGGGTGCGCAACGCATTGGAGTCCCAGGGCGTGCCGACCCGGCCGCTGGACCCGGACGAGCTGCTGCGCGCCAGCATCTCGGCGGCCGAGCTCACCGCGGTCGCCGGTTCGAACGAAAAGGTCAGCCTGCAGGAGAGCTGGACCGGCGTCACCGCGGCCGGCATCGGGCACTCCAGCTACGCGATCACCGGCTGGCCCAAGGGCAAGATCAGCGGCAGCCTCAACGGGCTCACCAGCGTGCGCGCGCTGTCCGCGACGGTCGCCATGGCGATCTCGCCCTCAGCCGACGAGGGCCGCATCGGCCTGCGCGGCGTGGTGCGGCTCAGCGCCCGCAACCCGCGCGAGCTGGACGCCGCCGACCAGCGGCTGCAGAGCATCGCGGAGCGGCTGGACGTCGACCTGACCCCGATGAAGGGCATGCAGATCTCGGCGTTCTCCGCGACGCTGCCAATCGGAGGCACAGCATGAGCGCGGCTTGCCAGCGAATCATCGTTATTCATGCCGTCGCCTCCCCGGCGACTAGCGTGAAACTCCTCAAGGAGGCGGCGGCATGAGCACCCGAGTTCGGGATGCTGGACAGAACCCCGGCATCGCCCCGGAGTTCACCGTCGATCCGGCCATGCTCGACGCGATCAGCCCGTCCGGCGACCGCGGTGGCGTCGTCCTCGGCTCCGGCCTCAAGGGCGAACCGCTGACCGTCTCCGCGCTGCGCTCGCAGCCGACCCGAATCGTGCTCGTCGGCGGGCTCTACCTGGCCCGCCAGGTCGCGATGCGCGCCATGGCGACGGGTGCGTGGGTGGTCGTGGCCACCGGACGCCCCGCAGCGTGGCAGGTGCTGCAGCAGGCGGCCGGAAGCCGCGACGGACGCCCGTCGCCGCTAGTGCAGATCCGCCGGCTTTCGCCGGTCGAGCTGCCGCGCCCGTCCGAGGACGCCCCACTGCTCGTGGTGACCGACGGCGGGCCGACCCCGCAGGACCTGTTCCCGCCCCGTTCGCCGTGGCAGACCACGGTGTACGTGCTGCCGTACCTGCACCCGCAGGCCGGAACCACGGCGAACGCCGCGGATCTGGTCCTGATGCAGCGGCTCCCCGCCGGACAGGCTGAGCTGGCGGCCCGGATCTGGCGGTTGCCGCCGCAGATGATGCGCCAGCTGACCACGTTGAAGGACGACCAGGTCGTGGCGCTGGGGACGAACCTGTGGCGTCCGCTGCGGTTGGTCACGACGCAGAAGGAACAGCAGCTTCTCGGGCCGGTTCGCCGGGGCGACTGAGCTTTCGCTGGGCGAATAGTCCGTGAGGGCCTCCTTGAGGGAATCCGATTCCCTCAAGGAGGCCCTCATTGCTCTCCCCTAAAGCTCGGTCGACGACCGCACGTTCCGAGTCTGTTCCGCCCGCGCGGCCAGCAACTCATCCGGCGGGTAATCCACCGCCGTCAACGTCAATCCGTGCGCCGGGGCGACCGCGCTGTCGCGCGTCCCGCTCGCCAAAACCTCGCCGGGCCACCCGGTTCCGCGCCGCCCGTCCCCCACGAGCAGCAAGACTCCGACCAGGCTGCGGACCATCGAATGGCAGAACGCGTCCGCGCTTACCTGGACTTCCAGCAGATGCTCGTCGATCCGAGTCCACTCCAGCCGTTGCAGCTCGCGGATCGTCGTGCCGCCCTCGCGCTGTTTGCAGTACGCCGCGAAATCCTGCAGGCCCAACAACTCCTGGGCGGCAGCGTTCATCCGCTCTGTCGACAGTGGACGCCCCCAAGCCAAAGTGTCGTGGCGGCGCAAGGGATCGACGCCCCACGGAGCATCTGAGACGCGGTACCGGTAATGCCGCCGGATGGCTGAGAACCGCGCGTCGAACCCGGCCGGAGCCACGCGTGCCTGGAGGACCCGGGCGTCGGCGGGGAGAAGTTTGTTCCAGCGGCCGCGCATGCGCGTCAGGTCCGGGATTCCCAGCGAGTCCACCGGAATCCGGCCCGGCGCACCCGGCGCGAATGGGACGACGTCGACGTGCACGACCTGACCGGTCGCGTGCACCCCGGCGTCCGTGCGGCCCGCGACGACCACGGACTTCGGCACCGACTCTCCCGGCGGCTGGCGGTGCAACGCCTGCTCCAGTTCCGCCTGCACGGTGCGGCGGCCGGGCTGGCGGGCCCAGCCGGAGAAGTCCGTGCCGTCGTAGCTCACGTCCAAGCGCAGACGAACGAGCCCGCCCTCCCCGTGGGGAGCGGCGGGCTCGTCCGATGCAGACAGTGCCGGCAGGACTCAGTCCTTCTTGGCGTCGGCGTCGCTCTCGGAGGCAGCGGCCTCGTCAGCGGCCGGAGCCTCTTCGGCAGCCGGGGCCTCTTCGGTCGCGGCGGGAGCCTCAGCGGCTTCCTCGGAGACCGGAGCGGCGGCGACCTCGTCCTTGGCGAACTTGGTCTTGCGGGCCCGCTCGGCCTCGGACGTCACGGTCTTCTCCGCGACCAGTTCGATGACGGCCATGGCGGCGTTGTCGCCCTTGCGCGGCATCGTCTTGGTGATGCGGGTGTAACCGCCGGCACGCTCCGCGAAGTGCGGGCCGATCTCGGCGAACAGCTTGTGCACGACGTCCTTGTCCCGGACGACCTTCTGCACCAGGCGACGGTTGTGCAGGTCGCCCCGCTTCGCCTTGGTGATCAGCTTCTCAGCCAGCGGGCGGACCCGCTTGGCCTTCGCCTCGGTCGTCGTGATCTTGCCGTGCTCGAACAGCTGAGTGGCCAGGTTGGCCAGGATCAGCCGCTCGTGCGCGGCGGACCCGCCGAGCCGGGCTCCCTTGGTAGGGGTGGGCATGACTTTCTCCTAGTTCAGCTCACAGCGTCCGGGCACGAGGCCTCAGAGCTGCTCGGTCTCTGCGTAGTCCTGGCCATCGTCGTGGCCGTCGTCCGAAATCCCGCCGCCGATGCCGGCGACCCCTTCCGACCAGCCTTCGCCGTCGTAGCTGGTGGCAGCCGCGGACGGGTCGAACCCGGGCGGGCTGTCCTTCAGCGCGAGGCCGAGGCCGACGAGCTTGAGCTTGACCTCGTCGATCGACTTGGCGCCGAAGTTGCGGATGTCGAGAAGGTCCGCCTCGCTGCGCGAGACCAGCTCGCCAACGGTGTGGATGCCTTCGCGCTTGAGGCAGTTGTACGACCGGACGGTGAGGTCCAGGTCCTCGATCGGCATCGCGTAGGCGGCGATGGTGTCCGCCTCCTGCGGCGACGGGCCGATCTCGATGCCCTCGGCGTCGACGTTCAGCTCGCGAGCGAGACCGAACAGCTCCACCAGCGTCTTGCCCGCCGAGGCCACCGCGTCGCGCGCGGTGATCGACGGCTTGGTCTCGACGTCCAGGATCAGCTTGTCGAAGTCGGTGCGCTGCTCGACACGGGTGGCCTCGACCTTGTAGGTCACCTTGAGCACCGGCGAGTAGATCGAGTCGACCGGGATCCGGCCGATCTCCGCGCCCGCCTGCTTGTTCTGCAGGGCCGGAACGTAACCGCGGCCGCGCTCGACGACGAGCTCGATCTCGAGCTTGCCCTTGCCGTTCAGCGACGCGATGTGCAGATCCGGGTTGTGCACGGTGACGCCCGCGGGCGGCACGATGTCGGCAGCCGTGACCTCACCCGGGCCCTGCTTGCGCAGGTACATGGTGACCGGCTCGTCCTCTTCCGAGGACACCACGAGCTCCTTGAGGTTCAGGATGATGTCGGTGACGTCTTCCTTCACCCCGGGAACGGTGGTGAATTCGTGCAGCACGCCGTCGATGCGGATGCTCGTCACGGCCGCGCCCGGGATGGACGACAGCAGCGTGCGCCGCAGCGAGTTGCCGAGCGTGTAGCCGAAGCCGGGCTCCAGCGGTTCGATGGTGAACCGGGAGCGGGTCTCGTTGACCGTCTCTTCGCCAAGAGCCGGCCGCTGGGAAATCAGCATTCCTTAGTTTCCTTTCCAGACGACGCCCGCCATATGACGTCGAAGGGATGGCGTGACGGCGGCGCACTCCGGGCGCCGCCGCCCCGTAACCAGTCGCAGAGACCGGTTACTTCGAGTAAAGCTCGACGATCAGCTGTTCCTGAACCGGAACGTCGATCTGCGCGCGCTCCGGCAGCTGGTGGACCAGCACGCGGAGGTTCGACGGGACGACCTGCAGCCACGCCGGAACCGGACGCTCGCCGAAGGACTCCTTGGCCGCGACGAAGGGCAGCATGCCCATCGACTTCGGCCGCACGTCGATGATGTCCCACTTGGTGACCTGGTAGGACGGCACGTTGACCTTGACGCCGTTGACCAGGAAGTGGCCGTGGCTCACCAGCTGCCGCGCCTGACGGCGGGTGCGGGCGATGCCGGCGCGGTAGATCACGTTGTCCAGCCGGGACTCGAGGATCTGCAGCAGGTTCTCACCGGTCTTGCCCGGACGCCGCACGGCTTCCTTGTAGTACCGGACGAACTGGCGCTCGAGAACGCCGTAGGTGTAGCGAGCCTTCTGCTTCTCCTGCGACTGCAGGAGGTACTCGGACTCCTTGATGCGCCCGCGGCCGTGCTGGCCCGGCGGGTAGGGGCGACGTTCGAACGCCTGGTCGCCGCCGATGAGGTCAACCTTGAGGCGACGCGAAATACGCGTCGCGGGGCCGGTGTAACGAGCCATTTCTTAGTACTCCTCCCCGTTCCTCAGACCCGGCGCCGCTTGGGCGGGCGGCAGCCGTTGTGAGGCTGCGGGGTCACGTCCTGGATGGTGCCGACCTCGAGGCCGGCCGCCTGCAGCGAGCGGATCGCCGTCTCGCGGCCCGAACCCGGGCCCTTCACGAAAACGTCGACCTTCTTCATGCCGTGTTCCGCGGCCTTGCGGGCGGCGTTCTCGGCGGCCATCTGCGCGGCGAACGGAGTCGACTTGCGCGAGCCCTTGAAGCCCACATGGCCGCTCGAGGCCCACGCGATCACGGCGCCGGTCGGGTCCGTGATGGAGACGATGGTGTTGTTGAAGGTGCTCTTGATGTGCGCGTGACCGTGCGCGACATTCTTCTTTTCCTTGCGGCGGACCTTCTTGGCCCCCGCAGTGCGGCTCTTGGGTGGCATTGTCTGAGGGATCTCCTGTTAACGCGCGTTCTCTTGGTGAGCGGCGACGGCTTCCTGCTGCCCGCGGCGGATGATGGATCCGGCGTCGGTGTAGAGGTTCCGCAGCGCCATCGGGCGGGCGTAGAGCGCCTTGGGCGAGACACAAGCCGTGGAACGACGGACGGAACCGCCCATGCGAACGACCTTCTTGCCCTGGGTGCTCACTTCTTGCCAGCCTTCTTCTTGCCGGCGACCGTCTTCTTCGGGCCCTTGCGGGTGCGGGCGTTGGTCTTGGTGCGCTGACCGCGCACCGGCAGACCACGACGCCAGCGCAGACCCTGGTAGGTCCCGATCTCGATCTTGCGCCGGATGTCGGCGTTCACCTCACGGCGAAGGTCACCCTCGACCTTGAAGTTTTCGTCGATGTAGTCCTTCAGCTTGACGAGATCCTCGTCGCTGAGGTCCTTGACGCGGGTGTCGGCGTTCAGCTCGGCAGCAGCGATCATCTGCTTCGAGCGGGTACGGCCGATCCCGTAGATGTAGGTCAGCGCGATCTCCAACCGCTTCTCGCGGGGGAGGTCGACGCCAGCGAGTCGTGCCACTGGTGCTCCTTTTTCGAGTTGTCTTCAGGTCTGCTCCCCGTCCGGTTCCGGAACCGACTCGCCTGTCGTGCCCGTGGCTTGCGCCGCGGGTGTCCCGGCCCCGGCCTGAAGTCCGGGGGTGCGCCGGGCCGCTCGCGCGGCCCGGCAGGTACGGGGAGGGTGGGTTAGCCGTCAAGCGGCCTGCTGCAGTGCGGTTCTCAGCCCTGACGCTGCTTGTGACGCAGGTTCTCGCAGATCACCATGATCCGGCCGTGACGGCGGATCACCTTGCACTTGTCGCAGATCTTCTTGACGCTCGGCTGGACCTTCACGTCTTCCTGCTTCCTGCTCTGCTCGGCTCTGGCGTGATCACTTGTAGCGGTAGACGATGCGACCACGGGAGAGGTCGTAGGGCGACAGCTCCACGACAACCCTGTCTTCGGGCAGGATGCGGATGTAGTGCTGCCGCATCTTGCCGCTGATGTGTGCCAGGACCTTGTGGCCGTTCTCCAACTCGACGCGGAACATCGCGTTGGGGAGCGGCTCGACCACGCGGCCTTCGACCTCGATGGCCCCGTCTTTCTTAGCCATGTCCTCCGCAATCCCTGAGCACGCTCGATGTGCACAGCGTGATCGGTTTTGAGCTCGAGTCCTTGCTTACTGGGTGGTGCTCGGCCACACTCGGCCCCGGGTCCACGTGGTTCGCGAGAATTCACGAGCATGCTGGAACCGGCGCATGAGCGCGCCGACTTGACAGTGTACGCAACCCGTGCAGTGCCCCGTCGACCGGGGTGTAAGTAGACCCGTGTGAGTGGCGGCCGGGCCGCTCAGGACTCTTCGGGCAGGGTGAGCACCCAGGGACCGTCCTCGGTGATGGCGACGGTGTGTTCCCAGTGCGCGGCGCGCGAACCGTCGATGGTGACGACCGTCCAGCCGTCTTCCAGTTCGAGGGTTTCGCCGCTGCCGCCGGTCAGCATGGGTTCGACCGCGAGCGCCATGCCGGGCTTGAGCCGCGGGCCCTTGCCGGGTTTGCCGACGTTCGGCAGGAACGGCTCCATGTGCATCTGTCGGCCGATGCCGTGGCCGCCGTACTCGAGGATCTCGCCGTACTCGCGGCCGTCGTCCTCGCCCGCCTGGCGGGCGGCGGTCTGCACGGCGAACGAGATGTCGGTGAGCCGCGATCCGGCGCGGACGGCTTCGATGCCCGCCCACATGGCGCGCTTGGTCGCCTCGGACAACTGCCGGTCCTTTTCGCTGACCTCGCCGATCTCCAGGGTCACCGCGGAGTCGCCGTGCCAGCCGTCGAGGATCGCGCCGCAGTCGACCGAGATCAGGTCGCCGTCGGCGAGCACCTGCTTGTCCGACGGGATGCCGTGCACGATCTGCTCGTTCACCGACGCGCAGATGGACGCCGGGAACCCGTGGTAGCCCTTGAACGAGGGCACCGCGCCGGCGTCGCGGATGGTCTGCTCGGCCAGCTGGTCCAGTTCGGCCGTGCTGACTCCGGGCCGCGCGAGTTCGCGCACGGCGGCCAGGGTGCGGGCGACGACGAGACCGGCCGCCCGCATCGCCTCCAGCTCGCCGCGCGTCTTGATCTCGATCATGCGCCCGCGGCGGAGCACTTGCAGAACACGCAATCCTCCGAGATTCACGTGCGGGCGCGCAGCGCTTTCAGCACGCGGTCCGAGATTTCCTGCACCTCGCCGACGCCGTCGACCTTCACCAGGATGTCGGCGTAGTACTCCAGCAGCGGCGCGGTCTCCGACACGTACACCTGCTGGCGGCGGCGGATGACGTCCTCGGTGTCGTCCGAACGGCCCCGCGACATCAGCCTGCCGACGACGACGTCCTCGGCCACGTCGAGCTGGATGACCGCGTCGAGCTTGGTGTCGGCTTCGCTCAGCATCTCGCCGAGGACCTCGGCCTGCTTGGTGTTGCGCGGGAACCCGTCGAGCAGGAAGCCCGCCTTCGCGTCCGGTTCGGCCAGCCGCTCGCGGACCATCTCGTTGGTCACCGAGTCCGGCACCAGTTCGCCCGAGTCCAGGTACCGCTTGGCCTCCTGGCCGAGCGGGGTCTCCTGGCCGACGTGCGCCCGGAAGAGGTCGCCCGTCGAGATGTGCGGGATCCGCAGCTGTTCGGACAGGGCCGCCGCCTGCGTGCCCTTGCCCGCGCCGGGCGGTCCGACGAGAACCAGTCGCGTCACTTCAAGAACCCTTCGTAGTTGCGCTGCATCAGCTGGCTTTCGATCTGTTTCACGGTGTCGAGCCCGACGCCGACCATGATCAGCACAGCCGTGCCACCGAACGGGAAGTTCTGGTTGTTCCCGCTGCCGGTGAGGGACAGGAAGAAGTTCGGGAGGATCGCGATGATGCCCAGGTACAGCGAGCCGGGGAGAGTGATCCGGCCCAGCACGAAGCTGAGGTACTCGGCGGTGGGACGGCCGGGCCGGATGCCCGGGATGAAGCCGCCGAACTTCTTCATCTCTTCCGCACGCTCGTCCACGTTGAACGTGATCGTGATGTAGAAGTAGGTGAAGAAGATGATCAACAGGAAGTAGAGCAGGATGTGCACCCAGCTGCTCTGGTTGACCAGGTAGTTCTGAATGAAGGACTGCCAGCCCGAGTTGCTCTGCGGGTCGCCGATCAGCTGGCTGAGCAGCTGCGGCAGGTACAGCAGCGACGAAGCGAAGATGACCGGGATGACACCGGCCTGGTTCACCTTGATCGGCAGGTAGGTCGAGGTCCCGCCGTACATCCGGCGGCCGACCATGCGCTTGGCGTACTGCACCGGGATCCGGCGCTGGCCCTGCTCGACGAAGATGACGCTGGCGATGATCACCAGACCGAACGCGAGGACGACGACCAGCGCGACGCCACCGCCGTTGCTGATGATGTTGGCGCCCTCGGCCGGGATGCGAGCCGCGATGTTCAGGAAGATCAGCACCGACATGCCGTTGCCGACGCCGCGCTCGGTGATCAGCTCGCCCAGCCACATCATGACGGCGGTGCCCGCGGTCATGGTGACCACGATCAGCGTCAGCGAGTAGATGCTGTTGTCCGGGATGATCGGCTGCGAGCAACCCTGGAACAGGGTGCCGCGGTCGGCCAGCGCGACCACGCCGGTGGCCTGCAGGATCGCCAGCGCGATCGTGAGGTACCGGGTGTACTGGGTCAGCTTGTTCTGGCCGGACTGACCTTCCTTTTTCAGCTCCTCGAACCGCGGAATGACCACGGTGAGCAGCTGAATGATGATGCTCGCGGTGATGTAGGGCATGATGCCCGTCGCGAACAGCGACAGCTGCAGCAGCGCACCGCCGCTGAAAAGGTTGAGCAGCTGGTACACGCCCTGCTGATCGGCCTGTGCGGTACAGGCCTGCACGGCGGCGAACGAGACCCCCGGAGCCGGGATGGTTGCACCGATCCGGTAGACCGCGACGATGGCTAGCGTGAACAGGATCTTCTTGCGTAGATCCGGCGTCGCGAGAGCCGAGCGGAATGCGCTGAGCACGCGGGGGACCTCCTCGGCGTCGTCGGTCGTCCCAACCGACGATCGGCTTGGCCGGTACGAGACCGGCGGGATGTCTGACTCACTGGCAAGCCAGGAACGCTTCAGGGCATACAGGCCCGGAAGCGTGCCGCCGACTCTAACAGCTTCGCATGGGCCGCCCGCAGCGCGTGTGCGTTTTACGTCTCAGTGCACGACCACCCGGCGGCGTTGAGCCGCAGGTAGGGCCGGTCGGAGCACAGATGATCACCTGTTCGGCCCGCACCGTTAGGCGGGATTCCTAACAGCAGCACGGAAACCAGCACCCTTGGCAAGTCGTGAGGGTTCCCCTCACGACCATCCACCGCCCCGCCCGCCACGGCGCGCCCCACCGCAGCCGACGCACCCGGCGATCAAGGCACCTAGCCCCAACCGCAGCCGCCGCACCCAGAAATCGAGGTACTCAGCCCCTCCCCCACACCCCGATACGAAGCCTCCCTGCGGTTCGGGGGTGCTTGTCAAGGCATCTTTCCCGCCTTGACAAACAACCCCCAAACACCCAAAACACCCAAACCCAAGGAAAAACCCCTCTCGGCGGGTGGGGGTTGTTGTGAAGGCCCTTTTTCCCCCTTGAAAAACCACCCCCGAACCGTCAGCACAATCAACCTTCGGGGTGCCCCACGCAAACCCCCGCATGCAATGTCGCCCCCCAGGGCGACGAGCCAAAACGAAAACGGACCCGCCCAGCAAAGCCGGACGGGCCCGTAATCAACGCAGCCAGATATCAGCTGACAGTGGCCGAACCACCAGCAGCCTCGATCTTCTCCTTGGCGGAACCAGAGAACGCGTGCGCGGTCACCTCGAGCTTGACCCCGTTCAGGTCCCCGTTCCCGAGCACCTTCACGAGCTTGCCCTTGCGCACAAGCCCGTTCGCGGCCAGCTCCTCCGGCCCGACCTTGCCACCATCGGCGAACACGCGGGCGATGTCGCCCACGTTCACCGGCTGGTACTCGGTGCGGAACCGGTTCTTGAACCCACGCAGCTTCGGCAGCCGCATGTGGATGGGCATCTGCCCACCCTCGAAACCGGCGGGCACGTTCTTCCGGGCCTTGGTGCCCTTCGTGCCGCGGCCCGCCGTCTTGCCCTTCGAGCCCTCACCACGGCCGACGCGGATCTTGTCGCGCTTGGCGCCAGGAGCCGGACGAAGGTGGTGGATCTTGATGGCGGTCATGCCTGGACCTCCTCGACCTCCACCAGGTGGCGGACGGTGTGGATCAGGCCGCGCACCTGGGGGGTGTCCTCACGCACGACGCTCTGGCGGATCTTGCGCAGCCCGAGGGTGCGCAGCGACTCGCGGTGAGCGTGCTTCGTGCCGATCTTGCTCTTGACCTGAGTGACCTTGAGCTGAGCCATGTCAGACCCCCTGGCCGGCACGCTGGCGCAGCATCCGGGCCGGGGCGACGTCCTCGAGCGGCAGACCGCGGCGAGCGGCCACCTCCTCCGGACGCTGCAGGCCCTTCAAGGCCGCCACCGTCGCGTGCACGATGTTGATGGCGTTGTCGGAGCCGAGCGACTTCGACAGCACGTCGTGGACGCCCGCGCACTCCAGCACCGCGCGCACCGGGCCGCCGGCGATGACGCCGGTACCAGCGGAGGCGGGACGGAGCAGCACGACACCGGCGGCTTCCTCACCCTGGATCGGGTGCGGAATGGTACCGGCGACGCGCGGAACGCGGAAGAAGTTCTTCTTCGCTTCCTCGACGCCCTTGGCGATGGCCGCGGGAACTTCCTTGGCCTTGCCGTAGCCGACGCCGACCTGACCGTCGCCGTCGCCGACGACCACCAGAGCGGTGAAGCTGAAGCGACGACCGCCCTTGACGACCTTGGCGACGCGGTTGATCGTCACGACCTTCTCAAGGTGCGGGGTCTTGTCCTGGGCCGCCCCGCCACGGCCGCCGTCGCGCCGGTCGCGACGGTCCCGACGGTCACCGCGGTCGTTGCCGCCCTGACCCGGTCCGCCCTGGCCGCCGCCGAATTGCCGTGTACGTCCCGGCATCAGGCTTTCCTTCCATTCACGAGCATGTGCATCAGAACTTCAACCCCGCCTCACGGGCGGCGTCGGCGAGCGCGGCGATGCGGCCGTGGTAGGCGTTGCCGCCACGGTCGAACACCACGGCTTCGATGCCGGCGTCCTTGGCGCGCGAAGCGACCAGTTCGCCGACCTTGGCCGCCTTGGCCTTCTTGTCTCCCTCGAAGGACCGCAGGTCCGACTCGAGGGTGGACGCCGACGCCAGCGTGTGACCGGCGAGGTCGTCGATCACCTGCACGGTGATGTGCCGCGAGGACCGCTTGACGACCATGCGCGGACGCACCGGCGTGCCGCTGATCTTCTTGCGGAGGCGGAAGTGCCGACGGGCCTTGGCGACGCGGCGGCGGGTCGAGATGTCCTTGCCGACCGGCTTGCGCTTCGTGGTAGTCGTGTCGCTCATCACTTACCCGTCTTTCCGACCTTGCGGCGGATCTTCTCACCCTCGTAGCGCAGGCCCTTGCCCTTGTACGGGTCCGGGCGGCGCAGCTTGCGGATGACCGCGGCGGTCTGGCCGACCTTCTGCTTGTCGATGCCGGACACCGAGAACCGGGTCGGCGACTCCACCTTGAAGGTGATGCCTTCCGGAGCCTCGATCTTCACCGGGTGGCTGTAGCCGAGCGCGAACTCGAGGTCCGAGCCCTTGGCCTGCACACGGTAACCGACGCCGTGGATTTCCAGCTTCTTCTCGTACCCCTCGGTCACGCCCACCACGAGGTTGTTCACCAGCGTGCGGGTGAGGCCGTGCAGGGCGCGGCTCGTGCGCTCGTCGTCCGGGCGCTTCACCAGGAGCGCGCCGTCCTCGCCGCGCTCGACGGTGATCGGCTCGGCGACGGTGTGCTCCAGGGTGCCCTTCGGCCCCTTGACCTTGACGTTCTGGCCGTCGATGGTCACCTCGACCCCGGAGGGGACGGAGACCGGCAGCTTTCCGATGCGTGACATGTCTGTGCCCCCTTCCTTACCAGACGTAGGCGAGGACTTCGCCGCCCACGTTGTTGCGCTTGGCCTGCCGGTCGGTCTGCAGACCCGCGGACGTCGAGATGATCGCGACGCCGAGGCCGCCGAGCACGGACGGCAGTTCGGTCGATTTTGCGTAGACCCGCAGACCCGGCTTGGAGACGCGGCGAAGGCCGGCGATGCTCCGCTCGCGGTTGGGGCCGTACTTGAGCTCGACGACCAGGTTCTTGTGCTTCTCGCCCGGCTCGTCGCGGTAGCTCGCGATGTAGCCCTCGCGCTTGAGGATCTCGGCGATGTTCGCCTTGATCTTCGAGTGCGGAAGCACGACCTCGTCGTGGTACGCCGAGTTCGCGTTGCGCAGACGGGTCAAGAAGTCTGCGATGGGGTCGGTCATCGTCATGGTGACCTGTCAACCTTTCTCGCCTGGTTCCCCGCCTCGCCCGGCCCGGAGCGTTCCGGGCCGGGTCGGCGGGGCCTGTGGCGAACTGGGAATAGAGTTTCGAGCCTTACCAGCTGGACTTGTGGACACCGGGCAGTTCGCCCGCGTGCGCCATTTCCCGGAGGCAGATCCGGCACAGGCCGAACTTGCGGTAGACCGAGTGCGGACGCCCGCACCGGTTGCAACGGGTGTAGGCGCGCACCGCGAACTTCGGCTTCTTCGAAGCCTTGCTGACTAGCGCTTTCTTGGCCATCGGCTCAGTTCTCCTTGAACGGGAATCCGAGCTTGCGCAGCAACGCCCGGCCCTCGTCGTCGGTGGTGGCGGTCGTGACGACGGTGACGTCCATGCCGCGAGGGCGGTCGATGTCGTCCGGGTTGATCTCGTGGAACATCGACTGCTCGTTGAGACCGAACGTGTAGTTGCCGTTGCCGTCGAACTGCTTGGCCGAAAGCCCGCGGAAGTCGCGGATACGGGGCAGCGCGATGGTCAGCAGCCGGTCGAGGAACTCCCACATCCGGTCGCCGCGCAGCGTGACGCGCGCGCCGATCGGCTGGCCCTCGCGCAGCTTGAACTGCGCGATCGACTTGCGAGCCTTGCGGATCTCCGGCTTCTGCCCGGTGATCAGGGCGAGGTCGCGGACCGCGCCGTCGATCAGCTTGCTGTCGCGGGCGGCGTCCCCGACACCCATGTTCACGACGATCTTCACGACGCCGGGAATCTGGTGCACGTTGGGGATGGAGAACTCCTTCTGGAGCTCGCCCTTGATCTCTTCGCGGTACCGGGTCTTGAGACGCGGCACGATCTTCTCTGCGGTGGTCATGTCAGATGTCCTTGCCGTTCCGGCGCGAGACCCGGACCTTCTTGCCGTCCTCGCCGATGCGGTAGCCCACCCGGGTCGGCTTGCCGTCCGAGTCCACGACCATCACGTTCGAGACGTGGATGGGCGCTTCCTGGGTCACGATGCCGCCGGACTGCGCGCCGCGCTGGGTCTGGGTGATCCGGGTGTGCTTCTTGATCCGGTTGACACCCTCGACCAGCACGCGCTCGCGGTCCGGGTAGGCCTGGATGACCTTGCCCTTGGCGCCCTTGTCCTTGCCGGCGATAACGACGACCGTGTCGCCCTTCTTCACCTTCATCACAGCACCTCCGGCGCGAGCGAAATGATCTTCATGAACTTTCGGTCGCGCAGCTCGCGGCCCACCGGGCCGAAGATGCGGGTGCCCCGGGGCTCGTTGTCGTTCTTGATGAGCACGGCGGCGTTCTCGTCGAACCGGATGTAGGAACCGTCCGGACGACGGCGCTCCTTCACCGTGCGGACGATGACTGCCTTGACGACATCGCCCTTCTTCACCCCGGCGGCCGGGATGGCGTCCTTCACGGTGGCGACGATGATGTCGCCGATGCCGGCGTAGCGCCGCCCGGAGCCGCCGAGCACGCGGATGCAAAGGATTTCCTTTGCCCCGGTGTTGTCGGCAACCCGAAGCCGCGACTCCTGCTGGATCACGTCAACTCCTGTATGTCGCGCTGGTTCTCGCCTGCCGGCGAGCCTTGCGGAACCAAGGACTCCGAAGAGCCCTGCTTACTTGGCCTTCTCCACGACCTGCACCAGACGCCAGCGCTTGGTGGCCGACAGCGGCCGGGTCTCCATCAGGGTGACCCGGTCGCCCACGCCCGCCTCGTTGTTCTCGTCGTGCACCTTCACCTTGGAGGTGGTGCGGACGACCTTCGAGTAGCGCGGGTGCTTCTTGCGGTCCTCGAGCTCGACCACGATCGTCTTGTCCATCTTGTCCGAGACGACGTAGCCCTCGCGGACCTTGCGGTAGTTCCGGGCGGTCTTCTCGGTGGCAGCCTCGCTCATGCGGCACCTTCACTTTCGGCGTCGGGCGCCACGGACAGGCCGAGCTCGCGCTCGCGCATGACCGTGTAGATCCGCGCGATGTCCGTGCGGACGGTGCGCAGCCGACGGTTGTTGTCCAGCTGCCCGGTCGCCATCTGGAAGCGGAGGTTGAAGAGCTCCTCCTTGTATTCCTTCAGACGCAGCACGAGCTCTTCGGCGGTGAGCTCACGCAGCTCGGATGCCTGTGCGGCTCCGTTAGCCATCAGAACTCACCTTCCCGGGTCACGATGCGGCACTTCATGGGCAGCTTGTGGATCGCGCGGCGGAGCGCCTCGCGGGCGGTCTCCTCGTTCGGGAAGCTGATCTCGAACATCACGCGGCCCGGCTTCACGTTGGCGATCCACCACTCGGGCGAACCCTTACCGGAACCCATGCGGGTTTCCGCCGGCTTCTTGGTCAGCGGGCGGTCCGGGTAGATCGTCGTCCACACCTTGCCGCCACGCTTGATGTGACGGGTCATGGCGATACGAGCGGACTCGATCTGCCGGTTCGTCACGTAGCTGTGCTCAAGCGCCTGGATGCCGTACTCGCCGAAGTTGACCTTGGTACCGCCCTTGGCGGCGCCGTGGCGCTTCGGGGAGTGCTGCTTGCGGTGCTTGACCCTGCGCGGGATGAGCACGTCTCAGCCCTCCGTCTTTTCTGCGGTCTCGGTGGCCGGGGCCGCCTCGGTCGCGGTGTCGCTCTTCGCGGCAGCGGCGGCGCGGCCGGCCTCGGTCGAGGTCGGGGTCGTGCCCGAGGAGCCGGAACGGCGCGGACGGGACGGCCGGTCGCCACGGTCGCGGCGCGGCGCGCGGTCCGCGGCCGACGCGGCGGCGTCGCGCTCGGCGCGCGCCTTCAGGCCGCCGACCAGCTCGCCCTTGTAGATCCACACCTTCACGCCGATGCGACCGAACGTCGTCTTGGCCTCGAAGAAGCCGTAGTCGATGTCGGCGCGCAGCGTGTGCAGCGGGACCCGGCCGTCGCGGTAGTGCTCGGAGCGGGACATCTCGGCACCGCCGAGACGACCGCCGCACTGCACGCGGATGCCCTTGACCTGCGGCGAGCGCATGGAGGTCTGGATCGCCTTGCGCATCGCGCGGCGGAACGCCACGCGGTTGCTCAGCTGCTCCGCGACACCCTGGGCGACCAGCTGCGCGTCGGCCTCGGGGTTCTTCACCTCGAGGATGTTCAGCTGGACCTGCTTCTTGGTCAGCTTCTCCAGCGCGCCGCGGATCCGGTCGGCCTCCGCGCCGCGGCGGCCGATGACGATGCCCGGCCGGGCGGTGTGGATGTCGACGCGGACGCGGTCACGGGTGCGCTCGATCTCGACCTTGGAGATGCCGGCGCGCTCCATGCCGGTGGAGAGCAGCTTGCGGATCTTGACGTCCTCGGCCACGTACTCCGCGTACTGCTTGTCGGCGTACCAGCGCGACTTCCAGTCAGTGGTGATACCCAGGCGGAAGCCGTGCGGGTTGATCTTCTGGCCCACTACCGGCCACCTGCCTTCTTGTTGCTCTTCTTCTCCGCAGGCCGCGACTCGACCACCACGGTGATGTGGCTGGTGCGCTTGCGGATCCGGTACGCACGACCCTGGGCACGCGGACGGATGCGCTTGAGGGTCGGGCCCTCGTCGGCGGTCGCGGACTTGATCCAGAGCGTCTCCGGGTCCAGCTGGAGGTTGTTCTCGGCGTTGGCCGCCGCGCTGGCGATGACCTTCGCGAGCGGCGTGCTGGCCGCCTGCGGCGCGAACCGGAGGACGGCCAAGGCCTCGCTGACGCTACGACCCTTGACGAGCTCGATCACCCGGCGCACCTTCATCGGCGAGTCCCGGACGAAACGAGCCCGCGCGACGGCCGAGGGCAGCTCTTCGGCTGCGGCCGTGGCGTTTGACTGGGCGTTCATCTGCTTCCCTTAACTTTCTCTGGCCCGCTCAGCGGCGGCGCGACTTGCGGTCGTCCTTGATGTGGCCCTTGAAGGTCCGCGTCGGGGCGAACTCGCCCAGCTTGTGACCCACCATCGCCTCGGTGACGAACACCGGGACGTGCTTGCGGCCGTCGTGCACCGCGATCGTGTGACCCAGGAAGTCCGGGATGATCGTGGAGCGCCGCGACCAAGTCTTGATCACGGTCTTCTTGCCCGATTCGTTCAGCGCGTCCACCTTCTTGAGCAGGTGGTCGTCCACGAACGGGCCCTTCTTAAGGCTGCGTGGCATGTGCTTCTACCTCCCTGCTCAGCGCTTCTTGCCGGTGCGCCGGCGGCGGACGATCAGTTTGTCGGACGGCTTGCTCTTGCGGGTGCGGCCTTCGGGCTTGCCGTTCGGGTTCACCGGGTGACGGCCACCGGAGGTCTTGCCCTCGCCACCGCCGTGCGGGTGGTCGACCGGGTTCATCACGACACCGCGGACAGTCGGGCGCTTGCCGCGCCAGCGGTTGCGGCCCGCCTTGCCCCAGTTGATGTTCGAGTGCTCCGAGTTGCCGACCTCGCCGACGGTCGCGCGGTTGCGCACGTCCACGTTGCGGATCTCGCCCGAGGGGAGACGCAGCTGGGCGTAAGGACCGTCCTTGGCGACGAGCTGCACGCGGGCGCCGGCGGACCGGGCCATCTTCGCGCCGCCGCCGGGGCGGAGCTCGATCGCGTGGATCACGGTGCCGACCGGGATGTTGCGCAGCGGCAGGTTGTTGCCCGGCTTGATGTCGGCGCGGGGGCCGTTCTCCACCGTGTCGCCCTGCTTGAGCTTGTCCGGCGCGATGATGTAGCGCTTCTCGCCGTCGGCGTAGTGCAGCAGCGCGATGCGCGCGGTGCGGTTGGGGTCGTACTCGATGTGCGCGACCTTGGCCGGCACGCCGTCCTTGTCGTGGCGACGGAAGTCGATCACGCGGTAGGCGCGCTTGTGGCCACCGCCCTTGTGCCGGGTGGTGATCTTGCCCGAAGCGTTGCGGCCGCCGGTCTTGCTCAGCGGACGCAGGAGCGACTTCTCCGGCGTGGAACGGGTGATCTCGGCGAAGTCCGAGACGCTCGAACCGCGACGACCCGGGGTCGTCGGCTTGTACTTGCGGATGCCCATACTCAGCTCAGTCCTTTACGCGGTGGGTCCGCCGAAGATCTCGATCGCCTTGCTTTCCGGCGAAAGAGTCACGATGGCGCGCTTGGTGTCCTTGCGCTTGCCGAAGCCGGTACGAGTCCGCTTCCGCTTGCCCTGGCGGTTGGCCGTGTTGACGCTGACGACCTTCACGCCGAACACCTTCTCGACCGCGATCTTGATCTGGGTCTTGTTGGCGTCCGGTCGGACGATGAACGTGTACTTGTGGTCCTCGAGCAGCCCGTAGGACTTCTCGGAGATCACCGGCGCGAGCAGGATGTCGCGGGGGTCCGGGATGGCGACCGAGCTCACTTCTCGTCACTCCCTTCCGAAACCTCGCTCGAACGCGCGAGGGCCTTGACGACCTTCCCGCGGACGGGACCTGCCACGAACGCGTCGTAGGCGGCCTTGGTGAACACGACGTCGTCGTTGACCAGGACGTCGTAGGTGTTGAGCTGGTCAGCCCAGATCAGGTGCACGTACGGCAGGTTGCGCGCGGACACCCAGGCGAGCTCCTCGTCGCGGTGCAGGACCACGAGAACGCGCTTGGCCTGGGTCGCGGCCGCGATCGCCGCCTTGGCGGTCTTGGTCGACGGCTTCTCGCCGGTGACCAGTTCCGTCACGACGTGCAGCTGGCCGGCGCGAGCCCGGTCGGAGAGGGCGCCACGCAGAGCGGCGGCCTTCATCTTCTTCGGGGTGCGCTGGGTGTAGTCGCGCGGCGTGGGGCCGTGCACGACGCCACCGCCGGCGAACTGCGGCGCGCGGGTCGAACCCTGGCGGGCGCGACCGGTGCCCTTCTGCCGGTACGGCTTCTTGCCGCCACCGGAGACCTCACCGCGGGTCTTCGTGTCGTGCGTGCCCTGGCGCGCGGCGGCCAGCTGGCCCACCACGACCTGGTGCATCAGCGCGACGTTGGCCTGCACGTCGAAGATCTCCCCGGGGAGCTCGACGGTGCCGTCGGCTTTACCGGCCGGGGTCTTCAGCTCGACGCTCGTCATCGTCAGTTACCACCCTTCGCGGCGCTGCGCACGAACAGCAGGCCGCCCTTGGGACCGGGCACCGCGCCCTTGATCAGCAGCAGGCCGTCCTCGGCACGCACCGCGTGCACGGTCAGGCCCTGCGTGGTGACCCGGTCGCTACCCATCCGGCCCGCCATCCGCAGGCCCTTGAACACGCGGCCCGGCGTGGCGCAGCCGCCGATGGAACCCGGCTTGCGGTGCACGGCCTGCGCACCGTGGCTCGCGCCCTGGCCCTTGAAGCCGTGCCGCTTCATGACGCCGGCGTAGCCCTTGCCCTTGCTGGTACCGGTCACGTCGACCGTGGTGCCGGCCTCGAACACCTCAGCGGTGATCTCCTGGCCGACCTCGTAGGTCTCGGCGTCGGTGGTGCGCAGCTCGGCGAGGTGCCGGCGCGGCGTCACGCCCGCCTTGTCGAAGTGGCCGGTGCGCGGCTTGTTCACCTTGCGCGGGTCGACCGCGCCGAACGCCAGCTGCACGGCCGCGTAGCCGTCTTTGTCGGTGGTCCGGACCTGGGTCACCACGTTCGGACCGGCCTTGACGACCGTCACCGGGACGACCCGGTTCTGGTCGTCGAAGACCTGGGTCATGCCGAGCTTGGTGCCCAGGATGCCCTTCATTTGCCTGTCAGACATGAGTTCTTATCTCCGCCGCTCGCCCAACGCTTACTGGATGTTGACGTCGACGCTCGCCGGGAGGTCGATGCGCATGAGCGCGTCCACCGTCTTCGGCGTCGGGTCGAGGATGTCGATCAGACGCTTGTGCGTGCGCATCTCGAAGTGCTCGCGCGAGTCCTTGTACTTGTGCGGCGAGCGGATGACGCAGTAAACGTTCTTCTCGGTAGGCAGCGGCACCGGCCCGACAACACGGGCGCCGGTGCGCGTGACCGTTTCCACGATCTTGCGCGCCGAGGTGTCGATCGCCTCGTGGTCGTAGGCCTTGAGCCGGATGCGGATCTTCTGTCCCGCCATGGTGGCTGCGTTCCTTGTCGTCTCGTGCCGCTTTGTCTCGTCAACCTGGGCCGGAACCCGGGTTTCAGCAGTTCAACGGCCCTGTCCCCGGTCCACGCGGTCGGGCGTGTCGCGCCCGCCGCACAGACGGATCCCTAAGGATCGTCGTCTTGCCTGGTCTTCCTCTACGTGAGGAGGCCGCGGGCCGACACGCGGTCGTCCCTACTGGCCTTTGCCCGCTAGCCTCACCCGAAGGAAGAGCTCCACGGACCGTGGCCGCTCACACCAGGGCGGCCGGAACCCAGTCGATTGAAAACCGAGAAGGATTCGGCCGCCCCAGGACGAGCAACCTGAATAGTGTCGCACACGTGAGTTGACGCCCTGAACTCGGGGGTGTAGTGACCCGAATTCAGGGCGCCGACCTCACTTGATGATCTTGGTAACCTGGCCCGCGCCGACGGTCCGGCCACCCTCGCGGATGGCGAAGCGCAGACCCTCGTCCATGGCGACCGGCTGGATCAGCACGACGCTGATGTCCGTGTTGTCGCCCGGCATGACCATCTCGGTGCCCTCGGGGAGGGTCACGACGCCGGTCACGTCCGTGGTGCGGAAGTAGAACTGCGGGCGGTAGTTGTTGAAGAACGGCGTGTGCCGGCCGCCCTCGTCCTTGGACAGGATGTAGACCCGGCCCTCGAACTCGGTGTGCGGGGTGGTGGTGCCCGGCTTCACGACGACCTGGCCGCGCTCGACGTCCTCGCGCTTGATGCCGCGCAGCAGGAGGCCGACGTTGTCGCCCGCCTGGCCCGAGTCGAGCAGCTTGCGGAACATCTCGACACCGGTGACGGTGGTCTTGGTCGACTTCTCGCGGATACCCACGATCTCGACCTCTTCGTTCACGTTGACCTGGCCGCGCTCCACGCGACCGGTCACGACGGTGCCGCGACCGGTGATGGTGAAGACGTCCTCAATCGGCATCAGGAACGGCTTCTCGAGGTCGCGGACCGGGTCCGGCACGTTGTCGTCGACGGCGTGCATGAGCTCGAGGACCGCCTGGCCCCACTTCTCGTCGCCCTCGAGGGCCTTGAGGCCGGAGACGCGCACGACCGGCGCGTCGTCGCCCGGGAACTCCTGCGAGGACAGCAGCTCGCGGACCTCCAGCTCGACGAGCTCGAGGATCTCCTCGTCGTCGACCATGTCGGCCTTGTTCAGCGCCACGACGATGTAGGGCACGCCGACCTGGCGGGCCAGCAGCACGTGCTCGCGGGTCTGCGGCATCGGGCCGTCGGTCGCCGCGACCACCAGGATCGCGCCGTCCATCTGCGCGGCACCGGTGATCATGTTCTTGATGTAGTCAGCGTGACCGGGGGCGTCCACGTGCGCGTAGTGACGCTTCTCGGTCTGGTACTCGACGTGCGAGATGTTGATCGTGATACCGCGCTGCTTCTCTTCCGGCGCGTTGTCGATCTGGTCGAACGCACGGGCCTCGTTCAGCTCCGGGTACGCGTCGTGCAGAACCTTGGTGATCGCCGCGGTCAGCGTGGTCTTGCCGTGGTCGACGTGACCGATGGTGCCGATGTTGACGTGCGGCTTGCTCCGCTCGAACTTCGCCTTCGCCACTGGAATGTCCTCCTGGACTGGATTTGCTTGTGCTCGCGGGGCAGCGTGGCTGCCACCCCGCGAATGTTCCTTCGTCGTTGCTGCGGACGTTCAGGAGAGTCCCTTAATGCCCGCGAGCGGAGGGGATTACTCCCCCGTCGCCTTCGCGATGATTTCCTTCGCGACGTTCGCGGGAACCTCGGCGTAGGAGTCGAACACCATGGAGTAGTTCGCCCGGCCCTGGGTACGGGACCGCAGGTCGCCGACGTAGCCGAACATCTCCGACAGCGGGACCAGTGCCTTGACGACACGGGTACCGGCGCGCTCCTCCATGGCCTGGATCTGGCCACGGCGGGAGTTGAGGTCGCCGATCACGTCACCCATGTAGTCCTCGGGAGTCGTGACCTCGACGGCCATCATCGGCTCGAGGATGACCGGGCCGGCCTTCTTCGCGGCTTCCTTCATCGCCATGGAACCGGCGATCTTGAACGCCATTTCGGAAGAGTCGACCTCGTGGTACGCGCCATCCAACAGGGTGAACTTCAACCCGACGAGCGGGTAGCCGGCCAGCACGCCGTACTGCATCGCGTCCTGGGCGCCCGCGTCGACCGACGGGATGTACTCCCGCGGCACGCGGCCACCGGTCACCTTGTTGTCGAACTCGTAGAGAGCACCGTCGGTGCGCTCGAGCGGCTCCAGCTTCACGATGACCTTCGCGAACTGGCCGGAACCACCGGTCTGCTTCTTGTGGACGTAGTCGAGCTTGTCCACGGTCTTCTTGATGGTCTCGCGGTAGGCGACCTGCGGCTTGCCGATGTTCGCCTCGACCTTGTAGTCGGACTTCATCCGGTTGACCAGCACCTCGAGGTGCAGCTCGCCCATGCCCGCGATGATCGTCTGGCCAGTGTCCTCGTCCAGGTTGACCTGGAACGTGGGGTCTTCCTCGGCCAGCTTCTGGATCGCCAGGGAGAGCTTCTCCTGGTCGGCCTTGGTCTTCGGCTCGATGGCCACCTTGATGACCGGGTCCGGGAAGGTCATGGACTCGAGCACGACCGGGTTCTGCGCGTCGGCGAGGGTGTCACCAGTGGTGGTGTCCTTCAAGCCGATGACCGCGTAGATGTGGCCGGCCAGGGCCTCGTCGACCGGGTTCTCCTTGTTGGAGTGCATCTGGAAGATCTTCCCGATGCGCTCCTTGCGCTCCTTGGTCGCGTTGACGACCTGCGCTCCGGCGGCGACCTTGCCCGAGTACACCCGGATGTAGGTCAGCTTGCCGAAGAACGGGTGCGCGGCGATCTTGAACGCGAGCGCGGAGAACGGCTCCTCGGTCGTCGCGTGCCGGGTGACCGGGGTCTCGCCGTCGGGCAGCAGACCCTCGACCGGCGGCACGTCCAGCGGCGACGGCAGGTAGTCGATGACCGCGTCCAGCATCGGCTGCACGCCCTTGTTCTTGAACGCGGAGCCGGCGAGCACCGGGAACGCCTCGCGGGTGACGACCAGCTTGCGGATGCCGCCCTTGATCTCGTCCTGGGTCAGCTCCTCGCCCTCGAGGAACTTCTCCATCAGCGCGTCGTCGGTCTCGGCGACGGCCTCGATCAGCTTCTCGCGGTACTCCGCGGCGCGGTCGGCCAGCGCGTCCGGGATGTCCTCGACGGAGTAGTCGTCGCCCTTCTGCACCTCGCCGCGCCAGACCAGGGCCTTCATCCGGACCAGGTCGATGACGCCCTCGAAGTCGTTCTCCGCGCCGATCGGCAGCTGGATGGCCAGCGGCCGGACGCCGAGACGGTCCGAGATGGTCTGCAGGGTGTAGTAGAAGTCCGCACCCAGCTTGTCCATCTTGTTGACGAAGCAGATGCGCGGGACGTCGTACTTGTCCGCCTGCCGCCAGACCTGCTCGGACTGCGGCTCGACGCCTTCCTTGCCGTCGAAGACGGCGACCGCGCCGTCGAGCACCCGCAGGTTGCGCTCCACCTCGACGGTGAAGTCGACGTGCCCGGGGGTGTCGATCAGGTTGATCTGGTAGTCGTTCCAGAAGGTGGTGGTGGCAGCCGAGGTGATGGTGATGCCCCGCTTCTGCTCCTCCTCCATCCAGTCCATCGTGGCGGCGCCGTCGTGGACTTCGCCGAGCTTGTAGTTGATCCCGGTGTAGAACAGGATCCGCTCGGTGGTGGTGGTCTTACCGGCGTCGATGTGCGCCATGATGCCGATGTTGCGGACCTTGTTGAGGTCGGTCAGCACTTCACGTGCCACGAGAATGTTCCCCTGTCTCGAACGTGGGGCCCGGCATGGCTTCTATCGGCAGCCGGGCGGTCATCACCAGCGGTAGTGCGCGAAGGCCTTGTTCGACTCGGCCATCTTGTGCGTGTCTTCGCGGCGCTTGACGCTGGCGCCAAGGCCGTTGCTCGCGTCCAGAAGCTCGTTCTGCAGACGCTCGATCATCGTCTTCTCGCGGCGCTGCTGCGAGAAGGAGACCAGCCAGCGCAGCGCCAGCGTGGTGGAGCGGCCGGGCTTGACCTCGATCGGCACCTGGTAGGTGGCGCCACCGACGCGGCGGCTCTTCACCTCGATGGTGGGCTTCACGTTGTCGAGCGCGCGCTTCAGCGTGACGACCGGGTCGGTGCCGGTCTTCTCGCGAGCGCCTTCCAGCGCGCCGTAGACGATGCGCTCGGCGAGGGACCGCTTGCCGTCCTTCAGCACCTTGTTCACCAGCTGGGTGACCAGCGGGGAGGCGTAGACGGGGTCGGAGATCAGCGGCCGCTTCGGCGCCGGACCCTTGCGAGGCATTAGCTCTTCTCCTTCTTCGCGCCGTACCGGCTGCGCGCCTGCTTCCGGTTCTTCACACCCTGGGTGTCGAGCGAACCGCGGATGATCTTGTACCGAACACCCGGCAGGTCCTTCACACGACCGCCGCGCACGAGCACCATCGAGTGCTCCTGGAGGTTGTGACCCTCACCGGGGATGTATGCGGTGACCTCGATGCCGCTGGTCAGCTTCACACGAGCAACCTTGCGCAGGGCCGAGTTCGGCTTCTTCGGGGTCGTGGTGTACACGCGGGTGCACACGCCACGACGCTGCGGGCTCCCCTTGAGGGCCGCGGTCTTCTGCTTGGCAGCCTTGTCCTGGCGGCCCTTGCGGACCAGCTGCTGGATCGTGGGCAATGGACCAGCTTCCTGTCGTGATCTTGCTTCTTCGTGTCTTCACCGGTCCCCGCGGTCGGGCGTGTCGGCCCGCGTCACGGTCTCGCGACCGGTAACTTCCCGGAGGGATTTTCCGTCGGAACCCCACGTGGCGAGGCTGGTGAACCGGGTGCAAAAGCACCCCGCTCATGCCCAACGGCACGCGGAGCGGCCCGACGCCTGCCGGGCACGGTCTCCAAAGATACCCGTCCACTCGCGGAGCGGTCCGGGCGGGGGGTCGCTACGGTCGCCGACCGGTCATCGTAACCCCAGATCGGGGCCTTGAGGCGGCACCGCGCGGGACTTCCCGGCATGCAGAACGCCGGGCGCCGGGACGCTATTCCCGGACGGGTTCCCGCGGTCAGAGCGCACTGGGTTCGGATGCCGGGACGCGGCGACCAGCCTATGGACCCGCTGCTTCGAGCGGCTCGGCCTCCCGCGCCCCCGTGCCGCATGGGGGCGCTCGCCGGAGCCGCGGGGGCGTTAAGAACGCGAGAGAAATTCGTCAGCGGCAAGGAGAAGCGCCGCTGGATGTTCCACAATGGACCGCGTCCCGGGGTGACGATCACCTCATCGGGGGAGCGGCCACCCGGGCCGGGGGGGGGGGGGGGGGCCGGGGGGGGGGGCCAAGGGTTCGTCCCCCTTCTCCTTCGTCTTGTTGGGGTTTGCCCGGTTGGGGGCGTACGAAAAAACCACCCCCGGGGGGAACC
>NZ_JBVJOE010000009.1:119980-238019 GCF_055583325.1 Amycolatopsis sp. NPDC104775
ACGTACCCCCCCCCCCCCCCCCCCCCCCCCCCCCCCCCCCCCCCCCCCACCCCCCCCCCCGCCCCCCCCCCCCCCCCCCCCCCCCCCCCCCAGCCCCCCCCCCCCCCCCCCCCCCCCCCCCCCCCCCCCCCCCCCCCCCGGCCCGAGGGTCAGTCCTCGTCCGGCTTCGCGTGGTCGGGCTTGCCCGGGTTGGGGTCGCGCGACAGATCGATCAGCGGGTGCACTCCAGCCCCCTCCGGCGCGGCGTGGCTGCCGCCGGTCTTCTTGTCCCCCGGCTGGTCGACGTTCTGGCTGCCGTCCATGTCGCCTCCTCGTTCGGTTCCCCTGCCGTTCTGCACGGTACCTGCCGGGGAAATCGGTGGACGGGCTCCCCAAGATGAGGGACG
Organism: Amycolatopsis sp. NPDC104775; assembly: GCF_055583325.1. Lineage (NCBI taxonomy): Bacteria > Bacillati > Actinomycetota > Actinomycetes > Pseudonocardiales > Pseudonocardiaceae > Amycolatopsis > Amycolatopsis sp. NPDC104775. Next base: position 120,367 of record NZ_JBVJOE010000009.1, read on the forward strand.
TGGACTGGAAGATCAGCGAAATCCCGGCCGAACACCCGGAAGCCGCGGCGATCCTGCGCGAGTACATGGACGAGGTGGCGTCGCGGTATTACGGCCGTCCGGCCACGAGCGCCGAGGTGGACGCGGCGCTGGCCGACGAGCCCAGCGACGGCCTCTCCGCGCCGACCGGGGCGTTCCTGCTGGCCTACCGGGACGGGAAACCAGCCGGTTGTGTAGGAGTCCGGATGGTCGAGCCCGGCCTGAGCGCGTTGACGAAGGTGTACATCCGGCCGGAACATCGCGGGCACGGCGGCGGCAAGCTGATCGTCACGGCGGCCGAAGAGGCGGCGAAGCGGCTGGGCTCGGTCCGGATGCGGCTCGACACCCGGGACGATCTGGTCGAAGCACGCGCGCTGTACGCGTCGATGGGCTACGCGGAGGTCGAGGCGTTCAACGACGACCAGTACGCCGAGCACTGGTTCTCCAAAGACCTCAGCTAAGCCGTCCGGCGCAGCTGGCGACCTCGCCGTCCGCGGCTTTCGCGGACCGCGCCAGCACGCCGTTCACCGAGATCCGGCATTCGACCGGGCCGCTCGACTGGCCCATCAGCTGCACGGTCGGCGCGACGGCCGTCTTCGGCCAGGTCAGGGTCTTGCTCCAGGGCAAGGGCACGGAGAGCTCCTGGTGCACCAGGCCGAGGCCGTTGTCGTCGTAAACCACGGTGGCGGTGCCGGAACCGGCGAGTTCGTAGGTGATCTGCCAGCTGGACGGCGCGGGCGCGGCCGGCGCGGTGGACGTCGTCGGGGCCAGGGTGCGGGTCACGGTGCGGTCTGGGGCGCGCTGCGGCACCGAGGTGGCCGGCGCGGAGAAGGTGGCCGGGGCTGGCGTCGGGTCGTCGCCGAGGATCACTACTGCCGCGGCGACGGCGGCCACCGCGATCCCGGCGATCGCGAGCCGGCCGATCAGCTGTCTGTCCATGGTCCTTCTTTCCGGGACCGCCGGTGGTTCCCGGGGACGAGGGGAACCACCGGCGGGGTCGGGGTCAGCCGGGCAGGATCCGGCCGGGGACGCCGTTCAGCGACTGGATCAGGCCCAGCACGGGGACGCCCAGCGGGGCGAACGTCCAGATGTTGTTCAGGTTCGAAGTGTCCGGTTCGTCGACGACGGTGACCCCGGGCTGGTCCTGCGTGGCGGCCAGCGCGGGCGCGGCGGCGCCGAGCACCGCGGCTCCGGCGAGCGCGGTGGCGGCGACCGCGCGGACGACTGTCTTCTTCACGGGCTTCTCCTTCGGTACTCAGGAAATGGCGGTGATGGCGTTGAACACCGGCGCGAGAACTTGCGCCGGGGCTTGCGTGGTGGGGCCGAGCAGGCTGCCCGCGTCGAGGCCGGGGACGACCCAGACGGACGGGCTGCCGCCGGTCGAGGCGCCCGGGAGGCCAGGCAGGCCTGGGGTGGGCAGGGACGGCAGCGAGGGCAGGCCGCCGGTCGGCAAAGAAGGCAGGCCACCGGTCGGCAGCGACGGCAGCCCACCCGTCGGCAAAGAAGGCAGGCCACCGGTCGGCAGGCCAGCGGCCTGACCTGCGGCGGACGGGGTGACGGCATCGGCCACTCCCCCGGCGAATCCGGCGAACGCCCCGGCCGCGGCAAGCGGCAGCAGGATCCGGACGGCAGTGCGTTTCATCAGGGTCTTCCTTTCTTCGGGGTTCTTCGGGGAACTAGGTGCTCAGCGGAGCGCGCCGCTGATCGGGACGATGGTTCCGTCGGGGATCCACTGCCCGGCGTAGTCGCGCGCGGCCTGCATGCCGGGCGCGTGCGGTTCGTTCGGGTACATCGGCATCGCGTTGACCTGCGCGGCCGCGAACAGCTGCACCTCGCCGTTCACCGCTGTCCACTGTGGACCGAGCCAGGTCCGGAAACCGCCAAGCGACGGGCTTTCTCCGCCGAAGCTGTTGCCGACGGCCACCGCGTAACTGACCGCGAGCTGGTCGCGCGGGTCGAAGCGCAGTGGCAGGGCCGCGCTGGCCACGGCGTTCACGATCGGCCCATTGAGCAGCCACGGCGCGAGGTACAGGCCGAACTGGTGGGTCGGCTTGAGCCGCTGCGATTCGGCGGCGCGGCTCATCGCGAGGTATCCGTCGCTCCAGCCGGAGACGACCACTAGCGCGGTGTCCGCCGCGGCGTCCGGGCGCACCGGCAGGCCGACGCGAGCGGCCGTGTCACGCACGAGTCGCGCGGCTTGGCTGCCCCGCGGCGACCGGTCCTCGACCAGCGTGATCGCCGACGGCTTCCGTGACGCGAGGAATTCGACCAGCTTCACCAGCGAACCGCGATCTTCCGGGGACAACGCCTCCGCCGGGCAGCTAGTCAGCACCTCGCGTTTCTCCGCCACCAGACCGCCGAGTGCGGCTTCCGCGCATTCCGGCGCGTCGGCGTCCGACACCGCGGGGCCTGCCTCGGTGCCCGCGTCGACGTCGACCGTGGCGGTCGCATCGCCCTTGTGCACGACGAGAGTGCTGCGTCCGGGCGGAAGTTCGACCTCGGCCCAGCTGCCTTCCGCACCGGCCCGGGCCGCCGCGGTGGTCACGATCCCGCCTTCGACGCCAGCGGACAGGTCCGTGCCCGCGCTCGCCGGGAAGTGCACGAGGTTGCGTCCGGGCCGGTGCGGGCTGACCAGTACCGGCACGGTCGCACCGCCAACGGTCGCGTCCGAAAGCAGCGGCACTCCGGGCACGGGCAGCGGTGCAGGCTGCGGCACGGCGGCGAGCGCGCTCCACGCAACGAAACCAAGCGCCACACCAGCGACGCCGTAGCGATATCCACGTAGGGAAGCGTTGCGAGACAACAAGATTGCCGACACTACGGTGACCGCCGCGGGCAGCAGGACCACCACGATCAGCGCGAGACCGAAGAGCGTTTCGTACAGCCGTCGGTCGAAGGCGACCCCGGAGACGCCGAGCTGCACGACGCCCGCGAGCGTCAACAGTCCGGCGAGACTGACCGACAGCGGACCGACGCGCAACGGCGTCGACCGCCACTCTTCGACCGGCACCCACGCCGACAGCAGCGTCACGCCAAACCACAGTGCGGCCGCAGCGACGTACACGGTGTCGATGGCGAAGGAGATCCCTGTGCCGTCGACAGAGGTTTCCAACACCACGAGCACGACAAGCGCGAGCGAAGCCCAACGGCCCGCCGAGGGCCACCGCAGCAGCACCGGCACTGCCAACGCGAGCACGACGTGCACGATCAGCGCGACGAGGTTGACGTCGACCGTCGCCGCCGAGACCGCGGCCAGCACCGCCGACCCGACGCCCAGCGCGCCAGTGGTGAGCCACAGCTTGCGCGGCAGCGGACCGACCAGCGGACGCAGAATCCCGGTGCCGGCGAGGAAGGCCGTCGCCAGCAGCAGTATCAGCCGCAGCACCAGCGCGGCACTGTCCACACCGGACGATCCGGTAGCGACCGGAGTGACGTGGTGATCCATGGAGACCTTCTTCGGAGAAGATCCCGGCGCGCGGACGGGCGTCCGCGCGCCGGGAAGGGGTTACTTCACGTTCTGGTCGGCGACCACGAACAGCTCGGAGTGCGGCTTGGCGTTGCCGAAGTCCCCGTGCGGCCACGACTTCCGGTTGAAGTTGATGCCCACCTGGCCGGTGAACTCGTCGCGGAAGTTCTGATCGACCGCGACCTTCCCGTCCGGCGACAGGTTCAGCAGGTTGACCTTGTGGTCACCGTCCAAACCGGACCGGGCGACGAAGTAGTTCGACACCGCGATGTGCTGCGGCTGCGTGGTTTCGTGGTAGAAACCGTCCTGGCCGAGCGCGAAGTTGTCGTACGCGCCCCAGTGCGGGCCCGCCCCGGGCACGCCCGGGTTGATCGGCGCGGAGCCGACGACGGTCGGCAGGTCTCCCCCGCCGCCCTGCTGCGCCTTCTCCTTGGTGTCGACGCGGCCCTTGATGTCCTCGACCTTGTCGCCCGCCGCGACCAGCTTCTGGATGTCGAGCACGTAGACGCCGCCGGTGGTGCCGGGGTCGTCGGGGCCGAGCGCACCCTTCTGCCTGCCCTGCACCGCGTGGTACAGGAACCGGTCGTCCGGGCTGGTCTGCAGCCAGCCGCCGTTGGAGCTCGCCCCGTTGGAGTCGTTCTGCGAGTAGATCGGCTTGCCCGCGGTGCCGTCGTCGAACACCTCGATCCAGTGCGGATCCTTCGCCGTGATGTCCGGCGTGTAGAAGATCGCGCCGCCCTGCATCGTCTCGGCGAAAGCGCCCTTGTGGCCGGGCAGGTTCGTCACCGTGGTCTCCATGACCGCGCGGCTTTCCGCATGCAGCGGGTCCGCCGGGTTCGCCCGAGGCCCGTCCTGCAGGTAGGACACCGCTTTCAGCTTCGGGTGGTTGCGGTCGGAGATGTCCCAGGTGCGGATCGTCGGACGGCGCAGATACGGCGACGGCTGCTTTACCGGGTCGAGAATGATGTTGCGCGGTTCGGCGTAGTCACTGGTGACGAGGGTGTTGAGGTCCTCGCGCGCTTGGACGCCGTGCGGGTTCGCGCAGGACGGTTTGCCCAGCTGAGGCAGGTTGTCGCACAGCTTCGCGTTGTCGCCCTGCGGAGTCGCCGCCGGATTCTGCGACAGCACTTGGGCGTTCTGGTCGAAGTGCACGACCTCGCCCGGACTGCCGGCGAAACCGTTGCCGATCTGGGTAGAACCGTCCTGGTACGCGTACGGACCGGGCACGACCGGGCCGCCCATGTACGTGCCGTACGCGGTGCCGTCCTTCAACACCCAGTACGCGTCAGGCACAGAACCGCCGAGCGTCTGCGTCGGCAAGCTGATGCCCTTGAGTTTCAGCTGGGGCAACGCACTCACGTCGAATGCGTACGTCGCCGCGGCGAACAACGCACCGGCGTAGATCGTGTCGCCCTTGTGCCACACGTATTGCATGTGGTGCGGCTCGTTTTCGACGAGCGGCCCGACGGTCGCGGTGTTCACCACCTTGCCGTACGTCGGCGAACCCTGCGTCGCGTCGATCACCGCGAGGAAATCGGGGCCAGGCAAGGCGTTCTTGATTTTGCCGAGACCGCCGCCGAGCGAACCCGGCAGATTTTTGACGTCCTTCACCGCGGTGTCGGCGATGTTCTCGTCGCCCGCCCAGACCAGCAGCCATTTCTTCGGCGTGCCGTCCGCGGAACGCGCTTGGGCGGCGAGGTCTTTGCTGACCAGGTGGTTCTGCACCCAGTACTGCTTGCCGTCGGACGCGGTTTTGGCGTCGGTGACCACTTGGACGTCGGCGTAAGCGCTAGTGCTGGACCCGGTGTAGGTCACCGCACCGATCGCGAGCGCGGCCGCGCCGGCGACGGTCAGCGCTTTCCGCCATCGGGGCGGGGCGCCCGAGGAGGAGCTGAATGGCATTGTGTCTCCCTGTTCGTATTCCCGTGAAGCGCCCGCGAAGGCACTTCCTTCCCCGTTCTTCGGGCAGCGCGAAAACACCCGGAACCGGGAAAGCGTTCATCCCGCGAGGCAGCAGAAACCCGTTGCGGGGCAAGAGAAATCAACCAGCCGGATGCGGCCGGGAGAAAAGGTCAGGAATCCCTACACAGCGCACTGGCCTGCTGGCGCAGATCCACGTGCAGACGCCACACCAGGGCAACCGGAAAGGACATGCGCGAAATACTCTGGCGAACCGCACGCACTGTCAATGCGGTGATCAATCGTGAGAACATCGACCGAAGGGGTGAATATCCCACGAACTGGGCCGACTTGCCCGAGCCTCTCGACCCGGCCGCCGAAAGCCGCGGCGCTGACCTGCGATGCTCCGTTCGGCCCACACTATGTTCGCCGCTTCGGCCGCCAGGACCGGTCCGTTCGCCCGTTATGTTCGTTACCTTTTCGTGACCAATCTTCGGGAACTCTCGCCTTGGCCCCGCGATGAATCACCCATGCCGGATTCGCCGACCCTGCGGCGCGAACCTGACAGAAGCGGCATAATCCGCACATCACGTGAGGGACCAGGGGAAGGGGTGACCGTCGGTGTCGGCAGAGATGGAACGACTCGTCGCGGAGTTCGACAAGTTCCAGACGAAGCTCAAGCAGGCCGAAGCGCAGTTCGCGAAAGTCGGCGACATGCAGGAGGAGCTGAACGCGCTCGAGGCCGAAGTGATGTCGCCGGACCGGGCGGTCACCGTCGTCGCGGGCCCGAGCGGATCCATCAAAGACCTCCGGCTCACCCCGGACGCGCTCCGGCAGCAGCCCGACCAGCTGGCGACCTCGATCCTGGCGACCCTGCACAAGGCCGTCGCCGAATCCGCTCGCAAGCAGGCCGGGATCGTCGACGAGCACGTAGGCACAGCCTTCGGGCTGAACGTGTCCGATCAGGTTCTGGAAGCTCAGGCAGCTGGTTTGGGAACCACTGTCGAAGAACTGAAGTCCAATCTGCCGGAGGAGCAGCCGCAGCAAGCAGCACCGGCCCGGGACGACGAGGACTTCGCGAACCACGATCTGCTTCGCGACGGCAACCGGGCGACTCCGGCACCCCCGCCGGCGCCGCCTTCGGCTTCGGCGGGCGACCAGTTCCTCAAGAACTTGTTCGACGACGAAGAGGGGTACCGATGAGCCCGACGAACGGCGGCCACAAGGTCGACACCGCCGCGATCACGAAGTACGCCACCGGCCTCGATCACTACACGGGAGAGGCGGCCAAGTTCGGCGACCTCGTGAACCAGGCCGACGTCACCGACCGGTCGTGGGGATTGATCGGGCTGGCGGTCAAGCAGACCTATACGAGCAAACTCGACGAGCTCAAGCAGTTGCTGGAGCTGATGAAGACCGGGGTCGGCGCGTTCCAGGGCAAGCTCAATCAGGCCGCGAGCATCTACGACGGCCATGAAAAGGACACCGTGATGACCTTCGGCAAGTTCAAGGCCGACATCGACGGACCGCTCTGAGCAAGGGGGAAGCATGGGGCAGGACAGCGTCGCCGACGGCGTCAAGAACAATCTCAAAGGCTACGACGACAGCTTCTTGAAGAATGTCGGCGACACCGTCAAGAAGGCGCCGGTCGTCGGCAAGGGCGCCGAAACCATCGAAAACGCCTACAAGAAGTTCGGCTCCGCGAAGGACGTCGGTGATGTCGCCGCGGCGAGCGGGCAGTTGCTGCAGGACGGCGCAGGCTTCGTGGCAGGCGCGACCTTGGACATGGCCAGCTTCGCGCTCGACCCGGTGGGCTGGCTGGTCAGCAACGGCCTCAACATGCTCCTCGAGCTGGTTCAGCCTCTCCAGGACGGGCTGCACATGGTGACCGGAGACGGCCCCGCGCTCAAGACGGCCTCCGGCAACTTCGTCACGATCGGCAAGGGCTTCGTCACCCTGGCCGAGGAGTTCGTCCAGGTCGGGGACGAAGCGCTCAAGGATTGGGAAGGCGAAGGAGGCGGGGCGGCCAAGAAGGCGCTGGCCGAGTTCGCACAGGGCATCGAGGGCATCGGCTCCGCTGCCGGCGCGGTCGCCGACACGCTGCAGATGTGGTCGATGGTCATGACCGTCATCGAAGAGGTCGTCAAGGCCATCATTTCGGAGCTGGTCAGCTGGCTCATCTACATCTGGCTGCCGGCGCTGGCCGCTTCGATCGTGAGCTTCGGCTCGTCGGTCGCGGGGGCGATGGCGGCATCGGTCGCGAAGGCGGCGAGCGCACTCGGCAAAATCACCAAGCATCTCGGCAAGCTCGGCAAGCTGCTCGACAAGTTCATGGGCTTCCTGATGAAGTGGAGCGACGATCTGGTCAAGCAGGGTTCGAAGCTCACGAAGGCGGGCAAGGTCGGCATGACTCCCGGCCAGGAGAAGGCGATCACCGGCGCTCTGGCCAAGGACCTGAACGCACAGGGCGCCGCGTACGGGCAGGCGGCGAAAGACGTGTTCACGAGCGTGCCGCGCAAGGTCTTCGACGAAACCGTCAAAGAAACGACCGGGATCACCCCTGGCGACCTGTCGAAGGGCTCGGCGTACACCGGCAAGGCCGCCTACAAGGGGACGAACAAAACAATCGACTATCTCAAGCGCGAGCATCCCGGGAACGGCCAAAGCTCCGAGGAAACCCGCGAAGATCTCGACATGGGCCAGTAAGCGGATGGCGGATCTGCTCGGTCCCTGGCTCGTCGTCGGCGGTTACGCGCTCTCCTTCGGCCTGCTGTGGCTCGCGAACTGGCTCGAGGTGCGCCGTTCGACCAGGGCCGCAGTCTGCTACGCGCTCTCCGGGATCGCGTTTTCGCTCACGAGCCTTTACTGGCTGTCAGCCGGCACGGCCAGTTCGGTCCCGCTGTTCGCGTGGATCGCCTTCCCGCTCGTCGTCACCGCGTTGATCTCGTGGCGGGGCTGGCATCAACGAAGCTGGATCAAACGTCTCGATTCGGCCGGAGAACCGACCTTCGGTTTCCTGCCGCACAACGGCCGCGCGGTGGCGCTCGACCATCCCGATCCCTGGCCTCGGCGAATCACTGTCGAGTTCACGCACCAAGGCCACCGGCTGCTCGGCATGGAGTACTCGACCCAATCGCCCATCCGGAACGAGACCTTCGAACACCTCGGAAAAGTGTCCGAAGAGCTCGATTCGATCAACGCGGTTGTCGAACTGCGCGTCCCTCAGGTGCCCGCTCTCATGATCTCGCCGAACACGCGGGCGTTCGAGCCAGACTTCTTCACCCCCCTGGAGGACGCCCGGATCGTCCGCAACCAGTTCGGCTGGCTGAGGCCGGATACGACGCTGCACAGTTTCACCGTCGACCCCGAATTCGACCGCCGGTTCTCCGTCTCTACGTCGGACCCGGAGTTCGCCGCGGCGGTGCTCACCGGCGAATGCCGCGAACTGATCATGAACGACCTGTGGTTCCGCGTCCATCAAGTGGCGTTCCGCGGAAACGCTTTGTGGACCACGGACACCGGCGGCCTCACCGAGGACCGGATGTTCGGCAACTCCCGCCGCCTCGCGATGCTGGCGGCCGCCGTTCCGGCGCCAGTATGGGAAGTATGGGGTGGGGACCGGGATTTCCACGACGTCGTCACCCGGTCCGACACGAGTTACGACGCCTGGTTCGGCAAGCGCCGCGGCTTGATCCGCACGCCGGTGAACCGCCGCCGCGAAGCCGCCGACCGGCAGCCGGTGACGTCGATTTCGCTGACCATGCGATCGTTGCTCGCGCTCGGTCTGCTGGCCATCGGGATCGGCCCCGCGGTCAACGCATCAGCGGCGATGACCGGGCTGGCTTCCCACGTCCAGCTCACGGTCACCACGATAAGCGAGGGCGGCACCCAGCGTTGCTTCAGCACCGCCGGCGATTACCGCTGCATCACCGACCAGCCCAGCGTGCGGGGAACGGTCAACCAGGACGGCACCACTCGTCAGATCACCGTCGGCTGGGTCGGCGATCTGCCCCGGAGGGGCGACACAGTCGAGGTCTCGCTGGGACCATTGTGGGGAGACATCGCCTACCAGGCTGACCGGCCGTCGTCCGCCTCGACCGATTTGCTGATGGCCTTGGTCTGGCTCATTCCGGGTTTGTACCTCGCAAAGCGCACGTACCTGCCCCGCCCGCCCCGGCGGATCCGCAAGATGCGCGAGACTCTCGCGACTGTTTAGCCACCAAGGCGAAAGCCCCCGTCGGGAGTTCCGGCAGGGGCTTTTCGCTCAGCTACGTCTCCTGGAACGAGGCCGCCGACAACCACGAGTCCATGGTCGGCAACGCCTTCGCACGCCATTGAACCGCGGGCGCGACGCCGCGACCGGCAGCCGGTGCGGAACCCTCGTCAGGATCTGGCCTCAGAGCCGGTGCCCGCACTCCGCGCAGAACACCGCGCCCGCCTTCGACTCCTTGCCGCATTCTCCACAATGGACAGTCGGGGCCAGTGAACTCCCGCAGCCGGTGCAGAATTTCCCGCCGTCCACCTTCAACCCGCAGTCCGGGCAGGTGAGTTTCGCGCGAGTGCCCAGATCCAAGTCCTTGGTCCAGTTCTTCTCGCGCGCCTTGTCCCAGATCTGGTCCTTCTGCGCCGCCGCCTGTGCTCGCGAGATTTCCTCCGCCACGCTTGGCGAACACCGCAGGCACTGGCCGATTTCCTCGTTCCAGCACTGGTCCGCGCACATCCAGTCGCCGCAGTCCCGGCACTGCCGGAAGCGCGGGGTGATCTCCTCGACGGCCGCGGTCAGTGCGCGGTCCTTCGCCGACGAGTTCGTCGCTCGGTCGTACTTCCACTGGTCCGCGGAGCTGCTCAACTGCTGCAGCGTCCCGCCGAAGAACGAGCCCACCGCGCGCAGCATGCTGCGCCCCGTCTCCATCGCGTCCCGCTGGAACGCCGAGCGGTACCCGTTCCCGCAGCGCTCGCAGCGGAACTCGAACTGGTAGCCCTGGGCGTTGGAGAGATCCGAGAAGTTGTCCGTGAACGGCACGACATCAGCCACGCGCGCGAATTTAAGCCATCGCGGCGACGGCCAGGACGATACAAGTACCGTCTCCGGACCCGCTACGCACCGCGACGAAAAAGCCCCCGGTCACGAGGACCGGGGGCTTTTCGTTCAGCTGCGCGAGGTTCAGCGGAAGTCGCGACCGAAGTCGTAGTCGTCCAGCGGAACCGCGGCGCCGGTGCCCGAACCGAACACGTCCGGGGTGTAGTAACCGTCGTCGTAGGACGGGATCGCGTACGCCGCGACCCGCGCCTCCTCGGTCGGCTGCACCTGGATGTTCCGGTACTTGTTGATGCCCGTACCGGCCGGGATGAGCTTACCGATGATGACGTTCTCCTTGAGGCCCACGAGCTTGTCGCTGCGGCCGTTGATGGCCGCGTCGGTCAGGACTCGCGTGGTCTCCTGGAACGAGGCCGCCGACAGCCACGAGTCCGTGGTCAGCGACGCCTTCGTGATGCCCATCAGCACCGGACGTCCCGAAGCCGGCTCGCCGCCCTCGGCGACCGCGGCCCGGTTCGTCGCCTCGAACTTCGTCCGCTCGGGCAGCTCGCCCGGCAGGAAGTCCGTGGCACCGGAGTCGATGATCGTCACGCGGCGCAGCATCTGCCGCACGATGACCTCGATGTGCTTGTCGTGGATCGACACACCCTGCGCCCGGTACACCTTCTGGACCTCGTCCGTGAGGTGCATCTGCGCTTCGCGCGGGCCCATGACGCGCAGGACCTCGTGCGGGTCCGGCGTGCCCTCGAGCAGCTGCTGTCCGACGTGCACGTGGTCGCCGTCGCCCAGCGGACCGTTCGGGGTGTTCGCGAGCCGCTGCCGCTTGGACAGCTTGTCGAAGACGATCTCCTCCGACCCGTCGTCCGGGATCAGGGTGATCTTCCAGAACCGCTCGCTCTCCTCGATCCGCACGCGGCCGTCGACGTCCGCGATCGGAGCCTTGCCCTTCGGCACCCGAGCCTCGAAAAGCTCGGTGACACGGGGCAGACCGGTCGTGATGTCGTCACCGGCGACACCACCCTGGTGGAACGTACGCATCGTCAGCTGCGTGCCCGGCTCACCGATCGACTGGGCGGCGACGATGCCGACCGCTTCGCCGACGTCGACGAGCTGGCCCGTCGCCATCGAACGGCCGTAGCAGGTCGCGCAGACCCCGACCGCCGACTCGCAGGTCAGCACCGAGCGGACCTTGACCTTCGAGATGCCGCTGGAGAGCAGCTTCTCGATGGCCGGGTCGCCGATGTCGTCGCCCGCGTTCAGCACGACGTTGCCCTTGGGGTCCACCGCGTCCGTCGCGAGGTTCCGCGCGTACACCGAGGTCTCGACGTGCTGGTCGCGCACGATCTTGCCGTCGCCGAGGTCCTCGCCGATCGGCATCATGATGCCGCGCGTGGTGCCGCAGTCGATCTCGCGGACGATGACGTCCTGCGAGACGTCCACCAGACGACGGGTCAGGTAACCCGAGTCGGCGGTACGCAGCGCCGTGTCCGCCAGACCCTTCCGGGCGCCGTGCGTGGCGATGAAGTACTCCGCCACCGACAGGCCTTCACGGAAGTTCGCCTTGATCGGACGCGGGATGTACTCGCCCTTCGGGTTCGACACCAGACCACGCATACCGGCCAGCGAACGGACCTGCGTCATGTTGCCGGCGGCGCCCGACTTCACGATCATGGCGATCGGGTTGTCGTCCGGCAGCGCCGTCTCCATGATCTTGTGGACCTCTTCGGTCGCCTGCGTCCACACCTTGACGAGCTCGTTGTTGCGCTCGGCGTGGGACAGCTGACCGCGCTGGTAGCGCTTCTCGACCTGGTCGGCCTTGCCCTCGTACTCGTCGAGAATGGCCTTCTTGCCGACCGGGGTCAGCACGTCCGAGATCGCGACCGTGACGCCCGAGCGGGTCGCCCAGTAGAAACCGGCGTCCTTGAGCTTGTCCAGCGTCTGCGCGACCTGCGTCATCGAGTACCGCTCGGCGAGGTCGTTCACGATGGCCGCCTGCCGCTTCTTCGGCATCGGCTCGTTGATGAACGGGTAGTCCGCCGGCAGCAGGTCGTTGAACAGCACGCGGCCCAGCGTCGTCTCGGCCAGCCACGGCTTGCCCGGCTCCCAGCCCTTTTCCGCGAGCGCCGCCTCGTCGGCCTTCGCCGGCTGGCGGTCGGTGACGCGGATCTTGACCGGCGCGTGCAGGCTCAGCGCCTTGCGGTCGAACGCCATGATCGCCTCGGCGGGCGAGGAGTACGCGTTGCCCGCGCCCTCGGCGTTCTCGTTCAGCCGGGTCAGGTGGAACAGACCGGTGACCATGTCCAGACGCGGCATGGCGAGCGGACGGCCCGACGCCGGCGACAGGATGTTGTTCGCCGACAGCATCAGGATCCGGGCCTCGGCCTGCGCCTCGGCCGACAGCGGCAGGTGCACCGCCATCTGGTCGCCGTCGAAGTCCGCGTTGAACGCTTCACAGACCAGCGGGTGCAGCTGGATCGCCTTGCCCTCGACCAGCTGCGGTTCGAAGGCCTGGATGCCCAGCCGGTGCAGGGTCGGCGCACGGTTCAGCATCACCGGGTGGCCGGTGATGACCTCTTCGAGCACGTCCCACACCTGCGGCCGCGACCGCTCCACCATCCGCTTGGCGGACTTGATGTTCTGCGCGTGGTTCAGGTCGACCAGCCGCTTCATGACGAACGGCTTGAACAGCTCGAGCGCCATGTCCTTCGGCAGACCGCACTGGTGCAGCTTGAGCTGCGGGCCGACGATGATGACCGAACGGCCCGAGTAGTCGACGCGCTTGCCGAGCAGGTTCTGGCGGAACCGGCCCTGCTTGCCCTTCAACAGGTCGGACAGCGACTTCAACGGCCGGTTGCCCGGGCCGGTGACCGGACGACCGCGGCGGCCGTTGTCGAACAGCGCGTCGACGGCCTCCTGCAGCATCCGCTTCTCGTTGTTGACGATGATCTCGGGCGCGCCGAGGTCGATCAGCCGCTTGAGCCGGTTGTTCCGGTTGATCACGCGGCGGTACAGGTCGTTCAGGTCCGACGTGGCGAAGCGGCCACCGTCGAGCTGCACCATCGGGCGCAGGTCCGGCGGGATGACCGGGACGGCGTCGAGCACCATGCCGCGCGGGTCGTTGCCGGTCGCCTGGAACGCGGCGACGACCTTGAGCCGCTTGAGCGCGCGGAGCTTCTTCTGCCCCTTGCCGTTGCGGATGGTGTCGCGCAGGTTCTCGGCCTCCGCGGCGACGTCGAACTCGGTCGCCAGCTTCTGGATCGCCTCCGCGCCCATGCCGCCGGTGAAGTACTCGCCGTACCGGTCGATCAGCTCGCGGTAGAGCAGCTCGTCGGCGATCAGCTGACGCGGCTCGAGCTTGGTGAAGGTCGTCCAGACCTCCTCGAGACGGTCCAGCTCGCGACCGGCGCGGTCGCGGATCTGGCGCATCTCGCGCTCGCCGCCCTCCTTGACCTTGCGGCGCACGTCGGACTTCGCGCCCTCCGCCTCCAGCTCGGCCAGGTCGGCTTCCAGCTTCTGCGCACGGGCCTCGATGTCCGCGTCGCGCTTGGTCTCGAGGTTCTTGCGCTCGACGCCGATCTCGTTCTCGAGGGTCGGCAGGTCGTTGTGCCGCAGCTCGGTGTTCACGCCGGTGATCACGTAGGCCGCGAAGTAGATGATCTTCTCGAGGTCCTTGGGCGCCAGGTCCAGCAGGTAGCCCAGGCGCGACGGAACGCCCTTGAAGTACCAGATGTGGGTGACCGGCGCGGCCAGCTCGATGTGGCCCATCCGCTCACGGCGCACCTTGGCGCGAGTGACCTCGACGCCGCAGCGCTCGCAGATGATGCCCTTGAACCGGACGCGCTTGTACTTGCCGCAGTAGCACTCCCAGTCCCGGGTCGGGCCGAAGATCTTCTCGCAGAAGAGCCCGTCCTTCTCCGGCTTGAGGGTCCGGTAGTTGATGGTCTCCGGCTTCTTGACCTCGCCGAAGGACCACTGACGGATGTCGTCAGCAGTGGCCAGGCCAATGCGGAGCTCATCGAAGAAGTTGACGTCCAGCACGTCTAAGTCCCCTTGGGGTTGTTTCGGCTAGAGAGGGGTCGGCGGTGGAGCCGGGATCCGCGGGAGGCAGATCCCGGCTCGACACCGAATCAGTGCACGACGTCGTCCACCGAGGGCGACTCGTTGCGGGACAGGTTGATGCCGAGGTTCGCCGCCGCGCGCTCGAGGTCCTCGTCGTCGGAGTCGCGCATCTCGATCGCCGCGCCGTCGCTGGAGAGCACCTCGACGTTGAGGCACAGCGACTGGAGCTCCTTGAGGAGCACCTTGAACGACTCCGGGATGCCCGGCTCGGGGATGTTCTCCCCCTTCACGATCGCCTCGTACACCTTGACGCGGCCGACCACGTCGTCCGACTTGATCGTGAGCAGTTCCTGCAGCGTGTAAGCCGCGCCGTAGGCCTGCATCGCCCAGCACTCCATCTCGCCGAAGCGCTGGCCGCCGAACTGCGCCTTACCGCCCAGCGGCTGCTGGGTGATCATCGAGTACGGGCCGGTGGAGCGGGCGTGGATCTTGTCGTCGACCAGGTGGTGCAGTTTCAGGATGTACATGTAGCCGACCGACACCGGGTACGGGTACGGCTCGCCGGAGCGGCCGTCGAACAGCGTGGCCTTGCCGTTCTCCTTGACCATGCGCTCGCCGTCGCGGTTCGGCTTGGTCGCCCCGAGCAGACCAGTGAGCTCCTCTTCCTTCGCGCCGTCGAACACCGGGGTGGCGGTGTTCGTGCCGGGCGCGACGTCGTAGAGCTCCGGCGAAAGGTTCTTCGCCCAGTCCGGGTTGCCCTCGATCGTCCAGCCCTGCGAGGCCAGCCAGCCGAGGTGCAGTTCGAGGATCTGGCCGATGTTCATCCGTCGCGGCACACCGTGGGTGTTCAGGATGATGTCGACCGGGGTGCCGTCCTCCATGAACGGCATGTCCTCGACCGGCAGGATCTTGCCGATGACACCCTTGTTGCCGTGCCGTCCGGCGAGCTTGTCGCCCGGCTGGATCTTGCGCTTCTGGGCCACGTAGACGCGGACCAGCTCGTTGACGCCCGGGGGCAGCTCGTCGTCGTCCTCGCGGGAGAACACCCGGATGCCGATGACCTTGCCGGTCTCGCCGTGCGGCACCTTGAGCGAGGTGTCGCGGACCTCGCGCGCCTTCTCGCCGAAGATCGCGCGGAGCAGGCGCTCCTCCGGGGTCAGCTCGGTCTCGCCCTTCGGCGTGACCTTGCCGACCAGGATGTCGCCGTCGCGGACCTCGGCGCCGATGCGGATGATGCCGCGCTCGTCGAGGTCGGCCAGCACCTCTTCGGAGACGTTCGGGATGTCCCGGGTGATCTCCTCGGCGCCCAGCTTGGTGTCGCGGGCGTCGATCTCGTGCTCCTCGATGTGGATCGACGTCAGCACGTCGTCCTGCACCAGGCGCTCGGAGAGGATGATCGCGTCCTCGTAGTTGTGGCCCTCCCACGGCATGACCGCGACGAGGAGGTTCTTGCCGAGCGCCATCTCACCGTTCTCGGTGGACGGGCCGTCGGCGATGACCTGGCCCTGCTCGACCCGGTCGCCCTCGTTGACGATCGGCCGGTGGTTGAAGCACGTGCCGTGGTTGGAGCGGCGGAACTTGTACAGTCCGTAGCTCTTCCGCGTGCCGTCGTCGTGCATGATCGTGATGATGTCCGCGGACAGCTCCTCGACCACGCCGGCCTGCTCGGCGACCAGCACGTCCCCGGCGTCGACCGCGGCGCGCAGCTCCACGCCGGTGCCCACGTACGGAGCCTGGTTGCGCAGCAGCGGAACAGCCTGCCGCTGCATGTTCGCGCCCATCAGCGCGCGGTTCGCGTCGTCGTGCTCCAGGAACGGGATCATCGCGGTGGCGACGGAGACCATCTGCCGCGGCGACACGTCCATGTAGTCGATCTCGAGCGGGTCGATCAGCTCGACCTCGCCGCCCTTGCGGCGGCCGAGGACCTTGGACTCGACGAAGTGCCCGTCGTCGGTCAGCGGCGCGTTGGCCTGCGCCTTGACGTAACGGTCTTCCTCGTCCGCGGTCAGGTAGTCGACCTGGTCGGTGACCTGGCCCTCGACGACCTTGCGGTACGGCGTCTCGATGAAGCCGAACGGGTTGACCCGCGCGTAGGAGCACAGCGAGCCGATCAGGCCGATGTTCGGGCCTTCCGGCGTCTCGATCGGGCACATCCGGCCGTAGTGCGACGGGTGGACGTCCCGGACCTCCATGCCGGCGCGCTCACGGGACAGACCGCCCGGGCCCAGCGCCGACAGGCGGCGCTTGTGGGTCAGACCCGACAGCGGGTTGTTCTGGTCCATGAACTGCGACAGCTGCGAGGTGCCGAAGAACTCCTTGATCGCCGCGCCGATCGGGCGGATGTTGATCAGGGTCTGCGGCGTGATCGCCTCGACGTCTTGGGTGGTCATGCGCTCGCGCACGACGCGCTCGGTGCGGGAGAGGCCGACCCGGATCTGGTTCTGGATCAGCTCGCCGACGGTGCGCAGGCGGCGGTTGCCGAAGTGGTCGATGTCGTCGGTCTCGACCGGCACCTCGACGCCGGCGGAGCTCGTCATCTTGTCCTCGCCGGCGTGCAGCCGGACCAGGTACTCGATGGCCGAGACGATGTCCTCTTCGGTCAGCGTGCCGGTCTCGTACGGGGTGTCGAGGCCGAGCTTCTTGTTGACCTTGTAGCGGCCGACCTTGGCCAGGTCGTAGCGCTTCGGCTTGAAGAACAGGTTCTCCAGCAGCGTCTGCGCGCTCTCCTTCGTGGGCGGTTCGCCCGGGCGCAGCTTGCGGTAGATGTCGAGCAGCGCCTCGTCGGTGCCCGCGGTGTGGTCCTTCTCGAGGGTGGCCAGCAGCGTCTCGGAGAACGAGAAGCGCTCGCGGATCGCCTCGGTGGACCAGCCCAGCGCCTTCAGCAGCACGGTGACCGGCTGGCGGCGCTTGCGGTCGATGCGGACGCCGACGGTGTCGCGCTTGTCCACGTCGAACTCGAGCCACGCGCCGCGGCTCGGGATCACGCGCACGCTGAAGACGTCCTTGTCGGTCGTCTTGTCGACACTGCTGTCGAAGTACACGCCCGGAGAACGCACCAGCTGGGACACGACGACCCGCTCGGTGCCGTTGATGATGAAGGTGCCCTTGTCGGTCATCACCGGGAAGTCGCCCAGGAAGACCGTCTGGCTCTTGATCTCGCCGGTGTTGTTGTTGACGAACTCGGCGGTGACGAACAGCGGGGCCGCGTACGTCATGTCCTTGTCCTTGCACTCCTCGATCGAGGCCTTGACCTCGTCGAAGCGCGGAGCGGAGAAGGACAGGGACATCGAGCCCGAGAAGTCCTCGATCGGAGAGATCTCGTTGAGGACCTCTTCCAGACCGCCGACCGGGTTTTCTTCGCCTTCGTTGACGCGGCGCTCGAACCACGCCTCGTGGCCGGTGAACCACTGGAACGACTGGATCTGGACGTCAAGCAGGTTCGGGGTGGAGAGTGGCTCGCGGATCTTCGCGAAGGAGACCCGCTTGGGCGCTCCGGGGATTCCCGTGGCCTGCGCGCGGGATTCAGCCGAGGTGGTCGCAGCAGTGGCCTGGTTCGCGGGAGAGACTGCCAAGATGCGTCCTTCCGGGGACAATGAGCGGTGAGCAGCCGCGATGGCAACAGCTGTCGCGGACTGTCAGGGGTGCCGTGTGCCCACTATCCTAACTACCGGCTCCGGGCAGCCTGAAAGAGGGCAGCGCAAAGAGGCAGTCTAGCCCGGATGGCGCGGTCTGTCCAGGGGGCACTCCAGACGGGGCCCAGCCTGCATCGCGTCACCTTCGGGCAGTGCGTCTCCCTGAGCCTCACTGCGTCCTTCGGCTCCCCGGTTCGCCCGGGTTTTCGCGCCCCTCCCGCAAGGTTCGCGTTCCCCGGCCGTGACCGTTGGCAGTAAGCGTGAACCCACGCGGCTTTGGAGTCAAGATGCCGCGCGGCGGTCCCGCCGGTTGGCGCAGCGTCGAAGCCGAACAGCGCAGGGTGACCGATCCGGCGCGCATCCCGGTTACCCCCGGGTACCAGGGGAACACCGCGCAGGTCGGCCGGGCGGCGGTGCAGGTGGGCGGCCCGGACGCGGTTTCGGCGGCGGTTCCGGCCCGGCGCGGCGGGCGCGGGATGGATCACATTCCGCGAGCGGTCGCGCGCCGAGCGTCAGGCTGGATTTAGGGGGACTTCGGGCAGTTCGGCCCCCGATTCCGGACGCTCGGGGGCGGCGGTTGGCAGCGGCCGGGTCCCGGTGATCAACTGGGCGGGGCCGAACTCCCGGAGGTGCGCACGATGCCGGAACCCGACGCGTCGCTTCCGGAACTGGTCCTGCGCAGGCTGGCGATCAGCGAACAGGTCGCCGCCGCGAAGTTCGGGGCCGGACGGCCGGTCGACGATCCCGTCCGCGAGCAGCGGGAGCTGGCCCGGGTCCGGGTTCTGGCCCGGGAGATCGGCCTCGACCCGGATCTCGCCGCCGGGTTTCTCAACGACCAGATCGCGGCGGGCAAGCAGGTGCAGCACCGGCTCTTCGCCCAGTGGACCGCGCGTCCTGGCGACCGGCCCGTCGGCGGCCCCGATCTGTCGGTGCTGCGCGCGGAATTGGACGGTCTCACGGTCGCTCTGCTGGATCGGCTGGCCGCGGCCGGGTCCGGACCCCTCCAGCCGCCGGAAATCGCGGACGAGCGGAAGCAGGAGCCGCTCCGCATCGCCTTTCGGACGCTGATACGGCGACGGCCCGCCCCCGGAGCTTCCGGGAACGGGCCGTGACGTCCGCTGCGGACAGCGCTTACTTCGACGGCGTAGCCGAGGCGGGCGCGGACGGCGCGGGCGCGCCCGCGGCCGGTGCGGCGGCCTTGTAGGTGTCCATGTCGATGATCTTCCAGGTGTTGCCCTGCAGCTGAGCGTCCACGTGCATCTGCGCCGTGCCGGCGGCGGTCTGCTTGGTGTCCGCGCGCGTCGACGTCTGGTCGATGAACAGCATCACCCGGGCCAGATCGCCGTTCAGCCGGATCACCGCGCTGCGGGTGACCTTGCAGGTCACGACCACCTTCTGCTGCGGCGCGAGCTTCTTGACCTGGCCCATCAGCGCGTTGTAGCTCGTCTTGACCTGGTCGGTCGCGAGCAGCTGATTGGCCGCGTCCTCGGTCTTCTTGATGTTGTTGAAGTCGTAGGAGAACAGCGTCTCGACGGCCTTCGAGACCTGGTCCTTGACCTGCGCGGTCTTCGCCACGTCGAGCACCGCGCGGTTGCTCGTCGAATCGGCCGCGTCCGAGCCCTTCACCTGGAAGATGACCGCCGCGGCCACCAGCGCCAGTCCGACCACCAGCAGCAGTGCGACCCGCACAGTGTTGCGGCTGACCACGGATCGCTGCGCCGGAACCGCGGCGACCTCGTCGTCTTGCGTCCGCGCCTTGGTCTCGGCTTCCTCGACGTCCGAGGGCTTCTCCGCGCCGGTGTCGCGCTTCTTTCGCCGCGGGCTCGGCTTGGCCGGTGCCTCCTCGACCGTCTCGCCGGTGAGCGCGTCGACCTCGTCGGCCGGAGCTTCCTTGGCGGCCTCGGAAACCTCGGCTTCCGGCTCCGCGGCCTCGACGGTGTCCACTTCGGCCGCGGTCTCCGCGACCTCGACGGGCTCAGGCTCGGATGGCTCGGGTTCGGCCGGGCGCGCCAGCCCGCCGCGGGGAATCCGCAGCTCCTGGGTCACCTCGGCCGGATCCGCGTCGGGGAGCGGCCGCGGCCGGGGGCGCGGCTTGGGCGAGGCCGCCGGCGCCGCCGGGTCCGACGGCTTGCGCAGCCCGGCGACCTTCGGCCGGCGGGCCGGTGGCGTGCTGCTGCGCGGTGGCTGGCGACGGGAGGGGGGCACTGCGGAACTCCGATCTGCGGGTGAAGCTACTGGCCGGCGGCGACGAGCGGCACTTGGTCGATCCCAGACAGCTTCCACGAGCCGTCGACCCGCGTCATCTGGACTTCGAGCCGCAGCGCCTTGGTGGCCTGCTTGCCGCCGGCCGAGGTGTCCGTGCTGATCGCGGCCAGGAAGCTGGCCTTGCCGTCGTGGTCGTTGAGCTCCTCGACCGCGATGTCCTGGATCGTGGTGGTGACCTTGACCTTCTGGTCGGTCAGCGCCTTCGAGTAGTTCGGCTGGGCCTGCGCGATCTGCTTGGCCATGTCGTCGCTGGAGACTTCCTTCTGCTTCTGGAAGTACGCGTCGAGGTTCTGGTAGTCGACCTGGGTGTAGGCCAGCACCGCGGCGGTGCCGTCCTTGAGCACGTCGTCGCGCGCCGAGGCCAGGTCCCGGTCGCCGTCCAGCTCCGCGACCAGCCACATGATCCCGAACACGATCGCCACCACCAGCGCGGCGAGAGCGAACGCCCCGGACCCGAACAGCCAGGCGCGCGGCGATCCGGGAAGCGTCCACTTTTCCTTCGCCACCCCCGCCGTCGCCGGTTCGGGCGTATCAGCGGTCGCCTCTTCCTCGGCGACCGCGTGCTCGGCACTCATAACACTCCAGAGTAGGTAACAGTCATCAAATCCCGGTCAGCCGACCCCGAGCAGCGCGCCGAGGCTGTTCAGCGAGACCCCGGGGCTGCCGACGACGCCGGGCACCTGCGCGTCGCGCATCTCCTGCAACTCCTGCGCGGGCCGGTTCTGGTTGGCCGCGATGTCCTGCTGCGACGGCTGCACCGGCACGCCGTTGTAGGGCGCGTTCTGGGAACCCCGGACGTTGATCGGGCTGCCCTTCGGCTCGGCGCAGTAGGCCTTGTCGTCCGCGGGCCGGACCGAGGTGTCCGAACCCGGCCGGTACTGGCTGTAGGGCAGGTAGCCCTTCGTGCACGACGGCGGGTTGAACAGGTTGAGCACGAGGCCGAGGTGCGCGGTGCCGTCGCCGGGAGCCACCGACGGCGCGGCGGCCGCCAGCGCCGGATAGGTCACCAAGCCCTGTTCAATGCCGTCCAGCCGGGTCACGGTCAGGTTGGCCGTGGTCAGCAGGTTCGCGGTCAGCGCGCCGAGTCCGGGCCCGGTCTCCCGGACGACCTGGCTGATCTGGGTCGCCACCTGCGGGGTGACGCCGATCAGCTTGCGCAGGTCGCCGTCGGAGTTCTTGAGCGTCCCGCTGAGCTGGTTGAGGCTCTTGGAGAAGGACGCGAAGTTCGACGCCTCGTCGTTCTGCGTGTCCAGCACCTTGCCGCCGGCCTGCAACAGCTGCACGGTCTGTGGCAGGTATTGCTGTGCGGTGGTGGTGAAGCTGCGCGCGGTGTCCATCAGCTGTTGCAGGTCGCCGCCGGTGCCGCGGAACGCGTCGTAGGACTCGTCGACGACCTTCCGCAGCGCGTCGGTCGGCACCGAGGCCGACAGCGAGTCGAGGTCGCCGAGGAGCCGATCGGTGCTGACCGGGGTGGTCGTGCGCGCGGCCGGGATCACCGAACCGCTCGCCAGGTACGGGCCCTGGTCGTTTTTCGGCCGCAGGTCGACGTACTGCTCGCCGACCGCGGACCGGTTGGCGACGACCGCGTCGAGGTCGGCGGGCACGCGCGGGGCCGACGGGTCGATGTTCAGGTCCGCTTCGAGCCCGGTCTGGGTCAGCCGCAGCTGCCCGACCCGGCCGACGTTGAAGCCGCGGTAGGTCACCTCGGCGTTGGTGAAGATCCCGCCGGATTCGTTGAGCTGCAGCTTGACCGTGTAGCCGCTGCTGCCGAACACCGTGCCGAGGCCGGCGAACCGGATCAGCGCGTACACGATGGCCACGACCGAGATGATCGCGAAGACCACCAGCTGGATTTTCGTCCTGCGCAGCAACATCAGCCAGCACCTCCGGAAAGCACTCCGAACAGGCCGGACAACCCGCTCTGCGACGGCTGTCCGCCGCCCTGGCCGCCGGTCGAGGACGGAGCCTGCTGCTGTTGCTGCTGCGCCGGCTGGCTGCCCGGGAACGACAACGGCGGCGGCTGGTTCGCCGGCGTGCCCTCGACGCCGCCGGTCAGCCCTGGCGCGGGAATGAGTCCGTTGAGCCCGTTCTGCCTGCTGCGGCCGAGGTTGTCGATGACGTCCTTGAGGTTCAGGTCGACCTTGGCGAACAGGTTGAAGTAATCGCCCTTGACGTCGTTGTAGGCCTGGTCGGTGAACGGATAGGTCAGCAGGATCTCCAGCGCCTTCGGCAGGTCGCTGCCCGCCTCGCCGAGCTTCTGCAGCGTCGGCGTGAGCGCCTTGAGGTCGGCCACCAGGTCCGCCTTGCTCTTGTTCACCGTGTCGGTCGCGACGCCGGAAAGGTTGTTGAGCGCGTTCAGCATGGTCACCAGCTGGCCGCGCTGCTGCTCCAGCACCCCGAGCCCGGGCCCGAGGTTGTCGACCGCGCCGACCAGCTTGTCCTTCTGGTCCCGCAGGGTCATCGACAGCCGGTTGAGGCCGTCGAGCGCACGGGTGATGTTGGCCGACTGGTTGTCGAGGTTGGTGACCAGCTCGTTCGCGTTGTTCAGCAGCGCCTTGATGTCCGGCTCGCGGCCGGCGGTGGCGTTGTTGAGCTCCTTGGTGATCGTGTTGAGCTGGTCGACGCCGCCGCCGTTGAGCAGCAGGGACAGCGCGCCGAGCACCTCCTCGACCTGGACGTCGCGGCCGGTGCGCGCGAGCGGGATGGTCGCCCCGTTCGCCAGCTGCCCGGTCGCCTCGGTTCCGCCCGGCGAAGCCAGTTCGACGTACTTCTCGCCGAGCAGGCTCGACTGCTTCACGTTGGCCATCGCGTTGGCCGGAAGCTTGACGTCGCCGTTGACCTCGACGGTCACCTCGGCGTGCCAGCCGTCCGGCGTCAGCCCGATCGACTTGACCTGCCCGACCGGCACCTCGTTGACCTTCACCCCGGACTGCGGGACGAGGTCGAGCACGTCCTTGAACTGGATCTTGAGCGTGTACGGGTGGCTGCCGAGGTCGGCCCCGCCGGGCAGCGGGACGTCGTAGACGCCGTTGAACGCGCAGCCGCTCAGCACGAGCGCGGTCACCGTGGCGAGCGCCCCGCCCGCGGCGAACTTCGTCAGTCGCTTCACGTCAGCTCCCCTGCGTCCCGTAGACCTGGCCCTGCAGCGGGAGCGGCAGCGGCGGCAGCTGGCCGTTCTGCATCGCCTGGAGGACCTGCGCGGTGGACGGCAGCGGAACCACGCCGTCGACCACCTTGGCGATGCCGTCGCAGGCGTTGCCGAGCAGCTGTTTGGTCACCGAGGTCTGCTTGAGCAGGCTGCAGACCATCACCAGCGGCGGGGCGGTCAGCTCGTTGAGGTTCGGCCGCGCGTCGAGCGTGCCGGACGAGCCGTTGTAGACGCCGACGATGTTGGACAGCGCGACCGGCGCGACGTCGAGGATCTCGGCGAGCGAGCTGCGCTGGTCCACCAGCACCTTGGTCACGCTGGCCAGTTTGTCCACATTGGACTTCAACCGGCCGCGGTTGCGTTCGATGAAGCCCTGCACCGACTGCAGCGTGGTGCCGAGCTGCTGCACGGTCTGGGCGAGATTGTCCTTCTCCCCGGCCAGGAATCCGCTCACGTCGGCGAGCTGGCTCTCGAACTGGCGCACCTGGCCGTCGCTGTTGGCGAGCGACTGGGAGAACTTGCCGAGGTTCTGCACCGTCTGGAAGAGGTCGTCCTTGTTGCCCGCCAGCGTTCCGGACGCCTGCCCGAGCTTGGTGATCGTGTCGTGCAGCGCCTTGCCGTTGCCGTCGAGGTTGTTCGCGGCGGTGTTCAGCAGGTCCGACAGCGAGCCGTTCTTGTTGGCCCCGTTCGGCCCCAGCGTCTCGCTGACCTTCGCCAGGCTGGCCGCGAGCTGGTCGACCTCCAGCGGCACCTCGGTGCGGTCGAGACCGATCGTCGCGCCGTCGGAGATCCGCGGGCCGCCGGTGTATGCCGGGGCGAGCTGGATGTAGCGGTCGCTGACCAGCGACGGGGCCACGATCAGCGCCTTCGCGTCGGCGGGCACCGCGACCGAGCGGTCGTATTCGAGGTCGACCCGGACCTGGTTGCCCATCGGCTGGATCTTGGTCACCGTGCCCATGTCCACGCCGAGCATCCGGACGCTGTTGCCCTCGTAAAGGCCGACGGCGCCGGAGAAGTACGCGGTCAGATGGTTGCGGCCGGCGTCCTTGAGGGTCCACCAGAGCGCGCCCGCGACCACGAGCGCGAGCACGATCGCGACCGTCATGCCGCGCATGAGCGACTGGCCGAAGCGGGTGTCGGTCATTTGGAGTTGCACCCCTCCGGATTGAGCGGGCCGACCGAGGGAAGCACCAGGCCGCAGATGTAGTTGTCGAACCAGTGCCCGGTGCCGATCGTGTTGTTGAAGACCCGGATGAACGGCGCGAACTTCTGGATCCCCTGTGCCAGCGAGTCCTGGTTGCGCTGCAGCATCGAGGTGAGCTGGTCGAGCTGGGTGAGCACCGGGTTCAGCTGGCCGTCGTTGTCGTCGACCAAGCCCTGCAGCTGTGCCGAAAGCTGCTTCGAACCGTCGAGCAGTGTCTTGATCGCCTGCTCGCGCTTGCCGATCTCGTCCAGCAGCTGGTTGCCGTCGGTGATCAATTTCTGCACCTCGGCGTCGCGGTCGACGAGGGTCTGCGACACCTGGCGCGTGTTGGCCAGCAGGTTCGCCAGCTGCGAATCGCGCTTGGCGATCGTGTCCGACAGCTTCGAAAGCCCGGACAGCGCGCCCTTCACGTCCTGCGGGGTGTTCGAGAACGTCTGGGTGATCGCCTCGAAGCTCTTCGACAGCTGGTTCGTGTCGATCGCGTCGACCGTCTGCGAGAGGCCGCGGAACGCGTCGAGCACGTCGTACGGCGACATCGTGCGGTCGCGCGGAATCGGCGAACCGGGGTCGAGCGTGCCGTTGCCCTGCGGGTCGAGCGCGAGGTACTTCTGGCCCAGCAGCGTCTTGATCTTGATCGCCGCCGTGGTCTTGTCGCCCATCCAGGCGTCCTTGACCTTGAACGACACCTTGACGCTCGCGCCGTCCAGCTTGATGTCGGACACCTTGCCGACCTTCACGCCGGCGATCCGCACGTCGTTGTCCTTCTGCAGCCCGGCCGCTTCGGAGAAGTCCGCGCTGTAGGTGGTGCCGCCGCCGATCACCGGCAGGTCCTCGGAGTTCATCGCGGCGACGAGGCCGAGCGCCATGACCGCGATGCCGACCAGCGCGATCGGGATCGGGTTGCGTTTCTGGAAGGACTTCATCCCTTGCACCTGTCCCGGTTCGTCGGCAAGAGCGTGAAGTTCGTGTTCGGCAGCAGCGGCGGCGCGCCGACCGTCCCCGTCATCTCGCACGCGTAGAAGTTGAACCACGAGCCGTAGTCGGCGGTGCGGGTGAGCGCGCTGACCTTCTTCGGCATGAACTGGATGAAGTGCTCGACGAGCGGTTCGTTCTGGTTCAGGTTCGTGGTGAGCTTGCCAAGAGCGGCGATGTCGTCCTTCAACGGCTGCCGCGCGTCGGTCAGCAGGCCCGCGGTCGTGTTGGCCAGGTTGCCCAGCCCCTCGATCGCGTCGCCGATCGGCTTGCGGTCCGCGGCGAGGCCGGAGACCAGCTGCTGCAGCTTCACGATCAGGTCGTTGAGCTGCGGGGTGTGCTGGTTGACCGTGTCGAGGACCGAGTTGAGGTTGTCGATGACCTGGCCGATCACCTGGTCCTTGTTGGCGATCGTGGTCGCCAGCGAGGCGGTGTGCGACAGCAGGCTTTCCACCGTGCCGCCCTCGCCCTGCAGCACCTGGATGACCTCGTACGACAGCTTGTTCACGTCGGCCGGGTTCAGCGCGGTGAACAGCGGCTTGAAGCCGTTGAACAGCTCGGTCAGGTCCAGTGCGGGCGTGGTGCGCTCGAGCGGGATGGTGTCGCCCGGTTTGAGCGTCGCGCCGCTGGTGTCGTCGCCCTCGCCGAGCGAGACGTAGCGCTGGCCGACCAGGTTGCGGAACTTGATCTGCGCGGTGACCCCGGCCGGCAGCTTGCGCCCGGAGTCGACCTCGAAGTCCACCTGCGCCTGGCGCTTGTCGACGATCTTGACGTCCTTGACCTGGCCGACGCGAACGCCCGCGATGCGCACGTCGTCGTTCGGCAGCAGGAGCGTGGCGTCGGTGAACCGCGCGGAGTAGGCGCTGGTGCTGGTGGTGTTGATGTTCGCGATGCTGATGCCCAGCACCGTCGTGAACAGCACCGTGACGACCACGAAGATCGACAGCTTGATCAGCGGTGCGGCGAGTCCCCTCACTTGACCGTCACCTCCGTGCCCCGGTAGAGCGGGCCGACGAGCAGCGAGCCCCAGCCCGGGAACTGGCTCTGCGAAATCCCCATCTCCGGGCTGACCAGCGCGGCGAGGAAGTTGTTCTCGGCCGCGGTGTTGACCGGGTTGCCACCCGAAGCGCCGCCGCCGTTCAGCCCGGCCGCGTCCGCCTTGAAGTTGGCCGGGTTCAGGCCCTCGCCGACGGTCTTCGGGGCCGCGCCCTGTTTGGTGCCGTCCTTGAACGGGCCGTCCGGCGGCTGCTGCGGGAACGGGTCCGGCGCGGGGTTGAGGTCGTAGCAGCGCGGACCGCGTTTGTCCTCGAACCGCGGTTCCTCGCCCGGCTTGTACGGCCCGCGGTTCACCACGATCTCGATGGTGGCGTTGAGGCCGGGCTTGCCGTTGAACTTGCCCAGCGCCGCGTCCGCGGCCGGGACGACCTTCGCCATCTGCTTCATCACGCACGGGTATTCCGGCGCGTATTTGGCGAGCAGTTCAGCGGTCGGGCGCGCGGTGTTGGCGAGGCTGATCAGGTTCTGCGAGTTCGCTTCCAGGAACGACTGCAGGTCTTGCGACGCCGTGGTGAGGTTGCCGTAGAGGCTCGACAGGTTCGCCTGCTCGGCCACCACGGTGCGCGTGGTCGTGCTCAGGTTGTCCAAGCTCTGCACCAGATCCGGGGTCGCGTTGCTCAGATGCCCGGAGAACTCCGCGAGCGCCTTCAGGTTGTGCTGCAGTTCCGGCTCGTGCGGGTTCAGGTCGCCGATGTACTGGCCGAGCTGCGACAGCGTTTCGCCGAGCGGTTTGCCGCGGCCCTGCAGCGCGGTCGAGATCGCGCTGAGCGTGCTGGACAGCTTCTGCGGCTGCACCGCCTGCAGCACCGGCATCAGGTGCTCGAGCGCCTGCTCCAGCTCGATCGCGCTCGACGTGCGGTCCTGCGTGATCACGTCGCCCTGGGAAAGCGTCTTGGCCGACGGGTCCTTCGGAATCTCCAGCGACACGTAGCGTTCGCCGAACAACGTCTTGGGCAGGAATCGCGCGGACACGTTCTGCGGAATCAGCTTCACCGACTCCGGGTCCATCGCCAGCGTCAGTTCCGCGCCGTTTTCGGTGGCCTTGATGTCCTCCACCGAACCGACGATCAAGCCGCGGACCTTCACGTCGGACTGCTTGAGCAATTGGTTGCCGATGTGGCCCGCGTCGAGCTTCACCGTGACGAACTTGCTGAACGCCTTGTCGTACATCGCGATGCTGAGCGCGATCCCGCCGACGAGCACCGCCACCAGCAGCAGGCCGAGCAACCTGCGCCGTAGTGTGGTCATCCCGCAATCCTCACCGTGACGTCGGTTCCCCAAATCGCGAAACCGATGAAGAAATTCACGACCGAAACCGTGACGATGGAAAGCCGCACCGCGCGGCCGACGGCCACGCCCACCCCGGCGGGCCCGCCGCTGGCCCGGTACCCGAAGTAGCAGTGCGAAAGAATGATCAAAACACTGAAGATCAGCACCTTGATGAACGAATAGAGCACGTCTTGCGGTGGTAGGAACAGGTCGAAGTAATGGTCGTAGGTACCCGCGGATTGTCCGTAGATATAGATAACGACCAGCCGCGAGGCGAGGTACGAGCTC
This sequence comes from Amycolatopsis sp. NPDC104775, assembly GCF_055583325.1. Classification (NCBI taxonomy): domain Bacteria; kingdom Bacillati; phylum Actinomycetota; class Actinomycetes; order Pseudonocardiales; family Pseudonocardiaceae; genus Amycolatopsis; species Amycolatopsis sp. NPDC104775. Next base: position 148,681 of record NZ_JBVJOE010000009.1, read on the forward strand.
AGCAGGCCGATCACGTACAGCGGGATCACGGCCACGAATCCGGCGATGATCCGCGTGGTCACCAGGTACGGAAGGCTCGGCACGCCCATCACTTCGAGCGCGTCGATCTCCTCGGAGATCCGCATCGCGCCGAGCTGCGCGGTGAAGCCCGCGCCGACCGTCGCCGACAGCGCGAGCCCCGCCACCAGCGGCGCGATCTCGCGGGTGTTGAAGAACGCGGTGAGGAAGCCGGTGAACGCCGAGGTGCCGATCGAGTTCAGCGCCGAGTAGCCCTGGAGGCCGACGAGGACACCGGTGAACAGCGTCAGGCCGACCATCACGCCGACCGTGCCGCCGATGACCGCGAGCGAGCCGGAGCCGAAGCTCACCTCGGCCAGCAGCCGCAGCACTTCCTTGGTGTAGCGGCGCAGCGTGCGCGGCGTCCACAGCAGGGCCCGGCCGTAGAACGACATCTGGTCGCCGAGCGTGTCCAGGGTGTCCAGCGGCCGGTGGGCGATCCGCTTCGCGCCCGAGAGGAACGTCATGGTCAGTCCAGCTTTCCGGGCACGAGCTGCAGGTAGATCAGCGTGATCACGAAGTTCACCACGAACAGCAGCAGGAACGTGATGACCACCGACTGGTTCACCGCGTCGCCGACGCCCTTCGGGCCGCCGCTCGGGTGCAGGCCGCGATAAGCCGCCACGACCGCGGCGATGAAGCCGAAGATCAGCGCCTTGATCTCGCCGACCCAGAGGTCGGGCAGCTGCGCGAGCGCGGAGAAGCTGGACAGGTACGCACCCGGGGTGCCGCCCTGGAGCACGACGTTGAAGAAGTAGCCGCCGAGCACGCCGATGACGCTGACCATGCCGTTGAGCAGGAGCGCGACGAGCATCATGGCGAGCGTGCGGGGCACGATCAGGCGCTGGACCGCGGAGACGCCCAGCACCTCCATCGCGTCGATCTCCTCGCGGATGGTCCGCGCGCCGATATCGGCACAGACCGCGCTTCCGCCCGCACCGGCCACCAGCAGCGCGGTGACCAGGGGGCTGGCCTGCTGCACGGTCGCCAGCACCGAACCGGCACCGGTGTAGGACTGCGCGCCGAGCTGGCGGGCGAGCGCGCCGAACTGCAGCGAGATGACCGCGCCGAACGGGATCGCGACGAGCGCGGTCGGCAGGATCGTCACGCTCGCGACGAACCAGGCCTGCTGGATGAACTCGCGGAACTGGAACGGGCGCTGGAAGATGCCGCGGATGATGTCGAGGCCGAGCGCGAACAGGTTCCCGGTCTCCCGCAGCATTCCGTAGCCGGGGATCTTGGCCGTGCTGGTGGTCACGCGCCACCCTGCCCGTGCCGGGGCGACCGGCGGTCCGCGCCCGGAATGCGCGCGACCTGGTCGGCGGGAAGCTGTCCCTGGTGCTGGCTGGGCACCGGGCCCGGGCCGCTGACCGGGGGCAGCTGCTGGGTGGCCTCGGGGCCGTGCTGGTGGTGGAACGCGCCGGGGTTGGGCCGCACGTTGTAGTACCGCTGCTGCTCCGGCGTCAGGGATTCGATGATCCCCTCCTGCGCGCTCGGCGGGAGCGTGTGCAGGATCCGCATGACGCGGTCCATCCGCCGCTTCGCCCCGGCCCGCTCCGGAACGCCCGGGCTGACCTGCATCTGCGGCACGACGCCGCGCACGTCCTCGTTGAGCACGTCGCCGTGCCCGGCGGCGGCCTCGGCCTGCTCGCGGGCCATCTGGGCGCTGTCCTTTTCCTCGGACATGCCGATCGGGCCGAGCTTGCGGCCGTTGAGGAACTGCTCGACGACCGGCTCGTCGCTGGTCAGCAGCACCTCGCGCGGGCCGAACATGACGAGTTCCTTGCGGAACAGCATGCCGAGGTTGTCCGGCACCGTGCGGGCGAGGTTGATGTTGTGCGACACGATCAGGAACGTCGCGTCGATCTGGGCGTTGACGTCCAGGAAGAGCTGCGAGATGTAGGTCGTGCGGACCGGGTCGAGACCGGAGTCCGGCTCGTCGACCAGGATGATCTCCGGGTCGAGCACGAGGGCGCGGGCGAGACCGGCGCGCTTGCGCATACCGCCGGAGATCTCGCCGGGGAGCTTCTTGTCCGCACCGGCCAGACCGGTGATCTCGAGCTTCTCGAGCACGATCCGGCGGATCTCGGTCTCCGACTTCTTCGTGTGCTCCCGCAGCGGGAAGGCCACGTTGTCGAAGAGGTTCATCGAGCCGAACAGCGCGCCGTCCTGGAACAGGACGCCGAAGAGCTTCCGGATCTCGTACAGCTTGTGCTCGGAGCAGGTGACGATGTCGACGCCGTTGATGACGCAGCGTCCGCGGTCCGGCTTGAGCAGGCCGATCATCGACTTCAGGAACACGGACTTGCCGGTTCCGGACGGGCCGAGCATCGCCGAGACCTCGCCGGGAGGCAGGGTCAGCGTCACGTCCCGCCAGATGGTCTGCTTTCCGAAGGACTTCGTCAGACCTTCGATGACCACCTCGGCACCCATCGCACCTCCAGGAGCTGTTCCGCGTCGTCGCGCACCGCCGCCCCGTTACCCGCCGGCGACGGCGGAGCTCGCGCGGCGAACTCCGCTTCAACCAGGTGCAACGAGCTGAGCGCGAACAGGTTACTCACCAGTTTTGTTCTCTGGCCAGCCCCCGTGCCCGCCTGACGCACCGGGCATCCAGTACGGCGACCGCTGGCAGCACGGTAGTGCACGTCACGTTCGGGCGCAGATCCAGATGGCCCACCGCCGCTCACCCTGACGGGTTAACCGGCGGAAACGCGGCAAACAGGGGGTGACCCGGCCCCGGTGGACGACCAGTTTGTCCGCCTGAACGAGAGCTCTCACGAGCCGCTCCGGCGACTGTGCGTTTTTTGTTCCGGACAGCAAAAGGGGCGGGCACCCGTGCCGGGTGTCCGCCCCTTTCGAGGGTGGTGCAGGCGCTCACGCGCCCGGGATCACTTGATGGTGATCTTGGCGCCAGCGGCCTCGAGCTTCTCCTTGGCGGCCTCGGCGGCCTCCTTGTCGACCTTCTCCAGCAGCGCCTTCGGAGCGGCCTCGACCAGCTCCTTGGCCTCCTTCAGGCCCAGACCGGAGACGACCTCGCGGACGACCTTGATGACCTGGATCTTCTTGTCGCCGGCCGAGTCGAGGATGACGTCGAACTCGTCCTGCTCCGCGGCGGCCTCGGCGGGCGCGGCGCCCGGGGCAGCGGCGACGACGGCGGCCGGGGCGGCGGCGGTGACGTCGAAGACCTCTTCGAATTCCTTCACGAACTCGGACAGCTCAAGAAGGGTCAGCTCCTTGAAGGCGTCGATCAGCTCGGCGGTGCTCAGCTTCGCCATGATGGCTTCCTCTCAGAAAAACGAACGAGACGTTCGGGGTGGGGTGGTTCAGCTCTCGGCGGGTGCTTCGGCTGCTTCGGTACCGGTGGCGTTGCGCTGCTTCTCCTCCAGCGCGGCGGCCAGGCGGGCAACCTGAGACGCCGGCGCCTGGAACAGCGCGGCGGCCTGGGAAAGCTTCGCCTTGAACGCGCCCGCCGCCTTGGAGAGCAGCACCTCGCGGCTGTCGAGATCGGCGATCTTGGTGATCTCGTCCACGGACAGCGCTTTGCCGTCCATGTAGCCGCCCTTGATGACAAGCGCGTTGTTTTCCTTCGCGAAGTCGCGAAGCGCCTTCGCGGCGTCGACTGCCTCGCCCTGCACGAAGGCGATCGCGGTCGGACCGACGAACAGGTCCTCGATCCCCTGGAGGCCAGCGTCCTCAGCGGCACGCTTGACGAGGGTGTTCTTCGCGACCCGGTACTTGGCACTGGTGCCGAGAGCGCGGCGCAGCTGGGACAGCTGAGTCACGGAGAGGCCGGTGTACTCGGTAACGACGGTGGCCGAGCTGCTGCGGAAACTCTCCGCGATCTCGGCGACGGCCGCCACCTTGTCGGGCTTCGCCATGGTCGCCTCCTCTCTTGGCTAGTGTCACCACTGGCTTCGGCGGAGGCGCCCCTGAACGACAAAAACGCCCACGCGCAGGCAGACGCGGGGCGTTGCCCAGCCGTGAAGACTGGGGCTAAGGCCTCGTTCCTCCTGCGCAGGCCGTCCGCCGTACTGCGGAACCTTCGCTCCCCGGAGATCCGGAGAGAACCAGCGGTCTTTGGTAGAACCGTCGACCAGCATACGGGAGGGTTTCCCGGCCTTCGCGGGCGCCCCCTGGCTGAGCTGCGAGAACCGGGTCAGTCTCGGGAAATCGCGGTGGAGCGGGCATCATTGGTGACGTGGCGGAACAGCGTGATCACGGAAAGCCGGAAGAAACCCCCTCTCCCGGCTCGACCACTCCGAGCCCGGGTGGGTCTTCGGAACAGCCGCCCGCACTGCCGCAGCCCGGCGGGGCCGAGGTCGCTCCGCGCACACCTCCGAATCTCCCGCAGCCGAACGCATCAGCGGAGCCGCAGCTGGATCCCGAGCAGCTGCGCCAGTTCCAGGAATTCCAGCGGTTCCAGGAGTACCTGCGGTTCACCCAGTCCCAGCAGGGCGCCGAACCGGCACCCCCTCCGGACGCGGGCTTGGTCCCGGCGGGCAACCGCCAGCCGCAACCGCTCGCCGGTGGGCAACCGCCAGCCCCGCCGAACCAGCCGGGCGCGCTGACCGCGTACGAGGAACCACCGCGCGACCGCCGCCCGGTGCCGCGCTGGGTGAAGCGCCTCGGCGGGAAAATCCTGGGCTGGGTGATCGCCCTGGTCATCCTCGGCATCCTGATCAACTGGGGCTATCACCAGATCTTCCCCAGCAACGACGGCAAAACCTCAGCCGAGATCGCCGCCGAGGGCGGCGGGACCTATCACACGAACCAGATCCTCACGACGGCCTCGCCGTACGAATCGGTCCGCCGCGTCTACGACGGGATCGCGCAGCACGGCCCCGGGCAGAAGAGCATGGTCGACCACGTCTGCGGGCTCTTCGACCAGGCCACGCAACTGAAATTCGCGACGGACCTCGGCTTCACCGACTGCGCCGCCGCGGTACAAGGCCTGCACGACCGGCTCGACCGCGCGCCCGGCTCGGTCGACGCCTACGCCGAGTCGATCTCGAAGCGTTCCGGATGGCCGCCGGGCGAGGACGTGGTGATCAAGTCGTGCGACTTCGCCATCACCGGAGGCCCCGCGCTCGGCGACTTCACCGTCAAGCAGGTCGAAAAAGGACAGTGGCTGATCTCCGGCCACCAACGCGGTCCGGAGAAGTGCCCGCCGCCGACGGCGACCTCCACCCCGGGCTGACCGTCACGCAGGCGAGCTGATCGGCAACCGGGTCTCCCCCGTGTCCGAATACGCGAAGAAGTCCACCAAAGCCGCCGCGAACGCCGGGTGTGCCACCGCTTCCATGTGGTTCCCCGGCACCCGCACCAGCCGCGCGCCGGCGATCCCCGCGGCGAGACGTTCCGGCTGGGTGGCCAGCTCGTCCGACTCCCCGGCCAGGATCAGCGTCGCCGCCGAAAGGTTCGTCAGCCGCATCGGCCCGTGCGGGGTCGCGTGCATGACCGCGGCCAGTGCTTCGACGTCCGCGCCCGCGCGGCGGGCCAGCCTGCGGAACGGGCGGGCCGCCGGGGGCACCTGCGACCGGTCTTCGGCCAGCAGGCCGTCCGCGATCTGGCTCCGGTTGATCACCCGGGCGTCCACCCCGCCGAAGTCCACGATCCCGGCGCCGACCCCACCGACCGCGAGGCAGCGGACTCGTCGGTCACGCGTAGCCACCAGCAGAGACACGATCGCGCCCATCGAGTAGCCCGCCAGGCAGACCTCGTCCAGGCCGAGTTCGTCGAACAGCGCGGTCAGGTCGGCGGCCATGATGTCCTCGCCGTAGGCCGCCGGGTCGTGCGGTTTCTCTGACGCGCCGTGTCCGCGCGCGTCCAGCGCGATTACCGTGAACCCGGCCTTGACCAGCGCGTCCACCACTCCGGGATTCACCCAGTTCACCTGGGAATCGGCGGCGAAACCGTGGTGCAGCACGACGGGCCGCCGGTGCCGTCCGTCGCCCTCCCAGACCGTGTAGCTCAGCTGGAGCCCATCGGGGGCGAGGAACGTCGTTGGCATACGTCCATGAGACACGAAAAAAGGGTGGTCACGCACGAAGCGTGACCACCCTTTCGCGTGATGTGCGACTCAGACCGCCGCTTCCTCGGAAAGGAGGTTGCGGGTCCGCGCCGGGTCGACCGGGATGCCCGGGCCCATCGTCGTGGTGAAGGTGACCTTCTTGACGTAGCGGCCCTTCGCCGACGACGGCTTGGCGCGCAGGATCTCGTCCAGCGCGGCCGCGTAGTTCTCCACCAGCTTCTCGGTGTCGAACGACGCCTTGCCGATCACCAAGTGCAGGTTCGCCTGCTTGTCGACGCGGAAGTTGATCTTGCCGCCCTTGATGTCCTTCACGGCCTTCTCGACCGCGGGGGTCACCGTGCCGGTCTTCGGGTTCGGCATGAGGCCGCGCGGGCCGAGGATGCGGGCGATGCGGCCCACCTTGGCCATCTGGTCCGGCGTCGCGATCGCGGCGTCGAAGTCGAGCCAGCCACCCTGGATGCGCTCGATCAGTTCGTCGGTGCCGACCGCGTCCGCGCCGGCGGCTTCGGCCTCAGCGGCCTTGTCGCCGACGGCGAAAACGATGACGCGGGCGGTCTTACCGGTGCCGTGCGGCAGGTTCACGGTGCCGCGGACCATCTGGTCGGCCTTGCGCGGGTCGACCCCGAGACGCATCGCGACCTCGACGGTCGCGTCCATCTTCGTCTTGGAGGTCTCCTTCGCCAGCTTCGCGGCCTCGAGCGGCGCGTACAGCCGCGCCTTGTCGATCAGCTCCGCGGCCTGGCGGTAGGCCTTGCTGTGCTTGGTCATGCTTCTGTCCTTAGTAAGTCAATGGATCAGTGTGGTGTTGCAGAGCCAGCACCTGGCTCTCCCACTCGTGCTCAACTGCCGCGACCGCGTCGCGGCGGCATTACTCGACCGTGATGCCCATCGAACGGGCAGTGCCGGCGATGATCTTCGCGGCCTGGTCGATGTCGTGCGCGTTGAGGTCGGTCTCCTTGGTCTTCGCGATCTCGCGGACCTGGTCCCAGGTGACCTTGGCGACCTTGGTCTTGTGCGGCTCGCCGGAGCCCTTCTCCACGCCCGCGGCCTTGAGCAGCAGCTTGGCGGCCGGCGGCGTCTTCAGCTTGAAGTCGAACGACCGGTCTTCGTACACGGAGATCTCGACCGGGACGACGTCCCCGCGCTGCGACTCGGTCGCGGCGTTGTAGGCCTTGCAGAACTCCATGATGTTGACGCCGTGCTGACCCAGCGCCGGGCCGACCGGCGGCGCGGGGTTGGCCGCACCCGCCTTGATCTGCAGCTTGATGATCGCCGCAAGCTTCTTCTTCTTGGGTGGCATTACCTTGTGTCCTTCTTAACTGACGTGAGTCCCCCGCACACCTGCCAGTACGCGGGGACTGCCGACCGGGATGGCCCGGCCGTCAGATCTTGGAGACCTGGCTGAACGAGAGCTCGACCGGGGTCTCCCGGCCGAAGATCGACACCAGGACCTTGAGCTTCTGCCCGTCGACGTTGACCTCGGAGATCGTGGCGGGCAGCGTGGCGAACGGGCCGTCCATGACGGTGACCGACTCGCCGACCTCGAAGTCGACCTCGACGGTGGGCGCGCCGGACGTGGCGGCCGCGGCGGACTCGCCGCCCTTGGCTGCCTTGGCCGGGGCTTCCTTCTCGACCTGCGGGGCGAGGAATTTCAGCACCTCGTCCACGGTCAGCGGCGACGGCCGCGAGGTGGCTCCCACGAACCCGGTGACGCCGGGGGTGTTGCGCACCGCGCTCCACGACTGGTCGTTGAGGTCCATCCGGACCAGGATGTAGCCGGGCAGCACCTTGCGCTGCACCTGCTTGCGCTGGCCGTTCTTGATCTCGGTGACCTCTTCGGTCGGGACCTCGATCTGGAAGATGTAGTCCTCGACGTCCAGAGTCTGGGTACGCGTCTCGAGGTTGGTCTTGACCTTGTTCTCGTAACCGGCGTACGAGTGCACGACGTACCACTCGCCCGGCGCGGCCTTGAGCTCGGCGCGCAGCGCGGCGACCGGGTCGTCCGCCTCGGGGGCGGGCTCGGTCACGTCGGCGTCTTCGCCAGCGTCGTCGGCGTCAGCGTCGGCGGAGGCTTCTTCGGCGGCGACCTCGTCCTCGGCGACGGGCACCTCGACGGGCTCGGCGGATTCCTCGTCGCCGGGCGCCGCCAGCGCCTGCTCGTCGGAAAGCTCGGTCAGGTCGCGACCGGCTTCGGTGCCGTTGTCGGAGGTCACGTTCCGTCCTCTCAGTTGATCGCTTGCCAGGCCGGACCGGGGCCCGGCCAGCGCGGTGGCGCGCCCTGCGGGCGTCAGCCGAAGACCAGCCCGACCAGCTCCTTGAAGCCGAGATCGAGGCCGCTCACGAGGGCCACCATGAACACCACGAACACCAGCACGACCGCGGTGTAGGTGACCATCTGCTTGCGGTTGGGCCAGATGACCTTGCGCAGTTCGGCCCAGACCTCGCGGATGAACCGCGTGAACCGGGCGAACACCGAGGCCTTCTTGGGCTTCCGGTCCCGTTTGGGGGTAGGCGCGCCCTTGGCGTCGGCGGGCTTCGCGACCTTGTCGCCCGCCTTGCCGGACGGACGGGTCGAGCCCGGCCGTGCCTCGGACTTGCCTGCCGGCCGAGCGGAAGCGCGGCGTTCGCGCCGAGCCGCGGCGGACACCGGGCGGGATTCGACTCCGGGCTGCTTGCCCGAATCGTCCTGCTCGTGCTCGCCGCTGGCGTCGCTGTCGCTCACGACCACTCCTCCGCTCCACCAGTTCCCGTACGCAGGGGTGACAGGACTTGAACCTGCAACCTGCGGTTTTGGAGACCGCTGCTCTGCCAATTGAGCTACACCCCTGTGGAGCCGGGTCACCCTGGCTCCGGAGGACGCATTCCATCATCCCCACCATCCGGCGGGGATGACCGTAGTGCGTTCCGAGTTCCGAAGTCTACGGCAAGCCGGATGTTGCCTTGCAACCCAGCCCCCTCGACGGCTCCGGGACGCCTCCGCGAAGCCCGCGGAGGAGCGTTCCGGCCCCTTCGGACCGCACCCCCGGAACACGCGGCGAAGATCACCCGATCGTGCCAATATAGGCTCGTGCTCCGAAATCCGATTAATCGCAAAGCCGTCGGCGACCGCCGCCTCGCCCGGCTTCGCGACCGCTCCGAATTCCCGGCACGGCAAGCGAAATCACATTCGCTCGCGCGGATTTTCCCGCCAGGCAGCCAAGACCGCCGTGGCGGAAGATGATCTTCGTTGATCCACAAGCGAAACTATGCTCAAGGAGACTCGGTGACCGCGTTACAACTAGGGCTCGCTCTGCCGCAGTACGGCAAGCTCGCCGACCCCTCCGCCATCGCCGGGTTCGCCACCGAAGCCGAGCGGATGGGCTTCGCTTCGCTGTGGGTCGGCGACCGGGTGCTGACCCCGGTCGCCCCGAAAACCTATTACCCGGCGGGTACGCCCGAACGGCCGTACCCGCCGGAGTTCGTCCGCTTCGTCGATCCGCTGCTGGCGCTCACCATCGCCGCGAACTCGACGGAGACCGCGCGGCTGGGGTCGAGCACCCTCAGCGGCCCGCTCTACTCCCCGGTGCTGCTGGCTCGCTCCCTGACCTCGCTGGACCTGCTGTCCGGCGGACGGCTCGACGTCGGCCTCGGGCTCAGCTGGCTGCGCGACGAGTACACCGCCGCGGGCGTGCCGTGGGAGCACCGCGGCGCGCGGCTGGCCGAACTGGTCACGGTGCTGCGGACGCTCTGGACCGCGGACCCGGCCGGGCACCGAAGCGAGCGCTGGGACATCCCGGACTCCCTGATCGGCCTGCGTCCGCTGCAGCGGCCCGGCCCGCCGGTGCTGCTGGGCGGGGCGTCGGACGCGGCGCTGCGGCGCGTCGGCCGGATCGCCGACGGCTGGCTGCCCGCCGGTCTCCCGATCCCGATGCTGCGGCAGAAGTGGGCGGTGGTCGTCGAATCCGCGGAGAAGGCGGGCCGGGATCCGGAGTCGCTGCGCCGGGTGCTGCGGATCAATCCGACGCCGGGGTCGGGCACGGCGACCATCGGGGACGTCGCGGCTCTGCTGGCGGCCGCCGAGGCCGACGGCATCACCGAAGCGCTGGTCGATTTGCACTATGTGGCCGAAACCGTCCCGCACGCGCTGGAACTGGCCGGCGAACTGCACGCCGCTGTCTTCGCGTGATCACCCGTAAGCGGGTCGTCCGCGAGGGTCCGGACCGGTAGAACGGTCCCGTGGGGGCAAACAAAAGCGGTGGATGCGGGTTGCTCGTCCTCGTTGTCGTGGGGGCGCTGCTGGGCGTGGGTTACTACAAGTCGAAGCACGACTCGTCGTCCGCGCCGCCGTCCGGAGCGGACACCGGCGGCGGAAGCGGCCGGTACGTCGCGCTCGGCGACTCGTACACGTCGGCTCCGCGCACGGGAAAACAGGCGGGAACACCGGCTGGGTGCGCGCGCTCGGCCAATAACTATCCGCACTTGGTGTCGGCGAAGCTGAAGCCCGCGAAGTTCGTCGACGTCAGCTGCAGCGGCGCGACGACGGAGGATTTGACCGACGCCCAGTCGACTCGCAACGGCGAGAATCCGCCGCAGTTCGACTCGGTCACCGCGGACACGACGCTCGTCACCCTGGGCATCGGCGGCAACGATGTGGGCTTCATCTCACTGGCGCAGACCTGCGTGACCGCCCACGAGAGCGCCTCGCCGTGCAAGGACCGGCTCACCGCGGGCGGCAAGGACGAACTGGCCGACCGGATCAGCGAGACCGCGAAGAAGGTCGGCACCGCGCTCGACCAGATCCACAAGAAGGCCCCGAAGGCGCGGGTGGTGGTCGTCGGCTATCCCACGGTCCTCCCGGACGGCAACGGCTGCTGGCCGGTCCTGCCGCTGGGCGCTGGCGACGTGGCGTATCTGCGGGACTCGCTCGGCAAGCTCAACGACGCCCTGTCCGATCAGGCCAAATCGCACGACGCCGGGTTCGCGGATACCGCTGAGCCGAGCAAAGGCCACGACGTGTGCGCGAATTCGGACGTCAAGTGGGTCGAGGGCGTGGTGCCGACGTCGTCGGCCGCGGCCCTGCATCCGAACGCTCGGGGCGAGGCCGGGATGGCTGGCGTGGTGGAGTCGGTGCTGGGGGTGCACTGAGACGGCCTCCATGCGGCATTGGGTACGCCGCACGCATCCAATGTGGCGGTCGGTGCGTCGCATGCACCCAACGCCACATTGGGGCGCTCTGCGGCTCAGCGAGGCCGGTCGCTCACGGGCGGACGAGAGCCTGCGGTTTGCCCAGCACGGTTTTGCCTTCGAACTTCACCGTCAGGTCGATCCGGGCGAGTCCCTCGTCGGTCAGTGCCCCGACCTTGCCGGTCACCTCGACCAGCGCGCCCTCGTCGTTGTCCGGGACCACGACCGGGCGGGTGAAGCGCGTGCTGAAGTCCACGAGGCGGGCCGGGTCGCCGAGCCAGTCGGTGACGATGCGGCCGGACAGGGCCATCGTGAGCATGCCGTGCGCGATCACGTCGGGGAGTCCGACCTTGGTCGCGAAGTGCTCGTTCCAGTGGATCGGGTTGAAATCGAGCGAGGCCCCGGCGTAGCGGACCAGCTGCGCGCGGGTGATGCGGACCTCCAGCGGAGGCAGTTCGTCGCCGACGTTCACGCTTCCGCCCCCCGAACCACGAGCTGCGCCCGCGTCGTGCACACGAGTTTGCCGTCCGCGTCGGTGATTTCCGCGCGGAGGTTGATGAAGTCGTTGCCCGCCCTCGCCATGATCGACTCGATGGTGGCCGAGATTTCCAGCTCGTCGCCGGCGTGGACCGGGCGTTCGTAGCGGAATCCCTGGTCGCCGTGGACCATCCGGGAGTAGTCGAGCCCGAGCGCGGGGTCGGACACGATGCCGTTGATCTTCGGCAGGTTCAGGATGGTGAGGAAGGTGGGCGGCGCGAGCACGTCCGGGTGGCCGGCCGCGCGGGCCGCCTCCGGGTCCCGGTACACCGGGTTCGGGTCCTCGATCGCGTCGGCGAACTCGCGGATCTTCTCCCGGCTCACGAAGTACTTGCTGTCCGACGGGTACTCCCGCCCGGTGAACGACTGGTCCAAAGGCACGCGAAGAGGCTAACTGAACACCGGCGCCGTCCCGCGCGGGTGCCAGAACTGGCCAGTAGCTGAAAGAGAAGCGAAAAAGCCGCCCCGGCGAGTGCCGGGACGGCTTTTGCGAAGCTGGTAAAAGACCGCCTGCGTCAGCGGGTCTCTTTGTGAGTCCGGTGCGTACCGCAGTTCGGGCAGAACTTCTTCATCTCCAGGCGATCCGGGTTGTTGCGCCGGTTCTTCTTGGTGATGTAGTTGCGGTGCTTGCACTCCTCGCACGCCAGCGTGATCTTGGGTCGCACGTCGGTGGCAGCCACAGCGTTTCCTTCTCTCTCAGATCCGGGGGCCAGCCCCGTCGTTACCGCGTAGCGGTGGCCGGACTTGAACCGGCGACACAGCGATTATGAGCCGCTTGCTCTGCCAACTGAGCTACACCGCCCTACGTGACGGCCAACCCCAACCCGGCCGAAACGCTCCGGGGGTCCAGGGGGCTAGCCCCCTGGCGGGGGTCTGGGGGTTCGACCCCCAGATGGACGCCGCGAAGCGAGCCACGTCTGCGTTTTCCGCAGACATAGCTCGCCTACTCGCGAGCCCCTTTACGGAATCGAACCGTAGACCTTCTCCTTACCATGGAGACGCTCTGCCGACTGAGCTAAAGGGGCCTTGCCTCTCGCGAGGACTTGGAAAGATTAGCAACCCGTCCGGAGTACCCGTGCAACCGGGGTCGGTTAACCGCAAAACCTCAGGTCAGCAGGGTCAGCACGGTCTCCGAGTGCCGCCCCGGCGACCGCGCCGTGCGGGCCTGCAGCCACGCCTCCAGCCGGTCCTCCGGCAGCGGCCGCGAGATCAGGTAGCCCTGGGCGACGTCACATCCCATCGCCTCGAGCTGATCGCGCGCCACGTCCTCCTCGACGCCTTCCGCCACGACCGTCAGGCCCAGCGAGTGCCCGAGCTCGACGATCGACCGCACCACCGCGAGGTCGCCGAGATCCGTGCCCATGCCGAGCACGAAGCTCTTGTCGATCTTGACCTGGTCCACCGGCAACTGCCGCAGGTACGCGAGCGACGAGTAGCCGGTGCCGAAGTCGTCGACCGCGAGCACGATGCCCAGCGAATGCAGCTCGCGCAGGATCGGCAGCGCCTTCTGCGGGTCGGACATCACGCCGGACTCGGTCAGCTCGAAGGTCAGCAGTTCCGGCGGCACGTCGAAGCGTTCCAGTTCGCGCTGGACCTTCGCCGGGAAGTCGTCATCGGACAGGTTCCGCACCGACAGGTTCACCGCCGCGGAGATCCGCAGGCCCTCGTCGAGCCACTTGCGCACGCGTTTGAGCGATTCCTCCAGCACGAACGACGTCAGGACGCCGATCAGGCCGGCCGCTTCGATCGCGGGCACGAACTCGTCCGGACCGAGCCTGCCGAACTCCGGGTGCACCCAGCGCACGAGCGCCTCGACGCCTTGCACCTGCCGGTTCGGCAGCGTCACCTTCGGCTGGTAGTGCACGGAGACGTGACCGTCTTCCAGCGATTGCCGGAACTGCGTGACCATCTGGAACCGGCGCAGGAAGATCTGTCCCATGCTCGGCACGTAGCCGCGCACTTCCTCGCCGCCGCGGGTGGCGCGGACGGCGACGTCGGCACGCTGCAGCAGGCCGTCGACATCGACCTCGCCGGCGTCGTCCACGGAGCTGGCGTAGCCGATCATCGCGTTGGCTTCGACGGAAAGCCGGTCCACCGGGTACGGCTCGGACAGTTGCACGCGAAGCCGTTCGGCGGCGCGATGGGCCTCCTCGACCGTGCAGTCCACGAGCAGCGCGGCGAAGGACGCGCCTTCGAGCCGGGCGAGTGGTACGTCCGGGCCGAGTGCGCCGCGGATGCGGGTGCCCGCGGCGACGACCATCCGGTCCGCCCACGAGTAGCCGAGCGCGTCGCTGACCGTCGAGAAGACGTCGAGGTCGATCCGCAGCACCACGACCTCCGCCGATTCGCGCAGCGGATCCCGCGAGACCTGCTGGAATCCCGGCCGGTTCAGGTGCCCGGTGAGCGGGTCGTGGTAGGCGTCGTGGCGGAGCGTGGCGAGCAGCCGCCGGTTGTCCAGGGACGTCGCGAGGTGGCTGGCCATCGTGCCGAGCAGCTGGACGTCGTACTTGCCGAAGCCTCGCCAGCGCGACAGCCGGTCGTGCGCTTCGACGACGCCGAGCAGCTGGTTCGCACTGCGCAGCGGCACGACGAGCGCCTCCTGCGCGCTGCGTTCCAGCAGCGCCGCGCGGACGTCCGGGTTGGCCTCGGTGATGCGGAAATGCCGGACGTGCGCGCCGGGCAGCCGCAGCAGCGGGTCGTCGTGCGCCGGGTCGGCGGGCGGCAGTTCGTTGCCCGCGACCACGACGCGCATCGGGTCGTCGGCCTCTAGCCGCAGCCGGAGCACGACGCGTCCGGCGGACAGCTGGTCCTTGATCCGCTCGGCGATCGTGGCCCATTCGCGCACGTCGACGCCGCCCACCAGTTCCTCGCCGCGGCTCGCTGGGCGAGCGGCGGCCTGCTGGCCGGACCGGGCGACCATCAGGCTGACGTCGGACAGCGCTTCCATGTCCCGCTGTTCGCGAAGCAGGTCGGAATACGCCCAGTACAGCGCGGTCAGGCCGAGGAACACCGCCAGCACCAGCGGCCAGGCCTGCGGGGTGCTCGCGATGACGAGGTAGCCGGTGAGGCCGACCGAGGCGTTGACGAAGCCGACCACGAGGATGCGGCCGGTCAGCCGGATCGCGGTGCTCACGCGCATCCGGCGGCGCAGCACGCGCACGGCGGCCAGTGCGAGCAGCGTGCTGACCAGCGGAGCGGTGAGCGTGCCGGCGAGCGCGGCGACCCACGGCATGGTCGGCCCGCCGCCCATGGCCAGGTGCACGAGCCCGGCGACGGCGAACGCGCCGGTGATTTCGAGCAGGAACGCGCCCGCGTTGTAGAGGACGCGGCCGGCGACCTTGCGGGCCAGCAGCGTGCCGATGCCCGCCACGAGATGCGCGGCGAGCACCACTTCGAACGGAGCGACGAAGAAACCGATTACCAGCGGAATCTCGGTGAATGAGATGGTCCACGAAATCCCGCTGCGGACGTCGACGTTGATGCCGAGCTGTTCGGCGAGCAGGAACGCGACCGCGAGCACCGGGCCGATCCACCAGAGCTTCGCCGAGCCGTGGAACGGCAGCCAGGCGCCGACCGCGAGGGCCGCGAGCAGGCCGAGACCCAGTACGAAGAAGGTGTAGACGCGGAAGCGGCTCTCGTCCGTGCGGCCTTCGGCCGGTGCGGAGCCAGCACCTCCCGGGCCCATCGCCTCCGGAGCGGTACCGGGATGGGCGTTGCTGTCCGGCATCCGACCTTCCTTCCCGGCTGCCCGGTCGCGCTCGTCCGTGACGTCAGGTGTGGGCGAGGGCGCCACCTTACCCCGTAGGGCGTACCGACGTCCCTTTCGAGACAGTAGGAGATCACCCCAGGGTTAACAATGGGCGTTCTTCTCTGACCTGCGTGGACCAAGGAGTGAAACTCCCGGTTGCCCCCGGAACCCCCGGCCTAGGGAGTGTTCTGGGGCTCTTTTCCGGCCGGTTCGGCGGACAATGGCGGCATGCACAACGACGTGACAGCCACCGGCCATGCGGCGCGCATCGCCACGGTGGACGCGCTGCTTCCCGCGCCACTCCCCTTCGAGGTCGGAGGGGATTCCACGCTGCTTTCCGCCGAGGTCGGCGACACCGCCGCGGCCGGGTTGAGCACCTGCACCGGACTCGGCCCGGACAGCCCGCGATCGATGTGGCGGGCCCTCGTCGAACACCGGCTGGAGGTTCAGGTCTCCGGACCCGATCCGGCCGCCGCGCTCGACGCGTTGCTCACTCGATGGGATGAACACCTGCGGTCCCTCGCCCGAGTGGGGGATACGGAGTGCGCCGCGGTGCTCTCCCGCCCCAGCCGGGACACGGTCGGGGCCACCGAACTCCTGCGGCACGGCTTCGCTCCGGTGGGCGTGCTCGCGGTCCGCCCGGCACAGCGGATGGCGGCCGGACCCGACGCGACGCCGGGCGTCTGCATCCGGCACGCGACGCCGGACGACCTCTCCACCGCGGTCGCGCTGCAGCTCGAATTGCAGCGTTACGACGCGCAGTTCGGCCGGGTCACGCTCCGCCCCGGTGTCGAGGAACTGATCACCAAGGAGCTGCTGCACCACCTGGAACGGCCCGAACCGCAGGTGTGGATCGCGGAGCTGTACGGCCAGCCGCTCGGCATGGTGGTGCTGCAGATGCCCGACGAGACCGGCTGGATCCGGCACCGGGTGGCCGCTTCCCGGGTCGGTTACCTGTCGTCGCTGGCGGTTTCCGAGGCGGCCCGGTCGTCCGGCGTCGGTACCGCGCTGGCCGCGCACGCGCACCAGGTCTTCGACGAAGCGGGCGCGGATGTCGTGCTGCTGCACCACGCCGTAGCGAACCCTCGGTCGACGCCGTTCTGGTACGCGCAGGGCTATCGGCCGCTGTGGACCGGCTGGCAGCGCCGCCCCGCGGTGCGCTCTCGCTAGTCTGGCGTCTGCCAGGCCATTCGAGGGGAGTCCCAGTGACCGAAAAACCCGACGCAGCACCGAAAGCGCCGGAAGGCGTCGACGTCGAGAAACCCTCGGCCGCGCGGGTCTACGACTGGTACCTGGGCGGCAAGCAGAACTGGGCGGTGGACCGGGAATTCGGCCGCAAGGTCGAGAAGATGTGGTCGCTCGCCCGGCCGGGCGCGAAGCAGAACCGCGAGTTCATGAATCGCGTGGTGCGGGCGGCTCTCGACGCGGGCATCCGCCAGTTCCTCGACCTGGGTTCCGGCGTGCCGACCGCGGGCAACGTGCACGAGGTGGTCGAGGCCGCGCTCGGCGACGACGACCAGGCCACCGTGGTTTACGTCGACTACGAGCCGGTCGCCGTGGCGCACGCGACGCTGATCCTCGAGGACGAAGCGGCCACGGACTGGGCCGGGATCGTCCAGGCGGACATGCGCGACCCCCGTGCGGTGCTGAACGACCCGCGCACCCGCGAGCTGATCGATTTCGACCAGCCGGTGTGCGTGATGCTGATGGCGGTGCTGCACTTCGTCGGCCCGGACGACGATCCGGACGCCATCGTGCGTGCCTATCGCGACAAGCTCGTGTCCGGCAGCTGGCTGGCGATCTCGCAGATGAGCGAGGGCGACGGCAGCGGTCCGGCGCTGGAGGGTCTGCGCTGGTTCGTCGAGCAGTACCGCAAGACGAGCAATCCGATGTGGCTGCGCGACCGCGAGGAGATCGAGCCGTTCTTCGGTGGCTGGCCGCTGCTGGAGCCGGGGATCACGCATCTGCCGGACTGGCGGCCGGAGCGCGAGCTGAACGCCGTCGAGGCGGAGGCCCGCCCGTTCGCCTGGTGCGGGGTCGCGCGCAAGCCATGACCGCACCTGACGCGCCGAAGGGCGTGGACGTCGACAAGCCGTCCGCGGCCCGGGTTTACGACTGGTACCTCGGCGGCACCCAGAACTGGGCGGTGGACCGGGAATTCGGCCGTCGCGTCGAGAAGCTGTGGCCGCTGATCCGGCCGATGTCGCGGGAGAACCGCGCGTTCATGAACCGCGTCGTGCGGGCCGCGCTCGACGCCGGGATCCGGCAGTTCGTCGACCTCGGCTCGGGCGTGCCGACGGCGGGCAACGTGCACGAGATCGTCCGCGATCGGCTGCCCGCGACGGTCGTGTACGTCGACTACGAGCCGGTGGCGGCGGCCCATTCGCGAGTGATCCTCGAAAACGAGGACGCGACCGAATGGGCCGGGATCGTGGAACGCGACATCCGCGATCCGGCGGCGATCTTCGCCGACGAGGTCACCCAGGAACTGATCGACTGGTCGCGGCCGGTGTGCCTGCTGATGATCACCGTGCTGCACTTCCTCGGCCCCGGCGACCGGCCGGAAGAGCTGGTCGCCGCCTATCGCGACCAGCTCGCGCCCGGGTCGTGGCTGGCCGTCACGCACGGCACCTGCCGGGACGACGCGCCGCCGGAGCGGGCCGCCGAGGTCCGCCGGTTCGTCGACGCGTACCGGGACACCTCGAACCCGGCGTATCTGCGCTCGGCCGAGGAGATCCTGCCGTTCTTCGGCGGCTGGCCGCTGCTGGAGCCGGGGATGAGCGCGCTGCCGGACTGGCGGCCGGACGGGCCGGTGTCGGAGTTCGCCGCGGAGGTCCGGCCGTTCGGCTGGGGCGCCGTCGCGGTGAAACCCTGACTTCTCTCCCAGCGAACACTCCCTGGGAAACAAACCCGCCCTTCGGAGAGTTGAGCACCTCAGACTCAACTATTCGAGGAGTGCACATGACTGACCCCCGCCTCCTGCCCGTCCTCCCGCTCGATGACGACGTCGTGCTGCCGGGCATGGTGGTCCCGCTCGACCTCGGCGACGCGGAGACCAGGGCCGCAGTGGAGTCCGCCCAAGCCAAGACCCCCGCGACCGCGTCGTTTCCCGGGATCCGCTCCGGTGCGGCGAGCAAGGCCGAGGTCCTGATCGTCCCGCGCGTGCACGGCGAGTACGCCGAACTGGGCACCGTCGCGACCGTCGAACGGATCGGCCGCGTTCCCGGCGGCAAGTCCGCCGTGCTGTTGCGCGGCACCGCGCGCGCCGTCGTCGGCCGGATCGCCGACGGTCCCGGCGCGGCCCGCTGGGTGCACGCCGACGCCGCGGACGAGACTTCCGACGACCGCACCGCCCAGCTCGCCGCGGAGTACAAGGCCGTGGTCATCTCCGTGCTGCAGCAACGCGGCGGCTGGCAGATGATCGACGCCGTCCAGCAGGTCGAGGAGCCGTCCGCGATCGCCGATCTGGCCGGCAACGCGCCGTACCTGTCCACGGACCAGAAGCTGGAGCTGCTGAGCGCGCTCGACGTCAGCGTCCGGCTGGAGAAGGCCCTCGAGTGGAGCCGGGAGTACCTGGCCGAACTGGAGGTCACCGAGACCATCCGCAAGGACGTCGCGGACGGGATGGAGAAGCAGCAGAAGGAATTCCTGCTGCGCCGCCAGCTCGAAGCGATCCGCAAGGAACTGGGCGAACTCGACGGCACCGCGGCCGACGACGACTACCGCGCCCGGGTCGAAGCCGCCGACCTGCCGGACGAGGTGCGCAAGGCCGCGCTGGCCGAGGTCGACAAGCTGGAGCGGACGTCCGAGCAGTCGCCGGAAGGCGGCTGGATCCGGACCTGGCTCGACACGGTGCTGGAGCTGCCGTGGAATGAGCGGACCGAGGACGTCTACGACATCGCCGCCGCGCGGGCCGTGCTCGACGCGGACCACGCCGGCCTGGACGACGTCAAGGAACGGATCATCGAGTACTTGGCCGTGCGCAAGCGTCGTGCGGAATCCGGTCTCGGCCCGGTCGGCGGACGGCGTTCCGGCGCGGTGCTCGCGCTCGCCGGTCCTCCCGGGGTCGGCAAGACGTCGCTGGGCGAATCCGTCGCGAAGGCGATGGGACGCAAGTTCGTGCGCGTCGCGCTGGGCGGCATCCGCGACGAGGCGGAAATCCGCGGCCACCGGCGCACGTACGTCGGCGCGCTGCCGGGCCGGATCGTGCGGGCCATCAAGGAAGCCGGTTCGATGAACCCGGTCGTGCTGCTCGACGAGATCGACAAGGTCGGGGCCGACTACCGCGGCGACCCGACGGCCGCGCTGCTCGAAGTGCTGGACCCGGAACAGAACCACACGTTCCGCGACCACTACCTCGAGGTGGAACTGGATCTGTCCGATGTGGTCTTCCTCGCGACGGCCAACGCGCTGGAGACCATTCCCGGCCCGCTGCTGGACCGGATGGAACTGGTGACGCTGGACGGCTACACCGAGCACGAAAAGGTCACCATCGCGCGGGATCACCTGCTCCCCCGCGAACTCGAGCGGGCCGGTCTGGCGTCCGGCGACGTGGTGCTGACCGACGACGCGTTCAGCCGGATCGCCGCCGAGTACACCCGCGAGGCCGGGGTACGCGACGCGAACCGGACTATCGCGAAGGTGCTGCGGAAGATCGCCACGAAGGTGGCTCTGGGCACGGTCTCACTGCCGCTCTCGGTGTCCGCTTCGGACTTGGAGACCTACCTGGGCCGGCCGCGGCACGTGCCGGAATCTTCGCTGCCGACGGCGACTCAGCGGACGTCTTTGCCAGGCGTGGCAACGGGTTTGGCGGTTACCGGCGCTGGCGGCGACGTGCTGTACATCGAAGCGTCGCTGGCGGATCCGGAAAGCGGGGCTTCGGGCCTGCAGCTGACCGGGCAGTTGGGTGACGTGATGAAGGAGTCGGTGCAGATCGCGCTGTCGTACCTGCGCTCGCACGGCGCCGAGCTGGAACTGCCGGTGGGAGACCTGCGAGAGCGGGGAATCCACGTGCACGTCCCGGCTGGCGCGGTGCCGAAGGACGGTCCGTCGGCGGGCATCACGATGACGACCGCGCTGGCTTCGCTGCTGTCCGGCCGGGTGGTCCGGGCCGATGTGGCGATGACCGGCGAGGTTTCCCTGACCGGACGGGTGCTGCCGATCGGCGGGGTCAAGCAGAAGCTGCTGGCCGCGCACCGGGCGGGGATGAAGACGGTGATCATCCCGCAGCGGAACGAGCCGGATCTGGACGATGTGCCCGCGGAGGTGCTGTCGCAGCTGGAAGTGCACCCGGTGGCGAATGTGCGGGAAGTGCTGGAACTGGCTTTGACGCCTGCTTCTTCGGAGGTTCGGCAGGCGGCCTGAGCGCGCGCAGCGAAAAGGGGTCCTCATCGGGTTTTCGGTGAGGACCCCTTGTGCGGTGCGGAAAATCAGCCTTGCGCGCCCGCGAGCAACGCCACGTTCATCACGTATTCGCCGTACCCGGACTTGGCCAGTTTCCTGCCCAATGCGTAGCATTCGTCCGCGCTGATGAAGCCCATTTTCAGCGCGACCTCTTCCAGACACGCGATCCGCACGCCGGTCCGGTGTTCCAGCACCTGCACGAACTGACCGGCCTCCAGCAGCGAATCGTGCGTGCCGGTGTCGAGCCAGGCGAAACCGCGGCTCAGCTCGATCAGCTTGGCGCGGTCGCGGCGCAGATAGGAGAGGTTGACGTCGGTGATCTCCAGCTCGCCGCGCGCGGAGGGTTTCAGGTTGCGGGAGATCTCGACGACCTCGTTGTCGTAGAAGTACAGCCCGGTGATCGCGTTGTTCGACCGCGGTTTGTCGGGCTTTTCCTCAATGGACAGCAGATTGCCGTTCTCGTCGATCTCGCCGACGCCGTAGCGCTCGGGGTCTTTCACCTGGTAGCCGAACAGGACGCAGCCGTCGAGGTCGCTCGCGGCGGTGCGCAGCGTCGTGGAGAAGCCCTGGCCGTAGAAGATGTTGTCGCCCAGGACCAGTGCGACCGAATCGTCGCCGACGAAGTCCGCGCCGATCACGAACGCCTCGGCGAGACCGTTCGGGCTCGGCTGTTCCGCGAACGAGAAGGACAGCCCGAACTGGCTGCCGTCACCGAGCAGGCGGCGGAAGTTCGGCAGGTCGGCCGGCGTCGAAATGATCAGGATCTCCCGGATCCCGGCCAGCATGAGCACCGAGATCGGGTAGTAGATCATCGGTTTGTCGTAGACCGGCAGCAGCTGCTTCGACACGGCCTGCGTGATCGGATGCAGCCGGGTTCCGCTGCCTCCGGCGAGCACGATGCCCTTCACAGCCCCTCCTCGCGTGCGGTGGTGTTCGTTCACCGTACCGAGTGAGTGCGGAGGCATGCTTGAGCTTCCCTCAATTCAGAAGGCCGGGCCTTTGCCGAAGTACGCCTGGCAGCCGTTCGCGTACTCGGTGGCGATCTCCAGCACATTTTTCCCGCCGTCGACCGGCAGGATGGCGGACGAATAGTTGGGGCAGTAGTTGTTGTAGATGCCGGTGATGTGCACGGGCGCGGGGAGTTCGTACCAGTTCCCCGCGCCGAAGTTGTCGTTGGCCAGCAGCGTCTGCCCGTTTCCGGACACCGGGGTGCCGTCAGCGGTCGTGTAGATCTGGCCGACCATCACCAGCCGTACGCCGTTCGGCCCGCCGGGGAACAGCGTCGTGGTTTGAGCATGCTGGAAGTAGTTGCCGCTCGCGGTGTTCACGCGGGTGCCGGGGTCGGCCGGATCGCCCCAGTTCGCCCCGTCGGCGGAGATTTTGTAATACGGATCGCAGTAGCGTTCGCGGTAGTTGCAGATTTCGTAGCCGAACCAGTACCGGCCGTCGGGCAGCCTGCGGATGATCGGCATGCCAGGGCGTACCCGGGACGGCCCGATGGCCATCGTGAGCTGCTTGGTGCCCCAGGTGGTCCCGTCGGTCGAGGCGACGCGGTTGAGCACCTGCCCGTACTGCGGCGCCTGGGTCTCGTCGGCGTAGTGCAGCCAGAGCGTGCCGCCGGCGTCCACAGTGAACTCCGGCTCCCAGATGCCGTCGTGGTTGTGCGAGAGCGCGGCCTCGGACAGGTACCGCCAAGTGCGGCCGCCGTCGCGGCTGGCCCACACCTTGATTCCCATCCGCCGCTGCGGACCCGAGTCCTGCCGGTAGGTCGCCGCCCACAGCAACGTGCCCGCGCGCATCCGGCCGACCCGCTGCGGCAGTTCGTAAATGGTTCCGCAGCATTGGCCGAACTTCGCGTCGGGGTCGCGGATCTCGCCGATCTGGTGGAAGCTCGCGCCCTCGTCGGTGCTCTCGAGGATCGGCGCGAAGCGACCGTTGCCGTCCTCGCTGGTCAGCGACGCGATGATGTTCCCCCGGCCGAACAGCGAGTGCTCCAGCCGGATCAGCCGAGGGTACGAGCCGAAGCCGGGCACGAGCAGCTTCTTGTCGGCGGCTTCCGCGACGGGCGCGAGCGCGGTCACGAGGACCGCCAGCGAGGTGAGGAAGGCAAGCACGGGAGTCCAGCGGCGCATCCAGAAAACTCCTCTCACGACCGGACGCGCGATTACACCACGTGGTCGCCCTGTCACCATCGATTTCGCCTGGTCACCCGCGTGAGTCCACTCCTTCGAGGAGATCGCTGGGCTGTTCAGGGGGTCCGTTTCGTAACGACCGGGCGGAGTGTGACGAAAGATCATCCGGAGGCCCCGCCGGGGCACGCTAGGGGGGATCATGCGCCGCACTGCCGGGCGTCTAGCCGCTGCCTGTGCGGCGGTGGCGCTCACCGCGTCGTGCTCGCTGCAGCCGACCGGGGTCGGGGCGATCGTGCGTCAGCTGCCGGAGGAACCCAGCCACGCGCCGGCGCCCCTGCGTCCGCCGCCGGAGCTGGAAGAGCCCCGGTTCGTCGAGGCTCCCACCGAAACCCACCAGGGCAAGGGCAACGCGACAGTGCCGCTGACCTGGCCAGCCGGGGTCGCGGGCTTCCTCGAGTTCGACTGCCCGAAGTGCGACGGGCACATCGCCGTGAAGACCGACGGGACGGAAAGCCTGCTGGTCAACGCCAGCGATCCGTACCACGGAACGGCCTGGTTCAACGTGTCCTTGGGCGGCCAGTGGGTGCACAAACTGGACATCACCGCGGACGCCGCCTGGACCGCGACGATCACCGACTACCGCGGCCTGCCGAGCGTCGAACCAGGCAAACCGCACAGCGCGCACGGAGACGCGGTACTGGCGATCCCGGCGGGCATGACGCGCGGGAAGTTCACCACGAACTCGCGCGGCCACACGGGGGTGTGGACTTTGTGCGACGGAAAGCGCGACCTGGTGGTGAACCAGGTCATCCCGCACGAAGGGGAGTTCCCGCTGCACGGACAGGCGTTCGTGGCGGTGGAGGCCTACGACGGGGACTGGACTTTCACGGCCTCGTGACCCCGCTGGGCGCTGCGGGCGTTCGGCTGCCCGCAGCGCCGGGCGGTCACCGGTAGTTGGTGAACTGCGTCCGGCCTGGGGTGAGGGCGTGGTGCGGGGCTCTGAGCTGCGGGTTTGTGCCCGTCGGTTGTCGTCGTCGGTCGTCGCTGGTTGGTGTCGTCTGTACCGGATTTGTACCCAACTCCTGTTCGCTAGGACGGGGTCAGTAACAGGTGCTGACCACACTGCGACTAGCTAATGCATCCCTTGAGGGGCACATGTGACGCTGTTGGGAGCCTGGTCACTGCACAGGCAGCTTGGTAGTCTCAACAGAGATTACCTTTTGTTCTTATGCGACCACGGAGGGTCAACGATGGAGTCGAGGACCGAGCACCCCGCCTACGTCGACGCCCTGACGGAAGCGGGCAAGTCCTACGAGCCGTATGTCGATCTCAGTCGTGTCGTCGAAACGGCGCAGGTTGCCGCTGGTGGTCAGCGTGCCGACGGGGTTAGTGCTATCTACACACACGAGCCCGGACCGGCCCTTTCAATCTGGGTAAGGTAAATGCCTTCATGGAGCAGCCTGGTTTCTGAGTTTTCAAAACTCAATGACCAGGAAAAAGGTGCTTGGTTCGCGCAGGGATCAGCAAAGGCGTTAAAGGAGCTATCCGAAGTTCGCTCTGGTCGCAATGTTGTCCTGTATAGCTCATGCTTTCTGCAGAAGCCGCAAGTTCCTGGGGAGTTCAGTCAGATCACGCATGAAGATCTGAATGGATTCATGAGTGTCATCTATGGGATGGACTGGAGTAAGGGACTTACCCTCGTCCTTCATACTCCTGGAGGTGTCACGAATGCGGCTGAGTCTATCGTCGATTACCTTCGTTCGAAGTTTTCAGATATCGAAGTAATCGTTCCTGCTCTCGCGATGTCGGCTGGCACAATGATTAGCCTTGCTGCTGACCGTATTCTGATGGGTCGTCAGAGTCAGTTGGGCCCAATCGATCCGCAGATGCCAGTGATGGGTCGAATGGTCTCAGCGCAAGCCATCGTCGCCCAGTTTGCGCGTGCTCGCGAGGACATCGAGGGAGATGTACGTCTGGCCCACTTGTGGGCACCGATTCTCCAGAGTCTAGGCCCCGCGCTTCTGCAGGAAGCGGATCACGCGCTCGCTTACTCCGAGCGCATGGTTGCCGGATGGCTTCGCGATAATATGTTCAAGGATCGGGCGGACGCGTCTGAAATTGGCATCAAGGTCGCTCATCACTTCAATGATGCTGGCACTCATATGAGTCACGGTCGACGTATAAACGCGGCAGAAGCGGCACAATGGGAAGTGAAGATTGAGCTCCTGGAGGACGACCAGGCTCTTCAGGAAGCGGTTTTGACTGCTTATCACATAATGACTATTGTGTTCGATGCGACGCCGCACACGAAGGTAATGTGGGCGAGCACTGGGCAAAGCTGGCTAAAGTCGTGGCTGTCACCCGAAGATCGAATGTTGATTGAAAAGGGTGCAAGGGTGCTCGAACCCGTCGTTCAATCAAATCTTGGTGAATAGAGTGGGTGGCCTCTCGGCATCTCGTTGACTTGGCGCAGTCCGATCACCTCGCAGCACAGGGCAGCGAGCACCTGCCAAACCTACCCCTTCCCGATCCTAAGCTGCCCGAGCTCGTATCCGGCCCCGTCAAGGCCCGCAGGTACATTTCAGCCTTGACGGGGGCCGGATGCGTATTTGAGCCTGCGATGAGCGGGACGGGGGAGTACAGACGGAACCGCGGTTGCCTGTGGACGCGATGGATGCTCTCCCGCCGGCCATGTCGGTGACCTGCCTGTCCGGCGAGGACACCGGTTCTGCGGATCCGGCCTGCCGTGGTCGTCGGCCGGGGCAAATAGCTGGGGCCGAGCGGCCCCGGGGGGCCGCCTTGATCCTGTAGAGAAAGTTCTCACCAAGCCTCCGCCTCACGGCCAGTGGCTCAGCTGCGTGGCGTCGTGCTGCCGAGACGCGACGGAGGGGCGGGCGGCGTCGAACGAAGGTGCCGCGTCCGAACTCGGTCGTCACCAGGCCCTCGGATACCAGGAAGGCAATCGCCTTGCCGGCCGTCGCCTTCGTCGTGCCGTACTGAGCGATGAGCTGCCGCTCGGACGGGAGCACAGCACCCGGAGCGAGTTAGCCCTGATCACGCGGCCCGAAGAGGTCCACGCGCTTCACGACGCACTGCCGGGGTGCTACCGGCCGATCGTCTACCTCGCGGCTGGCTGCGGCTGGCGTGGCGGCGAGATCTTCGGCCTGGAGCGCGACGCGATCGAATTCGACACGATGGAGGTCGAGGTCCGGCACCAGCACACCGTGGTGTCCGGCCGGACGCCCTACCTCGCGCCGCCGAAGACTAAAACCAGCCGCCGGACCAACGAGCTGCCGACGCTGGTCGCGAACTCGCTGCGTGGGCACCTGGAGACCTTCCGGACACTGCCGGAGGAGATCGACGACGAGACCGACCCCCGCCGGCCGATCCGGCGGCCCGCCAACCTGGTGTTCACCCGAGGCGACGGCGCCCGATCCACCGGCTGACTGGTCGTACATCTGGCGTCCGGCCGTGAAGGCCGCTGACCTGCCGGACGGCTTCGGCCTGCGTGACCTCCGGCACTACTTCGCCACGGTGCTGATCTTCGGCGGAGCGAACGTCAAGACCGTCCAGCTCGCCATGGGCCACACCACGCCCACGATGGCGCTCAACACCTACGTCGGCTACTGGCCGGACGCCGTGGACCAGACGCGGACGCTCGTGGACTCCGCGCTCTGTTGTACCGACGTTGTACCCACGGGCACCTGAAAACAGATACCCGCAGGTCAACGAGGGTTAAGTCACCGGTAGTTGGTGAACTGCAGAGCGATCTCGAAGTCCTTGCCCTTCAGCAACGAGATCACCTCCTGCAGCTGGTCCTTCTTCTTGCCCGACACCCGCAGCTGGTCGCCCTGGATCTGGGCCTGGACGCCCTTCGGGCCTTCGTCGCGGATGAACTTCGCGATCTGCTTGGCCTTGTCCGACGCGATGCCCTGCAGGATCTTGCCGCTGATCTTGTAGATTTTGCCGGAGATCGCGGGCTCGCCTGCCTCGAAGGCCTTGAGCGAGATGTTCCGCTTGATCAGCTTCTCCTTGAAGACCTCCACCGCCGCGAGGGCGCGCTCTTCGGTCTCCGACTCGATCGCGATGGCTTCCTCGCCGGACCAGCTGATGCCGGTTCCGGTGCCGCGGAAGTCGAACCGCGTGCCCAGTTCCTTGCTGGCCTGGTTGAGCGCGTTGTCCACCTCCTGGCGGTCGACCTTGCTCACCACGTCGAAAGAGGGATCCGCCACGTGTCCTCACACCTTGTCTCAGCTCGTCAGGGACCCCCAGCGTAGCGCCGGGGGATCCCGGTTGACCGGCCGTCCGGACCGTTGGGTATCCTTCTTCCCGGCCGGTTCGCCCGGCCATGGCAGGTTACCCAAGCGGCCAAAGGGATCTGACTGTAAATCAGACGGCTCAGCCTTCGGGGGTTCGAATCCCTCACCTGCCACCCCGCAGAACGGCCCCGTGACTCAGTCGCGGGGCCGTTTTCGTGCCCCTGTGACTCACGGCGCGGCGACCGCCGTTCGGGCTTGACCCTCCTGCGGCAGGAGGCTGCACGCTCTCCCTCATGAACGAATTCCGCAGCCCGGTTCCGATGCCCGCCTACGACGCGGTTTCTCCGGGCAACTACCTCGGCTTCTACGGGATGCCGATGTTTCCCAACGTGCCCACCGCCGACCTCGACGTTTCCACTGACTTCTGGCTTCGCGGGCTCGGCTTCGACAACCTGTTCACCCTCCCCGGCCAGCTCGTGCACCTGCGGCGCTGGGCGTTTCAGGATGTGCTGCTCAAGGCCGGCACCCCAGCGGGGCCGAGTGAGGTCAGCATCAGTTTCTCGTGTGTGCTCAGTGAACTCGACGAGATCGCCAAGCGGTGCGAGGAGATCACGCCTGGCTGCACGAGCGGTCCGGTGCTCCAGCCGTGGAACTCGCGGGAGTTGACGGTCGTCACGCCGGAAGGCACGAATGTCGTGATGACCGCGGCGGAGCCGATCGACCCGGACAGCGCCCTCGCGGACAAGCTGCGGGCCACGGGAATCGACGTCCCGCGGTCGTGAACTGCGACACTGAGGTCGTGATCGAGCAAGACGGCCTCACTGTCGGACGCACGGCGACGCTGGTCGGCGTGAGTGTCAAAACCCTGCACCACTGGGACGCGGTCGGCCTGGTGCGCCCAAGCGGACGCACCAGCGCCGGCTACCGGGTGTACTCAGCCGAGGACATCGCGCGGCTGCATCGGGTGCTCGTTTACCGCGAGCTGGGCTTCCCACTGTCAGAAATCGGGCGGCTGCTGGACGACCCCTCAGTCGACGCACACACCCACTTGACCCGGCAACGGCGCGAGCTGCGCGACCGGATCGCGCACCTGGAACACATGGTGTCCGCAGTAGACCGCATGGCAGCGGCCACTCGCGGCGGGATGCAGCTGACGGCCGAGGAGCAGGTCGAAATCTTCGGGTCCGACTGGAATCCAGAATGGATCGACGAGGCCGCGGAGCAATGGGGCAACACCAAGCAGTGGACGGAATACCGCGAGCGGACCACCCACCTGACCCCGCAAGACTGGCAGCAAGCCGCAGCCGAACACGAGACACTCCACGCAGACCTAGCCGCAGCCCGGCGCGCAGGCGTTGAACCAGGGTCAGCAGAAGCGAACGCCCTAGCGGAACGACACCGGACAATGATGTCCCGATACTTCGACTGCACCCACTCAATGCAGGTATGCCTCGGCCGAAAGTTCGTAGAAGAAACCGGCTACACCGAGTACTACGACTCCCTGGCCCCCGGCCTAGCAACCTGGCTACGAGACGTAATTTTCGCCAACGCCATCACCCACGGCGTAAACCCAGAAACCGCATCCTGGGAGTAACCAACTACAGCGAGGCACCCAGCCCCCGCCCTGCACCCCGATACGAAGCCTTCTCTGCGGTTCGGGGGTGCTTGTCAAGGCATCTTTCCCGCCTTGACAAGCACCCCCGAACCGTCAGCACAATCAAGCTTCGGGGTGCCCCACGCCAACCCCCACATGCAATGTCGCCGCCAGGCGACGAGCCGAGCCGCCCCCGGGACTCACCGCCCCATCTCCTCCAACCGCCGAATCCGATCCTCAATCGGCGGATGCGTAGAAAACATCCGGCTCAACCCAGCCCCCGGCCGGAACGGGTTCGCGATCATCAAATGCGACTGCGACACCACAGCCGGTTCCGGAACCAGCGGCGCGGCCCGAGTCCCCCGCTCCAGCTTCCGCAACGCCGAAGCCAGCCCCAGCGGATCCCCGGTCAGCTCAGCCCCGGAAGCATCCGCCTGATACTCCCGAGACCGGCTCACCGCCATCTTCACCACCCCAGCCGCGATCGGCCCGATCAGCACCACCAGCAGCGACATGAACGGATTGCCCTCGCGATCATCCCCGCCGAAGAAGAACGCGATATTCGCCAGCACACTGACCACACTCGCCAGTGCCCCGGCCACGCACGAGATCAAAATGTCCCGGTTGTACACATGCGACAACTCATGCCCGAGCACCGCCCGCAGCTCGCGCTCGTCGAGCAGCTCCAGGATCCCGGTAGTGCAGCACACCGCCGCATGCTGCGGATTGCGCCCCGTCGCGAAAGCATTGGGCGCCGCGGTCGGGCTCACGTACAGCGAGGGCATCGGCTGCCGCGCCGACGTCGCCAGTTCCCGCACGATCCGGTACATCGCGGGCTGCTCGACCTCTGACACCGGCCGCGCGTGCATCGCGCGCAGGGCCATTTTCTCGGAGTTGAAGTAGGCGTAGGCGTTCATCCCCAGCGCCACGATCAGGCCGATCACCAGTGCCCCGCGGCCGAACAGTCCGCTGATCCCGATGATGATCGCCGAAAGCAGACCGAGCAGCATCGCCGTCTTCAGCCCGTTGTGGTGCTTGTGCACGCGCGCTCGCCTCCGTCCGCTCTGGCAGGTGCCGCAAGGTGGGTTACTCACTGGAAACAACGCGATCGAGGGACGCGAAGTTCCTTCGCCCGATCCTCGTCCGGGTTAGGGTCGGCGAGCAACCCAACCGACCGGGGCAGGTGAGCGATGCGAGGTTCCCAGTTCTCCCGGCGAGGGCTGTTCGGCCTGGTCAGCACGGGTGCGGCGGTGGTGCTGGGCGGGCGCGCGGAGGCGGCCGGACGGGTCACCAGCGTGCAGGTCGGCGGGGCGCTTTCGGCGCTCGCGGTGAGTCCGGTCACCGGGCTCGTCTACGCGGCTGACCAGGCGTCCGGCATGGTCGTGGTCCTCGACCCGGACGCGGGGCGGGTCGTGGCCGCGCTCGCGGTCGGCGGGGAGCCGAGCGACGTGGTGGTGGACGCCGAGCGGATCTACGTCGCCAATCCGGCGGGCGGCACGGTGCTCGCCTTCGACAGCCAGACGCACCGGTTCCTGAGCGCCGTCAGCGCGGGGGCGGGCGCATCGGCGCTCGCGATCGATCCCCAGGTCAACCTCGTGTACGCGGTGAGCGGCAAGACCGGCACGTTCGCGGTGCTGGACAGCGTCAGCCTCACGCAGCAGGACCTGCTGCCCGCGCCGAAGCCGGGCCTCGCCGGGATCGCGCTCGACCGCGGCCGGCGGCGCGCCTACTGCACCAGCCCGAACACGAACTCGGTCGAGATCTGCGACCTCGACGCCGGGGCGTTCACCGCGAGCGTGCCGGTGGGGGCGGCCCCGACCGGGATCGGCGTCCATGAGCTGACCGGCGCGGTGTTCGTGGCGAATTCGGCGATCCACCATATGTCCATTGTGGACGGATCAGCGAAGGCTCAAGTCAAGACCGTGTTGCTGCGCAGCGAGGCGTCCTCGCTCGCGGTGCATCAGGGCAGCGACACGGTGTACACCAACGGCGGGCAAAATGGACTGTCCCGTGTGGACGGGAAGACCCAAACCCTTACTGGCGAGCTGAGTCTGGGCGTGAACCCGGGCGACGTGGCGGTGGACCAGCGCACGCGCACGGTGTACGTGGCCGATCCGCTGCACGGCACGGTCACCATCGTGCGCGACTTCTGACTGTCCACATGAAGTCACTCCAGGTATACGGTGTCGGATATGGAACTAGGTCTCCAGGTCCCCGACTTCGCCTTCCCGGGAGGGACTGCCGCGCTCGGTGCGGAACTGGCCGCAGCGGTGCGGGCGGCGGACGACGCCGGGTTCGCTTATCTCGCGGTGATGGACCACTTCTTCCAGATTCCCAGTGTCGGCCCGAGCGATCGTCCGATGCTTGAGGCGTACACGACGCTCGGCTACTTCGCCGCGCACACCCAGCGCGCGAAACTGTTCACCTACGTCACCGGCGCGATTTACCGGCATCCCGGGCTGCTGGCGAAAGCGGTCACCACGCTCGACGTGCTGTCCGGCGGGCGAGCGATGCTCGGCATCGGAGCCGGATGGAACGAAGAAGAAGCCCGCGGACTCGGCTTCCCGTTTCCGTCCACATCGGAACGATTCGAACTGCTCGAGGAAAACCTGCGGTACGTCCGCCAGATGTGGGACGAGGACGACAAACCGTTCTCCAGCAAGCATTTCACCGCCGAGCGACTGCTCAACAGCCCGCAACCCCGGCACCGGCCGCCGATCATGATCGGCGGGGGCGGGGAGAAGAAAACGCTCCGGCTCGTCGCGAAGTACGGCGACTTCTGCAACATCGGCAACGGTCCGGATCTCGAACGCAAGCTCGACGTGCTCAAGCGGCACTGCGAAACCGAGGGCCGCGACTACGCCGAGATCGCCAAGACCGTTTACCACTATCTGGACATCGGTCCGTCCGGGGAGAAAACCGGCGAATTTCTCGCCGAGGCCGAAAGGCTGCACCGGCTGGGCGTACAGACCATGATCGGCCCGCTGCCCGGCGGGACGGATCGACGACGCATCGAGATTTTCGCGCAAGACATCATTCCGGTGGTTAAGGAGTTGGCATGAAACTCGGGTTGCACCTGGCTCAGCAGACCTGGCCGAACGGCCCGGCGGCGCTGGGCTCGGACCTGGCGCGGGTGGCCCGGACGGCGGACGAGGCCGGGTTCGAATACCTGTCGGTGATGGACCATTTCTTCCAGATTTCCAGCTACGGCCCGCCCGAGCACGAGATGCTGGAAGCCTGGACCACGCTCGGCTTCCTGGCCGCGCACACCGAACGGGTCAAACTGCTCACGCTCGTCACCGGCGTCATTTACCGGCACCCCGGGCTGCTCGCGAAGACGGCGACGACGCTCGACGTGCTGTCCGGCGGCCGGGCGATCCTCGGCATCGGGGCCGGCTGGAACGAGGAGGAATCCCGCGGGCTCGGGTTCCGGTTCCCGCCGATGAAGGAGCGCTTCGAACAGCTCGAGGACGCGCTGCGCTACGTCCGCCAGATGTGGGCCGAGGGCGACGAACCCTTCACCGGCACGCACGTCAGCGGTGAGCGGCTGCTCAACAGCCCGCAGCCGATCCAGCGTCCGCACCCGCCGATCCTGATCGGCGGCAGCGGCGAGAAGAAGACCCTGCGGTTCGTCGCGCAGTACGGCGACATCTGCAATTTGCTGCCCGACGCGGACATTCCGCGCAAGCTGGAAGTCCTGAAGCAGCACTGCGAGGACGTCGGCCGCGACTACTCCGAGATCACGAAAACCGTTTCGCTGCGGCTCGACACGGGTGAAAACGGCGAGAAAACCGGGCAGCTGCTGGATGAACTGGGCCGGCTGTCGGAACTCGGGTTCAGCGTCGCGACCGGCTGGGCGCACGGCGTGCCGGACCCGGCGGTACTCGAACGGTTCGCCACCGAGGTGATCCCGGCGGCCGAAAAGCTGTGATCCGCTGACGAACGGGTGACGGCTGCGCCATCCGGCGCCGGTCCGCCACCCGTTCGCCGCAGCACTTCGCGGCATTCCGCCGCCGTCAGAAGTCTTTTTCCCGGCCGCCGCACCGGTGTGCGACTTTGCCGCCGCATCGGCCGCCGGGCAACTTTGGTCTCGGTTCCGAATCGACTCCGGTGAGCTTCCCGGCGCGTTGTAACGACGGCCGGGCGCGGATCGACCTGCCCTACGCAGATCGCGCTCGTGACCGGAGGAGCCTGGCACATGACCACATGTCGACTCTGCGGTTCGCAAAGAACCGCCAGCGTGGTCGACCTCGGCGCGACCCCGCCGTGCGAACGGTTCCTGACCGCCGCGCAGCTGGCCGAACCCGAACCGACTTTCCCGCTGCATCTCGAAGTGTGCACCGAATGCTGGCTCGCGCAGCTGCCGCCGCTGCTCGACCCGGCCGACACATTCACCGATTACGCGTATTTCTCGTCTTTTTCCACCTCGTGGGTCGAACACGCGAAGCGGTTCACCGACGACGCGGTGGAGCGGCTCGGACTGACTGACCGGTCTTTCGTCGTCGAGGTCGCCAGCAACGACGGATACCTCCTGAAGCACGTCGTGGAACGCGGAATCCGTTGTCTCGGCGTGGAACCTTCCGTCAACGTCGGGCAGGCCGCGCGGGAAGCGGGGGTGCCGACGCACACCGCGTTCCTCTCCGAGGACACCGGCCGCGAGGTGCGTGCCGAACACGGTCCGGCCGACCTGGTCGTGGCGAACAACGTTTACGCGCACATCCCGGACATTCGCGGGTTCACCCACGGCCTGCGCGCGCTCGTCGCGAACGACGGCTGGGTGTCGATCGAGGTGCAGCATTTGCTCACGCTGATCGAAAAGAACCAGTACGACACGATTTACCACGAACATTTCCAGTACTACACCGTCGAATCCGCGCGGCGGGCGCTGGCGGCAGGCGGGCTGACCGTGGTCGACGTCGAACTCCTGCCCACGCACGGCGGATCGATCCGGCTGTGGGCGCGGCCCGCGGAGGCGGCCGGGGAGCCGAGTGCCCGGATGATCGACGTGCTCGCCCGGGAGAAGGCCGCCGGGCTGCACGAGCTGTCCGGGTACACCGAATTCGCCGACCGGGTCACCCGGGTGCGGCTGGAATTGCTCGAATTTCTTCTCGCCGCCCGGAAAGCCGGGAAAACGACCGTCGGGTACGGCGCGCCGGGCAAGGGCAACACCCTGCTGAACCACTGCGGCATCCGGCCGGACCTGCTGGCCTACACCGTGGATCGCAATCCGTACAAGCACGGCCGGTTCACGCCGGGCACCCGGATCCCGGTCGTGGAACCGGACCGGATCGCGGCCGACCGGCCGGACTACGTGCTCGTCCTGCCCTGGAACCTGCGGGACGAACTGACCGAACAGCTCTCCTACGTCGGCGCGTGGGGCGGCAAGCTCGTCTTCCCGATTCCGCGCCTGGAAATCGTCGAGGTGACGTGAAGTGAAGGTCGTTCTGTTCTGCGGCGGCTACGGAATGCGGATGCGCAGCAGCGAAGCGTCCGACGTGCCCAAGCCGATGGCGATGGTCGGGCCCCGGCCGCTGATCTGGCACGTCATGCGCTACTACGCGCACTTCGGGCACACCGAGTTCGTGCTGTGCCTCGGCTACGGCGCGCACCACATCAAGGAGTTCTTCCTGAACTACCAGGAAACGACCTCCAATGATTTCGTGCTGCGCGGCGGGAAACCGGAACTGCTGTCCACCGACATCGCCGACTGGACGATCTCCTTCGTGCAGACCGGCATCGAATCGCCGATCGGCGAACGGCTCCGCCGGGTGCGCGACCATCTCGACGGCGACGAAATGTTCCTCGCCAACTACGCCGATGTCCTCACCGACGCGCCGCTGGACAACATCGTCGAGCGGTTCCGGAACAGCGACGCGGGCGCGTCCATGCTCGTCGTGCCGCCGCAGTCGTCGTTCCACTGCGTCGAGATGGACGAGGGCGGCCTGATCGGGGCGATCACGCCGGTGAGCGAACTCCCGCTGTGGGAAAACGGCGGCTATTTCGTGCTGCGGCAGGAGATTTTCGACCACATCCCGGAGAACGGCGACCTGGTCGCCGACGGCTGCGGCGAACTCGCCAAGCAGGGCCGGCTGCTCGCCTACCCCTATCGCGGGTTCTGGAAGCCGACCGACACGGTCAAGGAACGTTACGCACTCGACGCCGCCTACGCGCACGGCGACCGGCCGTGGGCGTTGTGGGAACGCGAAAAGGTGCACTCGTGATCGGCCTCGGCGCCGAGGTGAAGAGCATCGTCGTGCTCGGCGCGCATTGCGACGACATCGCCATCGGGGCGGGCGGCACGCTGCTGGAGATCTGTGGAAAGAGCCCCGGAATCCAGGTCGACGCGCTGGTGCTGTCCGGCGGCGGCACCGACCGGGAGACCGAGGAGCGCGCCGCTCTGGCCGCGTTCTGCCCGGGTGCCGAGCTGACCGTCACGGTCCTCAAGCTGCCGGACGGCCGCCTCCCCTCGCATTGGGAGGAAGCCAAGAACGCGCTGGAAGACCTCCGCCGCCGCACCGACCCGGACGTCGTGTTCGCGCCCCGCACCGTTGACGCGCACCAGGACCACCGCGGGCTCGCGCAGCTCGTGCCCACGGTGTTCCGCGGTCATCTGACACTGGGTTACGAGATCGTCAAATGGGACGGCGACCTCGGTCGGCTGCCCGCTTACGTGCCGCTGTCGGACGAGGTCATGCAGCGCAAGGTCGAACTGCTGCACGAGCACTACGGCTCGCAGCAGCGTCGGCCGTGGTACGACCGCGAGGCTTTTCTCGGCCTCGCACGAATTCGCGGAATCGAATGCCAAGAACGCTATGCCGAGGCGTTCGAGGCACACAAACTCGTCATCGAGCTAAGGGGCTGAAGGCATGCGCGTGCTGCTCACGGGGCACACGGGATATCTGGGCACGGTGATGGCACCGGTGCTCGCCGCGGCGGGACACGAGGTCGTCGGCCTCGACTCGGGCTTGTTCGCCGCTTGTGTGCTCGGCCCGGCCCCGCGCGATCCGGTCGGGCTGGCCGTCGACCTGCGCGAGGTGAAACCCGAACACCTGCGGGGTTTCGACGCGGTGATCCACCTCGCCGCGCTGTCGAACGACCCGCTCGGCTCGCTCGCGCCCGAATTGACCTACGACATCAACCACCGCGCGTCGGTCAAGCTCGCGAAACTCGCGAAGGACGCCGGGGTTTCCCGGTTCCTCTACGCATCGACCTGTTCCGTCTATGGCGCTTCCGGCAGCAGTGGCCTGGTCGACGAAGACGCGCCGCTGCGGCCGGTCACGCCGTACGCGGAGTCGAAGGTCCGAGTGGAAGCCGAGGTGTCTGAACTCGCCGACGACAACTTCACTCCGGTGTACATGCGCAACGCCACCGCCTTCGGCTTCTCGCCGCGGTTGCGCGCCGACATCGTGCTGAACAACCTGGTCGGCCACGCCTACCTGTCGGGCGAGGTTCTCGTGCTCTCCGACGGCACGCCGTGGCGGCCGCTGGTGCACGCCGACGACATCGCCCACGCCTTCACCGCCGCCCTCGAAGCGCCGCGCGAAGCCGTGCACAACAAGGCGTTCAACATCGGCACCGAGCGCAACAATGTGACGGTCGCCGAGATCGCCGAAGAGGTCGTCGCGGTGGTGCCGGGCGCCAAGCTGCGGATCACCGGCGAGGCCGGGGCCGACCCGCGTTCCTACCGCGTCGATTTCTCCCGGTTCCGCGACGCCGTCCCCCAGTTCGACTGCAAGTGGGGCGTGAAAGACGGTGCGCTGCAACTGTTCGACGCCTACCGCCGCAACAGCCTCACCCGGGAACAGTTCGAGCGCCGCTTCACCCGGCTGAACTGGTTGAGCGACCGGCAGGCCGCCGGCGCGGTCGACGCCACCCTGCGGCACGCCTGATGCGCACGGGGGCCGAGATGCACGCTCTGGTGGAACGGTTGTACCCGTTCTGCCGGAGCATCACCGGCGACGGCGTGCGGCAAACCCTGGCCGTCGTCGGCGAGCACCTCCCGCTCGACCGGTACGAGGTGCCCAGCGGCACCGAGGTGCTGGACTGGACCGTGCCGCCGGAGTGGAACATCCGCGACGCCTTCGTCGCGGATTCCTCCGGACGGCGGGTGATCGATTTCCGGAAGTCAAACCTGCACGTGGTCGGCTACAGCGTCCCGGTCGACCGGGTCGTCAGTCTCGCCGAACTGCGCACCCACCTGCATACGCTGCCCGACCAGCCGTCGTTGATCCCTTACCGCACCAGTTATTACTCCCCCACCTGGGGGTTTTGCCTCGCCCAGGACGTTCTCGACACGCTGCCGGAAGGCGACTACCACGTCAAGATCGACTCCACGCTCGCCGACGGCCACCTCACCTACGCCGAGCACGTCGTACCGGGCGAGGTGGGCGACGAGGTGCTCGTCTCCTGTCACCTCTGCCATCCGTCGCTGGCCAACGACAACCTCGCCGGCATCGCGGTCGCCGTCGCGCTCGCGCAAGCGCTGGCCGAGGAAAAGCCGTACTACACCTACCGGTTCCTGTTCGTGCCCGGCACGATCGGCGCGATCACCTGGCTGGCACGCAATTCCGAGCGCATCGACCAGGTCAAGCACGGCGTCGTGCTGGCCTGCGCCGGTGACCGCGGGACGCTGACTTACAAGCGGAGCCGTCGCGGGGACGCCGACATCGACCGCGTTTTCGCGCACATCCTCAAGGACAAACCGCACGAGATCCGGGATTTCTCGCCGTACGGCTACGACGAGCGCCAGTTCTGCTCCCCCGGGTTCAACCTCGGCGTCGGCTCGCTCACGCGCACGCCGTACGCGGGCTACCCGGAGTACCACACCTCGGCGGACAACCCGTCCTTCGTCGACCCGGACTCGATGGCCGACACCCTCGACACCCTGCGGACGGCGTTTTCCGTGCTGGACCGCAACCGGCGCTACGTGAATCTCAGCCCGTACGGCGAGCCACAGCTCGGCAAGCGCGGGCTGTACGACTCGCTCGGCGGGCGCAGCGACGCGAAGGAAGCCCAGCTCGCCATGCTGTGGGTGCTCAGCCTTTCCGACGGCGACCACAGCCTCCTCGACATCGCCGAACGGGCGGACCTGCCATTCGGCACCGTAGCCGCGGCGGCCGATGCCCTTCGGGCCGCCGGACTGCTGAAGGAGTGAAGCCGTGCCGTCGATCCTGCGTTCGCGAGCCGTCCGCGCGATGGCGGGACGGCTCAGCTGGGGCCTTGGCGACCAGGCCGTTTCGAGCCTGACCAACTTCGTGGTCGGCCTTTACGTCGCGCGCTCGCTCGGCGCGACGGCGTTCGGCCTGTTCAGCATCGCGTGGGTGACCTACGGCGTCATTCTCAACATCTCGCGCGGCCTCGCCACCGACCCGCTGATGGTGCGGTTCTCCGGGGTCGCCCGGGCGGCCTGGCGGACCGCGGTCGGCCAGGCCGTCGGAACCGCCCTGGTGGTCGGAGTCGCTTCCGGGGCGGTCAGTGTCCTTTTTGGACTCGTGGTCGGCGGTGCACTCGGTGCCGCGTTTGTCGCCCTCGGGGTGGTGCTGCCGTTCCTGCTCGTCCAGGACGCCTGGCGGTTCGGGTTCTTCGCGCAGGGCAGCGGGCACAAGGCGTTTCTCAATGACGGGATCCAGGCCGTCGCGTTGTTCCCCGCGCTGGTCTTGGCCGCGCGCTACGACACCGTGGTCGCGTTCCTGCTGGCCTGGGGCTGTTCGGCCGGGGTCGCGGCGGCGTTCGGCTGGGTGCAGACGAGTGTGCTGCCGCGGCTCGGCGGGGTGCGCTCGTGGTTCCGGGAGCATCGCGACCTGGGCGTGCGCTATCTCGTGGAGAACGTCAGCAACAGCGGCTCGTCGCAGCTGCGGGCATACGGGCTGGGCGCGATTTCCGGACTGGCCGCGGTCGGCACGGTGCGCGGCGCGGAACAGCTGCTCGGGCCGTTTCTCGCCCTGCTCATGGGTCTTTCCCTCGTCACTGTCGCCGAGGGAGCGCGAGTGCTCCGGCAGTCTCCGCATCGGCTGTGGCACTTCTGCGTGGTGCTCGGTGCGGCGCAGGCGGCGGCTGCCTTGATCTGGGGGCTCGGACTGTGGTTCTTCGTTCCCGAAAACGCTGGCCGGTTCGTGCTCGGTTCGCTGTGGGACAGCTCGTCGCTGCTGGTCCCGGCGGTCACGATGGCGGTCGTCGGCGCGAGTTTCACCACCGGCGCGACGGCCGGGTTGCGGGCGCTCGGGATGGCGCGGCGGAGCTTGCGGTCCCAGCTGATCTCGTCCGCGTGCTACGTCGTGTTCGGCCTGATCGGGGCCGGGCTCGGCGGCGCGGCGGGCTCGGAGTGGGGCGTCGCGGCCGCCACGCTCACCGGCTCTGCCGTGTGGTGGTGGCAGCTGCGCAGCGCGCTTCGCGACCACTTCGCGGCGGCAGTCGAGTTTCCCGCCACTTCAGGTTCATTCAGCCCAGCAGAACTCCATTCGGCTTCCGAGGAGATGAAACCGGCATGAGCACGCCGCCCCGGCTGACCATCGGTCTGCCTGTCTACAACGGCGAGGAATTCCTCGGCGAAGCGCTCGACGCGCTGCTCGGGCAAACGTACGAGGACTTCGAGCTGATCATCTCCGACAACGCGTCGCAGGACGGCACCGAGGAGATCGCGCGGAAGTACGCGCGGGAGGACTCGCGGATCCGGTACCTGCGCCAGTCGCGCAACATCGGCGCGACCCCGAACCACAACATCCTGCTCGACCAGGCGCGCGGCGAGCTGTTCAAATGGGCTTCGCACGACGACCTCTACGGCCGGGAACTGCTGGCGAAGTGCGTCGAAGCGCTCGACGCGCGGCCGGAGATGATCCTCGCGCATTCGCATCAGGCGATCATCGACGAGAACGGCGCGGTGACCGTGCCGCTGGACTACCGGCACAAGACCGACTCGCCCCGGCCGTCGGTGCGCTTCAAGAGCCTGCTTTTCGAGCCGGGCGGCGATGATTTCTACGGCGTGATCCGCACGGCGGTGCTGCGGCGCGTCACTCCGATGGACAGCTATCACCACGCCGACCGCACGTACGTGGCCGAACTGGCGCTGCACGGACCGTTCTATCAAGTGCCGGAACTGCTGTACTTCCGCCGCGATCACCCCGACCGGGCGGAACGCGCGAACCCCAGCAAACGCTCCCGCTGCGCGAATCTCGACCCGAAGCGCGGCAACGCCCTCACGAACCCGACCGCGCGGCTGCTCGCCGAGTACCTCTGGGGATTCGTGCACGGCATCCGCTCCGCGCCGCTGCCGTCCGGCGAACGCCGCGCCTGCTACCTCGCACTGGCGGAATGGTTCGCCAGCCGGGCCCGGCCGGGCGGGGCCGGGGAGCGCGTCGAAGACCGGGCTCCGGTGCACGCGGCCGAACTCGACCTCGCGGTCGACCGGGTGGTCGCCGGGCGCGAACGGCGGGTGCCGTGACTGTTCGGGTCGGGGTCTTCGGACTGCTCGGTTCAGGCAACCTGGGCAACGACGGTTCGCTGGAGGCGGTACTCGCCTTCCTGCGAGCCGAACATCCGTACGCGAAGGTGTCCGCGTTCTGCGGTGGGGCGGACGCTATCCGTGCGCGCTACGGGATCCCCGCGGTGCGGCTGAACTGGTACAGCGGCGAATACCGGCACGCTTCCGGGCTGCGGTCGATCGCGGCCAAAGCCATGGGGAAGGTGATCGACGTTGTCCGGACGGCTTGGTGGGTCCGGAAGCAGAACGTGGTGATCGTTCCCGGCATGGGCGTGCTGGAGGCGACGCTTCCGCTCCGGCCGTGGGGATTCCCGTATGCGCTGTTTTTGCTCTCGCTGTGCGGGCGGCTGGGACGGACGAAGGTCGCGCTGGTCAGCGTCGGCGCTGACCGGATCCGGGTGCCGGCCACGCGGTTTCTGGTGCGATCCGCGACGCAGCTCGCGACGTATCGGTCCTTCCGCGATGAACTGTCGCGTTCGGCGATGGCCGATATGGGGGTTCGGGTCACGAACGACCGTGTCTATCCCGACCTCGCCTTCGCCTTGCCGACGCCTGCCGCGGTCGAGGACCCGCGGGCCGTCGGCGTCGGCGTGATGGCCTACTACGGCAGCAACGACGACCGTGCGCGCGGCGACGAGATTTACCGGGCGTACGTAGACGCGATGACGGAGTTCGTGCGGTATCTGGTCGGGCAGGACCGGCCGGTCCGACTGTTCATCGGCGACCGGATCGATCGCGAAGTGGTGGACGAGATCGTCGAAACGGTCGGCTCGCCGCTGCTTTCCGCGGCCGTTCCGGGCTCGCTCGACGAGCTGATGCGGTCGATGGCCGAAGTCGGCACGGTCGTGGCCACTCGGTACCACAATGTGTTGTGCGCGTTGAAGGTCGGGACGCCGACGGTCGCGATCGGCTACGCGAAGAAGAACGACGTGCTGATGGCCGAAATGGGGCTCGGCGAGTTCTGCCAGGAGGCCCGCGCGGTCGACGTGCCGAGGCTGATCGGGCAGTTCGAGGAACTGCAGCGGCGGGCTCCGGAACTGAAAGCGGAACTCGCCGCCCGCAACGAAGCCTGCGGCCAGCAGTTGAAAGACCAGTTCGCCCTGTTGTCGAGGACGCTCATTCCCGCGGAGGTGTCGTGAAAGCCGTTCCCGTGCCGTCGATTTCCGGCGTGTGGCTGTTTCAGCCGACGCCGCACCGAGACGAACGCGGCTTCTTCTCACGCACCTTCGACGCTGACGTCGCCCGGTCGGTCGGCATCGATCCGGACGCGTTCCTGCAGGACAGCGTGTCCCGCTCGGTGCGCGGCGTGGTGCGCGGGATGCACCTGCGGTCCGGGGCAGGCGAGGCGAAGCTGGTGCGATGCTCGTTCGGGGAAGTGTTCGACGTCGTGGTCGATTTGCGACCGGGCTCGCCGACTTTCCGGGCGATGGAAACGTTTCGTCTCTCCGGGGACGCCCAGGAGAGCATCTATATCCCGGCCGGATGCGCACACGGTTTCCAGGCGCTGAGCGATATCGCCGACGTGTCGTACCGGATCGACCGCGCGCACGACCCGTCCGAGGACGTCGCTATCGCGCACGACGACCCGGAGCTCGCCATTCCCTGGCCGCTGCCAGCGGCATTGCTGTCCGAACGCGACGCGTCGGCCCCTTCGCTCGCCGACGCCTTGAGGTGACCCGTCATGGACCTGCCACTCTCCCGAATCGCGAACGAACGCCTGCACCGCGCCATCCCCGGCGGTGCGCACACCTACGCCAAAGGCGAGGATCAATACCCGGAACATCTCGCGCCGGTCATTTCGCACGGCCGCGGCGCGCATGTCTGGGACGTCGACGGCAACCGGTACCTCGAATACGGCTCCGGGCTGCGCTCGGTCAGCCTCGGCCACGTGCATCCGCGCGTCACCGCGGCCGTCCGCGACGTGCTGGAACGGGGCAACAACTTCGTCCGTCCGTCTATCGTGGAGCTTGAGGCGGCGGAGCAGTTCCTGGAAACGGTGCCGACCGCGGAAATGGTGAAGTTCGCGAAGAACGGCTCCGACGCGACGACCGCCGCCGTCCGGCTCGCCCGCGCCGCCACCGGCCGCCCGCTGGTCGCCCGCTGCGCCGACCACGCGTTCTTCTCCACCGACGACTGGTTCATCGGCACCACCCCGATGTCGGCCGGGATCCCCGCCGCGACGATGGCGATGACCGTGCCCTTCCCGTACGGCGACCTCCCGGCGACTGAACAAATGCTGCGCCAGCACCACGGGCAGGTGGCGTGCCTGATCCTGGAGGCGACCAAGGGGGTAGCCCCGCCGGACGGCTATCTCGCCGGGTTGCTCGACCTCGCGCATCAGTACGGCGCGCTGGTGATCTTCGACGAGATGATCACCGGGTTCCGGTACTCCGAGCACGGCGCGCAGGGCCTCTACGGCGTGACGCCGGATCTCTC
This sequence comes from Amycolatopsis sp. NPDC104775, assembly GCF_055583325.1. Classification (NCBI taxonomy): domain Bacteria; kingdom Bacillati; phylum Actinomycetota; class Actinomycetes; order Pseudonocardiales; family Pseudonocardiaceae; genus Amycolatopsis; species Amycolatopsis sp. NPDC104775. The sequence goes on from NZ_JBVJOE010000009.1 coordinate 191,517, forward strand.
AACGTTCGGCAAAGCGCTCGGCAACGGCTTCGCGGTCGCCGCGCTGGCCGGCCGGCGGGATTTGATGGAACTGGGGGGGCTGCGTGATTCGCGGGACCGGGTGTTCCTGCTGTCCACGACGCACGGTGCGGAAACCCCAGCGTTAGCCGCCGCTATGGCGGTAATCGATGTCTACGCGGCAGAAGACGTGACGGCTCGGCTGCACGCGCTCGGGGCCCGGCTGGCGGCGGGTGTGAACGAGGTGACGTCGGCGTACGGGGTCGGCGAGCACCTGCTGGTACGCGGGCGACACAGCAACCTGGTGTTCGCGACCCTCGACGCGGAAGGTGCCCCGTCGCAGGAGTACCGGACGCTGTTCCTGCGGTGCCTTCTGGAGAACGGGGTGCTGGCTCCGTCCTTTGTGGTCAGTGCGGCCATGACGGAGGAAGACATCGACCGGACCGTGGAGGTGGTCGCGTCGGCCTGCGTCGTCTACCGGAAGGCGCTGGAGGCCGGTGACCCGTCGCCGTGGCTGGGCGGGCGGCCGGTCAAGCCGGTCTTTCGCCAGAAGGCTTGACGATCCCGTCGATCCCGTACGCCGTGACCGGCACGATCGCCAGCGCCGTCGCGAAGCCGCCGATCGTGTCGGTCGGGTAGTGCGCGCCTAGCCCTACCTCGGCCCAGGCCATCAGGAAGCCGGACACCAAAGCAAGGCCCAGCAGCCACGCCACCGCGGCGAACCGGCTCAACCGCCCGGCCAGGACGTAAGCGCCGATCAACGCCAAAGCGGTCGCGAAAGCGGTGTGGCCGCTCGGGAAGGACAGGTAGCTGCCGTGGATAGTGCGGCCGGTCAGTGGTTTCAGCACCGAGGTCACCGCGACCGTCAGCCCGCAGCCGACTACCGCCAGCACCGCCGTGCGGAGCCGGTGCGTCAGCAGGCAGCCGCCGATCACCAGGACCAGGATCAGCACCGAGCCGAGCGGTTCGCCGCAGAAGTCGATCGCGGTCGCGAAGTACCACCACGGGTCGGGCACGAGGTCCGGGCCGGGCAGGAGCGGGGCGTCGAACGCGCTCGGCACCGAGTGTCCGGCGAAGCGGAGGCCCAGTGCGAGCACGGTCAGGAAGCCGAGCACGGCCAAGACCAGCGACGGCGTGCGCAGCACGAGCGGAAGTGCCCGGGGCGCGGTTCTCAGCCGGTCGCGCACAACTTCCTTCATACCGCGGAAATCGCTTCCTCGTAGCCTTCAAGCAGCCGTTTCAGCCCCACTTCCGGAGTGAAGTCCGCTTCGTACCGGTGCCGCGCGGCCTCGCCCATCTTCTGGTTCAACTCGGCATCGGCAACCCTCAGGAGCGAAGAAGCGAGCGCCGCCGCGTCGCCGGGTGTGTGCAGCAGGCCGGTGCTGCCGTCGGTGACCAGTTCTTCGAACGCTCCGTGCGCGGGCGCGACCGTCGGCACCCCGGCGGCCATCGCCTCCACCACCACGAGACCGAACGCCTCGAGCCAGGTCGAAGGAACCACGACGGCGGCCGCTCGGGCGATCAATTCCTGGCACGAGGCCCGGTCCTGCAGGCCGACATACGACACGTTGTCCCGTCCGGCAGCCCAGGCCGTGACGTCGTCGGACAGCGGCCCGGTCCCGGCGATCAGCAACGGCAGCTCGCCGGAGTACTGCTCCCAAGCCGCTTTGAGCAGCGGGATGCCTTTCTCTTCGGTGAGCCGCCCGAGGAACAGGAGGTGCTCGCCGTCACCGACGCGGCGCCGGCCTTGGTCGGGCACGAAGTTGTGCTTCACCGTCATTCGCGCCGCGGGCAGGCCAGCGTCCACGAGAAGGCGGCGCTGCGCGTCGGAGATGCAGAAGAACCGGGTCACCCCGGTTCGCCAGCGCTCGCGGTTGACCAGCAGGTTTACCGCCATCGGCACGGTCGCGGCGGCCGAATCGCGGTAGCAGCCGTGCCGGACCGCCGGGACCGGCAGCCCGCCGACGCAGTCGGTGCAGATCCGGCCGTCGCGGTAGAGCGTGCCGGGCGGGCAGACGAGGCCGTAGTTGTGCAGGGTCGCGACCACCGGCACACGCGCCTCAGCACACGCGGAGAGCACCGACGGCGACAGCAGCGGGAAGGTGTTGTGGACGTGCACGACATCGGGTCGGTCCCGCCGAAGCTGCGTCCGCAATGCCGCCCGCGAAGCACGGTTCCATGGCACTTGCAACGGCACCAAAGCCTTGCGCGCCAACGGCATCGACGCGATGTCGTCGCTGTGCCGCTCGAACCGCTGAACGTCGATCCCGGCCGAGGTCAGCAGCGAGACCTCCGCGTCGACCACGTTGTTCTCGCCGCTCGGCTGTTCCGACCGATAGCGGTTGTGCACCACCAGAACCTTCACGCCAGCTTCTCCCTCGCTGGAGCCTCGCCCACGGCCAGCAACGACGCGGCCACCGCCAGATGCAGCAGATACGGCGACGCGTCGCCGAGCCCGGCTTCGGTGTAGGAAGCGGAAACGCAGTACGCGATCAGGAAGATCGCGCACGCCCTGGCCAGCGACGGCGGCCGCAGCACCGCGATCGCGATCAGCACGAGCAGGATCGCGGCGACGATCCCGATCCCGACAATGCCCTGCTCGTGGTAGATCGCGAGCCAGCTGTTGTCGATCGGCAGGCCGTCATAGGACTTGTCGGTGAGGCCGACGCCGAAGGTGTACTCAAATCCGGTCCGCGGCGCGGACAGCAGCGCGTCCCACACCTTCGCGCGACCGGTCAGGCTGGAGAAGTCGTCGGTGCTCTGCCCACGCAGGAACCAGGCCTGCAGCAGTCCGCCCAGCACCACCGCGGCGAAGCCGGCCACGAGCACGATCCCGGCGAACACCTTCCGCGCCCGCGCGCTGACCAGCCCGAGCGACAGCAACGCGACGATCAGCCCGGCGACCAGTCCGAGCGTCGCGGTGCGGGTGTGCGTGAGCAGCAGGACTCCGAGCGAGGGCACGACCACTATCAGCGCGCTCTTGGCGTCCGTCCGCTTGCCCAGCCACAGCAGCACCGCGAGGCCCGCGATCACCGCCGCGTACTGGCCGACCTGCGGCGGCGTCAGCGGCCACACCGCGCCGGAAAGCCGCCCGCCGTAGATGTCCGGCATCGCCTTGCCCGGCGCGATCGCCAAACCGAGCACGACCGACACCAGCACCGCGCCGAACATCCGGATGTGCGCTCGCACGAAGGTGAACGCCCCGTCCCACCACCCGCTGAGCAGCCACAGCGTCGCGACGAACACGGAGAACCGGAAACAGCGGAACAGCGAGCCGTAGCCGGATTCGAGGTGCACGCTGGCCACGATGCTCGTGAGCAGCAGGAACGTCAGGAGCAGTAGATACGCGCTCGGCTTGATCCGGATCCGGAGGTTTAATACGAGGGCGAGCAGGAACGCGGTCATCAGCGCGCCCATGGTGACCAGCTGAATCACTGTGCGCGGCAGCGGGATCACCGTTTGCGCGCCGGTCGAGCCGAGCGTGTTGAGGATCAGCAACGCCCAGGCCGCGCTTACCGCCTTCGGCACCGCTTTCGTTTCAACGGGCAGTGCCGCGGTCAATTCGGCCACGTCAGCCACCCCCGTTCGGCTGGTAGCTCGAATTCGCGTCCTGGCGATACGGCGTGCTCTGCCATTCGCCGACGCCGATGATGTTGCTCATCTCCTTGGCGACGAACGTCCACGGCCCGGCGTAAGCGTTGTCGTGCCAGGAATTGTCCTGCTGGAAAGTGATCGCCTGCTGGATCACCGCGCCCTGATACGGCGACCAGTCCGGGTAGCTGCCGAAATTCGACAGCACGCCCATCCGGCCGCATACCTCCTCGCAACCGAGCGCTTTCGAGTTGAGCGTGAACTGGTTGTGCTGCACCACGACCCGCTGCGTCTTCCACCGGCAGTCGTTGTACAGCGGTTTCTTCGAGATCGCAGGCGCGGAACAAGTGCTGACGTTCGGCACCAGTTTCGTGCACGAGCCGCTGGAGGTGTTGGCCGGGCTGTTGCAGAACCGGTCGGCGTTCTCCCACAGGATCACGCCGTTCCAGTTGTCCTGCAGCAGGTTTCCGGAGATCTCCAGAGTGCTCGTGCGGGCCTTCACCCGCGGTTCGCCACCGGATTCGGAGACATAGATCGTCGCGGACGGGAACGGGTCGCCGCGATCGGCGTGCGCGCGGCCGTCGATCAGGTTGTTGCGGCGGAACGTGTTGTTGCGGATGGACGCGTTGTAGCTGGTCTCGTAAATGATCGCGGCGCTGTCGTTGTTCTCGATCAGATTGTCTTCGATCAGGAAATCGTTGTTGTTCGTGTCGGCCCACAGCCCGGTGCCGCGGTTGTCGTGCACCCAGTTGCCGACGACGTCCGCGCCGTCCACCGCCCAGAACTTCATGCCGCCGGTGCAGCCGCACCCGGAGACTTTCGCTTCCCAGTTCCCGGTGTTGTTGCCGGTGATCTCGGTGTGGCGCAGGACCAGCCCGGTCACCGCGGCAGTGCCGGAGTAGGCGTTCAGGCCGTACTGGCCGTTGCGCCGCAGGCAGCTGTCGAGGATCTGCTGCTTCGGCCCGGCCATCAGCCCGGCCCCGTCGTTGTCCTGCACGGTCAGGTGCTGGATGACCCAGCCGGGACCTGAATCGTGGTTGACCACGCCTTCGTCGCGCGGCGCGGCGAAGCCCTGCACGACGAACGATTCGAGCCGGACGTCCTTGGCCGGGCCGGCGAAGGCGTAGCGGTTCTTCTTCCGGCCGTCGAACACCGCGCCGGGAGCGCCGAGGTAGACGTCGCCGTCCTTGGGCTGCACCTGGGCGTACTCGTCGTCGCTGAGCCGGTGCGTGCCAGGCGCGAGCCAGAACGTCGTACCGGCCGGGGAGTTCTTCGTTTTGGCTGACAGGTCGTCCACCACCGCCGGATCCACCGTGACCGCCCCCGCGGGCGCGGTCGCCGGGCCCGGCGGGACGTGGTCGCAGACCGCGGCGACCGGACCCTGCGGCGAAGTCGATCCCGCGGCCGGAGCGGGTGCGGCTCCGGACGAACTGCACGAAGCCAGCGTGAGCGGGAGCAGCGCTCCCAGCAGCAGCAAAGTCCTTCGCACGGTGGATCCTCTCGACATCAGGGCAGGCGGAGCACGGTGGTCAGCGGGCCGGTGACGCGACCGGAGCCGACGAGCGTGGTGGCGGGTTCGCGGCGGCCGAAGCCGGGCGAGTACCAGCCCAGCGGCGGATTCGTCTCGCCTCGGTGCGCGGTCCAGGCGAGTTGCGGCGGCAGCTCCAGGGTCGCGGTACGGCCGGGCCAGGTGAGCTGCGCGGTGCTGCCGGAAAGTTCCACCGACAGCAGCGGGCCCAGGTGGAAGGCGAGTTTCGCGGCACCGCCGCCGGTCACCTCGTCGACCACAGTCAGCGTCCGGCCGGACAACTCGACGGTGCGGCGGTGCAGCGCGGGGGCGTAACCGTCGTGTTCGGCCTGCCATTGGGTGGGCGTCGCGGCGAGGGTGCGCGAGTTGGCGTGCCGCGTCCACAGGAACGGACCGCCGGAAGTCGATTGGTCGACTCCGTCGAGCTGCAGCGTGTTGTGGCCGAGCGTGGAGCGGAAGTACGCGCGCCACTCGGGTTCGCCGTGGTAGCAGTACGTTCCTGGGTCGGCGAGGATGTCGACGCCGTCGTGCCGGACCTCAATGGACAACGCGTCGGCGTGGGCGTGCGCGGCGATGGCGAGGAAGCCGTGCGGGCCACTGTCGCATCGGCACCAGATTTCCGGACCGGTTTCGCTGCGCAGGATGGTCAGGCCCGCGTCCGAGAAAACCGGCCGCTCGCGAACGCTGTCGAGCTGCGGCACGCGGGACCGCAGCGCCGCGAACAATGCCGTGCGCACGTCGTCGGCGGGCAGTTTCGGCCACCATTCCGCACGGCCGAACAGCGCGTCTCCGGTGGCCAGCAGCGAATGCCAGCGGTCCGATTCGGGTCCGTCCACGATCAGGCCGAAGCCGTCGTCGGCGTCGCCTTGTCGCGGCGGCCGTCCGGCACAGTCCACAATGGCCGCGAGCGCGTCGCACATCGCCCGCAGTTCCAGCCAGGTCGAACGGGGCAGCCGGGGACCGGCTTCCAGCGCGGCGGCCAGCCCCAGCTCCAGCACGAGCCCGTGGTACTCCGTGGCCAGCTCGCGGTTCAGCCCGGAGGTGAAGGTGTTGGCCCGCAGGTGAAAGTCCAGCGAGCGAACCGCGGCAGAGCCCCACTTCGCAGATTCCGGGAACCAGTCGAACGCGCACGAGGCCGCCAGCTGTCCGGCGGCCTCGGCCAGCACGTGGTTGTTGGCCGAGGTGCCCCGGCTCGGGAACGCCGCCAGCCACCGCTGGTGGTGCCAGATCTGCCGCAGCGCCTCGGGATTGTCCTCGAACAGTCCGGGCGCGCCGGACCAGCCGTCCAGCAGCCGCCGCACCCACACCCAGGACAACAGCCGGATGCCCAGCTCGATCCCGCTCAGCCAGTGCACGCCGCGCATCGGCGGGTTGGCTGCCCACCACGATTTCAGGTGGTCGGCGACCCGGTGCGCGTAACTGTCGTCTCCGGTCGCTTGGTACGCCGCGGCCAGCACGGTCAGATGCTGATGCCGCGAGGGCTCCCAGATCTGCTTGATGTCGCCGATCGCGTTCTCGTCCCGGTACGGGATCTCGAACGAGTACCGATCCCCCGGCGCGCGGCGGCCGGTCTTCGGATCGAACGCCCAGTCGGGCGCGACCAAATCGTCCCGCGGCACCCCGAAGTACTCGGCGTGTCCGTCCATCAGCCGGTCCGCCGCCGCGATCAGCCGGTCCCGGCCAGTCGCGGGCAGCTGCGGCTCGGCGGGCCAGGCCGGAAACGTGCGGGTCGCGGACCAGGTCGGCCGCCGCCGGGATTCCCCGCGCCACCGCTGTTTGCGCACGACGTCGCCGACCCGGCCGGCGATCTCCGCCGGACCCATCGCGGACAGCCGGCGCAGGTACCAGGACGGGTCCATCACTGCTCCAACCGCACCGGCGCACCGGTTTCGAGGCTGCGGTGCACGGCCAGTGTCGCGAGTGTCGTGGACACGAGCGAGTCGAGGCTGATCGGCATCGCGACGCCGGTCTTCAACGCGGTGATGAACGCGTCCAGTTCGGCTTGCTGGCCCTTGTCGCGCGCCTTCGGCAACCGCGAGCTGGTCCAGCGCTTGCGCCCGTACACCGAGGCGCGGACGAAATCGTCGAATTTCAGCACCTTGCCGTCGGCCAGCACTTCCAGCGTTTCCTTGGGAAACGCGGTGCTGCCGCTGGTGATGTAGCTGATCGTCGCAGTCGAGCCGTCGGCGTAGCGCAGCAGCACTTGCAGGTCGTGGTTGCCCGGAGTACCGGTCGCGTAGACCGAAACCGGGTTGCTGCCGAGGAACCAGCTGACCGTGTCGATAAAGTGCCCGCCCTCGCCGACGAACCGGCTGCCCTCGGCATCGGCCTGGTTGTACCAGCTGCTGGCGTCCAGCTTGCCCGCGTTGACCAGGTACCGCACCGAAGCCGGGCCGACTCGCGGGCCGAACTGGTTCTTCGCCTCGACCAGCAGCGGCGCGAACCGGCGGTTGAACCCGACCTGCAGCCGGTCGTTGCCCGATTCCGCCACCGCGTCCACAACGCTGCGCAATTCCTTCTCCGACAATGCGAGCGGTTTCTCCACGAAGACTGCCTTGCCCGCCAGCAGCGCCCGCCGCGTCAGCTCGGCGTGCGAGCTGTGCCGGGTCACCACGAAGACCGTGCTGACCTCGTCGTCCTCCAGCAAGGCGTCGACGTCGGTGCTCGCCGCGACGAAACCGAACTTGCGCTTCGCGTTGGCCCCGGAGAGCGCCGACGTGGTGACGACGTCGGTGAGCAGCACGCGTTCGTCCCCGGCCAGGTGCGGGAGGATCATCGACGACGCGTAGTTGCCCGCGCCGATGAACCCGATCCGCAACCACTGCAACGGATCCGTCCGCTTGTCGACGACCGGAGCCGCCGGGACCGCGGACACCACGCTTTCGTCCTCGGCGGGCGGCGCGTCCGGATAGCGGAACAGCACCGCGACCGCTTTCAGCTCGCCCTCGTTGAGCGCCCGGTAGGTCTCGACCGCCTTTGCGAAGTCCGCGGTGTGGCTGATCAGCGGCGAGACGTCGAGCTTGCCCCGCGCGGCCAGGTCGAGGAAGCATTCGAGGTTGCGCCGTTCCGTCCAGCGCACGTAGCCGATCGGATAGTCGCGTCCCTCCAGCTCGTATGCCGGGTCGTAGCGGCCAGGCCCGTAGGAACGGGAGAACCGGACGTCGAGTTCCTTTTCGTAGTAGGCGTTCCAGGGCAGGTTCAGCGAGATCTTGCCGATGTCGACCACCCGGCCGCGGTCGCGGGCGAGCCGCGCGGCCAGCTCCACCGGATCGTTCGACGCACCGCCCGCGGCGAGATACACCTGGTCCACGCCGTGCCCGCCGGACAGTTCGGCCACCGCCTGGTCGATCTCGCCGGACGCCGGATGGCCGCAGGCGAGCGCACCCAGCTCGCGGGCGAGCTCGCAGCGCTGCGCGTCCGGATCCACGCCGACGACGCGCGCGCCGGTCGCCACCAGCAGTTGCACCACCAGCTGCCCGATCAGGCCGAGCCCGATCACCAGCGTGAGGTCGCCGAGCTGCGGTTCGCCGCGCCGGACGCCCTGCATCGCGATCGCGCCGACCGTCGCGAACGCCGCCTGCCGCGGCGAAAGCCCGGCCGGCACCTTCGCGTACAGATTCTTCGGCACCCAGTTCAGCTCGCTGTGCAGCGCGTGCTCGTTCCCGGCGCACGCCACGAGGTCGCCGACCACGACGTCGTCGACGCCTTCGCCGACCTGCTCGACCACCCCGCACAGCGAATAGCCCAGCGGCGTATAGGAATCGAGCTTCCCGGACACCTTGCGATACGTCGCGGCGAGCCCGTTCGTCGCGACGCTCTGCATGACCTTCGCGACCTGGTCCGGCCGTGACCGGGCCTTGCCCAGCAGCGACATCCCCGCCTCGGACACCTTCATCATCTCGGTGCCGGTCGAGATCAGCGAGTACTGGCTGCGCACGAGCACGCCGCCCGGTTTGCACGCCGGCACCGGGACGTCGAGCAGGGCCAGTTCGCCGCTCTTGTAGTTCTGCACTACCTGTTTCACTGGACTCCTAGCCGCTCTCCGCGGAGTGCCCCGCGGTACCAGTACTCGAGGGTCAGCACGTGCCAAAGATGTTTCGCGCGGTCCTCGCGCCCGGCGGCGTCCTCGGCCACCAGCTTGCGCAGGGCGTCGCGCTGCAGGAAACCGGACTCGACCAGGACGCCGTCCTCGATGACCTCCCGCACCAGCGGCGCGAGGTCCCGGCTCATCCACGCCCGCAGCGGCGCGCTGAACAAGCCCTTCGGCCGGTACACGATTTCGTCCGGCAGGATCGCCGTGGCCGCCTTCTTCAACGCCACCTTGCCTTGCCGTCGAGCGATCTTCTCCCGGCCAGGCACCTGGAACGCCGCGCGGACCACTTCAATGTCCACAAAGGGCGTTCGCACCTCGGTCGAAGCGGCCATCGTGGACCGGTCGGTGTAGGCGAGGTTCAAGCCAGGCAAGAACATCCGCGCGTCGGCGAGGCACATCCGGTTGACCTGGTCGGTCAGCTTCGTGTCGTAGTAGACGTCGGCGTGCTCGGTGAGCACATCGTCCACTTCGGACTGGAGATCCGGCGAGACCAGGTCGAGCAGCTCGGTCCGGTCGTACATGGTGTAGCTGCGCCGGAACGCCGTTTCCTCCGGCAGGTCCGCGAAGGACAGGAACCGCTTCGCGAACCGCACCGACCGGTAGCCGCGGGTGGACGACGCGACTGGCAGCCGGTCGACCGCCGCCCCGATCGCACGGCGAGCCACCCCGGGCACCCGCCGGTACCGCAACGCCAGCAGGTTCGCCAAATGCTTGCGGTACCCGGCGAAAAGCTCGTCCGCGCCCATTCCGGACAGCAGCACCTTCACGCCCGCCTCGCGCGCCGCCGAGCAGATCAGGAACGAGTTGATCGCCGCCGGATCGCCGATCGGTTCGTCCAGGTGGTGCGTCATCCGCGGCAGCAGGTCCTGCACGTCCGGCGCGATCTCGATCTCGTGCAGGTCCACGCCGAACTGGCGGGCGACGATCCGGGCGTAGCGCAGGTCGTCCGGCATCGCCTCGAATTTCGCGTCCTCGGGACGGAAACCGATGGTGTAAGCGGAAATCCCCGGCTGCTCGCGGGCGGCCAGCGCGGTGAGGTAACTGGAGTCCAGGCCGCCGGAGAGGAAGGTCGCCACCGGGACGTCGGACAGCAGGTGCTTGCGGGTGGAATCCTCGACGACCGCGTGCAGGTCGACCTCGCCGCGATACGCCGCGCCCTCCTCCGCGACCTGCCGGAGAGACCAGTAAGTCCCGGTGTCCGTGCTGCCGTCCGGCCGGAACCGCAGCCAGGTGCCGGGCGGCAGTTTCTCCGCCTCGCGGTAAGCGCACCGGCTGTCGGGGACCCAGTAGTAGAGCAGCGACGCGATCATCGCCGCCTGGTCCACGTTCAGGGTGTCGCCAAGTTCGCGAGCCAGCGCTTTCAGCTCCGACGCGAATACGACGCCGCCTCCGCGCCGCACGAAGAACAGCGGCTTGATGCCCAGCTGGTCCCGCACGAGCACCAGCTCGCCAGTGCGTTCGTCGTACACCGCGAAGGCGAACATCCCACGCAACCGCGGCAGGCAGTCCGTGCCCCACTCCAGCCAGGCCCGCAGCAGCACCTCGGTATCGGAGGTGCCGCGGAACCGGACCCCGGCGGATTCGAGTTCGGCTCGCAGCTCCGGCGCGTTGTACAGCTCGCCGTTGTAGGTGAAGGCAAGGCCCTCGGCCGTCATCGGCTGCGCGCCCGTTTCCGACAGGTCCACGATGGACAGCCGCCGGTGTCCTAAGTGGACTTCCCGATGGTCGTAGCGGCCGTCGCCGTCCGGTCCCCGGTGCGCGAGGCACTGGGTGAGCCGGTCGGTGAGTGGGCCGCCGTCCGGCCAGCTGTACGCGCCCGCGATGCCGCACATGCGCTTTCGTCCCCCTAGCTTTCCTGGACGGGTTTGAGCCGCCTCGTCGGTGCGTCCGGATCCACAGGCGACGGCGGACGAGTCCGGTCGAGCGGACGGCGCCTGCGTTCGACGTCGCGCTTAGTCGGCCACTCGATCGGCTTGGTTTCGCCGCGCAGTTCCAGCTCGACCGCGTCTTCCTGTTTCTTCGCGATCACCGCCGCGCGCCCGCGCAACGCCGTGTGCAGCCCGTCCCAGAGCGTGCCGTCGGTGTGGTCCTTCGGATCCGGATCGACCAGCACCACGCCGAGGATCGGCACGCCGCAGTCGGCGAGCTGCCGCGCGACGGTGTGCAGCCATTGGGTGTTGGCGAACCCGGCACGAACCACCAAGACGGTCTCCGCGCCGAGCGCCGACAGATCGGTCCACGCCGTGCCCGGAGCGGCCGTGCCGACGCCGACCCGGCGCACCGCACGGGCCACCGCCGGATCGCCCGCCTCGACGATCTGGACGTTCCCCTCCACGGGCAGCCGCGACAGTTCCTTGCCGGGCAGGTCGTCCACGAGCACCACCGGCCCGTCCTCGGCCAGCGACCGGCCGAGTTCCACCGCCACCTTCGCCGCGGTCGAAGCCGCGCCGATCTCCAGCAACGACAGCGAAGCCCGGTCCTCCCGCGCCGCCCGCGCGAGCGTGAGCGCCACCCGGCTGGTGTCAGTCACCGCCTTGGAACGCCGCCACAGCTTCGCCGGGCCGACCGGTTTCACGCCGACCTGCGCGATCACCGAAGCCCCGAGGTGCTGCGAAATTTCGCGGCGCAACACCGGCCGGTCCCGGACCAGCGCGGTCACCGCGGCGAACGCGAGCCCGAGCGCGAGCCCCAGTGCCAGCCCGACCCCGGCGGGCGTGCCGTAGGTCTTGAGCTTGGACACCGGCTGGACCGCGGGCGCGTCCACGATCTGCGTCCCGGCGATGACCTCCGGCGACCCGATCCCGGCCTGCTGCGCCTGGTTCTGCAGATCGGCGATCTTCGACACCAGGTTCGCGCGCTGCGTGTACAGCTGCTCCAGCGCACCCGCGTTGGAGTTGCGGCCCTTTCCGACCTCAGCCGCCGCCTGGTTGTCAATGTCCGTCAGCTGCGCCTGTGCCTGGTCCCGCTGCTGCAGCAACGCCTTCGAGCGGCCGGTCGCGGCTGCTTGCGTGCGCTGCGTGTGGTCGGCGATGAACGCGTCCGCGAGCGCTTTCGCCTTCGCGACCGCGTCGTCCTTGGTCTTTCCCTTGACCGTCACCTGCAGGACGTTGTTGGTGAGACCGAGCCCGGCGTAGTCCTTCAGGAAATCCGACGGCGCTTCGGTGTTGTTGATCCGTTTCAGGGCCGCCGCCGCCATGTTGACCGTCGAAAGCACGGCGACGTCGGTGCGCATCAGCGTGCCGCTGTCGGTCGGCGAGTCGTTGGGGTGAATCACCATGATCTTCGTGACCGCGGTGGGCGGCGCGGGCAGCAGGACCGCCACCGCGCAGCCGAGGACCAGCCCGGCCAGCGCGGTCGTCAGCCAGAACCGTCGTTTGCGCCGCAGCGCGACCACCAGCCGCTGGAGATCGACGAGCGGCTGGACCTGTCCCGTGCTCATCTCGCACCCGCCAGCTCGTCCGTGCGCTGCTTGACGGCGGGCTTGGGCTTCGGCCCGCCAGCCAGGTGCACTTCCCTCGCCAGCACGGCACCGAGAATTTCGTGCCCGGCGTCCGAGCAAGCCTCCGCGATCGAAACCAGTTCCCACGCGTTGCGCGAGCCGAGCGACACCACCACGAGCACCCCTGCCGTTCCGTCCGGCACGATCGGCTGCGCCCCGGGTACCACCTCGATCTCGGCCACCTTCACCTCGACCCGCCTGCGCTCGCCGCACGCGGCGTCCGCGAACTGCTCCGCGACCTCCCGCGCCGAGGCGTCCCCGCGCGGGACGAGAATCAGCAACCGCAACACTCCGTCGCGGTCCGCACCCAGCCGCGCCAGCACGCGGCGGTACCGCACCTCGCGAGCCGCGTCGTCCGCCGACGCCGGCACCTCGGGCAGATTCCACGGCCGGTCGTTCCCGACCGCTTTGCGCCACCACTTCACCGGCGTGTCCGCGGCCGCCGGGATGTCCACGCTCGCCAGCACCGGAGCACCCAGCGCGGACCCGATTTCGTCTTCGCTGCGCGGCCGCCGGTCAGTCCTCGCACCGAAGAGATAGCCCAGTACCCCGAGCACGAAGAACAGCACCGCTCCGCCGACCGTCAGCTGCAGGAAGGTCGGCGCGGACGGCGAAGACGGCCGTTCGGACGGGCCGAGCACGACCATGTTGCCCGCGCCGGTCGCCGCGTCCGCCGCGTTGAGGTTGTTGACCGCCTGCTCCAGCGCCGTCCGCAATCCCTGCAGCGTGGTGCGTGCCTGCACGCCCTCGACGGAGTCGCCGTTCGCCACGGCCTTCGACAGGTCGAGGATCCGCTGATTGGTCTGCGCGATCTGCTGGCGCAGCGATTCCCTCTGCTGTTGCGCGAGTTGCGCGGCCTGGTCGGCGGAATTTCCGAGCAATTGCGTCGAATATTTCACGAACTCTTTGGCCACCTGGTCCGCCAGCCGTTGCGCGTGCTCCGGGCTGTCACCTTTCGCGGTGAGCGTCACGACATTGCCCTGCGCGACCGACGGGGTGACCGATTTCTGCAAGTCCGTCCCGCGAATTCCGAGTCCCAGCGCCGCCGACGCCCGGTCGAGCACCACCGAACTCGTCGCCACCTGCGCCTGGGTCAGCAGTTCGTCCGGCTGCCGCGCTCCTTGCAGCAACACGCTGGCCTGCGCCTCGTATCCCGGCGACAGCACCACCGAAGCCCCGGCCCCGACACCCGCGCCGACGACCGCGAGCAGCAGCAGCGCTCGCCATCGACGGCGCACGACCTTCCCCACGACGGAGAGGCGTACTGTTTCGTCACTCAAAACCAGGTCTCCCCTCACGGGCCGACGCACGGGTCATTGACCCCGTCGCGGCACCGCACCGGTTGGTTACACCATCCGGCCGAACCTTGTTCGAAACGCGACCCAGCTCAACCCAGCGCACGCTCGTACGCCTTGATCAACGCCGCCTGCGAATTGCCCCAGGCGAGCGGTCCGCGCACGCGTTCCTTGCCAAGCTTCCCCATCCGTTCCCGCTGCTGCGGGTCGTCCAGGAGCACGGAGACGAGCTTCGCGAACTCCGCGATGTCGTTGGCCGGGGCGTAAAGCGCCGCCTCGCCCGCCGACACCCGCGCCTCGCGCAGCTCGAACGACACCATCGGTTTGCCCATGGCCATGTACTCCATGACCTTGTTCATCGTCGACACGTCGTTGAGCGGATTGAGCGGATCCGGCGAAAGACACACGTCGGCGGCCGACAAATACCGCAGCAAATCTTCGTCGGACACCCGGCCGGTGAATTCCACCTGCCCGGACAGACCGAACTCCCGCGACAACGCGACCATCTCGTCGAACGTGTCGCCCGCGCCGACGAACACCGCGTGCCAGTCGTCGCGGCCCACTTCGTCGCGCAGGGAAGCGAGCGCGCGCAGGGCGTAATCCACCCCGTCCTGCGGGCCCATCACGCCGAGATAGCACAGCAGATTCGGCTTGCCCCGCTTGAGTTCCGGCTCCACCGGCACCTCGTGGAACCGCTCCACGACCGGCGCGCTGCGGACCACGAACACGTCCTCGGGGCGCTTGCCGCCGCGGATCCGCGCGACCTCGCGGTAGCTCTCGTTGGTGGAGAGCACGACGTCGGCCGCGCGGTAGGTGGCGCGTTCCAACGCACAAACGCCGCGGTAAAGGAAATCCTGTCCGCGGTCGAAGCGGGACAAATACAGTTCCGGCACCAGGTCGTGCTGATCGAAAATGAATTTCGCGCCACGTCTTCGCACCATCCGGGCGACGAGGAAAAGCAGGTCCGGCGGGTTGCAGGCGTGCACGACGTCGACCCGGCCGATCTTGCGGGCCAGCCGGAACGTATGCCACAGCGCGGATCCGTACTCGCGCGCGTACCCGGCGGGTCCGCCGGTCGCTGCTCGCAGCGGATACCGGTGGATGTGCACGCCGTCGAGCACGACTTCGGCTTCGGTGTCCCGTTTCGTGCCCTGTGGGCAGATCACGTGCACCGTCATCCCGGCGTCGCGCAATGTCTGGCATTCCTGCCACACTCGCCGGTCGAACGGCACCGACAGATTCTCCACAAGAATCAGCGCGACCCGGTTCCGCAGGATTTCGTTTTCGGAAAAGCCTTCACCAGGCAAGGCCGACGTACCCCTCTTCCGTCCGGCGCGCGGCGGCGTCCGGGACGCGGACCAGATCGACCAGCACCGGACCACTGCCGTGCGGCAGCGCGGCCAGCACTTCCGGGTCCGAGGTGCCGATCAAGCACACTTCGGCGTGGTCGAGCACCTCCTGCACCGACCCGGCGAGCAGCTGCCCGAGATGCGGGAGCCGGCTTTCGATGTACTCGCGGTTGGCCCCCATCAGCCGCGACAGGCTGACGTTGGCGTCGTGGATCTTGAGGTCGTATCCCTTGCCGAGCAACCGTTCGGCGAGTTCGACCAGCGGACTTTCGCGCAGGTCGTCAGTGCCCGGTTTGAACGAAAGCCCGAACAGCCCGACCTTGCGTTTCCCGGTCCGCGCGACCAGGTCGAACGCCCGGTGCAGATGTTCGGTGTTCGACGGAAGCACGTGTGCGAGCAACGGCACCGAGACGTCCGCCTGCCGCGCGGCGTAGACGAGCCCGCGCAGGTCCTTCGGCAGGCAGGAACCGCCGAAGGCGAAACCCGGCCGCAGGTACGCCGGGCTGATGTTGAGCTTGCGATCGGCGAGGAACACGTCCATCACCTGATGCGAATCGAGCCCGAGCGCCCGGCAGATCGCGCCGAGTTCGTTCGCGAAACCGATCTTCACGCCGTGGAAAGCGTTGTCCGCGTACTTCGTCATCTCCGCGACCGGGATCGGCACGCGGAAGACGTCGCCGGGCAGTCCCTCGTAGAGTTTCGCCACGACGTCGCCGCTGGCGGGATCAAACTCACCGATCACCGTTTTCGGCGGCTGGAAGAAGTCGCGGACGCTGGTGCCCTCGCGGAGGAACTCCGGGTTCACCGCCACGCCGAAATCGACCCCCGCGGTGCCGCCGCTGTGCTTTTCCAGAATCGGCACGAGCAACCCGAGGCAGGTCCCCGGCAGCATCGTGCTCCGGAACACGACCGTATGCCGGTTCTCGTTGTCACCCAACCCTTTTCGTTCCTTCAACGCAGTGCCGATTTCCTCGGCTACGCGTTGCAGGTACTCGGTGGAAAGACTCCCGTTGGGCGCGGACGGCGTACCGACGCAGACCAGGGAAACGTCCGTCGAACCAATCGCTTCGGCCACGTCGGTGGTCGCCCGCAGCGCACCGGAGGCAACCACCTCCGCGGTCAGTTCGCCGATCCGCTCCTCGACCACCGGTGCCTTGCCGGCCGTCACGAGAGCCACCTTCGCCGGATTGACGTCTACTCCGACGACCTCGTGTCCTTCTCCCGCCAGGCAAGCCGCGGACACGCACCCGACGTATCCCAGCCCGAAGACGCTGATCTTCACCACGGAACCTCCGCCCGACCGTTCGCTGCTCATTGGTCGGAGCGCGGACGGGCTTCGTTACCGGTTCCGCATAACAAGGCGGGAACCCTTGTCCTGACAAGGATTCCCGCCGTGTGCCGGCCATCCGGCCCGCGTTACCCCATCCGGCCCTACCGGCCGGGGAATTTGCCCACCGTTGTCCGGAAAGGGCAGTGAATGCCTTCCGAAGCTTCGGAAAATTCAGTTGCCGCCGACGAACGCGGAGGCCAGTTTTTGCCCCGTGCTCGTCGCGGCGGCGTGGTCCTCGATCGGGTTCACCGCCGAGTTCTTGAAGCACACGTAGGTCACGCCGGAGTCGACCCCGCCGTTCTTCGGGTCCGGATTGATCCCGAGGTCCTTGGCCGTGGCGTAGGACGCCTCGCCGATGATCTTGTTCGGGCCGGTGTCCCCGATGACCGCGTACTCGACCTTGCCGTTGTAGATCACCGCACAGGAACCGCCGCCGCGGAGGCCGGAGTTCGCGTAGTTCCAGATGCCGCTCGAACTAGGCACGACGATGTAGGGCAGCTTCGCGGCGTTGAGCGGTTTGCCGTCCGATTGCGGGAAGGCGGTGTCGGGGTAGAAGCAGCAGTCGGTGTTCTCGTTGCACTGCGTGGTGCGCTGGCCGTCGCAGTCGATGTCCATGTCGGCTTTCCAGAAGACCGCCTTGCCCGCGTCGCAGACCGGAACGGTCGCGCTGCCGGAGTCCTCGTCGGTTTTGTATTTGCCGTTGGAGATCTGCTTGCAGGAGGCGACCTTGGCGAGGATCTGGTCCGCGGTCGGACCCGCCTGAACCGCTTCCGGCGCGGCGGTCGCCGCGGAAGCGAGCGCGGCGGGCAGGACGGCGGCGGCTATCGCCAGAATCGCGAGCAGGACGAGTTTCCGCATCGACGCTCCCTTTTATTAGGAAACTTTCCTTACGGCGGCGCGCGCTCAGGATGCCGCCGAAGGGACGTGGTCACAACCCGCCAAAAGAGGGTGTTTTTTCCCGCCGAACCGAGCAGTCCGGGAAGGGCTCGTTGCGGGAAGCCAAGTCCGGGAAGGAGTCCTTGCCAGACCGGAGGCGGGCGAATTACCGCCCGGGCCGGGAAGCCCAGCGTCCGGCGAAGCGACGCGTCCGGCGAAGCGACGCGGACGCTGGCTCACCGCTTCCGCCCAGCGTGGGTTCAGGTCCGACCGGATCTCCGTCCGGGACCGCACCAGCGCCGCCCCGCGCACCCCGCCGACGTTCGCGTACACGCGGGTCGCGCCCGCGTCGCGCAAATGCGTCAGCACCCGGCGGCCGAACCGGCCCTCGGGCAGGGAAAACCGCCGCACCGGAGCCCCGCTCAGCTGCTCCAGCAACCGCGGTGCCTCGTCCAGCTCCCGGCGCACCGCGAACGGACCGTTCAGCCGCCGCCAGTCGAGCCGGTCCCAGCCGTGCGACCCGACGTGCATCCCCGCGTCCACCAGCTGCCGCAGCCCGTCGCGGTCCACGTACCCGCGCTCGCCGACCCGGCCGGCCAGCGGGAAGAACTCGGCGTAAAGCCCGCGCTCGACCAGCCGGGGCAGCGCGATCTCGACATCCGAGGCGTTCCCGTCGTCGAAAGTGAGCTGTGCGTCGCTGCCCGAAACGACGTCCAAGAGCGCGTCGAACTGCTCCACGGTGATCCACCGCTCGTCCTCGCCGGGATCGAGGGTTCGCTGGGGCTTCCCAATGCCGTGCACCGCAAAGGTGATCATCCGCGCCTCCCGTCCGACGTACCGTACCCGATTAATCGGATTCGCAAACGGAGTAGTTACCGGCGCTGAACCCATGGTCAGCAGTGAATTTCCAGCACAGGGAAAGCACTCCCGCAGGAAAATCGGAATACGTCCACACTTGTAGACAACGGTCAGCTTCACACTTTTGGGTGAAGATTCAATGATTTCGCTGATAGTGCCGCCGCACCTTCTCGCGATTGCCGCAGGCCGCCATCGAGCACCAGCGCGCCCGATTCGCCCGGCTGCGATCGAGCAGGAACAGCTGGCACTCGTCATTGGCGCAGGCGCGCAACCGCCCGGGAAGATCCTTCTCGATCGCGGCCCAGTCCAGCACCGCCTCCACCGCCAACCGGGCATGCGGCGGGGTCTCGACCGACCAGCGAAGCCCGTCCGCGGAAACCTCCGGAACCTGACGCACCCCGTCGAACAGCGGACGCAACACCACCGGCGAGCTGTCCCCGCGCACGACGTCTCGCAGCAGGTCCCGCGCCTGCCGCAGCAACTCCAGCTCCGCGACACTCCCGTCGCCGCCGTGCTCCCGCGCCCATCGCCGGTCGAGCGCGTCGGCTTCCTCGCCGTTGACCAGCGGCCTGCTGTTGAGCAGGGCAAGCACGTCCATCGAAGCTCCCTAACCAGATTGAACCCTTTGACAGGTTAGCTCGAACGTGCTTCGCTGGCGAACACCTAACCGGATCAAATCGCTAAAGGGGTTAGCCGTGATCCACCACCGCACGACCGCCGTCGACGGCCACCGGCTCTTCTACCGCGAGGCCGGTCCTGCCGACGCGCCCGCGATCGTCCTGCTGCACGGGTATCCGACCAGCTCGTACATGTTCCGGAACCTCATCCCGCTGCTGGCCGACCGCTACCACGTCATCGCGCCGGACCACCTCGGCTTCGGCCACTCCGCCGCCCCCGCGGCCGACGAGTTCGACTACACCTTCGACGCCCTCGCCGACCTCACGTCCGGCCTGCTCGACCAACTCGGCCTAGACCGCTACGCCGTGTACGTCCAGGACTACGGCGCCCCGATCGCCTGGCGGCTCGCGCTCAACCACCCCGACCGAATCTCGGCGATCGTCACCCAGAACGGCAACGGTTACGAGGAAGGCTTCGTCGACGAGTTCTGGGCCGGACTCTGGGCGTACGGCGCGAACCCCGGCCCCGATACCGAACCAGCCGTCCGCGCCGCGCTGAGCTACGACGCCATCCGCTGGCAGTACCTGCACGGCGTCCCCGACCCGAGCCTGGTCGACCCGGACACCTGGGAGCACGACCACGCCCAGGTCTCCCGCCCCGGCAACGACGAAATCCAGCTCGCGCTGTTCCGCGACTACCAGCACAACCGCCCGCTCTACCCGCGGCTGCACGAATTCCTGCGCACCCACGACGTCCCGGTGCTCGCCGTGTGGGGCCGCAACGACGAGATCTTCGCCCCAGCCGGTGCGGAAGCCTTTGCCCGCGACGCCAAGGACACCGAGGTACACCTGATCGACGGCGGCCACTTCCTGCTGGAAAGCCACCTCGACGTCGTCGCGGGCTACCTGCGCGGGTTCCTCGGGCGAGTACTGAGGTAAGCATAAATACCGACCCGGATCCTTGGCACAGCCCGGAAAATCGTCAGGTGCTCGGCCTAGTGAAAACTCGCCCGCGGTTGCTCGCCGCGATCGTCGCCGTCGTCGTCCTCGGCACCGGCGCGGTGCTGGCCCTGACGAACCGCTCGGCCGACGAGACCGCGTCCAGCGCCGCCGCGACGAGCAGCCCGGCGGCCGCGCCGAGCGTTAGCCCGCCCAGCAGCACCGTCAAACCCGCTCCGCTCGACCCGGCTGGCTACCAGAAGCTCCTCACCGACCTCGGCGCGTCGATCACCCCGGCCGTCCAGCAGCTCGGACAGGCGACCACCGCCAGCGCCCTCCGGGACGCGGGAACAGCTCTCAGCGACGCGCTCAACCAGGCCGTCCGCCAGCTCGACGCCGCCACGCCCCCGGACGCCGTCCGCGCCGCCAACCGGGACCTGCTCACTGACCTCAACGTGGTCAGCGCCAACGCCCTCCCGAAGGTCATCGCCCCGACGTTCGACAACAAACTGTGCGGCGCCCTTTCCGCCATGGCGATACTGAGCCGCGACCCAGCCGTCGCCGGTCTGCGCGACAGCCTCGCGAAACTGGCGACCGCCGACCCGGCCCACCCCTATCGCCTCGACCCGCTGTTCCCCGGCCCGCAGCCGGAACCGAACCGAAGCCTCGCGAACGAAACGGTCATTACCGGCGCGGGCAGCGGCAAGAACAGCATCTCGGTCAAGAACGTCTCCGGCACCGACCAGGCGGTGACGCTGGCTGACGGCACGCGCCCGGTATTCACGGTGTACGTCAAGGCCGGGGCCACCGCTTCCGCGGGCGGCATCGCGGACGGCCACTACACCGCCTACAGCACCGGCGGCACCGACTGGGACGCCGCGACCGGCCGGTTCACCCGCGACTGCTCCTTCTCGAAATTCGGCGTCCCGGCCTGGCTCAAGGAAAACGGGTACACCTACACCAACCTCGAGCTCACCGTGCACAAGATCGACCCGGCCGCGCTCCCCTCCGGGCCGTTCCCGGAGCAGAGCGCGATCGACCAGACGGAGTACCCCCACTGACCTACTTGCGGATCTCCAGCGTGCAGCACTTCGGCCCGCCGCCAGCCTTGCGCAGCTCCGAAATGTCCACGTACACCGGCTCATACCCGCGCTCCGCCAACCGAGCGCCGAGATCCGTCGCTTCCACCGGCAGCACCACGTTGCGGCCGTCGGACACCCCGTTCAGTCCGAAGCACTCGGCGTCGGCCGCGGTGGCGAGGACGGCGTCCGGGAACATCCGGCGCAGCACGCGTTGCGAACCCGGCGAAAACGCGTCCGGGTAGTAGACGACCTGCGCGGTCGTCGTGTCGGTCGCTTCGGCCAGCACGAACAGCGCGGTGTCCAGGTGGTAGTAGCGCGGGTCGACCAGCTGCAGCGACACGACCGGGACGCCGAGCACCTCCTGTGCCTCGGCGTGCGCGGCCGGGTCGGTGCGGAAGCCGGTGCCGGCCAGCAGCAGCCGTCCGGTCCAGGCGAAATCGCCCTCGGCCTCGTTGATCTTCTCCGGCATGGTCAGGTCGCGGTAGCCGTGTTCGAGGAACCAGCGGCGGAAGTGCTCGGCCTCGGCGGTGCGCTGCGGAGCGCGGAAGCGCGAGCCGAGCACGCGCCCGTCCACGACGGTGCCCGAGTTGGCCGCGAACACCATGTCCGGAAGGCCGGGTTGCGGGTCGATTTCCTCGACGGTGTGGCCGAGGCGGAGATAGGTGTCGCGCAGCTCGGTCCACTGCGCGACGGCGACGTCCGCGCTGACCGGCTTCGAGGGGTCCATCCAGGGGTTGATCGCGTAGTCGACGGCGAAGTAACGCGGCGGGCACATCAGGTAACGGCGGGGTGTGGGCACCCGCGGCGGCACAACCTCTCCCTGCATGCAACCAGGCTAAGGTGGACCTAATCTCGCAATCAATCGCTGTTCAGTGCGCACCTGCGTGCTAAACATTGCGTGTGAACACCATCGACCAGCGAATCGTTTCCTGCCTGGTGGCCAATGCCCGCTCCAGCTACGCGGAGATCGGCAAGGTGGTCGGACTGTCCGCCCCGGCGGTGAAGCGGCGCGTGGACCGACTGCTGGAAACGGGCGTGCTGCGCGGGTTCACCGCGGTCGTCGACCCGGAGGCGCTCGGCTGGGGCACCGAGGCGTTCGTCGAGGTGCACTGTCAGGGCAACGTCACGCCCGGCCGGATCCGCGCCCGGCTCGAACCGCTGACCGAGGTGGTCGCCGCGTACACGGTGTCCGGTGCGGCAGACGCGATCGTGCACCTGCGCGCCGCCGACATCCACCACCTGGAGACCGCGCTGGAACGGCTGCGCGGGCTCGAAATCATCGACCGCACCGTCTCGACGGTCGTGTTGTCCCGGCTGCTGGAACGCCCGCCGACGCCTTCCTGAGTGACGGTTCTAACCGGCTTGACCACCACGCGCCTGCGATGCTGAGCGCCATGACCGACCGCATTCACAGCGAGCACGACCAGGGCGTCGCGCTGCTCACCGTCGACGCCCCGAAGAGCCGCAACGCGCTCACCCTCGACCTCTCCGCCGAGCTGGCCGCGGCGGTCGCGCGCGCCGAAGCCGACGAGAGCGTGCACGCGGTGATCGTTACTGGCGCACCCCCGGCGTTCTGCGCGGGCGCGGACCTCACCGCGCTCGGCGAGGCCGACGCCGAAGGACTGCGCTCGGTATACGCGGGCTTCCTCGCTGTCGCGTCCTGCAGCTTGCCGACAATCGCCGCGGTCGGCGGGGCCGCCGTCGGTGCTGGTCTGAACCTCGCCCTGGCCGCCGACGTCCGCCTCGTGGGGCCGCACGCCAAATTCATCCCGCGGTTCCTCGAACTGGGGTTGCATCCCGGCGGCGGCATGACCTGGATGTCGCAACGAATCCTCGGTCCGCAGCGGGCGTCCGCGATGGCGTTGTTCGGCGAAACCCTTACCGCGGAATCCGCTGTGGAGGCCGGGTTCGCACTGCGCTTAATCGAAGGCGACCACGACGCATTGGTCCAGGCCGCCCGCGACCTCGCCGCCCCGACGGTCGCCGCGCCGCGCGAGGTCGTGCTGTCCACCAAGCGGACTATGCGGCAGACGAGCGTCCTGTCCGAACACTCCGCGGCGGTCGACGCCGAACTCACTCCGCAGCTGGAATCGCTGGCCGCACCGGCATTCGCGGAGCGGCTGGCGGCGATGAAGGCCCGCATCAGCGGCCGCTGAGCCGGTCCGCGCACAAATTCCCACATTCCGGGAACCCTCAACCTGGAGCAAACTGCTGGTCAGTGTCGCACCCGCGGCAAGAGACGCGCGTCACTCCGGACCGCGGCACCAGACGCCCTACGATCGAGGGCACCCCCGGCGGGCATTCGGTCTGCACACCCCACACTTGAGCCGGACTCGGGCCGAGGCCAAGGCTCGGCGAGTAACCTCGGAAGCAGGCCTCGGCGGGCTCCCCGGGGAGCCGACCCGGGCCCGCAGCACGCCGGGAGAGAGGGATTCCCTGACCCATGAGCACCAGTGCGAACGGCAGCGCGGCCGGGAACGGCGCGCTGACCGCGTCCCGGTCCACCGAGGTGAACAAGCTGGACCGGGTGGTCATCCGGTTTGCCGGCGACTCGGGCGACGGGATGCAGCTGACCGGCGACCGGTTCACCTCGGAGGCGGCGGCGTTCGGGAACGACCTGTCGACCATGCCGAACTTCCCTGCCGAGATCCGGGCGCCACAGGGCACCATCCCCGGCGTCTCGTCCTTTCAGGTGCACTTCGCCGACTACGACATCCTCACCCCGGGCGACCGGCCGGACGTGCTCGTCGCGATGAACCCCGCCGCGCTCAAGGCGAACGTGCGGGACGTCCCGCACGGCGGGACGATCATCCTCAACACCGACGAGTTCTCCAAGCGGAACCTGGTCAAGGTCGGCTACGAGACCGACCCGCTCGAAGACGATTCGCTCTCGCCGTTCCAGGTGCACCGGGTCGCCATGTCGACGCTGACCCAGGGCGCGCTCGCCGACACCGGCCTCGGCAAGAAGGACGCCGAACGCTGCAAGAACATGTTCGCGCTCGGCCTGCTGTCCTGGATGTACCACCGGCCGACCGAGGGCACCGAACGCTTCCTGCGCGAGAAGTTCGCGAAGAAGCCGGACATCGCCGAGGCGAACATCCTTGCCTTCCGGGCAGGCTGGAACTACGGCGAGACCACCGAATCGTTCGCGACCACCTTCGAGGTCGCGCCCGCGAAGCTGGACAAGGGCACTTACCGGCAGATCACCGGCAACACCGCGCTGGCCTACGGGATCGTGGCCGCCGGACAGCAGTCCGGGCTGCAGATCCTGCTCGGCACGTACCCGATCACCCCGGCCTCGGACGTCCTGCACGAGCTGTCCAAGCACAAGAACTACGGCATCATCACCTTCCAGGCCGAGGACGAGATCGCCGGGATCGGGGCCGCGCTCGGCGCGTCCTACGGCGGGGCGCTGGGCATCACGTCCACGTCCGGGCCGGGTGTCGCGTTGAAGTCGGAGACCATCGGCCTCGGCGTGATGACCGAACTGCCGCTGGTGATCATCGACGTGCAGCGCGGCGGGCCGTCCACCGGCCTGCCGACCAAGACCGAACAGGCCGACCTGCTG
Source organism: Amycolatopsis sp. NPDC104775 (assembly GCF_055583325.1). Lineage (NCBI taxonomy): Bacteria > Bacillati > Actinomycetota > Actinomycetes > Pseudonocardiales > Pseudonocardiaceae > Amycolatopsis > Amycolatopsis sp. NPDC104775. The sequence continues at coordinate 216,139 of NZ_JBVJOE010000009.1, forward strand.
CAGGCGATGTTCGGCCGCAACGGCGAATCGCCGGTGCCGATCGTCGCGCCGCTCTCGCCGGCCGACTGTTTCGACGCGGCCATCGAGGCCACCCGGATCGCGCTCAAGTACCGCACGCCGGTGCTGCTGCTGTCCGACGGCGCGATCGCCAACGGCTCGGAGCCATGGCTGGTCCCGAATGTCGAAGACCTGCCGGATCTTCGGGTGGAATTCGCGGCGGAACCCAACTCGGACAACGGATCCGGCGAGTTCTGGCCGTACGTGCGCGACCCCGAGACGCTCGCGCGGGCGTGGGCGATCCCGGGCACTCCGGGGCTGCAGCACCGCATCGGCGGGCTGGAGAAAGCCGACGGCACCGGCCACATCTCCTACGACCCGGACAACCACGACAAGATGGTGCGGTTGCGCCAGGCCAAAATCGACGGCATCGACGTGCCGGACCTGGAGGTCGACGACCCGTCCGGCGAGGCCCGCGTGCTGGCGCTGGGCTGGGGTTCGTCCTACGGCCCGATCGGCGCGGCCTGCCGCCGGGTGCGCAAGCTCGGGATGCCGATCGCGCAGGCGCACCTGCGCCACCTCAACCCGCTGCCGAAAAATCTCGGCGAGGTGCTCGCCCGCTACGACCGGGTCGTGGTCCCGGAGATGAACCTGGGCCAGCTCGCGCTGCTGCTGCGGGCGAAGTACCTGGTGGACGTGCACTCGCACACCAAGGTCGCCGGCCTGCCGTTCAAGGCCGAGGAACTGCAGAACGTGTTCGCCGACATCATCGCCAACCTCGTTCCGGAGGGCGTCAAGTGACCGCCATCGATCTCGGGCTGCCGCAATTGGGCGGCATCGACCTGGTGCCGACCACCGACGAACCGCAGAAGGCCAAGGACTACAAGTCCGACCAGGAAGTGCGCTGGTGTCCCGGCTGCGGCGACTACGTGGTGCTCAACGCCGTGCAGTCGTTCCTGCCGACGCTCGGGCTCAAGCGCGAGAACATCGTCTTCATCTCGGGCATCGGCTGCTCGTCGCGGTTCCCGTACTACCTCAACACCTACGGCATGCACTCGATCCACGGCCGCGCGCCGTCGATCGCGACCGGGCTCGCCACGACGCGCCCGGACCTGTCGGTGTGGGTCGTCACCGGCGACGGCGACGCGCTGTCCATCGGCGGCAATCACCTGATCCACGCGTTGCGGCGCAACGTGAACATCAAGATCCTGCTGTTCAACAACCGGATCTACGGGCTCACCAAGGGCCAGTACTCGCCGACGTCGGGCCAGGGCATGGTCACCAAGTCCACGCCGATGGGTTCGCTGGACACGCCGTTCAACCCGCTGTCGCTGGCGATCGGCGCGGAGGCGTCGTTCGTGGGCCGCGCGCTGGACTCCGACCGCAAGGGACTCACCGAAGTCCTTGAAGCGGCGGCGAAACACCGCGGTTCGGCGCTGGTGGAGATCTACCAGAACTGCCCGATCTTCAACGATGGCGCCTTCGATGTCTTGAAGGACAAGGACGAAGCCGCGTCCCGGCTGATCCCGCTGCGCGCGGGCGAGCCGATCCGCTTCGGCCCGGAAAGCGAGTTCGGCGTCCGCCGCGGCGACTGGGGCGGCCTGGATGTCGGCAAGGTCGCGGAAATCGGCGAGGAAAACCTGGTGGTGCACGACCCGACGATCGCGGACACGTCGTACGCCTTCGCGCTTTCCCGGCTGGGCGACCAGAACCTGAACCACGTCCCGACGGGCATCCTGCGCCAGGTCGAACGACCCACGTATGACGACGCAGCGCGGGCGCAGGTCGAGCAGGCGCGCGAGGCGCGCAAGCCGGATCTGCAGGGATTGTTGCGGGGCAAGGACACCTGGACCGTCGCTTAGTCCACTTAAGACAGCGGCCGCCACTCCCGGTTCGGGAATGGCGGCCGCTGTCTTATCTGGACTCAATGCAAGGGACGGAATCCCACCCGCTCGGCGTCAGCGGCACTGCGGAACCACACCTCAGCCACCATCTTCGGGAACTGCGGCGAATCCTCCGCGCAATACCGCAACGCCGTCACGCTCGCCTTGACCGTGAAACCCTCCGCCGGACGGCCGCCACCCGGCCGCGGCATCGCCGATCCCGGTCCGAACGGCCCCGGCGGCACCGCGTCGTCCGCGGTCTGCCGGGCAGGCGGCGGCTCCGGAGCGGCCATCGCGGCCTGGTTCGGCTGCACGGACGGCTCGAACAGCGAACCGCTGTGCCCGCCGGCGAGATCCGGTTCGCGACGCTCCACCGGACGCATTGAGGGCTGAATCGGCCGCGGCGGGTCGAAACCGCCGCGCGGGGATTCGCGGCGCTGCCGTTTCGGCAAGCCCTGGCTGCCTTCCGCGATTTCCCCGGCCTCCCCAGCGTCCTCTGTGGACTCAGCGACCGGTTCGGCGCTCGGGATCAGGTGGTCGGTCGACGAATCCTCTTCGAGGTGCCCGACCGACGATTCAGCGGGTTCCTCGAACGGCGACCGCTGCGGAGTGTCCGGCTGGCTGAACCAGGCCGGTTCCGGCTCGGTGGTCGCCCGGCCCGGTCCCGGACGGAACAGTGACACCGGCTCCGGCTCGGAAGCGGTGGTGTCCAGCGGATCCGGGTCGAGCCGTCGCTCCAAAGAGGACAAAGACTCGGCGTGCTGGCGGCTCGGCTCCTCCTCGACGGGACTGTCCGTTTCGGAGTAGTCCGCCGCGGAATCCGGTTCCGGCAGCCGGTGGTAGCCGCTGTCGTGCTCGGCCGCCGGTTCCGCGATGCGGTGGTAGCCGCTGTCGTGGTCCTCGGCCGGTTCGGCGATGCGATGCGAACCAGTGTCACGCTCGGCGGGCTGCAGGTACTCGGTGGCAGCGGCGCGGTAGGCCGAACCGGTGTCCTCCGGCGCGTTCTCGGCAGGCGCGCTGTCGAAAAGACCGTTCGCCGCTTGGTGTTCACGGGCCTCGGCCTGAGCGAACGCCTCGTCGACGTCGTCGTCCGGAGCGGCAGCCGCGGCCGGTTCCGGAGCCGTGCGGTACTCCGCGTCGTACTCGGCCTCCGGCTCGAACGCGCTCGTCGCCTGGATGACTTCCGTCGGAGCGTGCTCGCGGCGGTCTCTGGTCCAGTCCTCCGCCGGAGGCAGCACCGCGGTGCGCGCGGGCGTGCTGGCCGCGGCGCGTGCCGTGTCGGCGTGCGCGCTCGCCAGTTCCGTTTCCAGTTCGCGGACCCGCTTGTGCGCCGGACGCGCCAGCACCAGCCAGGCGAGGACCGCGCCGACGAGGAAGGCCAGCAGGCTCCAGAGCCACACCTGCCCGAAAATGGACATCTTCCGCCCCTTTTAGAACGTTCGCGCGACCAGGTAGTCGGCGACCGACTCGCAAGCGTCGCGCGCAGGGGAAGCGGGCAGCGAGGCGAGCTCGGCACGTGCTCGGGAAGCGTAGTCGGAAAGGGTTTCCCGCGCTCGTTCGAGGCCGCTGGAACGGCGCAGCAGCTCGAGTGCCTCGGCCACCAGCTCGTCGTCGGTGATCGGGCCGGCGAGCAGCTCCACGAGCCGCGGGTCGGTGTCCGGATCGGCCAGCGCGTACAGCATCGGCAGCGTACGAACGCCTTCCCGCAGGTCAGTGCCCTGCGCCTTGCCCAGCTCGACCGACGGCGAGGCGATGTCGATGACGTCGTCGGAGATCTGGAAGGCCGCGCCGATGATGTCGCCGAAGCGGCGCAGCGCCTGGATGTGCTCCTCAGCCGCGCCGGACATCATGCCGCCGAAGCGCCCGGACGTCGCGATCAGCGAACCGGTCTTCTGCGCGATGACGGTGAGGTAGTGCTCGACCGGATCGTCGCCGGGACCAGGACCCACGGTCTCCCGCATCTGCCCGCTGACCAGCTCGCCGAACGTCTCGGCGATGATCCGCGCGGCGTCCGTGCCGAGGTCGGCGACAAGCCGGGAGGCGTGCGCGAAGAGGTAGTCGCCGGTGAGGATCGCGACGGTGTTGTCCCAGCGCGAGTTGACGCTCTCCGCGCCGCGGCGCATGGTCGCCTCGTCCATCACGTCGTCGTGGTACAGCGTCGCCAGGTGCACCAGCTCGACCGCCGCGGCCGCGATCAGCACCTGCTCACCCTGCTTGGGCCCGAACTGCGCCGACAGCAGCGTGAACAGCGGACGAAAGCGTTTGCCCCCCGCTTCGACCAGGTGCAACGCGGCGTCGTGCACGGCGGGCACATCGCTTTTCACGACGTCCCGCAGCATCGTCTCGACATCCGCCAGCCCGCCCGCGATGGCGCGCAGCAACGGCTCGTCCTGGATCTGCAGCCCGACGGTCGCGCGCAGGTCCTCGACAGCGCCATCCCGGGCCGCCCCCGGAGGTGGTGAAGACACAGACACGTCGGCTCCGCTCTCTCATGGCGCTCTTCGCCAGTCGGTTACCCCCTTCAGGGTAGTGGTTGCCCCGCTGCCTGCCTTTACCCGCTGTCCTGCGGAAACGGTGACGAAGGCGACACTGCCGCCCCAGCGGCCCGCCAGGCCACGAACGGGTTGATCCGCGGTCCCGGACGGGTGATCGCCACCCGAGGACGCAACGGGCGATTCGGACCTGCGGATAGTCCTGGAGGCAGCATCAGCAGCGAGGAGACACCATCATGATCATCAAGCGCACCGCACTCACCGGGGCAGCGCTGGCCACCGCCGGTTTGCTCGCCGCTGCCGGGACCGCCTTCGCGGACAGCCCGGCCGGAATCGCCGACATCGGCAACGCGAACTTCACGAAGTCCGGCACCACGGTCTCGGTGCCCACCCAGGCCCCGTGCTCGGTAGAAGGCCCGACGAGCGGCTCCGCGCCAGCAGTGTCCCGCCCCGGCGTCACCTTCGGCGGCGGCACGTCCTCGTGCACCACGGAGGTGACGGACCCGGCGAACGACATCACCACCACGACGTCGACCGCCACCGGCAACAACTTCGAACTGTCGGCCCTGGTGAGCGCAGGCGGAAAACGCATCCGCATCTCGAGTTACACGGTGACCTGCAAGGCAACCCAAAGCGGCACCAACGCGAACTGGACCCTGAGCGGCCTGACCGGAATCACCGGCCTCCCGTCCCCCATCCCCGCGAACTACACCAAGCCGCTGACCAAATCCGACGGAACAGTCCTGGCGAACGCAGTCTTCAACATCCAAACCCTGCCCGGCGACGGAAGCATGACCCTCACCATGCTCCGCATCGACTTCACCCCCGCCTCCGGCGCAACAGGCTCAGTCACCGTAGGCCACACCGCCTGCGCCCCGACTCCTTAAACGTCCGTGAGGGGAACCCTCATTGACTCTGATTCCCTCAGGGTTCCCCTCACGGCCCTAAACCGCAGCCCGCGCACCCACCTCACCATGCACCCACACCACCCCCGCGCCCCGATACGAAGCCAAAAATGCGTTCGGCGGGTGCTTGTCAAGGCATCTTTCCCGCCTTGACAAGCACCCGCCGAACGTCATCACAATCAGCTTCGGGGTGCCCCCTCACGCCCGGGGCGCAATGTCGCCGCCAGGCGACGAGCCGCTAGGAAGCAAACCCCCCAGCCCCAGCCCAATCCAACGCAAAGGCAGGCAACACCCCAAGCACCAACGTAACCACAACACCCAACGCGATAGCCGCCGTAGTAAACCCACCCGGCACCGTCACCGTAGGCCCATCCGCAGCAGGCTCCGAGAAGTACATCAACACGATCACCCGCAAATAGAAGAACGCAGCCACCGCGCTGAACACCAACGCGACCACCACCAACGGCGCCATCCCGTCCGACAACGCCGCCGAGAACACCACGAACTTCCCGACAAACCCACTGGTCAACGGAATCCCCGCCAACGCAAGCAGCAGGAACGTAAACACCCCAGCCAGCAACGGCGACCGCTTAGCCAGCCCAGCCCAAGCGGACAGATGCGTAGCCTCCCCGCTGGAATCCCGAACCAGCGAAACCACGCCGAACGCGGCCAACGTCGTAAACCCATACGCCAGCAAGTAGAACAGCGTCCCGGACAACCCGTCCTCAGTCATCGCGATCGCACCCACGAGCAAGAATCCAGCGTGCGCCACCGACGAGTAAGCGATCATCCGCTTCACATCAGTCTGCGTCAGGCCAAGAATCGCCCCGAGCGCCATCGAAATGATGGCCACCGCCCACATAACCCCGCGCCATTCCCAGCTGGTCGAGGAAAACCCGACGCTGAGCACCCGCAGAATCGCCCCGAACGCGGCGACCTTCGTGCAAGCAGCCATAAACCCGGTAACCGGAGTAGGCGCACCCTGATAAACGTCCGGCGTCCACGTGTGGAACGGCCCCACCGAACCCTTGAACAGCAGACCCACCACCAGCAGCCCAAGACCAGCGAACAGCAACGTGTCCGACCGATCCGACCCAGCCGCAGCGTGCGCGATGTCAGCCAGCTTCACCGAGTCCGCGTAGCCGTACAGCAACGCCAGCCCGTACAGGAAGAACGCCGACGAAAACGCCCCCAACAGGAAGTACTTGACCGCGGCTTCCTGCGAGATCAGCCGACGCCGCCGCGCCAGACCGCACATCAGATACAGCGGCAGCGAAAGCACTTCCAGCGCGATGAACATCGTCAGCAGGTCATTGGCCGCGCAGAAAGTCATCATCCCGCCGAGCGCGAAGAGCGTCAGCGGGAACACTTCGGTCTGCGACGTCGTAGCCGCACTGGCCTGCGCGCGGTCCTGCACGGTGCCCGGCCGGATCGCCGCCTGCGCCACGAACGCACCACCGGGCTCGAGCTTCCGGTCCGCGATGAGGAACACCGCGCCGAGTCCGAGCAGCAGCAGCGTGCCCCACAGGAACAACGACGGCCGGTCGACCGAGATCGCGCCGGAGAACGTCGTCGTGCCTGCCTTCGTGGACGTGGAGCCGGTCGCGTAGAGGATCAGCGAAACGCCCGCGGCGAGGATCGCGACGAGGGAGATCGTGACCTGGATCCCCCACCGCGTCGCCTTCGGAGCGAACGCTTCCACCAGCACGCCGATGCAGGCGACGCCGAAGACGATCAGCATCGGCAGCACGGCCGCGTAATCGACCGAAGGCACTTCCAGCGGCGCCGCCGGCGCTTGCGCCAGGAACATGTCGAGCACGGTTTACTTGCCTCCCTGCACGGCAGACAGCGTCGCCTGCACCGACGGGGTGATCGTGTCGAGCATCGGCTTGGGGTAGAAACCCAGTCCGATGATCAGGATGACCAGGGGCGCGAGAATCGCGATCTCGCGTGTGCCCAGGTCGGTAATGGCCTTGCGAGCGCCGAGTTCCGGCGCGATCGCGGTGCCCGGTCCCCCGCCGACGCCCACGAGAGCGTCACCGCGAACCGGGCCTTGCATGATCCGCTGGTACAGCCACAGCACGTACGCCGCGGCGAGCACCATGCCCACGGTCGCCAAGATCGTGTACACCGGCTGGTCCACAAAGGACCCCAGCAGCACGAGGAACTCGCTGACGAACGAGTTGGTCCCCGGCAGCGACAGCGCGGAAAGCCCGGCCAGCAACAGCATTCCGGCCAGCAGCGGGGTCACCTTCGCCATGCCGCCGTAGTCCGAGATCCGGCTCGACCCGCCGCGCATCACGATCAGGCCGATCACCACGATCAGCATCCCGGTCGACAGGCTGTGGTTCAGCATGTACGACACCGAGCCGACCATCGCCTGCTCGTTGAAGGTGAAGATGCCCAGCGCGATGAACCCGAAGTGCGCGATCGACACGTAGGCGATGAACCGCTTCATGTCCTGCTGCCCGGCGGCGAGGATCGAGCCGTACAGCACGCCGATCACCGACAGGATCAGCACCAGCGGCGCGAGCGCCTTGCTTCCCTCCGGGAACATCGGCAGGCAGTACCGCAGGAACCCGAACGTGCCGACCTTGTCCAGCACGCCGACCAGCAGCACCGCCACGCCGATCGGAGCCTGGCCGGCGGCGTCCGGCAGCCAGGTGTGGAACGGGACCAGCGGGGCCTTGATCGCGAACGCGAGGAAGAAGCCGAGGAACAGCCAGATCTGCGTGCCGGTCGGCGCGTCGCGCACCACCGTCACCAGCGTGGCCCAGTCGAACGTGCCCTTGCCGCCGAGCTTGTCCGAGGCCAGCGAGTACGCCCCGATCGCCGACGCCAGCATGATCAGGCCGCCGAGGAACGAGTACAGGAAGAACTTCACCGCCGCGTACTGCCGGTTCGCGCCGCCGTAGCCGCCGATCAGGAAGTACATCGGGATCAGCATGATCTCGAACAGCACGTAGAAGAGGAACACGTCGGTCGCCGCGAAGACGCCGATCGTGATCGCCTCCTGCAGCAGGATCAGCGACAGGAACCCGCCCGCGCTGCGGCCGGCGGGCAGTTTGTCGGTGAGCCCGAGCGCGCCCACGACGATCGGCACCAGCAGGGCGATCACCGCGATCATGATGAGCGAGATGCCGTCGGTGCCGAACGAGATGTGGATGCCGAAGCTCGGGATCCAGTCCATCGTGGTGGCCTGCTGGATGCGCGCGCCCGAGGGCGAGTAGCTCGCCCAGAACGGGATGATCAGCAGGAACTCCACAATGGACACGGCGAGCGCCGTGGCGACCGCGGCCCGGTCGTTCCCCTTGAGGAACGCCAGCACCAGCGAGCCGGCCAGCGGCAGCAGGATGAGCGCCAGAAGCCAAGTCATGTCAGGAGAACCTCACCAGCAGAAGGGCCGCGAGAAGCAGGAACGTGCCGCCGAGCATGGACAGTGCGTAGGACCGCACGAATCCGGTTTGCATCCGGCGCAGCCGCCCGGACCCGCCGCCGAGTGTCGCGGCGAGGCCGTTCACCGCGCCGTCGACGCCGCGGTTGTCCACGTACACCAGCGCCCGCGCCAGCCAGGTGCCCGGACGGGCGACCAGGGTTTCGTTGAGCGCGTTGCCGTACAGGTCTTTGCGTGCCGCGCGGACCGGCCAGGCCACCCGCTCGGGCTTCTCGAGCGGAACGTCGCGCGAGGGGCGGAAGAGCCAGACCGCCAGCAGCACGCCGAGCGCGGCCAGCACCAGCGTCGCCGCGGGCACCGTCCACGACGGGATCGGGGTGTGCTCGGCCTCCTCGAACTGGCCGACCACCGGGGCCAGCCAGTCCACGAACCGGTTGCCGATCGCGAAGAACGCGCCCGCGCCGACCGAACCGACCGCCAGGATCGCCATCGGGACCCACATGATCGGCTTGGACTCGTGCGGGTGGAAGTCGCGTCCGTCGGTGCTCTTGATGTCCTTCCAGCGCTCCTTGCCGAAGAAGGTCATCATCATCAGCCGCGTCATGTAGAACGCGGTGAGCCCGGCGCCGATCACCGTCGCGAGGCCGAAAGCCCAGCCGCGCCAGCCTTCCTGGCCGAACGCCGCCTCGATGATGGCGTCCTTCGTGTAGTAGCCGGTGAGGAACGGGAAGCCGATGATCGCCAGGTAGCCGAGGCCGAAGGTGACGAAGGTGATCGGCATCTTCTTGGCCAGGCCGCCGAACTTGCGCATGTCGACCTCGTCGTTCATGCCGTGCATGACCGAACCGGCCCCGAGGAACAGCCCGGCCTTGAAGAAGCCGTGCGCCACCAGGTGCATGATGCCGAGCGCGTAAATGCCCGGCCCGAGGCCGACCGCCAGCATCATGTAGCCGATCTGGCTGACCGTCGAATACGCGAGCACCTTCTTGATGTCGTCATAAGCGCAGCCGACGACACACCCGAGCAGCAGCGTGACCGCGCCGACCAGAGTGACCACCAGCCTGCCGTCCGGCGTGGCGGTGAAGATGACGTTGGAGCGGGCCACCAGGTACACGCCAGCGGTGACCATCGTCGCCGCGTGGATGAGCGCCGACACCGGGGTCGGGCCCTCCATCGCGTCCGGAAGCCATGCCTGCAGCGGGAACTGGCCGGACTTACCGCAGGCGCCCAGCAGCAGCAGGATCGCGATGGCGGTGATCGCGCCCGGCGGGATCTTGCCCTGCGCGACGCCCTCGAAGACCTGCGCGTAGCCGGTCGAGCCGACGTACTTGAACATCAGGAAGATCGCCAGCGCGAGCCCGACGTCGCCGACGCGGTTCATCAGGAACGCCTTCTTCGCCGCGGTCGCCGCGGACGGGCGGTTCTGATACCAGCCGATCAGCAGGTACGAGGCGAGACCCACGCCCTCCCAGCCGAGGTACAGCGTCACGAAGCTGTTGCCCAGCACCAGGATCAGCATCGAGGCGACGAACAGGTTCAGGTATGCGAAGAACCGGTACCGGCCCTCGTCGTCGGCCATGTAGCCGATCGAATAGAAGTGGATCAGCATGCCGACGCCGGTGATCAGCAGCACGAACGTCAGCGACAACGCGTCGATGCGCAGCCCGAAGTCCACTTGCAGCTGGGTCACCGGGATCCAGGAGTAGACCTTGGTGTCGGTGACCGTGTGGCTGTCGGTGGAGAAGAACAGGATCACGGCGTACACGAAGGCAAGCGTGACGGTGGCACAGCCAAGCAGGTGCCCCCACGCTTTCGCGCGTTTGCCGGATAGCAGCAGAACGAGGGCGCCGAGGGCGGGAAGGGCCACCAGCAGCCACGATGATGCGGTCACTCGGTCGTCTCCCTCAGTACTTCAGCAGGTTCGTGTCGTCGACCGAGGCCGAGCGGCGGGTGCGGAAGATCGCCATGATGATCGCCAGCCCCACCACGACCTCGGCGGCCGCGACGACCATCACGAAGAACGCCATCACCTGGCCGTGCAGCCCGCCGTTGATGCGGGCGAAGGTGACCAGGGTCAGGTTCACCGCGTTCAGCATCAGCTCGATGCACATGAACACGACGATCGCGTTGCGGCGGACCAGCACGCCCACCGCGCCGATGCAGAACAGCAGCGCGGACAGCAGCAGGTAGTAGCTCGGGGTCACTTTCCTTCCCCTTCTTCCTCGGCGGGCTCAGCCTTTTCGACGCCGCCGACCAGTGCGTGCGCGTCGGGCTTGGGGCCCTCGTCCGCGATGAGCTTGCGCTCGCGCATGAGCCGGATCGCCGAGGTGGCCTCGATGATCTCCGACAGCGACTCCGGCGCGACCGAACCGTCCGGCAGCAGCGCCGGGGTGGAGACCGAGTTGGCGGTGGCGAACACGCCGGGGCCGGGCAGCGGCGACGGACGGTCGTGCTCGCCGCGGAAGCGCAGCTTGACCAGTTCGCGCTGGGAGAGCTTGCTCTTGCTGCTGCGGCCGGTGAAGGCGAGCACCATCGCGCCGAGCGCGGCGGTGATCAGCAGCGCCGAGGTCAGCTCGAACGGGAACAGGTACTGGGTGAAGATCAGCCTGCCGAGACCGCCGGGGCCGCCGCCGGTCTGCTGGTACGGGTCGAGCGGCTTGGCCGGGGTCACGTTCACCATCGCGCGGAACACGCCCGCGGCGATCAGCGCGGCGAGTCCGATGCCGAGCACCCCCGCGGCGAGCCGCTGCCCGCGCAGCACCTCGACCACCGAGTCCGAACTGTCCCGGCCGACCAGCATCAGCACGAACAGGAACAGCATCATGATCGCGCCGGTGTAGACGATGATCTGGGTGAACCCGAGGAACGGCGCGTTCTGCGTCATGTACAGCGCGCCGAGCGTCAGCATCGTGAGCACCAGCCACAGCGCCGAGTGCACGGCGTTGCGGGAGAAGATCATCCCGAGCGCGCCCAGCAGCGAGAGCGGTCCGAGGATCCAGAACGCGATGGCCTCGCCGGTCGTCACGGACGCGTCGACGCTGGCCGGGGCCTGCGCGAGAAGGGCGGCGATCACTTCTTCGCCTCCTGCTGCTGCGCGTGCGCGGCCAGTTCGGGACCGTTCACGTAGTAGTCCTGCTCGTTGTCGCCGAGCCGCATCGGATGCGGCGGCTGCTCCATGCCCGGCAGCAGCGGGGCGAGCAGGTCTTCCTTGGTGTAGATGAGCCGCTGCCGGTCGTCGTCGGCCAGCTCGTAGAAGTTGGTCATGGTGAGCGACCGGGTCGGGCACGCCTCGATGCACAGGCCGCAGCCGATGCAGCGCAGGTAGTTGATCTGGTAGTCCTTGCCGTAGCGCTCGCCCGGCGAGTACCGCGCCTCTTCGGTGTTGTCGCCGCCCTCGACGAAGATCGCGTCCGCCGGGCACGCCCACGCGCACAGCTCGCAGCCGACGCACTTCTCCAGCCCGTCCGGATGCCGGTTGAGCTGGTGACGGCCGTGGTAGCGCGGCGCGGCCGGGGCTCCGGCCTCGGGGTACTCCTCGGTCGCGACCTTCTTGAACATCATCCCGAAGGTGACGCCGAATCCCTTGATGGGATTGAGGAAGTCAGTTGCCGCCATCTTCTGTTCCTTCCTGTGCGGCCGCCGCGGTGACGCCGGCCGGCTTGCGCCGCGCGGCCTTCGCCTCCGCCTTGGCCAGCGCCTGCTGCCGCGGCGTCGCGTCCGGGACCCGCAGGTCCAGCGGCGGCAGCGGGTAGCCGCTTCCGGCCAGGTCGACGTAATCGGATTCGGGCAGCTTCTTGTCCGGCAACGCGAGGCTCAGCAGCACGAGCACCACCAGCACGACGCCGACGCCGACGAGGATCTGCGGCCAGCTCCACTGGATCGTCTTGATCGCGACCACGACCACGATCCACACCAGGTTGACCGGGACCAGCACCTTCCAGCCCAGCCGCATGAACTGGTCGTAGCGCAGCCGGGGCAGCGTGCCGCGCAGCCAGATGAAGCCGAACAGCAGGATGAAGGTCTTGGCGAAGAACCAGAGGATCGGCCACCAGTTCTGGTTCAGCGGCGAATCGTCGCCGACGAACGGGAACCGCCAGCCGCCGAGGAACAGCGTGGTGCAGAACGCCGAGACGATCACCATGTTGACGTACTCGGCGAGGAAGAACATCGCGAACTTCATCGAGCTGTACTCGGTGTGGAAGCCGCCGACCAGCTCGGATTCGGCCTCCGGGAGGTCGAACGGCGCGCGGTTCGTCTCGCCGACCATCGAGATCACGTAGATCACGAAGCTCGGGATGAGCATGTAGAAGTACCAGCCGTGCGTCTGCGCCTGCACGATTTCCGACGTCTGCAGCGAACCGGAGTACAGGATCACCGCGACGATCGACAGGCCCATCGCGATCTCGTAGGAGATCACCTGCGCCGCCGAGCGCATGGCGCCGAAGAGCGGATACGGCGAGCCGGACGACCAGCCGGCCAGCACGATGCCGTACACGCCGACCGACGAGCAGGCGAGGATCACCAGCACGCCGACCGGGAGGTCCATCAGCTGCAGCACCGTCTGGTGCCCGAAGATCGAGACCACCGGGCCGAACGGGATGGCCGACAGCGCGATCAGCGCGGGAACCGCGGACAGCACCGGGGCGAGGAAGTACACCTTGCGGTCGGCGGTGTCCGGGATGATCTGCTCCTTGAACGGGAGCTTGATCGCGTCGGCGAGCGACTGCAGGTAACCGCCGGGGCCGACCCGGTTGGGGCCGGGCCGGTTCTGCATCCGGCCGATCGCCTTGCGCTCCCACACGATCAGGAAGATCGTCAGGACCGGCCCGATCAGCAGGACCACGACCGCCTTGAGCAGGACGAGCCACCACGGGTCGTCGGCGAGCAGCCGGGCCCGTTCGGCCGCGTCCGGATACGCAGCGAGGAACTGCGTGAGCTGCGGGCTCACTGGTCACCTCCGGAGATCTGCACGAGCGCGCCGTGTCCGGCGGCGAGTGCGGCGCGGACGGCCGAGCCGTCGGAGTTGCCGGGCAGCCACACGACGCCGTCCGGCAGGTCGGCGACCTCGACCGGCAGGGTGATCGACCCGCGCTCGTTCGACACCCGGACGGTCCGGCCAAGACCTTCGGCGGTCTTCGCCGAAAGCCGCGCGACCGGCGGCCGCTGGGTGCCCTTGAGGTGCGGTTCGCCGTCCTGCAGCGAGCCGTTGTCGATCAGCTGCCGCCAGGTGGCGAGCACTGCCTTGCCGTTCGGGACCGGGGCCGCCGCGGCGGCGACCGACGGCGCGGGCACCGAGGAGGCGACCGGCGCGAGCTTCGCGAAATCGCCCGCGGCGGCGGCCGGGGTCTGGGTGAACAGGTCGGCGTCCATTTCGACGGCGAGGGTGTCGAGCACCCGGCCGTCGGAAAGGGAACCGGTGCCCTCCAGGGTGATGTCGAAGGCGCGGCGGCGGCCCTCCCAGTTGAGGTAGCTGCCCGCCTTCTCGACCGCCGGGGCGATCGGCAGGACCACGTCGGCCCGTTCGGTGACCTCGCTCGCCCGCAGTTCCAGGCTGACCACGAACCCGGCGTTGTCGAGCGCGCGGCGGGCCAGGTCCGGGTCCGGCAGGTCGTTCGGGTCGACGCCGCCGACCACCAGCGCGTCCAGCTGTCCGCCCGAGGCGGCCTGGAGGATGCCGGTGACGTCACGGCCCGGTTCGGCCGGAAGCTCGACGCCCCATTGCTTGCCGACCTCGGCGCGAGCCGCCTCGTCGGCGACCGAGCGCCCGCCCGGCAGAAGCGTTGGCACACAACCGGTTTCGAGTGCGCCCCGGTCGCCCGCGCGGCGCGGGATCCACGCCAGCCGGGCTCCGGTGCGCTCGGTGAGCCGCGCCAGTGCGGAGAACAGGCCGGGGATTTCCGCGGCCCGCTCGCCGACCAGGATCACCGCGCCGTCGCCGCTGAGCGCGGCGTCGAGGTCGGCCGCGTGCTGTGCGATGCCGTCCACCGCGGCCGCTTCGCCGCCGGGCACGCAGGCCAGCAGTTCGCCGAAGGTCTTGCGCACCGAGGAAGTCGTCCACTGTCCCAAGTGGACAACGCGGGTGCGGTTCTTGCGGGCCGCCTTGCGCAGCCGCAGGAACACGATCGGCGCTTCGTCCTCGGGCTCGAACGCCACGCACAGCACCGTGCGGGCGTTCTCGATCTCGGTGAACGTCACGCCGGTTTCCGGCGTAGTGCCCACGACCGTCGAGGCAAGGAAAGCCAGTTCCTCGTCCGAGTGCGCGCGGGCGCGGAAGTCGATGTCGTTGGTGCGCAAGGCGATCCGGGCGAACTTCGAGTACGCGTAGGCGTCCTCGACAGTCAGCCGACCGCCGGTGAGCACAGCGCCGCCCTTGCCCTCGCGGGCCTTCAGCAGCCCGGCCGAGGCGATCCGGAGCGCGTCGGTCCAGGATGCTTCCTCCAGCTCGCCTTGAGCGTTGCGGACGAGCGGACGACGGATCCGGTCACTGGCCTGCACGTAGCGGAACGCGAAACGGCCCTTGTCGCACAGCCATTCCTCGTTCACCTCCGGGTCGTCGCCGGCCAGCTTGCGCTGGACCTTGCCGCGCCGGAAGTCGGTGCGCTCGGCGCAGCCGGACGAGCAGTGCTCGCACACGCTCGGCGCCGACACCAGGTCGAACGGCCGCGACCGGAACCGGTACGCCGCGCTGGTGAGCGCGCCGACCGGACAGATCTGGATCACGTTGCCGGAGAAGTAGCTCTGGAACGGCTCGCCGCCGGTGGTGCGCGAGGCGAGGTCCAGCACGTCGGCGGTTTCCGCGGTGCCGATCTGCTGGTGCGCGCCGCGTTCGAGCAGCGCGATGAACGGGTCGCCGGCGATTTGCTCGGAGAACCGGGTGCAGCGCTGGCACAGCACGCAGCGTTCCCGGTCCAGCAGCACCTGCGACGAGATCGGCAGCGGCTTCGGGAACGTGCGCTTGGTGTCCACGAACCGCGATTCCGCGCGGCCGTGCGCGAGCGCCTGGTTCTGCAGCGGGCATTCGCCGCCCTTGTCGCAGATCGGGCAGTCCAGCGGGTGGTTGATGAGCAGCAGCTCCATCACGCCCTGCTGCGCCTTGTCCGCGACCGGCGAGGTGAGCTGGGTTTTCACCACCATGCCGTCGGCGACCGTCATCGTGCACGAGGCCTGCGGCTTCGGCATCGGACGGCCGCCCATTTCGACCTCGACCAGGCATTGGCGGCAGGCGCCCGCCGGGTCGAGCAGCGGGTGGTCGCAGAACCGCGGGATGCTGGTGCCGAGCCGTTCGGCGGTGCGGATCAGCAGCTCGCCCTTGGGCGCGATGACCTCTTCGCCGTCGATAGTCAGCTTGACGTAGCCCTCGGGGACCGGCGTCTCAGCCGTCTCGGGCTTGTCGGGCGCGATCGTCATGCCTGCGCTCCCACCAATTCACGCTTGTTGCTCTCACACAGAGCCAGGAACTCGTCCCGGAAGTACTTGATGCCGCTCTGGATCGGCGACACCGCGCCGTCGCCGAGCGCGCAGAACGAGCGGCCGAAGATGTTGTCGCACACGTCCAGGAGGGTGTCGATGTCCTCCTCGGTGCCGTGGCCCTCGACCATCCGCTCCAGGATCTGCGCCAGCCAGTACGTGCCCTCGCGGCACGGCGTGCACTTGCCGCAGGATTCGTGCTCGTAGAACTGGGTCCACTTCATGACCGCCCACGGCACCGAAACGGTCTCGTTGAAGACCTGGACCGCCGTGGTGCCGAGCATCGAACCGGCCTCGGCCGCGCCCTCGAAGTCGAGCGGGACGTCGAGGTGCTCGGCGGTGAACATCGGCGTCGAGGACCCGCCCGGCGTCCAGAACTTGAGCGGGATGCCGTCCTTCATGCCGCCGGCCAGCTCCAGCAGCTCGCGCAGCGTGGTGCCGAGCGGGCATTCGTACTGGCCGGGCTTCTCGACGTGGCCGGAGATCGAGTAGATCTTCGGGCCGGGCGACTTCTCCCGGCCCATCTCGCGGAACCAGGACGAACCGGCGTTGATGATGTACGGCGCGCTCGCGATGGTCTCGACGTTGTTCACCGTCGTCGGCGCGGCGTACAGCCCGGCGGCGGCGGGGAACGGCGGCTTGAGCCGGGGCTGGCCGCGGCGGCCTTCGAGCGAGTCCAGCAACGCCGTTTCCTCGCCGCAGATGTACGCGCCGGCCCCGGCGTGCACAGTCAGCTCAAGGTCCCAGCCGGTGCCGAAGATGTTCTTGCCCAGGTAGCCCCTCGCGTACGCCTCGCGCGCGGCCGCGTTGAGCCGGCGGATGCAGTGCAGCGCCTCGCCCCGGACGTAGATGAAGCAGTGGTGCGACCGCATCGCGTACGAGGCGATGATGCAGCCCTCGATCAGCGAATGCGGGTCCGCCATCATCAGCGGAATGTCCTTGCAGGTACCCGGTTCGCCCTCGTCGGCGTTGATCACCAGGTAGTGCGGCTTGTCCTCGTTGGGCGGCATGAACGACCACTTCACGCCCGCTGGGAACCCCGCGCCGCCGCGGCCGCGCAATCCGGAGTCCTTGACCACCTGCACGAGCTGCTCGGGCGTGGCGGCCAGCGCCTTGCGCGCCGCGGTGTAGCCCTCGAGCGCCTCGTAGGTCTCGATGCGCCAGGATTCCGGGGAGAGCCAGCGCTTCGTGAGGACCGGAGTGATGGGATCGGCCATTACTTCTTCTCCACTTCTGGAAGCGGAACGTCCTGCATGCCGGGGGCCGACCAGCCGCGGTCAGCCGCGATCTGCGCCCCGCGCAGGGTCTCGACCGCCTGCGAAGGACCGTCCACGGCACTGCGGTAAGCAGCCTCGTCTTCGGGCCAGAACCCGGCGAGCTGCCGCTCCGCGCCCTTGAAGTCGGTCAGCGCCGCACCGCGCGTCGGGGCGGGCTTTTTCCCCGCCTGCAACGCGTCCACGAGCGCGACCGCCTGCTCCGGCGTCTGGTTGTCGAAGTACTCGTAGTTCACCTGGATGACCGGGCCGAGGTCGCAGGCCGCGAGGCATTCGGCGTGCTCCAGGGTGATCGAGCCCGGCTCGCCTGGCGTGCCCGCGGTTTCCTCGTGCCCCAACGGCTTTTCCGCGGAGCCGAGGTGCGTCTGGAGTTTCTTGTAGATGTCGTCGCCGCCCAGCGCCGCGCACAGCGTGTTGGTGCAGACGCTCACCAGGTGCTCGCCGCACGGGCGGCGCTTGTACATGGTGTAGAACGTCGCGACCGCGCTGACCTCGGCGTCGGTCAGGTCGAGATGCCGGGCGCAGAAGGCGATGCCCTCCTGGCTCACGTAGCCCTGCACCGACTGCACGAGGTGCAGCATCGGCAGCAGCGCCGAACGCGACATCGGGTACCGGGCGATGAGTTCCTTCGCCTCGCGGTGCGTGTCGGCGTCGAACACGTCCACCGCGGGCGTGTCGGCGAGGATTCCCTCGGCGACAGCCGGATCGGGCGCGATCGCGGCGACATCGGTGTCGGCTGCCGCGGCGGCGTACGTCTTCGTCGCGTCGTGCGGCCCCGGCTCCGGGACTGCGGTCGGGTTCGTCATCGGTCAACTCCCCCCAGAACCGGGTCGATCGAGGCGATCACGACGACGAGGTCGGCCACCAGGCCGCCTTCGGCCATCGCGGGCATCGCCTGCATGTTCACGAAACTTGGCTCCCGCAGGTGCACGCGCAGCGGACGGGTGCCGCCGTCGGACACCAGGTGCGCGCCGATCTCGCCGCGCGGCGATTCGACGGCCGCGTAGACCTGGCCCGGCGGCACGTGGAAGCCCTCGGTGACGAGCTTGAAGTGGTGGATCAGGGATTCCATCGACTGGCCCATGATCTTCTTGACGTGGCCGAGCGAGTTGCCCATGCCGTCGCTGCCGATGGACAGCTGCGCGGGCCAGGCGATCTTCTTGTCCTCCACCATGACCGGGCCCGGTTCGGCCATCTTCGCGACCTGCTTCATGATCCGCAGGCTCTGGTGGATTTCCTCCAGCCGCAGCAGATACCGCGCCCAGCTGTCCGCGTCGGTCGAGGTCGGCACGTCGAATTCGAGTTCGTCGTAGCGCGAGTACGGCTCGGTCTTGCGCAGGTCCCACGGCAGGCCCGCGGCGCGCAGCACCGGACCGGTGACGCCGAGTTCGAGGCACGCGTCGAGCGGCAGCACGCCGACGTCCTTGAGCCGGTTGCGCCAGATCGGCTGCCCGGTGAACATCTTGTCGTACAACGGAAGCCGCTTGTCCATGAGCTTGACGAAGTCGAGGACCTTCTCCGTCCAGTCCTCGGGGAAGTCCTGGGCGAGCCCGCCGGGCCGGATGAACGCGTGGTTCATCCGCAGGCCGGTCAGGTACTCCAGCAGGTGCATGGCTTCTTCGCGCTCGCGGAAGCCGAGCGTCATCGCGGTGGTGGCGCCGAGGTCCATGCCGCCGGTCGCGATGAACACCAGGTGCGAGGTGATCCGGTTGAGCTCGAGGAGAAGCACGCGCAGCAGCTCCGCGCGCGGCGGAGCCTTGACGCCCAGCAGCTTCTCGACGCCAAGGCAGTAGCACATCTCGTTGGACAGCGGGGCGAGGTAGTCCGCGCGCGTCACGAAGGTGACGCCCTGGGTCCAGTTGCGGAACTCCGCGCTCTTCTCGATCCCGGTGTGCAGGTAGCCGACGACCGCGCGCAGCTGCGTGATCGTCTCGCCTTCCAGCTCCAGCACGAGCCGGAGCACGCCGTGCGTGGACGGGTGCTGCGGGCCCATGTTGATGACCATGCGGTCGTCGTGCTGGGCGTCGCCGAGTACTTCGTCCCAGTCGCCGCCGGACACGTGGTAGACCGGGCCTTCGGTGGTTTCCCGGACTTCGGCGTATTCGGCTTCCGTCGTTTCGTCGTTGATAGTCACGAGTACGACCTCCGCTGGTCCGGGGGCGGGATTTCCGCGCCCTTGTATTCGACGGGAATCCCGCCGAGCGGGTAGTCCTTGCGCTGGGGGTAGCCGTCCCAGTCGTCCGGCATGAAGATCCGGGTGAGCCCGGGGTGGCCGTCGAAGACGATGCCGAACATGTCGTAGGCCTCGCGCTCGTGCCAGTCCGCGGTCGCGTAGACCGGAACCAGCGACGGGACGTGCAGGTCGTCCATGTCCATGGTGATTTCGAGCCGGATCCGGCGGCGGTAGGTCATCGACAGGAAGTCGTAGACCGTGTGCATCCGCTGCGGGACGTCCACGCCGTAGTCGACGCCGGTGACCGCGATCAGCATTTCGAACCGCAGGCCCGGGTCGTTGCGCAGCACCTTGGCGATGTCGACGAGGTGCTCGCGGCTGACGTAGAAGGTGATCTCGCCGCGGTCGACGGTGGTCTGGAGGATCGCCGACGGCGGGATCTTGTTGTCCGCCAAGGCGGCCATGAACTCGTCGGCGAACTCGTCGAACCAGCCGCCGTACGGACGCTCCGCGGGCGGCGGGCTGTAGGCGGGCAGCCGCAGGCCGCCGTAACCGGAGGTGTCCCCGCTGCCGCGGACACCGAACATGCCCTTGCGCTCGCGACCGGCGACGACCGGTTCGGCGGCTCCGGGACCGTGCGCTTCGAGACCGGCTTCGGGCCGCTCCGCGCTGGACTGCGGGCCGCCGGTTTCGGGAGTCTCTTCGGGGTTCTCAGGCACCGGTGCTCACTTCTTCGCGTACTTGATCGAGGACGGGATCAGCTCGGTACGGGCCCCGCTGGCCGCGCGAATCGCGGCGCGGCGGGCGTTGATCGGCTCGTCCTGGATCTTGGCGTGCAGCTTGAGGATCGCGTCGAGCAGCATTTCCGGCCGCGGCGGGCAGCCGGGCAGGTACATGTCGACCGGAACGATGTGGTCGACGCCCTGCACCACGGCGTAGTTGTTGAACATGCCGCCGGACGAGGCGCAGACGCCCATCGAGAGAACCCACTTGGGCTCGGCCATCTGGTCGTAGATCTGCCGCAGCACCGGGGCCATCTTCTGAGTCACCCGGCCGGCGACGATCATCAGGTCGGCCTGGCGCGGCGTAGCGGAGAACCGCTCCATGCCGAACCGCGCGATGTCGTAGCGCGAACCGCCGACCGACATCATCTCGAACGCGCAGCAGGCGAGCCCGAAGGTGGCTGGCCACAGCGAGTTCTTGCGTGCCCAGTTGACCAGTCCCTCGAGGCTGGCCAGCAGAATGCCGTTGGGGAGTTTTTCTTCCAGGCCCATGGGTTCAGTTCCAATCCAGGCCGCCGCGCCGCCACACGTAGGCGTACGCGAACCCGACCGTCACGATGAACAGCACGATCTCCACCAGGCCGAAGACACCGAGTGCGTTGGCGTTCACCGCGAACGGGTAGAGGAACACCATCTCGATGTCGAACAGGATGAAGAGCATGGCCGTGATGTAGTAGGCCACCGGCATCCGGCCGCCGCCGACGAGCGGCTGCGGCGACGGTTCGATGCCGCACTCGTAAGCCGCGGTCTTCGCCCGGTTGTACCGCTTCGGCCCGACGAGCGGACCCAGCAGCACGGAAAACACGGCGAACGCCGCCGCGAGCACGAAGAGCAGGACGAGCGGCAGATACACGTTCAGTCCGGGCGCTGCCGGTCCGGGATCGGCCTGCGCCAGCACGGGCACCATCAGCACGGGGTCTTCGCCATCCTTTCCGCGCCGCTGCGGGTTGTTCTCGGGTGGTGGTCCGAGTCCTCGGCTGCGAACCCTAAGGGAGCTGGGTCACACCGCCGAGGGTCAGGGCGCCCTTACGGCCCGTGTCCGGACCACGGCACGCTTGTGAAATAGTTCACAAGCGACACGTCGCGGTTGTGAAGCGATTCACAAAGCATGGGGGGAGTGTAGGACGTGAGTCACACTCTTGTCCCTAGGGGTTGCGGACTAAGGCAGCCCTAACTTCACAGAGCGGTTCCCCAGGCCCACCCCCAGCCTCAACGGCGAGACCAGCGGTAAAGGCCCCTTCAAGAACCGCGCCACCCCACCGAACCGACTCGATCTTGTGACGCATCACACTGACCGGCCGGACAACCGATTGCTCCACCCGGGTAACCCACCCGCAACCAGCACCCCAACAGCGAGGCACCCAACCCCCGCCCGCACACCCAAACAGCGAGGCACCCAGCCCCTCCCCCACACCCCGATACGAAGCCTTCTCTGCGGTTCGGGGGGGGGGGGGGGGGGAGAGCCCCAACCGGTCCCACCAACCAAAAAAAAGAAAAAAAACCAAGACATTCGG
>NZ_JBVJOE010000009.1:238029-371186 GCF_055583325.1 Amycolatopsis sp. NPDC104775
GGGTGCTTGTCAAGGCATCTTTCCCGCCTTGACAAGCACCCCCGAACCGTCAGCACACTTGGGCTTCGGGGTGCCCCACGCACCACACCCCGCAATGTCGCCGCCAGGCGACGAGCCGACAGACCCCCAGATCACCGCGGCCGAGGCGTAACCCGAGCCAAAGCCGCAATCAACCGATCCACCCCATCGCCCCCACGAGCGTCATAACACCCGGAAAGCCCCTTGTACACCAACGGAAGAATCGAATTAACCCGCAACCCGTACTTAGTAGCCGCGTGCATAACCTTCGGCTTCCCGATCAACTTCGCGAACACATTCCCCAGCCGGTAATATCCGCCCATCAACTCACCGACAGCCCGCGGATACCCCTCCAACGCCCGCTCCCGAGACGCCCCCTCCGGCCGAGCCAACGCCTGCACCACAGCCTCAGCCGCGAGCTGCGCCGACTCCATCGCCGCCGAAATCCCCTCCCCGTTGAACGGACTCACCATCCCCCCGGCATCCCCGAGCAACAGCAGCCCGTCCCGGTAATGCGGAGTCCGGTTGAACCCCATCGGCAACCCAGCCCCACCGACCTTGCCAATGGCGTTTTCCTCGCGATAACCCCATTCCTCAGGCGTCCCGTCCAGCCACTGCCGCAACAACGCCCGGTAATCCGTATTCCGGAAGGACGCCGACGTCGACAACATCCCCAGCCCGACGTTCACCGTCCCGTCCCCAAGCGGAAACGCCCACCCATACCCAGGCAGCAGCTTCGGATCCCGAGGATCAGACCGGTCCCACAGCTCAAGATGCCCCTCGATAAACGGGTCATCATGCTTAGGACTCTTGTAGTACCGCCGAACCGCGACCCCCATCGGCCGCTTCTCGTTCTTCTCAATCCCGACGCTCAACGCCAGCCGAGCAGACACCCCGTCGCAAGCCAGCACCAACGGCGCCCGATAACTCACCGGCGTCTTCTCCGGCCCCACCTTCGCCTCAACACCAATCACCCGCCCAGACGCGTTGGTGATCGCCCCAGTCACCGCAGTCCGCTCATACAACCGCGCCCCAGCCTTCACCGCGGTCTTCGCCAGCAGATCATCGAAGTCCTGCCGAGTACGCGAGACCCCGTACGGCGGGTAATCCGTGAGATCCGGCCAGTCGAATTCCAGCGTCAGATCCCCGGTAAGGATCCGCAGCCCCCGGCTACGCACCCACCCAGCCTCTTCACTGGTATCCAGCCCAAGATCGATCAACTGCTTCACACCCCGCGGCGTGAGCCCGTCCCCGCAGACCTTCTCGCGCGGAAACTCGGTCTTCTCCAGCAGCAGCACGTCCACGCCCGCCCGGGCGAGATACGTGGCCGCGGTCGAACCAGCAGGTCCCGCCCCGACCACGATCACTTCGGCGTCGTGGTCCGGGCTGCGGCGGCGCGAAGTCGTCATACCGCCGAGTTTAGGCAGGCTTGCGCGCCCGGTGGATCGCGACGACGCCGAATGTGAGGTTCAGCCATTCGACCTCGGTCCATCCGGCGCTCGCGATGATCTCGCCGAGCCCGCGCTGATCGGGCCAGGCGAGCATCGATTCGGCCAGGTAGGAGTAGGCCTCGGGGTTGGTCGAGGACCGGCTGCCGACCCAGGTGAGCAGCTTGAGGATGAACCGCCGGTAGATGAACCGGATCGGGGCGAAGGTGGGCGTCGACACCTCGCAGATCACCAGCCGGCCGCCCGGTTTGACCACCCGCAGGATCTCGGCGAGCGCGCCCTTGGTGTCGACGAAGTTCCGCAGCGCGAGGGAGATGGTGACGGCGTCGAAGCTGTCGTCGGCGAACGGCAGGTTCATCGCGTCCGCGGCGACCATCGGCACCTTCCGGTGCAGCCCCGCCTTGAGCATCCCGACGGAGAAGTCGGCGGCGAGGCACCAGGCGCCGCCGCGCGCGTACTCGACGGTGGACACCCCGGTGCCCGCCGCCAGGTCGAGCACCTTCTCGCCCGGTTTGGCGTCCAGCACGCGCGCCGTGGTGGTGCGCCAGCGCCGGTCGAACCCGAACGTCATGAACGAGTTCGCCCGGTCGTAACCGGACGCGACGCCGTCGAACATCGCGGCGACTTCGTGCGGATCCTTGTCCAGGCTCGCTCGGGGCATGGGTCCGAGATTAGTCCGTCCGTGCCGAGCGGTCTCGCGGGAGCAGGACGCTGGCGGCGATCAGCCACGCGAGCCCGCCGAACCGGCCGACCGGGATCAGCGGATACAACGCCGGAGCCAGCAACGACAGCGACGCCAGCACCGCGGCCGCGGCGACCGCCAGCCCGGCGGCCGACAGCCAGCGCGGCAGTAGGTTCAGGAACCACGCGGGCACCGCGATCCCGGCGATCAGCAACGCCAGCGGCACCACGAACCCCGGCCCGCCGGACGCGAACGCCAGGCTGGTCAACGCCCGTGCCACCGCCGGGGTGTCGCTGGCCTGCACGGCGGTCCAGGTGATCAACCCGCTCATCGCGAGCGCGGCCGCGGACAGCACGCCACCGGTCAGCCCGATCACCGCGCCTGGAGCCGCGACCCCGAGCCGCCGTTGTCTGCGGTAAGCCGTCGCGGCCCAGACCGCCAACGGAACCGACGCGCCGAACACCGCGAACGCGAGCAACCGCACGACGCCCTGGTGGCCGCCGAGATACTCCGCGACCTCAGCCGCGCTGGAATCCGGCCGCGTTCCCGCCGCTCCCAGCGCCGCCGACGCGACGGTCAGCACCCCGAACGCCAGCGCCGGAGCCAGCAACGGCGGGCCGCTCTGCTGTCGAGTCGCGATCGCCATGACAAACCTCCTGGTCAATTAGTTTCACTACTAGAACGATTACAGTGGTGTAATCGATTGTCAAGCGATACGGTTCAAGGCATGCAAGGACCCCCGGCGTTCGGCAGCGCCTTCCTGCTGGCCCAGCTGGGCGCACACGCGACCCAGCGCTTCGCCGAACGCGTCGCGGAGCTCGGCCTGACCCCGCCCCAGACCGGACTGCTCCGGGCGATCGCGCGGCGGCCGGGCGAAAGCCAGCAGGTGCTGGCCGCGGAATTGGGCACGCCGCCGACCCGGCTGGTCGCGCTGGTCGACGGCCTGGAGCAGCAAGGCCTGATCGAACGCCGCCGCAACCCGCGAGACCGCCGCCTCTACGCGGTTTTCCTCAGCGGCAAAGGTCAGGAAACGATGGCGGAACTGGCGAAAACCGCCGCGGAGCACGAGGACGAGCTGATGTCCGCACTGTCCACAGAGGAACGTTCGACGCTGCGTGAGCTGCTGGCCCGCGTCGCCGCCGCCCACGACCTGGCCCCCGGCATTCACCCCGGCTACCGCGCCTGACCCGCTCGTTGTCCGTGCGGGGAACCCTGACGGAATCTGATTCCGTCAGGGTTCCCCTCACGGACTTTCCGCAGTGGGGTCAGCCGAGCGCGGCGAGCATTCCCCGCACCGAGTTCGGCCAGGCGAATTCCTCGGCGCGCGCCCGAGCAGCCGCCCGCCGGAGGTCCTCCGGGTGCTCCAGCAATCCAGTCACCGCATGGGCGAACGCGGGCGCGTGATCGTCCACCGCCGCCCCGCAGCCAGGTCGCACGATCTCCCGCAGTGCCGACGACGCCGAAACCACCACCGGCGTCCCCGAAGCGAGCGCTTCCAAGGCCGCCAGCCCGAACGTCTCGTGCGGCCCCGGAGCCAGCGAGATGTCCGCGCTGGCCAGCAACCGGGCCACCTCGCCGCGGCCGGAGAGGAACCCGAGAAACGTCACCGGCAGCCCGCGAGCCCGCCGCTCCAACGCCCGCCGCCGCGGCCCGTCCCCCGCGATCACCAGCCGCACCCGCGCCCCGGATTCGGTCAGCTCCGCGACCGTATCCACGCTCCGTTCAACGTGTTTCTCCGGCGACAACCGACCACAATGGACGATCAACGCCTCCGCGCCCTCGGCCAGCGCCGACCGCCACCCGGAATCCCGCATCGACGGTGCGAAGGTCGCCAGATCCACCCCCAGCGGCACCCGCCGGACGTTAGGCGCGGCGATCCGCTCGAACTCCGCGTGCGCGAAGGCCGTCGTGCACACCACCGTGTCGTACGACGCCGCCATCCGCCGGTTGGCGACATCCGCGACGTGCCGGGCCATCGCCCCGGGCAGCAAGAACTGTTCCAGCAACCGATCCAGCCGCTCGTGCGAGATCACCGTGCTGGGCACCCCGTGCCGCCGTGCCCAGACGCCCATCCCCCGCAAGGTCAGCCGATCGGACACCTCCAGCCGATCCGGTTCCAGCCGCCGCAGCACCGAGCGCACCCGCTGCGGGTCGACGGCGCGATAGCCGCCGGTGCCAGGAATCCGCAAGGCAGGCAGGGAATACCGGCACACGCCCGTCGGCAGTGTTTCCACCGCATAGCGTCGCCCCGGCACGACCAGCGTCACCCGATGCCCGCTGGCGACGTACCCCGCGCCGAGGTGATTCAGCGCGGTCCGCAATCCGCCGGACCTCGGCCCGTAGAAGTTCGCCAGCTGGACGATGTGCATGGCTCAAGCCGCACGCGCGACTCGGCCCTGCACCGCTTCGTAGTGCCCGACCAGCTCCCGGCACACCGCGGGCCACGTCCGGCCCAAGACCACTTTCCGCGCCTTCTCGCCCAGCCTGGCCCGCAACGCCGCGTCGCGCAGGTCATTGACCTTGGCAACCAGCGCCGGGCCGAACAACTCCCGCTCAGCGGGCAGCAAATACCCGGTCCGGCCGGGTAGCACAAGGTCCTTCGGCCCACCCGCGTCCGGCGCGAGCACGGGCAGCCCGGACGCCATCGCCTCCTGCACCGCTTGACAGAACGTCTCGTGCGGTCCGGTGTGCACGAAAACGTCGAGGCTCGCGTACGCGACCGACAGCTCTTCGCCGTACTTCGCGCCGAGGAAAGCCGCGCCAGGCAACCGTTCCCGCAACGCGGGAAGCTCCGGCCCATCACCGACGACGACCACGCGCACGCCCGGCATCCCGGCCAGCACGGTCAGCCGGTCGACCTCCTTCTCCGGCGCGAGCCGTCCGACGAACCCGACCAGCAACTCACCGTTCGGCGCGAGTTCCGCGCGCAGCGCCGGGTCCGCGTGCGCCGGGGAGAACCGGCTGATGTCCACGCCGCGGGCCCAGCGGTGCACGCGCGGAACCCCGTGCAGTTTCAGCTGTTCGATCGAGTCCGAAGACGGTGCGAGCGTCCGGTCGGCCCGCGAGTGCAGGCGGCGCACCCAGCGCCAGGCCGCCCGCGCGCCGATGCCGAAGCCGTACGACGTGGCGAACCCGGCGATGTCGGTCTGGTAGACGGCGATCGACGGCACTCGCAGCCGTCTGGCCGCGGCCAGCCCGCGTGCCCCGACGACGAACGGCGAAGCCAGGTGCACGACGTCCGGGCCGAAATCCGCCAGCGCGGTCAGCACGGTGCGCGTCGGCAGGCCGATCGGCAGCGAGTTCACGCCGGGGAAGTCCAGCGCCGGAATGCGGACGACCGGAGCGCCGCGATAACTCGACGGACCCGGCCCCGGCGCGACGACCAGCACGTCGTGCGCGGATTCGACCAGATGCTCGACGACCCGCAGCACGGAATTCGTCACGCCGTTCACCTGGGGCAGGAAACTTTCGGTGACTATGGCGACTCGCACGGCGTCACTGTCGCAAAACCGCAGGCAGGGCGGGCCAATCCCGCGTAACCGACCGGCCAACGGTGGCGAAACACTCCGCAGCGTCCGCGCGCGAGCACCGACCGTCGAATAATTCGCCACGACATGTCATCTTCCGGTCGTGTCCCGGACACCAGGAACGCCCAGACTAAGCAGGCATGACCCTCTTGTCCTCCAGGCCGTCGCGGCCCGTGGAACCCGGGCTGCTCTCCCGAGCGCTCGAGGTCGCGGGGCGGCTGGCGAACGACGCCACCGACGTGATCACCGCGACCGCCGGCCGCGGCGCCCACCCGGCGACGCTGGATTCGCCGTTCGACTGGGTCACCGACACCGATCGGATCCTGGAACGGCACACCCGCCGCGTACTGACCGCTGAGTTCCCCGGAATCCCGGTGGTAGGCCACGAATTCGGTGCCGACCACGGCGCGGATGTCGCGGAGTACCGCTGGGTGGTCGATTCGGTGGACGGCACCGCGAACTACGTCGCCGGAGTGCCTTGGTGCGCTTACAGCCTCGCCCTGGTCGACGCGAGTGGCCCCGTGGTGGGCGTGGTCGCGGACCCGTACCGGGCGCAGATCTACGCCGCTGCTCGCGGCCGGGGAGCCCGCGCGAACGGGAAACCGCTCAAGCTGGTGGACCGCTCGGGTACCGCCGGGGCGATCGTGTGCACCGAATTGGCGCGCAAGGGACCGTGGCCGGGCATGGGCGAGTTCATCGAACGAGCGGCGGCCGCGCACGCCGGGGTGCGGGTGCTGGGGTCGGCCGCGCTGTCGATCGCCCAAGTCGCGCTCGGACACGCGGCTGCCGCGGTGCTGCACAGCTACCACGAATGGGACGTCGCGGGCTCAGTCGCGATGGCGATCGAGGCTGGCGCGGTCGTGCTGGACAAGCACGGCGAGGACGCGGCGCTGCCTACGGACGGCCTGCTGGTGGCCGCGCCCGGCGTCGCCGACGAGGTCCTTGGCTGGTGGCAGGAAACGGCGGCTGTCGGTACTTGAGGTTCGTGAGGGGAACCCTGAGAGGGTGTTGTGGAACCTGGTGATCGGCTCGGTGTGTCGGCTGTGGTAGCCGGTCCGGCGTGGTGATCATCGAGTCGGGTGTGCGTCTGTGTGTGCAAGCCGGGTTATGACTCGTCGTTGACCGATGCGCAGTGGGCGGTGGTCGAGCCGCTGCTGCCGAGAACCCATCCGGGTCTGGGCGGCCGACCGCCGGTCCACTCCCGCCGGCTGGTCATCGACACGATCAGTTATGTGCTGGTCAGCGGGTGCGCGTGGCGGCTGGCGCCGCGTGATCTCGCGCCGTGGACGACGGCGTATCGGGTGTTCGCGGCGTGGACCGCCGACGGCACTTGGGCTCGTGTGCACGACGTGCTGCGCGACCGAGTCCGCGAACGCGACGGACGCAACCCGCAGCCCACGGCCGCGAGCCTGGACTCCCAGTCGGTAAAAACCAGCGAGGGCGGGGAACAGACCGGCTACGACGCGGGCAAACGCGTGCGGGGCCGCAAACGGCACCTGCTGGTCGACACCCTCGGGCTGATCCTGGGCGTGGCCGTGACGTCGGCGTCGGTGCAGGACCGGCCCGGAGCCCGCCGGATTCCGGCCGGGATCCGGGCACGGTTTCCGCTGCTCGACTTGGTGTGGGTGGACGGCGGCTACGTCAACTCCAAGGACGCCACCCTCGTCGACTGGGCCCGGGAGAAGGAGGACATCGAGATCGTGGCGGTGCCGCGGAACGCTGATGTGGCAGGCTTTCAAGTGCTGCCCCGCCGGTGGGTGGTGGAACGAACCTTCGGCTGGCTGACGAGGTGGGAGACGCTTGGCACGCGACTACGAACGCAAGACGGCCCACGCCGAAGCGATGATCCAGTTCGCGATGATCCGATTGATGGCCGCCCGCCTCGCCGACGAGCACATCGAACCCCGCGGCCCCATCGAAACCGAAGCAGCCCGCCGCCTAGCAGAAGACCACGACAACTAACCGCCCAGGTTCCACAACACCCTCTGAGGGAATCTGATTCCCTCAGGGTTCCCCTCACGGACGTCCGGGCAGTTACACCGTGAGGATGGAGCGCAGGCGGCCGACGTCGGCCATCCGGCGTTCGGCCAGGCGGTCGGCAGCGGCGGCGGGCGGCACGCCGTCGGCCTTCGCCAAGTCGTACACCGCCTTCGTGGTGTCGAAGATCGCCGCGGTTTTGCGCTGGGCGCGGGCGAAGTCGAAGCCGTGCCGTTCGTCGTCCACCTGGATCACGCCGCCCGCGTTCACCAGGTAGTCGGGGGCGAACAGGATGCCGCGGTCGTCGAGCAGTTTGTCGACGCCGGGGTGGGCGAGCTGGTTGTTCGCCGCGCCGCAGACGATCTGGGCGCGCAGGGCGGCAACAGTTTCGTCGGTGAGCACGCCGCCCATCGCGCACGGGGCGAAGACGTCCAGTTCGGTTTCGATCATGGTGTCCACATCGGACACCACCTCGACGCCGGGGTACGCCGCGCGGGTGCGGTTCACGGCGCTGGGGGCGACATCGGTGATCACTACGTGCGCGCCGGCCTCGACAAGGTGGCCGACGAGAATGTGCCCGACCTTGCCGACCCCGGCCACGCCGACGCGGCGGCCGGTCAGTTCCGGGACGCCCCACACCTGGTCCGCGGAAGCGCGCATGCCCTGGTACACGCCGAAAGCGGTGAGCACCGAGGAGTCGCCGGCCCCGCCGTCCTCTGGGGAGCGTCCGGTGACGTGCCGGGTCTCGCGGGCGACGATGTCCATGTCGCGCACGTAGGTGCCCATGTCGCAGGCGGTGATGTAGCGGCCGCCGAGAGACTCCACGAAGCGGCCGTACGCGCGCAGCAGCGCTTCGGATTTCAGCGTGTTCGGGTCGCCGAGGATGACGGCTTTGCCGCCGCCGAGGTCGAGTCCGGCGAGAGCGTTCTTGTACGCCATGCCCTTGGAGAGCGCGAGAACGTCGTCCAGTGCGGCGTCTTCGGTGGCGTAGGGGTAGAACCGGGTGCCGCCCAGGGCCGGGCCCAGAGCGGTGGAGTAGATGCCGATGATGGCTTTCAGCCCGCTGGCCTCGTCGTGGCAGAACACGACTTGTTCATGGCCGCTGTGCCGGCCGAACACGCCTTCGGTCACGGTGGTGACTCCTTTGTCTCCCACGCGGCTCGTGGCCGCGCAAATGTGTGAACGGTGCGCACCGGGGAAACGGGGGTTGCCCGTTCCACAGTGCACACCGTCAACCTACTTCGCCGTTCTTCCGGCCACCACCCGCCTCCCGGCAGGTTCACCCCAGATCCGCGGCAGCTTCCCGAAGGGTGAAAATCGCGGTCTCGAGCTGTTCATCGGAGAGGTACGGCGCGGGACCGAACCGGAGGTAATGGCCCCGGCTGTCGGTCCGCACGCCGCGCGCGGCGAGGCTTTCGCACAGTCGCCCGGCGACCGGGCTGCGCAGCGAGAGGAAGCCGCCGATGCCCTCCAGCGGGGTCTCCCGGTCCCGGGTGACGACGTCGTCTGGCAGGCCGAGCTCGTCGAAGCAGCGGGTGAGCAGGCCGACCTGGTGCTGCGACACTTCGCGCAGGAACTCGGCGGTGAGTCCTTGCTCGGCGAAGAACCGCTGCACGCGCGCGCCTCGGTAGTGGCTCGACGGGTCGTAGGTGGCTCCGGCGAACCGGTCGCCGCCGGCCGCGTACGCGACTTCGTCCGGGCGGCGTTCGTCGGCGAGCGCGCCGAATTCCGCGAACCAACCGGTGATCACCGGGCGCAGCTCTTGCGCGTGCGCGGGCAGCCGCAGGAAGCAGTTGCCCTCGCCGAGCTGCAGGTATTTGTATCCGCCGCCGAGCACCCACGCGTTGGTGAGGCCGAGGTCGTGCAACGGGAACGGCACCGCGCCGACCGCGTGGTAGGCGTCGACGACCAGCTCGACCGAGCGGCTTCGGCACGTATCAGCCAGATGCGCGAGGCCCGGCACGATCCACGACGTCTCGAACAGCACCGCCGACGTGAGCACCGCGGCGGTGCGGCCGTCGACCTGGCCGGCGAGCCGTTCGGCCAGCGTCGCGACCGGGGCGGCGGGCACGCGGACGACCTCGACGCCTTCCTCGGCCAACCGGGCGAGCTGACGGCGCAGAGTGTGGAATTCCCCGTCCGTGGTCACCAATCGCGGCCGCTTCCGCAGGTCGATCGCGGACAGGAACCGCAGCACGAGTTCATGCGTGTTGTGACCGAGCGCGTAGTCGCCGTGCGGATCGGACAACCACTGCCGGAACCCGGCGCGCAGCTCTTCGGCCTTCGCGAACGCCCGGCCCCACTTCTCGTCCACTTCCTCCGCCGCGTCGGCGAACGCTTCGCGCAACCCCTCTTCCGCGACGTCCGGCCAGGCCTGATGCGAATGCGAGGACAGCAGCAGCCGCTCGGCGACCCGGAACCGCGAGTAGTGCGGGGCGAGTGCGTTTTTCTTGGCGCGCAAGGATTCCACTGTGGTCACAACCGGCTCCGCACGGCCCACAGGTCCGGGAACATCGGGTTGAACAGCGTGGTGCGCAAGTATGTCGCGCCGGACGAGCCGCCGGTGCCGGTCTTGTCGCCGATCGTGCGTTCGACCATCTTCACGTGCCGGTAGCGCCATTCCTGCAGGCCCTCGTCGAGGTCGACCAGCGCCTCGGCGAGCACCGACGGGCCGCCGTCGTCGTGGTAGACCTTCAGCAGCACTTCCTGCAGTTCCGGCGACGGCTCCACCGGACGGGTCACGTCGCGGTCCGTGGCGACCGGGTAGCCCTTTCCGGACAGGTAGGTCAGGAACGAGTCGAACACCGACGGGCGGCGCATCGCGTCGGCGATCCGGGTGCGCTGCTCGCCGCCGTCCGGGTAGTGCGCGAACACGCGCTCGTCGCGGCGGCCGAGCACCGCCTCCAGCTCGCGGAACTGACCGGACTGGAAGCCGCTCGAAGCGTCGAGGCGGGCGCGGAAGCTGGTGAACTGGCTGGGGGTCATCGTCTCCAGCACGTCGATCTGCGCGACCACCACTTTCAGCACGGTCAGGATGCGGCGCAGCGTGCGGATCGAATGCGCGGTGTTGCCCGCTTCGAGGTTCTCCTGCAGGAACGCGGCCTCGTGCAGGATTTGCTTGAACCACAGCTCGTAGACCTGGTGAATCACGATGAACAGCAGTTCGTCGTGTTCGTCCGAGCGCGGGCGCTGCGCGGCCAGCACCTCGTCGAGCGCCAGATAGGACGTGTAGCTGAGCGCGGCTTGGGTGTCGTCGGGTCCGGTCATCGGGTTCCTCATCTCGTGGACAGGGTGCGGTCGAAGTGGCGCTGGGCGGGTGGCGCGAGCGCCGAGTACAGGTCGTGGAACAACTCGACCGCCGCCGCCCGGGTCTCGGGCGCGGGGATCAGCTCAGACGGTAACTCCGGGTCCAGCGAGGGGAATTCGCGGTAGGTGTGCACCAGTCTGGTCCGCACGGCGAATGCTCGCGCGTCGCTGAGGTCGCGCGAGCATTCGCCGAATTCGGCGACGAACGCGGCGTACCGGGCGGACAGTCCGTCGAGGTCCCAGGCCCGTCCGGCGAGCCGGCGCACGTCCAGTGCGGCGGACGGGGTGCCGAGCATCAGCCCGGCGTGTTCGGCGACTTCGAGTTCGGTGAGCAGCGCGAGCACCTCGGCCTCACGGTCGTGCGGGGCGAGCCAGGTGCCGTCCTGAACGGGGCCGAACCCGAGGAACCGCAGCCGCCGCACCAGCCGTTCGCGGGACGTGCGCCGGGTTTCCGGGATGTTCTGCCACAGCACGGTCCAGGTCCCGGCCGGTTCCTCGCGCCGGCCGAGGCCGAAGATCCGCCGGTCGCCGTCGTCGAGCAGGGCGACCGTGCGCGGGGTCAGCGAATAGTGCACCAGCCTGCCCTCGCGGTGGCGGGACAGCAGGCCGCGGCGCACCAGCCGGGTCAGCGCGATCCGGGCCGCGCCGTCGGAGAACCCCAGCTCGTGCAGCAGTGCGACGAGCCCGCCGGACCACACGCGCCTGCTCTCGCGCGGGCGCACGTAGCTGCCCAGCAGCGTCATCACGAGCTCCTGGGGCGTGCGGGCGGGTTCGGTGTCGGGCACGGGGCAACTCTATACACCTCAGCCCGCTGCGGTGTAGCTTTTGGGAGTGAGCAGTTTCTCCGACCGGGTCGTCGTGGTCACCGGCGGCACCCGCGGCATCGGCGCGGCCGTCGCCGAGCGGTTCCGTCGTGCCGGAGCGACGGTGCACTCCCCCGGCAGCGCCGAATGCGACGTGACCGACGAGGCCGCCGTCCGCGCGTACTTCGCCCAGCTCGGACGAGTCGACGTGCTGGTCAACAACGCTGGGGTTTCGTCAAGCGCACCGCTGGCCAAAACCGCTCTCGACGACTGGCGCGGCCAGTTCGAGGTGAACGCGACCGGCGCGTTCCTGTGCACCCGCGAGGTGCTGCCGGGGATGCGGGAACGCGACTTCGGCCGGATCGTCACGGTCGCGTCGACCGCGGGCCTGGCCGGTGCGCGTTACACCTCGGGATATACCGCGTCGAAGCACGCGGCCGTCGGCTTGATGCGCGCCGTGGCGGCGGAAGTGGCGGGCACGGGCGTCACGTCGAACGCGGTGTGCCCGTCGTTCGTGCGCACCGACATGACCGCGACTTCGGTCGCCCGGATCCGCGAACGGACCGGCCGCGACGAAGCCGGAGCGGAAGCCGCGCTCGCCGCCGCCTCTCCGCTCGGCAGGCTGCTCGAACCCGGCGAAATCGCTTACGCCGTGGAGTTTTTCGCCGCTCCGGAGGCGGCCGCGATCAACGGACAGACCCTCGTACTCGACGGTGGAGGAATCCAGAAATGAGCCCGTTCCGCGCCAGTGCCCCGCTCACGGACTCGTGGGAGCACTTCGAGTTCACCGTGGACGACGGGGTCGCGACGGTGACCTTCGACCGGCCGGACAAGCTCAACGCGCTCACCTTCGACGTCTACGCCGACCTGCGCGACCTCGTCGCCGAACTGCCGCATCGCGGCGACGTGCGGGTGCTCGTGCTCACCGGGAAGGGCCGCGGGTTCTGCTCCGGCGGCGACGTCGAGGAAATCATCGGCGAGCTGCAGAAAATGGACACCGCGGAACTGCTCGAATTCACCCGGATGACCGGTGCGGTGGTGAAAGCCATGCGCGAAACGCCGATCCCGATCATCGCGGCGATCAACGGCGTCGCGGCGGGCGCCGGTTCCGTTCTAGCGCTGGCAAGCGATTTCCGGCTCCTGGCCGAATCGGCGAAGTTCGCGTTCCTGTTCACCAAGGTCGGTTTGGCGGGCGCGGACATGGGTTCGGCGTACCTGCTGCCGCGCCTGGTCGGCCTCGGCCGCGCGACGGAACTGCTGATGCTGGGCGACAAACTCCCCGCCGAGCGCGCCGAAGCGATCGGGCTGGCGAACCGGGTGGTGCCGGACGCCGAACTCGCCGCCGAGGCCGCCGCACTGGCGCGACGGCTCGCGGACGGCCCGGCGCTGGCGTACTCCACCACGAAGGTGCTGCTCACCCGCGAACTCGACAGCGACCTCGGCAGCTCGATCGAACTGGAAGCCATCACGCAGGCGTTGCTGATGACCGCCAAGGACCACAAGGAGTTCTACGCCGCCTGGGCCGCCGGTCGCAGTCCACAGTGGACTGGTCGCTGATCAGGCCCGGGTCACCGCGGCCTGGAGTTCCGTCACCCAGTCGTCGCGGTTTTCCGGGCACTCCAGGTTGACCTCGCGGGGGTAGCCGGTCGACTGGTAGCCGTTGGCGTCGATCCAGCGGGCCAGGGCCTGGGCCGCTGGATCGATGGTCTCCATGGAACCGCGGTGCACGATGGTCGCTGCCTGCTCGAGGGGCGGCAGGTCGAGGACCCGGACGTCGCCGTCCCGCAGCGGGGCGGAAACCTCGACGGCTGCGTGGACGACGACCTTGCCGTCGGCCTGCGGGGCGTCCTCGTAAGAGGCCACTCCGGATCCGGTGCACGCGATTCCCGCCGCCGCCAGCCGCCGGAAAAGCTCCTCGTAGAGCGGTCCGATGACGGGTCCGATGTCCTCGGGCTCGAAACTGGCGGCGACCGCGGTCAGCTCCGCCACCCGCACGCCGGGGACGTTCTTGAGGACGACGTCGTTCTCGGGCATCTGCCCCTCGCTTTCGATCGCTCGGAGCCTCGCCTCGACCCGGACCAGCCTGGCCGCCGCGGCTGCCATCGCCGCCTCCAGATCGGCCCGCCGCAATCGCAGCATGGCGCTCAGCTGCTCGACGGTGACCTTCTCGTCGAGGATCTCCTGGACCTGCTGGAGAGTGAAGCCGAGATCCTTGAGCGCGATGACGCGGTTGAGGCGGGCCAGCTGAGCGGCGGCGTAGTAGCGGTACCCGGTGACGGGGTCGACGCGGGCCGGGCGCAGCAGCCCGGTCGCGTCGTAGTGCCGCAGCATGCGGACCGAGACGCGGCCGTGCCGGGCGAAGTCTCCGATAGTGAACATGGTGTCTTCGGGTTGACCGGCTGACACGGTGTGAGAGTCAAGAAGACGATCAAAGATCGGTGTAGGCGATCGCGTTCTCTTCCAGCGAGCCGAACCACAGGCGGCCGTGGTATTCGCGGATGCCCACCAGCAGGTGGAATCCCGGGATCTCGCCGCGCAGTTCCCGCACCACCGCGCCCTCCGGCGTGACCGCGAGCGCGCCCACCCGGCGTTTCGGGGCGGGCTGCAGGGAATCCGGCAACGCGCGCACCGCGGTCCGCACCGGCGTGGGAAGGCGGCGCACGACATCGAGGGCGCGCAGCCGCGGACTGGCCTCGGTGATCCAGATCAACCCGTCCGAACCGGTCGCGATGTTGTCCGGGAAGCCCGGCAGGTCGTCGATCAGGACGTCGCGATCGCCCGCGCGCGGACCGGTCAGCCAGACCCGGCTGACCCGGCACGCGCCGGTTTCGGCGACCGCCACGAAGGACTCGTCCGGCGGCAGCGCCACGCCGTTGGCGAACTGGAGACCGTCGGCGAGCAGGTCGATCGCGCCGTCCGGGGTGCGGCGCAGCAGCCGTCCGCCCGCGGTCTGCTCGATGAGGTCGTCGCGCCAGTTGTCGATGCCGAAGCGGCGCGAGGAATCCGTGAAGTACACCGTCCCGTCGGCGGCGACCGCGGCGTTGTTGCAGAACACGAAATCCAGCCCGGCTCCGGACGTCGCGAGGGTCGTCGTCTCGCCGCCGCTCAACGGCATGGTCAGCAAGCCTGCGCGGGCGTCGCAGATGAGCAGTTCGCCGTCGCCGTACAGCTCCAGCCCGAGCGGGCGGCCGCCGGTGTCGCCGATCAGGTCGATCCGCCGTCCGTCCGGGGAAACGCGCAGGATCCGCCCGTCGTCGACGCCGGTGTAGACCCGGCCCTCGGCGTCCACGACCACGTCTTCCGGACCGTGCCCGTTCACCGGGACGATCGTGACCTCACCGAACCGCACGCCAGTCTCCTACCGGTAGCTGAGCAGCCGCGCGTTCTCGCCTTCGAGATGCGGATGCTCGTTGAAGGACAGCAAAGTCACGCCGCCGCGGCCGGACGTCAGCTTCGTGATGCCGGTGTTCACGGTGACGCGGTTCAGCTTCAGCAGCCCGGGCCCGGGCGTGCCCAGCAACGACCCGGCGACCGCGCCCAGCACGCCGCCGGAGGTGAAGACGAGGCCGTTTTCGCCCTTGCCCAGCGAGCCGGCCAGTTCCGCCAGCGCCTCCGTGCAGCGGCCGAGGAAAGCGGGCCAGCTTTCCGCGCACGGACCGCTGTCGCCGGAGTCGACCCACGCGGTCAGCGCGGCGTCCAGCAACCGCTGGTACTCGCGCGAATCCTGTTGCGGCGCACCGCCCGCGTGGTGCCGCGCGATGTCGACGTGGTCGTATTCGTTCCAGCGTTCGTCCTCGATCACCGGCACGTCGCAGCCGAGCGCTTTCAACGCCGTCGCCGCGGTGTCCCGCTGGCGGGCCAGGGTTCCCGAGCGCACCTGAGCGAACTCGACCCCGCGTCGTTTCAGCTCCGCACCGACCACTGTGGACTGTTCGAAACCCAGAGGCGACAACGCGTCGTAATCCGCCGCGCCGAAGGACGCCTGGCCGTGCCGGATGAGGTAGATCGCACCCATTTACGCCGTCCCGTCAGGGAAACTTCCGCAGCAACCGGCCCGGAGC
This sequence comes from Amycolatopsis sp. NPDC104775, assembly GCF_055583325.1. NCBI lineage: Bacteria > Bacillati > Actinomycetota > Actinomycetes > Pseudonocardiales > Pseudonocardiaceae > Amycolatopsis > Amycolatopsis sp. NPDC104775. Next base: position 253,852 of record NZ_JBVJOE010000009.1, read on the forward strand.
CAAGCGTACCGCGAGACTCAGCGGCACCCAGGGCCACGAAGGCACGTACGCCCGCTTCGGTTCCGCTTCGATCGCTTTGACCAGCGCGTGCGCACCGGCTTCGGCCGACACCATCAGCGGATTGCGTTTCGTCGAACGCGCGGTCATCTCGGAGCTGATGTAGCCGGGCCGGACGTCGGTGACCGTGATGCCGTGGCTGCTCAGCTCCAGCCGCGCACCGTCGGTGAACGCGGAGATCCCCGCCTTCGACGCGGAGTACGCGGTGAGGTTGCGGGGAAAACCGCGCAGCGCCATGAACGACGAGATCACCGCGAGGTGCCCGTCGCGCTGCTCGCGGAAGATGCCCGCCGCCGCCTCGATCTGCGCGACCGCGCCGACGAGGTTGGTTTCGAGGGTCTGCCGGTTGGCGTCGAACCGGCCCGTGCCGACCGGCTGTCCCTTGCCGAGCCCGGCGTTGACGATCACGCGGTCGAGCCTGCCGAGCTCAGTCCGGAATTCCTCGAACACCGCGAAGACGCGATCGTGGTCGGTGACGTCGAGCGCGCGCGTGGCGACGGTGATCCCCGGGTACGCGGTGCGCAGCTGCGCGGCCAGGTCGTCGAGCCGTTCGGTGCGCCGGGCGCACAGCGCGAGATTGCGGCCGCGGGCGGCGAACTGCCGGGCCATTCCCTCGCCGAGCCCGGAGCTGGCTCCGGTGATCAGGATGTTCTGCCGCAAGACCATGCCCGGAGCCTACCCGCTGGTAACCGTCCTGGCGGTCCCGTGTGACCGCGTCGAAGGCGTGTTCTCCCGGTCGCCGGGAACGCATTTTCGGCGGGACGGCGTTCGCGGCACCCGCCGAGACAGCGCGGTGCACTCGTCGGTGCGAGCGAGCCAGCTGGTGCGGCGGCTAGACATGCGGATCCGGCACGGATGACCGGTGGCCCGGCCTCTGGGGGCATGCCGGGCCACCGGTTCCGGGCGCGGCCGCCGGCCGGGCGCGGGGCGCGGTCCGCGCTGCCGGGGCCGAGGCTCCGGACGCGCCGGGGGCGGCGCGTTCCGTCCTGGCCATGGAAGCGCGACCGCGCAGGTCACGGCAATGGTTGCCAGTTGCCAGTACTAGCCCGTTCGTCCGAGTCCCGAGGCGGTGCGCCTGGTCCGGCGGCTGCTACCGTGCCTGTGTCGGGCTCGGCACAGTCGGTTACCTATGGGGGCGGTCGGCGGCACATGACGCAGCGGCATGCGGACCACGCCGGTCCGGACACCGACGGAGGTGCCCGGACCGCGTTCGCGAGCGCGCTGCGCGCCGCGATCGGGGCGAGCGGGCTTTCCCTGGACCGGATCCAGGCGCGGCTGCGCGCCCGCGGCGCCGCGGTCAGCGTCACCGCGCTCAGCTATTGGCAATCGGGCAAACGCCAGCCGGAACGGGCCGGGTCGCTGTCGGCGGTGCGGATGCTGGAGGAAATCCTCGGCGTGCCCGACGGCGCGCTGCTCGGCCTGCTGCCGCCGCCCCGTCCGCGCGGCGCGAGCAGGCGCGACCGGGCGGGCGAGGAACCGGTCACCTTCACCCGCGAGATCCTGCAGCCGCTGCTGGACCGCGTCGGCGCGCCCGACGCGCTGGACCAGCAGCACCAGCTGAAACTCGTCGGCCTGCACGACCGCTGCGACATCGCGGCCGACGGCGGGCAGCTCTCGGTGACCTCGCGCGCGGTGTTCCAGTCCAGTGCGGACGGTCAGGACCGCTGGCTGCTGGTGTACGCCCAGGGCGACGCGACCGCGGTGCCGGAGTTGCAGCCGGTGCGCAACTGCCGCGTCGGACGCGCCGAAGTGGACGACGACCACGGCATCCTGGTGGCCGAACTGCTCTTCGACCGCGCACTGGAACGCGGCGAAACGCACCTCATCGAGTACACCCTGCGCAACTCCGGGCCGCCGTATCCGCACTGCCGGTCCACGCACTACCGGGAATTCCGCCGCCCGGTCCGCGAGTACCTGCTGGAGGTCCGCTTCGACCCGGCCGCGGTGCCCGCCCGCTGCTGGCAGTACGCGAACGCCACCGACGAAGCCCCGTCCCGCCGCCGCCTGCGGCTCGACAGCGGCAACGGCGTGCACGCGATCGCCTTGGACTTCGGGCCGGGGATCTTCGGCATCGGCTGGAGTTCGTGAACCCGGCGGCCGAACTGCGCGAGCTGACCGTTCTGGTCGACACGGGACGCTGGCGCGAGACGGTTCTGGACTCGGTGAGTCTCACGGTGCCAGCGGGACGGGTCGCGGCGGCGTTGGCGAGTTCGCTTCCCGCGACCGCACGCAGCTCGGGGACGTGCGAATCAACGGCACCGTCGGCCTGGTGCCGCAGTCCGGGGTCACGGCGTTCGCCGCGGAGCGCACCGTAGGCGAGCATCTGGGCGAGCGGCAGAGGCTATTCCGCGGTCGGAGCGTCGACGACGCCTGCAAGGCAGCGGTCTGTCCCGTGGAGACGCTCGTGGTGGACGAACCCAGCGCCTCCCTCGACCGCGGCACCGCCCACGAGGTGTGGTCCGCCCTGCGCGCTTACGCCGATGCTGGCGCCGCCGGGACGCCCGGCGAAATCCGCGTCCTCGCGGATCCTTACCTGCGAGGCTTTTTCCCGTGACCGTGCTCAGCTCAGCTTGGTCCGCAACACCTTTCCCGTCGCGTTGCGCGGCAGCTCGTCCAGGAACTCCACATCCCGCGGCACCTTGTAGCGCGCCAGATTCGCCTTCACGTACTCGCGCACGCCGTCTTCGTCCAGCGTCGAGCCCTCGGTGCGCACCACGAACGCCTTGAGCCGCTCGCCGAAGTCCGGGTCCTCGACCCCGATCACCGCCGCCTCGAGCACGTCTTCCCGCTCCACCAAGAGGTTTTCCACCTCGATCGGGAAGACGTTCTCGCCGCCGGAGACGATCATCTCGTCGTCGCGGCCGTCAATGAACAGCAGGCCGTCCTCGTCGAAATGGCCGACGTCGCCGCTGGAGAGCAGGCCGTCGATGATCTCCTTGTTGCGGCCGTCGGTGTAGCCGCCGAAGCTGAGCCCGCTGCCGACGAACACCCGCCCGGTCACATGCGGCTCGGTGATCTTGGTTCCGTGCTCGTCATACAGCGCGACGCGACAGCCGACCGGCGCGCGGCCGACCGTGCCCGGCGCTTTCTTCCAGTCCTCCGGCGTCGCGACCGTCGCCACCGCGACTTCCGTGGAGCCGTACAGGTTGTGCACCACGTCGCCGAATTCCTCGTTCGCCCGGTTGCCGAGATCCGGCGACAGCGCGGACCCGGCGACGAAGATGATCCGCAGGCACGAGGTGTCGTAGCGGTCGCGGACTTCCTTCGGCAGGTCGACGATTCGCTGCAGCATCGTCGGCACCAGAACGAGCGCGGTGCACCGATGCGTCGCGACGCCTTTCAGCGTGGCCTCGGGGTCGAACTTCCGGCGCATCACGACCGTGCAGCCGAGCGCGAAGCTGAGGATGAACTGCGACAGCCCGGTGCCGTGGAACAGGGGCGCGCCGATGAAGGTCGCTTCGCCGGAGCGGAGCGGGATCCGGTCCAGGAACTGCGCCGACGCCAGCGCGGACGTATGCGGTCGCGGCGCGCCTTTGGGCGTCCCGGTGGTGCCGCTGGTGAGCAGCACGAACCCGCCGGGCTTGGCGGGCGCGGGCAGCGGCCGGTCGTCGGTGCTGGCGATGATCTCGGCGAGCACCGGGATTTCGTGCCCGCCCGGTTCGTCGACCCAGGCCAGGTAGCGGTCGACGCTCTCGTCGATCGCGTCGAGCAGGCCGGTGAACTCCTGGTCGTAGACGAGCGCGGTGACGCCCTCGCGCTGGGCGACGTCGGCGAACTGCGGTTTGGCGAAACCGGTGTTCATCAGCAGCAGCCGCGCGCCGAGCTTGCCCGAGGCGGCCATCGTGAGCACGAGCCCGCGGTGGTCGCGGCACAGCGCGGCGATCACCGAACCGGGGCCGAGGCCGCGCTGCGACCAGGCCCGGGCGAGCGCGTTGGACTGGTCGTCGAGCTGCTTGTAGGTGAGCGGGCCGAGGTCGTCGACGATCCCGACGCCCGCCGCGTCGCGCCGGGCCGCGATGTGGTTCGCGCCGGCGAACGGGCCGTACTTGCGGATCGCGACGAGGGACCGCAAGCCCTCGTCGAGCCGGGGAAACGGGACCAGCCCGGCGCGGCGCATCACCTCGACGCTGCGCACGGTCTCGGTCAGCTTCCCGGCCACCTGGCCGGCCAGCTCGGCCACACTCATCCGGGCACCTCCATTGCTGCGGCGGGAGCGCCCACGCCGACGGACTCCGTACCGCCGGTATGGGAGTTACTCGACAGTAAAGCAAGGCCCGGCCGCGCACCAGTGCCCGGCCGGGGAGGAAATTTCCGGTGCCGGTCACGGACTGTCCGGGAAGGGCTTTTCGCGGGGATCTCCGGCCCGTCGCGGACCACCGGGGCGGCGGGTGCGCGGAAATTGTCGGTGCTGGTCCGCACAATGTGACGGTGCAGGTGATCACCGGCCGGGAGGAGGACTCCGGCTACGCGATCGAGGGCCCCGCGGGGACCCTCCGCGGGCTTTCGCGCGCCGACTGGGCCGCCGAGGTGCGGCGGCTGGAAGCGGCCGAGAGCCCGCGCTGGGTGCTGCCCTCGGCCGAGGAGGTCTACCCCGCGCTGATCGAGGCCGGGGTGCGGCTGGGCCGGTGCCACGACCTGTCGCTCGCCGAAGGGCTGCTGCTCGCCTACGAGGGCCGGGAGGGCGAATCGCGCAGTTTGCGAGCCGCGTGGGCGCGGGCGAACGGGGAGGAACCGCCCGACGACGGCCCGGCCTTCGGCGAGGAAGCGCAGCCCACGCTGTTCTCTCCGCGCGGCCCGGGCCTGCCGCCAGGAGTCACGGTCACGGCCGCTGCCCGGCGGGTCCTGGCCGAACAGGAGAAACGCGTCGCCGCCACCGAGACCCCCGCGCGGATGCGGCTGCTGCTCGCGGCGGAGTCGGCGAGCGCGCTGGCCGCCGCGGAAATCTCCGCCGCCGGGCTGCCCTGGCGCGCCGACCGGCACCTGCACTTGCTGGAAGAACGCCTAGGGCCGCGCGTACCCGCCGGTCAGCGTCCGAAAGCCCTGGTCGAGCTCGCCGCGAAAATCTCGGCGGCGCTGGGCGGCCGGCCGGTCAACCCCGATTCGTCGGCCAGCGTCGTCCGCGCGCTGGCCAGGGAGGGCATCGAAATCCCGGCGGCGCGGAAATACCTGCTGCGGGACATCGACCATCCGGCGATCGCGCCGCTGCTGGAGTACAAGGAACTGTCGCGGCTGCACTCGGCCAACGGCTGGGCGTGGCTGGACGAATGGGTCGCCGATGGCCGCTTCCGCCCGCACTTCGTGGTCGGCGGCGTGGTGTCCGGCCGCTGGGCCACCCGGGGCGGCGGCGCGCTGCAGATCCCGCGCGCGCTCCGCTCGTGCGCGGCCGCGGACCCCGGCTGGAAACTCGTCGTCGCCGACGGCGCGCAGCTGGAGCCACGCGTCCTCACCGCCCTGTCCGGAGATCGCCGCCTGGCCGAAGTCGCCGCGGCGACCGATTTGTACGCACGCTTGGCGGAAGCCCTGTTCTCCGGCACCCGCTACGTCCCGCTCCGCCCCGGGGACACGCGAGACGACCGTTCCCGCGCGAAGATCGCCATGCTGTCCGCGATGTACGGCGGCACCTCCGGCGAGGCCGGACCCCTGCTCGCGTTGCTGCGGCAGCGTTTCCCGGACGCGGTGTCCTATGTGGAGCGTGCCGCCGCGGCGGGCGAACGAGGCGAACGGGTCCGGTCCCGGCTGGGCCGCACCTCCCCGGCCCCGTCCGCCGCCTGGCGAGCCCTGACCGGCGGCCTCACCGAAGACGAGGCAACGGAAACCCGCGCACGGCGAGCGTCCCGCAGCTGGGGCCGGTTCACGCGGAACTTCGTAGTGCAGGCCAGCGCGGCCGACCTGACCGCGGTGCTGCTGGCCACCCTCCGCCGCCGGCTGCCCGATCCGGCGCATCTGGTGTTCTTCCTGCACGACGAGGTGATCGTGCATGCGCCCGCGGAACTGGCGGACGAGGTGGCGGCCATTGTGGAAGCGTCGATTCAGGAATCCGCCCGGCTGGTTTTCGGAGAGGCGTGTCCGGTGCGGTTTCCGATGCACGCGAAGCCGGTAGACACATATGCGGAGGCCAAGTGAGGATCTGACCGTTTTCGCGTTCAGTCAGGCTGCGCCGCCGGGGTGATCCAAGTGCGCCCGGGGTCGCAGCAGCTTTCGGCCACGAGCCGTTGCTTCACGCTGGGCCAATGCTCCGGAGCTGGTGACGATGTCTCAGCGAGTGAGCTGCGCAGCTGGCGCGGTTCGGCGAGCGCATTGCCTGACGGCACGGCAACTCGCCGCAACGACGCCTCGCCGCCCAAAATCTTGGCGTCAGCCGAGTCCGAAGGCCCTGCGGAACGGCAGTCCGCTACACCGGTCACGGCTGCGCGCCCAGACGCGCCGTCGCCAAACGCCCACACGACCACGCAACCGCCGAACAACCACACAAGACCCCGAACAGCATCAGCCGGGACCGAGGGCTCTGCGAACGACAGCCCCGCCGCACCGGTTACCGCTGCGCGGCCAGCCGCGCCGCCCCTAAACGCCCGCACGACCGCGCCCCGCCGAACAACCGCACCCCGGTCCGGCCAGCGTCAGCCAAGACCGCGGGCTCAGGCCAGCGCGTCGTCCAGCGCCTTGGTGATCCGCTTCAGCGACACCGGATGCGCCGTCCCCAAGGTCTGCGCGAAGAAGCTCACCCGGAGCTCCTCGATCATCCACCGCACCTCCGCCAGCGCGGGCGAAGACGTCCCCGGCGGCAGTGCGGCCACCGCGTCCTCGTACTCCTTCGTGATCCACGCGACGTCGGCCATGCGCTGCAGGTCCCGGGTCTGCTCCAGCGGCAGCTTCTCCAGCCGCCGCTCGATGCCGCGCAGGTAGCGGACCACGTTCGGCAGGCGGTCGGCCCCCGTTTCCGTCACGAAGCCCGCGTGCACCAAGCCGTCCAGCTGGCGCCGGACGTCCGCCAGCGACTCGGCTGGGCCGCGGGTGTCCGCCAGGCGCGTTTCGACGTCGATGGCCGCGCGCAGGATCCGCTCGACCTCCGTCAGCACCTCCAGCACCTTCGGGTTCAACCCGGCGCGCACCTTGTCCAGCAGCGCGGCGAAACCCGCCTCGTCCCAGACCGGGCCGCCCGCCGCGGCCATCAGCGCGTCCACCGCGCAGTCGACGCAGTCCTCCAGCAGAGCCGCCACGCTGCCGTGCGGATTCCGGTTCAGCACGAGTTTCGAGGAGTTCGACAGCGACCGCGTGATGAACTTCATCGGCGAGTTCAGGTTCAGCCGCAGCATCCGCCGCGTGCCGGTCCACATCGCGTGCTGCTGTTCGGCCGGGGTGTCGAGCAGCCGCACGGCCACCGACGACCCCTCGTCCACCAGCGCCGGGTACGCCTTCACGTCGTGGCCGCGCCGGGTGGACGCGAACACCTTCGGCAGTTCGCCGAACGACGGCTGCACCAGGCCGGCCTTCTCGATGCTGTTGGCGGCCTTGGAAATCGTCTCCCGCACGCGCGGCGCGAGGCGGCGTTTCAGCTCGTCCAGATCCTTGCCCTCGGCCACCCGCTTGCCGCGCTCGTCCACCACGCGGAAGGTCATCCGGAGATGGTCCGGCACCGCCGAAAGGTCCCACGCCGAATGCGGGATGTCGATGCCGCGCATCGCGTGCAGTTCGTCGCCGAGGATGTCGAGCAGCGGGCCGTCCGAAGGGGACATTCGCGTCAGCGCGTCGGCGGCGGTGTCGGGGGCCGGGACGAAGTTGCGCCGCAACGCTTTCGGCAGCGATTTGATCAGCTGGGTCGCCAATTCTCCGCGCAGGCCGGGCACCTGCCAGTCGAAACCGTCCGGCGTCACCTGGTTCAGCACCGGCAGTGGGATGTGCACGGTCACGCCGTCGGCGTCCGCGCCGGGCTCGAACTGGTAGGTCAGCTTGAAGACGTGCGTGCCCTGCGTCCACGAGTCCGGGTAGTCCGATTCCCGGACCGCGCCCGCGACTTCGTTGATGAGCATGGACTTCTCGAAGGACAGCAGATCCGGCTCGGTCCGCCGCGCCTTCTTCCACCAGCTGTCGAAGTGCCGCACGGACACGACGTCCTCGGGCACGCGCGCGTCGTAGAACTCGTACAGCGTCTGGTCGTCCACCAGGATGTCGCGCCGCCGGGCCCGGTTCTCCAGGTCCTCGACCTCGTCCAGCAGCGCGCGATTCTCCGCGAAGAACCGGTGGTTCGTCTGCCAGTCGCCCTCGACCAGCGCGTGCCGGATGAACATCGCGCGCGAGATCTCCGGGTCGATCCGGCCGTAGTTCACCCGCCGGTCGGCGACCAGCGGCACGCCGTACAGCGTCACCTTCTCGGTCGCCATCACCGCGCCCTGTTTGCGCTCCCAGTGCGGCTCCGAATACGAACGCTTCACGACGTGCTGCGCGAGCGGTTCGACCCAGTCCGGCTCGATCCGCGCGTTGACCCGGCCCCACAGCCGCGACGTCTCCACCAGTTCGGCCGACATCACCCAGCGCGGCTGCTTCTTGAACAGCGCCGAACCGGGGAACACCGAGAACCGGGCTCCGCGCGCGCCGAGGTAGTCGCCCTTCGCCGGGTCTTTGAGCCCGATGTGCGACAGCAGCCCGGAAATCAGCGCCGTGTGCACCCGCTGCGGTTCGGCGGGCGTGGTGCTGAGGGTGATGCCGAGCGGTTTGGCGAGCTGGCGCAGCTGGCCGAAGATGTCCTGCCATTCGCGGATGCGCAGGTAGTTCAGGTACTCGGCGCGGCACATCCGGCGGAACTGGTTGCCGCTCAACGTCTTCTGCTGTTCGCTGACGTAGTCCCACAGCTTGAGGTAGGAGAGGAAGTCCGACGTCGGGTCGGCGAACCGGGCGTGCTGCGCGTCGGCGGCCTGCTGTTTCTCCGCCGGTCGCTCGCGCGGGTCCTGAATGGACAGTGCGGCGGCGATGATCATCACCTCGCGCACGCAGCCGTTCCGCGCGGCCTCCAGCACCATCCGGCCCATCCGCGGGTCGACCGGCAGCAGGGCGAGCTTGCGGCCGACCTCGGTGAGCTTCGAGGAATCGCCGGTCTCGAACGCGCCGAGTTCCTGCAACAGCTGGACGCCGTCGGTGACCTGGCGGCGGTCCGGCGGCTCCACGAACGGGAACGCGTTCATGTCGCCGAGGCCGAGCGAGGTCATCTGCAGGATGACCGACGCCAGGTTCGTCCGCAGGATCTCCGGATCGGTGAACTCCGGCCGCGACTCGAAATCTTCCTCGGAGTACAGCCGGATGCAGATGCCGTCGGAGGTACGCCCGCAGCGGCCCTTGCGCTGGTTCGCCGACGCCTGCGAAATTGCCTCGATCGGCAACCGCTGCACCTTCGTGCGGTGGCTGTAGCGCGAAATGCGCGCGGTGCCCGGGTCGATCACGTACTTGATCCCGGGCACGGTCAGCGACGTCTCGGCGACGTTCGTGGCCAGCACGATCCGCCGTCCGGTGTGCCGCTGGAACACGCGCTGCTGATCGGCCGCGGACAGCCGCGCGTACAGCGGCAGCACCTCGGTGTTCCGCAGTTCCAGCCGGTTCAGCACGTCCGCGGTGTCGCGGATCTCGCGTTCGCCGGAGAGGAACACGAGGATGTCGCCCGGGGCTTCGCCGGACAGCTCCCGCACGGCCTCGGCGATCGCCTGCGTCTGGTCGCGGTCCGGGTCGCCCTCGGGGTCGTCCGGGTCCACGAGCGGGCGGTAGCGCACCTCGACCGGGTAGGTCCGGCCGGAGACCTCGACGATCGGGGCGTCGTCGAAGTGCCGCGAGAACCGTTCCGGGTCGATGGTCGCCGAGGTGATGACGACTTTCAGGTCGGGACGGCGCGGCAGCAGCTGCTTGAGGTAGCCGAGGATGAAGTCGATGTTGAGGCTGCGCTCGTGCGCCTCGTCGATGATCAGCGTGTCGTACTGGCGCAGCATCCGGTCGGTCTGGATCTCGGCCAGCAGGATGCCGTCGGTCATCAGCTTGACCAGGGTGTCCTGGCCGGACTGGTCGGTGAACCGGACCTTGTAGCCGACGGTGTCGCCCAGTTCGGTGTTCAGCTCGCTGGCGATGCGGTCGGCGACCGTGCGCGCGGCCAGCCGGCGCGGCTGGGTGTGCCCGATCTGCCCGCGCACGCCGCGGCCCAGCTCCAGGCAGATCTTGGGCAGCTGCGTGGTCTTGCCCGACCCGGTCTCCCCCGCGACGATCACGACCTGGTGGTCGCGGATCGCGTCGCCGATTTCGTCCTTGAGCCTGCTGACCGGCAGCTCGGCGGGGTACTCGATCTTCGGCACGCTTTCGCGGCGCTGCTGCACGCGCAGCAGCGCCGTTTCGACGTCGGCGGCGATGCGCTCGGCCGTCTGCTGCTTGTCGCGAGACCGGCGCGCGCCGTCGAGACGACGGCGGAGCCGGTGCTCGTCGCGCAGCATCAATTCGGGCAGCTGGGCGCGCAGCTCTGCGAGGGGAGATGGAGTGGACATACTTGGGCCAAGGATAGCCGTGCGTGACCGTCGTGGCTTCCGAATATGCCGCGAGTGACAGCCCGGCGTCCCCGGCTCACGGCACCGGGGCCGGGCGCGGCCGCACCAGCTTGGCCGGAAGCAGCCAGGTCAGCCGGTCCGAGCGGAGCACGGCGAGCGGTCCGATCACCGCCAGGAGCAGCACATACCCGGCGACGAACGGGGCCACCCGCGAGTCCAGTCCGGCCGCGGTCGCCATCGACGCCAGCACCAGCGAGAACTCGCCCCGGGTTAGCACGGTCAGGCCGATGTTCACGCCCTCCTGCCGGTCGAAGCCGTGCAGCCGGGCGGCGAACGCCCCGGCGGCGAGGTTGAGCACCAGCGTCAGCGCGACCGCGGCGAGCACCGGAAGGACGACCGTGCCGACCGCGCCCGGGTCGATCGACAGCCCGAAGATGAAGAAGAACAACGCGCCGAACGCGTCCCGCAGCGGCAGCACCAGCTTGTGCACCCGCGGCGCGACCTGGGAATTGCCGAGCATCATGCCGACCATGAACGCGCCGATCGCGTCGGACACGCCCACTTCCTCGGCCACCGCGGCGCCGAGCACGGCCACGCCGACGAAGCAGACGGTGAGCAGTTCGTCGTCCGCCGAGCCGAACAATCGCGACACCAGCCGTCCGCCCCAGCGGGCCAGCGCGGCGAGCACGAGCAGGAAGCCGAACGCCTTGCCGAAGTCGGCGAGCGCCGCGCCGAATCCGTCCGCGCCGCTCAGCACCGGCTGCAGCAGCGCCAGATACAGCGCGAGGAACAGGTCCTCCAGCACGATGATGCCCATGATCAGGCGGGATTCCCGGTTGTTCATCCGCCGGGTTTCCAGAAGCAGTTTGGTGACGATGGCCGAGGACGAGATGCCGATCGCGCCGGCGATCACCAGCGCCTCGCGCGCGCCCCAGCCCAGTGCGAACCCGAATGCGAGCCCGCCGCCGACGTTCAGCACCAGGTACGCCAGCCCCGCCCAGGCGAGTCTGGCGCCGCCGCGGGCGAGGTCGTCGAGCGAGAACTCCAGTCCGAGATAGAAGAGCAGGAACACGAGCCCGAGCCCGGCCAGGACGCCGAACTCGGCCGGATCGTCCACAAGGGACAGTCCGGGGGTGTGCGGGCCGAAGACGAAACCGGCCAGCATGAACAGGGGGATCGTGGGCAGCCCGATCCGGGAGCCGACGCGGGCGAGGGCGCCGGCGGCGAGAAACGCGCCGCCGACGGCCAGCAAAGCATGACCGTTGCTCATGGTTGTCCTCTCAAGAGCCGGGTACAGGCGGGGAGCGAGTACTCAGCAGCAGGGAGGGGCTCGCGCCGCGGCGGGCGCGGGTGCGCGATCCAGTTCGACCGGCGACGTGGCGGCGGCCGGGACGGTGCGCCGATCCGGCCGGGCAAGGCGGATTTCGCCCGGGGCGTCGGCGAGCGGCAGCGGGTGCGCGGCAACCAGATGCGGGCCTTGTTCCTGAACCAGGACAGGTGCGGGGTCGAGCGGGCGCGGGCCTGCCGGTCCTGGGCCGGGGACGGCCACGCCCAGCAGAAGCAGCGCGGCGAGCAGCAGGACGAGGATGGACCGGTGCCGCGGCGCGGAAGCGGCGGCAGCAGTCGTCATCTCGGGGCAAGTTTACCATGTCTTTAATGTGTGCCGGACGCTCCGTCTTGAGTCCACAATAGACAGACTGGTGCCGGATCCGGTTGCCCTGGCTGTTTTTCGCGCGCTTTCAGGCAGTTTCTATCGTCCATAGTGGACCAGCGAGATTCACATCCGTGAAACCTCGGCGCATCCCTTGCCCTGCCGCTTCACGCTCGGTTATCGTGGCGCTACGCCGCAGCAGTACCCGGAACCGGTCCATTCGCCGGTCCGGCCGCCTTGCCCACGTACCGCGGAAAGGGATTCCCCTCATGCGCAAGACGATGCGGCCCACGCTGGTCGCCGGTCTCACGGCTGCCTCGGCCCTCGCCCTCGTGTTCAGCACCCCCGGTCTCTCGGCCGCCGCCGTGCCCGCCCCGCTCGCCGCCTCGGCGTCTGTGCTGGGTTCGGGCGGCGACCTCGCGTCTCCGGAGAAGAAGGAGATCGCGATGCAGCTGGTGTCGAGCGCGGAAAACTCGTCGCTCGACTGGAAAAAGCAATACGCCTACATCGAGGATATCAAGGACGGCCGCGGGTACACCGCGGGCATCATCGGGTTCTGCTCGGGCACCGGCGACATGCTCGAACTGGTGCGGGCCTACACCCAAGCGGTGCCGGACAACCCGCTGGCGAAATTCCTGCCCGCGCTGGAGAAAGTCAACGGCTCCGATTCGCACGAGGGTCTCGGCTCCGCCTTCGAAAGCGCGTGGAAAGGAGCCGCGGGCACCGAGGAATTCCAGGCCGCGCAGAACACCGAACGCGACCGCGTGTACTTCGACCCCGCGGTGAACCAGGCCAAGTCGGACGGTCTCGGCGCGCTCGGCCAGTTCATCTACTACGACGCCATCGTGATGCACGGCCCCGGAACGAGCACCGACAGCTTCGGCGGCATCCGCGACGCCGCGCTGTCGCAGGCGAAGCCGCCCGCCCAAGGCGGCGACGAAACCGCTTACCTCAAGGCGTTCCTCGACGCGCGCAAGGTGGTCATGAAAAAGGAAGAAGCGCACGCGGACACCTCCCGCGTCGACACTGAGCAGCTGGTGTTCCTCAACGACGGCAACCTCGATCTGCACACTCCGCTGAAGTGGAAGGTCTACGGCGACCCGTACGAAATCAACTGAACCCCCAGCAGATTCTCGCGGTCGACGCGCACAGCGCGTCCGGGTGGGACCACGACCGCGGCCGCTGGGTACGGACTCTCGGTCCGTACCCAGCGGAGGTCGGCGCGCAAGGAATCGGTGTCGCGCGCGAAGGGATTTCCGTTACGCCCGCTGGAACCTGGCCGCTCACCGAGGCGTTCGGCATCGCTGCGAATCCCGGCACCCGGCTCCCCTACCGGCAAGTGACCACTTCGGACTGGTGGGTGTCCGATGTGCACTCTCCGCTCTACAACACGCATTACCGAGGCGCCTCAGGTCCCTTCGACGAAACCGCCGGAGAGAACCTCGGTGCCGCGGGTCCGGCATACGCGCACGCGGTGGTGATCGACTACAACCGATCGCCCGTCGTGCCCGGTGCCGGTTCGGCGTTCTTCCTGCACGTCGCCACCGGCGGACCGACCGCTGGCTGCGTCGCGCTGGAACCCGACGACCTCGTCGCTGTCCTGCGCTGGCTCGATCCCGCGCGGAAGCCCGTCATCGCAATAACTGCTCGGCCGTCCGCGTGTTGACCACCTGGTCCGGGCCGATGCCCGCCTTTTCCGCGCGCTCGCAGCCGTACGCCTGCCAATCGAGCTGACCGGGCGCGTGCGCGTCGCTGTCGATCGCGAACTCGCAGCCCAGCTCGGCCGCCTGGCGCAGCAGCCGCATCGGCGGATCGAGCCGGTCCGGCCGCGAGTTGATCTCCACCGCCACCCCGTTCTCGCGGCAGGCGGTGAACACCTTCTCCGAGTCGAACTGCGACTCCGGCCTGCTGCGTCCGCCGACCAGCCGTCCGGTGCAGTGCCCGAGCACGCGGACGTGCGGATTCTCGACCGCGGCCAGCATCCGCGGCGTCATCTCCCGCGCGGGCATCCGCAGTTTCGAGTGCACGCTCGCCACCACGAAGTCCAGCCGGTCCAGCAGCTTCTCGGTCTGGTCGAGCGCACCGTCGTCGAGGATGTCGACCTCGATGCCGTGCAGCAGGCGAAACGGAGCCAGCTGCTCGTTCACCCGCGCGACCTCGTCCATCTGCGCCCGCAGCCGCTCCGCGGAGAGGCCGCGCGCGACGGTCAGCCGCGGCGAATGGTCGGTGAGCACGATCCACTCGTGCCCCAGGTCGCGTGCCGTCTCGGCCATCTCGGCGATCGGGCTGCCGCCGTCCGACCAGTCGGAGTGCGTGTGGCAGTCGCCGCGAAGGGCCGTACGCAGCGCACCGCCGTCCGGCAGCTTGCTTGCGGGCACCTTCGCCGCGTACGCGGGCGTACGGTCGTGCCACGCGTCCTCGATGACCCCGGCAGTGGCCTTGCCTATGCCCTTCAACGCTTGAAGCGTCTTCGCGGCGACGCGCGACGCCAGCTCGTCCTCAGAGAGCCGCTCGACCACCGCGGCCGCCTGACGGAACGCGCGCACCCGGTACGTCGGCTCACCGGCGCGTTCGAGCTGGAAGGCGATGTCGCGCAGGGCGCGGGCCGGGTCCATGACTCCTGTTCTACCCGCTCAGCCGCGCCGGGGCAGCTCGTGCAGCTCGACGTTTTCGAGCCGGCTGTCGCGGATCTCCGCGGTTTGGTAGGTGCAGAACGGCTGCCGCCGCCGGTCGGTGGGCGAACCGGGGTTGAGCAGCCGCAGCCCGCCGGGCGTCACTGTGTCCCACGGGATGTGGCTGTGCCCGAAGACCAGCACGTCAACGTCGGGATACAACGCGTCGCACCGGGCCTCGCGGCTCTTCGCGTCACCGGTCTCGTGGACCACCGCCAGCCGGACGCCGTCCAGCGTCTCCCGGGCGACCTCAGGCAGGCGTTTCCGCAATTCAGGGCCGTCGTTGTTGCCGTACACGCCGATCAGCCGGGCGCTGCGGGCCTCAAGAGCGTCAAGAGTGTCCACGTCGACCCAGTCGCCCGCGTGCACCACGACGTCGGCTTGCGCGACTTCGTCCCAGACCTGCGCGGGCAGTTCCTTCGCCCGCTTCGGCAGGTGGGTGTCCGCGACGAGCAGCAACCGCACGCCGTCACTCCTCCCCGATCGCTTCGAGCACATGGTCGAGGAACGCCGCGATGTGCGCGCGCAGCAGCTCGGCCGCGCCGTCCTCGTCGCCCTTCTTCGCGGCGGCGAGCACCGCCTTGTGCTCGTTCCATTCCTTGCGCCAGCTGGGCTTCGCGTCCCAGCCGACCACGGTGATCAACGCCGCCCGGTCGCGCAGGTCGTCCAGCATCGACACCATCAGCGGGTTGCCGCAGCCCGCGTACAGCGCGCGGTGGAACCGCCGGTTCAGCAGGCTCAGCGTGGTCTGATCGGCATCCGCGTCCGAAGCTTCCTTGAGGACCTGCGCGGCCTCGTCGAACGACGCGCGGTCCGAAGCCCGCACCGCGCGGCGCAGCGCTTCCGGCTCCAGGACCATCCGCACGTCGTAGACCGACCGCGCCAGCTCCGCGTCGACCACGCACACCGACGCGCCCTTGTACGGGCTGAACGTGACCAGCCCGGTGTTGGACAGCACCTTGAGCGCCTCGCGCACCGGCGTCTTCGACACCCCGAGCCGCGCGGCCAGCTCCGCCTCCACCAGCTGCTGACCGGGCACCAGCTCGCGGGCGAGGATGCCGCGCCGGATCTCCTCCAGCACCACCTCGGTGCGGGAAGCGGGGAGGCTGAACGTGGACGGCATGCCGACCCTCCTGGCTTTCTCGCTCGTCCCCGCACATTCAACCAGGCGAGCGTCTCCGAGCGTTGACACGTACGATCATATATCAGATGCCATCCGTCGACCGAGAGGACGCGCAGCATGAAGGCACCCGAGGACCTGCGCAGCCACCGCTGGTTCGGCGGCGGCGACCTGCGGAATTTCAGCCACCGCACGCGCGCCCGGCAGCTCGGCTACGAGCCGGGGGAACACCTCGGCAAGCCGGTCATCGGCATCCTCAACACCTGGAGCGACATCAACCCGTGCCACCAGCACCTGCGCGAACGCGCGGAGCAGGTCAAGCGCGGCGTGTGGCAGGCGGGCGGGTTCCCGCTGGAATTCCCGGTGGCGACGCTGTCGGAGACCTACCAGAAGCCGACCCCGATGCTGTACCGGAACCTGCTGGCGATGGAGACCGAGGAACTGCTGCGGTCGTACCCGGTCGACGGCGCGGTGCTGATGGGCGGCTGCGACAAGACCACGCCGGCGTTGCTGATGGGTGCGGCGAGCGCCGGTCTGCCGTCGATTTTCGTGCCCGCCGGTCCGATGCTGCGCGGACACTGGCGCGGCGAAGTGCTCGGCAGCGGCACGGACATGTGGAAATACTGGGACGAGCGGCGCGCGGGCACGATCGGCGACCGCGAGCTGGCCGAACTGGAACGCGGCCTCGCCCGCTCCCCCGGCCACTGCATGACGATGGGCACCGCGTCGACCATGACGTCCGCGGCCGAGGTGCTGGGACTGACGCTGCCCGGCGCGGCATCGATCCCGGCGGTCGATTCCGCGCACCACCGGATGGCCGCGGCGAGCGGCGCGAGAATCGTGGGCATGGTGTGGGAAGACCTCACGATCGCGAAGATCCTCGACGAACGCGCGTACGCCGACGCGATCACGACCGTGCTGGCGCTCGGCGGGTCGACCAACGCGGTGATCCACCTGATCGCGATGGCCGGGCGCAGCGGGATTTCGGTGTCCCTGCAGGATTTCGACGCGATCGCCCGCCGGGTGCCGGTGCTGGCGAACATCCGGCCGGGCGGCGACTGGCTGATGGAAGATTTCTATTACGCGGGCGGGCTGCCCGGACTGCTGTCCCGCCTGACCGACCTGCTGCACCTCGACCGGATCACCGTCACCGGACGCCCCCTCGCCGACTCGCTCGCCGACGCCCGCGTGCACAACGACGACGTGATCCGCCCGCGCGACAATCCCGTCGCCAGCGAGGGCGGCGTGGCCGTGCTGCGGGGCAACCTCGCTCCCGGCGGCGCGGTGATCAAGCACATCGCCGCCGATCCCGCCTTGCTCACGCACACCGGTCCGGCAGTGGTTTTCGACAACTACGCGGACTTGAAGAACCGCATCGACGACCCGGCGCTGGGCATCACCGCGGATTCCGTGCTGGTACTGCGCGGATCCGGTCCGCTCGGCGGCCCGGGAATGCCCGAGTACGGCATGCTGCCGATCCCGGCGCACCTGCTGGAACAAGGCGTGCGGGACATGGTGCGGATCTCCGACGCCCGGATGAGCGGCACCAGCTACGGCGCGTGCGTGCTGCACGTGGCACCGGAATCGCACGTCGGCGGGCCGCTCGCGCTCGTCCGCGACGGCGATCTGATCACTCTGGACGTGCCCGCCCGGACCTTGCGGCTGCACGTGGACGACACCGAACTCGAGCGTCGTCTCGCTTCGTGGGCGGCCCCCGCGCCACGGTTCGAACGAGGCTACGGTGCGCTGTACGCGGAGCACATCACGCAGGCCGACGAGGGCTGCGACTTCGACTTTCTCGCCCGCGCCGGCGACAACCCGGAACCGGACGCGGGGTGACCGGTTTGTTCCGCTGGGGGCAGTAGTCCGGCATGTCCGGCTCGGCCCGTACGCTGTGACCCTGACCGCAGCGAATCGAAGGGGTCGTGAGGTGCAGTACGAACCGCGCTGGCCGGAAACCGACAGCGACCAGACCGACATCCTGCCGGTCGTGCCGCCCGAGGAACCTCCGGCCCCGCCGCGCAAGCGCGGCCTGCGCAAAGCCGGCTGGATCAGCGGCGGCGTGCTCGGCGTGCTGGTCGTCGCCTACCTCATCGACCTGCTGACCAGCCAGGGCCGGGTGCCGCGCGGCGTCGTCGTGGCCGGCGTGGACGTCGGCGGGCTGGAGCGGCCGGTCGCCGAACGCGAGCTGCGCGGAAAGATCGAACCCCGGCTCACCCAGCCGCTCACCGTCACCGCGGGCAACGCGCACACCAAGCTGTCGCCGACCGAGGCCGGGCTCGGGCTCGACTGGAGCGGCACCCTCGACCAGGCGGGCGACCAGCCGGTCAACCCCTTCACCCGGCTCGCTTCGTTCTTCAGCACGCGGGAACTGGGCGTCGTGTCGCACGTCGAGAGCGAGAAGCTCGACCCGGCGCTCGAGGAGCTACGCGGCCGCGTCGACCGGGAGCCGGTGGAGGGCACGATCCGGTTCGACGGCACCACGCCGGTCGCGGTCCCGCCGCAGGCCGGGCAGAAACTGGACGTCGCGGCCGCGCGGGCGAAGGTGCTGAGCGGCTGGGCTTCGGGCAGCGAGCTGACGCTTCCGGTCGCGCCGACGCCGGTGCGCACCACTGCCGAGGGCGTGCAGCGGGCGCTCGCGGAGTTCGCCAAGCCCGCGGTGTCCGCGCCGATCGTCGTCAAGGGCGAAGGCGCGGACGCGACGCTGACGCCGGAGCAGATCGCCGGAGCACTCACGTTCGTGCCCGGCGACGGCGGCGGCCTCGCGCCGCAGGTCGATCCGAAGAAGGTCACCGACGTGCTCGCGCCGCAGCTCAAGTCCACCGAGCAGGAGGGCAAGGACGCGGCCATCGCGTTCTCCGGCGGCAAACCGGTCGTCGAACCGTCCGCGGACGGCAACACGGTCGACTGGGAACAGAGCCTCAAGCCGCTGCCGAACACGCTCAAGCAGACCGATGCGCGCGAGCTCAAGGCGATCTACAAGAAGACGCCCGCGAAGGTCACCACCGAGCAGGCGGACAAGCTGGGCGTCAAGGAAGTCATCGGCGAATTCAGCACCGGCGGGTTCGCCCCCGATTCCGGCACGAACATCCGGGTGGTCGCCGAGAAGGTCGACGGCGCGATCGTGAAACCGGGAGAAACGTTCAGCCTCAACGGGTTCACCGGTCCGCGCGGGCGTCCGCAGGGCTACGTCGAGGCGGGCGTGATCGAGAACGGCGCGCCCGCCCGCGAGGTCGGCGGCGGCATTTCGCAGTTCGCCACCACGCTGTACAACGCGGCGTATTTCTCCGGAATGAAGGACGCCGGGCACAAGGAACACAGCTACTACATCAGCCGCTACCCGGCCGCGCGCGAAGCGACCGTGTTCCAAAATCCCAACGGCGCCAGCGTGATCGACCTTAAGTTCACGAACGATTCGGACACCGGCGTCGCGATCCAGACCATCTGGACGCCGTCGTCGATCACGGTGAAACTGTGGGGCACCAAGCGCTACACCGTCGAATCGGTTCCCGGCGAGCGGACGAACCCGACTCCGCCGCCGACGAAACCGGGTCCGGCGGAGAACTGCCACGCGTCCAACGGCGCGCCCGGTTTCACCGCGAGCGACACCCGGATCCTGCGCGACGTCTCGTCCGGCCGGGAAGTTTCGCGGCACACGCGGTCGGTCCGCTACAACCCGCAGCCGAAGATCACCTGCGGGGAGTAGCGAGTCGCTGCATCGTGGCGGCCACCGCCAGCTCGACGGCGAAGGCGAACTCCGCTTCGTGATCGCACCGGGCCAAATGCGGCGCGGACTCGACCACGGCGGGAAGTCCGGTCTGCTCCAGTTCGGTGCGCCGGTGGGCGATTCCGGCTTCGTCGGTGACGCCGAACGCCGGTCCCGCACCGGCCTCGCGCAGCAGCGGGCCGACGACCACCGCCAGCAGCGACCGCAGCAGGTGCACTGCCTCTTCGGGTGACGCGCCTGCCTTGCGCAGCACCGAAAGCACCGCCTCGACCGGGGCGAGCGCGGCGATCGACGGCAACTGTCTGGTTAGGACCAGCGCCGCGGCTTGCGGATGCGCGCGCGTGGCTTTCCGGAAGGACTGGGCGATCGCGCGGAGGTCTTCTTCGGGCTGCCCGGTCAGCTCCGGGAGGTTGATGCCGCCGAGCACGTGCCCGGCGACGGCGTCGAGCAAGGCTTCTTTGCCGTCGATGTGGTGATAGAGGCTCTTCGCGTCCACGCCGAGGCGCTGCGCGACGGTCCGCATGCTCACCGCTGCCGCTCCGTCGGCGTCGGCTACTTCCAGCGCGGCCGTCAGGATCGCTTCCCGCGACAGCCTGGCGTCTCCCTTGCGCGGGCGTCCCCGGCGGGTCGTGGTGTTCACGGCTCCATCATGGCGCACTTGCCTTAAACCCACAGCGTGGATTAAATTGCGGCTGCGCTCGCCTGGTTTGGAGGAACCCGTGGACCCGTTGGCCATCCCCGCACCCGAAGTGCTGCGCGCACGGCAAAAGCTCGTCCTCGACCATTTCCGCGACGAGGTGCGCCAGGACTGGGACGACGTGCTCGCGACGTTCCCGCATCCGCACTACGAGATCGTGCCGACGATGACCGTGCACGACGGCGATTCCGCGGTGCGCGGCTACTACGACGAAACGCGCCGCGCTTTTCCCGATCAAGACCACGAAATCATCGCGCTGCGGCACAGTGCCGATGCGGTAATCGTCGAGTTCTGGCTGCTCGGCACCCATCGCGGGCCGCTCGGGAAAATCCCGCCGACCGGACAGCGGTTCCGGGTTCGGATGACCGCGTACTTCCTGTTCGACGCCGACGAACAACTGGTGTGCGAACGCATTTACTTCGACACGCTCACCATGCTCCGTCAACTGCTGCGCGCCTACGACGTCCGGAAACCCGCCTCGTGGCCCAAGCTCGTTCGCGCGGTGCGCGGGCTGCTGGCGATGTCCGGCACTCCGGACCCTCGGCTCTCCGATACCAGTCCGCCCGCTTTTTGTCGGTGACCCCGCGTACAGTCGGGCGCACACCACGGGAAGGGGGAACCGGTGTCCGACGACGCGGCCATGGGGCTTTACGGACTCACCAAACGGTTCGGGACCACGCTGGCAGTAGACGATGTGCGGCTGGAGGTGCCGCGCGGGTCGTTCTTCGGCCTTGTCGGCCCGAACGGCGCGGGGAAAACGACGTCGCTGTCGATGGCGGTCGGCCTGCTCCGGCCGGACGCCGGCGAGGCGCGCGTGTTCGGTGTGGACGTGTGGCGGGAACCGGAACGGGCGAAAAGCCTGATCGGCGTTCTTCCGGACGGATTGTCCATTCCGGAGCGGCTCACCGGGCGGGAACTGCTGACGTACATGGGCCTGCTGCGCGGGCTCGCGCCGGACACGGTCGCCGAACGCGCCCAGGAACTTCTCGGCGTGCTAGAGCTGACGGACGCCGAGCGCACCCTCGTCATCGACTATTCCGCGGGCATGCGCAAGAAGATCGGCCTCGCGACGGCGTTGCTGCACGGCCCTCGGCTGCTGGTGCTGGACGAGCCGTTCGAAGCGGTGGACCCGGTTTCGGCGTCGACGATCCGCACGATTCTGCAGCGGTTCGTCGCTTCCGGGGGCGCGGTCGTGCTGTCGAGCCACGTGATGGCGTTGGTGGAGCAGTTGTGCAGCCACGTCGCGGTGATCACGCGCGGACGCGTCGTCGCCGCGGGCGCGGTGGCGGACGTACGCGGCGAAGGCACGCTGGAAGACGCGTTCGTGCACATTGTCGGCGGTCGGACCGGTGGGACGGAGGGGCTGGCGTGGTTGGCGTCCTCGTCCGACTGAAACTGCGCGTCCTGCGCAATTCGCTGCGCGGGCGGCAGATCGCCGGGATGATCGTCGGCGGCCTCTTCGGTCTGCTGGCGGCCTTGTTCACCATCGGCGTCGCGGTGTTCCCGGCTCCGGAAGCGCGGATCACCGTCGACCTGCTCACCTCGGTCTACGCGGTTTGGATGGCGGGCTGGGTGCTCGCGCCGATCGCGACCGGCGGCGGGGACGACACTCTGCGGCCGGAACACTTCGCGCTGCTGCCGATCCCCCGGCGCAAGCTGGCGATCGGCCTGCTCGCGGCGAGCTTCGTGGGCGTCACGGCGGTAGTGAGCTTGCTGGCGTTCCTCGGCTTGGTGTTCTACGGGCTGCGGTTCGGCGCCGGAGCCGCGTTGGTCGGGCTCGTGTTCACCGTCCTGCAGCTGGCGTTCGTGGTGCTGCTGTACCGCGTGGTGATGGCAGCGCTCGGGGCGTTGCTGACGTCGCGCAAGGGCAAGGAACTGGGCATCATCCTGGTGGCGCTCACCGGGTTGTCCGGCGTCGCGGTGAACTACGTGATGCGAAGCGTCGGCCCGGCGATCGTCAGCGGCCAGATGCCCGGTTTCACGAGTGTCATGCACGCCCTTCCCTCCGGCTGGGGCACGCTCGCGGTCCACGCGGCCGGAACCGGCGAGTGGGGCGTCGTCGGCGGCCTCTTCGCCGCGCTGCTCGGCGTCGTGGTGGTTCTCATCGTGGTCTGGGGCGCTCTGCTGGCCCGCCAGGTCACCACGCCTTCGTTCCGCGGCGCCTCCCGCACCCGCGCGAAGAGCACGCGCACGCGGCGCAGCCTGCTGCCCGCCACCCCGGTGGGAGCCGTGGCGCGCAAGGAGCTGCACACCTGGTGGCGAGACGCCCGCCGACGCGTCGCCCTGCTGTCGACGTTGCTCATCGGCTTCGTCATCACCGTCGTGCCATCGCTGTCCGGTGGCGGCGAGCGGTCCGCGATGCTGCCGTATTTCGGTGTCGCCGTAGTGCTTTTCGCGTCCATGCAGTCCGGCAACCTGTACGGAATGGACGGCAGCGCCCTGTGGCACACGCTGGTCGTCCCCGGTGCCGAGCGCGCCGACATCCGCGGCCGTCAGCTGGCGTGGGCCCTGATCGTCGCCCCGGTGGCCTTGGTGCTCGCCCTGGTCCTGCCCGGCGTCACCGGCGTCCCGAGCGCTTACCCCTGGGTCCTGGGCCTGGTCCCGGCCACCCTGGGAGCCGGAGCCGGGGTCCTGATGCTGCAATCGGTCTTCCTGGCTTTCCCGCTGCCGGATCAACGCCGCAGCGGCAGCCCGTGGTCGTCCGGCGGACGTCCCGGGTGCGCCCGGGCCGCCCTGATGCTGGCGACCACGCTGCTCATCGTGCTCGGCGCGGTGCCGGTGGTGGCGCTGGGCGTGGCCGGGAAGCTGGCGGACCTGCCGGTGCTGCAATGGCTGGGCGTTCCGGCCGGGATCGCGACCGGCGTCGCGCTGGCGTGGTGGTGGGGTTCGCTCGCCCAGCGACGGCTCGCGGCGCGGGGCCCGGAGCTGCTGGCGACTGTCTCCAAAGAACGGTGACAGGTTTTTCTGGCCGAAGTGTCGAATGGGGTCGAGCGCGTTCGTAGCCAGGGTAAGAGACCCCGTTCGAGGAGTTCGCCATGAAGCAGTACCTGCTGGCTGTCCACGCTGACGAAACCACGCTGGAGACCGGTGCCGAACTGGCCGCCCAGATGGCTCGCACCGCGAAGGTCACCGACGACATGAAAGCCGCCGGCGCCTGGGTGTTCGTCGGCGGTTTGCGCCCGTCGCACGCCAGCACGGTGGTCCGCCCCGCGAACGGTGCCAGCACCCTGACCGACGGCCCGTTCGCCGAAACGAAGGAGCAGCTGGGCGGCTTCTGGGTGGTCCAGTGCGCGGACCTGGACGAAGCCATCTCCTGGGCCGGCAAATGCGCGCAAGCCTGCGGCCGCCCCATCGAAGTACGCCCGTTCGTCGCGGGCCCGGAGGACATCGCGTGACGCTCGACGCGGTCTACCGAGCCGAATACGGCCGCTGCGTCGCCACCCTGACCCGCCTCCTCGGCGATATCGGATTGGCCGAGGAGGCGGTGCAGGACGCGTTCGCCGCCGCCGTCACTGCCTGGGCCGAGTCGTGGCCAGCCAATCCGGGCGCCTGGATCGTGACCACCGCCCGAAACCGCGCGATCGACCGCCTCCGCCGGGAATCGACCCGGGAGGCCCGGCACGCGCAGGCCCTGCTTCTCCACCAGCCCGACGAACCAGCGGAGGCGGGCCCCGTGCGCGACGACCAGCTGCGGATGATCTTCACCTGCTGTCACCCAGCCTTGTCCCCCCTCGCGCAAACCGCACTGACCCTGCGTCTGCTCGGCGGTCTGGACACCGCCGAAATCGCCCGCGCGTACCTGGTCCCGGAACCGACGATCGCCCAGCGCATCGTCCGCGCCAAAAAGAAGATCCGCGACGCGGGCATCCCGTACCGAGTCCCCGACGAGGCCGCCCTGCCCGACCGGCTGGCTTCCGTCCTCACCGTGCTGTACCTGGTTTTCAACGAGGGCTATACCTCGACCACCGGCCCCCTGGTGCGGACCGACCTGTGCCTGGAAGCCGTCCGCCTGACCCGCGCCCTGGCCGGCCTGATGCCCGACGAACCGGAAGTCCAAGGCCTGCTCGCGCTGCTTCTGCTGACCGAAGCGCGCCGCCCAGCCCGCGTCAATTCCTCCGGGGAGCTGGTAGTGCTCACCGCGCAGGACCGCTCCCTGTGGAACCAAGACCTGATCGCCGAAGGCCACGCCCTGGTACGCCAATGCCTGCGCCGCGGACAGCCCGGGCCGTACCAGCTGCAAGCCGCCATCAACGCCGTCCACACCGACGGCGCCGCGACGGACTGGCCGCAAGTACTGGCCCTCTACGACCAACTCCTGGCTCACACCCCGACCGCTGTGGTCGCCCTGAACCGCGCCGTCGCGGTAGCCGAAGTCCACGGCCCAGAGCTGGCCCTGGCCTTGGTGGACGCCCTGGACCTGCCCGGCTACCACCTGCTGCCCGCCACCCGAGCGGACCTGCTGACCCGCCTGGGCCGCACCGCGGAGGCCGCGGCCGCATATGGCGAGGCGATCGCGTTGGCCAGCAACGACACCGAGCGAAGTTTCCTGGAAGCCCGCCGCTCCAGCCTCGCTGGGGACGCCTGAGTCTCGTCCGCCGCGCTGACGCGAGCCCGTCCCGTCACCCGCCGCGATTTGGTTCGGCTGAGCTTTCCGTCTCTGCCGCCCCGGCCGACGCACGGATGGCACCTTCACGGGCTGTGCCCGCGAACGCACGCCGAACTCGGCTTAGCAGGACTCCGCGCCTCCACGGCCCCGCCCACCCGATGGATCCGGCTCGTCCGCCAACTCCGGCGAGCACGAACGCGCTCCAGCTCGCCCAAGCCCCGCGCCGCCCGGAACGAAGACCGAGCCGCTCATGCTCAGTCCGACCGCCGCCCGCTGAGACCACCGCGGCGGGCGAACCAGCCGGGCCCTGTTGCAGCAGGCTGAGCCACCCAGTCTGGAACACCCGCCAGCCACGGGTTCGCCGACAGCAAGCCGTTCCAGCCGACAACACCCGCCAGC
This sequence comes from Amycolatopsis sp. NPDC104775, assembly GCF_055583325.1. Classification (NCBI taxonomy): domain Bacteria; kingdom Bacillati; phylum Actinomycetota; class Actinomycetes; order Pseudonocardiales; family Pseudonocardiaceae; genus Amycolatopsis; species Amycolatopsis sp. NPDC104775. The sequence continues at coordinate 279,292 of NZ_JBVJOE010000009.1, forward strand.
CACCGGTTCACCAACACCAAGCCATCCCAGCCGACCACACCCGCCAGCCACGGCTCACCAAGCCGATCCACCCGAGCCGACCGCACTTCGCCAGCCACCCATCAGCGCCAGGCCACGCCAGCCGGTAACACCAATCAGCCACCTCCCCTCTGACAGCAAGCCATCCCAGCCGACACCATCTCGCCAACCGACCGCCCGACCAACCCGAAGCCGCCCCAGCCGACAACACCTCGCCAACCGACCGCAACCCGCCCCGTCCCCAGCCGCCAGCCAATCCCTCCGGACTGGCACCCACCAGCCCATCACTCCCGGCCAGCCCGCCAGCGCAGCGCCGCCCATCGCTCAATCCCTTGGCCGCTCCTCTCCTTTCCGCCAGCCGCGCCCGTCAGGGCAGTGCCGCCAGCGATTCCTCCAGCGCCGTGTCCGGTAATTCGTTGTCCACCATGTCCCCTGCGAGGTACGCGCCGTACGCGGGCAAGTCGAGGTGCGCGTGTCCGCAGAGTGCCGTCAGGATCACCTTCTCTTCGCCGGTCTCCTTGCAGTGCAACGCTTCCTGGATGCACGCGGCCAGCGCGTGCGTCGGCTCGGGCGCGGGAATGATGCCTTCCGTGCGGGCGAACTGCACGCCCGCCGCGAAACATTCCTGCTGTCCGAGCGCGAGCGCCTCGATGAGGTCTAGTTCGTAAATGTGCGAGATCAGCGGCGACATCCCGTGGTAGCGCAGACCGCCAGCGTGAATCGGGTCCGGGATGAAGCCGTGGCCGAGCGTGTGCATTTTCAGCAGGGGTGTGAGACCGGCGGTGTCGCCGAAGTCGTAGGCGTAGCGGCCTCGGGTGAGAGTCGGGCAGGCCGCTGGTTCGACCGCGCGGATCACCGGATTCATCCGGCCGGCCAGTTTTTCCCGCAGGAACGGGAAAGCGAGCCCGCCGAAGTTGGAGCCGCCGCCGGTGCAGCCGACGAGGACGTCCGGGGTGTCGCCGGCCAGTTCGAACTGCCGGAGGGCTTCCTCGCCGATCACCGTCTGGTGCAGCAGCACGTGGTTGAGCACGCTGCCCAGCGCGTACCGCGTCCCGGGATTCGCCGCGGCTTGCTCGACCGCCTCGCTGATCGCGATTCCGAGGCTGCCCGTCGACTGCGGGTCCTCCGCCAGGATCGCGCGGCCGGCGGCAGTGCGGTCCGACGGGCTCGGGTATACCTGCGCGCCGAAGGTCTCCATCATCAGCTTGCGATACGGCTTCTGGTCGTAGGACGCCCGCACCTGCCACACCTCGCAGGACAGCCCGAACGTCGCGCACGCGAACGCCAGCGCACTCCCCCACTGCCCGGCGCCGGTCTCGGTGGTGAGCCGCGTGACGCCCTCGGCCGCGTTGTAGAACGCCTGCGGCACAGCGGTATTCGGTTTGTGCGAGCCGACCGGACTGACGCCTTCGTACTTGTAGTAGATCCGGGCCGGGGTCCCGAGCGCCTTCTCCAGCCGGCGGGCGCGGTAGAGAGGGGACGGACGCCAGAGCCGGTAGACATCCCGGACTTCCTCGGGAATGTCGACGTAGCGCTCGGTGGTGACTTCCTGCTCGATGAGCGCCTGCGGGAACAACGGAGCCAGGTCCGCGGGCCCGACGGGCTCACGGGTTCCCGGGTGCAGCGGCGGAGGCGGCGGCTCGGGCAGGTCCGGCACCACGTTGTACCACTGCGCCGGGAGATCGGCCTCGTCCAGAATGTATTTCGTCTGTTCTGCCATGACGCCTCCTCGGTCGGCGAACCCCAACGTAAGCCGGGCCGCGGGAGAAGCCAAGCGGCGGAGCGCGCGAAGGGACCCCTCGCGCGCGTAAAGCGGCAGGTCCACCCGTGTGGGCTACCTGTCCACAATGGAGTGTGGAACGGATTTTCCGGAAACGGTTCCGCCGGACGCCGGTTTTTGTCGGTGGGTGCCGGTAGGTTCGTTGGCATGGCGACATTGGTGACGTTCCACGCCCACCCGGACGACGAAGCGATCATGACCGGCGGCGTGATGCGCAAGGCGGCCGACGAGGGGCACCGGGTGGTGCTCGTGGTGGCCACGCGCGGAGAAAAGGGCGAGATCCCCCAGGGCCTGCTCGACGACGGCGAGCAGCTCGCGGACCGCCGGGTGCGGGAGACCCACGAGGCGGCCGAGGTGCTGGGCGTCTCGCGGGTGGAGTTCTTGGGATACCACGATTCCGGGATGATGGGCGACCCGGCGAACGACGACCCGGGCACGTTCTGGAGCGCGCCCGTCGAGGAAGCGGCGGAGCTGCTGGCGGCGATCCTGCGCGAGGAGTCGGCCGACGCGCTGACGGTGTACGACGACTTCGGCGTCTACGGCCACCCGGACCACATCCAGGTCCACCGCGTCGGCATGCGCGCGGCCGAACTCGCGGGCACGCCGCGGGTCTACCAGGGCTCGGCGAACCGCGACCAGATCCGCCGGGCCTCCGAAGCCGCGCGGGCGGCTGGCGAGGAAGGCGGTCCGGACGAAGAGACGGTCATCGGCAAGCCGGAAGCCGAACTGACCGCCGAGGTGGACGTCACGGCGTACGCGAAGGCGAAGCGGGCGGCGATGCGAGCGCATCGGAGCCAGATCAGCGAGGAATCGTTCTTCCTGGCCATGCCGGACGACCAGTTCGGCCAGGTGTTCGGGACGGAATGGTTCATCCGGGAGGGACAGGGGCCGGGGGTGACGGAGACGGACCTGATGAAGGGCCTCTGACCCCGCTGGGGTGAGCCGTGCGGCGCGGATTTCCGGGGCGGGTTTGGCGGGCTCGGGAGTGAGGCTGGTTTCCGGCCCGGAGGGTTCGATGCTGGCGCGGGTTTTGCCCCGGGGTGCGAGTCCGAAACTGGCGCCGATTCCGGCCCGGGGCGTGGATTCGAGTTGGCGCGGAGTTCCGACGCGGGGCGCGAGTGCGCGGCTGGCATGGGTTTCCGATACCGGACGCCGGTACGCGACCGGCACGGGATACCGACACCCGTCACCAGTCCGCGACTGGCGCGGTGCCCGATACCGGTCGCGAGTTCGCGGCTGGTGCGGTGAGCCCATCGGATGCGGGATTCGGATGCGTGGTGCCGTCGGGAACCCCACGCTCCAAGCCTGAAGTCGGCTCCGGCGAGCCGGTGGGCAGCGGGGCCTCCCTCACGGGGCAAATGCCGGGGATGACCGGCGGTGTCGTGCTCGCCCGGCTGGGTGCGCAGCTCGTCGACGTCCGGCTCGAACCCGGTGCTACGCGTGGTTTCGTGCTCGCCGCCGGACGGGTTGCTCGAAGCATCTGCTGCTCCGGCTCGGCCGGGGTGGTTGGCACCGCGCTGGGCTGGGCTGGGCTGGGCTGGGCTGGGCTGGGCTGGGCTGGGCTGGGCTGGGCTGGGCTGGGCTGGGCTGGGCTGGGCTGGGCTGGGCTGGGGAAAGGTGTCGCACAGCTCCCCACCGGTGGGCAAGCGCGGAATCCCGCGCGTGGGCGTCAAGCGGGGTTGGCGGGCTCCGTCTCGCCGACGCGAGCCGCGGCTAGGCGGACTGCGTCGAGGATTTTCTCGTAGCCGGTGCAGCGGCAGAGGTTTCCCGCCAGGGCCTCGCGGATTTCCGGGTCCGTCGGGGTGGTCGCGCGGTGCACGAGTTCGTGCGCGGCGACGATCAACCCCGGGGTGCAGAAACCGCATTGCACGGCGCCGGCGTCGATGAAGGCTTGCTGGACCGCGTCGAGGTGTTCGCCGTCGGCCAGGCCTTCTACGGTGTGGACGTTTCCGCCCTCGGCTTGGCCCGCGGCGACCAGGCACGAACACACTGGGACACCGTCCAAATACACTGTGCACGAACCGCATTCGCCTTGCTCGCAGGCGTTTTTCGAGCCTGGCAAACCCAATTGGTCGCGCAGCACGAAGAGCAAGCTCTGCCCCTCCCAGACCTCGTCGACGGTGCGCGGCTCGTCGTTGACAGTGAGGTTCAGGCGCATTTCGGCTGCCCGCCTTTCCGGTAGTCTTCCCAGGCCCAGCTCAACGTCCGGCGGGCCAGTACGGCGATCGCGTGGATGCGGTAGTCGGCGCTGCCCCGGACGTCGTCGATCGGGGACGCGGCGCTCGCGGCCAGTTCGCCGAAGCGGCGGACGAGCGGGTCCGGCAGCGGGGAGCGCGACGTCCACCGTTCGGAGAGGGCGTCGCGGAGGAAGTCCTCGGCGGCGGTGGCCCGGCGCGGGGTCGGGGCGGCCGAGCCCACCGCGGCGCCTACCCAGCCGGTTTCCGGGGCCAGGTCCAGGGCGAACGAGCACACCGCGATGACCATCGCGTTGCGGGTGCCGACTTTCGCGAACTGCTGCGGGCCGGTCGCGACGGGGAGGTGGATGGCGGCGATCAGCTCGTCCGGGGCCAGTGCGTTGCGTTTGACGCCTTGGTAGAACTCCGTCGCCGGGATCATCCGGGTGCCGCGCACCGAGGCGGCCTCGATCGTCGCGTCACAGGCCAGGAGCGTCGGGTGGGTGTCGCCGGCCGGGGAGGCCGCGCCGAGGTTTCCGCCGACGGTGCCGCGGTTGCGGATTTGCGGGGAGCCGACGGTGCGGCTGGCCATCGCCAGGCCGGGGAGCCTCGTGCCGAGTTCGGTGATGATCCGCGTGTAGGGCACGCCCGCGCCCAGCCGGATCCGGCCGTCGTTCTCGGTCCATTCGGTCAGGTCGCGGATCCGGGTGAGGTCGAGCAGCGCGGGCGGGCGGCGGTGGTCGAAGTTGAGTTCGACCAGGACGTCGGTGCCGCCTGCCAGGGGGACGGCGTCCGGGCGGTCGGATTTGACGGCCAGGGCTTCGGCCCAGGTCGCCGGGGTCAGGAAATCCACGGGGCACCTCCGGAGGGGGCAGCTGCCGGTCAGGGACGGGACAAGACGGTCGGTGGGTCAGCGATTACGGGCGCGGTTCCTCGGTCCAGGCTCGTGCGCGGTTCGACCTGCAGAATGGGGTTCGTTGCCGCGCGGGCTGGGAAGAGACGCTCGTGGGAACGGAGGCGAGACACCGGCCGGATGCGCCCCAACGCGGTCCGCAGAGCTGCACCACCGGCAGAAGCAGAGCCGCACCTGCCAGACGGCACCGCACAGTCGCCGCGCCAAACCGTCCAGCCGCCAACCCGGACGCCACCTCGCGCGCCAATCACGACCCGGCCCGCAGCCCGGGCTTTCCGGCCAGTGCGATGTCGTCCGGGCGGATCGGGGCGTGCGGCAGAGGCAAACCGGTCGCGGCGCGGAGGGCGTTCAGGATCGCTGGGGTCGACGAGAGCGTCGGTGGCTCGCCCACGCCATTCAACCCGTACGGCGAGTCCGGGTGCGGGAATTCGAACAGGCTGATCGGCATCGGCGGCACGTCCAGCACCGTCGGGATCAGGTAGTCCGTGAAGGACGGGTTCCGCACCCGGCCCTCCCGGTCGACCAGGATCTCCTCCATCAGGGCCAAACCCAAACCCTGCACGCTGCCGCCTTCGATTTGGCCTTCCACTGCCAGCGGGTTCATCGCTTTGCCGACGTCCTGCGCGGTGGCCAGCTCGACGACCTTCACCAAACCCAGCTCGACATCCACGTCCACCACGGCTCGGTGGGCGGCGAAGGCGAAAGCGATGTGTGCGTCGCCTTGGCCGGTTTCCGGGTCGATGCCTTGGGTGGGGCGGTGGTGGTACTCGAAGGTGTGCGCGACGGTGTCCGAGCCCACCAGGTCGGCGATGGGGCACACCGGATGCCCGCCGCTGTCCAGGACGTGATCGTTGCCTAGCGACAGGGCCGAAGCTGGCAGGCTGTACGCCTCGGCGGCGCGGCGCAGCAGTTCGCGGGCGATGTGGCGGCAGGCGCCTTGCACGGCCCCGGTCGACATCCAGGTCATTCGGGAGGCGGACGCGGAACCGGCGTCGCCGATTTGAGTGTCGGCGGGGAGTACGACTACTCGGGAGACGCCTAGTTCGGTACTCGCCACTTGCGCTTGGACCGTGGTGACGCCTTGTCCGCATTCAGCTGCGGCGGTGTGCACGGAGACCACAGGTTCACCGTTCACTACGGCCAAGGCGACTCGGGCGGTCGAGATGTCGTCGACGCCTCCTGAGTAGCCGATCGCTTTCACTCCGACTGCGTAGCCGACGCCGCGACGCACCCCCTCGCCGTGCGTCGTGTTGGCGGCTCCGCCGGGCAGGGAAAGCAAATCGGTGTCACCAGCAGGTGGCAGAGGACGGTCGCGGAGGGCTTGCAGCAGCTCCGCGACGGGGGCCGGGCCGTCGACGGCTTGGCCGGTGGGCAGGACGGTGCCGGTGGTCATGGCGTTGCGCAGGCGCAGTTCCATCGGATCCATGCCTAGTGCGCGCGCTAGTTTGTCCATATTGGACTCACAGCCGTAGGCCGACTGAACCGCGCCGAAACCACGCATCGCACCGCAGGGCGGGTTGTTCGTGAAAACCGCCAGGCCGTCGATTTCAGCGTTCGGGACGTCGTAGGCACCGGTGACGAAGTAGCAGGCGTTGGCGATGACTACTGGCGAAGTCGAGGTGTAGGCACCGCCGTCCAGAACCAAGCGGGCTTTGACATAGACCAGGCGGCCGTCTCGGGTGGCTCCGTGTTCGTAACGCATCTTCGCCGGGTGGCGGTGTACGTGGCCGAAGAAGGATTCGTAGCGGTTGTACGACATTTTCACCGGGCGGCCGAGGCGCAGGGCGAGCATGCAGGCGTGCACGTGGACGGAAAGGTCTTCCCGGCCGCCGAAGGCGCCGCCGACGCCTGCGAGAGTCAGCCGCACTTTTTCCGGTGGCAAGCCCAGGCAGGGAGCGAGTTGTTCCAGGTCTTTGTGCAGCCATTGCGAGGAAACGTAAAGTTCGACGCCGCCGTCTTCGGAAGGAATGGCCAAGCCGGATTCCGGGCCTAGGAAAGCCTGATCCTGCATGCCGACCTCGTACTCGCCGGTGACCACGACGTCCGCCTCGGCGCGGGCGCGCTCCATGTCGCCGTGGCGGATTTTCACGTGCCGGACAAGGTTTCCGTCCGGGTGGATGGAGCGGACGCCGTCGTCCAGGACGGTCATCGGGTCCGTGACCGGGGTCAGCGGTTCGTAATCGACAATGATCAGTTTCGCCGCCTGCCGCGCGGTTTCCGGGTCGTCGGCGGCGACCAGCGCGACCGGTTCTCCGTGGTAGCGGACTTCCTCCGCGGCGAGGACCGGCTGGTCGGCGGATTTCATTCCGTACGTCTTCGCGCCGGGCACGTCCTCGTGGGTGAGCACGGCGTGCACGCCTGGCTGCGCGAGGGCTTTGCTCGTGTCGATGGACCGGATCCGCGCGGCCGCGTACGGGCTGCGCAGCGTGGTCGCCCAGACCATGCCCTCGATCCACAAATCCGACGAATAGGCGAACCGGCCGGTCACCTTGGCGGAGCCGTCCGGCCGGAGGGCGCTTTCGCCCACCCCGGCGGCTTTCCCGGTTTCCGCGGCGCGTACCAGCGAGTCCACAGTGACCACCAGCTTTCCTGCTTTGCCGACTGCACGGGATTCAACACGTGTAGATCGGGACTGTCAACTGCTCTTCGGGTATCGTCCGGCGCATGCAGCGGGTCACCAGGGACGACGTCGCGCGGCTGGCGGGCACCTCGCCGGCCGTGGTCAGTTACGTGCTCAACAACGGCCCGCGTCCGGTCGCGCCCGCCACGCGGGCCCGGGTCGAACAGGCCATCGCCGAGCTCGGGTACCGGCCGAATCTCGTCGCGCGGGCGTTGCGGTCCACGCGCAGCAACGTGCTCGGGCTGGTCGTGCCGGACAGCAGCGAGGGGTACTTCACCCAGCTCACGCATGCGGTCGAGCGGGCCGCGTTCGCCCGAGGATCCTTGGTGCTGCTAGGAAATTCGTCCTTCTCGCGGGAACAGGAGCTGCGGTACGCCGAATCGCTGGCGAACATGCGCGTGGACGGTCTGCTGCTGGTCCGCGCCGAGCTCGCCGGTGCGTCCGCGAATCACTCCACTTTGGACGTTCCGGTCGTCTACCTGCACCACCGCGCACCGTCCGGCAGCACCGCTCCGTCTGTCGTGCTGGACAACAAGGCGGGCGGGCGGTTGACCACCGAGCACCTGCTCGGACACGGTTACCGCGAGATCGGCTGCCTCACCGGCACCGCCCGCTCCGGGCCGGTGGCGGATCGGGCGCGGGGCTGGACGGAGGCGATGCGGGCGGCGAAAAGGAACGCGGGCAACGTCGTGCGCACCGGGTTGGATCGGCACGCCGCGCGGGCGGACATCCGGCGGTGGTTGCGGTCGCCGGAGCGGCCGCGCGCGATCATGGCGACCGCGGACGGGCTCGCGCTCGACACCCTCACGGTCGCGGCGGAACTCGGTTTGAGGGTGCCGAAAGACCTAGCGGTGATCGGCTTCGGCGGCACCGACGCCGCCGCGCACAGCTGGCCCGCGTTGTCCACTGCCGGGCATTCCTTCGACGATTTCGCCGACGCGGCAGTGTCCACTCTGGACCAGCTCCGGGAGAACACTCAGCCGGGAGACCGGATCCTCGACGTCCACCTGACCGCCCGCGCCAGCTGCGGGTGCGACTGACCCCGCAGCTGGCGCGGCGAGAAATCAGGAGTTAGCGGCCTCCGCCCACGCCGAAGGCGTGTAGCCGAGATAATGCGACGCGTGCGTGTTCGCCGCCGAAGCCTGCGGAATGTCCCCGCGCAAATACGCCTCGGCCTCCGCCTTGTCCTTCGGCGGCGGCGTCGGCGCGAGGCCGAGCAGCTTGGCCATGTTGTTGCCGAGGTAGCCCTCCAGGTCGTCCTCGGACAGGTTCAGGCCCTGCGGCGGCTGGTGGCACAGCACTTCCAGCTCGCGCGCCCACATGCCGGGCTCGTTCGGCGGGGAATCGGTGCCGAAGACCAGGTCGCTCTTCTTCATCTCCTTGGCGAATTCGACGATCCGCGACTGCAGCAGCCAGCCCGATTCGCCGATCACGTTCGGCGAGTCCTGGATCATCCAGAACGCCTCGAAACAGTAGACGCCGCCGGTCTGGATGCCGAAATGGCCGAGAATGAACGTGACGTTCGGGAACTCGCGGATGATCGGGTAGAACTGGGTCGGGATCGAGTACGGCCCGTCCCCGGTGTGGATCAGCACGATCACGCCGAGCTCGTCGCACACCCGCATCACCGGCCGCAGCCAGTCCAGCGCCCGGTCCGGGCGGTAGGAATGCATGTTGGCGTGCAGTTTCAGCATCTTGTAGCCGTATTCCTTCACGTGGAAGGCCAGCTCCGCCGCGCCGTTCTCCGGGCCGAACCGCGGGTTGTACATGAAGTTCCCGACGAACCGGTCCGGGTAGCGCTGCACGAGCGAGGTCACGTACGCCTGGTATTCGCGGATGCCCTCGCGGCCGGTTTTGTTTCCCTCGCGCCAGGTCGTGTTCCCCGGCGGCGGCATGATGCAGCTGACGTCCACGCGCCGCGGTTTGCCGTTGATCCAGAATGGACCGTCCATCATTTCCAGCGTGCGCTCGCCGGTGAACGGGGTTCCGGTGTGCCGCCAGGCTTCGTCGACGAGATTCGTCGGATGGACATGGGTATCGATAATCACCGGATGTCTCCTTACGCAAGACTTGAGTAAAGGACTCCCCGGCCGCGCTTCACCGCACCTACGGGACCCGGAAGCGCGATCCGCGCTCCGGCGCCACCGAGTGCAGCACCTTCGCCGCCCGCTGTCAACACATGATCGCCGGATGCGTTGCGCGGCAAGACTTTTCCGGACGGGGCTCTTGACACCGGTCCCGCGAGGGCTTTGCATTGAACGACCCGGCGGTGCCGCCGGGCGCCGGTGACCTCCCGTTTCGGGCCAACCGTTCGGCCAGCTGCCTCCAGCCGCGCGCTGGAGACGACCGCCGGGCCGGGTCCGTCCCCGCCCGGAGAAGGGCGGCCCGATGTCGGCTGCGGAACCACGACCCTGCGATCTCCTGCTTACCGGCGGCACGGTGGTGACCGTCGACGACCAGCGCACTGTCCATTCCCGCGGCCACGTCGCGATCATCGGCGACCGGATCGCCGGTGTCGGCGAAGGGCCCGGCACTGATCGCTGGCGCGCCGGAGAGATCATCGACTGCCGCGGCAAAGCCGTGCTGCCCGGCCTGGTCGACGGGCACAACCACCTCTACCAGGCACTCGCTCGCGGGCTCGGCGAAGGCATGTCGATCGTGCCGTGGCTGTGCGAATTCATGTGGCCGTATTCGATCGCGATCACCGGCCCCGAAGCGGCGGCCGGGGCGCGGCTCGGCGCGGTCGAGGCATTGCGCGCCGGCATCACGACAGTGATCGACAACCATTACGCGCCAAGCGATCTCGAGACGACGCTCGCGGTCGCCGACGTCATCGAGCAGGCCGGGCTTCGCGGCGCGGTCGCGCGCGGCATGCTCGGCGAGCGCACCGAAATCGCCGACCGCCGCGGTCAGCCGATCGAACTGTTCCGCTATTCGACCGAGGACGAGTTCGCGATCACTCGCGAGGCGATGCAGCACCGGCCGCCCGGTTCAAAAGTCACAGTGTGGCCCGCCGCGCTCAATCTCTGTTACGTGGAGCAAAAACTCGTCCGCCGGACGGTCGACCTCGCCCGGGAATTCGGCACTCGCTGGCACACCCATTGCTGCGAAAGCAAAACCGATCCGGTCAGCTACCTCGAAACCCACGGGGTGCGGCCGGTCGCATGGCTCGCGAAAGAAGGCCTGCTCGACGAGAAAGCCACCCTCGCGCACGCGATTTGGCTCGACGAAGCCGAAATCGAGCAGGTCGCCGAGGCGGGTGCCGGGGTTTCGCACAACCCGGCGTCCAACGGCTACCTCGCTTCCGGCACCGCCTCGATAGCGAGCATGCGCAGGCAGAACGTCCCGGTCGCGCTGGGCACCGACGGTCCCAGCTGCGGTCATCGGCAAGATCTTTTCGAGGCGATGAAACTCAGCGTTTTCGGCCAGCGAGCGGCCACTTTGGACCCGACGGCGCTGCGGGCCGAGGACGCGCTGGAAATGGCCACCCGCGAGGGGGCCCGGTACGCCGGTATCGACGCGGGATCCCTCAGCGAGGGCAAACTCGCCGACGTCATCGTGACCGCGCTCGACCGTCCGCACGTGCGCCCGGTGCACCGGGCTGTCGCCGCCCTCGTCTACTCCGCCCGCGGGTCCGATGTGGAGCTGACGATCGTGGGCGGCGAGGTCGTCTACCGCGCCGGACAGTGCGTCCGCGTCGACGAAGCGGCCGCCGCCGACGAGGCGGAACGGCACGCGGCCCGGCTGCTGAGGCGCAGCGGCATGGGCGGACTGCTCACTCCCTGGGCGCGGTGATCCGCGCTCGCCCCTTCCCCGCTGTGGAGGAAACCATGCGATTCCGTCCGCGCACCACCCGAGCCGAAGCCACGACCCGCGACGCGGTCGACGCCGTCCCCCGGCTCCGGCAGCTGCTCCCGCTCGGCATCCAGCACCTGCTGGTCGCCTACTCCGGAATGGTCACCGTGCCGCTGCTGGTCGGGCTCGGCGTCGGCTTGTCCACCGCGCAGATCGCCACGCTCATCACGGCGAACGTGCTGGTCAGCGGCATCGCGACGCTGTTGCAGACGCTCGGCGTCGGCAATGTCGGCGTCCGGCTGCCGATCGTCATGGGCTCGACTTTCACCGGCATCACCCCGGCGATCATCGTCGGCAAGGAGGCCGGCCTGCCCGCGGTCTTCGGCGCGACGATCGTCGCCGGGCTGCTGACCTGGCTGGTCGCGCCGTGGTTCAGCAAGCTGATCCGGTTCTTCCCGCCGATCGTCACCGGGACGATCATCGCGATCATCGGGTTCTCGCTGCTGCCCTCCACCGCGACCCTGATCGCCGGGTCCAATCCGAGTGCGTCCGACCACGGTTCGGCCGGACGGCTGATTCTCGGGCTGGGCACCATCGTGCTGACTGTCTGTCTGGAACGGTTCGCTCCGCCCGCGGTGCGTCGCTTCGCGATCCTGATCGCACTGGCCGTCGGGACGCTGGTGGCGATTCCGCTGGGCATGGCGGATTTCAGCTCGGTCGGGCAAGCGGACTGGGTCGGCGTCGTGAAGCCGTTCGAGTTCGGCGTGCCGACGTTCGCGGTGTCCGCGTTGCTGCCGATGATCATTGTGCAGCTGGTGAACATGGTGGAATCGACCGGCGACACGCTCGCCATCGGCCAAATCGTCGGCCGCGACGTCGGGCCGCCCGAGATTTCCCGGGCGCTGCGCGCGGACGGCATCGGCACCGCGTTCGCCGGGGTGTTCGGCTCGTTCACGGTCGTCACCTTCGGCGAGAACGTCGGCCTGGTCAGCATCACGCGCGTGATGAGCCGGTTCGTGGTCGCGACCGCGGGCGCGGTGCTGGTGGTGATGAGCCTGGTGCCGAAACTCGGCGCGGCCGTCGCGTCGCTGCCCGGGCCGGTGCTCGGCGGCGTCGGCGTGGTCATGTTCGGCACCGTCGGCGCGGTCGGCCTGCGCATCATGAGCCAGGCGGATCTGAGCAACGGCCGCAACATCCTGATCGTCGCCATCTCGTTCGGCTTCGGCCTGCTCCCGGTCGGCGCGCCGGAGTTCTACCAGCATCTGCCCGTGGTGGTGCAGACCGTGCTGACGAGCGGTATCGCGGCCGGCGGCATCGCGGCCTTCCTGCTGAACCTCGTGCTCAACCGCCGCGAGCGGGCCCCGCGCACCGGAGGAGAAGCCGCGCCCGGGTATTGACCCTCGGCGGATTGCGATGCACCATAGTCGAAACCCCTTGCAGGGAAGGAAAAATCTTCATCGATCCCACAACCCCGTAGGTGCGGCGGCAGGATGCGCGCGCGGCCGGGGGTCATCGACGCCGGCTGCCCGTCCGGCTCCGGCGACGCCCCGCGACCCGCCCGGCCCGGCCTTTCCCGGCCCCGCCGGCCCAACGAGGTGAGGGAATCATGGCCAGTCACCCGTCTCCCCCGTCCCCTGTGGACGAACGTCCCCGATTCGGTCCGCTGGTGCTGCTCGGCCTGCAGCACGTGCTCGTGATGTACGCCGGTGTCGTCGTGGTGCCGATCGTGGTCGGGGCCGGGCTGGGGCTGCCGCAGGCGCAGATCGCCGACCTGGTCAGCGTCGACCTGGTGCTCGCCGGGATCGGCACCATGCTGCAGGCGTTCGGCGTCTGGAAGTTCGGCATCCGGATGCCGCTCGTGGTCGGGGCCGCGTCCAACGGCATCGTCCCGATGGTGCTGATCGGCAGCACGCAAGGCCTGGCCACGGTGTACGGCTCGCTGCTCGTGGTGGGCGTGCTCTGGGTGCTGATCGCGCCGCTGTTCAGCAAATTGCTCAAGCTGTTCCCGGAAGTCGTCACCGGCACGGTCATCACCTTGATCGGGCTGACGCTGATTCCGGTCGGGCTGAAACTCATCGCCGGTTCCAACCCGTCCGCGCACAATTACGGTGCGCCAGCGAATCTCGCCCTCGCCGGGTTCACGCTCGCGCTGATCGCGGTGTTCTACCGGGTCTTCCGCGGTCTGCTGGGCCAGCTCGCGATGCTGATCGCGTTGACGGTCGGCGCGATCGTCGGCTGGCTGACCGGGTTGGGCAGCCTCGCCGGAGTGGCCAACGGCCCCGTTTTCGGCTTGCTGAAACCGATGCATTACGGAGCTTTGCATTTCGACATCCCGTCGATTCTGCTGTTCCTGGTGATCGTTTTCGTGCTGATGGTCGAGGCGTCCGGGCAGGGGCTCGCCGTCGGGCAGGTGGTCGGCAAGAAGGCCGGGCCGCGCGACATCGCCAACCTGCTCCGGGTGGACGGCCTGCTCACCGCGCTCAGCGGCGTGTTCAACGGCTTCGCCTACACCACCTTCGGCCAGAACATCGGGCTCGTCGCGCTGACCAAGGTGCGCAGCCGGTACCCGGTCGCGGTCGGCGGCATGATCCTGATCGTTTTCGGGGTGGTGCAACCGGTCGGCCGGGTGATCGCGGCGATCCCGCAACCGGTGATCGGAGCGGCCGCGGTCGCCACGTTCGCGGCGCTGACGGTGTCCGGCATCCAGCTGCTGTCCCGAGTGGACTTCAACCAGACCGGCAACCTCGTGATCGTCATGCTGTCGCTCGGCGTCGGGCTGATCCCGGCTGGCGCACCGGACTTCTACAAGCAGTTCCCGTTCGCCGCCCAGGTTTTCCTCAAGAGCGGCGTGGCCACCGGAACCGTCCTGGCAGTGCTGCTGAACCTGCTCTTCTTCGCGCGCCGGAAACGGCGGCCGGAAGAGCCGCTCGTGCACCGAGAACCCGCCGCGAAGCTTTCCCAGTCCTGAAAGGACGTCATGGGCACCGAATCGCAGCGGCCCCGGCTGATCGTCGGCATCACCGGGGCCAGCGGCCCGCACCTTGCCATCCACCTGCTGACCGCGCTGCGCAAGCTCGGCACGGTGGAGACGCACCTGGTCATGTCGCGAGCCGCGCACCGCACCATCGAACTGGAAACCGGAATGCCGCCCGCCGAGGTGGCCGAACTGGCCGACGTCCGCCATGCGCGCGGGGACATCGCCGCCTCGATCGCGTCCGGGTCCTTTCGCACCATGGGCATGGTCGTCGTGCCGTGCTCGATGAAAACCGTCGCCGGGATCGCGCACGGCTACAGCGACGACCTGCTCGTCCGCGCCGCCGACGTCACCCTGAAAGAACGCCGTCCGCTCGTGCTCGTCGCCAGGGAAACCCCGCTGAGCCTCGTGCACCTGCGCAATCTGGTGGCGGTGACCGAGGCGGGCGCGACCGTCCTGCCGCCGGTGCCCGCCTTCTACCACCAGCCCGAGTCCATTGAGGACATTCTCGCCCACCTGACCGGCAAGGTGCTCGACCAGTTCGGTATCGAAAACGACCTGTTCGAGCGCTGGCAGGGGCCGTCCGCCTCGCAAGGAGTTTCGCGGTGAACCACCGGCAAGATCCCCACGCTTTCGTCGACCGGTACCGCCAGGAGTTTCCCGGCGACGTGCTCGTTCTCGACAATCCCGTCCCGGCCGACGAGGGCGTCACCGGCGTGATTTACGAACTCGCCGCGGCCGGACGGCACGAGATGGTGCTGTTCCGCAAGGTGACCGGACTCGATGTGCCGGTGGTCAGCAACATGTTCGCTTCGCGGCAACGCATCGCCCGCATGCTCGAAACCGGACCGTCCGGTTTGCACAGTGCCTACCAGCAACTTGCACTCCGGGCGGTACCGCCGAGGGTGGTCGACAGCGGCCCCGTGCTGGACGACGTGACAACCGACGTCGATTTGGCGGCCATTCCGATGCTGCGCCATTTCGCCAGCGACCGCTCCCCTTACGTCACCAGCGGCATCATCGTCGCGGAGGATCCGGACACCGGCGTCGGCAATCTCAGCTATCACCGCGCGATGCCGCATTCCCGCACGGAATTGGCGACCAGCCTCCATTCCCGGGGCGACCTGTGGCGGATGCTGCAGAAGTACGCGGAACGCGGCGAGCCGATGCCGGTGGCCATGGTGCTCGGCGGGCATCCGCTGTTCATGCTGGCCGCGTCCGCGCGCGTCGGTTACGACGTGGACGAGCGTGCGGTGGCTGGCGGGCTGTTCGGCGAACCGCTGGAAGTGGTGCGCACGCCCCGCCATGGCATCGGCGTCCCGGCTTGGTCGGACTTCGTCCTGGAAGGCACGATCGACGCCTCCGAGCACGCGGACGAAGGCCCGTTCGGCGAATTCTCCGGCTATTCCTCGAATCGCTCGACCAACAACGTATTCCGCGTGCAGACAGTCATGCGCCGCTCCGACCCCATGCTCATCGATGTCGTCGGCGGTAACACCGATGAGCACCTGAATCTCGCACGCGTGCCGCGAGAATCGGAAATGGCGGAGAAACTCAAGGCACGCTTCCCGGATGTCACCGCGGTGCACTATCCGACGTCCGGCACGCACTTCCACTGTTACGTCGCGCTGCGGCAGCGACGGCCCGGTCAAGCCCGGCAAGTCATGCTCGGCTTGCTCGGCTGGGACCCGTACGTGAAGACAGTGATCGCAGTGGACGAAGACGTCGACATCACCAGCGACAGCGAGGTCCTCTGGGCGCTCGCCACGCATTTCCAGCCGCATCAGGACTTGTTCACTGTGGACGGTCTGCCCGGCTCGCCGCTCGACCCGTCATCCGGATCCGACGGCACGACCTCCCGGATGGGTCTGGACGCCACCCGCGGTTCGAATTTCGACGGCAACCGCATCATCGTTTCCGAAGAAGCACGTCAGCACGCTCGCCGGATTCTCGGCGGGAACGTTTAAGGAGGGAATCATCATGGCCAAAATCCCGGTGACCGTACTGACCGGCTTTCTCGGCTCCGGCAAGACCACGCTCGTCAACCACATCCTCACCGCGAACCACGGGCACCGGATCGCGGTGATCGAGAACGAATTCGGCGAGATCCCGATCGACAACGCGCTCGTGCTCGGCGGCGACGAGAAGATCATCGAGATGAGCAACGGCTGCTGCCTGTGCTGCACCGCGCGCACCGACTTGATCGAGATCCTGCAATCGCTGCTGCGCCGCCGCGAACGGTTCGACCGGATCCTCATCGAAACCAGCGGCATGGCCGACCCGAACCCGGTCGCGCAGACGTTTTTCGTGGACGACGAGGTGTCCTCGGCCTTCGCGCTGGACGCGATCGTGACGCTGGTCGACGCGCGGCACGTCGGCAGCCACCTCGAAGAGGGCGAGCACGACGGCGTCGGCGGGCAGGTGAGCAACCAGATCGCGTTCGCCGACCGGATCGTGCTCAACAAAATCGACCTGGTCACCGAGCCGGAAATCGAGGAACTGCGCACGCAGCTCCGCTCCGTCAACGCGACCGCGGACATCCTCACGTCCAGTTACGGCAGCGTCGACCTAGACGACATCCTCGGCATCAACGCCTTCGACCTGAACCGCACCGTCGCCGCCGACCCGGACTGGCTCGAGGACGACGCTCACCACCACGACCCGACGCTGGAATCGGTCTCGATCGAACTCGACTACCCCCTGGACCGCGCCGCGTTCGAACAGTGGCTCACCGCCCTGCTGGCCGAACGCGGCGACGATCTGTACCGGTTCAAGGGAATCCTCGCCTTCGACCGCCGCACCGTGCTGCAGGGCGTGCACCGGATCTACGAACTGACCGATGCCGGTGAATGGGGCGAGCAACCGCAGGTCAGCAAGCTCGTCCTCATCGGCCGGAACCTCGACCGCGCGGAGCTGACCGACACCGTGTCCCGCTGCAGCCTGGCCGCGGCAGGACGGTGACTCAGGCGAGCGCGGCGGTCACGTCCACTTCGACGAGCTGGCCCGGAAAGCCCAGGCAGGTCACGCCGACGAGCGTGCTCGCGGTGGTGAACGCCGCGGCGATCGAGGAGTTCGTGAACCGTTCCCACACCGCGGCCAGCGTCGGCCGATCGGCGGTGGCCACGTAAATCACCGTGCGCACGACGTCCTCGGAGGTCGCGCCGGCGTGCGTCAGTGCGACCTCCGTGTTGGCGACGACCTGGTCCACCTGCGCCAGGACGTCGCCGGGAACGACCTCGCCGTCGATCGTCAACGGGCACTGGCCCGCGAGATGCACGGTGCGGCGCGCGTCGACGGTGGTCACGTGGTGGTAGCCGGGAGTCGGATGCAGGGCAGGCGGGTTCTGCCGTTCAATGGTCACGAGGCGGATCGTCGCGCACGCCGACGGCGATCCTCCACGGGATTTCCGGACGGGAGGGCGCATGCGCAGGACAGTCGACTGGGCCGACGGGGCGATCGTGATCGTGGACCAGGTCGCGCTTCCGGGCGAGTACCGCACGCTCACGCTGCGCACGGTGACCGAACTGGTCGACGCGATCCAGCGGCTGGCGGTTCGCGGCGCACCAGCGTTGGGAGCGGCGGGCGCGCTGGGCGTTGCACTCGCGGCCTACCAAGGCGGTGACGTGCGGGCGGAGGCGGAACGGATCGCGCAGGCCCGGCCGACGGCGGTCAATCTCGCGTGGGGCGTTTCCCGGGCGCTGGCTCAACTGCCCCGCGGAGCCGACGCGGTGCTGGCCGAGGCGCAGGCGATGCTCGACGAGGACGAGCACCGCAACCGCGCCGCGTCGGCCCACGCGGCGGAAGTCGTCCTGGATTCGTGCCCGCGCAGGCCGTTGCGGCTGCTCAGCCATTGCAATACCGGACAGCTGGCGACCGTCGCGTGGGGCACTGCGCTCGGAGTCGTCTGGCACCTGCACGCGCGCGGGCTGGTGGAGTCGGTGCTGGTCGACGAGACGCGGCCGTTGCTGCAGGGCTCCCGGCTCACCGCTTGGGAACTCGAGCGAGCCGGGGTGCCCTACCGCGTGCAACCGGACGGCGCGGCAGCCGCGGCGATGGCGCGCGGGCTGGTGGACTGCGTCCTCGTCGGCGCGGACCGGATCGCGGCGAACGGCGACGTGGCCAACAAGATCGGGACCTATGGGCTGGCCATCGCCGCCGCGCACCACGGTGTTCCGTTCGTGGTGGTCGCACCGACGTCCACTGTGGACACCACCATCGCCACCGGCGCGGACATCGCCATCGAGGAACGCGCGGGCGGGGAACTGACGAAGTTCGGCGGCGTGCGGATCGCACCGGAGGGTGCGGCGGTGTTCAACCCGGCCTTCGACGTCACTCCCTCGGCGCTCATCACTGCGGTGGTCACCGAGGACGGCGTTTTCCGTGAGGGGAACCTTTGAGGCCGGGTTCCCCTCACGGACGGCGGGCCGGTGCTAAGGCCGCGGGCCGACGACGGCGGTCCCGTCCCGCACGGTGATCGCCATCGCCGGGCAGGAATCCGCGGCGTCCAGCACGGTTTCGTCCGGTTCGACGGAGTCCCTGACGGCGCGCGCGGTGGCACCGTCCAGCGCGAACGTCTCCGGCATCAGCGACGCGCACATCCCGCTGCCGATGCACGTTCCCCCGTCGACCTCGATGTTCCAGGGCATGGTCACCATCCGATCGGCATCGACCGCGGTCCGCGGACCAGCATCTGTGTCTTCCACTCAATATCCCCGGCCAGCCGCAGGCCCGGCAACTCCCTCGTCAGCGCCCGCAACGCCTCCTGCAGTTCCAGCCGCGCGAGCGGGGCGCCAAGGCAGTGGTGCACGCCGTGCCCGAAGCCGAGGTGGTGGTTGTCGCCGCGGTCCAGCACGAGCTGGTCCGCCGCGGTGAACTGCAGCCGGTCCCGGTTCGCCGCGCCGACCGCCACCAGCACCGGTTCCCCCTTGCGCACCAGGACATCGCCGACCTCGACGTCCTCCGTCGCGTAACGGGCGAAACCAGCCCCAGCGCCGAGCGGGACGAAGCGAAGCAGCTCTTCCACCGCGGTCGGGATCAGCGACGGATCCGCGCACAACCGTTCCCAGTGCTCGTGCTGGTCCAGCAACGCGTACACGAAGTTGGGAATCTGGCTGGCGGTCGTTTCGTGGCCGGCGACCAGAATCCCGACGCACAGGTCCACCAATTCCAGTTCCGTGAGCCGATCCCGGACGTCGCGGGCCTCGATCAGCGCGGTCATCAGATCGTCCTGCGGCTGCGCGCGATGCTCCGCGATCAGACCGGCCATGTAGGCCCGCAGTTCCTCGCGGCTGCGTTCCGATTCCTCTGGCGTGAGCCGCGTGGTCGACAACGCCGCGTCGCTCCATTCGCGGAACTGCGGCCGGTCGCCCACCGGGACGCCGAGCAGTTCGCAGATCACCGCGACCGGGATCGGCAGCGCGTACAGGTCGACCAGGTCCGCCGGTTGCCCGTGCTCGCGCAACTGGTCGATCAGCTCGTTTGCCAGCCGCGCGACCCGCGGCCGCAGTTCCTCGACCCGCCGCGCGGTGAACGCCTTCGCGACGAGCGTGCGCAGCCGGGTGTGATCCGGCGGGTCCATCGAGAGGATGCCGCCCGGACGCCGGTATTCCGACATCCGCGGTTCGTCGCTTTCCTGCGCCAGCGCGCGGGAAAACCGCCGGTCGCCGAGCACGAGCCGGGCGTCGGCGTACCGGGTGGCGAGCCAGGCGGGCTCGCCGTGCGGCATCTGGACGCGGATCATCCCGGCGTTCTCGCGGGCGGCGGTGTAGGCCTCGTTGAGCGCGAGGCCCGCCTCCTCGTTGAACGGGTAGGCGAGCGGTTCGGTGTGCGTGGTGGTCATGCCAACGACTCCCCGGATCCCTTTGTAAGCAGGTGCTTACATGCTTACACCCGGGCCGTCCGCGCGTCAATCCGCCAGGAGCTTCCGAAAGCAGCAGAGCGAAAGCGCCCGCGGCGGCCGCGGGGTGGATAGCGTGGTCGCATGCTGGACTACGGCCTGGATTTGTCTGAAATAACCCGGGAATCCGCCTTGCCGGATTTGCTCGCGGAGGGCGACGATCTCGACGCGGTGGTGTCCGCGGAACCCGACTGGTCGAGACCGACCCCGGCCGAAGGGTGGACGATCGGCCACCAGATCGCGCATCTCGCGGCGGCCGACGCGAACGTCGTCCTCGCCGTCCGCACGCCGGAGAAGTTCGCCGCGGCACTGGACGAAGACGCCGACGCGATCGCGGCGGCGGAAGCCGCGCGACCGCGTGCGGAATTGCTGGACGACTGGCGCGCCGGACGCGCCGAAGCGGCGGCGGTGCTCGGCGAAATCCCGCTGGACCAGGCGTTCCCGTGGTACGGCTCGGAGTCCTCGCCGACGCTGGCGGTGGCGCTTCGGCTGATGGAAACCTGGGCGCACGGGCAAGACATCTACGACACCGTGGGCGTCGAGCACCGCCCGACGGACCGGCTCAAGCACATCGCCGCCTTGGGTGTCGCCGGGCGCGGGCTTTCGTTCTACGCCGCCGGGCTGCCGCTGCCGACCGAGCCGCTCCGGGTCGAACTGACCGGCCCCGACGGCGCCCTCTGGACCTGGGGTCCCGACGACGCCGCACAGCGGATCCGGGGCAGCGCGAGGGATTTCTGCCTTCGCGTCACCCAGCGCCGCCCCCTGGACGAAACCGGACTGGCCGCGATCGGCGACGACGCGAAAACGTGGCTGGAGAACGCCCGGATCTTCCTCTAACGACGCCTGGGCCGCAGCAACGCGACACCGACCGACAACGCGCCCGTCGACACCACGTGAATCGCCAGCGCCTTCCGATTCGGCGCCCACACCCCGGTCGTCGGCCCGCCGGACCACATCGCCGCCACGAAACCCCCTGCGGCACAAGCCATTGCCCGCCACAGCGCCGGGGAGCGATCCCGTCCGGCCGCCAAACCGGTTCCCACCGCACCGAAAGCGCCCACGGTGATCAGGGCTTCGCGCGCCATGTGGTACTGCACGTGCCCTTCGCCGTTCCGCACCTCCGGTGCGCGGTAGGTCGGATCGGTGATGTGCGTGACCGTCTGCCACACCGACGGCGCGGCGGCGGCGAGGCCCGCGACAACCGCAGCCGTACCAAGGGTTTCCCGCTTCATTCGTGGTCCTTTCCCTTGAGGTGGTGCGAAACCCGCCGCAGCGCGTCGTTCACCACGTCGATGGTTTCCGGGTCGAGAGCCTTCGCGAGCTCGCGTTCGATCTCCGTCTTGAGCTCGAACGACGCGAGCGCCTGCCGTTTGCCTTCCGCGGTGAGGGACACCAGCACCGAACGCCGGTCGCCCGGGTCCTTGTCGCGGCGGACCCAGCCGCGCGCCTCCAGCCGGGTGATCCGGTGCGTGACCGAACCCGAGGTCAACTCGACCGCCGCCATCACCTGCCCGGGCGTCAGCCGGTGCCCGGGCGCGCGCTTGAGCGCGGCGAGCATTTCCAGCTCCCACAACTCGATCCCGTGCGCGGACAGTTCGCGGCGCATCGCCAGCTCCAGCTGGTGCGCGACCCGCCGCAGCCGGTAGGACAGCGATTTCGCGCCCAGCACGCTCTCGTCGCCGCCCCCGCGCCGGACGGCGTCCACCAGGTCGTCGACCGCGTCCCGCGGGGCTGTGCTCACCGGCACGGGCCTTTCTCTCGACATCAAGACAGCAAGAGAATACCTTGACGTCAAGAGAGTTCGCCAGACGGACATCAGCCAAGGGGGAACCATGGACATCGAGGTCGCGGTGATCGGCGCCGGGCCCGTCGGGATGGCGGCGGCCGCCTTCCTGCGCCGCGCCGGGGTCGCGGTCCGCGTTTTCGAGGCGAATCCGGAGCGCGCGGGGCAATCGAGGGCGACCACGATCCACCCGCGCACCCTGGAGATCCTCGACGCGCTCCCAGACGAGCACGGTTCGCTGGCCGCGCGCATGGTCGCGGCGGGAAACCCCGTGCCCGCGGCGCATTTCGCGGCGTTGCCGAACCGGTTGAGCTACGCCAGGCTCGACACTTCGTTCCCGTTCGTGCTCCTGCTCCCGCAGCCGGAAACCGAGCGGCTGCTCGCCGAGCATCTCGCCGCGCAGGGCGTCGCGATCGAACACGGCTGGAAACTCGCCGACCTGACGCAGGACGAGCAAGGCGTCACCATCATCTCGGAAACCGGCGACGCCGTCCGCGCCCGCTACGTCGTGGGCGCGGACGGCGCACACAGCGCGACCAGGCACGCGCTCGGCCTCGCCTTCCCCGGAACACCTGCGTCCACAATGGGTTTCCTCGCCGACGTCCGGCTGCGACGCCCGCCGGCGCATCCGCACAACTGGGACTGGGAACGCGGCTCCTACAGCGCGCTTCCGCTGCCCGGCGGCATTTACCGCGTCTTCGGCCACGAACCCGGCGACACCGGCCTCCCGCCCGAGGAAGCCGCCCGCCGCCAGGCCCAGATCCCCAGCGAAGCCGAACTGCGCGCGACGCTCAAACGGCTCGCCGACGACGATTTCGGCATCACCGAAGTGCTCTGGGCTTCGCGAACGGGCGACACCACGCGCCATGTCGAGCAGTACCGCACCGGCCGGGTGTTCCTCGCTGGCGACGCGGCCCACGTTCATCTTCCGGCGGGCGGGCAGGGGCTCAACGTGGGCGTGCAGGACGCGGCGAACCTCGCGTGGAAGCTCGCCATGGAGGTGCACAGCCGCGCGCCGCGGCGGATCGTCGACGGCGCGCAGTCCTACGACGCCGAACGCCGCCCCATCGCGGCCCGGCTCGCGGCGAACACCCTCGCCCAGGCCGCACTCATGGTCACCTTCACCCCCGGGGGAAAAGCGTTGCGGGACTTGATGTCCGACCTCATCGGCCGCGACGGCGACACCGCGGACGAACTGAGCGGCTGGCTGTCCGGATTGGACGTTTCGTACGCCGAGGACGGCGGTCTCGCCGGCCGTCGCGTCCCCAATCTCCCGCTCGCCGACGGCCGCACCCTCCATCGAGCGCTCCGGCCGGACCGCTTGACTCTCGTCGCTTTCGGCTCCACGGCGGTCCCGGACGAAGAGAATGCTGTGCGCTCGAACCGGGATTGGCACGACTTAGCCGCCGTTCTCGTGCGCCCGGACGGTTACGCCGCCGAAGCATGGGCAGCGGGCGACACCATCGCCTCTGATTGGAAGGAGCACTGAATGGGAGCCGACACCGCACGCGGACGCCTCGGCATTCTCGCGATTTTGTGCTCCAGCATCCTCGTCGTCGCGATGGACAACACCATCGTCAACGTCGCGCTCCCGGTTATCCGCGCCGATCTCGACGCGTCGATCAACGGTCTGCAATGGACGATCGACTCCTACACACTCGTGATCGCGTGCTTCCTGATGCTCGCCGGAGCCACCGGAGACCGGTTGGGGCGCAAGCGAACCTTCCTGGCCGGACTGGTCCTTTTCGGACTCGGCTCGCTGCTGTGCAGCGTGGCCCCGTCGATCGGCTGGCTGGTCGCCGCGCGGATCGTGCAGGCTCTCGGCGGCGCGATGCTGAACCCGGTCGCGATGTCGATCATCACGAACGTCTTCTCCGACCCGGGCGAACGGGCGCGGGCGATCGGGGTGTGGGGGTCGATCGTCGGGATCTCGCTGGGCGTCGGCCCGGTACTCGGCGGGGTGCTCGCCGAAAGCGTCGGCTGGCGGGCGATTTTCTGGGTCAACGTCCCGGTGGTCGTCGCCGCGTTCGTGCTGACCGCGCGTTACGTCCCGGAATCGCGCGCGCCCCGGCCCCGCCGTCCGGATCCGGTGGGGCAGCTGCTGGTCGTGGTGCTGCTCGGTTCGGTGGTGACCGCGGCGATCGAGGGCCAGCGGCTCGGCTGGGGTTCGCCGGCGATCGTCAGCCTCGGCGCGCTCGGCGCACTCGCCTTGCTCGCGCTGATCCGGTGGGAACTCCGTCGCCGGGAGCCGCTGGTCGAACTGCGGTTCTTCCGAAGTGCGCCGTTCTCGTCGGCCACCGTCAGCGCGGTGTGCGGGCTGGCCGCGTTCGGCACGTTCCTGTTCCTGTCGCCGCTGTACCTGCAGGACGTGCGCGGGCTGTCGGCACTGCAATCCGGATTGATGCTGCTGCCGACCGCCGTGGCCGTGACCATCGCCGCGCCGCTGGCAGGCCGTCTCCTCGCCACTCGCGGCGCGCGGATTCCACTGCTGACCGCTGGGATCTCAATGACCGCCGTTGCCATCCTGCTCGCCACCTCGTCCGCCACCACGCCGCTCTGGGCGCTCGCGCTCGCGTACGGCGTTTTCGGCCTGGGCTTCGGGCTGCTGAACCCGCCGATCACCAATGCCGCGGTGAGCGGCATGCCCCGCTCCCAGGCCGGAGTCGCCGCCGCGGTCGCGTCCACCTCCCGGCAGGTCGGGCAAACCCTCGGCGTCGCCGTCGCGGGCACCATCCTCGCCGCGGCGGCCACCCCGCTCACCGGTTACGCCACCGCCTGGTGGGCCGTCGCGGGCGGCACCACGCTCATCATCGCGCTCGCCGTCCTCGCCACCACCGCTTGGGCGCGCGCGGGGGCGGAACGGGTCGCCCGCCGTTTCGCCGACGAGCCGATCACCGAACCGGTCTAACCGGGGTGGGTGAATCGGGCAGAGCTGTGGTCCTTCCGTCGCCTATCCCGCTCACCGGCCCCACGACGGCGCGGGCGTCTCCACAGTGGAAGATGCCCGCACCGTCGGAGGAAAGGCGCCATCCGCATGCCCACCCCGCCCGAGACCCCGGCCCTTCCGACCGCCCGCCCGGCTGGCTGCCCGTTCGATCCGCCCGCCGAGTACGCCTCGCTGCGCGAGACCGCGCCGGTGTCCCGGATCCGCTGCCCGGCCGGATTCGACACCTGGCTGGTCACCCGCTACGACGACGTCCGCGCGGTGCTCGCCGACCCGGCGCTCAGCTCGCGCGGAGCGTCGTCGGTGCACGTCAAAGCGGATCAGAACCCCTACGCCGAGGTCGACCCGGGT
This sequence comes from Amycolatopsis sp. NPDC104775, assembly GCF_055583325.1. Classification (NCBI taxonomy): domain Bacteria; kingdom Bacillati; phylum Actinomycetota; class Actinomycetes; order Pseudonocardiales; family Pseudonocardiaceae; genus Amycolatopsis; species Amycolatopsis sp. NPDC104775. Next base: position 304,540 of record NZ_JBVJOE010000009.1, read on the forward strand.
TCGATCATCCAGCTCGACGGCGCGGAGCATTCGCGGCTGCGCAAGATGGTCGTCGCCGAGTTCACCGTCCGGCGGGTGGAGCGGCTGCGCGAGTACGTCCGCGAGCAGGTCGAGCAGCATCTCGACGCGATGCTCGCCAAGCCCGGCCGCGCCGATCTGGTCGAGGATTTCGCGCTGCCGATCCCGTCGCTGGCGATCTGCGAACTCCTGGGCGTCCCGTATGCCGACCGCAAACTGTTCCAGCGCCAGAGCAGCGTGCTGGTCAGCACCGACCAGGACCCCGAGTCCACCGAGCGGGCCTACCACGAACTGGCCGGCTACCTGGGGAAACTGTTCGCGGGGAAACAGCAGGACCCGCGGGACGACCTGTTCAGCAGGCTCATCGTCCGGGCCGAGGCCTCCGGCGAACCGCTCGATCTGGACGAGCTGATCATGCTCGGCCTCAGCCTGCTGGTCGCCGGCCACGAGACCACCGCCAACATGATCGCGCTCAGCGCGCTGGTGCTGCTGGAACACCCGGAGCAGCGCGAGCAGGCCCTCGCCGACCCGCCGCGGGCGGTCGAGGAACTGCTGCGCTACCTGTCGGTGGTGCAGTTCGGCGTGCTGCGGTACGCCACCGAAGAAGTCAAGGTCGGCGACCAGACGATCGCCCCGGGCGAGTGGCTGATCGCCGCGCTGAACTCGGCCAACCGCGACGAGGACCGCTATCCGCACGCCGACCGGCTGGACTTCGCCCGGGAATCGCCGCGTACGCACGTCGCCTTCGGGTTCGGCGCGCACCAGTGCATCGGCCAGCAGCTCGCGCGGGTCGAAATGCAGGAGGCGCTGACCGCGTTGTTCCGCCGCGTGCCCGGCCTGCGCCTGGCGGTGCCGAAGGAAGCTTTGGCGTACAAGCACAACACGCTCGTCTACGGCCCCGAGGAGCTGCCGGTCGCCTGGTCCGCGTAGTTCGTCCGGCCGGCCCGCGAGCCGCCGGGTTAACCTCTTCGCGCACACCAGCGCACCCCAGGGGGAACCGATGGCCGCGGACCAGCCTTCGCGCAAACGCGACGCGACGGCGACCAAAGCCGCGCTGCTGGACGCCGCGGCGGAGCTGTTCGCCGACCGCGGCTTCGACCGCACCACGGTGCGCGACATCGCGCACCGCGCGGGGGTCAACCAAGCACTGCTGTTCCGGTACTTCGGCAGCAAGGACGCGCTGTTCGAGCACGTGATGGCGCGCGGCGGACTGGCCCAGGTCGAGACGACCCCGCCCGAGCGGCTGTTCTCCGCGGCGCTGCGGAGCCTGCTCGAAGGCGACGACGCGGCGTCCCGTTCGATCGAGACCTACCTGCGGTCCTCGGGCACCGATCGCGCCGACGAAGCCCTCCGCGCGCAGCTCGACGCCGAATACACCCGCGCGCTGTCCGGGCTCACCGACGAGCCGGACGCCGAACTGCGCGCCGACCTCGCGATGGCCTGGCTGCTCGGCATCGGGCTGGTCCGCTCGGTCACCCGCAAGGAACCCCTGGCCACCGCGCCCGCCGACGAGATCGAACGGCTTATCGGACCCGCCGTGCGCACCCTGCTCGAACGCAGCAGGTAATTCGCTACCTCGCGCCGGGCCGCGTCGATACCGTCGGCGCATGTTCCCGCCCGCCGCCACCGAGGCCGAGTCCGACCAGCTCACCCGCGAGGATCTGCTGCCCGCGGTGCGCGTCCTTCTCCGGACGCTCGGCGAGCCCGGCGAACCCGTGCCCTTCGAGGACGGTTCGCTGCCGGTGTACGCCGTCGGCGACCAGCTCGTCCTGAAGCTCTATCCGCCGGTGTACCTCGGCGAGCTGACCACCGAGCGCACGATGCTGGAGGTCCTGTCCGGCAAGCTCCCCGTCCCCACTCCCGGCGTCGTGCACGCCGGGACCCGCGACGGCTGGGGTTACATCGTGATGGAACGGCTTCGCGGGCGCACGCTCGGCCAGGTCTGGTCCGAACTGTCCACAGCGGACAAACTCGCGCTCGCCTCGGAGATCGGCGAGGCGCTGTCCGCCTTGCACTCCGTGCACGACCCGGCATTGTCCGTGCTCGCTCCCCCGGACTGGACCGCGTTCCTTGCCGGGCAACGGGAAAAGCTGCTCGACCACCACCGCGCGACGAAACTGCCCGAACACTGGCTCGCGCAGCTGCCGGAATTCGTGGACGCGGTCGAGGTGGGAAAGCCGGAAACGGCGCCGTTGCACACCGAAGTCATGCGCGACCACCTGATGGTCGCCCGGGAAGGGGACAGCTGGCGGCTGACCGGGCTGTTCGATTTCGAACCGGCGATGCGCGGCGCGCCGGAATACGAGTTCGCGGCGGTCGGCTTGTTCGTTTCGAGCGGCGACTCGGCATTTCTGCGCAGTCTCCTGCTCGCTTACGGTTACCGTCCGTCCGACCTCGGCCCGGATTTCTCCCGCCGCTGCCTCAAGTATGCGCTCCTGCACGTGTACAGCAACTTCCGCTGGTATCTTAACGTCCTCCCAGCCCCGCCGGAACCGACTTTCGGCTCCCTCGCGCAGACCTGGTGGGGCGTCTGAGGAGCACCCCGGAATCACCCGCGACATACCCCGTAAAAAGGAGTGAAATACGCGACAATCCGGCAATCGCGGCGGACACTGGAACTGTTCCCGGGTATCCAGGGGCCGGGACAGAAGGAGGGACCGCCGTGACCGCCGAGTTGAACCATCGGGAGCGGGCAACCCTGCGCGCCGTCGCCGAGGGGCGCGCGGAAATCAGCTGCAGCTGCGAACCGGACCTGTTCGTCGAGGGGCTGAGCTGCTGCGACCAGGGCACTGTCCGCGATCTCGTCCGCAAGGGGCTGATCGCTCCCGCGCAGGACGGAACGTGCGGGAAGCGGGTGCCCGCGGTGCTCACCGAGGCCGGGGAGCGCGCGCTGGGCGGAAAACCGGTCGCCGCTTGATCTTCCGGGCCTGAGCCGGTGCGCGGCTACCCGCGCACCCACTGCTCCCCCAGTTCGGTCGCGACCGCCTCGCCGCCGGTGAGGTCGGCCAGCCAGCCGCTGAATCGTTCCTCCTCGCCGGGGACCAGCCCGACCTCGAAGTGGGCCGAGGCCTCGAAACGCGTCTCGTGCAGCACGTACGGCGAGGCGCGGAGATCGTTCTCGAAGCGGCCGGCCCGCGCGTAGTCCATCGTCACCTCGAACAGCCGCAACCGCCGGTACTCCACCAGGCCCACCGCGTCGAGCGCGTCGGACACCGCTTGCCCGTACGCACGGATCAGCCCGCCCGCGCCGAGCAGCACGCCGCCGAAATGCCGCGACACCACCGCGACCGTGTCGGTGACTTCCCGGCGGCGCAACACCTCCAGCATCGGCACTCCGGCCGTCCCGGCGGGCTCGCCGTCGTCGCTCGAACGCTGGGTGCGGCCGTCCGGACCGAGGACGAACGCGTGACAGTGGTGCCGCGCCGAGGGTTCCGCCCGGCGGCGGGCCGCGACGACCTCCCGCGCGGCCGCCTCGTCCGCCACCGGGGCGAGCGCGCACAGGAACCGTGAACGCCGTATTTCAATCTCGTGCATCCCGGCCACTGCCACGGACAGATAACGATCAGTCATCGGCGCTCACCCTCATGACCACCAGTCAACCAGCGGCGAGCGCGGGGTTGACACCCGGAGGGCAGGCAGGTTTGCGCAGGTCAGCACCCTTGCTGACCGCCTGCCGGGAGAGACGGCCCGACATATGGGAGTACCCCGGAAGGCGTCAACGTATGCGTGGCCTTTCCCACGAGAGCGCGACGACGTATGTCGATCACAGCGAATTCACACTATCGTCATAAGACCCGGCGAACCCGGGAGTCACCACCACGCGCCCCGGCCGGCCCCCACCACACAGGCCGACCGACCCCGGCGCGTGCGCCTGTACAGCGACGTGCAGAACTTTTCCGCCGCCCATCGCCGTGCGGTGACAAACCATCCGGCACCCGGCCCGGTCTCCGACCGGCCGCGGTCAGCCGCGCATCGCGACGCAGTGCCGCGCCTCGCGACCGCGAAGGCACCGGATGGTTTCCCTTCTCGACTGACCATCGCGGTTTCGGACCACTTCGTTAACCGGTTCAGTGCTGAACCCCCCTCCGGAGTGAAAGAAACCGCGCCAACGCCTTGGGAGGCGGCCAGCCGTGACCCACCGTTCGAGCACCCCGGCCACTGAAGGCCTCTACGACCCCGCTTACGAGCACGATGCCTGCGGGGTGGCGTTCGTCGCGGACCTGACCGGTCGCCGAGACCATCAGATCGTGGCGAAAGCGCTTGTCGCGTTGAAGAATCTGGAACATCGCGGCGCACGCGGGGCCGAACCGGACACCGGGGACGGCGCCGGCCTGCTGATCCAGGTTCCCGACGCGTTCTACCGCGAGGTCGCCGGGTTCGAGCTGCCGCCCGAAGGCAGTTACGCCGTCGGCACCGCGTTCCTGCCGAAGGGCGAAAAGCGCCGCGGCCGCGCCATGACCACCATCGAGCGGATCGCCGCCGAGGAGGACATGCGCGTGGTGGGCTGGCGCGAGCTGCCGGTCGACACCGCGCACTGCGGCCCGACCGCGGCGCAGACCATGCCGCACTTCACCCAGCTGTTCCTGGCCGGGCGCAAGAACAACCTCGACGGTCTCGCCCTCGAGCGCGCCGCCTTCTGCGTGCGCAAGCGCGTTGAGCACGAACTGGTCGAGGATGACGTGTACTTCCCGTCGCTGTCCTCGCGCACGATTGTCTACAAGGGAATGCTGACCGAGCCGCAGGTCGAGAAGTTCTTCCTCGACCTCACCGACGAGCGCGTGACGAGCGCCATCGGCCTGGTGCACTCCCGCTTCTCCACCAACACTTTCCCGTCGTGGCCGCTCGCGCATCCGTACCGCTACGTGGCGCACAACGGCGAGATCAACACCCTCAAGGGCAACCGCAACTGGATGGACGCCCGCGAGGCGCTGCTGGAAACGGACCTCATCCCGGGCGACCTCAAGCGGATCTACCCGGTCATCACGCGAGGCGCGAGCGACTCGGCGTCCTTCGACGAGGTGCTGGAGCTGCTCCACCTCGGCGGCCGGTCGCTGCCGCACGCGGTGCTGATGATGATCCCGGAGGCGTGGGAGAACCATCAGGAAATGGACCCCGCGCGCCGCGCCTTCTACGAATTCCACTCCACCCTCATGGAGCCGTGGGACGGCCCGGCGCTGGTGGCTTTCACCGACGGCGCGCAGATCGGCGCGGTGCTGGACCGCAACGGCCTGCGCCCGGGCCGCTACTGGGTCACCGACGACGGCCTCGTGGTGCTCGCCAGCGAGGTCGGCGTGCTGGAGCTGGACCAGGCCAAGATCGTCCGCAAGGGACGGCTCGAGCCGGGCCGGATGTTCCTCGTGGACACCGTCGCCGGGCGGATCGTCGAGGACGAGGAGATCAAGGGCCAGCTCGCGTCCGAGCACCCGTACGACGAATGGGTCGACGCCGGGCTGCTCCGCCTGGAGGACTTGCCCGAACGCGACCGCGAGGTCCCGCTGCACGCCGCGCTCGTGCGCCGGCAGCAGGCGTTCGGCTACACCGAGGAAGAGCTGGAAACCATCCTCGAGCCGATGGCCCGCACCGGCGCGGAGCCGATCGGGTCGATGGGCAACGATTCGCCGCTCGCGTCCCTTTCCTCGGGGTCGCGTCCGCTGTTCGACTACTTCATCCAGCTGTTCGCCCAGGTGACCAACCCGCCGCTGGACGCGATCCGCGAGGAGCTGGTGACCGCGCTGGGCACGCAGATCGGCGCGGAGCCGAACCTGCTGACCGCCGACGCGTCGTCCTGCCGCCGGATCGTGCTGCCGTTCCCGGTGCTGGACAACGACCAGCTCGCGAAACTGGTGCACGTCAACGACGACGGCGACCTGCCGGAGTTCCAGGCGGTCACCGTCATGGGCCGGTACAAGGTGGCCGGTGGCGGCGAGGCGCTGGTGCAGCGGCTCGACGAGATCCGCGCCGAGGTGTCCGAGGCGATCGAGGACGGCGCGCGGCTGATCGTGCTGTCCGACCGCGGGGTCGACGCCGACCACGCGCCGATCCCGTCGCTGCTGCTCACCGGCGCGGTCCACCACCACCTGGTGCGGGAGAAGACGCGCACGCAGGTCGGCCTCATCGTGGAAGCCGGCGACGCGCGCGAGGTGCACCACATCGCGCTGCTGGTCGGCTACGGCGTGGCCGCGGTGAACCCGTACCTGGCGATGGCGACGGTCGAGGAAATGGCGCACCGGGGCCTCATCCCGGGCGTGACTCCCAAGCAGGCCACCGCGAACCTGATCAAGGCGCTCGGCAAGGGTGTCCGCAAGACCATGTCCAAGATGGGCGTGTCCACTGTGGCCTCCTACACCGGCGCGCAGATCTTCGAGGCGGTCGGCCTCGGCGCCGAAGTGATCGACACCTGTTTCACCGGAACGACTTCCCGGCTCGGCGGCGTCGGTTTCGACACGCTCGCCGAAGAGGTCGCGCAGCGGCACGTGCGGGCCTTCCCGGTCGACGGCGTCCGGGCGAGCCACCGCGAGCTGGAAACCGGCGCGGACTACCAGTGGCGGCGCGAAGGCGAGCCGCACCTGTTCAACCCGCAGACGGTGTTCAAGCTGCAGCACTCCACGCGCACCGGGAAATACGAGATCTTCAAGGAGTACACGAAGGCGGTCAATGATCAGGCCGAAAAACTGCTGACGCTGCGCGGGCTGTTCGACTTCAAGTACGGCGAGCGCACGCCGGTGCCGATCGAAGAGGTCGAGCCGGTTTCGGAGATCGTGAAGCGGTTCGCCACCGGGGCCATCTCGTACGGCTCGATCTCGATGGAAATGCACCAGACGCTGGCGATCGCGATGAACCGCCTCGGCGGCAAGTCGAACACCGGCGAGGGCGGCGAGGACCCGGAGCGGCTGTACGACCCGGAGCGGCGCAGCGCGGTCAAGCAGGTCGCCAGCGGCCGGTTCGGCGTCACCAGCGAGTACCTGGTGAACTCCGACGACATCCAGATCAAGATGGCGCAGGGCGCGAAGCCCGGCGAGGGCGGGCAGCTGCCCGGCGGCAAGGTGTACCCGTGGATCGCGAAGACGCGGCACTCCACGCCGGGCGTCGGGCTGATTTCCCCGCCGCCGCACCACGACATCTATTCCATCGAGGACCTGGCTCAGCTGATCCACGACCTCAAGAACGCCAACCCGGACGCGCGCATCCACGTGAAGCTCGTGTCCGAGGTCGGTGTCGGCACGGTCGCCGCGGGCGTGTCCAAGGCGCACGCGGACGTCGTGCTGATCTCCGGCCACGACGGCGGCACCGGAGCCTCGCCGCTGTCCTCGATCAAGCACGCGGGCGGACCGTGGGAGCTGGGCCTGGCCGAAACGCAGCAGACGCTGCTGGCCAACCGGCTGCGCGACCGGATCGTGGTGCAGACCGACGGCCAGCTCAAGACCGGCCGCGACGTCGTGATCGCGATGCTGCTCGGCGCCGAGGAATTCGGCTTCGCGACCGCGCCGCTGGTGGTGTCGGGCTGCATCATGATGCGCGTGTGCCACCTCGACACCTGTCCGGTCGGCGTCGCGACGCAGAACCCGAAGCTGCGCGAGAAGTTCAGCGGCAAGGCCGAGTACGTGGTGAACTTCTTCGAGTTCATCGCCCAGGAGGTCCGGGAATACCTGGCGGAGCTGGGTTTCCGGTCGGTCGAGGAGGCCGTGGGCCACGCCGAGCTGCTCGACAAGCGCAAGGCGGTCGACCACTGGAAGGCCGCCGGGCTCGACCTGTCGCCGATCTTCCACGTGCCCGAGCTGCCGCCGCGCGCGGTGCGGCACCAGGCCGTCAAACAGGACCACGGCCTGGACAAGGCGCTCGACAACACGCTGATCCAGCTCGCCGAGGGCGCGCTGGCGGCGGGCGACAAGGTGCGGCTGGAACTGCCGGTGCGCAACGTGAACCGCACCGTCGGCACCATGCTCGGCTCGGAGCTGACGAAGAAGTGGGGCGGCGAAGGGCTTCCCGACGACACCATCGACGTCACCTTCACCGGGACCGCGGGCCAGTCGTTCGGCGCGTTCGTGCCGAAGGGCATCACGCTGCGGCTCTACGGCGACGGCAACGACTACGTCGGCAAGGGCCTGTCCGGCGGGCGGATCATCGTGCGGCCGCCGAAGGAATCGCCGATCGTCGCGGAGAACCACATCATCGCGGGCAACGTGATCGCGTACGGGGCCACGAGCGGCGAAATCTTCATCCGCGGCCAGGTCGGCGAGCGGTTCTGCGTGCGCAACTCGGGCGCGCTGGCGGTCGTCGAGGGCGTCGGCGACCACGGCGGCGAGTACATGACCGGCGGCCGGATGGTCGTGCTGGGCGGGATCGGCCGCAACTTCGCGGCGGGCATGTCCGGCGGTGTGGCGTACGTGCTGGACCTGCCGGCGCACCGGGTCAACCCGGAGATGGTCGACATCGACCCGCTGGACGCCGCGGACGTGGACTTCCTCCGCGAAACCATCGAAAAGCACTACAACGAAACGGAATCCGCCGTCGCGCGGGCTTTGCTGGCGGACTGGGACAGTGCGGTCGACCGGTTCGGCAAGGTCATGCCGAAGGACTACAAGCGCGTTCTCGCCGCTCAGGTCGCGGCCGAACGCGACGGGCGGGACGTGAACGAGGCGATCATGGAGGCCGCACATGGCTGACCCCAAGGGCTTTCTGACCACCACGCGCGAGGAACCGAAGCGGCGTCCGGTGGACCTGCGGCTGCTGGACTGGCGAGAGGTCTACGAGGACTTCGCGACGACCAAGCTGGAGAAGCAGGCCGGGCGCTGCATGGACTGCGGGATCCCGTTCTGTCACCAGGGCTGTCCGCTCGGGAACCTGATCCCGGAGTGGAACACGCTGGTGTGGCGGGAGGACTGGCAGCAGGCCGCGGAACGGCTGCACGCCACGAACAACTTCCCGGAGTTCACCGGCACGCTGTGCCCGGCGCCGTGCGAAACCGCGTGCGTGCTCGGCATCAACGACGATCCGGTGTCGATCAAGCGGGTCGAGATCTCGATCATCGACCGGGCTTTCGAGGAAGGCTGGGTCACGCCGCAGGTCCCGGTCGCCAAGACCGGCAAGAAGGTGGCCGTGGTCGGGTCCGGTCCGTCCGGGCTGGCCGCGGCGCAGCAGCTGACCCGCGCGGGCCACACCGTCGTGGTCTACGAGCGGGCGGACAAGATCGGCGGCCTGCTGCGGTACGGCATTCCCGAGTTCAAGATGGAGAAGTTCCGGCTCGACCGCCGCCTCGACCAGATGCGGGCCGAGGGCACGGAATTCCGGACGTCGGTGAACGTCGGCGTGGACGTGACCGTCGAGGAGCTCAAGGACAACCACGACGCGGTGGTCCTGGCGGGCGGCGCGACGGCGTGGCGCGACCTGCCGATCGAGGGCCGTTCGGCCGAGGGCATCTACCAGGCGATGGAGTTCCTGCCTCCGGCCAACCGGGTCGCTTCCGGCGAGCTCGAGGAATCGCCGTATTCGGCCAAGGGCCTCGACGTCGTGGTCATCGGCGGCGGCGACACCGGCGCGGACTGCGTCGGCACGTCGCACCGGCAGGGCGCGAAGTCGGTGACCCAGCTGGAGATCATGCCGAAGCCGCCGGAGTCGCGTTCGGAAGCGCATCCGTGGCCGATGTACCCGATGATCTACCGGGTCAGCTCCGCGCACGAGGAGGGCGGCGAGCGGCTGTACTCGGTCAACACCCAGGAGTTCCTGGCCGACGAGAACGGCCGGGTGCGCGCGCTGAAACTGGTCGAGGTGCGCAACGAGGGCGGCAAGTTCGTTCCGGTCGAGGGCACCGAAACGGAGCTGCCCGCGCAGCTGGTGCTGCTGGCGATGGGCTTCCTCGGCCCGCAGCGCGAGGGCCTGCTGACCGACCTTGGCGTGGAACTGGACCAGCGCGGCAACGTCGTGCGGGACAAGAACTTCCGGACCACTGTGGACAATGTGTTCGTGGCGGGCGACATGGGCCGCGGGCAGTCCTTGATCGTGTGGGCGATCGCGGAGGGCCGCTCGTGCGCGGCCGGCGTGGACGCCTTCCTCACCGGCCGGGGCGTGCTCCCGGCCCCGATCGCGCCGACGGACCGGCCGATCTCCTGAGGACTCGGAGCGGGCGCGTCACCGTCGCCGCGCCCGCTCCGTTCGGTTTCGGGACCGGCGCGTCACTGCCGCCGCGCTGGTCCCGGCTGTCGGGCGGGTGCGACAACGGCGTCGCATCCGCCCTTTTCATTCCCCGGCCAGCCCGGGGGCGGATTCCCCTGGCACCACGGAAGTCCGGCGGCGCACGAACAGCAAGTACACGGCCGTGACCGCGAGGACGAACGGGACGCCGACCAAGCAGGCGAGCCGCATGTCCGGCACGAAGATCCCGGTGGCGAGCACCGAGAGCAGCACGAGGATGCCCAGCACGGGAAGCACGGGGCCGCCCGGCAGCCGGATGCTCGACCCCGTCGCCGCCCCTTTCCGGCGAAACACCAGCAGCGTCACCAGGATGGCGATCCACGTGGCGATGATGCCGAAAGCTCCGGTGGCGAGCAGAATGCCGAACGTCGCCTGCCCGGCGTAGGCGGCCAGGACGGCGGCCACGAGCAGGCCGACGGTGGACGCCAGGGTCGCCGCCCACGGCAGCCCGCGCCGGTTGGTGCGGCTCAGCCGCCGGGGAGCGAATCCGTCGTGCGCCAGCGAATGCAGCATGCGCGCGGCGGCGTACAGGTTCGCGTTGGCCGCGGACAGCGCGGTGACGATGAGAACGAAGTTGGTGATGGTCGCGGCGGCGGGGATGTCCGCGCTGGCGAACGTGGCGACGAACGGGCTGCCCTCCAGACCGTGCACCCGCGACAGTTCGGTCCACGGCCGGATGGCCAGCATGAGCAGGATCGCCAGCAGATAGAACAGCGAGAGCCGGGTGATGACCGAACGCGTCGCGGACCGCAGCGCGGCACCGGGCTGCCGGGCCTCCGGTGCGCTGACCGCGACCACCTCGATCCCGGCGAAGCCGACGACCACGATCGACATGACCAGCCACATCGCGCCGGGCCCGTGCGGGAGAAAACCGCCGTGCGAGACCAGATTCCCGAATCCGGTGGCGGGCCGGCCGGGCAGTCCGAAAAGGACGAGCACGAGGCCGAGGACGAGGAAGACGCCGATCGCGAGCACCTTGATCCCGGCGAACACGGATTCGGCCGTGCCGAAGAACCGGACGTGGGTCAGGTTCACGAGGGTCAGCAGCAGCGAGAACACCGCGACGGACAGCCAGACCGGCACTTGCGGCCACCAGAAGTTCAGGTAGATGGCGGCGGCCACGACCTCGCTGCCGATGCCGACGACGAGCGCGAACCAGTAGGTCCACCGGACGGCGAACCCGGCCAGCGGTCCCAGGTACCGCCCGGCGATGGCTCCGAACGAGCCCCGGACCGGCAGCGCGCTGGTCATTTCCGCCAGCGCGATCGCCACGATCGCGGCGATGACCGCTCCGACGAGGTAGCTGACGAGCACGGCGGGTCCCGCCACCGAAATCGACGATCCCGCGCCGAGGAACAACCCGGTGCCGATCGCGGACCCGAGACCGAGCATGGTCATCTGCCGCCGGGACAACGAGCGCGAAAGATCGGAATCGAGAGAGGTGTCGCTCATTCGGCGCTCCCGTGCGGCAGGTGGGCGGACGCGACGATTCCGGCTCGGCGGACTCCTGCCCCCGCTGAATCCAGGGTCGCGCCGAACGCCATTCAGGAAGAAGCGAAGCCGCGGATCACCTCGCGGCGAACAGCGGGACCGCTCCCTCTTCCGGCTTCACTGAGCCGACAGCGGGCCCACTCGGCACAGCACTTCCGTCTCGTGCTGGACGGGGAATTCCCATTCACCGAAAAGCACGCTGAATTCGATCCGGATCTCGCGTTCCCGGGCGAACTCGCGCAGCAGGGTCCGGGCCGGGTCGTCGCTCTGCCTGATCGAGGTCTCGAAATGGCTGAGGCCGCTCAGTTCCGTGCGGCCGATCAGCGTGTCCAGCATGCCGCGGACGACCGGGCCGGGCTCGGCGACCTCGGGATCGACGGCGACCTGAGAGGCGAACAGGACTTTCGGCGCACGGGGCCGCAGATAGCCCGCGACGAAGCCGATCAGCGCGCCCTCGCGGAAGGCGACAACGGAAGTAGCGGAGAAATCCTGGCACAGGAGAAGGCAATGGCGATAACCGCACGCGTCGTTCGCCGAACGCCGGGCGAGACGCCAGATCTCCGGCGCGTCCCTGACCTCGGGTTTTCTGAGCGTGATCGACGACAAATCCGAAATCCCCATTTGCGAAATGGTATCAGCGGACCGGTGGCCGGTCAATTGCTGTTTTCATTCTTCCGGTCCTTCCGATCGGCGGCGGCCGAACGATCTTCACCCGAGCGGCGGTGCGTACATCAGTCCGCCGCGCAGCCAAAGTTCGTTGTAGCCGCGAGGGACGCACAATCCGGAGACTTCCCCGAGATTGCGTTCGTAGATTTCGCCGTAGTTCCCGACTTCGCCGATCACGGCGGAAATCCACTCCGGATGCAGCCCCGCCTTCGCCGCCAGCCGGGACTGGCCCGCCAGCAAGGGAAAATCCTCCGCGGCCCCTTCCCGTACCCGGTCCGAGGCGAGTCCTTCCGCCTCCGCGGCGATGAGCGCGAAAAGCACCCAGCGGACGAGCTTCGCCCACTGCGGATCGTCGTCTCTGACCACCGGGCCCATCGGTTCCATGGACACGCGCTCGGGCAGCACGAAGTGGTCGTCCGGATTTTCGAGCCGGGTGCGTTCTCCGGCCACGACCACGCCGTCCGCGACGTAACCCACGATTTCGCCGTCGACATACGCGGCGAGTGCCGAAGCCGGAGAGGGAAAAAGCTTGCAGTGCACGGTTTTGCCGCGCGGACCGAACCAGGCCCGCAGCGCTTCCTCGCTGCTCGTGCCCTCGCACATGCCCAAGGTGCGCCCGTCGAGATCCTCGGCCGAGGCGATCCCGCTGTCCCGCCGCACCAGGATGGCGCCTTCGTCGTAGCACGTGGTGAGAACGAAGGCGACGTGCTCGCCGCATTCGCGGCTGAACGTCCAGGTGGCGTTGCACGCGAGCAGGTCGACCTCGCCGGAGGTCAGCGCGGGGATCCGGCCCTCCGGGTCGACCTCGGTGTACTCGATCCGGCCGGGACCGCCGAAGAGCGCGGCCGCGACGGCGCGGCCGGTGTCGACGTCCAAGCCGCGGCGGACTCCGGCGCCATCGGTCCACGACAGGCCGCGGATGCCCGTGCTCACGCCGAGCCGGAGATGCCCGCGGCGGCGGATCGCGTCGACCGTCGGCGAAAGCGGGTGTGCCGCGGTCATGACGCGCGCGGTTTCGGCTGAGGGGAAGAAACCGGCGAATCCGCAGTTCCGCGAGTGCCGCGGTAATGGATCCTGGCGACCGCCGCGACGGCGATCAGCGCCCCGGCGAGGGCGACGGCCGTGCTGATCGCGTAGCCGGGGCGGGCTCCGTAGTGCTCCATCACCCAGCCGACCAAGGGCCCGCTGATGGGGATGCCGCCCATGTACGCCAGGGTGTACACCCCCATCGCCCGGCCGCGCATGTCCGGGTCGCACGAGCTTTGCACGACCGAGGTGGCGCTGGCGTGGACGACGACCCCGAGTGCTCCGGTGGGCACCATGAGGACGGCGAAGAGCCACACCGACGGCGAAGCGGCGGCAGCGAGCTGGACTACGCAGAAGCCGAGCGCGGTCGCGAGCACGAGGCGCAGCCGGGCGCGCCGCAGCCAGGCCGCGCCCAGCGCTCCCCCGACCGATCCGATCGCGAGGAAAGTCGTGAGCCAGCCGAAGGTTTCCGCGCCCGAATGGAAGATATCGGCGGTGTACACGGGAAGGACGAGCGCGAAATTGAACGCGAAGGTCCCGAGGAACGCCATCAGGAAGATCGGCCAGAGCAGCGCGGGATGCCCGCGGACATGCCGCAGTCCTTCGCGGACCTGGCCGGGCGCCCGCGGCGTCGGCGTGTGGGGATGCAGCTCCGCGGGCCGGAGAAGCCAGAGCGAAGCAACGACGACGACGCAGGAGGCGGCAGTCAGCGCGAACGCGGTCGAGGTGCCCCCCAGCTGGATGAGCGCCCCGGAGATCGCCGGGCCCGCGAGGCTCGCCACCTGGAAGCAGGCCGAGTCCAGGCTGACCGCGTTGTGGAGCAGGTCTTTTCCGACCATTTCCGTGAGGAACGACTGCCGGGCAGGCGTTTCCACCGCGCTGGCGACGCCCAGGAGGAAAGCGGCGACGTAGACGTGCCAGATCTCCGCGCGGCCGAAGTAGACGAGCACCGCCAGCCCGAGAGCGATCACGCCCATCGCCGTCTGGGAAACCACCAGCAGCATCCGCCGGGAAAACCGGTCGGCCAGCAGTCCGCCCCACAGGCCGAAGAGCAGGATCGGCAGGAATTGCAGCGCGGTGGTCACGCCGAGCGCCGAGGCGCTGCCGGTGAGCGAAATGACCAGCCAGTCCTGGGCGATGCGCTGGATCCACACGCCGATGCTGGAGATCAGCCTGCCGAAAGTGAACAACCGGTAGTTCCGCACGCGCAGCGCGCGGAACATTCCGGTCGCCCGTTCGGCCGGCTGCCGTTGAGCCGTGCTGTTCATTCGCCTGCCTCAGTGCTGGGCCGTGCCGGATCAGCCGGCGACCGAAGTGTCCACTCGCACGGCGCCGGAAAACCACTCGCCGAGGTCGCGCAGCAGGCCTTGCGTTTCCCGTTCGTCTTCGCCGGTGACCACCGCGCGCGCCGCCCGGAAGAACGAGTCTTCATTCATGTTCCCCAATTGCTCGCCGACCTGGACTTCGACTTCGCCGAATACGACGCCGGGCCGTGCCCGCAGTTCCTCGGTGCCGGGAACCGACAGTAGCAGTCCCGGCGGCGCCTTGAGGTGGACATCTCCGAAGCTCGCCGGATCCGGCACGACCGGTTCGGTCACCCCGGTGGGCAATCCGAGGATCGTCCGGGCCCATTCGTCGTGCAGCGAAACTCCGAATTTCCGGAGTACGACCTCGTCGGTCAATCCGCCGCCGACGCGGCCGCCGCACTCGCCGAACACCAGGTGCCCGTCGGGGTGCTCATAGGCTTCGAGGTGGAACACCCCGTCGCGGTGGCCGAGCGCGGGAAGCACGCGTGCCGCGAGATCCCGCGCTTTCGCGTAAAGATCGGGTTCGACGCCAGGGTCCAGCACGACCGCGGCGGCGAGAGCGCCTTCGTGGATCTTGATGCAATTCTGCAGATAGCGGGAAATGCTCACCAGAACCAGTTCGCCGTTTCTGATCGAGCCGTCCACCTGGATCTCGCCGCCGGGCACGAAATCCTCGACCACCCAGGGGCCGAGTACTCCCGCTTCGGCGCATTGTTTCGCCGCTCGCTCCAGATCCGCGGCCGAACGCAGGATGAAGGTGTCCTTGGAACCGGAAACGGCGGGCGGCTTGATCACGATCGGGAATTCCGGCGGAGCCGCTCTGAGCTCGTCGAGATGGTCGACCGCCCGGCACGGCGTCACCGCCACGCCCGCCTTTCTGACCAGGCTTTTCTGGACGAACTTGTCCCGCATGGAGACGACGTGGTCCGGGGACGGCCCGGGTTTTCCCGCCACCATGGCCATGACCGAAGCGGCGTAAAGGTTGTATTCGTCGTTCCCGCAAATGGCGGTGTAATCGGTCAAGCTGACGCTGTCCCGGCGAAGCGCGCACAGCACGTCCTCGCAATCGGTGGTGTCGCGGACGACGACCACCCGGGAGACGCCCGGAACATTCCGGGCCTTGGCCGCGTCTTTCGCATTGACCACGCAGGTGACCGCGGCCCCGTGGGCCGCGAGCGCCGCGACCGAACCGGGGCGGCAATCGATGTAGAGGACCGGCAACGCATCGGGCATGGAAGGATCTGCCAATCTCGGGTCTTTCGGCGGAGTGTCGGGCATTACCCGCGCTCGCCGAGGAATTCGCCGGTCACCGTGCGGAGGCGGTCCACGGCTTCGACGACGTCGGCGAAGCGGGTGTTGAGCGGGGTGGCGGACAGCCGGAGCAGATCCGGGGGCATGTGGTCGATCGCCAGCCCGGCGCGGGAAGCCAGCGGATGGATCCGGGGCGCGCCAGGATGCCGCAGCGTGAGGTGCACACCCCGCCGCCGGGCGTCCGCTGGGCTCGCGAGGCTGTAGCCGAGCGGGAAAAGGTGTTCGGCCACCAGCTCCTGGAGCAGTTCGGACAGCGCCAATCCCTTGGCGTGCACCGCGTCCATGCCCGCTTCGGCGACGAGGTCGACCCCCGCGGCGAGTGCGGTCAGCGCCAGGACCGGGGGAAATCCGGTCTGGAAGCGGCGGACCGTCGGATCGGGTTCGTAGTCCGGCAGCATCTCGAGCTGCCGGCGATGCCCGAACCAGCCTTGGATCGGCTGCCGGAGCCGGTCCTGCAGCGCGCGGCGGACGTAGAGGAAGGCCGGGGCGCCGGGGCCGCCGTACAGGTGCTTGTAGCCCGAGCCGACGGCCAGGTCCGCCCCGGTGGCCTCCAGTTCGATGGACACGGCGCCGACCGCGTGGCTGAGGTCCCACAGCACCAGCGCACCCGCGTCGTGCACCAGCCGGTTGACTTCGGCCATGTCCAGCAGCGCGCCGGAACGGAAGGAGACCAGCGAAAGCGAGACGAGAGCGACGTTCTCGTCGAGGGCGGCGCGTAGCACGTCCACGTCGAGACCCGTATCGGCGTCAGCGGGCAGGGTGACGACGCGCATCCCGTGGTCGGCCGCTACGCCGTCGAGGACGTAGCGGTCGGTCGGAAAGTTGTCGTCGGAGGTGAGGACCGTGCTGCGTCCCGCTCGGTCCCGCAGCGCCGCCACGGCCAGCTTGTACAACTGGACGCTGGTGCATTCACCCACCACGACTTCGCCGGGGCCAGCGCCCAAGGCGTGCCGCGCGATGCTGTCGCCAACGCGTTCGCCCAGGTCGAGCCATTGAGTGCGGGCTTCGGCGAGATTCGCTCCCCATTCTTCGCCGACCATCCGGGCGAGGCGCTCCGCGGTGGCGGTGGGCAACCGGCCCAGCGAACTGCCGTTGAGGTAAATGGTGCCGGGTTGCGCGGAAACGAAGCGGTCGCGCAAGGGGGCGAGCACGTCCTCGGCGTCCCGGTGGCGGGCTTCCTCCATTGCCGACGCGAGCGTGCCGGCGAGCTGGCTTTCGGTCACAGAAGCCCCCTGGCGGTCCACAGCTCGGGAAAGAACCGGTGCTCGGCGACCCGGCGCAGCCAGCCGGAGCCTTCGGTGCCGCCGGTGCCGGGTTTGAACCCGATGATCCGCTCGACGGTGAGCAGATGGAGCGAGCGCCAGCGGGAGAATCCCTCGGCCACGTCCATCAGCGCCTCGGCGAGCTGGAACAGCGGATCGGTGGCCGCCTTGTCCCGGTAGACCTCTGCCCAGGCCCGTTCCACGGCGCTGTCCGGCTCGTACGGCTGGGAGAAATCCCGGTCCAGCACCGACGGGGGCAACGCCGCCCCGCGACGGGCGAGCAGGCGAAGCGCGGCGTCGTACACACTGGGTTCGTGCAAAGCCCGCTGGACCTGGGCGTTGACGTGCGGCACGTGCCGGTGCGGCCGGGCCAGCGCGGCCACCTTGTTCCCCAGCGCGAACTCGACCATCCGGTACATGTAGGACTGGATTCCGGACGCCGCTCCCAGCACGTCGCGGAAACCGTTGAATTCGTTCGGCGTGAGCGTGGAGAGCACGTTCCAGGTTCCGTTGAGCAGTTCGACGACCCGCCGCAGCCGCCGCAGATTGACCGCGGCCTCGGCGACCGAATCTTCGTCCAGCAGCGCGCGGGTCCGTTCGAGCTCTTCGTAGAGGAGCTTGAACAACAGCTCCTTGACCTGGCCCATCACGTAGAAGGTCAGTTCCGCGGGAGTGCCGGATCGCGGGTGCTGCAGCGAAAGGAGCACGTCGATGCTCTGGTAATCGATGTAGGGCGTGCTGGCGCCGGAGAACTCCGTGATCGGCTCGCCGCCCGATTCCGCCAGCCGGAGGTCGCGTTCGGCGTCGCTGCTGACGCCGAGGTCCGGCGGGATACTGCTTTTCGGGATATCGCTTTTCGGGACAGCGGCGTTCGAAGCACTGCTTTTCGGGACGCTGCCGTTTCGGCCGGAGACGGTCATGCCGGGTCCCCCCAACGCTCCCGGCCTCGGGAGTAGGCGTTCTTGAGCGCGGGATCCGCGACGTCGCCGCGGCGGTAGCGGACGGCGAACCGTTCGGCGTAGGCGGCGAACCATTCCGGGTCCGAGTCGAGGAACAGCACGTCGTGCTGGGCCATCCGGCGGATCGCCAGCATGGGGACCGGGGCCTGGGCGATCCGGAGGGCGGGATTGCGCACCGCCCGTTCGTCGCAGCCGGGATAGAACTGGGCGAACATCAGCCCCCGCCGCACCAGGCCGGGTTTGGCCAGCGCGTGCACGTCGTCGAGGACCGGATAGCGCTCCGGCGGGAGCCCGTCGAGGACCACGACCATGGTGTGCAGCGTCCGGTTGCGGCTCGCCCACCGCCGGGCCTCGAACGTGTCGGCGAGCTTGGTCACCGACTCCACCAGGTCGTCCACGGTCGCGTCCGGTTCCACCGGCCATTTTTCGAGCAGGAACGTCTCGGCTTTCATCGCGGCCTGGACGAACGGGCACACCGCGCCGTCCCGGCCCAGTTGCTCGTGCGGCTTCATCACGAATTCTTCCACCCACTCGCGTGCTGCCGCCAGATCCGCGGCCCCGCTCGTGCGCTGGGCGCTGGTCCCTGCCTGGGACGGCAAAGGCATGGAAACCTCCTCCTGAGCTTCGGCTTTTCGGCGGATGCGTGCGGTGCGGCCGGACTGGCCCGCCAGGTGCCTCACGATTCGTCCCGCACGGACGAAACCGCGTCGGCGAACCGGGAAAGCCCTTCGGCGAGCACCTCGTCCTCGATGGTCAAGGGAGGCATCAGCTTCAGGACTTCGTCCTGCGGCCCGGACCTTTCGAGCAGCAGGCCCGCGTCGAGGCAGCGCTGCTGGATCTCGGCGGCGGTCTCCGCTTTCCGGCACCGCAGCCCTTGCATCAGGCCACGGCCCTTGCGCAGCCGGCCGGTTCGCTGCTGCAGCGAGTCGAGCACGGCCCCGACCGCCCGGGACTTCGTTTCGATCGAGGCGGCGAACTCGCCGTCCGACCAGAATTTGGCGACCGCCACTCGCCCGGTGACGAACGCGTGGTTGTTGCCGCGGAACGTTCCGTTGTGCTCGGCGGGCCGCCACACGTCGTGTTCGGGACGGAGAAGCACCGCGGCCAGCGGAATCCCGAAGCCGGACAGGGATTTCGCCAGTACCACGAGGTCGGGGACGATGCCCGAGGGCTCGAAGCTGAAGAAGCTGCCGGTCCGGCCGCAGCCGGCCTGGACGTCGTCGACGATCAGCAGCGCGCCGTGCCGGGTGGCGAGATCCCGCAGCCGGCGCAGCCATTCGGCGGAGGCGGAGTTCAGTCCGCCCTCGCCCTGCACCGTTTCCACGAGGATCGCGGCGGGCGGGTCGATGCCGCTGGACGGGTCGGACAGCATCTGCTCAAGCCAGGGAAGAGTGTCCACTTCCCGGCCGAAATAGTCCGCGTAGGGCGCGCGGGTGACTCCGGCCAGCGCGAGACCGGCGGCGCCGCGGTGGTGCTGATTCCCGGTCGTGGCAAGCGAGCCGAGGGAAACGCCGTGGAAGCTGTTCGTGAATGCGATGACGTTGGCCCGGCCGGTGATTTTGCGCGCCAGTTTCAGCGCCGCCTCGACCGCGTTCGTTCCCGTCGGCCCGGTGAACTGCATTTTGTAGTCCAGGCCGCGGGGACGGAGGATCTTGTCGGCGAATTCCTGGAGGAACACGCCTTTCGCCTCCGAGTGGAAGTCCAGCGAGTGGGCGATGCCGTCGCCGGAGAGATACTCGACCAGCGCGTCGCGCATGTCCGGATCGTTGTGGCCGTAGTTCAGCGCCCCGCATCCGGAGAAGAAGTCGATGTACCGGGTCCCGGCGGACGTGTGCACGTAGGCATTCGTCGCTTTGGTGAATTCGTCGGGAACCAGCCGACAGTACGACCGCACCTGGGATTCGTGTTTCTCATACAGACTTCGCTGAACATCTGTGTCGCTCAACGCAATACCCCCGTTTTAAGCGGCGCTTCGCTGCGCCGCACCGGCCCGCCCGGAATGAGCGGGCTCGCTCACTCGAAGTAGTTCTCCAGGCTGCCCTCGCGCTTGGTGTCCAGCGTCGCGCAATGGAAACCGCCGCCCATCATCCGCGAATGGCGGAGTTTCAATGGCAGGACGTCGATGCCCTGTTCTTCGATGAGCTTGATCAGCGGAAGCTGGTCGCGGTCCACCACGACGAGGTCCGGGCGCACGCTGAACAGGTTCATGTCGATCCAGCCGCTCCCGATGGAGCGCGCCAGGTAGTCGCTGTCGAACCGGTCGGCTCCGACCATCGGCGGGCTGTAGATGACCTTCCAGTTGTCGAAGATCGAGGGCAGCATTTCGCGGGTCACCCGTTCCGGATTGCACAGCAGCAATCCGGGCCGCAGCGCCACCACCGAGGTGTCGATGTGGCTGCCGTGGTAGTTGATCCGGCAGAGGTGGACCTTGAACTCGTCGCCCAGGATCGTCTGGAGCCATTGCGCGCCCAGTTCATTGCCCGTCGAGCTGATCAGGTACACCAGGTCGCGGCCGAACCGCAGGACGTTGGCGGCGTCGAAGACCGGCTCGTCCTCCCGGGGGATCGGAAGCTCGTGGTCCACCTCGAAAAGAGTGTCCAGCAGCATCGGTTTCGGCGCGCTGTACCATTTCGCGCCCGCCTTGAGGTAGTCGAGCAGGATCTTGCGGTAGCTGTAGGACTCGAGGAAGCGGCCGCGGATGACGTTCGGCGTCTCGATGATCTGGTTTCCCAGCACCAGGAAGATGTCGCGCGGGCAGTAGTTGTAGTAGCCCTTCGTGGACCAGAAGGGGGTGGAGACCTCCGCGTCGTGCGGCCAGGTCTCCGGCCTGCGGACGACGATGCCGAGGTCCTCCAGCGACTTCACCATCGCGGTGAGGTCTTCCTCGGCTTCCTCGAGCACCTGTTCCGGAAACGCGCCGACCGGAATCTTTTCGACCGGGTAACCGGCGAATTCCGCGAGGTGGGTGCTCTTGTCGGGATGGGGAAGCCGCGCCCCGAGGGGATTGCCGACGATCACCTCCGTCAGCGGGTCCCATTCGTTGCAGCTCCATACGCCCGGAAGGGCTTTCTTTTCGGCGCTGGACGGAGAAGAAGTCATGGACACCTCGCTGTGGTCGGTGTTCTTCATCGACGTGGACTCCTAGCGGACATGGTTCTCGTGCTGACGGGTCGAGCGATCAGCCAGGTCGCGGGCGCGCCGCTGGTGGGCATGGCCGCGGCCGCGCCGCCGTGCTTCCGCCCGCTTAGCGAATCCCGTTGCCGGACAACGACATCGAACTTTCCCGCGCGCTCCCCGAGCCCTTTCCGGACAGGGGTCTCCCCGCCGGGGCGCACCGGAAAGCCGCACGACTGCGGGACCGGGAGAGCGAGACCCGCGAGGTCTCGCCCGGCCCCGGCTTGGTCACGGCCGTGCTCGGTTTAACGCGGGCGAAATCGTTCGATGACGCCGTTGTTCACTGATCTCCCCACAGCATCCCCAGTTAATGCGTCGAAGGCCGGCGAGCTGCCCGGAATTGCGGCTCCGCCGGATGGCCGAACTTGAGCTCGAATTGTTACCTTCGGAAGTGATCCTTGCACGGTTCTCCGCACGGGGGCAAGGCCCCGGCATTGCTCCGGTCGAGCGATCTTGAACGGCGAGAACGCAATGCGGAGATGGTCGCGCATAAAACTGCGGATTCCGCAGCCCGCAACGGATTTCGTTCCCAGTGGCGTCGCGCCGACCGGAAGAGCGGGGCGAACCGGAAGAGCGGACCGAATCGCCCAGGGCGCTGTCCGGAGTTTTGTCCCTGCCCCGTGGGCGCCGGATCGCAACGACTCGAGGACTGCCGCCGAGGGGCTGGTTCGGAACGCCGACGCGCCCTGCCGGATCGATGCCGGATCGGGTAATGCGCGCTTGCACAGATTCCCGCCGGGTCCGGCGCTGGGCTGCTTGCCGAAAGCGGCCGACAACCGTGCCGATCCGTGCTAAACAGTGCGGCGATGGGAAAACTGACCCGCCGGGCCCGGGCCACGGCCGACTATCTCTTCTTCGTCGGAGCCGGGGAATGGCCGGTCGCCGTGTCCGCGCTCGGGGTTGTGCTTGGAGCGGTCACGATCCTGCCGAGCGCGTTCGGCGTCGCGCTGTCGGTCGTCGCGCTGCTGCTGGGCCTGCTCACCCTCACCCGCGACATCCGCTTGCTGCGGAAACGCTGGGCCGGTTACGAGTTCACCGCGATCGCCGCGCCGTTCCCGACCGCGGACACCCCGCCGCCGCCGGCCTACCCCGGCGCGCGGTACCTGGCGATTCCCGCCCGGGGCACGGCGCTGGTCAGCGACGCCATCGACGCGGCGCTCGCCGAAGCCACCTTCGGCATCGCCATCGCCGAAGACCCGTACCGGCTGCCCGCGAAGCTGAAAGCCACCGCGCCGCACGTACTGCCGTTGCGGGCGCGCGGCCGGTTGCTGTTCAACGGCCCGATCGTCGGCATGCGCGGCGAACCGCTGCCGGTCGCCGGTGCGCGACCGGCTCCGATCGTCCTGCACCGCGCGCGGTTCTTCGACGCGGTCTGCAGCAACGAACTCGCGTCGCTGCGCATCACGAACACCGCCGACGGCCGCGAGTACGACCTACGCGCCGAGGAGCTGACCGACTCGTCCGGTGCCCTGCGCACGCTCGCCGCGAGCACGCTCGCCGATCTCGTCGGCGTGTCCACGATCGCCTTCACGTCCGACGGCCTGCTGGTCGCTGTCCGCCAGTCCGCCCGGAACTCGGCCAGCGGACTGCTGCTCGCGCCGTCTGGCAGCGGCAGCCTGGAACCGCAGGATCTCCGTACCCCGCAAGGAGGAACGCGCCGGAACCTGCACACCGCGGTGTGCGCCGGAATGGAACGGGAACTGTGCGAGGAAGCCGCCGTCCAGCCCGGGGAAATCTCGTCGACGCGGCTGACCGGCTTCGCCCGCTGGCTCGAACGCGGCGCGAAACCGGAATTCTTCGGCGTGACCCAGCTGTCGGTCGACAGCATGGAACTCGCCCGCCGCCGCACGAAGGGCGCGGAACGGCTCTACAGCGCCGGAGTCACCGTCCTGGAGATCGATCTGGCCGCCTTGGGCGAAGAACTGAACGAGGGTGTACCGCTGATCGAAGCGAACGCCCTGCCGGCACGGCTGCGCGACGACGGTTCGCTGCCGTTGCTGCTGTGCCTGCGCAGCGCCGCGCTGCGGGTCAGTACTCGTTCTTGATGACGAAGTAAGACCCGCGGATCGTCCCGGCCAGCTTCGACTTCTGGCGCGCGAACTTGAACTTGTCGGCGAGTTCCTCCGGGACGTCCATGCCGTCGGAAAGCTTGAACCCCACGGCCCGCTTGCCGGACTCTTCGAGGGTGTACATGACGTTGACCGACAGCCCGCTCTCGTAGAAGACGTAAGCCATCCGGATGCCGTCGACCTCGAACTCGGTCGCTTCCAGCGGCCGCGAGGAAATGACGAGATCGCGTTCTTCCTTGAGGATCCGGTGCACCCAGTCGACGATCTCCGGGACGTCGGCCGCGGGTTCGACGGTGAAGACGTGGTCGTACTTGTTCTTGAAGTAGCGCGCCTCGTTCGCGCGCAGCCCGGCGAGCGCGTCCGCGACCGGGGACGACTCCAGGCCGACTGTCGACACGGTGGTGAAATCGACGGCGTAGGACATGATCCGCACTCCCCGGCTGGGTCTGGTCGCGACTTCCGGCAGAATACCCCGGGCAGGCCCTTCGGCAACTGGAGCGCGCGATGGCGAGCACCCTTCTGCTGGTCCACGGCGGACTCTGGGACGACATGGACGCCGAGCGGTTCTGGACGCGCCCGGGCGTCACCGGGGGCCTCGGCCGGGACGGCCGGACCGTGCTGGCGCCCGACCGGCTCCGCAGGCCGCCGGACTGGTCCGCCGAAGCCGCGCACCTCGCCGCGTTCCTGCCGGACCGGCCCGTCGTGGTCGTCGCCGGTTCGAACGGGTGCTCCGCGGCCGTCCGGCTCGCGCTGGCCTTCCCGCGGCGTATCGACCGGCTCCTGCTGGCCTGGCCCGCCACCGCCGGGGACGCCGCCGTGGACGCCCGCACCGGCCCAGTCCCGCGCGCTCTGCTGCGCGGCGAGACCCTGCGCGGCGTCACCGACGCCGAACTGGCCACGCTAGCCATGCCGGTCGGCGTGCTCCCCTCGGTCCCGGACAATCCGTTCCACCAGCGCCGCACCGCCGATGCCCTCCAGCGGATCGTGCCCGGGTGCACGGAACTGCCCGGCTGCCCGGAGCCGCCTCGTCCCGGCTTCGAGTCCCATGTGGACGGTCTGCTCGGCTCGATCGCCGGGTTCGCCGACCGCTGACCCGGCGTTTCCCCCGCGCACAGCCGGTGGGGGAATTTTGTGCAGGGCTTACGGTGGCGGGGTGCGCAACCACCTGATCGACTTGGCGGCGGCGCTGGCCGTGCTCGGCCTGACGCTGGCCGGAGAACCGCCGGACGCGAACCGTCCGTGGTTCTGGCCGATCGCGGTCGCGGTGATGTTCCTGGCGGTGCTGCTGCGCCGCCGGTTCCCGTTGAGCACGATGCTGGTGTCGGTAGGAGTCGCGCTGGCGACGCCGCCGCTCTGGGGCACCTCCGTCACCCTCTACACCGTCGCGTCGCTGCGCGGGCTGCGCTGGCCCACCGCGGTCGCCGTGCTGGCGGAAACCGGGCTGATGGTGTCGTTCGTCCGGCCGGCGAACCTGCCGGATTGGAAGACGTTCGGGCTCGCGCTCGTGCTGCAGGTCGTGGTCCCGGCGCTGGCCGGACTGTGGATGCACCAGCGCGCGGCCCTGCTCGCCGCCCTGCGCGACCGCGCGGAACAGGCCGAACGCGAGCGTGACCTGCTCGGCGAGCGGGCCGTGACGGCCGAGCGGCGGCGGATCGCGCGCGAGATGCACGACGTCGTCGCGCACCGGGTCAGCATCGTCGCGTTGCAGGCGGGTGCGCTTTCCGTACGGGCCAAGGACGACGAGACCGCGCAGCTCGCCGAGGTGATCCGCGAATCGAGTTCCGCCGCGCTCAACGAGCTGCGCGACATACTGCGGGTGCTCCGCGACGACGGCCCGGAACCGCGTTCGCTGCCGGACCCGACGCTCGGCGGGGTCCGCCAGCTCGCCGACGACCTCGCCGCCGCCGGGGCGCGGGTGCGCGCCAGCCTGCCGGATCCGATGCCGGACGTGCCCGATCCGATCGGGCGCGCGGCGTACCGGATCGTGCAGGAGGCTCTGACCAACGCCGCGAAGCACGCGCCCGGAACGACCATCGACGTGCGGCTGTCCGCTTCCGACGACGACCTGGTGGTCGAGGTGGCCAACCCGCTCGCAGATCCGTCCGGGCTGCCCGGCGCGGGCTACGGCGTGCTCGGCATGCGCGAGCGCGTCACGCTGACCGGCGGAACGCTCCGCGCCGGTCCGGACGGAGCGGGCAGCTACCGGGTGCGGGCCGAGTTCCCGTTGCGAGCGGAGGAATCGTGCTGAAAATCCTGCTGATCGACGACGAAGTGCTCGTGCGCAGCGGCATCCGGATGATCCTGGAGTCCGATCCGGGGATCGAGGTGGTCGCGGAAGCCGGGGACGGCCGTGGAGTGCTCGCGCTGGTCCGCGAGCACCGGCCCGATCTCGTGCTGACCGACGTGCAGATGCCCGAGGTCGACGGCCTGGAGGTGACCCGCCTGGTGACCGCCGAACCGGACGCGCCCGCGGTGGTCGTGCTGACGACGTTCGACCTGGACGAGTACGTGCACGAAGCGCTTCGCCACGGTGCCACGGGTTTCCTGCTGAAGGACACGCCGCCGCGCGAACTGGTCAAGGCGATGCACGTGGTGGGCAGCGGCGAGGCGATGCTGTCGCCGTCGATCACGCGGCGGCTGCTGACGCATTTCGCCGCCGCCGCGACCCCGACGTCCGCCCGCGCCCGGCTCGAACCGCTGACTCCCCGCGAACGCGAGGTCGCGGTAGCCGTTGGACAGGGTTCGAGCAACGCCGAGATCGGCCGCGGGCTCGGGCTCAGCGAGGCGACCGTGAAGGTCCATCTGGGACGGATCATGGCCAAGACCGAAGCCGCGAACCGCACCCAGGTCGCGATCCTGGTGCACGACGCCGGGCTGGCCTGAATCGTTATCCCGCAACGGGTTGCCAGGCCCTATCCTCGACCCCGGGTCGGGGGGCCATTTCCGAGGGGACCCCATGCTGCCGCCGAAACCGACCGGGCCGAGCTACGAAGACGCACCACCGCCGCCGGTGCAACCGCGCGGCGCCGACGGCTTCGCGATCGCGTCGCTGGTCCTTGCCGTTCCGGCGTTCAGCCTGCCGCTCAGCATCGCGTTCGGGATCATCGCGCTCCGCCGGATCCGGGTGTCCGGCAGCCCGGGCCGCGGGCTCGCGATCGCCGGGCTGTCGATCAGCGGCGCGTGGCTGGCAGTGCTCCTGGTCGCGCTCGCGGTGGCCGGTCCGTCAGCCAGTTCGGACCCGCTCTTCCACGCCAGCCCAGGCGACTGCTTCCGCTCGGGTGCCAAGGCCAGTTCCGTGTCCTGCGAGGACGCGCACGACATCGAGGTCTTCCACGTGCTGCCCGGCGGTGCCGCCGATACGCTCCACAGCGCGTGTTCGGCCGAAGCCAAGCAGTACTTCGCCAGCAGCGTCCCGCCGGACTACGTTCACCTGGGAGCGCGGCAACCGTCCACATCAGACTCGCCGGAGCAGCACGCGGTGTGCACGCTCGAGACCGATTTCCCCACCACCGGCCGGGTCGTGCACTGAGCGGTCAGGGCGCTCCCGGCGGCACGAACGGCAGCCCGCCCGGAGCGCCCGCCTCCGCCAGCGCCATCAGCATTCCGGTGTCCACTTCGGACTGGATCACGTCCGCCAGCCGGTCCAGCATGTCCTCGCGCAGGTCCGCGAACCCCGGCGCGCCCTCGGCGGCCCGCCATTCGACGCCCGCCTGCGCCGCCGCCTCGGCGAGCCACGCCCGGCGGAACCCGTCGTTCTCCAGCGCACCGTGCCACGTCGTGCCCCAGACCGATCCGACGCGATAACCGTCCAAAAACGACTCAGCGTCCGCCGGGGCGGCACTGCCGTGGTGGATCTCGTACGCCGCCACCCGATGCCCGCGCCATTCGCCGACCGGACGGCCGAGCACTTTCTCTTCGGCGAACGTGACGCGAGTCGGCAGCAGCCCCAGCCCCTCGACGAACCCGGCCCCGGATTCGACGTCGTCCTCAATGGACTCGGCGAGCATCTGGTACCCGCCGCAAATCCCCAGCACTGGCCGTGCCGCCGCGGCCCGCGCGGTCACCGCGTCCGCCAAACCCCTGGTGCGCAACCAGTTCAGATCGTCCACAGTGGCCCGAGAGCCCGGCAGCACGACGAGATCCGCCGCGCTGACGGTGTCCGGATCGGCGGTCAGGCTCACCGTCACGCCCGGCTCCGCCGCGAGCGCGTCCACGTCGGTCGCGTTGGACGCCCGCGGGAACCGGACCACCGCCACCCGCAACCCGCGCTGGGCGGCTTCGTGCCGCCAGCCCGCCGCGGCGAGGGCGTCCTCGGAGTCGATCCACACCCGGTCCAGCCACGGCAGCACGCCGAGCACCGGCCTTCCAGTGACCTTCTCCAGGCTGTTCAGCCCAGGCCGCAGCAACCCGACGTCCCCGCGGAACTTGTTGACCAGCCACCCCGCCACCAGTGCCTGATCCTCGGCCGACAGCAAGGCGAGCGTGCCGAACATCGCCGCCAGCACCCCGCCGCGGTCGATGTCGCCGACGACCAGCACCGGCAGGGAGAACCGCCGGGCCAGGCCCAGGTTCACGTAGTCGCCGGAGCGGAGGTTGATCTCCGCCGGACTGCCCGCTCCCTCGCAGACGACGAGGTCAAACCGTTGCCGCAGCTGCGCAAACGCCCCGAAGGCGATCTCGGCGAGCCCGGCCCGGCCGGTCGCGTACTCCCCGGCTTCGAGGGTGCCGTACGGCTTGCCGAGCGCGATCACGTGACTGCGCCGGTCGCTGCCCGGCTTGAGCAGCACGGGATTCATCGCGGCTTCCGGCTCCACCCGCGCGGCCCGCGCCTGCAACCACTGCGCGCGGCCGATCTCCGCGCCGTCCGCGCAGACCATCGAGTTGTTGGACATGTTCTGCGCCTTGAACGGGGCGACCCGCACGCCGCGCCGCGCGAACCAACGGCAGATCCCGGCGGTGACCAGGCTTTTTCCCGCGTCCGACGTGGTACCGGCGATCAGCAGCCCGCTCATCGCGCCACCGTTTCCCCCGACTCGCTCACCACTGCTTGCTCACCACGCCACAATCCTCCAGCCCAACGCGTCTCGCTCGGCTCCGACGGACGACCATCGCGGCAGAACCCCGCTCGCGGTGTCCCGATCCGCACGCGCTCGCCCCGCCGTCTTCTCCCACAGCCCCGCTTCCCCACGGCGGCCGACATCTCGCAACCCGCTCACCGAACCGCCGCGATCCCCGCCGCGACCACCAGCGCCGCCGCTCCGGCCAGCCGCGACAACCGCACCGCCCGCCGCAGATCCCCTGGCTCCGGCGGACGTCCGTCGCCCAGCGTGCTTCGGCGCTCGACCTCGCCGTGGTAGGTATTCGTGCCGCCGAGCCGGATGCCCAGCGCCCCGGCGAACGCGGCCTCGACCTGTCCCGCGTTCGGGCTCGGATGCGCGCTGCCGTCGCGTCGCCAAGCCCGCCAAGCCGCCCGCGCGTGCCCGCCAGCGAGCGGCGCGGCCGCCGCGGTCAGCACCGCGCCGACGCGCGCGGGCACCAGGTTGGCCCAGTCGTCGGTACGCGCGGCGAACCAGCCGAAGTTGCGGTGCCGCGGCGAGCGGTAGCCGACCATCGCGTCGAGCGTGTTCACCGCGCGGTACCCGAGCAGCCCCGGCACGCCCGCGACCGCGCCCCACAGCAGCGGCGCGACGACCGCGTCGGAAGTGTTCTCGGCGATCGATTCGGTGGCCGCGCGGGTCAGTTCGGCCGCGTCGAGGCCGGTCGCGTCGCGCGCGCAGAGGTGGCTGAGCCGCTTCCGGGCGGCGGGCAATTCACCCGATTCGAGTAATCGCGCCATTTCTCGGCCCTCCGCGGCGAGCCCGCGGCCGCCGAGGACGGCCCACGTCGCCCCCGCCGTCAGGACAAACCGGACACCCAGCCGGTCCCCGGAAGCTTTTTCGGCGAGCCAGCCGAAGGCGGCGGCCGACCCCGCGCAGACCGCCGCGTAGACCGCCCCGCGCGGCTTGGAATCGGCCCACCACCAGCGTTCCAGCTGGCCAGCGGCGGTGCCGAAGGCCGCGACCGGATGTCCCCGGCGGGGGTCGCCGAACCAGGCGTCGGCGGCGTATCCGGCGATCAGCCCGGCCGCGGTGACGGCTTGTCGGAGTGGCACGTGGCGAACCGTAGCGCGCGGGAGAGAATGCCGGGTATGACCAAGCTGACGCACCGGCTCGCCGGGTCTCTCGAAACCCTGGCGCAGGCCCTCCGCCGGTACGGACGCGACGACGGCAAGGTGCTCGTTCTCGGCGGGGTCCGCTCGGGCAAGTCGAGGCACGCGGAGCGGCTCGTCGCGCACCACTCCCACCTCACCTACGTCGCTCCCGGGCTGCCCCCGTCCGCGGAGGACCCGGAATGGGCCGCCCGCGTCGAGGCGCACCGCGCCCGCCGCCCGCGCCACTGGACCACGGTCGAGACCACCGACCTGGCGACCGTGCTGCGCACCGCGACGAGCCCGCTGCTGATCGACTGCCTCGGCACCTGGCTGTCGCGGGTGCTCGACGAGGTCGGCGCGTGGTCGGGCAAAACGGGCTGGGAGCGCAGGCTGGACGACCGGCTCGAGGATTTCCTCGCCGCGTGGAGCCAGGCGCGGGTGCCGATCGTCGCGGTCAGCAACGAGGTCGGCAGCGGTGTGGTGCCCGCAACGGTGTCCGGACGGCTGTTCCGTGATGTGCTAGGCGCACTCAACAACCGGGTGTCCGCCGACAGCGACCGGGTGTCGCTCATCGTCGCCGGGCGGGCGCTCGACCTTCCGTAAGGAGCCAGCCGTGCCGCGTTTCGCCATCCCCGTCCCGGACGCCGCCGCCCGCGCCGCCGCCTTGGAGCGCTTGGACGGCCTGGTCAAACCGGTCGGCTCGCTCGGCAGGCTGGAAGAACTCGCGGCCTGGCTGAGCGCCGCGCACGGCGTGGTCCCGCCGCGCCCGCTGGACGACGTCCGCGTGGTCGTCTTCGCCGGCGACCACGGGGTGTCGGCCCAGTCGGCGTATCCCCGCGAGGTCACCGCGGCGATGGTGCGCGTGTTCCTGGCCGGGCGCAGCGGGGTGACCGTGCTCGCGGCTCAGGTCGGGGCTCGGGTGCGGGTCGCCGACATCGCCGTGGACTGGGACGCCGAGGACGTTCCCGAGGACGTCACCGCGCACAAGATCCGCCGCGGTTCGGGTGCCATCGACGTCGAGGACGCCTTGGCCCCCGGCGAGGCTCTTGCCGCTTTTGAGGCGGGACGCGCCATCGCTGCCTCGGAGTCCGCTGCGGACATTCTCATCCCCGGCGACATGGGCATCGGCAACACCACGGTTTGCGCCGCGGTCGTGGCTTCGGCGTTGGGCCTGCCCGCGGCCGAGGTGGTCGGCACCGGCACCGGTGTTTCCGGGGAAGCGTTGGAACGCAAGACCTCTGTCGTCGCCGCGGCGCTGGCGCGACGCCCAGTTTCCGACCCGTTCGACCGACTCACCGCCCTCGGCAGCGCCTGCCTCGCCGCGACGGCCGGGTTCCTGGTGGAAGCGGCAGTCCGCGGGATTCCGGTGGTGCTGGACGGAATCTTCTCCGCCACCGCGGCCTTGGTGGCCCGCGACATCGCGCCCGGGGCGGAGCAGTGGTGGCTGGCCGGGCACCGGTCGACCGAGCCCGCGCAAGCGTTTGCGTTGAAGGCGCTGGGGTTGACGCCGATCCTCGACCTGGGCCTGCGGCTCGGCGAGGGCAGCGGCGCGGTGCAGGCGGTGCCGACCCTGCGGGCGGCGCGCGCGGTGATCGCGGAGATGGGCCTGCTGGCGGACCTCGGGTGACCGGGGTGCGGGGAAGGCGGGGGTTGCTGCCGGGCGGGGGTTTGTCCGAGGGCCGGTTCGGGGGTTTGGCGAGGGTTGAGCGCGCGATGCGATGCGGGACTCGGTTCGGGGGCCGGTCGGCGGCTCCGGGCGGAGGTCGGTTCGGGGCTCGGCTCGCACCACGGCTTGAAGGCCCGTACGGAGCCGAATCCACGCGGGCCGGTGCCGGGCACGGAGGCCGGTCGGCGGCTCAGCCCGCACCACGACCCAAAGCCCCGTACGGAGCCGAACCCACGCGCACCGGAGCCCGGCCCGCAGACCAGTCGGCGACTCAGCCCGCACCACGACCCAAAGCCCCGTACGGAGCCGAACCCACGCGCACCGGAGCCCGGCCCGCAGACCAGTCGACGGCTCAGCCCGCACCACGGTCCGCAGCTCCCTCCGAAGCCCAGCCCGCACCACGACCCGAGGCCTCGCACGAAACCCACCCCACGCGCGCCGAAGCCCAGCCCGCACCACGGTCCAAAGTTCAGCTCCGAGTTCGAGCCGACATCCGATCCCGCGCCCGGTCGGCCACTCAGCGCGAGATCCGTTCCGCCACGGTGAATCACCCCACTGTGGCGTCCGCTGCGTCCCCCGCACCCACCGCGACAGTGGGACTCCAGCCGTGACCCCGCTCAGCGACGGCATCCGTCTCGCCGTAGGCACCCTGACCACCGTCCCGGTCCCCGCACCGCGCAAGATCGATCGGCGCGTGGCGCGCGTGGCGATGGTGCTCGGCCCGCTAGCCGCGCTTCCGCTCGCCGCGGTGGCGGGGCTCATCGTGGCGGGCGGGGTCGCGCTCGGGCTTCCGGCGCTGGCCGTCGCCGCGCTGGGGCTGGGCGCGGTGGCGCTGGGCAGCCGCGGGCTGCACCTCGACGGGCTCGCCGACACCGCCGACGGGCTCGGTGCCTCCTACGACCGCGCGAAAGCCCTTGACGTCATGCGCCGCGGCGACTCGGGGCCAACCGGCGTCGCGACGCTGCTTTTCGTGCTGCTCGTCCAGACCGGCGCGCTGACCGGCGCGATCGCGCACGGGCACGGGATCGCCGCGGCGGTCCTGTCTGTCCTGTGTGGACGGTGCGTGCTCTCGTTGTGCTGCGCGCGCGGGGTTCCCTCGGCCCGTCCCGAAGGGCTCGGCGCGACGGTCGCCGGATCGGTCCCGGTCCTGGTCGCCGCGGCGGTCTTCGCGCTCGCGGCGGGAGTCGCCGCGCTGACGCCCGGTTTGCCTTGGTGGCGCGGGGTTCTCGCAGTGGCACTCGGTTACGCGGCAGCGGCGGTTCTGCTGGCCCGATGCGTCCAGCGCCTCGGCGGAGTGACCGGCGACGTCCTCGGCGGGTGCGTCGAGACGGCGGTGGCCGCGGCGTTGCTGGCGACAGCCTGAATCACGAGAGCGAAATCGACGCGGGGTCCGGCAGGGAGTCCGGGGGTTCGTCGGTGTACCAGGCGTATTCCAAACCGGACAGTACGCCCCGGGTGACCCAGACGAGGATCTCGCCGACGTCCGCCACCGCGGCGCCCCGGGGAAACACTCCGCTCAGCTCGCCGTCCGGGATCGCACCGGGCACAGTCAGGTCGACGCTCACCGAACCCGGAGCCCAGGCCCGAACAACCTCCGCCCGGTCCACCTGCGCGAGCAGCACCGGATGTCCGGCGAGGATGTGCCGCAGCACCGCACGCTCGTCCGGATTCAGCGGCCGCGTCATCCGACGAACTCGGCGATCCACGAACCTTCCGTACGCACGGCATCCGCACGCACCTTCCGCGCGAAGGCGTCGATCGCCGCGTCGATCTCCGCGACGGGGCGCACGACGCCGCGGACCACCTGGGCCGCGTCGTCGATCAGCTGCCAGCCGCCGGGCGCGCGGCAGATCCGCAGCGACCATCGTTCTTTCATCGAAAGCGACAAGAACTCGAAGTCCGGCCGATCCGCCTCCGGCCGGGACTTCCACTCCCGCAGCGCCGCGGAGAGCTCCGCCACCGGAAACGACTCCCAGGCGCAGAGGACGATTCCGTCGTCCACGACCGCGAGATCGGCTTCCACGTTGACGAAGACGTCGCCCTCGCTCCGGCCACGCAGATCCGAGGTGTCGAATCGCGAGTAAGAGAACACCACCATTCGTTCCCCTCAGAACGACCAAACCCCCGGAACACCATCGTACCGGCAAAGCCCGCGCGGTCGAGCCGTCCCAGGCTGCGGCGAGCGCCGGATCCGTGTTACCAAGGACCTCATGCCGCCCAGTTCGCCCGCCTCCGCGCGCCTCACCCGGCGTCGGCTGTTGCAGTTGTCCGCTGGTCTTCCGATTCTCGCGACGGCTGCCTGCAGCGCGACGCCCGAAAGCCCGACTCCGGACACAGCGGCACCCCAACCGGACGGAGCACTCGGCGCGAACTTCAACGCCGATCCGGACACCATGGGCTGGGACGAGCTTCAACGATCCGGTGCGAAGTGGGTGCGCGGATTCACCGCGATGCCCGATCTGGACAAGCACGACGCCACCGAAAACCCGACGATCAAGACACTGCTGGAAGCGGCCAATCGTCACTACGGCACTGTGCTGTCGCTCAAGTTTCCGTACTTTCCCGAGTCCCATAAAGAGATTCCGCGCCCCGGGACTCCGGCGATGCAGGCCGATCTCGCGCGAGTCGACAAGGTGCTCCCCGCGGTCCTGGACAAGGTCGACATCCTGGTGATCGGCAACGAGCCGTTCATCGAATGCCCACGAGCCGACTGGAACAACGGCGCGCTCAACGAATTCTACGAGACTATCGCCGCCCACGTGCTCAAGCAGCACCGGGGAAAGACCGTCCTGTATATGGGCGCGCTCAACAATCTCGACGATCCGAAGTGGACCGGCGCGGGCACGGAACGCTGGATGAACTACGTTCGCGACACGCCGGAGATCGCGGGCACCGACCTTCATCCGCACGTCGGAGCGCCGGGCGACGTGCAGCCGTTTCTCGACTATGTGCTGCCCAAGCTCGGCGGCAAGAAATTCCTCGTCACCGAGTTTTCACTGGTTCAGCTGTGGAAGAAACACCTCGCCGACCCGATCTCGGCCGAGTACGCGGCCAAGTACCGCGTTCCCCGGGACACCAAAGTCTGGCAGGTCATTCGCAACGCGCTGCACGAGCCGTTCCTCCGACCTCGCTGGGACGATTTCCTCCGCACCAGCCCGTGGTTCGAGAACAACAAGACCTTCTTGACCGACCAGATGACGAAGTTCCGCGCGACCGGCAAGCTCGCCGTCGCCACCTACGGCATCGACCAGGGCATTTCCGCACTCAAGGGAGCGGACTTCGGGCCCGAAACCCCGCCTTGGCTGCTCAACAGCGTGTTCGCGCGAGCGACGGTCCACAAGAACCCGGACGGCACGGCAGCGCCGAACTACGCCTGGCTGGACGAATTCATCGCGCTCCAGAAACGCTGACCAGTGCGGCGAGGAAAGCGTCCGTCGTCGCGCGGTCGCGGACGGCGATTCGCAGGTGCTCCGGCCCCAGTCCGGGAAAAGTGTCGCCGCGGCGGACGGCATAACCCGCTTCCCGCAAGCGCAGCCGGACCTGGTTTCCGTCGGGGACCCGGATCAAGACGAACGGGCCACGCGGCACGCCGAGCACGGGAATGCCCAAGGCGGCGAGGCCGGATTCGAGATAGTCGCGATCGGCTTCCGCTGCGACGGCTAGTTTTTCGGCCTCTTCCAACGCTTCCGGACGGCAGCAGGCGACCGTCGCGACAGCGGCCAAAGTGGACACTGACCAGGGTGGCTGAACCGTGCGCAGCCGGGCGAGCAGCGAGGGTTCGCCGAGGACGTATCCGGCTCGCAAGCCCGCCAGGCCCCACGTCTTGGTGAGGCTGCGCAATACCACCACACCCGGAATACGTTCCCCAGCAAGGCTTTCGACTTCTCCGGGGACGGCGTCGAGGAAAGCCTCGTCCACGACGAGCACCCGGCCAGGGCGTACCAGAGCTCGGAGCGAATCGGCCGGGTGCAGGACCGACGTCGGGTTGGTCGGGTTGCCGACGAAGACCAAGTCGGCGGAAGAAGGAACCAACGCCGGGTCCAGCCGGTATCCGTCCACTTCGGACAGGATCACTCGGTCGACAGTATGTCCGGCGGCGCGCAGAGCGGCTTCCGGTTCGGTGAATTGCGGATGGATCACCACCGCGTGCTGAGCCGGAATTGCCGAAGCCAGCAGCGTGAACGCTTCCGCGGCGCCAGCGGTTACCAGGACATCGTCGAACTCCCGGCCGTGCCGTGCGGCAACGGCTTCCGCGGCCTGAGTCGGATCCGGGTAGGCGGCGAGATTGTCCAGGGCGGCAGCGAGTTCCGCGCGAAGCCACGCTGGCGGAGCCGGGAGCCGAACGTTCACAGCAAGATCGACGAGACCCTCGCCGACTTCGCGATCGCCGTGGTGGTGGAGGTCGTACTCAGCCATGGACCGCAGCCAGGGAATAGGCGCGTACCCGCGAGGCGAACCGGTCCGCCAGCTCGGGATGTCCGGCCCAATGAACGTGCAGGTACGACGCGTGCAGGGAAGCCGAAGCGAAGCCGTCCAGGCCGCGGTCCCAGCCCCACGCGGCGGTTTCCCCGTGTGCGGGAGCGATTTCGGTGCGGTGGAATTCGTGCCCGGTGACGCGCTGCCCGGCCGCGGCGAGCACATTGTCCGCGACTGAGACCGCCCGGCGGTAGCCGAGCTTTCCGCGCGCAGTCATGGTCGCGTCCGCGGCGACGGCGCCGACCATCGGCAATCCGTCCAGCGACCGGCACAAGTACAGCAAGCCCGCGCATTCCGCGCTCACCGGCATTCCCGCGTCGATCGCCGCGCCGACGGCCGTCCGGAGTTCCTCATTGGACGACAGCTCGGCGGCGTGCACTTCCGGGAATCCGCCACCGAAGTAGAGCCCAGCACAACCAGGTGGCAAGTCTTTGTCCCGCAAGGGGTCGATGTCCACGACGTCGATCCCGCGAGCCGCCAGCAGGTCGATGTTCTCGGCGTAGCGGAAAGTGAACGCCGGACCGCCAGCAGCGGCGAGTGTCGCACGTGGACTGTCCCACTCCGGTCCGGCGTTCCACAAAGGACCGGTCAGCGCGGGAGCACTCCGAGCCACCCGCACGACGGCTTCGAGGTCCACGCCAGCAGCGACCCACTCGGCCAGTTCCGGCAGCAACCGCTGCGACTCCGCGGCCCGTTCGGCGGCCGGAACGAGCCCGAGGTGCCGACTGGGCGCGTGCACGTTTTCGTTGCGCCGCAACGCACCCAGCAAGGGAACGCCCGTCGCTTCCAGAGCGGTGACGATCTCGTCCTCGTGCCGTTGCGAGCCCAGTTTGTTCAGGATCACCCCGGCGAGCCGGACACGCGTGTCGTACTGCGCGAACCCCAGCACGGTCGCCGCGACGCTGCGCGAGGCCGCCGAGGCGTCGACCACCAGCACGACCGGCGCGTTGAGCAGCCGCGCGACATGGGCGGTCGACGCATAACCCTCGGTGCCCAACGCGCCGTCGAACAGGCCCATCACGCCCTCGATGACGGCGAGGTCCGCGCCCGCGGAACCGTGGCGCAGCAATGGAACCAGCGTGTCCTCACCCTGCAGGAACGGGTCCAGGTTCCGCGCGGGACGGCCGGTGGCGAGCGAATGGTAGCTGGGGTCGATGAAGTCCGGGCCGACCTTGTGCCCGGACACGGTGTGCCCGGCGGCGCGCAACGCGGCCATCAGCCCGGCCGCGATGGTGGTTTTGCCGTGCCCGGAACCGGGCGCGGCGATGACGACCCGTGCTACCACTCGATCCCCCGCTGGCCCTTCTGCCCGGCGTCCATCGGGTGCTTCACCTTCGTCATTTCGGCGACCAGATCGGCGGCCTCGATCAGCTCCGGCGGCGCGTACCGGCCGGTGATCACGACGTGCTGGTGTCCAGGCCTCGAGGCCAAAGCGGACACTACGTCGTCCACCTCCAGCCAGCCCCATTTGAGCAGGTAGCTGAATTCGTCCAGGACGTAGAAGTCATGCGTCTCGGCGGCGAGTCTGCGTTTGATTTCCGCCCAGCCCTCGCGGGCGTTGGCGGCATGGTCCTCTTCGGACCCTTGTTTGCGCGACCAGCTCCAGCCCTCGCCCATTTTGTGCCACTCGACCGGACCGCCCTGCCCGGTGTCGTCGTGCAGCTTCCCGAGCGCCTTGAACGCGGCTTCCTCGCCGACCCGCCATTTCGCCGACTTCACGAACTGGAACACGCCGATCGACCAGCCCTGGTTCCACGCGCGCAACGCCATTCCGAACGCCGCGGTGGATTTCCCTTTCATTTCACCGGTGTGCACGGCGAGCAGCGGACGGTTGCGCCGCTGCCGCGTGGTGAGCCCGTCCTTCGGCACGACAGCCGGTTTTCCCTGCGGCATCAGGCAGCCCTCCCCGTCCGTTCCCGCACTGCCGAAGCCAGCGATTCAGCGGCCACATCGGACAGTGGCACGTGCTCGGCTCCCAAGTGCCCAGCCAATTCCGCGGCCAAGCCCAGCCGCATCCGGCCGGTCTCGCAGTCCATCACAATCGTTGTCACGTCGGTGAGCAAGCCCGCGGCGGCCTTAGCTCGAGCCACCGCGTCAGCGCCGCTCGTGGCGCGGCCGTCGGTGACGAGCACCAGCAGCGGCCGACGCCTCGGGTCCCGGATCGCCTCGACCCGCAGCACCCGCGCGGCCTCCAGCAATCCCTCGGCGAGCGGCGTGCGGCCACCGGTCGGCAAGCCGTCCAGCCGGGCCGCGGCGGCTTCGACGCTGATCGTCGGCGGGAGCGCGAGTTCGGCGTCCGTGCCGCGGAACGTGACCAGACCGACTTTGTCCCGCCGCTGATATGCGTCCAGCAGCAGGGAAAGCACCGCGGTCTTCACTTCCCGCATCCGCGCCCGCGCGCCCATCGAACCCGACGCGTCCACACAGAACAGCACAAGATTGCCTTCGCGGCCTTCGCGCAGCGCGAACCGCAGGTCCGCCGGCCGCACTTCAAGACCCGCTCCGGACCTGCCCCGCGCCCGCTGATGCGGTGCGGCCGCGCGGATCGTGGCGACCAGATGCGGACGTCCGTCCCGCACGCTGGGCGGCTGCACCCCGATCGTCCGGCCGGTGTCGGTGATGGCGCGCGACCGTCGGCCACGCTCGCCCTCGCCGGTGCCCTTCACCCGGAAAACCCGGGCGCGAAACGTATCCCC
This sequence comes from Amycolatopsis sp. NPDC104775, assembly GCF_055583325.1. NCBI lineage: Bacteria > Bacillati > Actinomycetota > Actinomycetes > Pseudonocardiales > Pseudonocardiaceae > Amycolatopsis > Amycolatopsis sp. NPDC104775. The sequence continues at coordinate 343,039 of NZ_JBVJOE010000009.1, forward strand.
GGCACCGACCGTCTTCTGCGGCGAGGACCCATTGCCCGACGGGGCCGGAGTTTCGCCGCTGTTCGCGGGCGGAGCGCCATCGGAAGGGCCGCCGTCCGGAACCGGGCCACCGTCGTCCGGACCGGGGCCGCCCTCGCCAGGACCGTCGTCGTCCGGGCCCTCGGGCGGTTGCGCGTCCTCCAGTGCTTGTTCCAGCTGCTCCTCGGAAATCCCCGGCGCGTCAAACGGATTCCGCCGCCGCCGGTGCGGCAGCGCGAGCCGTGCGGCGACCCGGATGTCCTCGGTGGTGACCTCGGCGCGCCCGGCCCACGCCGCGTGCGCGACCGCCGTCCGCGCCGTCACGATGTCCGCGCGCATGCCGTCGACCTCGAACGACGCGCATACCTCGGCGATCTGCCGCAGCGCCTCGTCCGGCAGTTTCACCGACGGCAAAAGTCGTTGCGCCGCCTCGATTTCCGCCGCCAGCGCCGCGTCCGCCGAGGCATAGCCCTCCGCGAAACCGTCCGGATCCGCTTCATAGGCCAGCCGCCGCCGGACGACCTCGACGCGCTGCTCCGGATCCCGGCTCGACGCGACCTCGACCGTCAGCCCGAACCGGTCGAGCAGCTGCGGCCGCAGCTCGCCTTCCTCCGGGTTCATCGTCCCGATCAGCACGAACCTCGCCGCATGCGACACCGAAACGCCCTCGCGCTCGACCGTCGCCCGGCCCATCGCCGCCGCGTCGAGCAGCGTGTCCACCAGATGGTCGTGCAGCAGGTTGACCTCGTCGACGTACAGCAGCCCGCGGTGCGCGGCGGCGAGCAGGCCGGGCTGGTAGTCGGTGACGCCTTCGGCCAGCGCCTTCTCCAGGTTCAGCGAGCCGACGACCCGGTCCTCGGCCGCGCCGACCGGCAGTTCCACCAGCCGCGCCGGCCGCCGGTGCGCGGGAGCGCCCGCCGCGTGCGGGCCGTCCGGGCACGCCGGGTCCGGGGCCGCCGGGTCGCAGGAGAACCGGCACCCGTCCACCACGTCGACGCCCGGCAGCAGCCCGGCGAGCGCGCGCACCATGGTCGACTTCGCGGTGCCCTTCTCGCCCCGCACCAGCACCCCGCCGACCGCGGGCGAGATCGAGGACAGGACGAGCGCCAGACGCAGGTCCGGCATCCCGACGACAGCGGTGAACGGATAGGGCTTCAAGAGCACTCCCTCGTGGGTCGGCGTCCGGCCGATCATCGCACAGCGAAGCCTTCGCTTAGGGTGGGAAATCGTGCGCGAAGAATCACGCCTGACGGTGGTCGGGATCGGGGCCGACGGGTGGGCCGGGCTCGCTCCCGCGGCCCGGGACGCCGTCCGGCGGGCGGACGTCGTGCTCGGTTCGGAACGGCAGCTGAAATCCCTGCCCGCGGACCTCCGGACCCAGTCCTGGCCGAGCCCGCTGCTCCCCGCGCTCGACGACATCCTGGCGAAGCAGACCGGCCGGGTTTGCGTGCTGGCCAGCGGCGATCCGTACTTGTCCGGCATCGCCACCACCCTCCGTGACCGCGGCTATGCGCTCGACGTCCATCCAGCGGTCTCCTCAGCCACGCTGGCCCGCGCGCGCCTCGGCTGGTCCTTCGAGGAAACCGAGGTCGTGACGGTCGTCGGCCGCGCCGTGCACCGCGTCGCGCGAGCGCTGGCCCCCAACCGGAAACTGCTGGTCCTGGGCGGCTCCGCGACAGAACTGCGCGAGCTGCTCAAAGCCCGCGGCTACGGCGATTCCTCCCTGACCGCCTTGGAAGACCTCGGCGCGGACGACGAACGGATCACCGACGGCTGGACGCACGACCCCGGCCCGCTCACCGTCTTCGCCGTGCTCTGCCAAGGCCCCGGCCTCCCCCTCACCGGTCTCCCCGACGAGGCCTTCGAACACGACGGCCAGCTCACCAAACGCGACCTCCGCGCGTCCGCCCTCGCCCGCCTCGCGCCAGCTCCGGGAGAACTCCTGTGGGACGTCGGCGCGGGCGCGGGCAGCATCGGCATCGAATGGTCCCGCGCGCATCCGCTGAACCGCGCCGTCGCGATCGAACGCGACCCGGCACGCGCCGAACGCATTCAGCGCAACGCCAATGCCCTTGGCGTACCGGAATTACAGGTGGTCACCGGCCCGGCGCCCGAGGCGCTGGCCGGGCTCCCCCGCCCGGACGCGATCTTCATCGGCGGAGGCTTGACCGTGCCCGGCGTCCTCGACCAGTGTGTCGAAACCGACGCCCGGATCGTCGCGCACGGTGTCACCCTCGAAGCCGAGCAGATCCTGGCCGCCGCGTACGCCCGGCACGGCGGGGAACTGCAACGGATCTCCGTGGAGCACGCGAAACCGCTCGGCGGCTTCACCGGATGGACGCCGTCGCGAGCAGTCACGCAGTGGAGCTGGAAATGACCGTTTACTTCATCGGCGCCGGACCGGGCGCGGCCGACCTGATCACCGTGCGCGGCCGCGACCTGCTCGCCCGCTGCCAGGTGTGCCTGTATCCGGGCAGCATGACGCCGACCGACCTGCTCGCCTACTGCGCGCCGGACGCCGAACGCGTCGACACCGCGAACCTCAGCCTGGACGAGATCACCGCGAAACTGGTCGAAGCACATCGAGCCGGACATGACGTCGCACGGCTGTGTTCGGGAGATCCGTCGCTGTACAGCGCGGTCGCCGAGCAGGTCCGGCGGCTGGAACCGGAAGGCGTGCCGTACGAGATGGTGCCCGGGGTTCCGGCGTTCGCCGCGTCCGCCGCCGTGCTCGGCCGCGAACTGACCGTGCCGGGCATCGGGCAAAGCCTGGTGATCACGCGCGCGCAGGCGAGGTCCACCGCGATGCCGGAGGCCGAAACGCTGGAGAACTTCGCCCGCACCGGCACTACTCTCGCGCTGCACCTGGCCATCAACCACATCGAGCGCGTCACCGGAGAACTCGCCGGGCACTACGGCGAGGACTGTCCCGCCGCTGTCGTCGCGCTGGCCAGCCAGCCCGGCGAAACGGTGGTGCGCGGCACGCTCAAGGACATCGCCGGACAGGCGCGGGCCGCCGGAATGACCCGTGCGGCCACGATTTTCGTCGGCCGGGTGCTCGCCGCGGGCGGATTCCCGGACAGTTTCCTCTATTCGAGCACCCGGGACCGGGCGAGCCAACCGGAGTCGTTGTGACAGATCTGCGCTGGGGCCTGCTGGCCACCGGGACCATCGCCGCCGAATTCGCCGCAGGAGTCGAGCAAAGCCGCCACGGCGTGCTCGCCGCGGTGGCTTCGCGCACTGCCGAACGGGCGCGCGATTTCGCGGCCAGGTACGAAATCCTGAAGGCCTACGGCAGTTACGAAGAACTCCTCGCCGACCCGGACGTCGACGCGGTCTACGTCGCCACTCCGCACGCGCAGCACGAAGAATGGGCGATCCGAGCCGCCGAAGCGGGCAAGCACGTGCTGTGCGAGAAGCCGCTCACCCTCACCGCGGCCGACGCGGAGAAGGTCATCGATGCCGCGCGCCGCAACGACGTTTTCCTCATGGAAGCGTTCATGTACCGAATGCATCCGCAGACGCGACGGCTGGTCGAGCTGATCGAAAGCGGTGCGATCGGCGAGGTCCGGGCCGTGGACGTCACGTTCAGCTTCGACTCCGACGAGAACGACGCGGCCCGCCTCGGCGACCCCGCGCTCGGCGGCGGCGGAATCCTCGACGTCGGCTGCTACTGCACCTCGCTGGCCCGGCTGGTTTCGCAGGCCGCGACCGGAATCCCGGCCGTGGAGCCGACGCGCGTCACCGGCATGGCACGGCTCACCGAAAGCGGCGTCGACGAGTTCGCGATGGGCCTGCTGCGACTGCCCGGCGACATCATCGCCCAAATGTCCTGCGGCTATCTGCTCACGCAGGACGACCACATCCGGATCTACGGCACCGCCGGTCAACTGTACGTGCCGAAGCCCGCGTGGATCCACGAGTTGCGCGCTCCGGGCGTTTCGACGATCGTGCTGACGCCGTCGGACGGCGAGCCGGAGGTCATCGAAATCGAAGCCACGCAAGGGATTTACGCCCGGGAAGCGGATTACGTCGCCGCGCACGTCGCGGACCGGCAGGGCCCGGAACTGACCTGGGCGGAAACGCTCGCCAACCTGCGCACCCTCGACCGGTGGCGCTCGGCCGTCGGGTATGGGCGATGACCGTCCTGATCCTGGGCGGCACCGCCGAAGCCCGCGATCTCGCCGCCCAGTTGCACGAACGCGCCGTCCCGGTGATCTCGTCGCTGGCCGGACGCGTCACGCGACCACGCCTCCCGGTCGGCGAGGTGCGGATCGGCGGGTTCGGCGGTGTCGAAGGACTCACGGCCTGGCTGCGCGAACACAGCGTGCGGGCGGTGGTCGACGCCACACATCCGTTCGCGGAACGCATCGGCGCCAACGCTTTCCACGCCGCGCAAGCTGCTGGCATTCCCCTCCTGCGGCTCGCCCGCCCCGGCTGGCAGCCGGCCGGCGACGACCGCTGGCACTGGGCCGACGACCTCGAAGAAGCCGCCGCGCTGCTGCCCGGCCTCGGCACCCGGGTGTTCCTCACCAGCGGCCGCCAGGGCTTGGCCGCGTTCGCCGACCTCGACCCGCTGTGGTTCCTGATCCGCTGCGTCGACCCGCCTGGCCAGCCGCTGCCGCGCCAGCACGAGGTCGTGCTCGACCGCGGCCCGTTCCGCCTCGACGGCGAACGCGCGCTGATGACCGAACACGACATCGACGTGCTGGTCACCAAGGACAGCGGCGGCGCGATGACCGCCGCGAAGCTGACCGCCGCGCGGGAACTCGGCCTGCCGGTGGTCGTCGTGCGCCGCCCGCCCCGGCCGTCCGCAACGGAAACCGCGGACGTAGCCGCCGCTGTCGAATGGGTGCTCAGCCAATGAACGAGTTGTTCTACGACGTCCTGCACCGCCGCCGCGACGTCCGCGCCGAATTCACCGGCGAACCGATCGACGACGCCGTGCTCACCCGGGTGCTCGAAGCCGCGCACGCCGCGCCGAGCGTCGGGATGAGCCAGCCGTGGGACTTCGTCCTGGTCCGCGACCCGGACGCGCGCGAGGAATTCGCCCGGCACGTGCACGAGGAACGCGACGTGTTCGCCGCCTCCCTGGACGGCGAGCGCGCGGAGACGTTCTCCAGGATCAAGGTCGAAGGCATCCGCGAATCGACCCTCGGCATCGTCGTCACCTACGACGAGCAGCGCGGCGCCCCGGCGGTGCTCGGACGGCACGCGATCGCCGACGCCGGGCTGTACTCGGTCTGCCTGGCGATCCAGAACCTCTGGCTCGCCGCGACCGCGGAGGGACTCGGCGTCGGGTGGGTGAGTTTTTACCGCGAACCCGTGCTCGCGAAGCTGCTCGGCATCCCCGCCGGGATCCGCCCGGTGGCCTGGCTTTGTGCAGGACCGGTAACGAATCTGGCCGAGGTCCCCGACCTCGAACGGCACGGCTGGCGCAGCCGCGCGCCGCTGGCCAGCGCGGTACACCACGAGCGGTTCACGCCCCGGGACGAGGGGTCAGCGCAACCGCGTCAACCATGACCCAATAGATTTCTTCCAATGCGTCCGATTGCCGTAGTGCTGGGGTTGCTTTCGGCGCTGTGCGCCCTGGCCTATCCCTTCCTGCCGGTCGTGCAGGACACCGCGGAAGTCGTCTGGCCCACCGCCTCCGACACGCGTGCCGTCAACGCGCCCTTGACCGGGTACTGGGCCCAGAACCTCAAGGCCGAGCTGCCCTGCGAGACGATCCGCTCGCTCGACGCGCGCACGAACGGCCCCGCGCTGCTGTTCTCCACCGTCCCGGACGGGCGCACCGGCAAGCACGCGGCCAACGGCGTCGGCCTGCAGCTGCGCGTCGACAACGGCGTGCTGCTCGCGTCCAGCCAGGGCCAGCAAATCTCGCAGCAGCCGCTCCCGCAGACCGGCTGCTCGGTCACGCTCGACTCGGACGCGACCCAGATGACGCTGTCGGTCGGCAAGACCCCGATCTTCCACACCACCGGCGACGTCCGGCCGCGGGTCCTCGGCATCTACTCCTCGATCACCTCCGCGCGCGACCCGATCGCCGGGCTGCACGTGTCGGTCGTCCCGGACACCCGCTACCAGACCTCGCCGACCACGCTCAAGCTCGTCGTCGGCATCCTCGCCGCGCTGTCGTTCCTCGGCTGCCTGATCGCGGTCTGGCGGATGGATTCCGGCTTCGCCCGCCGCGCGCCGCGCTGGGCCCCGGTCGGCTGGTGGCGGCTGACCGGCCGCGACGCGACGGTCTTCGGCGTGCTCGGCGCGTGGGTCTTCATCGGGCCGGTGACCTCGGACGACGGCTACATCCTCACCATGGCCCGGGTCACCGAGGCCACCGGGTACCTGACGAACTACCACCGCTGGTTCGGCGTCGCGGAGGCCCCGTTCGGGTGGTTTTACCACCTGTACGAGCTGATGACGCACGTCAGCACGGTGCCGCCGTGGATCCGGCTGCCCTCGTACCTGCTCGGCGTGATCAGCTGGCTGCTGATCAGCCGCGAGGTGATGCCGCGGCTGGGCACCCAGGTCCGCCGCAGCCGCGCGGCGGGCTGGGCCGCCGCGGCGGTGTTCCTGGTCTGGTGGATGCCCTACAACAACGGCGTCCGGCCGGAACCGGTCGCCGCGCTCGGGTCGCTGCTGGCGATCTGCGCGGTCGAACGCGCGCTGGTCACCCGCCGCCTGCTGCCGCTGTGCCTCGGCCTGACCGCGGCCGCGTTCACCCTCGCCGCGACGCCGACCGGGCTGATCGCCGTCGCGCCGTTCCTGGTCGCCGGGAAACCGCTGTTCAAGCTGGTCCGGCAGCGGTCGGCGAGCGGCTGGCTGCCGATGCTCGCGCCGATCCTCGCGTCCGGCTTCCTGGTGCTCGTGGTGATGTTCGCCGACCAGACGTTCGCGACCGTCCAGGAGGCCACCCGCATCCGCACCGCGGTCGGCCCGAACCTGTCCTGGTTCCAGGAACTCGCGCGGTACCAATTGCTGTTCGAGAACCTGCCGGACGGCTCCGCGCCGCGCCGGTTCCCGGTGCTGCTCGTGCTGCTCTGCACGGTCACCTGCCTGGTGGTGCTGCTGCGCCGCGGCCGGATCCCCGGCGCGGCGCTCGGGCCCAGCCGCCGGCTGATCGGCACCACCGCGCTGTTCTTCCTGCTGCTCGCGCTGACCCCGACGAAATGGACCCACCACTTCGGCGCGTTCGCCGCGGTCGGCGCGTCGATGGCGGCGCTGACCGCGCTGGCGACCAGTTCGACCGTGCTGCGCTCCAACCGCAACCGCGCGGCCTTCCTCTCGGTGCTGCTGGTGGTCGGCGCGCTCGCCGCGACCGGGCCGAACACCTACTGGTTCGTCTCGCGGATCGGCGTGCCGTGGACGAACGTCGCGCCGTCGATCGGCGGCGTCCCGCTGTCGACGATCCTGCTCGGGGCCGCCGCGGTCGCCGGGATCTACGCGTTCGTGGAGAACGTCCGGGCGCACCGGCCGGGCCCGGCGCTGACCCAGCAGGAAGGCCGGAGCCGGTCGCTGCGGCTCGGCTCGCTGTCGCTGGTCGTGGTGTGCGGCCTGGTCGCGGCGGGCGAGATCTACACGATGGGCGCGGCGATCTACTTCCAGCGCGACAGCTACAGCCTGGGCGCGGCCAACTTCGGGCACCTGTTCGGCAAGAGCTGCAACCTGTCCGACCACGTGATGGTGGAACGCGACGCCGCGAAGAGCATCCTGCACCCGCAGCCCGAGCAGCGGACCGTGCCGGAGAAGCCGGTGACGCAGAACCCGCCGAACCCGCTGCCGAACCCGGACCAGGACAACGGCCGGGTCCAGACCGGCTTCCACACCAGCCCGGTCGACGACAAGGACCCGCTGGCAGAACCGCCGCACGGGTTCAAGCAGGACCAGGTGCCGATGTGGAGCAGCTACCTCGACACCACGACCCGCGCCGGACGGCTGCGCAGCGACTGGTACGCGCTCACCGACCGGACCGAGAACGGCCAGATCGTGGTCGCCACCGCGAGCCAGCCCCGGCGTCCGACGTCGGTGAGCCTGGAGTACGGCGTCACCACCCCCGAAGGCGTGCGCGTGCTGCGCGGCCAGTTCGCCCTCCCGCCCGGCGCGGGCACCGGCGGCTGGAACGACACCCGGATCAACCTGCGCGACCTGCCGCCGGAAACCACGTCGGTGCGGATCGTGATGGTGGACAACGACCTCACCGAGGACGGCTGGATCGCCGCCTCCGCCCCGCGCGTGCCGACCTTCACCACGCTCACCGACAAGCTCGCGGGCAAATCGGTGTACATCGACTGGCCCGCGTCGTTCGTGTACCCGTGCGCGAACCCAGTCACCTCGCACGACGGCATCTCCGCGATGCCGGACTACCGGATCACGCCCGGCCAGCTGGCCGACGAGGCGAAGTGGGCGTCCAGCACCAACGGCGGCCCGAACGGCTGGCTCGAAGAGATCGCGGAAGAGCCCGAGGTGCCGAGCTATCTGAACGGGCAGCCGTACCAGTCATGGGGACAGCTGCTGCAGATCGAGCCTTACACGACCGGGGTGGCGCCGACGGTGCGGCACGGGGAGAAGACGGTGTGGGGCTGGTGGTCGCCTGGACCGGGGCCGTCTCAGCCGAACGGCAAGGACCCGACTCGGTAGCGGGTAATCCGGCGGCGCACCACGGGACTTGCCGCGAGCCGCGGACGCTGGCCAGCGCGAATTCGCCGACGTGACGCGCCGGACGCCCCGGCGAGAAGGACCGGCGCGAGGCGCGGCTGGAGATCCAACCAGCCACCTCGCCGAGGCGGAACGGCTGCTGCGGAAAGGTCAGGAATAACTCCGCGGCGTCCACACGATCGACCGCCCGTCCGGCCCTTCCTCCACCACCGTGCGCGAAGAACCCACGATGAGCAGGCACCGCATGTCCACAGTAGACGGATCCAGCTCGCCCAGCGTGGTGACCCGGACGTCCTCCTCCGGCCCGCCGACATCCCGGGCGACCACCACCGGCGTCCCCGGATCCCGGTGCCGCAACAGGACTTCCCGCGCGTTAGCCAGCTGCGTAACCCGAGTCCGCGAAGCCGGGTTGTACAGCGCCAGCACCAGATCGGCCGCGCCAGCAGCGTCCAGCCGGCGCTCGATGATGTCCCATGGCTTCAATCGGTCCGAAAGGGACAGCACACAATAGTCATGCCCCAGCGGTGCCCCGACCCGCGACGCAGCCGCCTGCGCAGCCGTCACCCCGGGCACGATCCGCACTCGCGCACCGGCCCCGTTCCCGGCCGAAACCTGTTCCAGCACCGCCGAAGCCATCGCGAACACGCCCGGATCCCCGGACGACACCACGGCCACCCGCGCGCCCGTCGCGGCCAGCTGCAACGCCTCGACCGCCCGGTCCGCCTCGACCCGGTTCCCCGACGCGTGCCGCTGCTGCCCCGCTCGCTGCGGAACCCGTGCGACATACGGCCCGTAGCCGACGATGTGGTCCGCCGCCGCCAGTTCCGCCGACGCTTCCGGCGTCAGCCACTCCGGCCCGGCCGGACCGAGCCCGACGACCACGACCTCGCCGCCTTCCACCGGCGCCGACGGGACCGCCGCAACCGCCGGTTCACCGTCCACACGCGACTTGTAAGCCGGACTTGGCAGCAACGCCAAGGAGAAATACGGCACCGACTCCGGATCGACGTCCGCGAACGGCTCCACCCGCTGCTGTCCCCAGGTCGCCCGCTCGATGTACCAAGCGTCCTCGAGCTTGCCCGACTCCGCCAGCGCCTCGCGGACAGAACCGAAGGTACGGCCCAATTTCAGCACGGCCGCCGCTTCGGTGTCCGCCAGCCGCCGCGCCAATTCGGGCGCTGGCAACGTTCCCGGCAACACGGTGAGCACTTCGTCGCGCTGCACCAGCGGACGGCCGAGCACCGACGCCGCCGCGCTCACCGACGTCACGCCGGGCACCACCTCGGCCTCGAACCGTCCGGCAAGGCGCTCGTGCATGTACATGTATGAGCCGTAGAAGAACGGATCGCCCTCGCACAGCAGCACCACGTCCCGTCCGGCGTCGAGGTGCTCGGCGAGCTTTTTCGCGCTCAGCTCGTAGAAATCGGCGATCGCGCCCTCGTAACCGCCGGGATGGTCGGTGGTCTCGGTAGTGACCGGGTAGACCAGCCGCTCTTCCAGCTGTCCCTCGCGCAGATACGGCTCGGCCACCGACCGCGCGATGCTGCGCCCGTGCCGCGCGCTGTGGTAGGCGATGACATCCGCCTCGCCGATCAGCCGCGCCGCTTTGACTGTCATCAATTCCGGATCGCCGGGACCCAGCCCAACGCCGTACAGTCGCCCCGTCATTCGACCGCGCTCGCGATCGCGTTCACGGCGCCGACGGCCATCGCACTGCCGCCGCGACGGCCGTGCACGACCAGATACGGCGCGGGCGCCCGCTTCGCCAATTCCACTTTGGACTCCGCCGCGCCGACGAATCCGACTGGCACGCCGATGATCGCGGCCGGCGCACCGACCCCTTCGTCCAGCAGCTCCAGCAACCGGAACAGCGCGGTCGGCGCGTTCCCGATCGCCACCACCGAACCGGGCAGCCGGTCGCGCCACAGCTCCAGCGCGGCGGCCGAGCGCGTGGTGCCCAGCCGTTCGGCCAGCCCGGGCACGCTCGGGTCGTCCAAAGTGCACACGACGTCGTTCGCCGCGGGCAGCCGTTTGCGCGTGATGCCGCTGGCGATCATCTTCGCGTCGCACAGGATCGGCGCGCCCGCCTCCAGCGCGGCGCGGCCGGACTCGACCACGTCGAGCGAGTAGCGCAGGTCGTCGACCAGGTCGACCATGCCGCAGGAGTGGATCATCCGCACCGCGACGCCCGCGACGTCGCCGGGCAGGATCGCCAGGTCCGCCTCTTCGCGGATCGTGGCGAACGAGTGCCGGTAGATCTCGGCCCCGTCCCGCAGGTAGTCGATCACGAAGGTCCCTTTCTCGCCAACGCATCCGCCAACTCGGACGCCGTCGTCCAGCGTCCGTCGACACGGTAGCCGCCGGGCTCGGCGACAACGTCGCGGTGGGCGCCGGACGGCCGTCCGCACCGCCGTGCACAACCCGAGACGTGCACCCGCTCCCCGTCCGCGACCAGTGTCGCCGCGTCCGCGCGGATGTCGGCGAGAGACTTCGCACACCCCGGCGCGCCGATGCAGGCGCTAAGCTCCGCCGTCGCCGGATCCGTCGAAAGACCCGCCGCGTGCAAGCGTTCGACGTCCGCTCCGCCGGGCAGCAGCACGGAACGCCACGGCGTGACCACAGCGTCGCCGAATTCGGCCAGCGTGCGCAGCTGAGCGGCAGTCAACTGCCCGAAGCGGGGCGCGACACCCACTGCCTCGCCGCCGTCATCGCGCCGGATCCTCCCGACGGTCGGGTCGATTCGCGTCGGACGTTCCTGCGGAGCTTCGCGAGAGCCGTCCGGCAGCAGCGTCGAAGGATCGTTCAGTTCCCCGATCCGCCACGCCGAACCTCGCGTGCGCGCAAACGTTTCCGCCACCGTGAGCAGCGCGGACACCGCTTCGTCTCGCGGCACCAGCCAGCCGGAATCAGCGCCCGCCAGCAGCACCACCCCGGTCATCGGACCGACCGCGCGCCAGCACACGTCCGTGCCCACGACGTCACCGCGTCCGTCGTCGAAGCCGAACAGAAACCGGCCAGGCAGCTCAGCAAGGGCTGGCCGCGCGCACAGCTCACGATCCAGCGTCGCGGAAAGCCCCCGGACATCCGCGAGCCCGCCGCGCACCCCGCTCAACGGCGAGGCCAGCACGTTTCGCACGCGTTCGTGACTGGGCGACGGCAGCAGCCCAGCTTCCGTCAGCCGTGCCGCCAACCCGGATCGGCGCACTCCGCGCAGCTGGACATTCGCCCGCGAAGTCAGGTGGACGTCCCCGTCGCCGAGGTCTTCCGCGCAGGTTGCCAAGGCCCGCAACCGATCCGCGGTCACCACGCCGCCGGGAAGGCGGACCCGCGCGAGCGGCCCGTCCGCCGCGTCGTGCGTCGCGAAGACTCCGGGGCAGGCGTCGGCACGCACGCGGGCAGGGCTGGACATGGCCCTCACTGTAACCCGCGGCCGGTTTAACAGGCTTGCGATCAAATGTAGTACATCTGCTACATTCGATCGCACAGGCAGGATGGGGGTCATCCAATGAGAGATCAAGCGGACACCGTGCTCCGCGTCGAAGGCCTACGCATGCGGTACGGGACGAACGACGTGCTGCACGGCACGTCGTTCACCGCGCATCGCGGCGAGGTGCTGTGCCTGCTCGGCCCGAACGGGGCGGGCAAGACCACGACGATCGAAATCCTCGAGGGGTTCCGCATGCGCTCCGCGGGCGAGGTGTCCGTGCTGGGCACCGACCCGGCGCGCGGCGGCGAGGATTGGCGGGCGCGGCTGGGGGTCGTCCTCCAGTCCTGGCGCGACCACGGCAAATGGCGCGTGCGCGAGCTGCTCGACCTGCTCGGGTCGTACTACTCGCCGTATTCCACCGACCGGATCCGCCGCCCGTGGGACACCGACGAACTGATCGAAGCGGTCGGGCTCGCCGAGCACGCGGGCAAGAAGATCCGGATGCTGTCCGGAGGGCAGCGGCGCAGGCTGGACGTGGCGATCGGCATCGTCGGCCGTCCCGAGCTGCTGTTCCTCGACGAGCCGACCGCCGGGTTCGACCCGAGGGCGCGGCGCGATTTCCACGAGCTCGTGCACCGGCTCGCCGACGACGACACCACGATCCTGCTCACCACGCACGACCTCGACGAGGCCGAGAAGCTCGCCGACCGGATCCTGATCCTGTCTGGCGGCCACATCGTCGCCGACGGGTCGCCGGACCAGCTGAGCCGCCAGATCGCGGGCGAGGCCGAGGTGCGCTGGACGCTCGACGGACAGCGGTTCGTGCACTCGACGACGGAAGCGACGAAGTACGTGTACGAGTTGTTCAAGCAGCACGGCGAAGCGGTTGCCGACCTTGAGGTTCGGCGCGCGTCTCTGGAAGAGACCTACCTGACGCTTGTTCGGCGCGCGGAGTCCGGGCTGACCTCGGCAGGTGCGCTATGACGGCGACGGCGCAGCGGACCGCGGCGCGGGTGGGACTCCGCCGCGGGTTGATCGAATTCCGCCAGCAGTGGACGAACCGGGACGACCTGATCGGCCAGCTCTTCTGGCTGGCGATGATCTTCGGCACGCTGTTCTTCATGCGCGGGGCGCAGCTGCCGGGAACCTCGTTCTCGCTGGGCGCGGCGACGGTGCCGAGCGTGCTCGGCGCGGGCGTGGTGTTCAACGGCCTGTCCGCCGTCGCCGGTTCGCTGATCGTCGACCGCGAGGACGGCACGCTGCTGCGCGCGAAGGCGACGCCGAACGGAATGTCCGGCTATCTCGTCGGCAAGGTCACGACGTCCTCGCTGATGCAGGTCGCGAGCATCACCGTGATGCTGGTGCCGTCGCTGTTCCTGTTCTCCGGACTGGCCCCGGACGGGTTCTTCTCGATCCTGCACCTGCTGTGGGTGCTCGCCGTCGGCCTGGTCGCGACCATGCCGGTCGGCGCGGCGATCGGCTCGCTGATCCAGGATTCGCGGATGATGGGCCTGGTCATGCTGCCGATGCTCGGGCTCGGCGCGATCTCCGGGATCTTCTACCCGATCACCGCGCTGCCGGTCTGGCTGCAGGACGTCGCGCAGGTGTTCCCGATGTACTGGCTCGGCCTCGGCATGCGCTCGGCACTGCTGCCCGACCAGGCGGTCGTCGTCGAAATCGGGCAATCCTGGCGGCCGTGGGCGACCCTGGGGGTGCTGCTCGCGTGGGCCGTGATCGGATTGGTGCTGGCCCCGATCCTGCTGAAGCGGATGGCCCGGCGCGAATCGGGGTCGTCGGTGGCGGCACGACGGGAAAGGGCACTTCAGCGTGTGTGAGGCGCGGTGAGCGAGAACGTCTACAACCGCATCGCGGTGCTGCGCGCCGAACGCGGCATCTCGCGGCGGCAGCTCGCGGACGCGCTCGGCGTGCACTACCAGACGATCGGGTACCTGGAGCGCGGCGAGTACAGCCCGAGCCTGTACCTGGCGCTGCGGATCGCGGAGTTCTTCGAGGTCGCGGTGGAGGTGCTGTTCTCCACCGCGCCCTTCCCGCGGATCGGGGACGAAAGCAAGCCCGCGTGAGGGTCTGCTCACCTTGACGGCACGGGTGCGCCCGGCGAGAGTAAGAGCGCACACGCGTCGGCACGCGGAGGAACCCGGTGGAAATCCGGGGCGGTCCCGCCACTGTGACCGGCGGCCCCGCGGCCGCCGGCAGCCAGGAACTCCCGCCGGCGTGCCCGACGACCCGGGGCGCGGACACCCCGAGTGAGGAACGCCGTGATCCTGCTGCTGTCCACTTCGGACACCGACCTGCTCAGCGCCCGGGCCAGCGGCGCGGACTACCGGCTCGGCAACCCCTCCCGGCTTCCCCTGGCGGATCTCCCTGGGCTGCTGGAGGGCGTGTCGATCGTCGTCGTCCGGATTCTCGGGACGCCGCGGACCTGGCAGGAAGGCCTGGACACGCTGCGCGCGTCCGGAGCGCACGTGGTCGTGCTCGGCGGCGAGCAGACGCCGGACGCGGAGCTGATGAAGCTTTCCACCACCCCGGCCGGGATCGCCGCGCAAGCGCATCTGTACCTCGCGCAGGGCGGTCCGGAAAACCTCACGCAGCTGCACCGGTTCCTGTCCGACACCCTGCTGCTCACCGGCGAAGGCTTCGAACCGCCCGCCGAACTTCCGTCGTGGGGCGTGCTTTCGCGACCGGAGTCCTCGAACGACGGCCCGGTCATCGGGATCCTCTACTACCGCGCGCACCACCTGTCCGGGAACACCGGTTTCGTGCACGCGCTGGCCGACGCGGTCGAGTCCGCGGGCGGCCGGGCGTTGCCGATCCACACCGCCTCCCTGCGCACGCGCGCGCCGGAGATGATGGCCGAACTGGGCAAGGTCGACGCGCTGCTGGTCACCGTGCTGGCGGCGGGCGGCACCCGTCCGTCGGAAGCGGGAGCCGGTGGCGACGACGAATCGTGGGACGTCGCGGAAATGGCCGCGCTGGACGTGCCCGTGCTGCAGGCGTTGTGCCTGACCAGCGACCGCGAAACCTGGTCCGCCAGCGACGACGGCCTGTCCCCGCTCGACGCGGGCAACCAGATGGCGGTCCCGGAATTCGACGGCCGGATCATCACGGTCCCGTTCTCCTTCAAGGAATTCGACGACGACGGCCTCCCCCGCTACCTCGCCGACCCCGAACGCGCCTCCCGCGTCGCCCGCATCGCCCTCGCGCACGCCCGGCTCCGCCACACCCCCGCGCCGGACCGCCGGATCGCCCTGATGCTCTCCGCGTACCCGACGAAGCACTCGCGCGTCGGCAACGCGGTCGGCCTGGACACCCCCGCCTCGGCGATCAAACTCCTGCGCCTCATGCGCGACCGCGGCTACGACCTCGGCCCCGACGCCTTCCCCGGCGTCACCCCGACCGGCACCGACCAGCCGGACGGCGACGCGTTGATCCACGCCCTGATCGCCGCCGGCGGCCAGGATCCCGAATGGCTCACCGAAGAACAGCTTTCCGGCAACCCGATCCGCGTCCCCGCCGCCCGCTATCGCGAGTGGTTCGCTGCCCTGCCGGTCGAGTTGCGGGAAGCCATGGAAGAACATTGGGGCCCCGCACCCGGTTCGCTGTATGTCGACACGTCGGCAAATCCCGAGGGCGACATCGTCCTGGCGTCGCTGCAGTCCGGCAACGTCGTGCTGATGATCCAGCCGCCACGCGGTTTCGGCGAAAACCCGGTCGCGATCTACCACAACCCGGACCTGCCCCCGAGCCACCATTACCTCGCCGCATACCGCTGGCTGGAAGAGGAATTCGGCGCGCACGCGGTGGTCCACCTCGGCAAACACGGCTCGCTGGAATGGCTGCCCGGCAAGACCGCGGGCCTTTCCGCCGCCTGCGCCCCGGACGCCGTTCTGGGCAACCTGCCCCTGGTGTACCCGTTCCTGATCAACGACCCCGGCGAAGGCGCCCAAGCGAAACGCCGCGCGCACGCGACCATCGTGGACCACCTGGTCCCGCCCATGGCGCGCGCCGAGTCCTACGGCGATCTGGCCCGCCTTGAGCAACTGCTGGACGAACACGCCAACATCGCCGCCATGGACCCGGCTAAACTCCCCGCGATCCGGGCGCAGATCTGGACCCTCATCCAGGCCGCGAAACTCGACCACGACCTCGGCGTCGAAGAACGCCCGCACGACGCCGAATTCGACGACTTCCTGCTGCACATCGACGGCTGGCTGTGCGAGGTCAAAGACGCTCAAATCCGCGACGGCCTGCACATTCTGGGCGAGGCCCCGGTCGGCGAAGCGCGCGTCAACCTGGTCCTGGCCATGCTCCGAGCCCAGCAAATGTGGGGCGGCAAGCAAGGCGCCGTCCCCGGCCTCCGCTCTGCCCTGGGGCTAAAGGAAAACTCGGACGCTCCACTGTCCGAAGTAGACGCCATCGAAACCACCGCCCACACCTTGGTTTCCGCCATGGAAAACCACGCGTGGTCCCCCGCTTCGGTCTCGTCAGTAGTCACCGAAGTCCTGGGTTCCCTGGACACCGAGGTCGCCCGCGTCCTGACCTTCGCCGCCACCGAAATCGTCCCCCGCCTGGCAGGCACTTCGTCCGAAGTGGACGCCGTACTCCACGCCCTGGACGGCGGCTACATCCCCGCGGGCCCCAGCGGTTCCCCTTTGCGCGGCCTGGTCAACGTCCTGCCCACCGGCCGGAACTTCTACACGGTGGACCCGAAAGCCATCCCCAGCCGCCTGGCCTGGGAAACCGGCCAGGCCCTGGCGGATTCCCTGCTCCGCCGCTACCGCGAAGACACCGGCGACTGGCCGCGGTCGGTCGGCCTGTCCGTCTGGGGCACCTCCGCCATGCGCACCTCCGGCGACGACGCCGCCGAAGTACTGGCGTTGCTGGGAATCCAGCCAGTCTGGGACGAGGCCTCCCGCCGGGTCACCGGGATCGAACCCATCCCGCTGTCCGAACTGGGCCGCCCCCGGATCGACGTGACAGTCCGCATCAGCGGCTTCTTCCGCGACGCCTTCCCGCACGTCATCACCCTGCTGGACGACGCCGTCCGCCTGGCGGCTTCCCTGGACGAACCGGAATCCGCCAACTACGTCCGCGCCCACGTGGCCGCGGACCTGGCTCACCACGGCGACGACCGCCGCGCCACCACCCGCATCTTCGGCTCGAAACCCGGCGCGTACGGAGCGGGCCTGCTCCCCCTGATGGACTCCGGAAACTGGCGCGACGACAAGGACCTGGCCGAGGTCTACGCGGTCTGGGGCGGCTTCGCCTACGGCCGGGACCTGGACGGCCGCCCCGCGCGCGAAGACATGGAAACGTCGTACAAACGCATCGTCGTGGCCGCGAAGAACACCGACACCCGCGAACACGACATCGCGGACTCAGACGACTATTTCCAATACCACGGCGGAATGATCGCCACCGTCCGCGCCCTGACCGGCTCCGCCCCCGCCTCCTACGTCGGCGACTCCACCACGCCCGACGCCGTCCGCACCCGCACCCTGGGCGAAGAAACGGCCCGCGTCTTCCGCGCCCGGGTGGTGAACCCGCGCTGGCTCTCCGCGATGCGCCGCCATGGCTACAAGGGCGCCTTCGAACTCGCCGCGACCGTGGACTACCTCTTCGGCTTCGACGCCACCGCAGGCGTCGTGGGCGACTGGATGTACGAGAAGCTGTCGCAGTCGTACGTCCTGGACGAGGAAAACCAGCAGTTCCTGCGCGACGCGAACCCGTGGGCCCTGCGGGGAATCATCGAACGCCTGACGGAAGCCGCCGACCGGGGCCTGTGGGAAGAACCGGATCCGGAGCTGATGGCCCAGATGCGCGAGGTATACCTGACACTGGAAGGCGATCTGGAGAACGACTGAGCTCACCTCGCGCGGTTTCGCCTTGGCTGGAGTCGACCGTTGCCCAGCCAAGGCGACCGCGGCGGCCGGTTCACTGCGTGGCCGCCCTGTCAAGGAATCTCTGGTCCAGACCATGCCCTGGCGGGGTCCCGGCCATCCCTCTGGCCAGTACCCATGCCCGCCTCCGGCTGCTGCGGCGCTAGCCAGCACTCGAATTCACGCTGCTCGCACTGCCCGACGGGTCATCCGCCCCCGTCTGCCGAGGCAGCCACTTCCGTACTTCCGCCGCACCGGCTCAGCTTTCTCTCCCGACCAGTCACCGCGCAGCCAGACCCCGCGCTGAACTCCCCAACCGACCACGTCGCCGCCAGCCCGTCACCGCCAGCACTCCGCGTCCAGTCACCGAAGCCTCGACCCCCGCTCACGCAGTCCAACCGCGACACCGCGGACCCGCGCCCCTCGAAATTCCAGCCTCCGCCCGCCAGCCAGACCGCGACGGCACCCACCGACGCCCCTCGAAACGACGGCCTCCACCCACCAACCCAACCGCGACGGCATCCACCAGCATCCGCCAAAACTCCGGCCTCCGCCCACCATCCGACCGCGATGCCGCCCACCGACGTCCGCAGAAACCGCGTCACCGCCAACCCGCATCCCCCGAAACCTGGCCTCCGCTCACCAGCCCCACCACAACCCCGCCCACCGACGTCCGCAGAAACCGCGTCACCGCCAACCCGCATCCCCCGAAACCTGGCCTCCGCTCACCAGCCCCACCACAACCCCGCCCACCAGCGTCCGCAAAACCCCGGCCCCGCCGACCATCCAACCGCGACGCCGCCCACCATCGGCCGCCGAAACCCCGGCCCCACCCACCATCCAACCGTGATGCCGCCCACCGACGTCCGCCTAACCCGCTCCAGCTCCTACCGCCAAGCCCTCCCAGCCCAGCCCCGCCACCACCACAACTCCCGCCACCACCCCCGCACACGCGCGAACTTTCCCGCCGACCGGCGACCCCTGCCCCCGCCCCGCGCCGCCTGCCCGCTCCCGCCCAGTCCAACCGCACCGTCACCGCTTCCCCCTTCCGCACCGGACCACTCGCCCCAGCGGTCCGCGTCCCTTCGCGCGGAACCGTTGCGCCGCAAGGGTGAACCCGCCGCACCGAATTCCGGCATTCCCCCCGAACCAGCCGCCCGCGGAACAAGAGCAGCCGACCGCACCTTGACTTCATAATGGTCTAGTCCAATGCTTACCGCATTCATTTTCCGAATGTTCGCCGGAGGACAGATGCAGCGAAGCAGACTGGCCGCCACACTCGTCGCCGCCGCTACCGTGGCCGGGGCAGCTGCCGTCGTGGCCGCGACCGCCCACGCGCAGACCGGGACGTCGACCGGCCTCGACAACAACTGGTACGCCTCCGCGCCGTACCTCATGCCGCAGAGCAACAACCCGCCCGACCCGGTGACCGTCATGAACGCGACCGGACAGAAAGCGTTCCAGCTGGCCTTCATCCTCGCGCCCAAGGGCGGCGGATGCAGCCCCACCTGGGACGGCACCTCCCCGGTTTCCTCGGACACGACGGTCGGCGACGCGATCAACCGCATCCGCGGCAACGGCGGCGACGTGTCGGTGTCGGTCGGCGGCTACGGCGGCACGAAACTGGGTCAGACCTGCGGCACCGTCGACGCGACCGCCGCGGCCTACCAGCAGGTCGTCGCGAAATACAACCTGAAAGCCATCGACTTCGACCTCGAAGAACCCGAGTACGAAGACACCGCGGCCATCGCGAACGAACTCGGCGCGGCGAAAAAGCTGCAGGCGGACAACCCCGGGCTGTTCGTCTCGGTGACCATGCCGGGAACCGCGGCGGGCACCGGCTGGTTCGGCACCCAACTGCTGGACCAGGCGAAGTCGATCGGCTTCTCCCCCAACAACTTCTCGATCATGCCGTTCGACGGCGGGTTCACCGGCGGCGGCGCGTCGCAGGTGTCGGCGCTCGAGGCGTTCCACGGCCTGCTCCAAAGCCACCTCGGCTGGGACAGCGCCACCGCGTACGCGCACGAGGGTTTCTCGGGAATGAACGGGAAATCGGACTCGTCGGAATTCTTCAACGTTTCCGATTTCCAGACCGTGTACGACTACGCGACGAGCCACCATCTCGGCCGGTTCACTTTCTGGTCGGTGAACCGCGACCGGCAGTGCACGACGACGACCGACAACGGCGTGTGCTCGAACGTCCAGCAAAACGACTGGGACTTCACGAAGTTCACCACCCGGTTCGCCGGCGCGACCCCGCCGCAGACCACTCCGCCGACGAGCCCGACCAGTTCGACGGGCAATCCTCCGGGCACCTGCTCGGCCGCGGAATGGCAGAAAACCCAGGTCTACACCGGCGGCAACGTGGTCGCGCACAACGGCCACAAATGGACCGCCAAATGGTGGACGCAGGGCGAGGAACCCGGTACAACCGGCCAGTGGGGCGTCTGGACCGACAACGGAGCATGCTGACCGGCTAGTTTTCCCGATCGGGCGCTGCGACGCGAATTCCGCGTGGCAGCGCCCGATCTTCTCGCGTGCGCCGGACGGGTCAGGGCCGAACGCCGGGCAGGTGCGTATTCGCCCGGCGGACCTCCGAAGCCAGCGCCGGGACTTCGATCACCCGCCGTCCGGCCGCGACCAGTCGCTCGACCCCTTCGGCCTCGACGAACAACGACGGTTCCCGCCAGGCCATCACCACCCGCGGAATGGCCGTTTCGAGAATCAGCTGCGTGCAGCTTTTCGGGTGGGACGCGCGATCGCTGCACGGTTCGAGCGAGCTGTACATGGTCGCGTCGGCGAGCCGCGGGTCGTGCGGATCGAGCTTCGCCAGCGCGGCCTCTTCCGCGTGATTGCGCGGATCGCCTTCGCCGGAATGCCCAGTGGCGAGCACCGTCCCGTCCGGCAGCCCGACGACCGCGCCGACCCGAAATGTCGAACTCGGCGGGCACTCGTCGGCCAGCTCGATGGCCTGCCGCAGCCGCAGCAGATCGAGCGACGACGGCTCAGCCGTGGCGCGATACCGCAACACCGCGACGTCGCCGAGCCGCCGCACTTCCGTCAGTTCCAACGGTCGCGGGAACGCACCCGGCCCGAGAAACCGCGGCGCTCGCGGATCGCCGACCATGACCGGCGCGATCGCGAGGCGGAGTTCGTCGGCGAGCCCGGCGTCGAGGAACTGCGTGTGCACTGCCCCGCCGCCCTCGACGAGCAGCGTCTGAATGCCGCGCGCGCCGAGGTCGTCGAGGACATCCTCGAGCTGCGGCGGACTGCCGACCTCCACCACCGTCGTGACCGCGCTCAGGCTGTCCGCACTGCCCCGCGGCGCGTAGACGAGCTTCTCGGTGTCGCCGACGGTGAAGAACCGCGACGCCGGATCCAGCTTGCCGCTGCTCGTAACCGTCACCTTCACCGGCTGCTCCGGCCGCCCCGCCGCGACCCGTTCGCGGCGAAGTTCGGCGGAGCGCACGAGGAGCCGCGGGTTGTCGGCCCGGACCGTGCCCGCGCCGACGAGGATCGCGTCAGCCTCGGCGCGGAGCCGGTCGACCTCCGCGAAGTCGTCCTCGTTGGACAGGAGCAGACGGGTGCTGCCGGCGTCGTCGAGGTAGCCGTCCAGCGATTGCGCCGCGGACAGCAGGACGTGCGGCCGCCCGGTCATCGTGCCCCTCCGCTCATCGTGCTCCGGCCAGGTCAGGCGGGCACGACGGCGTACTGGCGCACGTACAGGTCGGTGTAGGTGACCGGCCCGCGCGGACCAGGCACCCGGTCGAGGTTGATGCCGGTTTCGGGCACCGCGAGCAGCTTGAAGCCGTCCAGCAGCCGGGTCGGCGCGTTCCAGAACACGCCGGTGCCGGTGTAGCCGTCGAAGAACTGCTCCGCGGCCGCCGGGTTCTCGGTCGCGATCCCCGCGGCGAGCCCGGATGTGCGCTCGTTCGCGATCTCGACCGCGTCGACGAGCCCGCCGACCTTCTCTACGGTGACCGTCGCCTCCCGCTCGGAGTCCAGCGCCCACTCGTAGCCGATCGGGTGCTCGTGCGGCGCGAGCGAGGGCGTGACGCCGCGTTCGGCCAGCGCCGACTCGATCCGCGGCCACACCGCGTCGTGCACGTCCTCGTGGATCAGCAGCAGGTTCAGCCGGTTGCAGACGCCGAGCCGGTCAAGGCTCGAGAACACCAGGTCCCGGACCTTGTCCGCATCCGCCGCGACGTCGACGTACAGCACTCCGCCACCGTCGGCGTGCGCCAGCGTCCGCACCCCGTGCACCGCGGCCTCGGTCGCCAGCGCGCGCGTGCTGTCGCCGCTCCCGCGCAGGATCACGAGCGGAACAAGCTCGGGAAGCCGAACCAGCGCCGACGCCGCCTCCCGCTCCACGCGCGGCACCAGCTGCACGACGTCCGGGTTGATCCCCGCAGCCTCGAGCGCGGGCGCGATCACGACGTCCCGCAACCGCTGCGCCGACCCCAGCGCCGCCGACCCGGTCCGCAGCACGCCACCGTTGCGCGATTTGACCAGCTGCGACGCCACATCGACCGTCACGTTCGGCCGCGCCTCGTAGTTCGCGCCGATGACGCCCACCGGGCGCCGCCGCTCGACCAGCCGCAGCCCGCCGTCCAACGTGGACACGTCGACCGACCGCTCCTGGTGCGGCGCGCTGGCCAGCAATCGCAGCTGCGCGGCCATCCCGTCGAGCCGCTCGGGCGTGATGGTGAGCCGGTCGAGAAGACCCGCGCTCATCCCGTCGGCCTTCGCCTTGGCGACGTCGGCCTGATTGGCCTCGAGCACCTCGTCCCGGTGCGCGACGAGCCGCTCCGCCATCCCGACAAGCGCCGCGTCCACCGCGTCGTCCCCGGCAGCGGCCAACGACGGCGCAGCCGCCTTCGCGGCCCGCGCACACTCCTCGACGGCCTTCGCGACCTCGTCCATCGCCTGTCTCCCTCCGGCGGCTCAACAGACGTCCAGTCTGCCGTACCCGCCCACATGGGGAGACGACGGGCTCAGCCCTCGGGACACCCGCGGCGCCAGTCTCCAGGTCGGCCACATGGTCGACAACGCCGCCGCTCACGGCCGCAGTGCCCCGGCTCGCATCGACCCGCCTCACGAACCGCCGCCCACCCAGACGACCATCCGGTCGACAGACCCGCCGCGACACCTCCGCTGACGAACGAACCGCAGCAAAGCGGACACCCACGACGTCAACGGACGCAGCCGTCGGCTACCCGCCCGACCGCGTTCAACGCCGAAGGCACCAGCTCGCGCGACAGGGAGGCCGACCGCAGCTGAGCACGCACGACCTCAACCCGCGCAGCCCCAACGCTCGGCTGCACAGCCCAGCCACCAACGGCACCACCAGCACCATCGCAGCCATCGCGCGTTCTGCCCGTGCCACCAGCCGTTCCGCCCCGGCTACCGGTCGCCCTGCTCTGCCACCAGCCGTTCGGCCTCGCCCACCAGCCGTCCTGCCCGGGCTGGTGGCCGCTCCGTCGCATCCACCAGCCGGGGCGTCCAGCTATCGGCCGTTCCGCCCAGCCGTCGGCGGCTCCACCGCAACCCGCCGTCCATGGACGTCGTCGCCGAGCACCACCGGCACCGCGCCGAGCACGATGAGCAGCGTGGTCGCCAGCATCAGGGCGGCCCGGGCGCACCCTGCACCGTCCGCCGGATCTCCGCGGCCCGCGAGCCGAACCGCCGCGACCCACTCAGCCGCACCACACGACTGAGCCACCAGCCCGCTTCACCTCACCGCGAGCCGGAACCGCAGCCACCCGTCACAACGCCAACGGCTGCAGCAACCACAGCCCGCCCGCGATGACGCAGCTCACCGTGAGCACGCCGAACACCAGCACCCACAACACCGCGGGCACAGCGGTCAATCGGCTCAGCTGATCGGCGTCGGAATCCCGCGCCTGGCCACGCCGCCGCTTGAGCTGGAGCTCGACCACCGGCCGCACCCCGCCGAACAGCAGGAACCAGGTCAGCAGATACACGAACGGCGCCTGCACCACCTTCGGCGCGACCAGAGCGACGAGCCCGAGCACGACAGCACTCGCCACCACCGTGAACACGCCATAGGCGTTGCGCACCATGATCAGCACACCCAGCAGCAGCAACGCGACCAGCACGAGCACCGCGGTGATCAGGTCAGCCCCGACGAGGCTCGCGAACAGCAGTCCCAGGACCGACGGCGCGACGTACCCGGCCAAAGCCGTGAACGCCATGCCCGGCCCCTCGGGCTTGCCGCGTGACACGGTGACCCCGGAGGTGTCCGAGTGCAGCCGGATCGACCGCAGTCGCCGTCCAACCGTCACCGCAGCCAACGCGTGGCCTGCCTCGTGCACGATCGTGATGACGTTGCGGGCGAACCTCCACGGCGTCCCACCGGCCAGCACTACCAGCAACGCGATACCGCCAGTGACCAGCGTGATGACGCCCGGCGTGTTCGCCTGTTCCAGCGCCGCACCGACTGTCCCAGTGCCCGCTGCCATGGCCACACCAGGGATTTCCCCGGTGCCCGGTCGAGCACTGAGCACAGTCGAGACGGCGAGTGCAGGCGTAGTCACGCGCACACCTCACCACAGGCCTTATTTGGCTGCTGTGAGTGCCCAGGCAACATCAGCCGACGGCGCTTCGGTATAGGCGCGGCCTCATTCCATGGCGTCTCCTTCCTGTCGATCCGCGATTTCACACACTGCTCAGTCCGTCTCCTCCCCGGACGCCGACATCCTCAGCCGGTCGAGCCGGAAAAGATGAGCGACCCACGACCGATACGGACGCCAGTCCTCAGCAAGAGGTTCAAGCTCGTCCGGCGGCGTGTCGGGAGGCAACGCGTACTCCGCGCACAAAATCCGGTGGAGCTGGGTGTCCAGCCGGGGGAAGAGATCGGGGTGCCCCGCGCCGTGCAGCAGAATCTGCTCGGCGGAGAACGCTCCGATGCCCGGGATCGCGCACAGCCGGCTCATCGCGTCGGGGATCGGCAGCGCCAGCAGCTCTTCGGTGTCCAGACGGCCGTCGGCAGCCGCCCGGGCGACAGCTCGGAGGCGGGCGAGCCGGAACGGCCCCATCGACGGCTCGTCGCCTAGCTCGGCCAGAATGTGTGGCGTGGGAAAGGAAAACGGTCCGTCTTCGCCCACCTGATGGCCATGCAGCACGGCGAGCTTTTCACGCAACCGCATCGCCTGCGTAGTCCGCATTCCTTGCATGAGCACGGCCCAGCAAGCCGCTTCATACGGCGACGAATACAGCACCGGGCGCGCCCCGCTGTGGCGCGCGTGCAGCCGCCGAACCACCGAGTCGCGATTCGCGACCTCAGCGAACCCGGACTCGTCGACATCGAGCGAAAGCATCCGGCTCACCTGCGCGACCACCCGCGCGGCGATCTCCACCGGCGCCAACACTCCGACTTCCACTGCGCCCGGGGATCTCTGCCGGATCGCGGCCCCGGCGTGGGTCCAGACCCCTTCCACCGGGAACGCCACCCGCAGCACACCCGGCTCGGCGACGAAGGATCCCGCCGGACCCGCCGCGGCGAGCCATTGCGACGCGGCGCTCAGGTCGAAGGCCCCGTGCACGGCGATTTCCCCGGTGGGCAGGTCGATCGGACGCAGGATCGGTGCGGTCATCAGTCAGTCCTCCTCGCTGGTCTCCGCGAGCCGGAGACCGTGCGGACGACGTTAGGAACAGGCACCGACAATGCCGGGCCTCGAACGCTTGATCGGGCAGATCTTCACTCGAACGAGTGGCCCGTCCATGCCGCATACTGCGGGTATCCCCATCGAGAGGACCCCCGTGCCGCACCACAGCACCCAGCAACGGCTCGCCGATCTGCTCAGCGAGCCCGCCACGACCGCCGACGGCTTCCTCGACACGCTCGGCGACGCAGCCCAAGCCGGCCCACCCACCGGGCTCACTCAGCGGCTCATGCGCACAACACTGCTGCCGCAGGTATACGAACGCTACTGGCGGCCAGTTCTAGGCCGCGTCCTCAAAGGACTCGGTGGCCCGAGCATGGCTGGCGAGGTCGCACTGGCCACCGAACGGCTCGCGCTGCGGCCAGGGCAGGTCGCGCTCGACGTCGCGTGCGGCACCGGACGATTCACGCGTGCGTTCGGCGCAGCCGTGGGGCCAGACGGGCTCGCGATCGGCTTGGACGGCGCCCGCAGCATGCTTTCGCGCGCAGTCGAAGAGACCGACTCGCCGTCCGTGGCCTACCTGCGCGCAGACGCGGTCGAGCCGCCGCTGCTTTCGTCCACTGTGGACGCTATTTGCTGCTTCGCCGCCCTGCACATGTTCGCCGAGCCGGAACGCGCACTCGATTCGTTTGCCCGGATTTTGCGTCCCGGGGGCCGGATCGTCCTGCTCACGAGCGCCCGCCGAGACTGCCAGCCGACCCGGATCGCCGACACGGCAGGAGGAATCCTCAGCGGACAACGCATGTTCGACCGAGGGGAGATCGCCGCGGGCTTGCGCGCACGCGGCTTCGACGAGGTGCGCGAACAGTACTTCGGCGTCGCTCAACTCGTCTCCGGTCGGCTGTCTGACGTGCAGTGATCCATTTCTGTCGGGGTTCGGGGATAGCATTCCCCGCATGACCCACGCCGCACCTGTCCCGCCCGACGACAGCCACCTCCGTTCCCTCGTCGAAGCCACCGCCGATGCCGTGGCCGCCGCCGAACCGCTCGGCTCCGACCATGCCGGATCCGATGCGGAAACCCGTGCTGCGGTTGAAGAAGAAGTACGGGCCCGAGCCGACGAACTCGTCGCGCTCAGCCGGGATCTGCACGAGCATCCGGAAGAAGGGTTCGCCGAACACCGGTCAGTCGGCGCGCTCGCCGAGTTGCTGCGAGCCCGCGGACACGACGTCACCGTGGGGCTGGGCGGACTGGACACCGCGTTGCGCACCGGAACGACGGACAACGGCGGACCGCACATCGCGGTCTTGGCTGAGTACGACGCGCTGCCCGGACTGGGGCATGGGTGCGGACACAATGTCATTTGCGCTGCGGGCGCTGGCGGGTTCCTCGGTGCGGCGGCAGTGGCCGAACGACTCGGCGGCCGCGTGTCGCTGGTGGGCACTCCCGCGGAGGAAGGCGGTGGCGGCAAGGAAACGCTCGCGCGCGCTGGGGTTTTCGACGATGTCGACGCGGTGATCATGCTGCATCCGTTCAGCCACGACATCGCGCTGCACCCCTTCCTCGGCAGGCGACAGCTTGAGATGGTGTTCCACGGCGTCGGCGCACATGCTTCGGCGCAGCCGTTCATGGGACGCAACGCGCTCGACGCTGCGGTGGCGGCCTATCAAGGAGTGTCCGCGCTACGGCAACAGTTGCCGTCGAGCGACCGAGTGCATGGCATCTTCACCGACGGGGGCGCCCGGCCGAACGTGATCCCCGCCCGGGCGGCTCTGTTGTTCTATCTGCGGTCGGCGAATCCCCAGACACTGCGCGATTTGGCCAGCCGGATGACCGCGATCGCCCGCGGCGCAGCCGAAATGACGGGCTGCGGAGTGGAATTGCACTGGGACGCGCAACCGGCGTACCTGCCGATCCGGTTCAACACCACGCTGGCCGGACGGTGGTCGGTCAATCAGCGGGGCACCGGGCGGAAACCGCTGCCGCCGGGCATCGTTCCGGAGTCTCTGACCGGGAGCACGGACCTCGGAAACTTGTCGTTCCGCATGCCCGCCCTGCATCCGATGATCGCGGTCTCCGGGCCGACGGTCGCGTTGCATACTAAGGAATTCGCCGAAGCTGCCGGGTCGCCGACGGGTGATCAGGCGGTCGTCGACGGCGCGCTGGGGCTGGCTCTGACAGCCGCCGACTATCTCGCCGACGCGGAGCTGCGCAAAGCCGTGCACGACGAGTTCGAAGCAGCGGGAGGGGCGTTGGACGTGCCGAGTTTCTTCGACTGACGGCGTCAGGGAGCAGGCGTGGAAGGCGATCGATGGGCCGAGAGACTGGAAGGAGGCGCGTCGGCCGGTTTGAGGGTCGGGTTGAAGCGTGGGGACGGAGTCGGCTAACGCTGCGGCTGGAGCTTTGGCGGTGGCGGCCGTCTCGGGTCCTGACGGCACGGCACGGCACGGCACGGCACGGCACGGCACGGCACGGCACGGCACGGCACGGCACGGCACGGCACGGCACGGCACGGCACGGCACGGC
>NZ_JBVJOE010000010.1:0-128808 GCF_055583325.1 Amycolatopsis sp. NPDC104775
TTGGGGTCTCTTGAAAACTCCGCGCAAGACCTGCGACCCCTCTGGAGACCCTTGTTCCCCTCGGTATGGGGCCCCCCCCCCCCCCTTTTTTCCCCCCCCCCCCCCCCCCCACCCCCCCCCCCCACTCCCAAATTGCACTGCCTCAGAGGGAAATGTGCAGCTCACCGCCGCCGTGCGAGGTCTCCGCACCGGCGTGCAGGTCAAGGCCGAGGCCCTGGTGCCCGAGGTCGGAAACCGTCGAGACGGTGTCGTGCACCATGCCGACGCCAGCGTCGGTCCCGGTGTGCGCCTCGGTCGCGGCGTCGGAACGCTCGGCCTCGCCGTGCGAGATGAGCGAGTGCGCCTGCTGGGTCACGCCGTTCACCGCGTGGTTCAGCCCGTCGGCGCTGAGCGTGTTGCTCAGGCTGCCCACGTTCTGGGTCACGGTCCCGACAGCGTCGCTGACGTGCCCGGCGATCCCGCCGCCAGCCTCGGTCGCGTGAGCGGCGACCGGTGCCGCGGAGCTCGCGGCCGGCAGGTCGCCGACGTTGACCGGCGAAGCCGCCGCGAGCTCGCCGCCGACGTGCTGCACCTGCGAGACGGCACCGTCAGCCGCGGCGGCCGCCTGCCCGCTCGCCTGCGCGACGGCGCTGGAGTCCAGGCCGCTGGCCAGGTCGTTGCCCAGGGCGAGTGCACTGGTCGGGTTCTGCACAAGCGCGGTGACGGACGCGGCAGCGTTCTGCACATCGCCGAGACCCGGCACCGAAGGCAGCCCCGGAACGGCCGGGACAGCCGGAACCGACGGCAGCTCGCCAGCCGTCGGCAGCGCCGGAACGGCCGGAAGCGCGCTGGCGACGTCGCCGACACCAGGCAGGTCACCGACGCCCGGAAGGGCACCGGCACCCGGCAGCTCGCCAAGGCCGGGCAGATCGCCCACGCCCGGCACGGACGGCAGTTCGCCGAGACCCGGCAGCTCGCCAGCAGCGGGAAGCGCCGAAGCACCAGCCACATCGCTGACGACGGGCAGGTCACCGACGGCCGGCAGAGCACCCGCGCCCGGCAGCTCGCCAAGACCAGGCAGTTCACCCAAGCCCGGCACCGACGGCAACTCGCCGAGGCCCGGCAGCTCAGGCGTGCCCGCGGGCGCCGCCGCGCCGCCAGCCGGGACACCGAGCGAAGCGGTGAGTGCCTGCAGCTGCTCGATCGCGCCCTGCGGGCCGTCGCCGAGCGCAGTGGTCAGGTCGCCCGCCTGGGGCAGGTGGCCGAGCGAGGCCAGGTGGTCCACCGGGACGTAGTCGAGCACCAGCGGCGCGACCTCGTTCACGTCGGCGGCGCTGATGTCGCCCAGCCCGGCAGCGGCCAGCGCGGCCTGCGGGTCCTGGCCGAAAGCGGCGAGCGCGGACGGGTCTTGCAGCAAGCTGAGTGTGAAGTCGTGCAGAGTCTGCACCGAGTCCATGGGGGGATCTCCACTTGTCGTGATTACGGGGAATGCCCGGCCCTCCCCGGCCGGGCGTGGCGCCCAACGTAGGGACGGGGCACCCCCGCTCACATCGGGGTTTACACCCAGTCGCGCCTCGCTCAGCCGTTAGGGGGTCGATATGAGATCGTTAGGGAGTTAGGGGATCGGACACGCGGAACCCGGTTGGGTTAAATCCCACCCCACTCTTGCCCGTCTGACCCGAACGGGTGAGGATGCGTATCCGTTCAGTGAGTTACGCCCCTTGGCCGAACCCTGACTGCGACGAAGGGAGGAAGCGGCGGTGCCCTACGTGCTCGGCATCGACCTCGGCGCTGCCCGGACCCACGCCGCGCTCCGTCGCGGGCAAGGTGACCGGTGGGACGATCCCGAGCCGTTGTGGCTGGGCGAGACGTCGCCAGCGACCGCGACCGCACTCTTTCTCGACGACGAGGGTTACCTGCTCACCGGCGACGCGGCGGCCCAAGCCGGCGCTGCGGTGCCGTCCCGGCTGATCACCGGTTTCCACCGCCGCATCGGCGACGACGTGCCGGTATTCATTGGCAGCGAACCATTCACGCCGGAATCCCTGACCACAGTATTCATCGAAGGCGTCGCCGACGCCGCGGCCAGCCAGACCGGCGAACCGCCGCGCCAGCTCGTCGTCACCCACCCCGGTGACTGGGGCGGTTACCGACGCGAACTCCTGCGCCAGTCGCTGGCAGAGTCCGGCTTCACCGCGGTCACTCTCGTTCCCAGCGCGGTCGCCGCCCTCTATGCCCACCTTCCGGAGCCCGGTGCGGGCGACCGGACGGCCGCAGTGTGCGAGTTCGGCCCAGACGGCGTCACCGTTACTTTGGCGACAGCCTCGGGAGCCAGCGGCTGGATCGCCCGCACCAGCACTGAAGGCATCGCGCCGGCTTCTGCGGTCAAGACCGCTTTCGGCCTCGCGCAGGCGGCCCAGGTCGCCCCCGAATCCCTGGCCGGCGTCGTGTTCTGCGGCGAACCCGGACAGGGCAGTCTCCCCGGACGCTTGCCCTGCCCGTTTTTCACCGGCCCTCAACCCGCGGATACAGCAGCCATCGGGGCGGGGATCCTGGCCAGCCAGCGGACGAGGCCTCTCGCGCGAAGGGAAGCCCCCGCTCCCGAAACCACGTTGCTGCCGCGGGTCGACCGCGAACCCGAACTCCCGGAAAGACCCGAGCGGCCGCCGGTGGAAATCACTCCATTCACGCTGCCGGAGCCCGAGGGCGCTGCCAAACTGTTGCGTCGATGGCGACCCCTCGCCGCCGCGGCCGCAGTGCTGGCGATCAGTTCCTCGGTCCTGATCGCGGTCCTCACTTCACACGAAGCGACCGCTGGCAAGGAACCCGTCTCTCCCCGTCCCCCTGTCCTGAGCTCGTGCGCCCACCCAGCCACGGCTCCCTCCGGTGAAGGTCACTGTTGAACGCACTGCTGGCGAAAACCGGCAACGACGCCGTCCACCCCGCAGCCCGCCGCCTCCTTGAAGAACTCGCCGACACCCCCACGGCCCCCGTCCGGCTCGTGGTCGTCGCACCAGGCGGTTACGGCAAGACTGCTTTGCTGGGCGCCCTCGACCGCAGCTACCGCGAAGCGGGTGTCGAGGCAACCGTCATCGACGACGCGGACCAACTCGATGACGAAGACCTGACCCGGCTCACCATGCTCGCGTCCGCCAAAGAGGGACCGCTCGTGGTGGCCCATCGCCCGAACCCGCGCGCGCAAGCCTTGCGGACCCTCGGCGAAACGCTGCTGCTGCCGCCGCTGACCGTCGACGAAGTCGGCAAGCTCGCGAAACAACTCACCGGCCGCGCCACGGACGCCGCCGTGCTGCACGCCAGCACTGGCGGTGTCCCCCGCCTCGTAGAACGTGTCGTAACCGCCCGTCTCGCCGACTTCCGCGCTGAGCTGGCCGCACTCGACGACGACGTTCTCCGCTACCTCATCGCCGCCGAGGCCGGTGCTGCTCGCAACCTCGACCTGCTGTGCTCCTTGTTGGAGCGCACTCCAGACGAACTGCCTGAAGTCGTCGACGGTGCTCGCGCCACCGGCCTCCTCGACGCCGAGGACGTTCTCCTGCCTGCCGCCGCCGAAGCAGTGCGGGCTTACGGACCAACGGCCCGTCGCCTTGCGGTGCTGCAACAACTCGTGGAAGCACAGCTGACCCGCGGCCTGCCGGTACTGGACCTCGCGACGTCTCTGCTCGATGCCGGCAGCTCCGGTGCCTCCGCGGCAACCGCATTCGCAACCGCCGCGAACGAAGCACTTCCCACCGACCCAAAGCACGCCGCACGCCTCTTCGAAGCCGCGGCCGAAGCCGGTGCCCGCGACGCCGCGACCACGGCGGGTTGGGCCCGCGCCGCCGCACTGTCCGGGGATTTGGACACCGCCCTCCGCCTAGGCGACGGCATGCTGTCCGGCGAAGACCCTGAAGCACGAGCCGCCGGTGCCGAGATCGCCGCGACAGTCCTGGCTCACCGCGGTGAATTGGCTCGCACCGCCGAGCTGTACCGCTGGGCCGCAGCTACGGACAGCTGGTCTCGCCAACACACAGCCACTCCGGGATCCAACGCCGGTGGCCATAACTCCGCTCAAGCTGGCAACGAGAGCCGCACTTCCGCAGCAACGAGCCACTCAGACCACCCCACGCCAGCCGACCCCACCGCCTCCCAACCTTCCGCACTACCCCGCCACGCGAACGCTGCCGGGATCGCCATCGATGACGCCTCCGCGCCACCGACCGCATACGTATCCAACGGCAGTCCGTCATTCGCGACGCCATCGCAGCCCAATGGCGAAAGCTATCGCTGGGTAGGCCCTGGCGCGGTGGACGCGTTCGCCACGATCGCCCTCGTCGGAACTGGCCAGACCACCGACGGCCAATCTGTCGCCACTGTCCCGATGCCGGGAGCCGCGCCGACGTTGTTCACCGGTGCCGCAGCGCGAACAGCGAGTGGGATCGTGGAATCGGTGCACGGGTGCGGGACGGAAGCGTTGCCGACCCTCGTAGGCGCCGCAGCAATGCTCGAACCGGCGGTCGGCGGCGCACCACTTCCGGACAGCCCGGCGGCGCTCGCCGCACTCGCGGGTCTGCACGCAGGTGAGCTGGCGCTCGCAGAATCAGTACTGGAGCGAGCATTAGCCAGCAGCGTCGGCGGCGACCTCCTTGCCACCCGGCACCGACTTCTGCTCGGCTGGGTCGCGATGACCGGCGGCCATCTCGCCGCCGCGACTGAGCATCGCGACGCCGTCGCCAGCACCAAGCTCGAAGCCCGCGACGAATTGTTCTTCGCGACGCTAGAACTCGGCCTCGCCCGGCGGGCAAGCGATCTGGTCGGGCTGCAACAGTCGTGGGAGCGGGCGTACCAGGCGTCCATGCGTCAGCAAGTGGACTTGTTCACGCTGTTGCCGTTGGGCGAGCTGGCAATCGCAGCCGCCCGTACCGGTGCGCACGCCAAGCTGTCCCGCCGGCTAGAACGCGCTCACGCCATGCTCGACCGTCTCGGCAACCCTCCTTTGTGGACGGTCTCGCTATGCTGGCATGAACTCCACGCCGCGATTACCACGGAAGATCGCGCTACCGCAGAACAGCAACTGGCAGCGCTGAACCGCTTCGCAGACTGCGGCCGCTATCCAGCTGCACTCGCCCGTGCCGCTGGATGTTGGTTTGAAGTGCTCAGCGGCACGTTCGACCCAGGCGAAATCTCCGCAGCTGCCGCAGAACTTCACGAGCTGGACTTGTGCTGGGACGCTGCTCGACTGGCGGGCCAAGCCGCGATTCGCACCTCAGACCGCAAGGCGATGGTCCAACTCCTCGAAGCAGCTCGGCAGTTCCAAGGCACGACGGGACGTCTCGAGTCCGCCACCCCGACACCAGGCGCGGCGACCGGTTTGAGCGCACTGAGCGAACGCGAACTGGAGGTCGCCCGGCTAGTGGTCGACGGCCTGACTTACAAACAAGCTGGCAGCAAACTTTTCATCTCCGGCAAGACTGTCGAACACCACATGGCCCGCATCCGCGGCAAACTCGGTGCCGCAGACCGTCGCGAACTGCTCGCGACCCTGCGCGAGCTACTCGCCAAACCGACCGTGCACTGACCTTTGGACGGCCTCAGTCCCGGCTGGGGCCAAAACGCTCGGTCCGGATCGAGTGCGGCGAGTGTCCTAGCGCGAGCATGATGTCCGCGGCGGTTTCCACGAACCCGGTCGGCCCGCAGATGTATGTGGTGGCACCGAAGTCGGCCGGCCACGCGGCGGTGTTCAATGTGGCGACGTCGATGCGCCGCGGAATGCCGGATTGCCCTTCCGGGAGTTCCCGCGTGTAGACGTAAGTGACGTCCAAGCCTGGGTATGGCTGACGCAGTTCCTCGGCGTAGTAAAGCTCCGCTGGGGTACGCAGCGAATAGACCAGCCGGAACAGCGCCTTGCTGCCAGCTTCGCATCGAGCCCGGATCATCGCCATCAGCGGGACGATGCCTGCACCGCCAGCGACAAGCAGCACCGGAGCCGAATCGGTGGGACGCCACACGAACCAGCCGCCGATCGGGCCGCGGATTTCGACAGGGTCACCGATGGCGTAAGGGCCGGTGAGGTGTTCGGACACTTCGCCGTCGGCTACCCGTTGGACAGTCAGCTCGATCCGGTCTCCGTTCGCCGGCGCAGCGAGGGAGTAGCTGCGTTGCGCCGTGTAGCCATCGGCTGCGGTGAGGCGAACGTCCACATGCTGTCCCGCGAGATGGCCTGGCCACCCTGGGATGTCGAAGACGAGGGTGCGCGCGGTCGGTGTCTCCTGCCTAATTTCGGCAAGCCGGGCGACACGCCACGCTAGTCGCCCTGATACCGCTGTTCCCGCCATGGATCTCCGTAATCGTGGTAGCCAGCCGCTTCCCAGAAGCCCGGATCGTCCTTCGTGGCGAGTCGCAGTTCTCGGACCCACTTCGCGGACTTCCAGAAGTAAAGGTGCGGCACCAGCAGCCGAGCGGGGCCGCCGTGTTCCGGGGAGAGCGGCTTGCCGCCGTACTCGTAGGCGATCCAGGCTTGTCCACTGAGGAGGTCCGCGAGCGGAAGATTAGTGGTGTAGCCGCCGTAGGAGTGCGCCATGACGTAATCAGCGGCCGTATCGAGATCACCGACGAGCGTGTCCACTGACACGCCCCGCCAATGAGTGTCCAATTTGGACCATTGAGTGACGCAATGGATGTCGACAGTGATCTTTTCGCTCGGCAGCGCCATCAGCTCCGGCCACGACCAGGAGCGACGTTCGCCGCTCTCGGTCACCACCGCGAACTCCCACCGCTCGGTGCTCACCCGGGGAGTTGGCCCGGCCGAGAGAACGGGGAAGTCTTCGGCGAGGTACTGCCCTGGCGGCAGCCGTGGGTTGGAACCGCGGGCGCGTCCGGTGAAGCCTGGTGTGACGACTCCCATCGCGCTCCCTCCGGACGTACCCGACAGCCAGTCCCTCAGAAAGCGAGACTACCCGCGCACCTGCAACCCGAGCGACGTGACGAGCACCGCCGCCTGTTCCGGGGACACGATCGCGCCGGTCAGCGACGCGCGAGTCAGGTCCAGCGAGGACAGATCGCTTCCCCGCAGCTCAGCGCGGGTGAGGTCGATGTCCTGCAGCTCCGACCCGGACAGATCCACGTCGGTGAACACTGCTCCGGAACACTTCGCCTTGGCGAGGTCGGCTTCTCGCATCCGGACGCCCTGGAACGTGACTCCACGCAGGTCGGTGCCGTTCAAGCCGACGAAAGACCAGTCTCCGCCGGTCACCCGCAACGGCCGCAGGTCGCAGTCCTGGAATCGGCTGCCGACCAGCTTGCATCCGGTGAACTCGGCATCGAACAGGTTGCATCCTTTGAACACGCATCCGGTGAACGCCGAGTCGGTGTGCCGGGAAGCGTTGAACTGGACGTTTCCGAACACACAGTCCAGGAAGGCGACACCGCGCGTGACCGCCTCGGTGAGATCGACCTGATGGAACTCACAGCGCACGAATCGACGTGCTGTGAACTCTTCCGCATACCAGTCTTCTCGCCGGTAGACGCGGTCCTCGACTGTCTCGATCCCAGAGGGCTCCTGGTCTTGTTCAGACATTCGCCAAGCCTAGTTCGCTGCGCGGCCGATGGGGTGCGGCCATGACGTCAAGCGTCTCGTCGGCACGGGATTCTGGCTGGTGGCGGCCAGAATCATCGGGGCTGCAGCATCCGCTGTGACGCCCGTTAGTCAGGCGACTTGCGTGGTCGTCCTCTTCCTCTCCGTTACGCGGCCCATGCCACAGCGGGCAGCGGTCAGCTCGGGACCGCCATACGATGACCGGATGAGCGAAGGCCGATGGTTCGATACCTGGGTGCCCTGGCCCGAACTGTCGGGCCTCGCCGCCGCGGGCCGGGCACTGCTGCCCGCAGTGCCCGCGACCCCGGCCGCGCTCGCTCGAACTGTCACCGAGCAACTGGTGGGCCGCCGCCTCAAGACGACGGTGCAAGGCCACGAAGTCGGCCTGACTCTCACCGAACTCGATTACCCGGCGGACTCGCTTCGGCTGGCCACCGGCCGGGTGGGAGACGTCCGACTTGTCGCGGAAGATGTCGACTGGCCCGTTCCGAACAGCCCGGCGGGCCCCGTTCAGCGCGGCGCTGGCAGCCTTGCCGGCTCTGCCGGCTCGTCTCGAAATGGAGCGGCCGCAGCAGCGCCGAACGCGCGTGGCGGAACGAAGGACCCGACCAACGCGGACGCGGTCGACATGCCGGCGACGAAGGGCACTCGGCCTCACGTCGGCCAAACGAGCACGACGGACGGCTCGCCGGACGTGGCTGGCCTTGCGCCTGGTCGCATCGCACAGTCCGCCGACGACCGAACTGACGCACGCCTGTCCGGTCCACGAGAGAACACGGCATCGTCGGATTTTGTTCAGGCGCAACGTAATCGCCGAATCGTGGAAGACGAATCAGGTGCTGGAGCGCGGAACCCCAGCTCGGGACCTGACGCAGCAAACGCGGGACAGTACGAAGCTGAACCATCGACTTCTCGACGCGATTCCGGACGCTCGACCACCGGTCGCGAAGCCGACCCGGCAACTCGGACAGTTGTCGAGTCGCCTGCGCAACCAGGCGTCGACCGCATTCCGCTGCGGCGCGTAACCGTGCTCGCCAAGGACGTACGGCTTCGAGGATTGCCTTCGCCAGCGGTGATTCCCGGATCTGTCGAACTTGAGATAGAAATGAGCGGAACCGTGGTGCGAGAACGGGTTGCCGCGGCACGTCCGGATCTGATCGCGACGCCGCATGCGGAAGGCTTTCGGGTGCGCTGGCGGAAGCGTCCGCACTGGGGGCACTTGACTCTCGTCGCAGACATCGAAGACGAAGCAATAGTGCTGACCCCGACCGCGCTCCATCTCGGGCGGTGGACAAGGCGTCCGCCGAAGCGGATCCGGCCGATCGTGCTTCCTCTCCCGGAGCTGCCGAAAGGCTTGCGCCTGACCGGAATCCGGCCGGACGAAGACGAGCTCGCGCTGACGATCGCAGCCGACGAATGGCCTGGACGGCTCGCCCGGATTCCGTTGCCGGACATGCTGACCTGGCTGACGACAGCGGCAATGACACTGACACTTCCCGGATTCGGATCACGGTCCCTCCCCTGAACCGGCGGCGGCGCCCACCGGGCCCCCTCTGGGCCCGAGCAATGGACGCGACGCTGCCGTGATCCAGAGTGCTCGAACATCTGTTCCCAATCATCACCCGATCGGGCATAGATCGAAAACCGTTGGCGCACAAGGGAAACTCGAAAACGCCCCGAAATCCTGTCGGCGCGGTGGGCTAACCTCGGAATCGAGCCGCCAATTCGCTCCGAGGGGATACCACTGATGACCGCCGCCGCAGAGCTACTCCGAAGAACCCGAAGATCCGGGCCACGTGCCGGTTCGCCGCGGCCAAGTGCGCATTCAGAGCGACGCTTGTTCCTCCACCGGAAGGCAGACCTCGAAACGGGTGTCACCCGGTTCCGAAGTCACCTTGATGTCGCCCGAGTGTCGTTCCACGACGATCCGCCACGAGATGTCCAGGCCGAGCCCGGTGCCCTCACCGACGCCCTTGGTGGTGAAGAACGGCTCGAAGATGCGCTGGCGCACCTCCTCCGGGATCCCCGGACCGGTGTCGCCGATCTCAACGCGCACCTGCTTGCCGACCTGCCACGTGCGCAGGGTCAGCGTTCCCTCGCCGCCCATGGCGCCGACCGCGTTGTCGATGATGTTGGTCCACACCTGGTTCAGTTCGGCGGCGTAGGCAGGGACCCGGTCGATCGAGCAGTCGTATTCCTTGACCACGCGGATTCCCTCGCCGAGCTTGCCCGACATCATCACCAGCGTGGAGTCGAGTCCTTCATGGACGTCGATGAACTGGTGCGGCGCGCGATCCATTTGCGAGTACTGTTTAGCCGCGCCCACGAGCGTGGAAACCCGGCTGGTCGAGTCTTCGATCTCGCCCATCAGCATCTCGGTTTCGAGTGCGTACGCGAGCCAGCGGATCGCACCGTCGAGCAGCCCTTCGCCCACCGACTCGAGAACGTGGTCGAGGTTTTTCGGGGTGAGCCCAGCCGCGACGAAGATGCTGGCGAGGTCCCAGCCCTGGTCGATGCCGTGGTCGTCGAACCAATCGCCGATCTCGTCCTCGCGATCGGCCTGCTGCATCGCGGAGAGCTTGGGCGCGTCGCCGACCTGTTTCACCAACCGTTCCTGGACGTCGAGGAGCAGCTCAAGCAGGTCCGGATCGATGTCCTTCTTCGCCAGGATCGCCAGCTTGTGCCGCATGCCGGCGACTCGCTCGCGCAGCGCGGCAGTCGCCCGTACCGCGGCCGCGGCCGGGTTGTTGAGTTCGTGCATAAGCCCAGCGGACAGCTCGCCGAGAGCGACGAGCCGGCGCCGCGACGACACCAGTGCGTCGGTGTTGCGCCAGCCGAGGTACATCCCCTCCAGCAGGTGCGCCGCCATCGGGAACCACTGCCGGAATTCGACGGCGAACTCCGCCGCGGGAAGCGTGAGAAAAGTCAGGTCGCTGACCGCGTAGATCGTCGCGCCGTAGGTGGCTTCGCTGTCCTGGTAAGCCAGGAATTGCGTTGCGCCGCAATAGGAACCACGCTGGTCGGATCGCTTCATCTCGACCTCGGCACCGGCCACCACACGGGTCATCCGCAGCGCGCCGTTGAGCAGGACGTAGAAGCAGGTCGCCGGGTCGCCTTCGCGGATCACAACGGAGTCGGCCTTGAACTCCTCGCGTACCGCGTTCTGCTCGATCCAATCGAGCTGCGCGTCAGAGAGATGCTCGAACAGAAACAGGCTGCGCAGTTCCTCGCGCGGCAAGGCGGGCTGAGTCACTGTTCCTCCAAGTAACGGTGGACCAGGGTCACGGCCATGGCGCCCTCGCCGACGGCGGACGCCACGCGTTTCACCGACTGCGAGCGCACGTCTCCGGCCACGAACACGCCGGGAATCGACGACTCCAGGTAATGCGGATCGCGATCCAGCGGCCATCCCGGCGGCCTGCGTCCGTCTTCGACGAGGTCTGGGCCGGTCCGGACGAATCCGTGGGCGTCCCGGAGGACGCCCTTCCCCAGCCACTCCGTGCGCGGAGCGGCTCCGATGAAGATGAAGAGGTGTTCCGTGTCCAGTTTCTCGGTCACGCCGTCTTTGCAGACCGTGATGGACTCGAGGTGATCGTCCCCATGCGCTTTGACCACCGTGGTGTGCGTGCGGACGTGGACGTTCTCGATGGCAGCGATCTGCTCGATGAGGTAGTGCGACATGGACGACTCCAGCGACGCGCCGCGCACCAGCAGCGTCACGTCGGTGGCGTGCTTGGAGAAGAAGACCGCCGCCTGTCCCGCGGAGTTCGCGCCGCCGACGATGTACACGTGGTCGTTCGAGCACTCCGGCGCTTCCGTCGCGGCGGAGCCGTAGTAGACGCCGCGGCCGGTCAGCTGCTCGATTCCTTCAGCTTCCAGCGCTCGGTAATTGACGCCGCTCGAAAGGATCACGGAGTGCGCGGCGATCTCGGATCCGTCGCCGAAGGTCACGACGCGGCTCGACCCGCGCGCTTCCAGGCCCACGACATCGCGAGCCGTGAGCACTTCGGCGCCAAACTTCTGCGCCTGGCGGCGGGCTCGATCCGTGAGCTGTGCGCCGGACACTCCGTCCGGGAAGCCCAGGTAGTTCTCGATCCGCGAGCTGGTTCCGGCTTGGCCGCCGGTGGCCTTGCGCTCGACCAGGACGGTCCGAAGCCCCTCGGAAGCGCCGTACACCGCGGCACCGAGACCGGCCGGACCGCCGCCGATCACCACCAGGTCGTAAAAGTCCTGCGCGGGCTGTGTGGAAAGGCCCACCGCGTCGGCGATCTCGCTTCCCGTTGGCTGTTTCAGCACCGTGCCGTCCGGCGTCACGACGACCGGGATGTCGGTCTCGCACGCGCCAGCGGCTTGAAGGATGCGGCCCGCCTCTTCGTCGTCGACCGAGTACCAGCGGTACGGGACGGCGTTGCGGGCGAGGAAGTCGCGCATCCGGAACGACGGTGCCGAGTACCGGTGCCCGATCAGCTTCGTCTCTTCCACCGGACGGTCGCCGACCGCGAGCCAGGTCTCGACGAGAGAGTCGATGACCGGGTACAGCTTCTCCTCGGGCGGGTCCCATGGCTTGAGCAGGTAGTGGTCGACGTCGACCACGTTGATCGCCTGGATCGCGGCGTCGGTGTCGGCGTAAGCCGTCAGCAGCGCGCGCCGGGCGTTGGGGAAGAGGTCCATCGCCTTCTCCAGGAAGACGATGCCGTCCATGTGCGGCATGCGGTAGTCGGCGAGGATGGCCGCGACGGCGTCGCCGCGCAGCTTGATCTCGCGAAGCGCGTCGAGGGCGTCGGCCCCCGAATCGGCACGGATGACGCGATAGTCCTTGCCGTAGCGGCGACGCAGGTCGCGCGCCACCGACCGCGAAACGGCGGGGTCGTCGTCGACGGTCATCAGGATCGGCTGGCTCACACGGCACAGCCTACGGTGTCCCGCCGGCTGTCGTGGCAAGCAACAGAACGAGGGACCGGTGCCCGCCGCGGCCGCCACCGCGGCGGGCACCGGTTGTTCAGGTGGTGGCTACGGATAGCGCACCAAGTTCACCGGTTTCGTGTCCTCTGGGGTGGTTGCGCCGACGTCGTTGACCACGTGAGTGATCGTTCCCTGGTGGTTGAGCGAAACCGTCACCATGTTCCGCAGCCGTACGTCCCGCGCGGCTGGGGCGGCGAAGGCGTGCGAACAGGTCACCGACGGGTTGATGTTGAAGAAGCAGTAGCTGCCCAAGCCCCAGGCTTCGTGGCTCGTCACGTCCGGGGCGACCTGGTAGGCGGCATAGCCCGCGCTCTCGCCATTCATCCAGGCTGCCTGGTCGGGGACGTCATAGGGCATCTCGTTCTGGAAGAAGTAGGTACGCCCGCGGTTTCCGTTCCAGGTCACCTGGGTCTTCTGGAAGTGCTCGACGAACAATCCGTAGACCGTCACATCGTCGCCGTTCACCACCAGGCCGGTGTCGGCGGTGTTGGAACCCCAGCCGACGTGGCTGTCGTCGGGCCCGTGGTCGGCTCGCCAGAGCCACAGGTGGTCGCCGATCACGTCGTTGCTGTTGACGACGAGGCTCGTGCGCGCTTTGCCCGCGGCGGCACCGCCGACGCGGAAGAAGACATCGTGCAGAGACGTCGGGTTCGCCGAATGGTCAGCGTTCGCTTCGGGATCGCCGATCCGCATGAGCGTGGCCGACGAGGTCGTCCCGGCGTCGATCAGAAGGCCGGCGATCTTCACCCCGTCCACGTCGTCAACATCGATCGCGGTGATCCCGCCGTCTGGTACCAGGGTCGCGATGCCAAGACCGAGGACCACGGTGTCCGAGTGGGTGACGCGGAGCGGTTGATCGAGGTGGTAGACGCCTGGGGTGATCAGCAGGTTTTTACCCGCCGCCAGTGCTGCGTTCATCTCGGCCGCGGTAGCGCCGGGCTTCGCGACGAAGAACTGGTCGATCGGCAGCGAAGCCCCTGGCGCGCTGTCGTGCTCCCAGGTGACCCCGGAGGTGTTGGATCGCAGCGCGGGCACGAACACCCGGTAGTGCCCACGCTCGTCGACCTGGAGGCACGGCTTCTCGCGGACGACCGGGGTCTGGTCGATCGTCGTGTACGGCGGGTCTGGGAAGGTGCCGGCGGGTGCGCCGTCCACTCCGACGAACACCATGTTCCAAGTGGACCCGGTCCAGCTGCCGAAGTGCGAATCGCGCGAGATCCATTGTTGCTGCGACCCGGAAAGGACTTGGCCGTCGATCTTCGTATCCGAGATCCAGCCCCCGCTCGACCAGCCGCCGCCGTGGTCGAGTCGGAGGTCGCCGCGGACGTGCATGCGCCGGTAGGGGCTCGCCTGCGAAACCGCCCATTGATCCGCGCCCCCGACGGGGTTCACTGACAGGTTTTCCGCGCCGCGCCAGAAGTTCTGGGTCGCGTTGTTCGGGGGAAACCAGTCTGCCTCTACGTGCACCGCGCCGTTGATCGTCACGGCGTCGGGTGTGCTGCCCAGGCCGAGGATTTGGGTATAGAAGCCGACGTTCACGTCGTTGGAGTACGTGCCCGGCTTAAACAGGACTGCGTAGCGCTGACTGCCGAACTGGTTCTTCTCCTGTTCCGCGAAGATCGCGTCCAGCTTGTGCTGGATGCTCGCGCTCGGCATCGACGGATCGAAAACGACGACGTTCGGCCCCAGGTCCACTTGTCCCGGCGGCGGAGAAGTAGTGCCACCCACAGAGGTCAGTGTGAACGACTGGATGGAGGCAGCCTGATGGCCGTGCGGTTGCGACGTCGTGCGACCAGCAGCTAGCCCGGCCGGGCATGGACTGCGGTCTTGGCCAGAGTCAAGATCGACACCCGCCGGGACCGGATGCGCAGGCCATTGCGGGTCAGGCTCGATGGACGGCAGTCGCGGCGGGACCGCGGCAACGTGGGTTTCCGAGGCGTTCTTGTCCTTTGCCGAGAGAACGCTGGCGAGGTGGGTGGTCGTCTCTGCATCGCCTTCGTGGGTGAGGTGAAGGTGCCGATCGTGCGCGTTTGTTCTGGTACGGGTGTACAAGCGGGCCAAGGAGGCGGTGCTGGCGAGCAGCGGAGTAGCG
The DNA here is from genome assembly GCF_055583325.1 of Amycolatopsis sp. NPDC104775. Classification (NCBI taxonomy): domain Bacteria; kingdom Bacillati; phylum Actinomycetota; class Actinomycetes; order Pseudonocardiales; family Pseudonocardiaceae; genus Amycolatopsis; species Amycolatopsis sp. NPDC104775. The sequence continues at coordinate 14,625 of NZ_JBVJOE010000010.1, forward strand.
AGTCGCTGGGCAGCCACCGTGGTGACATGGCCGGGCCGCGCTTCGGTGTCCGTTTCACGATGAGAGACGAGGGGCAGCCCAGGGAAGCGACCGGCCCAGGTCGACGGCATCAGAGCCGCATCAGCCACTCTCCGTGATCCGGTGCTCATTAGCCACCTCCTTGCCGGGACGGGACCATCAGGGCGACCTCAGCCGCGAGGGGGCCCGCTGGCGGGGCAGAGGCGGCTCGACGTCGCGACTGTCGAGGAATGTAACCGCGGACACACTGACACTCAACGCAAACCCGAAGAAAAGTCAGGAAGGGCAGGCGACCTGCACAAACACACCCGGAGCGAATGGATGCGATACCGGGTTGGCCAGCTTGACGCGGCTTCCGAACAGGACCGCGGCACATAACCGACCCCCCGCCGAAGCCGCTCAAGGCGGGGTGTACTGTATGTCCATACGAGACGCGGAGTTCACCTCCGCTTCGGGGCTATGGCGCAGCTGGTAGCGCACCTCACTGGCAGTGAGGGGGTCAGGGGTTCGAGTCCCCTTAGCTCCACCGCGACGAAAGCCGCCCTGTTGGGTCTCATGATCCAGCAGGGCGGTTTTTTGTGCCGCCAAACCTTGAGTTTCGCAGCGCCGGACTCCAGCTATCGTTCAGTAGCGGGAGCAACGCTGGAGCAGTCCCTGACCTCATTTCGGACCGGGCGCAGGTTCTGCTCCAGAGCGTTTCACCGATCGAGTGATTGCTGTGACGGTCTTTCTGCACGACAAGCTGATGATCGGGTCCTGCTGACCTGCGAAACGACCGTCTTGTTGTCGCTGATCTTTCAGCCCAGCGACGTCGGGCGGCCCGAGGCGTCCTTGCTGATGGCGGTCAAGGCGGCACTGTTGGCGTAGGTCACCTTCCCCGACGGCTCGCCCGCATTGTCGTAAGTCGTGGCGGCGAGCGCGCTGTTCTCGAGCTTCGTGGTCAGTGACCGGCCCACGTCGTCGTAGGCGTCGACAGTGGTTTGCACGGCGTCGGCCGCAGCGGCCGAGACCCTCATTGGATTTTCAAAGCCCGATCCCGCGTTCGGCAACGAGACCCGGCACTGTTGTCCTGCTCGCACGAGCGGTGCGGTCCGCTAGGAAAGACTCCCGCGTCTGTCCCGACGCGCCGCGGTCGCGGTGGCACACGCAACTGACCATCGGCGTTGGCCCCCGACACGATGTCATCGCTGTCACGCGCTGGACCTGCAGCTCGCGCGGAATCGCAGTGAGCACCTTTTCCGCGCGGTTCCAGCGTTGTGACAGCCTCCACCCGCGAGAATACGAGTCAGAGCCACTGCATGCGCCAACCGAAGCCGGTCAATCAGATCGTACGAACTCCCGGCCAGGGCAGATGTAGTCGTTGGCGTTGCCGCCTTCGACGGGGTCTGCAGACAGGAACCGTCCGAAGGTGGTGATGGGCGGGCACCGTCAGGGCGGGATTCCGCCTTGGGCCGAGGCTTCTCGCTCCGGGTGTCGTTCCCGGAGCAACCGGCCGGGATCGACAGGGATCCTGGCGTCGATGTCAGTTGCGCCAGTGCCCGCCCGTCTGCGTCTTGCTGGCGTGTTGTCGTCGCCGAACTCGCATGGGCGGAACGCACTGCGGCGACAGGCGCGTGGACGCAGTCCTTCCCATGCCACAGCGTGCGAAGTCGCGGTGCGCTTGGCCACCTCGCTACGACGGTGCCAAGACTATGTGCGTCGATTGCAGGTCACCAGTGGCAAACACGGTGCCTCCGCCGAGGAACTGCACCGTCTCATCGGGCCGCGGAGCGAGCGGACGCGAGTACTGCGCGAAGGCGGCACGATAAGGGCCGACGGCTGCGGAAGATCCCAGGTTGCGACTTCGACATGGCGGCATGGGCGCAGTGCTTGGCTTGCGCAACGGTTCACATTGCATAACACGAAGGCTGACGTTTCGGGTGGCGCGCTGGCCTACGTCGTTTTCCAGAACAACGTCGAGTCGTGGTTGGACCCGCGTGAACCGGGTAGTCGGCCGCCAACCGCCGCCGCGGCGGGGCGGCAAGCTTTGGCAGCCGGTCAGACAGCGCGCCGACGTCAGCGAGCGGGGTGGGAAGCGCGTTCACGTGGACTTCGGTCATTCCCCCGCTTTCAGGCAGTACACAACTGAGAAAGGCGAGCTACATGACGGGAGCTCAGTACGACGTAGTGGTCATTGGAGCCGGGCCGGGCGGGTTGAGCACTGCGACGGTACTGGGGCGGTCTCGACGCCGGGCGTTGCTGGTCGACGGCGGCGCGGGTCGCAACTCTTCGGCCGTCGGCGTGCACGGCATGCTCGCTGCTGAGGGAATGGCCCCGGATGCGGTTCGGTTGGTCGGCATGAAGCAATTGGCGGAATACTCCGACGTCGAAGTGTGCAGTGGGCAGGTTCGGGAAGTCGGCGGTCGGCAAGACCAGTTTTCGGTCGAGTTCGACGACGGCCGAACTGTGGGTGCTCGCCGGGTCGTGCTGGCAACCGGCGTGAAGGAGGACCTGCCGGACATTCCGGGTGTTGCCGAGCGATGGGGCCGGGGCGTTATGGGGTGTCCGTACTGCCATGCCTGGGAGATGCGGGATCAGCCGTTGGCGGTTCTGGCCACCGGCGGCGGTGCTGACGCGCTGTTCGCCGCGCAGCTGACGCAGTGGAGCACCGAAATCACCCTGTGCACCAACGGAATTTCTGACATTGGCGACGAGGACGTACTCCGTGCGCGCGGCGTGTCAGTGCGGACGGAAAGGGTCTGCCGGCTGGAGGGGTGTGACGGCGGCGTGGAGCAGGTGGTCTTCCAGGAGGGGCTTCCGTTGCGGTGTGCGGGCGTGTTCCTGCACGCCACGACGCGCCAGGCGAGCGCGTTACCTGAGCAGTTGGGATGCGTCATGTTGGACGACGACAGTGTTCGCGTGGACGACGCCGGACGGACCAGCGTGCCGGGTATCTATGCGGTGGGCGACTTGGCTCGCCGGGAGTCGAGCCCTTCCGGGATGACTTTCGTCGTCTCGGCCGCGGCCATGGGCTTCGTTGCTGCTACGACGATTAACCAGGAACTGTTCCTCGGGTCCCTCGATTGAGCGCCGTGGGCGCACCTCGACGGTATCGGAGCCGATTGACCACGCCGCAGTCCGCGAGCTTGATTGGAGCCAGGCAGCAACGAGCTCCTGAGAGACCGATCCCGGCGGACTGCCCTTCCGCGCCCACCCCGCCTCCCTGCTGATTTCCCGTTCACCGGGGTTATCGGTGTGGCAATGAGTGTCTGGGACTGTGCATCTCATCATCGGCGAGATGGCCGGGCCGGTCGTTGGGCGGTTCGAAGCGGTTCGAAGGACGCCCTGCTCGGTGAGGCGTTTCGCGAGGCTGGCGGCGGTGGTCGTCGGTACGGCCGACGAAGTGTGAGTGCGGCGGGTTTCGACCAGAGCGAGCATGAGATCGGAAACGGGGCTGGGCCGGATGAGCGGTTGTCGGCCGAGTCATGGGCGGACATTGCCGTGTGCGCGAGTGATGTGGTCGACGGTGGGGCTGGTGCTCGGGGCCGGGGTCTGGCCGTAGAGCAGGATCCAGCAGACCGGTGCCGCGGTCGGGTGCGGCGATGGTGCCGTCGTCCAGGAGGCACCGGGCGACGCCCCAGCGGGGGTGGTCCCGACGATGATCGCACTGATTTGAAGGATCGTGGGTTTCCCTGCGAGCGGGAGTGGTCCCGCGTACGGCACAGCCGGGCGGGCGCACCCGTCGAGCTTGCCGAACGGCATCTCGGGCTCGGAGTTGCGCGATCGGCAAGGCTCGGACAACCCGTGGATCCGACTGGGGACCGGTGCGATCGAGTGCGTCGGGAAGCTAGTTGGGGCGGACGTCGGGCACGGCGAGCCGGAGCAGCCTGGCGACCGGGGTTGGAGGGGCGCGCGAAGTCAACCCCGCGGAGTGCAAGGCAGCTTCACCACAGCGCGATGGCAGTCGCCATGTGAACTGCGGCCACGACGGAGCTGCCTGCGATCATGCCTCGTTCCCGGCGGAACACGCCGATGACGAGGTCGGCCACCTGCGCGACTGCAGCCGCGATCAGGAGCAGCGCGCAGGCTGGTCCAGGCCAGACGAACGGCACGACCGCGGCCGCACCGCCGAGTGGTAGCGCTCTGACGGCGTACATCGTCGCGTAGAACTTTTCGCCGTTCGTCGGCGTCTCGCTGCGGCTCAACGCGGCTGGTCGTACGGCCGCCACCACGGCGAAGGCGACACTCGCGATCGCGACCACGGCGTTCGCCGCTGACAAGGCGATCATCGCACCTCCATCCGTCAACTGTTCATCTATTGAACTGTTGACGGATAGTACAGTCAAGAAGTGAATTCCGAGAGCGGCCGCCCGTTGCACGAGTCCTCGGCTTTCAAGCTCATGGTGCTCGGCACCGACCTGGCCAACGATTTCGCTGAGCACTTCCGGGCAGCCGGGCTGACGCCGAAGCATCTCGGGATGCTCGCCATGGTTGAGCAGGGGCTTGCCCGGACTCAGGACGACATCGCGAGGCTCATGCGGGTGAGTCCGAGTCTCGTCGTCCGGATGGCGGATCACCTGGAGCAGGGCGGTCTCCTTGATCGGCAGCGTGATCCGGAGAATCGGCGCAGGCACATTCTCTCCGTCACCGCGGAAGGGAAATCCGTGCTTGGCGAGGCTGCTTCGCTGGCGGCGGCGGTCGACAGCGAACTCGACCCGCGACTCGGTCGCCAGCTGGACAGGGTGCTCGCGCATTTGATGCATAAGCTCATCGAGAGCCGTCAGCGGGCGAAGTGAGATTCACCTGGCTGGTGCGGAGATTCTGCGGATCGCCGCGTCCCCGGCTACGGTCGCAATCATGCGCGTACTGGTCGCCGGAGCTTCTGGGTTCGTCGGCAGCCGGTTGTGCCCGGCGCTGGAAGAGGCTGGGCACGAGGTGCTCGCCATGACTCGGCAGCCTGACGATTACCGCGGGGCTGGGGAGCCGGTTCGCGGTGATGTCGCTGACTTTCGGTCGTTGCGGGAGGCGTTCAAGAACGTCGAGGCTGCCTACTACCTCGTGCATTCTTTGGATAGCGCCGACTTCAAGCGGCGCGATGCCAACGCGGCCCGCGCGTTCGCTCGTGCTGCGGCGGAGGCGGGGGTGCGCCGGATCGTCTACCTCGGCGGGCTCGGGGACGACGCTGACTCGTTGTCGGAGCATCTGGCCAGCAGGCGGGAGGTCGAACGGCTGCTGGCGGAGACGGGCGTTCCGGTAACCGTGCTGCGGGCGGGGATTGTCATCGGGCACGGCGGCACGTCGTGGGAGCTGACTCGCCAGCTCGTCGAGCATCTGCCCGCGATGATCACCCCGCGCTGGGTCGGTACGCGCACTCAGCCGATCGCGCTGGCGGACGTCGTCCGTTACCTCGTCGCTGTGCTGGAGCATCCGGAGACCGAGGGCCGGACGTTCGACATCGGCGGCCCGGAAGTGCTGACCTACCGGGACATGCTGCAGCGTGTGGCGGAGATCGAGGGCAGGCTGCTGGTGATCGTGCCGGTTCCGATGCTCACGCCTCGGCTGTCGTCTTACTGGCTTTCGCTGGTGACCGACATCGACGCCACGACCGGACGCGCGTTGATCGACTCGATGGGCAACGAGGTGGTCGTCCGCGACGACGCGATTCGCCGGATTGTCGAATTCGAGCCGATGGGGTACGACGACGCTGTGCTGCAGGCGCTGGGGGAACGAGCGAAACGGCGGCAGGCCAGGTGAAGGCGTTCCTGACGACGGTGACCGCGGCGGGGTCGGGGCTGCTGGGCGCGTCGCTGGCCAGCAAGCCGGGGTCGCGGCGGTTTCATGTGCTGACTGCGTCGGTCGCGGCGACCTGGTTCGCTGGAGCGCGAGTGGCTGGGTCGGCGCCTCGGGGGCGTCCGGACGTCGTGCAGCCGGTGTTGGTCGGCGCGGGCGCGTTCGGGGTGTTTTACGGCTGCGCGCTGGTTGCTCGCCGCATTCCGTTGCTGCGTCGCGCGATCACGGGGGTGCTCGGCCATGCCCACCATGGTTCGACGCCGACTGTGGTGACGACAGCGCTCGTTACGGGTGCGGCTGAAGAGGTTTTCTTCCGCGGTGCGCTTTACGACGCGTTCGGCGCGGGAGGTTCGACCGTGCGCTACGTGCTGTCGACGACGGCTACGCGAAATCCGGCCTTGGTGCTGGCGTCCGCGGTCATGGGGACGCTGTTCACGCTGCAACGTCGTTGGGGCGGCGGCGTGCAGGCACCGGTGCTGACGCACGTGACTTGGTCTGCCTTGATGATTGCCTTCCTGCCTCGCCTCTTCCCGCCTCAGGAGCCCAGCACCGCCGAGTTCAACCGCGGCGGGGTAGGTCCGTAGGCGTTGGCGCGGGCGGCGCGGGCGCGGGCGCCGGGAATGCCGGTGAGCAAGCGCAGGAGCCGATACGGCGGAGCGGCGGGACGGCCGCGCTCCCGGGCGCGGGCGGCGCGTTGTTCGAGCCGGACTTGCTGTGCTTGAACCTGCTGGATCGCGGGTTCGCGGTCGGCTTGGATCCGTGCGAGAGCGCTGTCGGACAAGTCCCGCACGAGGTGATTGGCCGCGGCGACGGCGTCCTGGACTGCCATGAGGATTCCGTTGCCGCCGACTGGCGAGATGACGTGCGCGGCGTCGCCGATGAGCAGCAGGCCCGGCCGCCACCAGCGCTCCACCCGGGAGATGTCGACCGACAGCAGGGTCGTCTGGCCGAAATCGGTCAGCAGGTCGGCGCGATCGGCCAGCCACGGCACGTGGTCGGCGAGGAAGGTCCGGATTGGACCGACGCCGCGCTCGCGAGCCTCGGCGTAGCCGCCCTTGGGCAGGCTGTACCCGACCTGCCAGCCGTTGGTTCCGGCGAGCAGGCCGACGTAGTGGTGCCGTCCGAAGAAGAGGTCGACGTCGGCGTCCGGCGGGTCGTCGGGACGGTGCGGCAGGCGGAACCACAGCAGGTCGGTGGTGGCTCCGAGAGATCTCGCGGGAGCGTCTGCCAGGCGGCGGATCCGGGAGAACCGGCCGTCCGCGCCGACTACCAGCGCGGCGGGCAGGTCGTGGGTTCCGGCTTCGTCGCGGTAGCGGACTCCGTTGACCCGGCCGTCGCTGTCGCGGTTCAGGTCCACGACCTTCGCTCCGGTCCGGACGCTCGCGCTGGGCAGGGCGGCGGTTTCGGTGGCGAGGAAATCGAGGAAGTGCGCTTGTGGCATCAAGGCGACGTAGTTGTGCGGCGAGGCGAGCTTGCCGTAGTCCGCGGTGGTGATTGACCCGGCGGGAGTGTGGAAGCGGAAGAAGCGGGCTTTGTGGTGCGGCAGGGTGAGCAGGCGCTCGGCCAGGCCGAGGGTGTCGAGCAGTTCGAGGGTGTAGGGGTGCAGGGAATCGCCGCGGAAGTCGCGGTCGAAGTCCTGGTGCGATTCCAGCAGCGTGACCGGGATTCCGGCTCGGCCGAGCAGGTAGGCGAGCACCATTCCGCCGGGTCCGCCGCCGACGATGACCACGGGTGGCTTCATGCCGAGTCCGTTCCCGGCACGAGACGGAACACCGCGAGCGCGTCCACGTGGTCGGCGATCTCGGCCTCCGACGCGTCGGGGCTGACCGGGAAAGCGGCTAGTGCCCACGGAGTTTGCACTGCGGCCAGGTAAGCCGAGATCACCGGAACGGCCTCGGTGCCGTCCACAGCGACCGCGTGGACGCGTTCGTTGGCCTCGCCTGCGCGGACGCGACAGGCCGGGTTCGCGCGGAGGTTGTGCACCCAGTCACGGGTGGCGTCCGGCGACACCAGGTAGCGGTCGCCGCGCAGCAGGAGAACGCCGAGCGGCGTTTGCCGGGTTTGGCCGCTGCGGCGTCCGGTCGTTTCGAGTACGCGCAGCCCGTAGCCGCCCTCGGCCAGTGGCCCCGGTTCGGTGTCGAGCAGCTTGCGCACCATCTCGGCGTTGACCCGCACTAATTCGCTAGATTTTCTAGCCATGCCCGATACTGTACCTCGTCGCTAGAAGTTCTAGCTACTATGCGGGCGTGGCGGACAAGCAAGCGGCGCGGGACCTCTCCCTGGCGGTGCGGCGGCTGCTGCAAGCGGGCCGGGGCATGCAGGCCGCACTGGCGCGCAAACTTTCGCTGCGGGTGACCGACGTGCAGGCCCTCGACCACGTGGTCTCCAGCTCCGAGCCGATCGGTCCGGGTGAGCTGGGCTCCCGGCTCGGCATCACCTCGGCGTCCGCGACGGTGCTGGTCGACCGGCTCGCCGCCGCGGGGCACCTGTCCCGCCACGCCGATCCGGCCGACCGGCGGCGCCTCCACCTGGAGGCCACCGAGCACGCCCGCGCGGACGTCCGAACCGCACTGGAACCGCTGCTCGCCGAGATCGAAGCCATCACCGACCGGCTCGAACCGGAGCACGTCCCGGTCGTCCTGTCCTTCCTGGACGACGTCGCGGCGGCGATGCGCAACTACGACCGGCGGGCCTGAGCCGGCTGTTCGCCCCGCTTCCTCGTCAGCAGCGTCCACCCGATGAGCCCGGCGAACGCGACGACCATCAACGCCTGCGACCAGGCAGCCGCCGTGTCGAACGGCAGCGTGTAGACGCCCACGATGCGAAGCACCGAGTCAGCGATCAAGCCGATGCCCCACACCAGCGAGATCTGGTACCAGCGCCGGCGCAGCGTGGCGTCGTTCGCACTGGCCTCGAATTCACGCAGGTGGTCGCCGCCCGCCGACTGCGCGAAGCGTCGTGCCGCGTAGTACGACAGAGGCCGGTTGAGCACGCAGCTGCCGACCAAAGCCACGCCAGCGCAGAAGGTGGTGACCGATTCCTTCGCCAGCAGCAGGCGGGGGTCCCCGGTGAGGAAGCTCAGCCCGAGCCCTAGGCCGAAAAGCAGCATGAGAAACGACGAGAACAAATCGAGCCGCCGCTGCGCGATCGCGATCCAGGCCGTCCGCAGTCCCGCGACGCCCGTGCCCACCAGAAGCGACACGTAGGCGCTCGCGCCGAGCAGGTTGGCCGTGTAGTAGGCGACGACGGGCAGGCCGACGTCCAGGAACATCGTGGTGATCATCCTGCGGGCGAAGATAGACATGCCGTACTCCCCGATTGTGGCTTGGCTCATGGGATTCGCGGAGAAACGCTACGGCCGCCGCCCGCTGAGGTCTTGCGTCTCCGGAGGTATCCCGGGTGGAGAAAACCAGGCCCGGGTGGAGGGATTTCTCCACCCGCGGATACCCCTCGCACCGCACGACTTCGCCGCCGTTCCGCCGTAGTTTTCTCGGCATCGGAACGACTTCGAAAGGCAGGAACAACCCATGAGCGGACCCGTGGAGATCGTCCTGATCGTGGCGGCGGTCGGCTACCTGATGGTGCGGCGGATGATCGGCGAACCCGCGCAGGCCAAGCAGATGCTCATCCTGCCCGCGGTGCTGTCCGTCGTCGGCCTCAGCACGCTGTCGGGCGAGGTGAAAACCCCGGCCTCGCTGGTTTTCCTCGCCGGGACCGCGGCGATCAGCGTCGTCCTCGGCATCCTGCGCGGAGCGACGGTGCGGATTTCCCGGCGCGACGGCGTCGCCTTCGTCCGCTACACCGGGGTGACCGTCGGGCTGTGGGTGGCGAACATCGTGGTCAAGGTCGGCGTGAACCTCGCGCTCGAAGCGTTCGACCCGCGGGACGCGGGCGGGGTCGGCAACAGCCTGCTGTTCACCCTCGGCGTCGGCATCCTCGCCGAAGGACTGGTCGTGCTTTACCGCGCGCTGCGCGCCGGGCACCAGGTCATGTGGGCCCAGGGCAAGGACGGCGCGCCCGCGCAGAGCTCGCCGCTGCTGGACAACCTCCAGCGCAATCTCAGCAGCCGTCCGGCCGAGTGGAACACTCAGTCCTCGCACGACGCCGGGCCGACGAGGAGGAACCTGATCCGATGAGGACCCTGGAGCGGGCCCCCGCCCTTCTCGGGCAGTACCGGGACGAGCTGATCCAGCCCGCCCTCGTCCTCACCTCGATCGCCTGCACCGCGGTTCAGTGGCCGGACGCGCAAATCGCGTACCGGCCATTGGCCTTGCCGTTGTTCATTCTCACCTCGATCGTCGCGCTCGTCTCGCTGCTGCCCTGGTCGCGACTGGGCGGAAAATGGCAAATCGCCGTGATGGCCGCTTACATGACGTTCGGCGCGGTGCTCATGCCGCTGGCGCACTCGACGTTCGCGCCGATGTTCCCGTTCGTCGCCGCGTCCGCGTCCGGGATCAAGCTCGCGTCCCGCCGGGCCGCGGTGACCATCGCGGGAGCCGGGGCCGTCATCGCGGCCGGGGCGACCTGGGTGGTCAGCCAGCTGTCGCCGGACCTCGTGCAGTGGCCGGTGTGGCTGACGCTGACGGTGCCCCTGCCGGTCGCTCTCGGCATCTCGCACCGCGACCGGCTCGACTCCATCCGCAACGCGCACCTCGCCGCCGAAGCGGCCCAGCGCGCCCGTGAGTCCGAGGCCCGCGAGGCCGCGCTCGTCGAACGAGGACGGATCGCGCGCGAGATTCACGACGTACTCGGTCATTCACTCTCGGGGATCGCACTGCAACTGGACATGGCCGACGCCTTGCGCGACAGCGGCCGCGACGACGAAGCAGCCGCCGCGGTGCGCAAAGCACGCGCCATCGCTGTCGACTCGATCAGCGAGACCCGCCGGGCGGTGCACGCGCTGCGCGAGGACACCTTGCCGCTGTCTGAGACGTTGTGCCAGCTCGCCGAGCAGGCCTCGGCGGAGTTCTCGGTCGAAGGCGAGGCCGGGACGGTCGGCCCGGAGACCACGCACACCATGGTCCGGGCGGCGCAGGAGGCGATGACGAACGCGGCCAAGTACGCGCCGGGCGCGACCCGCGCCCTCCGGCTGGCCTTCACCGCCGATCGTGTCACGCTGACCGTGCACAACGGGCCCGCGACCGAACCCCTCCGCGCCGAACTGGCCGGCGGCTCCGGGGTCGGGCTCGTCGGCATGCGCGAACGAGCCGCCCTGCTCGGCGGCACCCTGCGAGCAGGCCCGGCCGACGGCGGCTGGACCGTGGAACTGGAGCTGCCCCGATGACCGACCGTCCGATCAGCCTCGTTGTCGTCGACGACCAGGCGACTGTCCGCGAAGCGCTCGCGGTCATGCTCGACCTCGCCCAGGACGTCGACGTCGTCGCGACCGCGACCAACGGAGCCGAAGCCGTCGAGGCGGTGCGGCAGCACAGCCCGGACGTCGTGCTCATGGACCTCAACATGCCGGTGCTGGACGGGGTCGCCGCGACCGGGCGCATCCGCGAAACCCAGCCGGACACCACGGTTCTCGTGCTCACCACGTTCGACGACGACGAATCGATCCTCGCCGCGCTGCAGGCGGGTGCGAGCGGCTACCTGACCAAAGAGGCCGACCGCACCACGATCCTGCACGCCGTGCGCACCGCGGCGCAGGGCCAGACCGTGCTCTCGCCCGAGGTGCAGCGGCGCTTGCTCTCGCTGGCCGCCAAACCGGCCCCGCCCGCGGAACCGGATCTCGCGCTGACCGCGCGCGAACGGGAAATCCTCGGCCTGATCGGCGACGGCCTGCGCAATCCGGAAATCGCGGCGAAACTGGTCATCAGCGAGGCCACGGTGAAAACCCACATCAACAACCTTTTCGCCAAGGCCGGTTTCCACTCGCGTGCCGACGCGGTCCGCTACGCGCTCAACCATCAGAACGGGAAACGCCAGCAATAACTTCAGCGGGCAAAGATTCCTCGCGATTTCCGCGATGACGCATCGATGCCGCATCCGCGACGCCGCGACCGGGCAGCATGGTTCGCGAGGCGCACCATCCGAGGTGCGGCCCGGGCGCGAAGGAATATTCGTCATGCTTCAATTCACTGGACCGGATTCACTTTCCCGAAGAGCGGCCAAGCCGTTCATCGCCATCGCCTTGACGATCGCCGCCTTTTTCGCGGGTGCGAGCGTCGCCACCGCGGCCCCAGCCGAGGGCACGCGGACCGGAACCCTCAGCTCAGCGGCCACGGCGGCCTCGCCGGACACCACGCCGCCGGTGTTCAACTGCAGCTATTTCTCCCGGATCCCGTTCCACGACGTCGCCGTCAGCTGCGCGGTCCACGTCGGCGTGATGCGGGTTTTCCTCATCTGCTCGAACAATGCCCGGATCAACGGCCCGGTCATGGTCGCGGGAACTACTTACCGTTTCGTTCTTTCCTGTCCGGGTGTCCCCGTGCGCACCATTAACTGGGAAGCCTTGAGTTAACCCGCGAATCGTCCGGGGGCGGCCATCCGGCGGGCCGCCCCCGGAGCAGTTCCGGTCCGCTTGGCCGAAATCGCTCGGCCGTAATGCCGCACATTCGCCGTGACCGTTGCCCGGCCTGAGCGAAGGCCGCTAGACACACCATGTCTTGGTCCGGCGACCGGCTCACGGGTGATTACGATGACGGTACGGTTCCGGCTGCTCGGCCCCGTCGGCGTGACGGTCGAGGGCCGCGCGATCGAACTCGGCCATCCGCAGCTGCGCTGCATGGCGGCGGTGCTGCTGATCGAGGCCAACCAGACGGTCGCGATGGACGAACTCATCGACCGCGTCTGGCCCGACGGCGCGCTCCCCCGGCAGCCGCGCCGGGCGGTTCAGCACAACATTCCATTGCTGCGCAAGGTTCTCGCTCCGATTCCGGAGGTCGAGCTCACGCGGAACGGCTGCGGTTACCGGCTTTCCGTCGAACCGGACGCGATCGATCTGCATCGTTTCCACGCTCTGCTGACCCAAGCCAGCTCCATGCGGCACCAGGACGTCCGTGCCGCGTCCGCACTGGAACAGGCGTTGGCTTTGTGGCAGGGAAAGCCTTTCTCCGATCTCGCCGCCGCGGCCGACATCCCGTGGCTATGCGCGCTGCGTGCCGCGCTCACCGCACGCCAGCGAACCGCCCGCCTCGACCTGACCGACATCCGCCTGCGGCAAGGCAAACACGCCGAACTCCTCGCCGAACTGGCGGCCGACACCGCGAGCCATCCGTTCGACGAACGTCTCGCCGGGCAATACCTGGTCGCCCTCTACCGAAGCCGTCGCCAAGCCGAGGCGTTGCAGCATTACCATCGCCTGCAACGGGTTCTGGCCGACGAACTCGGCACCGACCCCGGCCGTCCGCTGCGCCGGCTGCACGAGCAAATCCTCGCCGCCGACCCCGCGCTGGCCGCACCCGCGCCGGAACCGCCGACCCGGCCGCCCGTCCCCCGGCAACTGCCGTGCCCGCCCCGGCTGTTCACCGGCCGCGGCGCCGAACTCGCCCAGCTCGACCGGCACTTGGACCTCGCGGGCACGGCGGCGATCGGCGGCACCGGCGGAATCGGCAAAACCTGGCTGGCACTGCACTGGGCACACCAGCGGCTCGGCCGGTTCCCGGACGGGCAGCTGCACGTCGACCTGCACGGTTTCGATCCCACCGGCCAGCCCGTGTCCGCCGCCGAGGCGCTCCGCGGTTTCCTGGAGGCTCTCGGCGCGTCCCCGATCCCCGTCGACCTGGAAGCCCAGATCGGGCTGTACCGGAGCCTGCTCGCCGGGAAGCGGATGTTGCTCCTGCTGGACAACGCCCGCGACATCGACCAGGTCACGCCGCTGCTGCCGGGCACCGCGACCTGCACGGTCCTGATCACCAGCCGCCGCCAGCTGGTCGGCCTCGCCGCGCTGCACGGCGTTCGCTTGCTGAACCTGGACGTGCTGCCTGAGGCCGACGCCAGGGAACTGCTCGCCGGGCACCTCGGCCCGGACCGGCTCTCCGCCGAGCCGGACACGGTCGCCGACCTGCTCGCGATGTGCGCGGGATTGCCGCTGGCGGTGCGGATCGCGGCCGCGCGCGCCCAGCACCACCCGAGCTTCCCTCTGGCTGTGCTGGCCGAGGAACTCCGCGACGCCTCCGCCCGCCTGGACGGCTTGAACGCCGGGGGCCTGCGGGTGAACCTGCGAGCGGTGCTGTCCTGGTCGGTCCGCGCGCTCAGCCCTCAGGCGACGCGGCTGTTCGGCTTGCTGGCCATCGCACCCGGACCGGATATCAGCCTCGCCGCCGCCGAAACGTTGGCGGCGCTTCCGACTGTCCAGCTGCGCACGGTGTTGCGGGAACTGGAGCTCGCTTCGCTGATCCAGCAGCACGTGCCGGGGCGGTATCGGATGCATGACCTGATCCGTCTCTACGCCAGCGACACCGCCCAGCACACCCTCACCGAAGACTCCCGCGACGCGGCACTGCGGCGGATCCTGTGCTTCTACACGCACACCGCACACGCCGCCGACCGGCTCCTGAACCCTCGGCAGGATTCGGTTCCGCTCGATCCGCCTGGACCGGACGTTCTGCCCCATCCGTTGCCTGACGCGCTGGCTGCGCTGGCCTGGTGCAATACCGAGCACGCGTGTCTGCTTGCCGCTCAGCACACCGCGACTTCGCTGGACGGTGGTTGGGAATTGGGGTGGGCGTTGCAGACTTTCCAGGCTCGGTTGTCGAGGCTTTACGATCGGCTTGCCCAGTGGGAAGGCCCGGCGGATCTTGCTGCGGGTGGGTGATCAGCTGGGGAGGTCTTCGAGGCTGAGGCGGAACCAGTCGTATTCGGTCACGAGGTGGAAGTCCGCGCCTCTGCCGAAAACCTGGGCCTGTCGCGGTAGTTCTCGGCCGTCAGGGAGGATCAGGCGGTCATCTGGAACTGATCGCTGTCCAGAGCGCCGGTGACCAGTAGGGCACGGGTTGCCTCGTAGCCGCCGTCGCCGATCCGGAGGACGGGCCAATCGGTGTAGCAACACGTCCACGCGGTGCCGCCATCGACGTTAAGTGCGCAGCAGGCCGAACGGAATCGGAATAACGCCGTTCCTCAGTCAAGTCAACCGAGAACCTGACCAGTCCCGGCCGACAGGAGGCGCGCCGTCGCCCTCGCCCCAGCCGTACAAGCAGAGGACGCCTTCATCGAAGTAGCCGACCCAGGTCTCGCCGCTCCGCGTGGTCTGCACGTGGGCGATGCCGTCGCCGGATGTGTCAGCCGAAGCTCCGGAATCCGTGCGACCACCGCCATCTCCGGGACCTGCACGGTGACCCGCACCGCAGTCGGACGCAAGGCCCACGCGTCCGCGGATCTCGCTGCTTGGTCCGCCGGGGCCGACCACAACGCCATCAGCTCACCGAAGGGTCCGATCGACGCCGAAATCCGCACGTCACTCTGCTGTGGAGGCTCGATTCGCGCGTGATGCCAGGCGGACACGGTCGGCAACGCCAAGACTTCCGCCCGACGCGCCGCGTTTTTGCGCTCCCACTCGCCCACCGAGAGATCCCACCATGTCGGCCGAGGTATCTCTCAACTCGGGTTGAGGTCGAGGCGATCCACCGTCGAGCGGAGATAAGCGCGCACGGAATCCGCCTCCCAGTAGCCGATCCGGTCGAAGATCGCCAGCGCCGAACGCAAACGCTTTCGCGCGGAATCCTGATCGCCGCGCGAAAGCGCGTACCGCCCGAGCCCCGCCAACGCCTGGGCCTCTTCCAGCGGGCTGTTCACCTCGCGGGCCAGCGGCAGCGCGCTCCGGTATCGTTCGCCCGCTTCCTCCACCTGGCCGGTCGCCAGCAGCAGTGCGCCCAGGTTGTTCAAGGTTTCCGCTTTGCCGAGCTGATTGCCCAGTTCCGCGAAGATGTCCAGGGCTTGGAGGTGGCATTTCTCGGCGGACTCGAGTTCTCCGAGAAGACGCAGCGCCGCACCGAGTTCGTTGAGTCCGGTTCCTTCGCCCAGCCGGTCGCGCAGTGCCCGGGAGACGGTCAGTGCCTCGTTGTGCGCGTCGACCGCTTTCCGGTACTCGCCGCTCATCCGCCGGGCCACGCCGAGGCTGTTCAGGGCGAACGATTCGTGGAAGCCGTCGCCGAGTCTGCGGAAGCCGCCGACCGCGCGGGTGTTCGCGTCGACTGCGCCGGGGAAGTCGCCGATCGCTCGACGCGCGACTCCCAGTTCGTTCCAGGCGTCCGCCTGTCCGAGAAGGTCGTCCAGTTCCTCGTAAATGCTCAGTGCGTGCTCGTGCGAGCCGACCGCGGCCCGGTAATCGCCGTTGACCAGGTACAGGATGCCGAGTTCGTTGCGTGCGTGCGCTTCGCCGCTGCGATCGCCGAGTTTCATCGCCATGGCCAGCGCGCGTTGGAAGGCTTCGGCGGCACCGGCATAGTCGTCGAGACAGCGCCGCACAGCGCCGAGTTGACCGAGCGCGGCGGCCTGACCTGCTTCGTCCCGCAGCGCGGTGTAGCTCTCCAGCGCGGCGGCATGCGAGGTGGCGGCGGACGTGTAGTCGCCGATGCGCCGCTGCACGCTCCCTAGGTTGTTCAACGCCTGGGCCCGAGCCGTCTCGTCGCCGTTGTGCTCCGCTGCGCGCACTGCGGACTGATGCAGCCGCAAAGCCCGGTCCCACGGCCCGGCGACGTAGAGGAATTTGGCCAGGCACGCCGACAGGTCGACAACCTGGTGGTGCCAGCCGTGCCAGATCGCGTGGTCGGCGCAGGCAAGGAGATTGACCGCCTCGACGCGCATCCACCGCCAGGCCTCGATGCTGCTCGCCACCCGCGGGTCGCGTGCCGCCCGTCGTCGGGGCGGCCGGGTTTCGCGGAGGCCGTCGGTGGTGACGTCCTTGGCGATGTGAGCGGCCGCTTCGGCGGCTGTATCGCAGTAGTAGTCGAGGAGTCTGCCGACCGCTCGCTCAGCCTCCTGCTGGTCGTCTGCGTGGCTGAGGTTCCGGGAGTATTCGCGGATCAGGTCGTGCATCCGGTAGCGGTCGAAAGCGGGCTCTTCGAGCATGTGGTCGTCGTAGAGGGCGCCGAGATGCGCTCCGGCTTCGGCGACCGGAAGATCCGCCATCGCCGCGGTCGCGTGCGCGTCCAGTTCCGGGCCGGGGTGCAGGCCGATGCGGCGGAAGAACCGCTGCTGGCCGGGGCCGAGTTCGCGGTAGGACAAGTCGAAGGCGGCGGCCACCTCGATGTCCTCGGCCCGCAGCCGGCCGAGCCGGTCGTGCGTCGAATCCAGTTCGTTCGCCAGGTCAGTGACAGTCCATTGTGGACGACTGCGTAGCCGTCCCGCCAGCAGTGTCACGGCCAGCGGCAGCGAGCCGCACAGACGGACCACTCGCTCGACCGCTTCGCCTTCTTCGGGCCGGATCGTCCTTCCGGACAGCCGCACGAACAACGCGGACGCCTCTTCGGCGGGCAGGACGTCCAGCGCCACCGAAACCGCGCCGTCCAGGGCAGTGAGCCGGCGGCGGCTGGTGATGATCACCAGCGAACCGGCCGCCGCGGGCAGCAGCGGTTCGACCTGCTGGTGGCTCAGCGCGTCGTCCAGGATCAGCAGCACGCGCTGGTCCGCCAGCCGGTCGCGCCACAGCGCCGCTCTGGCGTCGAGACCAGCCGGCAGCTGCCGCGCGGTCACCCCGATCATGGTCAGCAGCGACGCGAGCGCGTCCGCCGGTCCGACCGGCCGTTCGCCCGGGGTGTGCCCGTGCAGGCGCAGGAACAGCTGACCGTCTGGAAAGCGTTCCGCGAGAAGGTGCCCGGCGTGCACGGCGAGCGCGGTTTTCCCGACTCCGGCCATGCCGTCGATCGCGTGGATGGCGACCATGTGGCCGGTGTGGACCGTGTCGGTGATCTCCTTGAGCACGTTCTCCAGCTCCGTGACCCGGCCGGTGAACGCGGGAGCGTCCCGGGGAAGCGTCCGTTTCGCCAGCTGGCCGGGCCGCGGCGGCGGGTACGGCTGGGCAGCGGGCGGATCGAGCACGTCCGGAGTCTCGCCGACGGGTTCGGCGGGCCAGGGATCGCCGGGCAGGCTCGCCCAGCCGGTCGTCTCGCTTCCCCGCAGCGACACCGGAAACGGCCGCCAGGTGTCCGCGCGGCTGTCCTGGCTGTGCCGCACGACCTCGTCGAAGAACCACGTCGAGGCCATCATCGCGAGCACGCTCGAAGACCCGGCCAGCGCCGACTTCAACGCGGCCGAATCGACCAGCCGGAAAGCCAGGACGACCGCGTTCGACGTCACGCCGTGCTGGTCGTAGTGGACCTCGCCGCCGTGCATCGCGAGCCGCAACCGGAGCTGTTCTCCCGCGTCGGCGACCCGGTTGTGCGCCTCCAGCGTCTCGACGATCGCGCCGGGGAGCGCTTCGGCGAAAACCGCTTTCGGCACCTCCGGCGGGGCGAGCACGAGCACCCCGTCGCCGCGATCCTCGTGGTAGCACGCCTCCCAGGGAATGCCGGCTTTCCGGAACGCCCGGCGCAGCGTCTGGTACATCGCGTCGCGAACGGAAAGCTGGTTGTGGTTCGTCCGGACGCTGAACCCTTCGACGTCGGCGACGAGAATCGTCCGGTGCACCGCCGCCGGACGGGACTGGCTGCTCCCGTAGCCAGGCAGCAGACCGAGGACGAACCGCTTGACCTGCCCGTAGACGAGCGCACCGCGGTCCTCCGGCTTGCAGAGGCCCACGTGGTCCGCGTCCACCGGGATCGGGCGGACCCTGGGCAGCCCCGGATTGGCCGACGCCTCGTCCACCACCCGGACCCTGCGGGTGAGACGCGTCTCGAAGAACACCAGGTTGGCGATCCCGGTCTCGTCCGCCCAATCGCGGTAACGGTCGTTGAGCTGCCGCAGGTACGCGCTGTTGCGGCGCAGGTCCTCGACCGCCGGCGTGCCCCGGTACAGCACGCCCAGCGCGTCCACCGCCCGCACCAGCCCGGAACCGGTGTGCGGCGTGCCCAGGAAGACGACGCCCTTCGCTGCCTCGGCGAAGCGCGCGAAATCGGTCCGGCTCTCGGCCGCGTGCAGCAGGATCTCCTTCACCAGCAGGCCGCCCATGCTGTGCGTGACGAAGCACAGCGGACGCTCCCCGAGACCGGCGTTCTGCAGCTGCGCCATCAGATTGACCGCCCGGTCCGGCACCGGCATGGACTGGCCGCGCCATCCGCTCGACCAGGCGTCGTACCCGATGGACCAGACGGCGATGTCGGCGACATCGGCGGCCAGCCACTTCGGCCAGAACGTTCCGTCGCCGCCGCTGCGCCACGACGCACGGGCATCGCCGTCCAGCCCGTGGACGAATACGACGTCCAGAACCGCCCGGCGTGGGACATGCACTGCCACGACCGCCGTCACTTGCCGCTCTCCCCTGCGCGTCCGCCCTTAACGCCCCACAACCGGCATAGCCGCCACCGGCCAGCCTCCGCTCCGCCGATTCAACGGTCGCACGGCGCATTGTGGATGGACAAGAGCCGCGCGGTATCGCCCGCGTTCCGGGCTAAGACCGCACAAGAGGCGCTGAACTGCGAAAACCGGGGTTCAGTTCTCCGATTCGGCGGAATCGCGCCAAGAACCGCCGTCGCGGGCGCGGTTTTCCTTCTTCCCCGCGGCGGAGATATCGTCCGTGTATCGGAAACCGCATACGTGCTGGCAACATCCCTCCGCTTTGACTGGCGGGCATGACCTACCGCGAACCGGCACGCGCCGCGGGCGCCGGTGTCCGATCGCTGACTCCGGCAGCCGGGATCACGATCTACGACTGCGGGCCCGACGAAGCCGCCTTGGTCCGGGAGGCGGTGTCTCGGCTGGGGGTGACACCGACTGCCACCTCGGCGGCGCTGTCGGAAGCCACCGTCGCGCTCGCCGCCGGGAACCGATGCGTCAGCGTCAGCCACAAAACCCGGATCACCAACGCGACCTTGCACGCGCTCAGCGAAATCGGCGTCAAGTATCTCTCCACGCGCAGTATCGGCTGCAATCATCTCGACGTCGCTTACGCCGAAAAAATCGGCATCTCGGTGGAAAATGTCGCGTATTCGCCGGACAGTGTCGCCGACTACACGCTCATGGTGATGCTGATGGCGATCCGCCACGCGAAATCCCTCGTCCGCCGGACGGATGCGCACGATTACCGGCTGAGCGAACTGCCCGGAAGAGAACTGCGCGACCTCACCATCGGCGTCATCGGGACCGGGCGGATCGGCGCGGCGGTGATCGACCGGCTATGGGGATTCGGCGGGCAGAAGCTGGCTTACGACCTCCGTCCCCGCACCTCGGCCGATTACGTTCCCCTCGACGATTTGCTGCGGCAGAGCGACATCGTCACCCTCCACACCCCGCTCACCCCGGAAACCCGGCATCTGCTGGACCACCGCCGGATCGCGCAGATGAAACCCGGGGCGATCGTCGTCAACACCGGCCGCGGCGGGCTGATCGACACCGCCGCGCTCCTGGCCGCGCTGGAAAGCGGGCGGCTGGGCGGCGCGGCGCTGGACGTCCTCGAAGGAGAGGAAGGGGTGTTCTACACCGACTGCCGCCAGAAATCGATCGAAAACCCGCATCTGGCGCGGCTGCAAGAACTCCCGAACGTCCTGATCAGCCCGCACACCGCGTACTACACCGAGCACGCCCTGCGCGACGCGGTGGAAAACAGTCTTCTCAACTGCCTGAATTTCGAAAGCTGGACAAACCATGGCTAAACTCAAGGTCGGCGTCGTCTTCGGCGGAATCTCCGAGGAACATCCCGTCTCGGTCAAGTCCGCGCGAGAGGTCGCGAAGAATCTCGACCCGGAAAAATACGATCCGTACTGGATCGGGATCACCCAGGACGGGTCCTGGAAGCTGTGCGACGGCCCGGGAGAAGCGTGGGAGGACAGCGGACGCCCGGCGATGCTGTCACCGGACCGAAGCGTCCACGGGCTGCTCGTCGGGGACCAAGGCGGATACGAACCGGTCCGGCTGGACGTGGTGCTGCCGGTGCTGCACGGCAAACTCGGCGAGGACGGCGCGATGCAGGGCCTCCTGGAGCTGTCCGGAATCCCGTACGCGGGCTGTGACGTGCAAAGTTCGGCGCTGTGCATGGACAAATCCCTGGCCTACCTGGTCGTCGACAGCGCGGGCGTCGCCACGCCGAACTTCTGGGCGGGCACGGTGGACGAGGACGTCGACGCGGGCAAGTTCACTTACCCCGTCTTCGTGAAACCGGCCCGGTCCGGTTCGTCGTTCGGCGTCACCAAGGTCTCGCGCGAGGAAGACCTGCCGGGCGCGCTCGCCGAGGCCGCGCGATTCGACTCCAAGGTGCTGATCGAGGAAGCGGTCGAAGGCAGCGAAGTGGGGTGCGCGGTACTGGGCAACGGCGCGGAGCTGTTCGTCGGCGAACCGGACCAGATCCGGCTGTCGCACGGGTTCTTCAAGATCCACCAGGAGGACAATCCGGAAGCCGGTTCGGAGAACTCGACCATCCTCGTCCCCGCGGACATCTCGGCGGAGTCGCGCGCCCGGGTCCAGGCCACCGCGCGGACCATCTACCGTGCGCTGGGCTGCTCGGGGCTGGCCCGTGTCGACCTGTTCCTGCTGGAAGACGGCACCGCGATGCTCAACGAGGTCAACACCTTCCCCGGCCTGACCTCCTACAGCCGGTACCCGCGGATGATGGCCGCGGCCGGGCTGTCGTTCGCCGAACTGCTCGACCGGATGGTGTCGCTCGCGTTGGCCGAGGCGCCCCGATGAAGCAGGGTTTCGCTTTCCTGGACGAGGCCGCGCCCGGGATCCGCTGGGACGCCAAGTACGCGACCTGGGACAACTTCACCGGCAAACCGGTCGACGGCTACCTCGCGAACCGGATCGTCGGCACGCACGCCCTGTGCTCGGCACTGCGAAGCGCGCAGGACAAAGCCGCGACCCTGGGCTTCGGCCTGCTCATCTGGGACGGCTACCGGCCGCAACGAGCCGTGGACTGCTTCCTGCGCTGGGCGGAACAACCGGAGGACGGACGGAAAAAGCGTCAGCACTACCCGAACCTCAACCGCTGGCAGATGTTCGAAAACGGCTATGTGGCAATCAAATCCGGCCACTCCCGAGGCAGCACAGTGGATCTGACCTTGTATCGCCTGGACACCGGCGAACTCGTCGCGATGGGCGGCGGATTCGACCTGATGGACGCCGTCTCGCACCACGGAGCGCCGGGGATCACCGCGGCCGAGACGGCGAACCGGCAACACCTCCGTTCCCTCATGGAGGACTGCGGTTTCGCCGCCTACGAAGCCGAATGGTGGCACTACACGCTGAAGGACGAGCCCTACCCGGACACCTACTTCAATTTCCTCGTCGCCTAGATGGACCCCAGAGCACCCCGCGTGGTGGTCGCCGGAGGCCATTCGGCCGGGCACATCGAACCCGCGATGAACTTCGCCGACGCCCTGCGAAAACTGGCCCCCTCCGCCGAGATCACCGCGCTCGGCACCGTCCGCGGTCTGGACACGACACTTATCCCGGCCCGCGGCTATCCGCTGAAACTCATCCCGCCGGTCCCGTTGCCGCGCAAGGAAATCCGGGCACTACTGCGGACGCCGTCCCGACTGTGCGCTTCGGTCCGCGCCGCCGGGACCGTCCTCGACCAGACCCGGGCAGACGTCGTCGTGGGCTTCGGCGGTTACGTCGCCGCCCCGGCCTACCTCGCCGCACGCCAGCGACGGCTGCCCATCGTCGTCCACGAGGCGAACGTCCGGCCCGGAATCGCCAACCGGCTGGCCGCGCGGATGACGACGCACGTGTACACCGCTTCCCCCGCTGTCCGGCTCAAACACGGCACCGCGATCGGGATCCCGCTGCGTCCGGCGATCACCGGACTGGACCGTGCCGCGACCCGCGAAGCCGCCCGACGCCGATTCGGCCTGTGCTCGGACGGCCCGGTGCTGCTGGTCACCGGCGGTTCGCAAGGCGCCACAGCGATCAACGCCGCCGTCTCCGGCGCAGCTGACGCACTGCGGGCGGCCGCAGTGCAAGTCCTGCACATCACCGGCCCGCAGCACACCGTCGAAGCGAGCGACCCGTCGTATGTCGTCCTGCCGTTTGTCGACGAAATGCACTACGCCTACGCCGCGGCCGACTTCGTGATCTGCCGCTCGGGCGCGATGACCTGCGCCGAACTGGCCGCCGTCGGACTCCCCGCCGCGTTCGTCCCGCTGCCCGATCGCGGCGGCGAGCAACGCCTGAACGCTGGACCGGTCGTCGCGGCCGGTGGCGCGCTGCTGGTCGACGACGCCGACCTCTCCCCGGCCTGGATCGAAGCCGCCCTCCTGCCCATCCTCACCGACCCGGAGCGAATCGCGGCGATGTCCGCCCGTGCCTCCGGCGCTCCCGACGCCAGCACTGTCCTAGCGCGACACGTCCTGACGATCGCCAACCGCCATCGATCCGCCAGGTAGCCGCACCGACACCCGCAGCCCGCCAACACTGCCCGGTGCCAGGGAAAGAGTCCCGTCATGCGCTTGCGCGATGCTTTTCACGATCGCCAGGCCCAGCCCGACCCCAGCGTGGTCCCGCCGGATCCGCTCGGTGCCGCGCTGAAACGGCTCGGTGAACGTCCAGATCCGCTCCGGGCTGACTTCCTCGCCGGTGTTCTCCACCACGAGCGTGCTCGACGTCGCGGAGGCAGTAGTGCGCAGCCGCACGGTCCCGCCTTGCGGCAGGTTGTGGACGATGGCGTTGTGCAGCAGATTCGTCGTCAGCTGCAGCAAAAGGGCCCGCGACCCGCGCACGGCAGTGATGTCGCCGGAGGTCTCGATGGTCACGCCGTGTTTCTCGGCAAGAGGGAGAAGCGTCTCGGCGGCTTCTTCCGCCAGCAGCGACAGATCGACGGGTTCCCGGGTGAACGACCGCTGATCCGCGCGGCTGAGCAGCAGCAACGCCTCGGTGAGTTCGATCGCCCGCGTGTTCACGACTCGAAGGCGCTCGTGCAGTTCGCCGATATCCCGGTCCGGGTCGTCGCGAGCGACTTCGAGAAGGCTCTGCGTGATCGCCAGCGGAGTACGCAGCTCGTGGGAGGCGTTGGCGGCGAATCTCCGCTGTTCGGCGACGTGCGCGTCGAGGCGCGCGAGCATGGCGTCGAAGCTGTCGGCGAGTTCGCGGAACTCGTCGTCGCGGCCTTCCAGTTCGATCCGGTGGGCCAGCGAGCCGGTCGAGGCCTGCCGGGTCGCGGCGGTGATCCGGGTCAGCGGGGCGAGCATGCGCCCGGCCAGGATCCAGCCGCCCAGCAGGCCGAACAGCAGCAGGAGCAGCATCACGATCGCCGCGTAAGGCGCGAAGTCCTTGATCAGGTAGCGGCCGGACGGGGCCACCACCACCGGCATCACCTCCAGCGCCCGGTCCTGGTAGTCCAGCAGGAACACGGCCACCACGCCGAGCAGCAGCATTCCGGCCAGCATGACGAATCCGGCGTAGCTGAGGGTCAGTTTGAGCCGGACGCTCATCCCGGGCTCGCGGATCATCCGCCGTCCGATCCGTCGTCGATGCGGTAGCCGACGCCGGGAACGGTCGCGACCAGCCACGGTTCGCCGAGCCGTTTGCGCAGCGCCGAGACGGTGATGCGGACGGCGTTGGTGAACGGGTCCGCGTTCTCGTCCCAGGCGCGCTCAAGGAGTTCTTCGGCGCTGACCACTCCGCCCTCGGCCGCGACGAGCACTTCGAGGACGGCGAACTGTTTTCGGGTCAGCGCGACGTACCGGCCGTCCCGGTACACCTCGCGGCGGAACGGGTCCAGCCGCAGTCCGGCGATTTCCCGCACCGGCGGCCGGTTGTGCGCGCGCCTGCGGTCGAGCGCGCGCAGCCGCAGCACGAGTTCCCGCAGTTCGAACGGTTTGGTGAGGTAGTCGTCGGCGCCGAGTTCGAAGCCGGAGACCTTGTCGTCCAGCCGGTCGGCGGCGGTGAGCATGAGGATCGGCATGCCGCTGCCGGACGCGACGACGCGCTTCGCGATCTCGTCACCCGAGGGTCCGGGAATGTCGCGATCGAGCACCGCCATGTCGTACGCGTTGACGCTCAGCATTTCCAGCGCGGTGTCCCCGTCGCCGGCGAGGTCGGCCGCGATCGCTTCGAGGCGCAGCCCGTCCCGGATGGCCTCGGCCAAGTAGGGCTCGTCCTCGACGATCAGCACACGCATGTCCTCGATGCTACGAGCAGGCGCGTATCGCTGGCATATCCGAAACCGCGTACGTGCTGGCAACACCGGTTCGCCTTGGCTGAACACTATGACCCGCAGCGAATCAGCACGACGCCCGGCGCTCGCTGTTTTCCGCCGAACCGTCCGCCGTGTGCTTCGCCGTCGTGGCGTGCTCAGTGAGGCAGACGGAATCGTCCCGCGCGGCACGACAGTGTTCGCCGAGATTCCGGCCGTGGCCAATCTCGACCCGGCGTTCCTGGATGCGCTGCGCCGTGCGGCGAAGGATGCCGCGAACGACGGCATCGAGTTTCGCGTCAACAGCGGCTGGCGCTCCCCGGCGTACCAGAATCAGCTTCGGCGCAAGGCGATCGCCAAGTACGGCTCGGAACAGGAAGCCGCCCGCTGGGTAGCCACCGCCGACCGATCCGCGCACGTCCAAGGGAACGCGATCGACCTCGGCCCTTCCGAAGCCACGGCCTGGCTGACGGAACACGGTGCGGCGTATGGACTTTGCCAGATCTACCGCAACGAACCGTGGCACTACGAACTTCGCCCCGAAGCCGTCCTCCATGGCTGCCCGCCGATGTACGCGGACCCGTCGCAGGATCCGCGGTTGCGCCGTTAAGCCGGAAAATCCCGTGCCATTCGTGATCGTCTTCGTGATAATCGCGGATCATGGAGGAAGTCGAAGTCGTCGTCGCCCACCGCGAACGCGCGACCCTGCGCGTCGGCGATGTGTTCTTGAAGGTCGACACAGATCAGGCGCGCATCGACGCCGAGGTCGCCGCGATGACGGCGGCCCCGATCCCGACGCCGGAGATCCGGTGGCGCAAACCGCCCGTGCTCGCGCTCGCCGCCCTGCCTGGCCGCGAACTCGGCCGCCCCGGCAGACCGTCGACCGCCTCGCCCGCGGCCTGGGCCGCCGCCGGTGCCGCCGCCCGGAAGCTGCACGACGCACCGCTGCCGCGGGCGCCCGGCTGGCACCCGGACGAACTCGCCGCGGAGCTCGACCGCGAATGCGCGGAGCTGATCGCGAACGAGATCCTCCCCGCCGACCTGGTCACCCGCAACCACCGCATCGCCCAGGCGGCGCTCCGGCCGTGGACCCCGGTGTTCACCCATGGAGATCTGCAGGTCGCCCACGTCTTCGTGGAGCGCGACGAGGTCACCGGCGTCCTCGACTGGTCCGAGGCCGCCCAAGGAGACGCCCTGTTCGACCTCGCCGCCTTGACGCTCGCCCACCAGGAACGCCTGGCCGACGTCGTGGCCGGTTACGGAGGCGACGTCGACCTCGACGCACTCCGCGCGTGGTGGTCGCTGCGCAGCCTGCGGGTGGTCCATTGGCTGGCCGGACACGGCTTCGACCCGGCTCCGGAGGTCGCGGTCTTGGAAGCACAGTTATTCTAGTACTAGAATAGCGGAGTGCCCGCCCTCACCGACGCCGAACTGACTGTCCTCGGTCTGCTCGTCGAGCAGCCCCGGCACGGCTACGACCTGGAACGAGTGATCGAGGAACGCGGGATCCGCGCCTGGACCGCGCTTGGCTTCTCGTCGATCTATTACGTCCTCGACAAGCTGGCCAAGCGCGGCCTGATCGAAGCCACCGGCGCTCCGCGCTCCGGGAAATCGCGCGCGACCTTCCAGGCCACCCCGTCTGGCGTCGAACTGTGCGCGGAAGCCACCCGCGAAGCCCTCACCGCCCTCACCCCGGTTCACGCGCGCGTCCTCATCGCCATGGCCAACAGCCCAGGCCTGCCGGACGCCGAGGTTCGTTCCGGATTGACCGCACGAGTCACCGCGGTACGCGAACAACTTGCCGAAGTCCGGGCGACCCGCGCCCGGCAAGAACCGCTGCCGGACGCCGCGTCGGCGATCTTCGACTACAGCGAAGCGATGCTCGCAGCCGACCTCGCCTGGACCGAGAACGTCCTCACCAAGGAGACCACGATGGAGAAGTACGACATCAAGAAGGCCCACCGCGCGCTGTATTCGCCGTCGGCCAAGGACTTCACCGTCGTTGAGGTGCCCGCGCTCCAGTACCTCGCCGCCGACGGCCACGGAGACCCGAACACCGCGCCGGAGTACACCAACGCCGTCGAAGCGCTGTACGGAATCGCCTACGCGGTGAAGTTCGCCAGCAAGAAAAACCTCGGCCGAGACTTCGTCGTCGGACCGCTGGAAGGACTGTGGCGCGCGGACGACCCCGCGGTGTTCCTCAGCCGAGAGAAGGAAAAGTGGGACTGGACGATGATGATCAGCCAGCCGGACTGGATCACCGAGGAGATGGTGCGGGAAGCCGCCGAAAGCGTCGCGAAGAAGAAGGACAACCCGGCGCTCGCCGGGGTTCGGCTACGCACGCTGACCGAAGGCACGAGCGTCCAAATCCTGTACCTCGGCTCGTACGACGACGAAACGCCCACGCTGCACCGGCTCCACGAGGAATACCTGCCCGAGCACGGCCTCACCTTCAACGGCGACCACCACGAGGTCTACCTGAGCGACCCGCGCCGCACCGCGCCCGAGAAGCGCAAAACCGTCCTGCGGCAGCCGGTCAAGCCTCTTGGAACACGATCTGCTCCGGCGGAGTCGTGAGCTTCATCGTCTGCCGCCGGACGGACAGGAGCGTGCTGAGTTCTGTCGCGTGCCCGTCGGGAATGGTGAAAAGCCGGTCGTTCCGGGTGTCGACGTAGTCCACGAACTTGGCGAGCGAGACACCGTCAGTTTCGTCCAGGCTCAAATAATCCGCCAAACGGCGGAACAGTTTTGGCAAAAGGACCACATTGTCGCGCAATTGGGTGCGGCTGGTCAGCCGGAACCCACTGGTGGTCACGTCGTGTTCCCACACGCCCTTGCCCGCGGTGCGCGCCGCGACCGACGCGTCGGCCATCGCCTGCCGGAGATCCGGGTAAAGCTTGGAGTAGAACGTCGGATACGCCAGCCCGGTTTCGAGCAGCCGGAAATTCGCCGACGCTTTCAGCGTTTTCGGGTCGAGGTGCACGCTTCCGCCGTCCGTGGAGCGCCCCGCGCGCTGCCCGGGAAACGCGAACGCGACCGCGCGGCCGTACTTGTCGGCGAACCGGGTCAGGATGTGCCCGCTCGCCTCCCCCGGCGTACTGGCGGAAACGCGACCGCCTTCGTCGCGCTCGACCTTCGCGAAACCGAGGTAGCGCAACAGTTCCGCCCCGGCAGCGTCAGCCAGTTCTTTCGGCTGGTACCACATCTCGGCCCCGGCGACCCTCGGCCGGTAGTGCGTCTCGAGCGCGTCGATCCCGTCGAGGCGCAACTGCACCCCGCCCCGGGAATTGGTCCGCACTTTCAGGCCGGCGGCGGAAAAGGCGTCGGCCCGGTCCGGATAGAACCGGACCGAATCCCCGTCCGGGGAGGCCCCGACGACCCGGAACTGACCTTTGATCACTGTCAACGGCACGAGAATGACGGTAACCGCCGGACCGGCCGGCGGTTACCGTGTTTCCCAAGCCGTCACCGACCGGTCACTCGGGTCGTTACCCCCGGGTCACGCAACGGATTCCTCCGTGCGTGCGGGGTTACTGGCAGGCTTCGCAATCCGGGTCGTCGATCCGGCAGGCGGCGCCGTCGACGAGCGGAAAATCGAAGTCGTCCAGAACGGGGACGACCGGGGCGGCTTCTTCGGGCGTGGTGGGAGCAGACATATCCGTTGTAGCGCTCAAGATCGCGGAACATTCCGTGACGCCCGCCACAGCTCAGGCTACCCAGGCCGGAAGAATCTTGTCTCCGTCTTCGGTCGCGCAAGCGGGCACCACTCCGGTCCGATACACCCGCGTACTCCCCGGCGCGCACACGAGCGCCACCATGCCGCGCCGCACGTCCGCCCGCACCTGCCGCTCCGCGTCCGCGGGCAGCACCACCGTCTCCCCTTTCTCCGCAGCCTCGACGACGCCGTCCACGGTGATCTCCA
Organism: Amycolatopsis sp. NPDC104775; assembly: GCF_055583325.1. NCBI lineage: Bacteria > Bacillati > Actinomycetota > Actinomycetes > Pseudonocardiales > Pseudonocardiaceae > Amycolatopsis > Amycolatopsis sp. NPDC104775. Next base: position 43,499 of record NZ_JBVJOE010000010.1, read on the forward strand.
CCCCGCCGTCGAGAATCGCCCACACCTGCTCGGTGTCGAACGCGTGCACCGGCCCGACCGCGCCGGGCGTCATCTCCACTCTCCAGACCGCCTGCTGGCTGCCGCCCTGCGTCGGCGATGCCAACGTCGTCATCACCGCGTTGGGCGTCTCGGTCCGACGGTTGTCCCGGATCACTGTCATGCCGCTCTCCCCGCTAATATAGACAATTAGGTTGTCCATATAGTCAACGAGGTTGTCTACCCATGTCAAGCGATCCACCCGGATACGAGCTGCCGCTGCGCCTGCTGTTCGGCTTCCGCAGCCTGATCGACGACCTGCATGCCGAGCTGGCGAAGCAAGGTCACCCCGACGTCCGGCCCATGCACGGTTTCGTCTTCCAGGCGATCGGCCCGTCCGGCACGACCGCCGTGGAGCTGGGCCGCGCTCTCGGGGTGACCAAGCAGGCGGCGGGCAAGACCATCGACACCCTGGAACGGCTCGGGTACGTCCACCGGGAACGCGACCCGGACGACGGCCGTCGGATGCTGGTACGCCTGACTGACCGAGGCCTGGACTGCCTGGCCAAGTCCGCGCGGATCTTCGACCGGCTGCGCGCGGAGTGGTCCGAAACTTTGGGCGCCGGGCGGCTTCGAGCGCTGGAGGAGGACTTGCGCAAGGTCGCTTCCCCGGACTCCGCGCGACTGGATCTGCCCGGATGGTTTTCCGGCCACTGACGCTTGACGCTGGCCGGGTCAGCCGCCGCTGAATCGACGGATTCGCCCGCTGCGCGACCAGACGACGCTCGCTTCGCTGACCACGCCGTCCGGAGTGATCAGCGCGAACGTCCACACGCCGGTCACCGGCGAAGACTGATCGGCGGAACAGTCGCCCCACGCAACGTCAACGCGTCAACCGACACCGGCCGATACGGCAGCGTCTCCAACCGCTTTACCATCGTCTCCAAGGGTGCTTCCACGTCTGTGCCGAAGAAGAACGCCCACTCGTGCTCGGGCGATCCGAAGTAGACCGGCGTCGGGAAGACTTCCTCGAACCGCCGCCAGCACTTCACCAACGTCGAGTTCCGCCACAACGTCGGACATCCGCCCTGATACGCCACCACTCCGCCAGGCGTCAGCAACGACCGGCACTGCGCCAGGAATTCCTTGCCGTACAACCGATTGTGCTGAGCATCAGTGTCATCCTGCTCGTCCGGCAGGTCCACGAGCACCACGTCATACTTCTCCGTGCAGGTGTGGACGTACTCCCACCCGTCGGCGTAACGCACCCGGACCGGCCCCTCGCCGCGCTCTGCCCAAGCCAGCTCCGCCGACGTGTACCCGTATGGAAGATGCTCCGCGCAAAGCCGGACCGCCTCCGCGTCGATGTCCACGTGATCGACCGAAGCCCCGGCCTCAGCCGCGATCTGGCAGACCACGCCCTCACTGGACCCGACCACCAGCACTCGCTCCACAGTGGACGCCAGCAGCAAAGCCGGAACCAGCAACGCCTCGTGATACACCAGCTGGCTGAACTCAGTACTCTGCCGCTCGTCGTCGCAGAACAGCGAAATCCCCTGTGCCGTCTTGCCGATGACCACATGCTGGTACGCAGTCCGCGTGTCGACGAGCACGTCCGAAACATGCCACCGGCGTGTCAGCCCCTCGCCGACCGGTTCCTCGATGTTCACTTGTCTTCCTGTCCTCTGTGGATAGTCGAGACGCGCGAAACGCTCGCGCCGAGCAAGTCCCGCAACAACTGCACCGCCAGTTCCGGATCCGCTTTACGCCCGCACGTGAACACATCCACGAACGCCGACCCGCGCTCCGGATACGTGTGGATCGAAGCATGCGACTCCGACAGCAACGCCATCGCCGTCACCCCGTGCGGCTCGAACTGCTTGTACGTCACCTCGCACACCGTCGCGCCAGCCTTCTCGAGCGCACGTTCCAAGCTCTCGCACAGAAACGCCGGATCGTCGAGCAGCCCGGCAGGCACTCCGGCAAACTCAGCCAGCACATGCCGTCCCGCGAACTCCCCCACCCCACCGGTTTCCTCGCCGAGGAAATAAGCCCGCAACGGCGGAAACCCGTTGAACGACACCGAAGAATAGCTTTGCGTATACGCCCCCGCGTCTGGAATGTCGACGTAATCCCCAGCCCGCAAAGCCAACGGCAGCCGATACGGCGTACGCTGGTAAAGCACGTCGTCCCCGTCACAAGTCGGCCCCGCGACCACGACCGGCCCGTCCGGACCGCCGTCGTGCGGTGTAACCAACCGATACGCGATGGCCTCGTTCTCCGTCTCGGCGAGCCCGCCGTACCGTCCGATGTCGAGATACACCCAACGCTTCTCGTCCGCCGCGGCCTTGCGTGACACCAGCACCACCTCACTGCGAATCACGCCCGCCGACGCCACCACCGCGCGCCCCGGCTCAAACGACAATTCAGGTGCCACCGGGAAATGCCGCGCCAACGACTCGCGAACGACCTCCGCGTATTCCTCCCACGGCGGCACCTCAGTCCGATACCCCACCGGAAATCCGCCGCCAATGTTCAACCCGCGCAAGGAAACTCCGCGCTCCGCGACCGCCCGAGTCACCTCAGCCGCAGCCGCGATCCCGACCTCCCAGGCCCGCGGATCGACATGCTGCGATCCCACATGGAACGCGACCCCCTCCGGATCAAGCCCCAGTGCCGCTGCCCGCACCAGCAACTCGATCGCCGTCGCGGAGTCGCAGCCGAACTTCCGCCCGAACGGCGTCTGCGCCCCAGGACTCTCCACCAAAATCCGGCACGAGACAGTCGCCCCTGGCGCGAACTGGGCTAGATTTTCCAGATCCTCAGGACTGTCAAAGGTAAACCGCCGCACCCCCACGCGATGCGCGAACTCGATGTCGCGGGCTTTCTTCACCGTGTTGCCATAGGACAGCAACTCAGGCCGCACCCCTTGCGCGAGACACAACTCGATCTCCTCGCGCCCCGCGACGTCGAACCCCGCCCCGGCCCGCCGAAGAACCCGCACGACTTCTGGTGCCGGATTAGCCTTGACCGCGTAGTACATCCGCGCTTCCGGCAGCATCCCCTGGAGCCGCTCGCAGTTCCCGCGCACCACGTCAAGGTCCACGACCAGACACGGCGTCGGCGGCCGCCGTTCGTCCAGGAACGCCTGGCAACGCCCCGGCACCTGCGAGAACCCTTTAGTCACAACGCCCGAGTATAGGTGCCAGCTTCACCGCAGCAGCTCTGCCAACCTCCGCCGAGCAAACGCTACGAACGGTACACAGTCCATCACTTGACAGTCCGCGGCTCCGATCTTCCCGCGCCGCACGCCGCCCGTCTCCTCGAATTCCGCCCCGACCTGAGGAAAGAACCGCCCGTTGTCGTCCCCCACGTCGTCGGTCCGCACCCACACCCGCTCTCCGTCCACCAGGTACGGAAACCGCCGCACCTTCCGCCGATGATGCGGCACCAGGGATTCCGCGTAGTGCAAGAACGAATTCCGGTCGTGCCCGACCCCGAGCAACAAGATCCGCGCCCGCTCCCGATACAGCCACTCGAACGGCGACCCCGCCCCCACCGCATACGCGAGCGGCTGCCGACTAGTCACCTCCGCCGCCCGCGCCCCCACCGCGGCGACCGACGCCTGAGGATGCCGGCTACGGCACCGCCCGTCCCACCCCAGCACCGCGTTGGGAATCGCCCCCATCGGCGTCTCCAGCCCCTCATGGAACAACGGCACCGCCGCCCGTGCCTCATCCGCCACCGCGTCCCCCGCCCCCACCTGCTCCGGATACGGATCCGCCACCTGCGGCGTGAACGCAGGCACCACCACCGTCCCGTCCTCCCCCACCGCCCTCAGCAACCCCCGCACCACCGCATCCGCCCCACCGGCCACCTCCCCCAACGCAGACAACGACGAATGCACTATCACCGCCCCACCCCGAACCCCCAGCTCCCGAACCCCCGCACACACCACACCCGCGCCAACCACACCCACCACTCCCCACTAGCCACTTTCTTCCGCCACCAGCAAACCCACCCCACCAAGACGACCACCCCACCCCGTCCCCCTCGCCCCCGCCGCAGTTAGCACTGGCTCGGCGCTGTCAAGGGTGGCGGCGCCAGCGGCCATCGCGCAGCGACGCCGAAGGCGCCCTTGATAGCGCCGAGCCAGTGTTAAACAATCAACAGCGAGGGAGTCCCAGCCACCAAAAACTCAACCAAAACTCACCAGGCGACCGGAAACTTCTGCACCCCATAAATATTCTGCACCTCAGGCCGCAACGAAACCTCCCCCGCCACCCGCAGCCCAGGAAATCGCCGCGCCAGCGCGGGCAACGCCACAGTCATCTCCACCCGAGCCAGCTGCTGCCCCAGACACTGATGAATCCCATGCCCAAACCCGACATGCCCCACCGCCGACCGCCGCACGTCCAGCTCATCCGGCCGCTCGAACTTCCGCGGATCCCGATTGGCCGCCTGCACCGACAGCACCACGCTCTCCCCCGCCCGGATCACCTCCCCGCCGACCTCGACATCCTCCAGCGCAGCCCGCACCCCGGTATGCGCGATGGACAAATACCGCATCAGCTCCTCGACCGCCCCGCCAGCAGCGTCCGGCTCATCCCGGACCACCGCCCACTGCTCAGAATTGCTCAGCAACGCATAGGTCCCCAACGCCAGCATGTTCGCCGTCGTATCCAGACCAGCGGCCAGCAGGAACGTCCCCAGCCCAGCCAATTCCTCGTCAGTCAGATCACTGCTGGTCAAATCACTGAACAAATCATCCGTAGGCGAAGCCCGCTTCTCCGGAACCAGTGAAGCCACATACTCCTGCAACCCGGCGTACGCGGCCATCCGCTCTTCCTCGGAAAGATCGACATCGCTGATCGCCGCCGCATCCCCCAGAAAAGCCGCCCGATCCGAATAAGGCACCCCCAGCAATTCGCAAATCATCACCGCGGGCACCGGATGCGCGTAAGCCTCGACCAGATCCACCCCGGGCCCGGCCTTCTCCATCGCGTCCAGATACTCCGCGGCGACCTCAGCCACCCGATCGCTGAGCAACCGCATCCGCCGCACGGTGAACTTTCCCGTCAGCAGCTTCCGGAACCGGGTGTGCTCCGGCGCGTCGATCCCGGTCATGTCCCCCACCGGAGCCGGCGGCAGTTCCGGATAGTGCTCCATCCCGGGAAACGGGTAGTGCCACAATTCGTACCGATTGCTGAACCGCTGGTCCCCCAGAATCGCCCGGACCTCCGCGTGCCCGGTGGCCAGCCAGCCGAGGTGCCCGTCCGGGAACTTCATCCGGGTGAGCGGAGCCCGTTCCCGCACCGCGGTCAGCGACGGCGGCGGATCGAACGGGCACCCCGGCGCCCTCCCCATCGGAACCCCTTGCACGATCTCCTCGCCAGTCATCCCCCGTGCCCCTTTCAGTGTGCGTATTCGCGATTGAAAAGCTTCTTGGACCAGAGATAGCCGCCGATGCCCAGCACGGCGCACCAGCCGAGCGCGAACCACAGGTGGTTGCCGAGCGGCTTGTCGAGCAGCAGCGCGCGCAGGGTCTCGATGATCGGCGTGAACGGCTGGTACTCGGCGAACCACCGCAGCGCGCCCGGCATCGAGTCGGCTGGCACGAACCCGCTGCCGAGGAAAGGCAGGAGCAGCAACGGCATCGGCGTGTTGCTGGCCGTTTCGACGCTCTTGCTCACCTGTCCGAGCGCGACGCACAGCCACACCAGCGCGAGCGCCACCACCACGAGGAACCCGATCGCGGCGAACCACGAACCGACCCCGGCGGCGGGCCGGAACCCGACCAGCAGCGCGACCCCGGTGACGACCACGAGCCCGAACAACGCTTGCAGCACACTGCCGAGCACGTGCCCGGTCAGCACCGACACCCGGGCGATGTGCATGGTCCGGAACCGGGCGATAACGCCTTCGGCCAGGTCCATCGCCACCGAAATCGCCGTTCCCTGCACGGTGGCGGTGATGGTCATCAGCAGAATCGTCGGCGCGACGAAGTTGGCGTACTCGGCTCTGCCGCCGCCGGCACCGCCCAGTCCGGCGCCGAGCGTGCCGCCGAAGACGTAGACGAACAGCAGCAAGAACACGACCGGCATTCCGACCAGCATGATCGTCATCGACGGATACCGGAGCATGTGTTTGAGGTTGCGGCGCAACATCGTCAGCGAGTCGCGCACCGGGTGGAACCGCAGATCCGGTCCGGCGAGAGCGGGAGCAGTCATCGGGAAGTCACCTTTTCGTCAGTGGGGTTGCCGGTCAGGGCGAGGAAAACGTCGTCGAGATCGGGGGTGTGCACGGACAGTTCGCCGACCTTCACCGACGACGCGTCGAGCCGGTCGATCATCGATTTGAGCGACTGCAGGCTTCCGTCGCTGGGCACGCGCAGCACCAGCGCGTCGTTCTGCCGCGTCGCCTCGCTCAGCGCACGCTGCGCGTTCCCGAGGTCGGCCTCTTCCTCGAAGCGCAATTGGACGTGTCCGCCGGGGATCTGGCGCTTCAGCTCTTCCGCGGTGCCCTCGGCGACGATCCGCCCGCGGTTGAGCACCGCGATCCGGTCGGCCAGTTCGTCGGCTTCTTCGAGGTATTGCGTGGTAAGGAAAATCGTGACCCCGTCGGCCACCAGCTTGCGCACGATGTCCCACATCGCCCGGCGGCTGCGCGGGTCGAGGCCGGTGGTCGGCTCGTCGAGGAAGATCACCCGCGGATCGCCGACGAGCGTCAACGCCAGGTCGAGGCGGCGCCGCATGCCGCCGGAGTAGGTGGAAACCGGCTTCTTGGCCGCTTCGACGAGGTCGAACTGCTCGAGCAGCTCCGCCGTGCGGTGCCGCCGGGCGGCCCGGTCGAGGTGGTGCAGATCCGCCATCAGCAGCAGGTTTTCCTCGCCGGTCAACAGGCTGTCGACCGCGGAGAACTGCCCGGTGACGCCGATCGAGGCCCGCACCCCGTCCGCTTCCGACGCGAGGTCGTATCCGGCGATCCGCGCCGCGCCCGCGTCGGCATTGAGCAAAGTGGACAGAATCTTGACCGTGGTGGTCTTGCCCGCGCCGTTCGCGCCGAGCAGCGAGAAGACCGTCCCGCGGGCGACGGTGAGGTCGATGCCGTCGAGCACGACGTGGTCGCCGAAGGATTTGCGCAGTCCGGTCGCGGCGATCGCCGGCCGGGAATGGTTGCTGGACACAGGTTTCCCCTCAGTAATGGTCAGGAGCGGTGGATGACGATTTCGCCGAACGCGGTGTGCCCGCGAACCTCGACGGTTTCCTTGGACTCGCCCGGGCTCGCCGAGGTCTCCAGCTGATTGCGCACGTGGCCGAAGTTGGTCTTCACGTCGAGCCAGGCCGCGGTGCCCTCGGCGATGCCGATCCGCAGGTCGCCGATCGCGCTTTCGAGCAGGACCGAACCGCGGACGACCTCGCCGAGCCGGATGGCGCCGTTGGACGTCTTCGCGTCGACCCCGGCTCCGGCGTGCTCGACCGTGATGTCGCCGTTGGCCGCACGCACCCGGACGTCGCCGGAAGCGGACTCGATCGTGGTGTCGCCATTGGAGTTCTTGACAGTCACCGTGCCGTCGACCGGGCCGAGCTGGACCTTCCCGGACGAGGTGGTGACCTCGGCGTCGCCCGCGACCTCCTCGACCGTGATGTGGCCGACCGAGGTGTCGAGGCGCAGCGGGCCGGTGCGGTCGAGGCTGATGTTCCCGGCGGCGGTCTTGAACCGCGCCTGCCCGAGCTGCCCGGAGCCCTGGAAGGAGCCCGCCTGCACCTCCGCGGAAACCCGCGAACCGGCGGGAAGTTCGACCAGCACGTCGACCGAGCGGGTCTTGCGGGAGAAGTCGAACGCCCGCAGCTTCGGGCCGGTGATGTGCAGCGTGCCGTTGCTGTAGTCGACGCGGACCTGCTGCGCGGCCTTCACGTCGGACGAGTCCGCGTCGTCGGTCGGGCGGACGTCGACGATCGTGTCGGTGCGGTCGCTCGCGGCGAACCGGACCTGGCCGACCCCGAGGTCGAGGGTGACGGAAATCGGCTCGGGAGTGTCGAATTTAGGCATGGTTGTCCCCACGTTTCGGATAGGTGTGCCGTCTCCGCAGGTCAGAGACGGGTGAAGGAATCAGCGAAGAAAGGAGCTACCGGACCCAGCCGGTGAAGCTTTGCCGGGAAAACGTGCCGCCGGACGGCTCGGCACGCGGTTCGCGCTCCGGCCGCTGCTGCAACGCCGCGGTGGCCGCCCGGACGAGCCAGGCGTTGACCGAACGGCCCTCCTTGGCGGCGGCCTCTTCGACCGCGGCCTTGAGCTGTTCGGGCAGCCGCACGTTGATCCGCGCGGACGGCCCGTCCTCGGAGAACAGCGGTTCGGCCTCCGGAGCCGGTTCCGCCGCGGGCGCGGCGGGCGGGGCGGGTTCGGCGGGCGGCGCGGTCACGACGAAGTTCGGGTCGCGGCCGCGCAGGCGCAGTTCGACCGAGCCGGGCGCGAGATCCCGGGTGATCTCGTCGACCGCGCCGGACAGGGTGTCCAGGAGGGTCATCCGGATCGCCGATTCGAGCGATCCGGTGAGCCGCTCGACCAGCGCGCGTCCCTCTTCGCCGCCGGCCTCGGCCAGCGTCGCGAATTCCCGCCCGAGGTTGCTTACGTACGTGGTCAAGTCCATGGCACCACTATGGCACACGCATGGCACCACCGCAAGCCACGCTGGCTCAACTTGGCATCACTTCGGCACCTAAGGTGGCGTATTGCCAGTTCAGAGCGTGTGCCACCAGGGAAATACAGCTACTTGACCGCCTTCGAGACCGGCAATTCGACCGTGGCCCGGAAGGCCGGGCACTCATCCAAGGGACCGTCGTGGTGACACGTCCTGAGGTGCTGCAGATACGCCTGCGCGTCGAGCAGCCGCGTCACCTGCTCCTGGATCGCCTCGATCCGGGCGGTGACCGTGCTCCGCCAGTCGCCGGACTCGCCGCGCGCGCCGAGCAGCGCCGCGATGTCGTCGAGGCTCAACTGGCCGGTCTCCCGCCAGATGCGGATCAGCGCGATCCGGTAAAGCTGGTCCTGGTCGTAGAACCGCCAGCCGGAGCGGCGCCGCGGCTCGATCAGGCCGCAGCTCTCCCAGTAGTGCAGCGTTGACACCGGCACCCCGAAGCGCGCCGACACCTCGCCGATCGAGAACAGGTCCATACCTCATTGCACCGCACATCGACCAGCGGAAGCAAGGTTAGGCTAAGCAAATATGCGGGCTGGAACCGGTTCTCTTCCCCCAGGTAGTCCTTATCGGGGGAGGACGATCCGTTCGACCGCTTCGGTGATCAATTTTTCCCGTTCCGCCTCGGAGAAAACGTCCGGCAGCGTCAGCTGTTCGACGATCAGCCAGTTCAGCGCGAGGATCAGCAGCTTGACCGCGGTGGCGTCGCCGGGCAGCCCGGACGCTTCGTGGTACGCGACATTCGCCTCGACGTCCGCCCGGACCCGCTCCGTCAGCACCCTGCGCAACTCCGGTCGTCGAGTGGCCTCGAGCCGGAGCTCCAGCAACGCGAGATACCCGGTGCGAAACCCCGCGACCCGGCTGACCAGCTCGCGCATCAGCTGAGCGTAGGACTCCCGGTCCTCGCGCGCGGGCGGGACCGAATCGTCCTCCGGCTGCAGTCGCTCGTACACCCGCGCGCCGGCCTGGGTCAGCAACTCGTCCCGGTTGGCGAAGTAGTTCGACGCGGTTCCCGCTGGCACGCCCGCTTCTCCGTCGACCGCCCGGAACGTCAGCCCGCGCGCCCCCTCGCGGGCCAGGACCTCGATCGCCGCGTCGACGAGCGCAGCCCTGCGCTGGTCGTTCCTGCGCACCATTTGACACCACTCCAGCTGTAGTTGTACGGTTCAAACCACTTCACCCATAGTACTACAAACGGAGTTACTAGATGCGAAAGCTCGTGTACTACATCGCGGTCACCCTCGACGGCCGCATCGCCGGCCCCGCGGGCGAGTTCGACTTCTTCCCCCAGGGCGACGCCCAGCAGGCCGCCGCCTACATGGGGTTCATGACCACGCTGTACCCGGAAACCGTCCCGACCGCCTTCCGCGCGGGAGCCGGGGTCGAGGACTCTCCGAACCGCCGGTTCGACACCGTCCTGATGGGCCGCGCGACCCACCAGCTCGACCCGACCGTGCCCAGCCCTTACGCGCACCTGCGGCAGTACGTCGTGTCGAGCACCCTGAAACCGGACCTCGACCCCGCGGTGACTGTCGTCCCCGGCGACCCGATCGGCCTGGTGAGAGACTTGAAGAAGGAGGAAACCGGAAAGGACATCTGGCTGTGCGGCGGCGGCAAACTGGCCGGTGCGCTGCTGCCGGAGATCGACGAGATCCTGCTGAAGAGCTACCCGGTCGTGGCGGGCGCGGGCATCCCGATGGTGGAGGGCGGCTTCGACCCGACGGTGTTCACGGTGGCGGAACGGACGGCGTTCCCGAACGGGGTCACGGCTACCCGGCTGGTGCGGAGCTAGGCACTCGAGGGCTGTTTCTGGGGAAGAGCCGGGATGGGTGCCGCGTTCGCTGGGAGGAGCGCGGCCCCGGACGCCGACAAGCTGGAAGTAGGGCGGGGCTGCGGGGGTTTCCGGAATTGGGGCCTTCCGCCGCGACTCCGGCCAGCCTCGCGGAACCCGCGCCGCCTCCGAAGCCGAAGCGCGCAGGCTCAGGCGTCCAGGCGCGGCAACGCCATCCGGCCGGAGCGAAGCCAGCACAGCCGAGCATCCAGGCCCGGCACATCACCCGCTCCTGCCGCGCCCCGGAAGCCAGTTAGGCCCACTGCGGCGGGCTAATCCTCTGGGGGCAACCACCCCGCAGCCGGAACCTGAGCCAGGTCCCGCACCAGCTGCGCTATTCAGTCGCACCGTAGCGGGCCTAAGCCTCCGGGGTCGGCACCACGCGGCCGGAACCTACGCCAAGTCCCGTACCAACCGCGCCGCCCCGGAAGCCATTCAGGCGCACCACAGCAGGCCTCAACCTCCGGGATCGGCACCCCGCGACCGAAATCTAAGCCAAATCCCGCACCAACCGCGCCACCCCCGAAAGCCATTCATGCGCACCGCAGCGAGCCTCAGCCTCCGGGGCAACCACCACGCAGCCGGAACCTAAGCCAAATCCCGCACCAACCGCACCACCTCGGGGAACAGTTCGGCCGGGCCAGCGGCGGCGATGTAGGCGTCCGGGCGCAGCAGCACGAACCCTTCCCGCGAACCGCCCAGGCTGAAATGCGCGACGGTTCCCGGCATCCGCGTCGCCAGGGCTGCCGCGCGGGTGGCGAGTTCGCTGTGCGGCGGGCCGAACGTCACGAGCTGGAACTGCCCGGCCAGATCGCGGTCGGGTTTCGGCAGCCAGCGCGGGTCGCGGGTTCCGGGGCGTGGCCACGAGCGGGCGGCGGCGAGTTTTCCGCTGCCGGGCAAGGGATCCGGGCATTCCGAACGCCAGCCGGCCAGTGCGGGGGCGAACTTCCGCTCCAGCATCCCGCTCGACTGCGCCAGTCGCCAGGTCAGGTTGCGCACCTTGCGAGCGAGGGGGCCGGCCACCGATTGCCGCGCCATCATGCCGGTGGCGCGGAGGGTTTGCTGGATTGCGGCGCGGCGTTCCGGGTCGTAGGTGTCGAGGATCGCCGGGGCGAGGCGGCCGTGGTGCACGCCGGCCAGTTTCCACGCCAGGTTGCGGCCGTCGGGGATGCCGAGGTTCAGGCCTTGGCCGCCGATGGGGCTGTGCACGTGCGCGGCGTCACCGACCAGGAAGACGCGGTCCGCGCGGAGTTGGGCGGCGATGCGTTCGTCGCTGGAGAAAGTCGTGATGGTGCGCAGCGAAACGACTTTCAGCCTGCCGGGGCCGCGTTCATCCAGAAGGCGTTGCACCTGCTCTTCGTCTGGTTTCGCGCCGGGCGGGAGAGAACCGGAGATCCGGAACTCGCCACCGGGCAGGGGTGCCAGCAGCAGGACGCCGGAGTCGCTGAGGAAGTAGTGCACCTCGTCGCGGCGGATGCCGCCTTCGAGGCGGCCTTCGGCGAGCAGGAACGACACCGGGATGTGCTCGCCGTCGAAGGCGATGTCCAGCTGAGCGCGCACTTCACTGCGGTGGCCGTCGGCGCCGATGACCCAGTCGGCTTCGAATTCGCGTGCGGTGCCGTCGTCGGCGGTGGCGGCGACCAGTACCGATTCCGCACCGGGCACGACTTTCGTCACGCGCACGCCTCGCTCGACGGTGCCGCCGAAATCGTGCACGGCCTTTTCCAGCAACGCGGTCGTTTTCTCCTGCGGAAGCACGAGCGGCCGGTTGTCGTCGTCGAGCGCGACGCGCGCGCCCACCCCGGACGGCAGGTGATAGTGCAACGCCGCCGGGCCGAGTCCCTGCTCGCGCGCCTGGTTGGCGACGCCGAGTTCGGTCAATACCTCCAGCACCGGCGGCCACAACAGAATCGCGCGGGACCCGGCACCCGGTTCGGGAGCGGCGTCCACGACGGTCACCGGCACGTCGAGCCGCGCCAGCTCCGCCGCGACCGCGAGCCCGCACGGTCCGGCTCCGATGACCAGAACTGTCGTTCGCTCTGTCATGACTTTTCCACCGCCAGCTTCTCCAACCATTCGTGTACTGCCTTCGCGGCGTCGTCGGCCGCGTCTTCGAGAATCGTGAAGTGGTCCCCGGCCAGCTCCGTCGTGTCGTGCGGGCCTGGCCACTCCGCGAGGATGCCCGCGGCGGCTCTCGCCAGGAGCACCGGAGTGTCGATCTCCGCCGGGGAGAACGTCCGCAGCAGACTGAGATACGCGCCCATCGCGGTGAGGCGGGTGTCGTCGGCCAGACCGGTTTCGGCCAGCCGGGCGGCCATTCCGTCCAGGACGCCCGACCAGGCTGCCGGGTCCGGGCCCAGGACGAAGGTGTCGAGCAGAACCACGGCGAGCGGGGCGGTCCCGGTGCGTTCCAGGGCGGCGGCTACGGCGTTGGCGAGGAGGCCGCCGGACGAGTAGCCGGCCAGGACGAACGGGCCCTCGGTTCTCGCGACCTCGGCGGCGAGGGTCTCGACCAGCGTTTCGAGGGTCGCCGGGAGTGGTTCTCCAGCTGGGAAACCCGGGAGGGAGAGGGCGGAGACGGGTCTTTCGTCACGCAGGGCCGCGGCGAACCGGGCGAACTGGTGCGGTCCCGAGGTGGCCAGCACCGATGGGAGGCAGACGAGCTTCGGCGCGGGGCCGGTCGTGGTGAGCGGGACTGTCGTGGGCTGGCCTTCGTCGGCGGTGGGGCGGAGTTTGGCGGCTGCGGCGAGGACGTCCAGGAATTCGGGCAGTTTGCCGGACTCCCGGGCTTGCGTCAGAAGGGCCGCCAGCGGACTGTCTGCCACCCTCGGTCCACTGAATTCGCCATTCAGCCGATGGGCCAACGCCTCCGGGGTGGGGTGTTCCAGGAACGCGGACACCGGGACCCGTAGGCCGGTCGCGGCGTTGAGGCGGTTGCGAAGGTCCACTGTGGTCAGTGAATCGAAGCCGTGTTCCAGGAATCGGCGGCGCGGGTCTACTGAGGCGGCTGAATGATGACCCAGCACGGCGGCGGCTTTGCTGCGGATCAGGTCGAGCAAAGCCCGCTGGCGTTCTTCGACGGGCAACGCGGCGAGCCGGTCGGCTTGTCCGGTTTCGGTGGCCTTCGGGACCGGACGGGGGGCGAGGTCGGCGATCAGCGGACGGTCGCCGTTGGCGCGGTAGGCATCGGCGAAGGTTGGCCAGTCGAGGTCGGCGAGCAGGAGGTGGGACTTTCCCAGCGACAGCGCGGACATTGCCCGGTCCGGGTCGAGCAGGCGGATTCCCCGGCTGCCTAGGCGTTCGCGGCGGACCTCGTCGGCTTCCTCCCCGGTTGCCCATGGGCCCCAGGCGACGGAGAACGTTCCGTCTCGCTCGGCTAGGGCGTCCAAAGTGGCGGTGACAGCGGCGTAGACGCCTTGGCCGACTCCGCCGAAGGTGCCGGAGATCGAAGAGAACAGGATCAGCGGGACATCGGCCAGGTCGTGCAGGTTCCGGGCACCGGCTAAGCCGGACTCGAACATCTCCGGGGTCAGATTGTCCAGTGAGCCTTCGTCCAGCGGGACTGCTGTGTGCACGATCGCCGAAAGTTCCCGCGAGGCAAGCAGATTAGCGACTGCGGAGTGGTCGGCAAGGTCGCATTCGACTACCGGTGCGTCAATCGATGTCGTCTGTCCTGGTTGGACAGTCAGGACGAGTTCCGCGGAGGTGTTGTCGGCGAGCCAGCGGGCGGTGTGTGCGCCCATGGGAGTGTCGGCACCGGTCACGAGGACCGTGCCCTGCCACGACCAAGTTCCGACGCTAGGCGCGGCACGGACTAGGCGGCGGGCGAACAAGCCTGCGTTCCGTACTGCGATCTGATCCTCGCCGGTGTCGTTCGACAAGGCGGCCGACCACAGTGCGGTGGTCGAATCGTCGAGTGATTCCGGCAGGTCGATGACTCCGCCCCAGACACCGGGGCGCTCGACTGCGATCGCTGCGGCGAGGCCCCAGATCGCGGCCTGGTCAGGATCTGGCGTCGTGTTGTCGGCCGCGACTGCGCCGGAGGTGGTGAGCCACAGCGGAAGGTCTGTGTCGAGGGCGCGGAGCAGCGCGAGCGTGCCCGCGAAGTCGAGGAGCGAGATGATGCCTCGAGTGCCGGGCTGGTTCAGGAGGTCTCGGTCGATCTCGGTCATTCTGGTTAGCTTCGCGCCGCGGCTGGCGAGGGCGTCCAGGCAGTGGTCGGCCCAGGCGTTGTTCTCCGGGACTACCGCGAGCCAGTGGCCGGAAAGCGTTGTCGTGGCCGGGTCTGGCATTGGTCGCCAGGTGATCCGGTAGCGCCAGGAATCCTCGGGAGCCGCGCTGGTCGCCGGGCGAACTTCCGGCCAGTAGGTTTCGTGCTGGAACGGGTAGGTCGGCAGGGTGACGTGTCGCGGTTCCGCGCCTTCAAACGCAGGGGTCAAGTCCACCGGCAGGCCGTGCACCTGGGCGTCGGCGACGGAAAGGAGGAATCGCGACAGGTCGCCCTCGTCGCGGCGGAGCGAGCCGACTGTCGTCACCTCGACGGCGGCGTCTTCACCGGTTTCCGTGATCGACGACGTGAGCACCGGGTGCGGACTGGCCTCGATGAAGAAGCGGTGTCCAGCGGCGATCAGTGTGCGGATACCGCCGTCGAAGTTGACCATCTCGCGGACGTTGTCGTACCAGTACTCGGCGTTGAGCGACTCGGTCGGCACGAATTCGCCAGTGACGGTGGAGCAGAACGGAATTTCGCCCGGTCGCGGGGTGATGTCGGCGACCATTTTCAGGAACCGCTCCCGCAAGGGTTCGAGTTTCGGCGAGTGCGAGGCCACTGTGGACACTGCGCGAGTGCGGATTCCGTCCGCCGTGCAGGCGGCCACGAACGCCTCCAGCGGCTCGAGTTCTCCCACTACCGTGACGGCGCTCGGGCTGTTGATGCCGCCAATGGTCAACTGTCCGTTGAAAGCGGCCAGGCGTTGCTTCACTTGTGCGGCGGGTGCGCCGACGGCGACCACGGCGCCGCGGCCTTCCAGTTCTTCGGCGAACAACCGGCTGCGCAGGACGACGATCTTCGCGGCGTCCGCAAGGGACAGTGCGCCAGCGACGCAAGCCGCGGCGACCTCGCCCTGACTGCTGCCGACAACGGCGGCTGGGGAAACTCCATAAGATTTCCAGAGTTCCGCCAGCGAGACCATCACCGAGAACAGCACTGGCTGTACGACGTCGATCCGCTTCAGCAATTCTTGGTCGCCGATCGCGGAGCGCAGCGACCAGTCCACCAGTCCGGAAAGGACGGACTCGCAGTCCGCCATCGAACGTGCGAAGGCGGGCGCGGACTCCAGCAGACCAGCGGCCATTCCGACCCATTCGGAACCTTGGCCGGGAAAGACGAACACCGCTTGCCCGACCGGCTGAGCCACGCCGCGGACCAACCTGGGGTTTTCTTCACCGGACGCCAAGGCGCGCAGGGCTGTGCTGGCGGCGGCTCGGTGGTCGGCCACGACTGCCGCTCGGTATTCGAAATCCGCCGAGCGCAGCAGCGACCAGCCGACGTCAGCGAGCCGCTCGGGTCCGGCAACGAGCGGGAGCAATCGCTCGGCCCGTGCCCGCACCGCGGTCTCGGTACGGCCGGAAATCAGCAAGGGAATCGGCGAAGTGAATTCCGGCGGGACGACGGCCGGTTCGGGTTGATGCTCCAGGATCACGTGCGCGTTGGTGCCGCTGATGCCGAACGCGGAGACGCCAACCCGGCGCGGCCGGTCCGAAACGGGCCACGGGCGGGGTTCGGTGAGCAGTTCGACGCCGCCTTGGGCGAAATCGATCTTCGGGGACGGTTCGTCCACATGCAACGTCTTGGGCAGAGTTCCCGCCCGGAGCGCCATGACCATTTTGATCACGCTCGCGACCCCGGCCGCCGCGCCGGCGTGACCGAGATTGGACTTGAGAGAGCCTAGCCACAATGGACGGTCGGATGGCCGGTTCCGTCCGTAGGTGGCGAGCAAAGCGTTGGCCTCTATGGGGTCGCCGAGTTCGGTGCCGGTGCCGTGCGCCTCGACCGCGTCGACATCGGCCGCCGGAACTCCCGCGTCAGCGAGGGCTTGCCGGATCACGCGTTCCTGTGAAGGACCGTTCGGTGCGGTGAGACCGTTGCTTGCCCCGTCGGAGTTGATCGCGGTCCCGCGAACGACCGCCAGCACCGAGTGGCCGTGCCGTTGCGCATCGGAAAGTCTTTCCAGGACAAGGAGTCCGGCACCCTCGGACCAGGCAGTGCCGTCCGCCGCGGCGGCGAAGGCCTTGATTCGACCGTCCGGGGCCATGCCGCGTTGACGGCTCATCTCGACGTATCCGGCGGGGGTGCTCAACACGGAAACGCCGCCAGCCAGCGCGAGCGAACATTCGTCGCGGCGCAGCGCGCGGCAAGCCAAGTGCAACGCGACCAGCGAAGACGAGCACGCGGTGTCCACCGTGAGCGATGGACCTTCGAAGCCGTAAGTGTAGGAAATCCGACCGGACAGTACACTGCCCGCGTTGCCGGTCATCAGGTATCCGCCGAGGTCTTCGGTCGCCTGCGAGACCACCATGCTGTAATCCGGCGCTCCGCTGCCGACGAACACTCCGGTCGCGCTTCCCCGTAGCGCGGCCAGATCAAGGCCAGTTCGTTCGAGTGCTTCCCACGAAACTTCCAGCAGGAGACGCTGTTGCGGGTCCATCGCCAGTGCTTCGCGCGGGGAGATGCCGAAGAATTCGGCGTCGAAACCGCCTACCCTAGAAAGGAATCCTCCCTCTCGGACATACGTGGTGCCGACGTGGTCGGGGTCCGGATGGAAGAGTTCGTCGAGATTCCAGCCACGGTCGGCGGGGAAGGCGGAGATCGCGTCGCGGCCTTCGTCGACCAGTTGCCACAAGTCTTCCGGAGACCGCACCCGGCCGGGATAGCGGCAGGCCATCGACACGACGGCAATGGGTTCCGCGGCCCGGTCCTGGAGCTCTTTCATCCGCTTCCGGGTCTCGTGCAGATCGACGGTGACCTTGCGCAGGTATTCGCGAAGCCGCTCGGCGTCACTCATGTCAGTTCAGCTCCGTGTCGATGAACCGAAAGATCTCCTCGTCGGACGCCGCGCCGAGCCGGTCCGCGACTGGCTCGTCCTCGGCCTCCGGGGTCAGTTCGGCGACGAGTGCGGCCAGCCGCTCCCGGACGCGGCGGCGAGTGTCCTCGTCGGACTCCGCGGTGAGCATTCCGTGCAGCCGATCGAGCTCCTCGTCCACGGAACCTGCTGGCACGCCGGACACTTGCGTCGCCACGAGTTGCGTGCGCAGGTGCTTCGCGAGGTCGGCGGGCGTCGGGTAGTCGAAGACGACGGTGGCCGCCAACCGGACTCCGGTGGCCGCGCCGAGCCGGTTCCGGAGGTCGACCGCGGCGAGCGAGTCGAAGCCGAGTTCGCGGAAGGCTCGTCCGGCGGGCAACGCCGCCGGGTCCGGATGGGACAGCACGGCCGCGACCGCGCCGCGGACCAGTTCGGTCAGCTCGCGCAGCTGGTCCTCTTCGGACAGCCCCGTCAGCTTGGCCACCAGCGTCGGTTCGGCGGTGTTG
The DNA here is from genome assembly GCF_055583325.1 of Amycolatopsis sp. NPDC104775. Classification (NCBI taxonomy): domain Bacteria; kingdom Bacillati; phylum Actinomycetota; class Actinomycetes; order Pseudonocardiales; family Pseudonocardiaceae; genus Amycolatopsis; species Amycolatopsis sp. NPDC104775. Next base: position 61,613 of record NZ_JBVJOE010000010.1, read on the forward strand.
TCGTTCTCCGGCGTCGATTCCAGTTCCTCGAACAACGCGCTCGGGCGAACCGCGGTGAACGCGGGCAGGAACCGATTCCAGTCGATATCCGCGAGGACGACGGTGGGATCCCCATTCGCCACCGCGTCGGCCAAGGCGGGAAGGGCGCGTTCGGCGGACAGTGCGAAGACGCCGCGTCGGCGGAGTTGTTCCCGGCGGTCGCGTTCGGTTTCCTCGTCGCCAGCGCCTAGTCCCGCACCAGCCCACGGCCCCCACGCGACCGAGGTAGCGGGCAAACCTTGCTGACGGCGGTGTTCAGCCAAGGCGTCCAGGAAGGTGTTGGCCGCCCCGAACGCACCCTGCTCGGCCGCACCCCACACGCCGGAAACCGACGAGAAGAGCACAAAGGCGTCCACATCGGACACCAGTTCATGCAGGTTGACCGCACCAAGCACCTTCGTCCGCACGGCTGCGGCAAGCTCGTCCGGCGTTGTATCGGCCAGCGTTCCCGAGGTGACCTCTCCCGCTCCGTGGATGACGGCGGTCAGTTCGCCGGGGACAGCGGCCAGCACTCGGGTCAGCGCCTCTCGGTCCGCGACGTCGCACACCTCGCGGATGACCGGTACGCCGAGGTCGTCCGGGAACGGCTTCGCAGTGTCATCGCCGATCAGGACCACTCGCTCCGCGCCGTTCTCGGCCAGCCACTGGGTGATGGCCTCGCTGGGCTGGCTGGGTCCCTCGGTGATCAGCACCGTGCCGCGCGGTTGCCAGCGGGAGTCTGTCCGCAATGGAGCGGGCATGAGACGGCGTACGAACACTGTGGACTCGCGGATCGCCGCCTGGTCCTCGTTTCCGGCCAGCACTGCCGGGAGCAGCGCAGGCCCGTCGAGGTCGACGACACCACCGCGGCGGCGCGGGTATTCAAGCGCGGCGGTCCGGGCCAATCCCCACACCATGGCTTGCCGAGGCGCGGTGACCTCGTCTTCTGGGCCAGTCGCGATCGCGCCGGAGGTGACCAGCCACAGCGGAGTGTCGCCTGCGGTCTTGATCAGGTCCAGAGTGGATTCGAGGCCGTCGTCGCTGAGCGCGAGCAGAGAGACGACGCCGTCCGCTTCGCCGATCGGCGAGCCCGGCTCGACGGTGACCACCGAGGCGCCAGCGTCTGCCAGCGCCCGGGCGTAGGCCGGGTTCTCCTCTCGCGACACCAGCACCCACCGGCCGGTGAGCTGGACCTCCGCGACTGGCGCGGGACGCCACACCGTCCGGTAGCGCCAGGAGTCCACATCGGACCGTTGCTGGCTCTTCTTGCGCCATTCCGAAAGCGCGGGAAGCACCGGGGCGAGCGCGCTCTCGTCCACGCCGAGCAACGTCGCCAGCGAGTCACCCTCCACGGCGGCCCAGAAGCTAGCGTCTTCGGCGTCTGCGCTGGTCACGGGCGCGTCGAGCCAGTACCGCTGGCGCTGGAAGGCATACGTCGGCGACTCGGCAGGCTGGATCCCGGCGGGGAAGGCCGCGGCCCACTCGACCTGGACGCCCCGCACGTAAGCCTCGGCGAGGGACTGGTGGAAACGGTCGAGACCGCCGTCGTCGCGCCGGAGCGAGCCGACTGCGACCGCGTCCGGCACGCTTTCGGCGATCGTCGGGACGAGCACCGGATGGGGGCTGACCTCGATGAACGTCCGATATCCGGCCGCGTAGAGCGCGCGCACCGACTGATCGAAGAGGACTGTCTGTCGGAGATTCCGGTACCAGTACCCGGCGTCGAGACCGTCGGTGTCGAGCCAATCCCCGGTGACCGTCGAATAGAACGGAACCGCGGCGGGTCCGGCGGTGCTTCCGGCGAGGTGCGCGGCGAGCTGGTCCTGAATGGACTCGACCTGGGTGGAATGCGACGCGTAGTCCACCGCGATCCGCCGGGCCCGGATGTCCCGGGATTCGCACACTTCCAGCAGCTTGTCGACCGCCGCCGGGCTGCCGGAGACCACTGTGGACGACGGGCCGTTGACCGCCGCCACCTCCAGATCGACGAGGAGGTCGGTCAGCTCGTCGACCGGCAGGGCTACCGAGACCATTCCGCCCTGCCCAGCCAGCACTTCGCCGATCAGCCGACTTCGCAACGCAACGATTCGCGCACCGTCTGTTAAAGACAATGCTCCGGCGACGCACGCAGCGGCGATCTCTCCCTGGCTGTGGCCGACCACCGCGGCTGGTTCCACGCCATAGGAACGCCACAGCTCCGCCAGCGAGACCATCACAGCCCACGACACGGGCTGCACGACGTCGACCCGGTTCAGCAGTGAGCTGTCGGCCAGCGCGTCATCCAGGGACCAGTCCACGAACTCGGCGAGCGCCTTCGCACATTCCGCCAATCGGGCCGCGAAAACCTTCGAGCTTGCCGCCAGCTCGCGCGCCATCCCGACCCACTGCGAGCCCTGGCCAGGGAACACGAACGCCACCTGCCCGGCGGCCCGCGTAGTTCCTTCCACCAACCCAGCCGCCGGGTTGCCGCTGGTCAGCGCATCGAGGCCAGCCGTCAGCCCAGCCCGGTCGCCCGCGAGCACGACTGCTCGGTTCTCGAACGCCGTCCGCGCCGTCGCGAGGGTGTAGGCAGCGCCGGTCCAGTCGGCTTCCTCGTCGAGCCAGGCACGCAGCCGCGCGGCTTGAGCGCGAAGCGCGGGTTCGCCCCGGCCGGACACCACGACCGGCACCGGGCTTTCCGCCCGCGCCGGGGGTTCGGCGGCCGGCGGCTGTTCCACGATCACGTGCGCGTTCGTGCCGCTGATGCCGAACGACGACACCGCCGCCCGCCGCGGCCGGTCCGCCTCCGGCCACTCCACCGGTTCGGTGAGCAGCTGAACCGCTCCGCTTTCCCAGTCCACGTGCGGGGTCGGCGCATCCACGTGCAACGTGCGGGGCAGCAGGCCGTCGCGCATCGCCAGCACCATCTTGATCACGCCCGCGACCCCGGCCGCCGCCTGAGTGTGGCCGATGTTCGATTTGATCGAGCCCAGCCACAGCGGACGGTCCCGGTCCTGTCCGTAGGTCGCGAGCAACGCCTGTGCTTCGATCGGATCACCGAGCGCGGTGCCGGTGCCGTGCGCTTCCACCGCGTCGATGTCCTGTGTGGACAATCCGGCCGATTGCAAAGCCGTCCGGATGACGCGTTCCTGCGACGGGCCGTTCGGCGCGGTCAGGCCATTCGACGCGCCGTCCTGGTTCACTGCCGAACCGCGCAGGACAGCGAGAATCCGGCGGCCGTTGCGCTTGGCGTCCGACAAGCGTTCCAGCAACAGGATGCCCGCACCTTCGCCCCACACCGTCCCGTCGGCAGCCGCCGAGAACGCCTTGCAGCGACCGTCGGGAGCGAGGCCGCGCTGGCGGCTGAACTCGGTGAACAAACCAGGTGTCGCGAGCACGGTGACCCCGCCGGCCAACGCGAGCGTGCACTCCCCCGCGCGCAGCGACTGCGCGGCCAAATGCATGGCTACCAAGGAAGACGAGCACGCGGTGTCCACCGTGACCGCTGGGCCTTCCAGCCCGAACGAGTACGAAACCCGGCCGGAGGCGACGCTTCCGGCCGTTCCGGCTCCGAGGTAGCCCTCGGCTTCCTCGGGCAGAACGGGCATCCGGCTCGCGTAGTCGTGGTGCATGACCCCGGCGAACACCCCGGTCCGGCTGCCGCGCACGGATGTCGGGTCGATCCCGGCGCGCTCGAACGCTTCCCACGACACCTCGAGCAGCAACCGCTGCTGCGGATCCATCGCGACGGCTTCACGCGGGCTGATCCCGAAGAACTCCGCGTCGAATTCCGCCGCGCCGGCGAGGAAGCCGCCTTCGGTGACGTAACTGGTGCCGGGATGGTCGGGGTCGGGATGGTAGAGCCGGTCGAGGTCCCAGCCCCGGTCGGCGGGGAAGGACGAGATCCCGCTTCCGTCGCGGGTGACCAGGTGCCACAGGTCTTCCGGGGTCTCGACCCCGCCGGGATACCGGCAGGCCATGCCGACGATGGCGATCGGCTCGTCGGACGGCGTGGTCGCCACTGCGCGCTGAGTGGTTGCCCGCGCGGTCAGCTTCGACAACAGATAGTCCACAACGGACTCGGTCGTCGGGTGGTCGAACACCAACGTCGTCGGCAGCCGCAGTCCGCTCACTGTGGACAGTCGGTTGCGCAGTTCGACTGAGGTCAATGAGTCGAAGCCGAGATCGTTGAACGCTCGGTGCTCGTCGACCGGTTCGTCGTGGCCGAGTGTCGCCGCTACTGCCGACCGCACCGTGTCCAGCAGCAAACGCCGACGGCCTGCTTCGTCCAACGCAGCCAGCTCGGCACTCAGGCCGGACGTGCTGGCCACAGCGGACCTCGCCGGGACTCGGATCAGGCTCCGCAGCAACACCGGGTTCTCCCCGGTCTTCGCACGCTCGCGAAGTGCCGGAAGGTTCAGCCGGAGCGGCACCGACAGCGGCGGCCCGGCAACGGCTGCGTCGAATAGGCGCAGACCCTCTTCCGGAGTGAGCGGGGTGAGGCCAAGACGTTCGATGCGCCGCCGGGAAGCCTCGTCCAGTGCGCCTGCCATACCGGACGCCCACGGACCCCACGCCAGCGACACCGCGGAAAGCCCGCCGGCGACCCGTTGGCGAGCAAGGGCATCAAGATAAGCGTTGGCCGCCGCGTAGTTGCCCTGCCCGGGGCTGCCGAGGATGCCTGCCGCCGAGGAGAACAGCACGAACCGCGGCACGCCCGGAGTCAGCTCGTGGAGGTTCTGAGCCGCGGTCGCCTTCGCGTGGAAGACCTGGTCGATCCGCTCCGGTGTCAGGGACTCCACGACGCCGTCGTCCAGCAGGCCCGCCGCGTGGACCACCGCGCCGAGATTGTCGATCGAGCCGAGCAAGGTTGCCGTCGCGCTCCGGTCGGCGACGTCGCACGCCTCAATCCGAACGGTCGCGCCGAGTTCCGACAACTCGGCTTCGAGCTCCGCTGCCCCGGTCGCCGCGCGGCCTCGGCGGCTGACGAGCACCAGGTCTCGCACGCCGCGTTCGGCGACCAGGTGCCGGGCCAGCAACGAGCCGAGTCCTCCGGTGCCGCCGGTGATCAGGACGGTGCCAGTCCACTCCTCATCCACAGTGGACGGTGCGCGGACCAACCGTGGCACGTACGCTTTTCCGTCTCGCAAAGAGATCTGGGGCTCGCCGGACGCCAGCGCACCGCTGAGGTCTGGTGCGTCGGTGTCGGCTGAGATCAGGATGAACCGGCCCGGGTTTTCCGCCTGGGCGGCGCGGACCAAGCCTTGGACGGCCTCGCCAGCCGGATCCGCCTCTCTCGTGAGCACGACCAATGCGGACTGAGCGAACCGGTCGTCTTCCAACCAGGTCTGGAGGATCGGCAACACGCGATGCAGCTCCGTCAGAGCATCGCCGGAGGAACTGGGCAGGACCACGAACTCCGAAGCTTCGCCGCCCCACGCGGTGTAGCCGAGGTCTGAGACGGGAAGCTCGATCGGTTGCCAGTCCACGGTGAACAGAGCGTCGTCCACCTGCCGATCCAGCGAAACCGGTCGCAGTGCCAGCGATTCCACCGACAGAACCGGTCGGCCATGGTGATCCGCGGCTGTCACTGAGTATCCGCCGGGAACCGGAGTCAGCCGCACCTTCAGCGTGCGAGCACCGGTCGTGTGCAGGGTGACGCCACTCCAGGAGAACGGAAGCGACGCGGCGCCGGTCTCATCCCGGGCAGCCAAGGCGTGCAAGGCCGCGTCGAGAAGTGCCGGGTGCAGGCCAAAGGCGTCCGGTTCGGTCTCGTCCGGGAGCTCGACCAGGGCAATCAGGTCACCGTCCGGCAACCACACCCGCCGCAGGCCGCGGAACACCGGGCCATAGTCGAGGCCGCGATCCGCCATCGTCGCGTACAGCTCGTCCACGTCTACTTCGGACTCGCCATCCGGCAGGGTGGGCCATTCCGCTTCTACCGGCTCAGTCGGTGCCAGGACGCCGCGCGCATGCCTGGTCCAAGGCAGTGCCGGATCCGATCGGGAATAGCAGTCCAGTGCACGACGGCCGGATTCGTCCGGTTCGGCCACGACGAGCTGCACGGTGACGCTGCCGTCCGCCGGAAGCACCAGCGGTGTGTCCAGGATCAGCTCGGCGAGGGTCCCGCAACCCAGTTCGGCACCGGCCCGGAGAGCCAGTTCCAGCAGCGAAGTCCCGGACACCACGATCTGCCCGGACACCACGTGATCGGCCAGCCAAGGCTGCGCGGAAACCGAAATGCGGCCGGTGAACACGGCGCGGTCGCCGTCGGCCAGTGCGACGCTCGCGCCCAGCAGCGGATGATCGATCGGGGCGAGACCGGCCGCGGCTGCGTCGCGTTCCGGAGCGGTAAGCCAGAAGTGCCGGTGCTGGAAGGCATACGTCGGCAGGTCCACCGTCGCGGCCTCGCGTCCGGCGAACACTTCGGTCCACTCCGGACTGAACCCGTGCACGTGGAGCCGGGCCACCGTCTCCAGGAGCGCCGCGGCTTCCGGACGGTCCTTGCGCATCGACGAGACCAGGAGCGCGTCCGCCGTTTCCGGCAGGCAGTCCGCAGTGGTCGCGGTCAATACGTTGGCTGGCCCGACCTCCACAAAGGCAGTTACCCCAAGCTCGGCCAATGAGCGAATCGCGGGGAAGAACCGGACACCTTGGCGCAAATGCCGCACCCAATAGTCCGGAGTGCGCATTTCCTCCGGTGCGACGAGTTGTCCGGTTACGGTCGAGACGATCGGCAACGCCGGTTCGCCAAAGGTCACCGCGGCGACGGCTTCCCGGAATTCCCCGAGAATCTCGTCCATCTGCGGGGAATGCGCGGCCACGCTCACGTCCAGCCGTCGGGTTCGTCGGCCTCGTTCGCGCCACTGCGCGGCGATCTCGGCGACGACCGTGTCTTCCCCGGACAGCACGAGCGACGTCGGCCCGTTGACCGCGGCGATGCCGACCTCGTGCTCGCGGCCGGCGAGCGTCGGGGTCATTTCGTCCTCGGTGGCCTCGATCGCGAACATCGCGCCGTTCCCGGACGTCCGGTCCATCAGCCGCGCCCGCGCTCCGACCACCGCCGCGGCATCGGCCAGCGTCAGCACGCCCGCGACGTGCGCGCACGCCAGCTCACCGGCTGAATGTCCGGCCAGATAGTCCGGGCGCAGGCCCCAATGTTCAAGCAAGCGGTAAAGCGCGACTTCGGTGGCGAACAGCGCGGCCTGCGTATAGCCGGTGCGTTCCAGCAGCGCGGCTTCAGGAGTGCCTTCGGCGGCGAAAATGATCTCCCGGATACCGCGGGGAAGGTGCGGATCGAGCGCCTGGCACGCCTCGTCGAAAGCAGCCGCGAACACCGGGAATTCCGCACTGAGTTCCCGTCCTGCGCCGAGTCGTTGCGATCCTTGGCCGGAGAAGGTGAAGGCGAGTTTGCCTGCCTCCGCTTTGCCGTTGACCACGCCAGGGGCGTCGACCCCCTCGGCGAGCGCGGCGAGACCGGACCGGAAATCGGTGAGCACGGCCGCGCGGTACGGATGCGCGGTCCGCGTGGTCGCGAGGGCGCGGGCAAGATCTGGCTGGTCTACAAAGGACAGTAAGCGAGCGGCTTGGTCAGCGAGCGCTTGCGGAGAGCGCGCGGAAAGCACCAACGGTGCCGACAGCGGTTTCCCGGACGGAACCTCCGCAACGGCAGCCTGCTCAAGGATAATGTGCGCGTTGGTGCCGCTCACGCCGAACGACGAAACCGCTGACCGGCGCGGACGATCCACCTCCGGCCATGCCGTCGGCTCGGTCAGCAGGCGCACGGCACCGGATGACCAGTCGACGTGTGGCGACGGTTCATCGACGTGGAGGCTGCGCGGCAGCAGGCCGTCTCGCATGGCCAGCACCATCTTGATCACGCCCGCCACGCCGGAAGCGGCCTGCGTGTGCCCGATATTGGACTTGACCGAGCCGAGCCACAATGGACGGTCGCGGTCCTGGCCGTAGGTCGCGAGCAGCGCTCCAGCCTCGATCGGGTCGCCCAGCGACGTTCCCGTGCCGTGTCCTTCCACCGCGTCGATGTCCGCAGTGGACAGACCAGCGGAGGCTAGCGCGGCGCGGATCACTCGTTCCTGAGAAGGGCCATTCGGCGCGGTCAGGCCATTGGACGCACCGTCCTGGTTCACTGCCGAGCCGCGCACCACCGCCAGAACACGGTGCCCGTTGCGCTCGGCGTCGGAAAGCCTTTCCAGCAACAGCATTCCCGCGCCTTCGGCCCACGCCGTGCCGTCGGCAGCTCCAGCGAAGGCCTTGCATCGACCGTCCGGGGCGAGCCCGCGCTGACGGCTGAACTCGGTGAACAGGCCGGGCGTGGCCATCACGGTCGCGCCACCAGCCAGGGCGAGAGTGCATTCGCCGCGGCGAAGTGCGTTTCCGGCGAGATGCATCGCGACCAGCGACGACGAGCAAGCGGTGTCGACCGTCATGGCCGGGCCTTCGAAGCCGAAGGTGTAGGAAATCCGGCCGGAGGCGACGCTTGCCGCGCTGCCGGTCAACCGGTGGCCCTCACCTCCGGGAACGGGCTGGTGCAGCATCGGGCCGTAATCCTGGCGCATCGCGCCGACGAACACCCCGGTCTGGCTTCCGCGCACCACCGCCGGGTCGATGCCCGCGCGTTCGAGCGCTTCCCACGACGTCTCCAGCAGCAACCGCTGTTGCGGGTCCATCGCGCGGGCTTCGCGGGGACTGATTCCGAAGAAGTCCGCGTCGAATTCCGCCGCTGACGCCAGGAATCCGCCTTGGGTGACGTAACTGGTTCCGGATCGGTCGGGATCGTCGTCGAACAGGGTGTCGAGATTCCAGCCGCGGTCGCGCGGGAATTCGGTGACGCCGTCGCCGTCCTGCAGGAGGAATTGCCAGAACTGTTCGGGCGTACGCGTGTCGCCGGGGAACCGGCAGGCCATGCCGATGATCGCGATCGGCTCGTCGTCGGCGGACGCCTGCTGGGCTGGCACCACTGGCTCGGGTTCCGCGGAACGGCTCAGGTGCGCGGCGAGCGCGGCCGGGGTCGGGTAGTCGAACACCAGCGTCGCAGGGAGCGTGGTCGCGGTGGCGGCGGAGAGGCGGTTGCGCAATTCCACTGCGGACAGTGAGTCGAAGCCGAGGTCGGCGAACGCCCGCTGCGGGTCGATCGCCGAAGCTCCGTGATGCCCGAGGACCGCGGCCACCTCCGCGCAGACCAATTCCTCGAAATTGTCCACCTGCTGCGGTGCGGGCTCCGCGGTTTTGGCCGCCGCCCGGCGTACTGGGGCTTTGATCAAGCCGCGCAAGGGCCACGGGACTGTTTCCGCGCGTTCCGGGCGAAGTTTCAGCGGGACCAGCACCGACTCGTCGACCGCCATCGCGGCGTCGAGCAGCGCCAAACCTTCCTCGGCCGACAACGCTCCGACGCCGGAGCGGGCGATGCGGGCCAGATCGGCGTCGGTCAATTCGCCGGTGAGCGTGCTGCTCGGCGCCCACAGGCCCCAGGCCAGGGATTGCGCGGGAAGACCGGCTGCGCGCCGATGCTGCGCGAGGGCGTCCAGGGCGGCGTTCGCTGCGGCGTAGTTCGCTTGTCCCGGTCCACCTAGGACGCCGGTGGCGGATGAGAAAAGGACGAACGCCGCCAAGTCGAGGTTTTGGGTCGCGGTGTGCAGCTGCCACGCCGCATCGATCTTCGGGCGCAGCACGGCGTCGATTCGTTCCGGAGTGAGCGATTCGACCGTTCCGTCATCGGTGATTCCGGCGGCGTGGAAGACCGCGGTGAGCGGATGGGCGTCCGGGATCTTGCTGAGCACAGTGGACAGTGCGGCCGGATCGGTGACGTCGCAGGCGGCGACCGTGACCGTCGCGTCCAAATCGGACAGGCCCTCGGCCGTGCCACGACGGCTGACCAGCAGCAGATGCCGGACGCCGTGTTCGGCGACCAGGTGCCGTGCGACCAGGCGGCCGAGGGTGCCGGTGCCGCCGGTGATCAGGACGGTGCCGTCCGGATCGAGCCGCCGGGGCAGGGTCAGCACGACCTTGCCGGTGTGTTTCGCCTGGCTGAGGAACCGGAACGCGTCGCGTGCGCCCGCCACCGGCCAGCTGGTGATCGGCGGGAGCCGCAGCGCGCCCTGTGCGAACAGCGCGAGCACGTCGGTGAGCAGCCGCCGGATGTCGTCCGGCCGGACGCGCATCAGGTCGAACGGTTGATATCTCAGTTCGGGGTAGGCCGCCGGGTCGCGCAGGTCGGTCTTGCCCATCTCCAGGAACCGCCCGCCCGGCCGCAGCAGGCGCAGCGAGGCGTCGGCGAACTCGCCGGTCAGGGAGTTGAGGACGACGTCGACCTGGCCGAACTTGTCCGCGAACTCGAGCGTGCGGGACGAGGCGATGTGCGCGTCGTCGAGGCCGAGCTCGCGCAGAGTGTCCCATTTGCCGGGGCTGGCGGTGCCGAACACCTCCGCTCCGAGGTGGCGAGCGAGTTGCACGGCCGCGACCCCGACGCCGCCGGCCGCGGAATGGATCAGCACCGATTCCCCGGCGCTGAGACCGCCGAGTTCGACCAGCCCGAGGTATGCGGTGAGGTAGGCGATCGGGACGGCGGCGGCTTGCTCGAAGGACCAGCTGTCCGGAATGGACGCGACCAGCCGGTGGTCGGCGATGGCGGCCGGGCCGAACGAGCCGCCGAACATCCCGGTCACCCGATCGCCGACGGCCAGGTCCGGCACGCCGGGTCCGACCTCGGTGACCACGCCCGCGCCCTCCCCGCCGAGCGGGACCTCGTCCGGATACATGCCCAGCGCGAGCAGGACGTCGCGGAAGTTCACGCCAGCGGCGCGGACAGCGATCCGCACCTGTCCCTCGGCCAGCGGTTCTCCGGCCTCGGGGCACGGAATGAGCGCGAGGTTGTCGAGCGTGCCGCGCGTGGTGACGTCCAGCCGCCAGTGCCCGTCGGGCGGGGTCAGCTCCGGGCGGGCGAGACGGGGCACCCGGACTTCCCCGTCCCGGAAGGAGAAGTGCGGTTCGCCGGTGGCGAGGGCGGCGCCGAGCAGCGGCGGGGCGACGTTCGGGTCCTCCAGCTCGACGATGACGATTCGTCCGGCGTGCTCTGCCTGTGCGGACCGGAGCAGGCCCCGTACCGCGGCCGCGGCGAGTCCTTCCGTGGTTACGACGACCAGCCGGGCAAACCGTTCCGCGGCCAGGAATTCCTGGACAGTTCCCAGCATTTCGTGAGTGGCCGGGCCGACCTCGGCCGTTGCCGCGCGGACGACTACGGTGTCGAAACCTTCGGGAATCGCCGCTAAGTCCATAAAGGACTCTGCGGTGAGGCCTGCCATCGGAGCACCGACGATAGCCCAGCGTCCGTCGATTGAGGACGGCTGCAGTGGCAGGGCATCCCAGCTCACGCGGAATAGCGAATCTTGCGCAGTCCGCCGGGCCGGGGCGCCGATCGGCCGCAACGCCAGTGCGCCGATGGATGCGACGGGGGCACCAGTGTCGTCGGTGAGGTCGATCGCTACCGAGCCGTGGGTGGGCGTAAGCCGGACGCGCAGGGATCGAGCACCGGTGGCGTGTACTCGGATGCCTTGCCAGGAGAACGGCAGCTGCGCGGTCTCTCCGCCGGTGAGGGCGAGTGCGTGCAGCGACGCGTCGAGGAGTGCGGGGTGGAGGTCGAAGCGTTGTGCGGCCGGGGTTCCGGTGGGTGCGATGTGGGCGTAGAGGGTGTCGCCATCGCGCCAGGCCGCGCGGAGGTTGCGGAAGGCGGGACCGTAGCTGAGGCCGGAGTTTTCGAGTTGTTCGTAGAGGCCATCAAGGTCCACTGCGGTCGCGTTGGGCGGCCATTCGGTGAGGCCGTGCGCGGCGGGGCTCGATTGTTCGCTGAGGATGCCGGTCGCGTGCTGGGTCCAGTCTTGTTCGCTGCCGGACTCAGCGCGCGAGTGGATTTCGAGCGTCCAGCGGCCGGGAACAGTGTCGGGACGGGCCCATACTCGCAGGTCGGCAGCTTCTCCTTCGGGCAGCACGAGCGGCGCGTGCAGGGTCAGCTCTTCGACGGTCGCGCAGCCGGTGTGATTGCCCGCTTGCAGGGCCAGTTCGACGAACGCCGCGCCGGGGAAAAGGACTGTGCCGGAGACCTGATGGTCGGCCAGCCACGGTTGGGCGGCGACGGACAAGCGTCCAGTGAGGAGGGTTCCCGCCGAGCCGGGCAAGGTGATGACTGCGCGCACCAACGGATGTTCGGCGTCGCGCGCGCCTGCGGCGGCCAACTGCCCGCGCCGCGGCTGAGGTTCGAGCCAGTAGTGGTCGTGCTGGAACGGATACGTCGGCAGTTCGATTCGGTGGGCACCGGTGCCCGCGAATACCGCGGCCCAGTTGACGTCGACCCCAGCGGCGTGCAGGCGGCCGAGTGTGGTGAACAGGGTGGCCACTTCAGGACGGCCCTTGCGGGTCGCGGCACCGGCCACGGCATCGGCTGGTGCGAGCGCGGTCAGCACCCCGTCCGGACCCAGCTCCAGGTAGCGCGTGACGCCGTGCGCGGCCAGCGCGGTAAGTCCATTGTGGAATCGGACTGCTTCGCGGACGTGCCGCACCCAGTACGAAGGTTCGTGCAGTTCGGTGCCGATCTCTCCGGTCAGGTTGGAGATGACCGGAATAACCGGAGCGGTGTAAGCGATGCTCGCGGCGAGCTCGCCGAACTCGTCCAGCATCGCGGTCATCCGGTGTGAGTGGAACGCGTGCGACACCGTCAGCCGCTTGCTTTTGCGGCCCTCAGCTCGCCAAGTTTCCGCGACCTTGAGGACAGCGTCCTCATCCCCGGAAACCACGACCGAACGCGGGCCGTTGACCGCGGCGAGATTCGCGCCATCAGCCAAGCCGGGGACGACTTCGTCCTCTGTCGCTTCGATCGCCACCATCGCCCCGCCACGAGGCAGCGCTTGCATCAACCGGCCGCGCGCGGCGACGAGTTTCACCGCGTCCGCAAGGGAAAACACTCCGGCTACGTGCGCGGCGGCGAGTTCGCCGATCGAGTGGCCGATCAGGTAGTCCGGTTTCACGCCCCACGACGAGACCAGCCGGAACAGCGAGACCTCGATCGCGAACAGCCCGGTCTGCGTGTACTGCGTCTCGTGCACCAGGTCGCTGTCGCCGAAGACCACGTCTTTCAACGGACGGTCCAGCAACGGATCCAGGTGAGCGCAGATCTCGTCGAAAGCTTCGGCGAAGACGCTGAACGTCTCGTACAGCTCTCGCCCCATGCCCGGCCGTTGCGCGCCCTGGCCAGAGAACGAGAACGCGAGCCGCCCGGCGGAAGCTGGAGTCGAGGTCAGCTCAGCGAGTGCGGCACGGAGTTCGGCCCGGTCGGCACCGAGCACGACCGCCCGGTGGTCGAGAGTGGCACGGGTGGCGGCGAGCGAGTACCCGACGTCCATCGGGTCGGCGTCCACTTCGGCCAGTCGCCGCGCTTGTTCCCGCAGAGCTGCTTCAGTTTTGCCGGAGATCACCCACGGAATGGCCGGAAGTGTCTTCCGTGGACTCTCTTCGGCCGGGACTTCCGGAGCCTGCTCGATGATGGTGTGCGCGTTCGTCCCGGAGATGCCGAACGACGAGACGGCTGCCCGGCGCGGGCGGCCGGTCTCTGGCCACGGCTGTGCTTCGGTGAGCAGTTCGACCGCACCGCTGTTCCAGTCGACGTGCGGGGAAGGTTCGTCCACATGCAACGTCTTAGGCAACATTCCGGCGCGGATCGCTTGCACCATCTTGATCACGCCCGCGACCCCGGACGCGGCCTGTGTGTGCCCGAGGTTGGACTTCAACGAGCCAAGCCACAATGGCCGTTCGCGACCCTGGCCGTAGGTCGCGAGCAACGCGCCAGCCTCGATCGGGTCGCCCAGCGCAGTGCCAGTGCCGTGCGCTTCCACGACATCGATCTGCTCCGGGGTCAGCGCGGAGTTCGTGAGCGCCTGCACGATCACACGTTCCTGCGACGGACCGTTCGGTGCGGTCAGGCCGTTGGACGCGCCGTCCTGGTTCACCGCGGAGCCGCGGAGAACGGCCAGCACCTGGTGTCCGTTGCGCTCGGCGTCGGACAGTCGCTCCAGCACCAGCAGGCCGACGCCTTCCGACCAGCCAGTTCCGTCCGCGCTGGCAGAGAAGGACTTGCACCGGCCGTCTGCTGCCAAACCACCGAGCTTGCCGAATTCCACGAAGGTGCCCGGGTTGGGCATCACCGTGACACCGCCGGCCAGCGCGAGCGAACACTCCCCCGATCGCAACGATTGGGACGCCAAATGCAGGGCTACCAACGACGACGAGCACGCAGTGTCCACAGTGACCGCTGGGCCTTCGAGACCGAAGGTGTAGGAAATGCGTCCAGTAAGGATACTGGCGGCATTGCCGTGCCCGACGAAACCGGCCAGTTCTTCCGGCACAGCGTCCATCAAAGTGGCGTAGTCGTAGTACATGACGCCGGAGAACACGCCGGTTTGGCTGCCCCGCAGGGAAAGCGGGTCGATTCCGGCTCGCTCAAACGCTTCCCAGGCCACTTCCAGCAGCAGCCGTTGCTGCGGATCCATCGCGAGCGCGGCGCGCGGACTGATGCCGAACAGGGCCGGGTCGAAAGCACCAGCGTTGGCGAGAAACCCGCCAGTGCCAACGGGAACGTCGCGAGTGTCCCAGCCGCGGTCGTCAGGGAACGGCGAGATCGCGTCGCGGCTCTCGGCGACCAGGTCCCACAGCTCCTCCGGCGAGGAAACGCCGCCCGGGTAACGGCAGGCCATGCCGACGATCGCCAGCGGCTCGCGTCGTGCGTTTTCCACCTCGCGCAGCCGTTGCTGTGCCTGCTGGGCTTCCGCGAGCGCGCGTTTCAGGTATTCGCGGAGCTTGTCCTCACCGGCCATGCGTGTGTGTCCCCCTAGCTCAGTTCGCGCCGAGGCCGTCGACGAGGTCGAACAACTCGTCGTCGCTGGCGGAAGAAAGGTCTTGCTCCCCGGACGCAGCCGGTTCGGCGCCGGTCCATTTCGCCAGCAGCGCGGACAGCCGCATCGCGATCTTCGGCCGGTCGAGCGCGTCGGCGTGCTCCAGCGCCGCTTCGAGCCGGTCGAACTCCGCGCCGAGCGACGGGTCCGCGGTTCCGTCCTCCGACGGCAACCGGCGGTGCAGGTGCTCGGCGAGCGCGGCCGGGGTCGGATGGTCGAAAACCACTGTCGGCGGCAGGGAAACGCCGGTAGCGGACGCGAGCCGGTTGCGCAGTTCCACGACGGCCAGCGAATCGAAACCGAGCTCGGCGAACGCGCGATCGGGACCGATCGCGTCTGGCGAGCCGTAGCCGAGGACGGTCGCGGACTCGGCGCGGACCAAGTCGGCGAGCGCCTGCTGTCGCTCCATTCCGGACAGTGCCGCCACGTCCAGCCGCACGGCTCGCTTGGCGCTGCGCGTTTCGGTGGTCGGAACCAGTCGGCGCAGCATTGCCGGAACCGGACCGGCCGCGCGCACCGCCGCTGGGTCGAGTCCTATCGCGACCGGTGCGGGGTCACCCGACGCAACGGCAGCGTCGAGAAGGCTGAGCGCGGTCCCGGTCGGCAACGGGGTCAGGCCCGCGCGACCGATCCGGGCTCGGTCGGCGTCGCTGAGCTTCCCGGTGATCCCGCTGCTCTGCTCCCACAGACCCCAGACGATCGACGTCGCGGGCTGACCAGCTTCCCATCGGCGGCGGGCGAGAGCGTCGAGGGCCGCGTTCGCAGCGGAGTACGCACTCTGGCCGGGGTTGCCGAGCGTTCCCGAAGCGGAGGAAAACAGGACGAAGGCGTCGAGGTGCTCCGTCAGCTCGTCGAGGATGAGCGCACCGTCGACCTTCGGGCGCGCGACGGCGGCCATCCGTTCGTCGGTGAGCGAGGTGACGATTCCGTCGTCGGTCACCCCGGCGGCGTGGATTACCGCGGTGATCTGGTGTTCCTTCAATACTCCAGCGACGGCTTCGCGGTCGGTGATGTCGCAGGCGACCACGGTGACGTCGGCGTCCAGCTGCTCGACCTCGCCGCCGGTCCGGCTGAGCAGCACGAGCCGGCGAACCCCGTGTGCGGCGACCAGATGCCGGGCGACGAGCTGGCCGAGGGTGCCGGTCCCGCCGGTGATCAGCACGGTGCCGTCCGGGTTCCAGGCGAACCGCTCGTCGGCGGCGGGCAGGCGCACCAGCCGCGGCACGGACACCTGGCCCGCGCGGACCCGGACCTGCGGTTCGCCCAGAGTTGTGAGGCCAGCGGGCGGCGTGTCGGCGTCGAGGTCGGCCAGGACGAACTGGCCGGGGTGCTCGGCTTGCACTGACCGGATGAGGCCGGCCACCGCGGCTGCGGCCGGGTCGGTGTCGGCGTGCTTGGTGCACACTACGAGCGGAGCGGTCCGCGGTTCGGACACCCAGTTCTGGACCTTGGCGAGCACTTCACCCGCAGTGGTCCCCGGTGCGAGGACGGCTTCGTCGGCAGCCGTTTCGGCGAAGGCCACGTCGAACCACTCGACGCCGAACAGGGACTCATGGCTGCCGAGCTGTCCGGCAGACACCGGTCGGACGGCGAGGGATTCGATCGACAGCACTGGCGCGCCGTGGGTGTCGGTCATCTCGACCGCCACGGTGTCGGTTCCGGTTTCGGTGAGCCGCACGCGTACCGACGCCGCCCCGCTCGCGTGCAGGGTCAGGCCCCGCCAAGCGAAGGGCAGCACCAGCCGCGAGCCGAAGAAGTGGCGGACCGCGTGCAGGGCGGAATCCAGCAGCGCCGGATGGATGCCGTACCGCTCTGCTTCCGCCTGGTCGGCCAGGTCGACCTCGGCGAAGATCTCGTATCCGGATCGCCAGGCGGCGCGCAGCCCTTGGAAGGACGGGCCGTAGCCGAGCCCGACTCCGGCGAGGTCCGCGTAGGTGGCGGATACGTCGAGCGAGGTGCCGTCCGGAGGCCAGGACAGGCAGGGTGGTTCGACGGACGCGGCGGAAAGGGTCGCTCGGGCGTGACAGGTCCAGCCGCCGCCAGCGGAGCGGGCGTGGACGGTCAACGGACGACGGCCGGTTTCGTCGGCCTCGCCGACCTTCACCTGCAGGTCGGCCGGACCGTCGAGGACGAGCGGGGCTTCGAGGACAAGTTCCTCGACGGTCGGGCAGCCGGTCTCGGCGGCGGCGTGCAAGGCCAGCTCGGCAAGCGCGCTGCCAGGAACCACGGTCGTACCCAGGACAACGTGCTCGGCCAGCCACGGCTGGTCGCCAGTAGCCAGTCGACCGGTCAGGAGGATCCCGCCCTCGGCGAGCTCCACCGTCTGGCAGGCCAGCGGATGACCTGCGCTGACGCCGTCCAGCCAGTAGCGGTCACGCTGGAAGGGGTAAGTCGGCAAGTCGACAAGGTTCGCCTCGAAGGAGTGCCAGGCGGGCGGCGTGCCGTGCAGGTACAACTGCGCGGCGGCGGTGGTGATGGTGCCGGCCTCGGGCTGATCGCGGCGCATCATCGGGATGAAGACCGCGTCGCTCAGGCATTCCGTGCCTGCGGCGGAGAGCGCGCGATCGGGCCCGAGTTCAAGGAAGGTTCGGGCGTCCACAGTGGAGTTCGCCTTGCTGATGGCGTCGGCGAACCGCACTGTGCCGGCGATGTTGCGCACCCAGTAGTCCGGAGTCGTGGGGTCCGCGCTGGAGATGAACGGGATGCGCGGACGGCGGTACTCCACCGACTCCGCGACTTGCCGGAATTCCTCCAGGATCGGCTGCATCCGCGGCGAGTGGAAGGCGTGGCTGACGCGGAGCCGTCGCGTCCGATGACCTTCGGCGGCAAGGGATTCGGCCAGCTTCGCGACGGCGTCCTCGTCACCCGAGAGCACCACCGATTCCGGACCGTTGATCGCCGCCAGTGCGACTGCCGGGGTGAGCCTCGGTCGTACCGCTTCTTCCGAAGCCGACACCGCGACCATCGCGCCGCCCTCGGGAAGCGCGTCCATCAACCGGCCACGCGCCACTACGAGTCGTGCCGCGTCGTTGAGGGAGAAAATGCCTGCCGCACAAGCAGCGGTCAGCTCGCCGACGGAATGTCCGAGAACGCAGGCGGGCTCGATACCCCACGATTCCACCAGCCGCCACAGCGCAATGCCGACTACAAACAGTCCACTTTGGGCGTACTGGGTTCGTTCCAGCAGCTTCTCGTCGTTGCCCCACAGTACTTCGCGCAGTTCTTGACCGACCGCCGCGCACGCTTCGTCGAAGGCTTCCGCGAAGACCGGGAACCGGTCGTAGGCGTCGCGGCCCATGCCCAGCCGTTGCGAACCCTGGCCGGGGAACATGCACGCCACTCCCCCAGGCGTTCGGCTGGCGGTCCCGCGGAGGACGCCCGGCGCGTCGCGACCGTCGGCGAGGGCATCGAGTTTTTCCAGGAGGTCAGCCCGGTTGTCTGCGATCACGACGCCTCGGTCCGGCAAGGCCGCCCGGGTTACCGCCGACGAGTAGCCGAGATCGGCGAGCGCCAAGTCCGGAGTCGCCGTGGCGTGGTCTCGCAGCTGCGCGGCCTGCGCCTGCATTGCCGCCACCCCGCGACCGGAAACCACGACCGGAACTGGCCCAGCGACAGTCCGCGGGACGATTTCTGTCGCCGGAGCCTGTTCCAAGATCACGTGCGCGTTCGTGCCGCTGATCCCGAACGACGACACCCCCGCTCGCCGCGGACGGTCCACCGTCGGCCACTCGACGGGTTCGGACAATAGCCGAACGTCGCCGCTGTCCCAGTCCACATGCGACGACGGATTGTCCACATGCAACGTCTTCGGCAGCGAACCGGCACGGAGCGCCTGCACCATCTTGATCACGCCCGCCACGCCCGAAGCCGCCAGTGTGTGGCCGATGTTGGACTTCAACGCGCCCAGCCACAGCGGACGGTCCCGATCCTGACCGTAAGTCGCCAGTAATGCCTGCGCCTCGATCGGATCGCCCAGCGCCGTCCCGGTGCCGTGCGCTTCAACGGCGTCTACGTCCTCAGTGGACAGTCCGGCCGAGTGGAGTGCCGCCCGGATCACTCGCTCCTGCGAAGGGCCGTTCGGGGCGGTCAGGCCGTTCGAGGCACCGTCTTGGTTCACTGCCGAGCCGCGTACCACGGCCAGCACCCGGTGTCCGTTGCGCTCGGCCTCGGAAAGTCGTTCCAAGACAAGCAGACCGACCCCCTCGGCCATGCCCATTCCGTTCGCGCCAGCGGAGAATGCCTTGCACCGGCCGTCCGGCGCGAGGACTCGCTGACGGCTGAACTCCACAAACGTGCCCGGAGTGGCGAGCACCGTCACGCCACCGGCTAGTGCGAGCGTGCATTCCCCGGCACGCAACGACTGCGTCGCCAGATGCAGTGCGACCAAGGATGTCGAGCACGCAGTGTCCACAGTGACCGCCGGACCCTCGAAGCCGAAGCTGTACGAGATTCGTCCAGAAGCGACACTCGGCACCACGCCGGTGACCAGGTTGCCTTCCACGCGCTGCGGCGCGACTGCGAGCCCTGGCCCGTACTCCTGGTAGTTCTGCCCGACGAACACTCCGGTTCGGCTGCCCCGCAACGACAACGGGTCGATCCGGCCATGTTCGAGCGATTCCCACGCGGTTTCCAGCAGCAGTCGCTGCTGCGGGTCCATCGCCAGCGCCTCGCGCGGGCTGATTCCGAACAACCCGGCGTCGAACGAGCCAGGATTGTCGAGAAACCCGCCTGCTCGGACATACGACCGGCCGGAACGCGCAGGGTCGGGGTCGTGCAGAGCGTCGAGGTCCCAGCCCCGGTCCGCCGGGAACGGCGAAATCGCGTCGCGGCCCTCAGCCACCAGCTGCCACAGGTCCTCGGGCGAGCGGACGCCGCCCGGGTAGCAGCAGGCCATCCCGACGATCGCGATCGGCTCGCGCTGGGCTTCCTCCAAGTCCCGCACGCGCTGCTTCGCCTTGCGCAGGTCGGTCGTCACGCGCTTGAGGTAGTCGCGCAGCCGGTCCTCGTCAGCCATTCGATTCCCCTAGTCCAGGCCCAGTTCGCGGTCGATGAGGTCGAACATCTCGTCGTCGGTCGCCGTGCCGAGGTCGTCGTCCGGCTCGCCCCGCACCGTCGCGAGCATCGCCCGCAACCGCTCGGCGACGTCCGCTCGCTCGCTTTCGTCCACTGCGGACAGCCGGACGGCCAGCCGGTCCAGCTCGGTCCCGATCGACCCGGCCGCGGGAGCGATCCGCGACCGCAGATGGTCGGCGACCGCGACCGGCGTCGGATGGTCGAACACCAGCGTCGCCGGCAACCGGAGCCCGACGCGTTCGCCCAGCCGGCCGCGCAACTCCATCGCGGTCAGCGAGTCGTAGCCGAGGTCTCGGAACGGCTGGTCGTCGCCAATGGCCTCGGGACTGCTGTGCCCCAGAACAAGCGCCGCCTGTTCACGAACCAGCCGCAGCAGCGTCGCGCGCTGCTCCACTTCGGACATAGCGGCCAGACGACCGGCCAAAGCAGATTCTTCCTGCGGTGTCGACTCGCTCATGGCCTGTACCGCTTCCGGTACACCGGTCAGCAACGGCCGGGAGCGCGCGGAGGTGAACGGCGGCACGAAGCGCGCCCAGTCGACGTCCGCCACGGCGAGCATCGCCTGGTCCTGCCCGAGAATCCGGCGCAGGGCAGCGAGTGCGGGCCGGGTACCGATCAACGGCAAACCCTGGCGGCGCAACTGATCCGGGTCGACGCCATCGGGGAACTTGGCCCCGTCCCAGACGCCCCACGCCACGGAGGTAGCTGGGCAGCCCTTGGCCCGCAGCCGCACCGCCAGTGCGTCGAGGTACGCGTTTCCGGCGGCATACGCACCGTGGTCGCCGCTTCCCCAGACGCCCGCGATGGACGAGAAGAACACCAGTGCGTCGAGCTCGTCGTGGTCGAGCAGCCGGGCCAGGTTCTCCGCACCGGAAATCTTCGCCTCGACGACGGCGGCGAATTCCTCCAGATCGATGTCCTTCACCGCGCCGAGCTTCATCAGCGCGGCAGCGTGGAACACCGAACGCACGACGCACCCGCGCTCGCGAAGACTGTCGAGCAGCTTCGCGACCGCATCCGGGTCCGCGATGTCGCAGGCGGCGATCGTGACCTCCGCGCCGAGTTCGGTGAGTTCGGCTTCGAGTTCCGCGGTGCCGTCGGCCGCCGGTCCGCTGCGGCTGACCAGGACCACGTGGTCCGCGCCTTCGCGGGCCAGCCAGCGGGCGATGTCCGGGCCGAGCGCACCGGTGCCGCCGGTGACGATGGCGGTATCCCGGGCCTGCCAGGTTCTTCCGCCGATGGCCGGGGCACGCACGAGACGGGCGACCTGGACGTCGTCGGGGCCGAGGGCGAACTGATCCTCGTCGGCCCAGCCGCCGGCGATGGCGTGCTTCACGGCGGTCAGCTCATCCGGGCCGAAATCCTCCGGCAGGTCGATCAGGCCGCCCCAGGCCTTCGGGTGTTCCAGCGCCACGACTCGGCCCAGGCCCCAGATCTGCGCCTGCATCGGGTCCGGGCCGCTGACCGCGCCGCGGGTGACCGTCCACAGGGGAATATCGAGATCGCGCACGGCCTGCGCAAGCGCGAGGCTTCCAGCGACACCGCGCGACAGCTGCGGATAACTCGGATGCGGCCGGTCATCCGCCGCGAGCAAAGAAACAAGCGCGTCGGGACGGCCGATCTCCGCCACCGCCGCAGCGGCGTGTTCCGGATCGAACTCGATCACTCGCGCGGACAGTCCGGTCAGGACGGTCGTTGCCCAGCCGCGGTACCCGGCCGGAACGAGCGCCACCAACTGACCTGGCTCAGTCTTCGCCGGAGCACCGACGGGCTGCCACTCGACCGCGTAACGCCACTTGTCCACTGGGGACTGGCCCGAGCCGGCCGGCCAGTACCGCTGGCGCTGGAACGCGTAACCAGGCAGCTCGACCGGCCGTGCTGGCGTGACCGGGAACGTCTTCGCCCAATCGACGACCACCCCGCGCACGTGCGCTTCGGCCGCCGAGGAGAGGAATCGGTCGAGACCGCCGTCGTCGCGACGGAGGGTCGTGAGGACCAGCGCCGGGCTGTCGGCGGTGTCGATGGTCTCCTGGATTCCCTGCGCGGCCACCGGATGCGGGCTGACCTCAATAAAGGTGCCGAAGCGGTCCCACAACGCGGCGCGGACCGATTCCTCGAAGCGCACCGTCTGACGGAGATTCGTGTACCAGTAGTCACCGTCGAGACCGTGAGTGTCGATGACCGCTCCGTGCACTGTGGAATAGAACGCGATCTCCGCACTGCGCGGGGAGATCTCGCTGAGCTGTTCGGTCAGCCGGTCCCGAATGGACTCGACCTGCGTGGAGTGCGACGCGTAATCCACCGCGATACGGCGCGCCCGGATCTCGCGCGACTCGCAGACTTCTAGCAGCTTCTCGACCGCTTCGGGACTTCCGGAGACCACTGTGGACGAGGGCCCGTTCACCGCGGCGACTTCCAGCTCGCCCAGCAGGTCCGCCAGGTCGCCGACCGGCAATGCCACCGAAACCATGCCGCCCTGACCAGCCAAAACCTCGCTGATCAGCTTGCTCCGCAAAGCCACCACGCGCGCGCCGTCTCGCAACGACAGCGCACCCGCCACGCAGGCCGCGGCGATCTCGCCTTGGCTGTGGCCGATCACCGCGGCCGGTTCCACTCCGTACGACCGCCACAGTCCGGCCAACGCCACCATCACGGCCCACGACGCGGGCTGCACGACATCGACGCGGTCCAGCAACGCACTGTCGGTCAACGCTTCGTCCAGCGACCAGTCCACGAATTCGTCCAGCGCCTCAGCACATTCCGCCAGCCGCGCCGCGAACTCGGCGGACTCCGCAGCCAGCTCCCGCGCCATCCCGACCCACTGCGAGCCCTGGCCCGGGAACACGAACACCACCCGGCCGGGCGCGGTCGCGGCGGTGCCGCGGATCACTCCCGGCACCTCACGACCAGTAGCGAGCGCGTCGAGCTTTTGCCGCAGTTCGTCCCGGGTGGACGCGACCACCACGCCCCGGTCCGGCAGCACAGCGCGCGTCACTGCCGAGGCGTAGCCAAGTTCCGCGACAGTGAGATCCGGTCGTTCAGTCATGAACTCACGCAATCGCGCGGCCTGCGCAGACAACGCCGTTTCGCCGCGCCCGGACACCAAGACCGGTACCGGACCGGAGGAAGGAACCTCCGCTCGTTCAACGGCGGGGCCTTGTTCAAGGATGACGTGCGCGTTGGTCCCACTGATCCCGAACGACGACACTCCCGCCCGCCGCGGCCGGTCCACTGCGGGCCATTCAACGTTGTCCGTCAGCAACTCCACCGCGCCCGCCGACCAATCGACGTGCGGCGAAGGTTCGTCCACATGCAACGTTCGCGGCAGCAGGCCGTCCTGCATTGCCAGCACCATCTTAATGACACCGGCCACCCCGGACGCCGCCTGAGTGTGCCCGAGATTCGATTTCAGCGAACCAAGCCACAGTGGACGCTCGCGCTCTTGCCCATAGGTGGCCAGCAAGGCCTGAGCCTCGATCGGATCGCCCAGCGCCGTGCCCGTACCGTGCGCCTCGACCGCGTCAACGTCCTGAGCAGACAAACCGGCCGAAGCGAGCGCCGCCCGGATCACCCGTTCCTGTGAAGGACCATTCGGCGCGGTCAACCCGTTCGACGCACCGTCCTGATTTACCGCGGAGCCCCGCACGACAGCCAGCACGCGGTGTCCGTTGCGCTCGGCGTCCGAAAGCCGTTCCAGCACCAGCATGCCCACGCCTTCGGACCAGCCGGTGCCGTCGGCCGCCGCGGCGAACGGCTTGCACCGGCCGTCCGGCGCGAGACCGCGCTGACGGCTGAACTCGGTGAACGTGGTCGGCGTCGCCATCACCGCGACCCCTCCGGCCAACGCCAGCGAACACTCCCCCGACCGGAGCGACTGCGCCGCCAAATGCAGCGCCACCAGCGACGACGAGCACGCGGTGTCCACAGTGACCGCCGGGCCTTCGAGACCGAACGAATACGACACCCGTCCTGATGCGACGCTCCCGCTCGTGCCGGTCAGCACCTGGCCTTCCAGCTCCTCCGGAATCTCCCCGAAGGCCGCGCTGTAGTCGTGATACATCAGACCGGCGAACACCCCGGCGCGGCTGCCGCGCAAGGACAACGGGTTGATTCCGGCTCGCTCCAACGCTTCCCACGAAGTCTCCAGCAGCAACCGCTGCTGCGGATCCGTCGCCAAGGCCTCCCGCGGTGAGATCCCGAACAACGCGGCGTCGAATTCCGCCGCGCCGGACAGGAAACCGCCCTGCCGGACGTAACTGGTGCCGGGATGGTCGGGATCGGCGTGGAACAGCGCGTCGACGTCCCAGCCGCGGTCGTCGGGGAACTCGCCGATCGCGTCGCCGCCCTCGGAGACGAACCGCCACAGCTGTTCGGGCGAATCGATGCCGCCCGGGTACCGGCAGGCCATCCCGACGATCGCGATCGGCTCGTCCGCGGGACGCGCTGGCTCAGCCGCGACCGGGCGTTTCGCGCCGACTAGCTGGCCACGCAGGTAGTCCGCCAGCGCGGCCGGGGTCGGATGGTCGAAAACGGCCGTCGCGGGCAGCCGCAGACTGGTCAGGCGGCTCAGCCGAGTGCGCAGTTCGACGCCGGTCAAGGAGTCGAACCCGAAGTCTTTGAACGGCCGGTCCGGCGACAGCCCGGCCGGATCGGAGTGCCCGAGGACCACCGCGACCTGCGCCAACACCAGGTCCAGCGCGTGCTGTTCGCCGTCGCTGCCGGTGAGCCGGTTCAGCAGGGCACCGGAGTCGGCGGTGGTCGAGCGCGGCACCAAGCCGCGCAAAACCGCAGGCAGCAAGCCGTCTCGGTCCTGTGCGCGCAAGGCGGCGAGGTCGAGCCGCACCGGGACGAGCACTGGCTCGTCGAGCGCGGTCGCGGTGTCGAAGAGCGCCAGCCCTTCGGCGGCGGACAGCGGGATCACCCCGGCACGCGCCATCCGGGCCATGTCGACCTCGCTCAGGTGCTCGGTCATCTCGCTGCGGTCCGCCCAAAATCCCCAGGCCAGCGAGGATGCCGCCAAACCGCGCGTGTGACGGTCAGCGGCCAGCGCGTCGAGCACCGCATTCGCGGCTGCGTACGCGGCCTGGCCAGGACTGCCGAAGGTTCCGGCGATCGAGGAAAACAGGACGAACGCCTCGAGGTCGCTCGTCAGCTCGTCGAGGTTGCGCGCGCCCGCGACCTTGGCGCGCATGACGTGCTCGACCCGGTCCGCGGTAAGCGATTCGATCACCGCGTCGTCCAGCACTCCAGCGGCATGCACGACGGCGGTGACCGGGTGCTCCGCGAGCAACGCCGCGACGGCGTCCCGGTCCGCCACATCGCAGGCCGCCACGGTAACCGCGCAGTCCTGTTCGGACAGTTCGGCGCGCAACTCCGCCATACCCGGAGCCGCCGCACCTCGGCGACTGACGAGCACCAGCCGCCGCACCCCGTGCTCCGTCACCAGATGCCGGGCAATCAGCTTGCCGAGCGTCCCGCCAGCGCCGGTGATCAGCACTGTGGAATGCGGGCCCCATGGCGGTTTCGTTGCCGTACCAGTCGCTCTCGTCAGCCGCGGCACCAGAACTCGGCCAGCGCGGAGGGCGAGCTGCGGCTCTCCAGTCGCCACGGCGCGGGCGAGCAGCCGCTCGTCACCGTCCTCGACCAGCACGAATCGGCCGGGATGTTCGGACTGGGCCGAACGCACCAAGCCCCAGACGGCCGCTGCGGCCACGGAGTCGCTGGTCACTAACGCCAGCCGGGACTCGGCGAACCGGTCTTCGGCAAGCCACTGCTGTACCACCGCGAGCGCCCGGTCCGGGGTGTCCGCGCGGACACCGATCGTTGCGGACACCTCGTCCACTTCGGACAACTCGGCCACCATCAGCAGAGAGCCCTCAGCTGGCACGGAAATCGGCGACCACTCGACGCGGTAAAGCGATTCGGTGCCGAACTGGTTCATCGTCACCGGGCGGAGCGCGACCGAGTCCACAGTGGCCACTGGGTTGCCGTGTTCGTCGGCTAGGTCAATGGCACCGGCGGCAGTCAGACGCCCGCGCAGAGTGGTCGCGCTGGTCGGATACAGCCGGACTCCGGTGAACGTGAACGGCAGCATGGTGTCGCCGGTGTCCGGGAGGATGGCGTGCAGCGCGGCGTCGAGCAGCGCGGGATGCACGACGTACTGGCCTGGCGCTTCCGGCAGACTGATCTCCGCGAACACTTCGTCACCACGACGCCAGATCTTCCGGAGCCCTTGGAAGACCGGACCGTAGCCGTAACCGCGATCGGCCAACGTCTCGTAGCGCGAAGGCACTTCGACGGCACCAGCAGGTGGCCACACGCTGAGGTCGGCCACCGGACGACTGCCTGCGCCGAGCAGGCCGGTCGCGTGGCGAGTCCAGTCGGCACTCGGGTCGGTACGGGAGTAGATCTCCACCGTGCGCTGGCCGTCGTCCCCGGCGGATCCGACCGTCAGCTGAATCTGCGCGCCGTCCCGGTCCGGCACGACGAGCGGAGCCTGCAGCGTGAGTTCTTCGACGGATGGGCAGCCGAGCTGCGCACCGGCCCAAGCCGCCTGCTCGACGAACGCGGTGCCCGGCAGCACGACGGTGCCCAACACAGCGTGATCAGCCAGCCAGGAGTGCTTACGTACCGTCACGTTCCCGGTGGCCAGCAACGGATACGCCCCAGCGACCGACGTCACGGCACCCAGCAAGGGATGCGTGGACGGCTGCAGCCCGAGCGCCACCGGGTCCGCGGAACCTGCCGGGGTTTCGAGCCAGTAGTGCTGGTGTTGGAAGGCATACGTGGGCAACTCGAGGGCAGGCTCAGTCCCGTTGATCGGCCAGTCCACCGCGATCCCGCGAACGTAGGCTTCCGCCAGCGAGGCCAGGAACCTCTCGGAACCGCCTTCGTCCCGCCGCAGCGAACCGACCGCCGCCGCGCCGGGGACGGCATCCTCCACATTGGCCACCAGCAACGGATGCGGGCTGGTCTCGACGAAGAACCGGTTCCCCGCCTCGGCCGCTGCCCGGACAGCCTGCTCAAAGTGGACGGTCTCGCGAAGGTTCCGGTACCAGTACTCGGCATCCAGCTCGGTGGTGTCGATCCGGGAACCGGTGACCGTGGAATAAAACGGGATAGCCGACGGGCGCGGCACGATTCCGGACAGCAACTCCACCAGCTGCTCGCGGAGCGGTTCGACCTGTGCGGAGTGCGCGGCGTAGTCCACCGGGATCAGCCGGGCGCGCGCACCCTCGGCGGTGAATTCGGCCAGCAGCTTCGTCAGTTCGCCCGGATCACCCGACAGCACGACAGCCGACGGTCCGTTCACCGCCGCGATCGAGACCTTCGGCGTAAGCCGAGGTTCCACTGCGGCCGGCGGCAACAGCACGGACAACATGCCGCCGGGCTCGGTCAACGCGGTCAGCACTTTGCCCCGCAACGCGACGACCGCCGCCGCGTCCTCCAGCGACAACGCACCCGCGACACAGGCCGCCGCGATTTCTCCCTGCGAGTGCCCGATCACCGCCGAGGGTTCGACGCCGTGGGAACGCCACAGTTCGGCCAGCGAAACCATCACCGCGAACAACGCGGGCTGTACGACGTCGACGCGTTCGAGCGCGGCCGGGTCGCCGAGCACTTCGAGTAGCTTCCAGTCCACATGCGACTGCAAGGCGTCCGCGCAGGCATTCAGCCGAGCAGCGAACACCGGCGACTCGGCGAGCAACCGCTGTGCCATCCCTGCCCACTGGCCGCCCTGGCCGGGGAAAACGAAAGCGATGCCGCCCGTGATGTCGGCAGTGCCCTGGACGATGCCCGGTGCTTCGCGTCCATCGGCCAGTGCGTGCAATTGCCGCAGCAACTCGGCTCGGTCGTCGGCCAGTAGTGCCGCTCGATGTTCCAGCGCGGCGCGGGTCGTCACGCTGGCGTACGCGAGGTCGGCGACTGTCGCTTCTGGACGGTCGGTCACGAAGTCCCGCAGCCGCGCGGCTTGGGCTTGTACCGCCGCCGCGTTCTGTCCGGCCAGCAACACCGGAGCCGTTCCCTCAACCGCTGAGCGCTCGGCAGCGGGGGCCTGTTCCACGATGACGTGCGCGTTGGTTCCGCTGATGCCGAACGACGACACCCCGGCCCGCCGCGGCCGATCCGTCGCAGGCCACTCCACGGACTCCGTCAGCAACTCCACCGCGCCGGCCGACCAATCGACGTGCGGCGAAGGCTCGGCCACATGCAACGTCCGCGGCAAGACGCCGTCCCGCATGGCGAGCACCATCTTGATGACTCCGGCGACCCCGGCCGCCGCCTGCATGTGCCCGAGGTTGGACTTGACCGATCCCAGCCACAGTGGACGTTCCCGGTCCTGCCCGTAGGTGGCCAGCAACGCCTGTGCCTCAATCGGATCGCCGAGCGCGGTGCCAGTGCCGTGTGCCTCAACGGCGTCAACGTCCCGAGCAGACAACCCTGCCGAAGCAAGCGCCGCCCGAATCACCCGCTCCTGCGAAGGACCATTCGGTGCCGTCAGGCCATTCGACGCACCGTCCTGGTTTATCGCAGACCCGCGCAGTACGCCGAGAATCCGCCGCCCGTTGCGTTGGGCTACCGAAAGCGGCTCCAGCAACACCATTCCGACGCCCTCGGCCCAAGCCGTTCCATCCGCATCCGCGGAGAACGCCTTGCACCGGCCGTCCGGAGCCAGCCCGCGTTGCCTGCTGAACTCGATGAACATCCCCGGCGAAGCCAGCACGGTCACCCCGCCCGCCAGCGCGAGCGAACACTCCCCGGACCGCAGCGATCGCGCCGCCAAATGCAGCGCCACCAACGACGACGAGCAGGCCGTATCCACCGTCACCGCCGGACCTTCGAGCCCGAACGAATACGACACCCGACCCGACGCGACGCTCGGCGTCGTGCCGGTCAGCACGTAACCGTCCCCTTCGGACGATTCGTGCATCCGTGCGCCGTAGTCTTGCGCGGTGGCACCGACGAACACTCCGGTCCGGCTGCCGCGCAAGGACAACGGGTCGATCCCGGCCCGCTCGAACGCTTCCCACGAAGTCTCTAGCAGCAACCGCTGCTGCGGATCCATCGCCAATGCCTCACGCGGCGAAATCCCGAACAACTCCGCATCGAACTCCGCCGCACCGGACAGGAAACCGCCCTGCCGGACGTAACTCGTCCCCGATTCGCCGGACAACCCGGCCAGGTCCCAGCCGCGATCGTCCGGGAAGTCGCCGATCGCGTCGCCTTCACCGCGCACGAACTGCCAGAACTCTTCCGGTCCGTCGAGCCCGCCGGGGAACCGGCACGCCATTCCGACGATCGCAACCGGCTCGTCGACCGGCGTCACCACCTCGTCCGGCACCGTTTCGGAACCACCGGACAGCGCCGCGGCCACCGCGGCCGGGGTTGGATGGTCGAACAGCGTCGCAGGCGAGACTCGCCGCCCCAGCGCCTCAGTGAGCCGATCGCTCAACTCGACCAGCATCAACGACCCGAAACCCAAATCCTTGAACGGACGCCGCACATCGACCGCGTCCGGCGACTCGTACTCCAGCACCGCGGCAGCATGCTGGCGAACCAGCTCCAGCAAGTTCGGCGCACTATCCACAGTGGACTTCGCCGAAACCGGCTCGATCACCGCGCCCGGCCAATACCGTTGCCGCTGGAACGGATACGTCGGCAACTTCACCCGGTGCGCACCGTGCGCGGCATAGAACGACTGCCAGTCCACAGAAAGCCCGCGAACGTACGCGCGCGCCACAGCTTCGAGCAGCGCACGAACCTCGTCCCGATCCCGGCCGCGCGACACCGGCAGGAACGCGGCGTCAGCGGAATCGCGCCCCAGCGCGGACAACGTCCCGTCCGGCCCCAGCTCCACAAAGGTTGTCACGCCGCGTTCGGCACAACGCCGGATCCCGTCGGCGAACCGCACCGCCTCGCGCGCGTGCCGAGCCCAATACTCCGGCGACCGGATCTCGTCGAAGCTCAGCTCACGACCGGTCACATTGGACACCACCGGCAGCTGCGGTTCGCGCCAGGCGACCGCCGAAGCGACAGCCCGGAACTCGTCCAGCATCGGGTCCATCAACGGCGAGTGGAACGCGTGGCTGACCCGCAACCGGCGAGTCTTCCGGCCCCGCGCGGCCCACCGCTGCGCGATCTCCAGCACCGCGTCCTCAGCGCCGGACAACACCGTCGCCGACGGTCCGTTGACCGCGGCGATCGCGATGTCGGCCCGCGCGTCCACCTCGGACCGCAATTCGGCTTCACTGGCCCGCACCGAAACCATCGCGCCGCCCGGCAACGCCTGCATCAACCGGCCTCGGGCAGCCACCAGCGCACACGCGTCGGACAGCGACAAAGCACCAGCGGCGTAGACCGCGGCCAGCTCGCCGACGGAGTGTCCAAGCAGGACATCCGCCCGCACGCCCCACTCTGTCAGCAGGCGGAGCAACGCGACTTCGATCGCGAACAACGCGGGCTGGGTGTAGGCCGTCTCGTCCAGTGTGGACGAAGCGGAGAACATCACCTCGCGCAACGGCCGGTCGAGATGAGTGTCGAACTCCGCGCACACCTCGTCCAACGCTGCCGCGAAGACCTCGAATCGCTCGTAGAGCGCCCGTCCCATCCCGGCCCACTGACTGCCCTGACCGGTGAACAGGAACGCGACTTCCCCAGGCTCCGCAGTGCCCTGGATCGCCCCAGCCCCCGACGCGAGCGCGGCCAATCCGGAGTCGACCTCGGCCGCGTCCGCAGCGACCACGACCGCCCGCCGCTCCAACGCGGCCCGGGTCGTCGCGAGCGAGTACCCCAGGTCAGCCGGTGCCGCCTCGACCTCGCGCAAGCCGGACGCCAACTCACCCAGCGCGGCCTCGCTGCGCGCGGACAGCGGGAGCAAGACCGGCAGGTCGGAGTCGGTCCGCGAAGTGCTGGCCGCCCAGCCCGACAGCACCAGGTGGCAGTTCGTCCCGCCCATCCCGAACGAGCTGACCGCGACCCGCGCCGACTCCGGCAGCGGCTCCGCCGAGGTGACGACCCGCATCCGCAGCTCGTCGAACGGAATCGCCGGATTGGGCGTCTCGAAATTCCGGCTCTGCGGCACCGACTGATGCGCG
The DNA here is from genome assembly GCF_055583325.1 of Amycolatopsis sp. NPDC104775. Classification (NCBI taxonomy): domain Bacteria; kingdom Bacillati; phylum Actinomycetota; class Actinomycetes; order Pseudonocardiales; family Pseudonocardiaceae; genus Amycolatopsis; species Amycolatopsis sp. NPDC104775. The sequence continues at coordinate 92,733 of NZ_JBVJOE010000010.1, forward strand.
AGACACAGCACTGCCTTGAGCAGTCCCGCGATCCCGGCCGCGCCTTCGAGATGGCCGATGTTGGTCTTGACCGACCCGACCAGCAGCTCCCGCTTCGCGGAGTACACCCGCCCGAGCGCCGCCGCCTCGATCGGATCGCCCAGTGGCGTGCCAGTTCCGTGAAGCTCCACATAGGACACTTCACTCGGCGAGATCCCTGCCCGGCGGCAAGCCAGCCGCAGTACTTCCTCTTGCGATTGCTGGCTCGGCGCAGTCAATCCGGCACCGCCGCCGTCATTGTTGACCGCGCTGCCCTGGATCACCGCGTAGACCTGATCACCGTCCGCGAGCGCCCGCGACAGTGTCTTCAACACGACGACCCCGCCGCCTTCACCACGCGCATATCCGTTGGCGCGCGCGTCAAAGGTGTAACTGCGACCGTCCGGAGACAACGCGCCGAACGCCTCAATGACGTCGTGGGCACCTTGAGTGAGGTTGAGATTCACCCCGCCCGCAAGCGCGACCTCGCACTCGCCATCCCGCAAGCTGCGGCAAGCCAAATGCACCGCGAGCAGCGACGATGACTGTGCACTGTCGACGGTGAGACTCGGCCCGCGCAGGCCGAGTGCGTACGAAACCCGGTTGGCGATGAGTCCTCGGCTCAGCCCGGTGGCGGTGTGCTGCGAGACAGTGTCCGCGATGGTGCCGAAATCCCCAGCGACAGCACCGAAAAACACACCGACCACACCGGACGCGCTGGGTACCGTGCCAGCGTCCTCCAGCGCTTCCCACGACAGTTCCAGCATCAACCGCTGCTGCGGATCGGTGACCGCCGCCTCGCGCGGGGAGATGCCGAAGAACTGTGCGTCGAACTTGTCGACCTGGTCGAGGAAACCGGCCCGCACCGGCTGGCCGTCCGGGGTGCGCAGCGGCTCGGGACCACCGGGGACGAACCGGGTCTCCGGGGCTTCCCCGACCGCCTCCGCCCCGTCCCGCAACAGCTTCCAGAACTCAGCCGGGTTCGCTGCCCCCGGCAGCCGGCAGGACATCCCGACGACCGCGACCGGGTCGTCTTCTCTCGCCGAACTCACTGGACGCACCACCCCCCGGGTGTCGATCACGCAGCGTTGAGCAGAACCGGAAGATCCGCGTATCCGCGCAGCACGAGGTTGTCGATGCGGGTGGCTGCCTTGTCCGCCCGCTCGATCCGGTACCGCGTGACCAGCTCGGTGAGCGCGACCTGCGTGGACAGCCGGGCCAGCGGAGCACCGACACAGAAGTGCGCGCCGACGCCGAACCCGAGGTTGCGCTCGGGCTTGCGGCGGACGTCGAGAGCGTCCGCGTTCTCGAAGGCGCGCGGATCGTGGTTCGCCGCGCCGACCATGATCGTCACGGCCTCCCCCGCGGCGACCGGCTGACCGGCGATTTCGGTGTCCTCCAACGCCAGCCGCATTCCGGCGACCTGCACCGGCGAGTCGAACCGCAGCAGCTCCTCGACCACGCCGACCACCTCGCCGGGGTTCGCGCGGAACCACTCCAGTTGTTCCGGATGCCGCAGCAGCGCCGCGACGCCGTTGCCGATCAAGTGCGCGGTGGACAGATAGCCCGCGGACAGCAGCAGCCGGCACGTGCTGACCAGCTCGGTCCGGGTGAGCCGGTCCCCGTCCTCGGCGACCGCGACCAGCGCGCTCACCAGGTCCGCCGCCGGTTCGGTCTGCCGGCGGCGGGCCAGCTCGGCGAAGTAGTCGTCGAATTCGGTGCGGGCGCGGTCGCGCTGCTCGGCTTCCTCCGGCGTCAGCAGGAAATCCGGGTCGAGCCCGCGGCCGAGCGCGGCGGACCACTGTTCGAACAGCGGTTTGTCCTCCGCGGGCACGCCGAGCAGTTCGGAGATCAGCTGGGACGGCAGCGCCAGCGCGAGCGAGGTCATCAGGTTCACCGGCTCGCCGTCCGGCTCGGCCGCGGCCTTCGCGAGCAGCCCGCTGGCCAGTTCCTCCGCCCGCGAACGGAGCTTCTCGATCATCGACGCGGAGAACGCCTTCGTGACCAGGCGGCGGATCCGGGTGTGGTCCGGCGGGTCGAGGAAGACGAACGGCCGGACTTCCTCTCCCTCGGCGTTCGTGGTGATCTGCGAAGCGACGAGGCTGCCGTCGCCGTGCCCGAAACTGCGGTTGCGCAGCACCTCCGAACACTCCGGGAACCCGGTCACGACCCACATTCCGGGCGCGGTCCGCAGCGCGGGAGCCTGCTCGCGCATCGAGCGGAACACTGGGTACGGGTCGGCGCGGAACCCGGGATCGGACGGATCGAACGGGAAAAGGTTTGCCAGCGCGGTGGTTTCGGACATGACGGGACACCAATCGGTTCGGCGGTGCGTCGGTCGAGTTCGGAGGGTGCCCGGCCGCCGGGCAGGTGCGGCCGGGAGCGGCGCGTCAGGCGGGAACGAACTCCACCGGCATTTCGAGCGCGACCGTGTGCTTGTTGTTGCGTGCCCACGGAACCGGCCCGGTCAGGCGGACCTCGGCGACCTGGTCGAGCAGTTCGGTGAACAGCGCGCGCAGTTCGGACCGGGCGAGGGTGAGCCCGAGACAGGTGTGCGTGCCGTGGCCGAAGGCGAGATGCGGGTTCGGATCGCGGCGGATGTCGAAAGTGTCCGGGTTCCGGAAAACCTCCGGATCACGGTTGGCCGACGCCCACCAGAGCGTCACCTTGTCGCCTTTCCGGATCAGGTGGCCGCCGAACTGAATATCCTCGGTGGCCGTGCGCCGGTTGTACGGCGTCGGGCTCGACCAGCGGAGCATCTCCTCGATCGCACCGTCCAGCAGCGACCGGTCCGCGCGCAGGTCGCGCCACTGCTCGGGCCGCTCCGCCAGCGCCAGCATGCCGATCGCGATCGCGTTGCGCGTCGGTTCGGTGCCAGCCAGCGAAAGCAGGTTGAAGAACACCTCGCGCTCGTAGTCCGACAGCGGCGCGACGCCTTCGACCTGCGGCAGGTCGGCGTGGATGACCCCGGACAGGAAGTCGTCGCCCGGGTCCGCGCGTTTGGCCGCCACGAGTTCCCGGCTGTAGTTGTACATGTCGAGCAGCACCGACTGGCTGCGGTCGCTCGACTCGCCCAAATCGCGGTCCTCGTAGCCCATCGCGACGTCGGTCCAGCCCACCAGGCGATCCCAGTCCTGCGCCGGAACTCCCAGCAGCGCGGCCATGATCTCGACCGAGAACCGGCCGGCGACCGCGGTCTGGAAATCGCCGGAGCCGCGTTCGACCGCACGGGACACCACGGCCGCGGCGCGGTCCCGGACCACCGGTTCGAGCTTGCCGAGCCCGGAGCCGGTGACCATCGGCGCGACCAGGTCCTTGAGCAGCCGGTGGCGGGGATCGTCCATCATGTTCAGCATTCCGCCGGAGTACGTCCCGGCGGGCAGGTCGTCGAGGTGCGTCCCGCCGCCCTCGCGGGAACCGCCGCCCTGCGACGAGAAAACCGGGTTCTCCGCCGCCTCGACGATGTCGTGGTAGCGGCTGAGCACCCAGAAATCCTCGCCGTCGCGGGTGCGTCCCGGCGGATGCCGCAGCACCGGAGCGGACTCGCGGAGCCGGGCGAAAACGTCGTACGGGAAACCGGCGGCGAACCGGTCCTGATCGGAAAGATCGAAACCGCCGAGGATCTCGGGAAGATCCTGACCGGTGACTTCGGCAGCCCCGCGTGAAGTGGACAGGGCAGGTTGTTGTGCCACTCTTGCGACCCCCAGCGCATTCCGTGATTGAGCCCGACATTGCCGCACGGATCCGAACTACGTCAAGCCTCCGGTTGGGCCTATCCAGGCGGTACCGTCTCGGTCGCGCCGCGTGTCCGACGCCACCGCAGCGCCGTGACCTGCGTCTATCCTCGACAGTCCAAGGACAACTGACCATAAAGGACTACCGCGCGCACCTGATCGGTCACTTCCCGGAGCCGAATCCGAGCATATTCACACTGGAATTCCGCGTTGCTCCATTCTCGGCAGCGCCCAGATATCGGAAACGTCAGCCATTTCCGGGACTCGGCGCGGCTTGCCCGGTCGGCAACTTAACTCGGGCGTCCGGACGAATTACCGTAACTGCCGCGCATTCCCGCCGGAATACGGTTGCGGCAATGTGCTCCGGCAGGGTACGGCGCGTTCTCGAACCGTTCCCGGCGCAACACTCATCAGGATGCGCGGTTTTCCGTGTCCGGCACCCGCTTCGCGCGCACGCCGGTCAGCCGCGGAACTCCACCGGCAGTTCGGCGAGCCCGCGCATCACCACGTTCGGCACCCGGCTGGGTTCCCCGGCGAGCGCGAGGTCGTGGTCGAGCAGCGCGTCCACCGCGGCCTGTGCGGCGAGCCGCGCGACCGGCGCGCCGACGCAGAAGTGGATGCCGAGCCCGAACGCGAGGTTGCGGCTCGCCGGGCGGTCGACCCGCAGTTCCTCCGGGTTCTCGAACAGAGCGGGGTCGCGGTTGGCCGCGCCGAGCAGCAACATCAACTGCTCACCCGGACCGAACGTGGTCCCGCCGATCTCCGCTTCCGCGAGCGCGGTCCGGGAAACCACCTGAACCGGGGCGTCGTAGCGCAGCATTTCCTCGACCGCGCCGGGAATCGCGTCGCGGTGGGCACGCAGCCAGTCGAGCTGGCCGGGCGTCCGCAGCAGCGCGAGCATGCCGTTGCCGATCAGGTTCACCGTGGTCGCGTAGCCCGCGCCGAGCAGCAGCGTGCAGGTGACCAGGATTTCGAATTCAGTGAGCCGATCGCCCGCTTCCTCGGCCGCGACCAGGCTGCTGACGAGATCGTCGCCCGGCTTGCCGCGGCGCGCTTCGACGAGCGTCGCGAAATACTCGCGCAGCTCGCGGCGGCCGTTGTCGCGTTTGGCGATTTCCTCTGGCGTCAGGAAGAAACTCGGGTCGAGACCGCGGGCGATGTCGCTGGTCAGCTGCCGAAAGCGCGGTTCGTGTTCGGGTTCGACGGCCATCAGCTCGCCGAGCAGCAACGCCGGCAGCGGATGCGCGACAGCCGACATCAGGTCGGCCGTTCCGCTCGCGACGGCCGCGCCAACGAGCTCCTGCGCCAGCTCGCGAGCCCGGTCGCGCATGCCGTCGACCCGGCGCGCGGCGAACGCTTTGCTGACCAGTGTCCGGATTCGCGTGTGCTCCGGCGGGTCGGCGAAGATGAACGGCCGCACGACGGAACCGTCCTCGGCCGTGTTGAAGTGGTCGGCGACCGTGGCGCCGTCTCCCCAGCCGAAGCGGGGATCGCGCAGCACGGCCGAGCAGTCCTCGAAGCCGGTCAGCGCCCACAGGCCCGCGGGCGTCCGCAGGATCGGGCTTTCCTCGCGCAGCGTGCGGTAGGTCGGGTACGGATCGCTGATGAAGGCGGGATCGAACGGGTCGTAGGGCAGCAGCTGGGCGAGCAGCCCGGCATCGGCAGTCATCGGCGTCCTCCTGGGGCGGGGCGGGGAGGTCCGCGAAAAGCCGTGACAGCACAAGGAATCGGGCGGCCTGTAACCGCCGAGTCCTCATCGAACATCCCCAGTGCGGCGACCAGCCTCGTCACCTCCGGCCACCTTTGCAGGCGGTCGCGCCGATTGTCAACCGGCGTGAGCGGGCCGGACGCGACCGGTCACCGAGAGCCGCGAGAGGCTCCCGGTGACCGGGTTTTCGTTGCTCCGCAACGAGCGCTCAGTTGAGCTGGTCCGGGTCCGGCCCGGTGCGCAGGCCGCGGTCGGCGGCGGCGATCGCAGTGAGGTCGGCGTCGGTCAGCTCAAAGTCGAAAACGTCGAGGTTCTGCCGGATCCGGGCGGGCGTCACGGACTTGGGGATCACGATGTTGCCCAGCTGCAGGTGCCAGCGCAGCACGACCTGAGCGGCGGATTTCCCGGTGCGCGCGGCGATTTCGGCGATCGCCGGGTCGTTCAGGACCGCGCCCTGGGCCAGCGGGCTCCACGCTTCGGTGGCGATGCCGTGCTCGGCGTGAAAGGCGCGCAGTTCGGCCTGCTGCAGGCCGGGGTGCAGCTCGATCTGGTTCACCGCGGGCACGAGGTCGCTGTTGTCGAGCAGGCGGCGCAGGTGCGCGGGCTGGAAATTGGACACTCCGGCGGCGCGGATGCGGCCGTCCTTGGCGAGGTGCTCCAGCGCGCGCCAGGTGTCGAGGTAACGGTCTCGGGCGGGCGTCGGCCAGTGGATCAGGTAGAGGTCGACGTAATCGAGACCGAGCTTGGCGAGGCTGGCGTCGAAGGCGCGCAGGGTGGAGTCGTAACCCTGGTCGTCGTTCCACAGCTTGGTGGTGACGAAGAGTTCCCGGCGCGAGATCCCCGAGTCGGCGATGGCGCGTCCGACGCCCGTTTCGTTGCCGTAGATCGCGGCGGTGTCAATACTGCGGTACCCGGCTTCGAGCGCGCTGGCCACCGCGGCCGTCGTCTGGTCGTCCGGGACCTGGAAGACGCCGAAGCCGAGTTGCGGGATCTCGACGCCGTTGTTGAGGCGGACCTTCATCACAATTGCCTTTCTCAGTTCTGGACAAGGGTTTCGGCCTTCGCGACGCGCGGCCGTCGCTCGAGCGCGGCCGACAAGAACGCGAGACCGAGCGCGGAACCGGCGAGCGCGACCCCGACCCAGTTCGGTGCGGTGTAGCCGAATCCGGCGGAAATCACGACGCCGCCGAGCCACGCGGACAGCGCGTTGCCGAGGTTGAACGCGCCGATGTTGACCACGGACGCGAGCGTCGGCGCGCCGTGCGCCTGGTCGAGCACGCGCTTCTGCAGCGGCGGCACAGTGGCGAAGCCGAGCGCGCCGATCAGCAGAATCGTTGCCGCGGCGAAGATTTTGCTGTGCGCGGTGACGGTGAACAACGCCAGGACGATCGCGAGCCCGCCGAGGCTGACGTACAGCATCGGCATGAGCTTGCGGTCGGCGAACCGCCCGCCGGTGAGGTTGCCGAGGAACATGCCGATGCCGAACAGCACCAGCAGCCAGGTCACCGCACCGGGCGAGTATCCGGCGATCTCGGTCATCATCGGGGCGATGTAGGTGATCGCGGCGAAGACCCCGCCGAAACCGAGCACCGTCATGGCCATCGCGAGCACCACCTGGATGTTCCGGAACGCGGCCAGCTCCTTGCGCAGATGCGCTCCCTCGGGCCGCGGCAGATCCGGCACCAGCTTCGCGACTCCCGCGAGCCCGACGACGCCCAGCGCCGCGACGATCCCGAAGGTGACCCGCCAGCCGGCCGCCTGTCCGACGAACGTGCCCAGCGGCACGCCGACGATGTTGGCCACGGTGAGCCCGGTGAACATGATCGCGATCGCCCCGGCCCGCTTGTCCGGCGCGACCAGCTCCGCCGCGACGACCGAGCCGATCCCGAAGAACGCCCCGTGCGCGAGCGACGCGACGATCCGCCCGGCGAGCATTACGCCGTAGACAGGCGCGACCGCCGACAGCAGGTTCCCGGCGATGAACAGGCCCATGAGCAGCATGAGCATGGTTTTGCGGTTGATCTTGGTGCCCAGCATCGTCATCACCGGTGCTCCGGCGACGACCCCGAGCGCGTACCCGGTCACCAGGAAGCCCGCGGCCGGGATGGACACGGCGAACTCGGCGGCGATCTCGGGGAGCAGGCCCATGATCACGAATTCGGTGGTGCCGATCCCGAACGCGCCGATGGCCAGCGCTACCAGTGCTAGTGGCATGAGCCCGCGTCTCCTTGGTGTCGTGCTCTGCGTGTAGGTGCCTCTTGTCGGCCTCCGCAATAGTTGCACACGCGCTATGTTGTTGGCGCGCGTTGTTGACGCGAGTCACAGTTGGGGGCGGTGGGGGAAGCTCAGTCCGTCAGCGCGTCAAGCGCGTGCTTGAGCTCCGGAACCCAGGCTTCGTGCTCCGGCTTCATCAACACCGACCGGAGGATGGTGACGGTTTCGGCGTCGCGTTCGACGTCCGGGTGCAGTGCGGCGAAAGCGTCCGCGTCAACGCGCAGCGTGGACAGGTAGAGCGGGTTTTCCCGGTCCGCCATGCCTTTCTGGAGGATGGTGTTGGCCGCCTCGGTGATTTCGCTCATCCGGGTCCGTCGGGGCCAGTAGGAGACGATGTCCAACGTGGGCTCGAGATGCAGCGCGAAACGGTCGGAATCTTTGAGCAGCCCGGCGAAATCGTTCGCCGCCCGTCGGCACGCGGCCAGCAACCGGCCAAGGCCGCGGTTTCGTTCCAGTGGAAATGCTTGCAGGGTAAGCCAAAGCGCTCCGGCAGCGGCACCCGCGCGGGAGCATTCCAGGGAGATCTCCCCGAGGTGCAGTTCGTCGGAAGTGAAGTAGGTATAGGGAGAATCGTGCTTGTAGAACCGGCCGACCGCCGGGTCGGCGAACACCACCGCGCCGCAGCCGTAGGGCTGGAGGCCGTGCTTGTGCGGATCGACGACAACGGAATCGCACGAGCCGATCGCACGGTAGGCCTCGTACTCGTCCAGCAGGGTGTAGAAGCCTCCGTACGCACCGTCGACGTGCAGGCGGACTCCGTACCGTTCCTTCAGCGCGAGGGCTTGCTGGATGTCGTCAACGGCCCCGAGACCGGTGGTTCCTGGAGTAAGCACCACCGTCCCGACCCCGCCGCGGCGGATTTCAGCTTCGACCGCTGACATGTCAACGCGTCCGTCGGGAAGTGCTCGCACCGCACGGGATTCCACGCCGAGCACCTGGCACATGCGCCCGTGCGTGTAGTGCGCGTCCCGCGAATGGACGACCGCCTTGCCCGGGGCCAGTTCGCGGGCGACCCAGAGGGCTTCGAGGTTCGCGATCGTCCCGCTGGAAGTGAGGTGGCCGAGCGACGGCTGTGCGAAGCCGAACATCCGCGCCAGGTCCGCGATGACCTCGACCTCCATCGGCGAGGTGGCCTGCGAGGCGTCGAGCGCGTGGTTGTTCGGGTTGACCACCATCGCGGCGAGGTACGCCGCGACCGCGACCGGATGCGGCGGTTTGAGCATCTGCCCTGCGTAACGAGGGTGGAAGAACGGGAAGGACGCGTCCATCCGCGCGGCGTAGGCGTCCAGCAGCGCGGGGAGATCGACGTCCGGCTGGCTCGCCGGGGACGGGGTGAACGGACCCCATTTGCGTTCCCAGGCCTCGACGCCGCGGAGAGCCTGGTCGATCAGTTCGCGCCGGTCCATGCGTCACCTCGTCGGTCGCTGGTTGCTGCCTCGTCGGCACCCTACCGACCACCGTCCAGCGCATTGGGCTTCTCGCGCCGGGGATCTAAGGTGTGACGACCTTTCTTGCGCACGGCGAGGAGCTTCCGATGACTGACGGCCCAGCGTCCGAACCCCCCCCCCGCAGCCGCCACCGGCGCCATGGCCCGGACAGCCCTGGCCCGCGCAGCCGAACGCCCCGCAGTACCCGGGCTACCCGCCTGCCCAGCAATGGGCGCCACCGGCGAACGGCGTCTGGCTCGGCGTGACGGCGCTGGTGCTCGGCCTGCTCGGCTGCGTGGTCCCGCTGCTGCCGATCGACCTGTCCGGCATCCGGGCGTACCTCGCGTTCCCCTTCGGCCTGCCCGGGCTGGCGTGCGGCCTCGTCGGCGTCATCGGGCGGCGCACCGGAAAGCCGCTGTCCGGAGTGGGCATCGGGGTGTCGGCGCTCGCGCTGGTGTTCGGCATGATCATGCTCGCCAGCCTGGCCGTGGGGTGACCGGCGGCGTTCTGCCCTGAGCGGAACCGCTGTCGCCGCGGGCCGGGCGGATGCCAGGCTGGGCCTATGGCGGACATCCTTCCTTTCCACCAGCGCCGCGCCCCCGTCCGGGACGACGAGACGGAACCCCTGTGGCGCGAGGTGCTCGGCCGCAGTCTCCGCGCCGCCCGGGAAAACCAGGGCGAGCGGCTCGTCGACGTCGCCGAGCGGGCCGGGATCTCGCCGCAGTACCTGTCCGAGATCGAACGCGGCCGGAAGGAACCGTCGAGCGAGATGATCGCCGCGGTGACCGGCGCGCTCGGGGTGAGCCTCGCCGGTCTGCTGAGCGGGATCGCCGGGGACATGCGGCGGATCAGCGTGGTCGGCCCGCGCCCGGCACGCCGTCCGGCCGGGCCGGTGCTGATGGCTGCCTGAACGGCGAGGCCGCGGGCCGCAACCCCAGGCCGGCCCGCGCACCCCGCCTCACGGACGAGCTTCGATCACCTGGTCCGCCAGCCCGTACTCCACCGCCCCGGCCGCGTCGAACACCCGGTCGCGGTCGGTGTCGTGCCGGAGCTGCTCCACGTCGTGGCCGGTGTGCCGGGACGTGATCCGCTCCAGCTGGGTCCGGACCCGGATCACCTCGTCCGCCTGCAGGATCAGGTCCGGGATCGTCCCGCGCCCCTGCGCGGCGGGCTGATGCAGCACCACCCGCGCGTGCGGCAGCACCGACCGGCGGCCTTCCGCACCGGCGGCCAGCAACACCGCGCCCGTGGCCACCGCCTGGCCGACGCAGGTCGTCGCCACCGGAGCCTTGATGAAGCGCATCGTGTCGTAGAGCGCCAGCATCGCGGCCGGGTCGCCGCCCTCGGAATTGATGTACAGGTTGATTTCCTGTTCCGGGTTGTCCGATTCCAGGAACAGCAGCTGCGCGATCAGCGCGTTCGCGACGCCCGAATCGATCGCCGTGCCCAGGTACACGATCCGTTCGGACAACAGGTGCGAATAGACGTCCATGATCCGCTCGCCGCCCGGGCTGCGGGTCACGACATTCGGGATGGTGTAGGTGCTCATGCGCGTACCCCCAGGCCCATCGCGTGCGTGCGCACCGGCACGACCTGCTCCAGGCGGTCGACGATCTGGTCGATGAAGCCGTAGTCCTTGGCCTCCGCGGCGGTGTACCACCGGTCGTGCAGGGAATCGGCGAAAATGCGGTCGAACGGCTGCCCGGTGTCCTGCGCGGTGAGGCCCAGCACGGTGTCCCGGGTGTAGCGCAGGTCGTCGGCCTGTACCTCGACCTCCACGGCCGAGCCGCCGATGCCCGACGATCCTTGGTGCATCAGGATGCGCGCGTGCGGCAGGGCGAATCGCTTCCCTGGCGTGCCCGCGGACAGCAGGAACTGCCCCGCGCTGCACGCCAAGCCGAGCGCGAGCGTCGAAACGTCGCACGGCACCAGCCGCATCACGTCGCGGATCGCGAGCATCGACGGGACCGAACCGCCGGGCGAGTGGATCCACAGCGCGATGTCCTTGACCGGGTCTTCTCCGGCCAGGGACAGCATCTGGGTCGCGAGGACCGTCCCGTTGTCGTCGTCGAGCACGCCGTCCAGCACGAGGACCCGCTGGCTCAGGAACCGTTCCCGGAGCCGCTGATCGAACATCGGCGGAGTCGATTCGTTGGTCATGCCTCGACTGTGCCGCCGCGCGTCCGGCCGTGTCCGCCTTCGCCGCTGACGGCAGATCTGCTGTGAGCAGCGTGGAAACTCAGCCGGTTTTGCGCACCAGGTTCGTGTACCCGGCCAGCGCCAGCGTCGCCAGCCCCCACACCGCGATCTGCACGCCCCAGATCGCCCCGGTGAACACCTGACCGGCGACACTCGCTGTGTCGAGGTCGCAGCGGCTCCGCAGACCAGTCGGCGCGATCGGCAACCCCCGGTCGAGTCCCAGGCCGATCAGTTCCACCGGCGAACACGCCGCCCCGGTCGCGACCCGTTCCGCCGCGTGGTGCCCGGGCTGGGTTTCCGTTGCCCCCGCCCACAATCCGAGCGCACCAGCGGCCACGAGCGCGAGCAGCAACGCCGCCGCGGTACGCCGGGCGCGGTAGCCATAACCGGCCAGGGCACCCCAAATCCAGTGGAACACTCGCGACATCCGCCCGCCGAGAGCGTCCGGCGAACGGCGGCGCAGGTCGTCCTGCTGAGCGATCAGGATGGTGCGCGCGTTGCCGTCGTGGCCCGCGGTCCGTTCTACCGCCGCCAGCTTTTGGTAACCGGTGGCGTCGTAGTACTCGGTGTGGCAGCGAAGCAGATGCAGCCAGCGCCGCCAGCCGAACGATGGATCGATGGCGGTGTAGGCGAATCCGTCCAGCCACGCCAGTTCGGGATGGTCGCATTCGGCACTCGTGCTGCCGTCGGGGCACACGAGCTTGTCCGGCATGAACACCGTGGTGGCCTTCGCGTCGGAGAGCCCGAGCAGCCTGCCCTCGGGCGATGTGACGCGCGTGGTCGCGGAAAACTCGAGCTGCCCGCCGATCTGCGCGCCCTGCAACCGCACCGCGCCGATCTCGCCCTTGCCGCTCAGGTGCGAATCCCGGATCAGCATGCTGCGGCCGACTGTCAGGGTGTCCGCCTCGATGGCCGGTCCGAGGTCATTGGAGACCGTGATGTTCTGGCATTCCAGCGGACCGCCGACGCACGCGCCGTTGAGGTGGATCGCGCCGTCGGCTGACGAACCGGTGATCCGCGTGCCCCGATGCAGATACAGGCCGCTGCCCAGCTCCGCCGAACTCGCCTCCAGCGCGGGCCCGTTCGGATTGGAGATGTCCGCGCCCCGGCACAGCAGGCTTCCGCCGACGCGCGCGCCGATCAGCCGGATCGCCCCTTCCGCGGTCGTCCCGGTGATCCGCACGTGGTCGGACAGGTGCAGGTCGCCCTCGATCCGCACCCGGGAGGCGTGCAGTCCCGGCAGCCGCCCGCCGATCAGGTACAGGTGCGGCAACCTCGCCTGGCGCGCGAGCACCGGCTGGTCGAAGACACAGGTGAGCAGCATCAGCCCGGCCGCCGCGGAGGCGCCGTCGAGGTTCAGTTCGCCGGTGATGCGCGCCCGGGCCAGCATGATCCCGCGCGGATCGAGGTCGCCGTGCCTGCCCAGCAGCAGGTCGCGGAAGACCTCCGCGCGCACGAGGTGCTCCGGCCGTTCGGTTTCGGCCAGCTCGGCGACGCCGATCGAAGGGGCGTTGAGCAGCTTGCCGTTCCGGGCGAACTCGACCACGCTGCGTTCGAAGTCGCTGAGATCGGTCACCTGGGGCGCAGTCACGCCCGAGATCATGCCCCGTTCCGGGCTCAGTCGCGACGCGTCCCGCGCTCGAGTTGTGCGGCGAGATCCATCAGCCCGTCGGCATGGAGGTCGAAGCTGTCGCCGGGGCCAGGCGGATCGCCGACCGGACGGCCGACGTACGCGGTCCGGAACCCCGCTTCCCGCGCCCCGCGCAGGTCCCAGGCGTGCGCGGCGACCATCAGCAGCCGCTCCGGGTCGCGGCCAGCGACGTCGACGGCGAGCCGGTAGACATCCGGAGCTGGCTTGTAGGTGCGGGCGTCCTCGGCGGACAGCACGGTGTGCCAGCGCAGTCCGGCGTTCGCGCACAGGTCGAGCAGCACGGTTCGGCTCGCATTGGACAGCCCGACGAGCGGGAAGCGTTCGGCAAGGCGGGCGAGCCCCTCGACGGTGTCCGGCCACGGCGGCAATTGCCGGGCCGCTAACGCCAGCTCGGCCGCGTCGCCAGCACCGACGGCATCGACGACGGCCTGCGCTGCTTCCCGGTCGATGACGGCACTCGCGGCGAACGGCCGTTCCCCGGCGACAATCCGGCTCTGTTCCTGCTCGACATGCTTCTGCCACACCGAAAGCAGCTCTTCTATCTCTGCGTCCGCGAGCGACGGCGCGAATTTCCGGATCCCTGCCCGGATTCCGGCCGGTTCGTCGACCAGTGTGCCGAGCACGTCGAACACGAGCACCTCGATGTCCATGATCGCAACCTAACCGGACGCTCCGCCCAGGGCAACCAGTGCCGCTCGCAACCAGCGGCCGTATTCCGCCGCGGACCAGCCGTGGACTCGGCGCAGATGCACCAACGTATCCGCGCACAGCAAGGCGTCCGTTGTGCTCGCGAGCCACGCTAAGTCCACAGTGGACTCAAGCAGACCGTCCTCCGCTGCACGGGACCAGAATTCCTCGCACAGCCGCGCCGTTTCCCTCCGCCCAGACTGTGCCGCCTCGGCGATTTCCGCCTCCACGCCCTCGGCTTGCGCCGCGACCTCCAGCAAAGCTCCGGCGCGGTCCGCGATTCCGACCGCGACGTCGGCGAGCGCGGTCAGCCGTTCGGCGAGAGTCGCCGCGCTCATCGCGTCCCGCGCTCGCGGCCGATGCGCGACGTCGATCGGCTCCGCGTCCCCCACGAGCGCTTCGTCGACGACTCGCCGGAACAACGCCGCCTTGGTTCCGAAGCGGACGTACACAGTCCTCGGCGCGACCCCGGCGCGCCGCGCGACCTGCGTCAGCGCGGTGGCCGCGTAGCCGTGTTCCAGAAACAGCTCCCGCGCCGCCGCGACGACAAGGGCCTCGGTCCGCGCGATCCGGGCAGCACCGAACTCGGCTCGAGCATCGGCCTTGACCTGGTCTTTCACCCGATGCATCACCTGAAACTGCCGGTGGCCGATCTGGACCGGTCGACCGCCTGGTACGCCGACCGGCTCGGCTACGCGATCACCCTCGAATTCCGCCAGCACGGCCGCCGGACCGGGGTCACCATGACGCATCCGCGCGGCGGGCCAGACCTCGGCCTCGTGCTCAACCCGGACCTCGCCCGCGCCGCGGCCGGGTTCGACTACTTCTCCCTCGGCGTCCCGGACCGGGCCAGCTTGATCGCACTTGCCGACGACCTCGCCCGCCGCGGCGAACAGCACGCGGGCGTCCACTTCGCGACCCTCGGCTGGATCCTGCCCGGCCTGCACGACCCGGACGGGCACGAGGTCCGTTTCTACACCACCGAATCCCACACCACACTCGACCCGGCGAAACCGCTGGTGATCGACGACGCGATCGCGTCCGCGCGAGCCGCCGAACAGGTCTGGCTCAGCCAGCGTTAGTCCACTGTGGAGGTTTTGCGCAGCGCGAAAAACGCCGCGACCACCACCGCCAGCCCGATCGCATACCCGAGCACCAGCAAACCCACGCGCCCGCTGAAATTGCCGCCCACCGGAGGAAGCACGACGGAAAACACCGCGACGAGTGTGATCACCACGGATCGCACGCGCCCGGCAGGCAACGACGCGGCCAGCGGAACCACCGCCCACAGCAGGTACCACGGCTGCACGACGGGCCCGAAAATCACCAGCGCGCTCAGCATCAGCCCGAGCGAGCGGACCGCGTCGATCCGGCCAGTCCATTGCCGTTGCAGCACGACGACGATCGCGGCCGCGGTGAGCACGTAACCGATGATTTTGCCGACGCCGATCATCGTCTGCGTAATGTGCGCGCCGAACAGCGAACCGACTCCGCCGACGAGGAAGCCGAACCAGTTCGTGGGCGCCATCCAGCTGTTGACCGCCCCCGAGGTCGTCAGCGCGGACACCCAGCCGAACCCGATCCCCGACGCCAGCGAAACCGCCGCGGACACCGCCGCGAAGACGACGACCATCGCCGCGCCGGCGAGCAGGAACTCGCCGATCCGGCCGCGGCGACGGGCGAGCGCGGTGCCGACCGCGGCCAGCGCGACCAGTGCGGGCACCTTCACCTCCGCGCCGAGCGCGATGAGCAGCACCCCGCCGGCGAGCGGCCACCAGCGGATCCGGTCGCCCACCGCGTCCAGCGCGACCGCCACACCCGCCACCATCAGGCCAAGCATCAGCGAATCGTTGTGCATCCCGGCGACGACATGCCACAGAACCAGCGGGTTCAGCACGCCCAGCCACAACGCCACCCGCGGCGACGCTCCCGCCGCGGCCGCCAGCCGCGGCACCGCCCACACGATCAGCACCAGCCCGGCCACCTCGACCAGCCGGTGCAGCGCGACGCCGACGATCGGATTGCCGCCGCACACCTGCGCGATGACCCGCTCGACCACTCCGAACAACGGCCCGTACGGCGAAGGCGTCTCGCGCCAGTAAACGCTGACCCGGCCGACGATGTCCGACGCCGAGCCCAGCGCTTGCTGCGGCCCGACGACGTTGAGGTCAAATCCGTGCGCGGCCACCGCGCCCTGCGCGAGATAGCTGAAAACGTCCCCGCTGAACAACGGCGGCACGACGAGCAACGGCCCGCACCACAACGCGAGCGTCCACTTCAGCCACCCCGCGTCCGGGACGTCCGAAGCGAGGACGCGCCCGCCGAGCAACGCCCACGCGAGCACCACCAGGCCGACGCCAGCGATCCCGCCCGCGAACGGCAGCACCCCGGTCATCCCGGCGGCCCCGGCGTACACCGCGACGGCCAGCAGCAGCACGCCGCCAAAGCCGGTCCAGCGCAGGCTCGCCGCGGACGCGAAACTGAAAAACCGCACGGGCCGCGAGAGCGTGACCGGCTGACTACTCATCGAAGACCTGCGCACGACATGCGCCGATCGTAGTAGCCGCCGCCTCCTCCAGCCCCCGCGCCACCACCCCGGCTAACCGTCCGTGAGGGGACCCCTGGGGGAATCGGATTCCCCCAGGGTTCCCCTCACGGACCTTGCCCGGCAAAAGTCCACAAAGGACTCAGTTCTGGTCCCGGGTGATCACGCCGCAGGCGAACCGGGAACCGGCGTCGCCGGTCGCCTTGGTTTTTTCGTCCGGCACCGGCGCGTTGGGATCGTTGCGGACGCTGTAGCGGTCAGCGGGGATGTTCGCGAAATTGTCGGACTTCGAGTGCACGATGATCGAGGTCCCGTTAGGACCGAACAGCTGATCCAGAGTGAAGGTGTCCAGCAGGAACTTCGTGTAGCCGCGGCCATTCGACCGCACGAGCACCGACGGCAGCTGTCCGATCGGCAATCCGGTGTGGTGGTCCATCGGCATCAGATGGCCGCCCGCCGCGGTGAACGGGTTTTTCGGATCGCCGACAGTGCAGTTTCCCTTTTCGTGGACGTGCATGCCATGGAAACCGGGCGCGAAATGACCAGTGAGGTACACCTCGACCCAGACTGCGTGCGAGCGGCTGTCGGCGGTGAACCAGGCAGAACCGACCTCGTTGCCCTTGGCGTCCTTCAACGTGGCGGAGGCGGAGTCGCCGTCGCGGTAGGCCGCCCCGGCCGGCTGCCGGGCAGTGTCCGGCAGCCCCTCGCCGACGTAGCCGCTGGCCGCCGGCGCCACGCCCACGACCAGTGCGCAGGCACCCAACGCGCCTGCCACCAATTTCTTTCTGCGCACGGTATCTCCCTGAGGGCACTGGTGATCTCTGACCGCTCCAGAATCGTGCCTCGCCTTCCCGGTGACCAGGGGCCAGATGGCACTAACCGGGTCCTGCGCGCGGCGGAATGTCCACCTTTCGCCCCTCTCCGTTCAGGAAGAGAATTCGGCGATCAGCCGCTTCACCGTCTCGTACACCGGTTTCGCGGAATAATCGTCGCGCAGCAGCCCGAACCGATTCTCCCGGGGACCGCTCGACAACCCGTCTCGCAGCCCGAAAATCTCGTAGGTGTCCACCCCGGTCTCGGCAGCCAGTCCGAACACCGTGCGCGCCACGGATTCCATCACCCGAACCTGTTGTTCCTCCGAATTCTCCGGTCCGGTCGGCCAGCCGGTCTCGGTGATGTGCATCGGCACTTCCGCCGGGATCCCGATCTCCGTCGCGGAGGCGCGAAACGACCGCACCACATGGGTCACCGCACCGGCCAACGCGTCGGCGGGCACCGGACGGAAGACGTCCGGGAAGAAGTCCAGGCCCAGGAAATCCACCCGGGCCAGCACCTCCGGGTCCACCGCCGCGCGCACCGCGGACCAGAACGGATCGCCGGGCAGCGCGACCGCGGCGTTGAACCCGATCGCCACGTCGACCCCCAGCCGCGCCCGTTCGTCCAGCGCCGCCGCGAGCCCGGCGCCGAGCGCTTCGTAACAGCCGGGGTTGCCGCCGTCCAGCGGCGCGGGCACGTTGACCTCCTCACAGACCTGCAGTTTTCCGCCGCCCAGCTCGGCGACCTCGCCGACCGCGGCGCGCACCGCGGCGGCGAACCCGTCCGGGTCGGCCTCCGGGCTGCCGTAGCCGAGCACGTAGTCGACCACCCGTCCGTCGCCGAGGTACGGCACCGGGTTCGGCGGCGTCGGCTCGTGCGGACCCCGGTAGCTGCGATAGCACCGCACATAGAACCGTTCCGTGCCCTTCGCGAGGTCCCGCAACGCTTCCGCGGTCCGTTCGACGTCCTCCGGCGGCGCGTCGATGAAGGTTTCCAGCCGCACCAGGTCTCTGCTGACCACGCCGGGCCACACGCCAAAAGTGAACACAAGCATCTCCTCCAGTAGTCGTATACGAGCAATGTACTCGTATACGACTACCGTGCGCTACCCTGTCCCGGTGCCGACGAACGCTCTCGACAATCCGCTCGTGCTGCCGATGCTGGGCCTGCTCGTGGAAACCCCGCGCCACCAGTACGCGCTCCTGCGCGAACTCCGCACCCGCTATCCGTTCCTGAACCCGAAGACGTCAACCGTGTACACGCTGGTCGGCACGCTGACCCGGAACGGCCTCGTCGCACCGGACGGCGACGGCGACCCGCAGCCGGTGCGGCTGACCGAGGCGGGTCTCGCCGATTTCCGCGGGCGGATCGAACGGCAGCTGCGCGACGCTGACCCGAACCTCGACTCCCGGTTCCTGATCGCGCTCGCCTACCTCGGCGCACTGCCGCCCGCGAGTGCGGTGACCCTCTTGCGAGACCGGGCGGACCGGGTCGAAGCTCAGCACCGCGAGCTGTCCGAAACGCTCCACAGCGCCGATGTGCCGGAAATGCAGATGATCGAGGTGCATTTCCTGGTTTCGCGGCTCGAACACGACGCCGCGTGGCTCGCCCGCACCGCGGCCCGGATCGAGAGCGGAGACCTCGTTCCGCCCCGATGATCACAGCTTTCATCGTGATTTCATCGCTTCCCCTTACCGTGCGCGTGCGCCCGGCGGCAGCTTCCCGGGCAGAAGCGAAGGTGGGGGTATGACCGGCGAATCCGGATCAGTGATCGACGCCGCGTCGGCCGGGGTGGAGGACCTGGCGGACTCGGCACTCACGGGACTCGACAAGGCGGGGCCGGTCGGCGACCTGGCCAAACCGGTGGTTTCCGCGCTGCGCAACGTGTGGGAGGGCTACTTCGGGGCTCCGATCCCGCCCGGCAGCACCAACTGGAACGCTTACACGCACCAGCAGCTGTACCAAATGCTGTGGGAGAAGGCCGATGTCGGCGACGTCAGCACGGTCGCGGCGGAGTGGCAGCGGCACGGCTCGGAAATGCGCGCGCACGCTGATTCGCTCAAGGCGCAGCAGGGGACGCTGCACGAGAACTGGAGCGGAGAGGCGGCCGAACGCGCGTCCGGACGGCTGGGTTCGCTCGGCGAGCGCGCGTCCGGGATCGGCGACCGCGCCGGAACTGTCGGCGGCGCGGCCCAGAACGCGGGCGATTCGCTCGCCGTAGCGCGCAACACCATGCCGAAACCGCCCGGCGACCCGACTGGGGGCGCAGTCGCCGCCGCGGCGGCCGGAGCGGGTGCGGGCGCGGTCATCGGCGGGATCCTCGGAGCCGGCGCGGGCGGCATCGGCGCCGGTCCGGGTGCGTTGATGGGCGCGGCGATCGGTGCCGTCGCGGGCGGCGGGGCCAGCCTGTTCGCCTCGAATGTCGCCGCGGCGGAACAGAAAGCCGTGGCCGTGCACGTAATGCAGCGCTACGAAGCCAGCCTGCACAAGAGCTCGCGCGCGATCAATCCACCGCCCGCCGGGGCGACGACCGCGGATTCCTACGGCACGGACGAGTCGACCAGTGCCTCGAGCTACGTCGGCCCGCTCGGTGGAGCCGGAACCGGCGCGGGCAGCGGTATGCCGTGGGGCGCGCTGACGACCGCGGCCCCGGTCGAATCGGGTCTGTCCGCCGGACTTCGCTCCACGCTCGGCATGGAGAGCGCGCTGCTCGCCCGCAACGCCGCGATGGCGGAGATGGCCGCCGCCCGCGCCGCGAACGGCAACGGGAACGGCATGCTGCCCGGCCGCGGCGCGAACGCTTCGCAGGAAGAGGAGGAAGAGCACAAGAACAAGATGCCGGTGCTCGACCAGCCGCTCCTGCACCCCGAAGACAAGACCATCAGCCCGGTGATCGGGCTGTGACGAACAGGAGCTTTCGATGACCGGCCACGAGGTCGCCCCGAACGCACTGGACCGGCAGGTCGCCGCGCTGGGCAGGCTCGGCGAGCAGACCGGGGAACTCGCCGGTTCGGCGGGACGGCTCGCCGACCGGCTTCCGCGGCTCGGCACCGCGCCGCCCGCGCTGCACCTGGCGCAGCGGTTGCGCGAGGCCGCCGGGCACGCCGGGCTCACCGGCGAACTGGGAGCGGCGAACACCGAGCTGACCGGATTCCACGAGGCGCTGCGGGCCGGGATCCGGCGCTACCAGGAACACGAATCCGGCGTGCGGGAAGCGTTCCAGCGGCTCGAACGGCAAGCCGAATGACCGCCGTGGCGCCGCGCACCGGCGACGAGACTGTCCACATCGGACTTGTCGAAGCCGATCTGCTGGCCATGCACGCCGGGGCGAGCTGGCCGTTTCCGTTGCGGGTGCCGTCCTACGGACGGATCGAGGGCGAACGCGAGATCCTGTTCGCCACCGCAGGTCAGGCGTTGCAGGCGCGCGGTCTCGCGGACGAATCCGGGCCGGACGGTCTCGCCGCGGAAGCCGTGACCGCGTTGCGCGAACGCCGCGGCATCGTCGATTTGGTGGTGGCGGACGCCGAGGGGGCGACCGCCGTCACCGCACTCGTTTACCGGTCCTCAGCGCTGATCTGCCGTCAGCGGCTCGAAGCCGGCACGCTTTCGGTGCGCCGGGTCGACGAGACCGCGCTGGTGGACGCCGTGCTCGCGGAAATCCCGCCGATGGAGGCGGCCCGCACGATGCCGGTCACGCTGCCCGCGCACGCGGTCAAAGAGGCGATGGCGCTCACCGACGACGAGGACGACGTCTCCCGCGCCCACCGGCTGCGCGACCTCGTCCGCGACAGCGGCGGCGACCCGGCGGCGCTGGACAGCCTCGTCGGCCTGGTCGTCCCGCTGACCGGAAGCGGTCAGCTCGGCGCGACCCGCGACGGGCGCACCCGGGAAGGCCGCGAACTGTCCTGGCTGGACGGCCCGCGCGGCCGCGTCCGGGTCAACCCCGCGCGCGACGGCTGGCTCAGCGTGAACTCGCTGCGCCCAGCCGACCTGCGTTTCGCCCTCGGCGAGCTGGCCACCGTCGCGCGGCGGCCGCGATGACCGCACCGAAAACGACCGGAGGACTTTCCGTGCCGATCCAAGACTCGGCGGCCTGGCTCGCCGACTACCAGAACAACCTCTCCCGGATGCGGGCCAACGCCGAAGCCGCCAGCGAGAGCCTTTCCCGCGTCGGCGGCCGGGCCGCGTCCCCGCGCGGCGAGGTCGAGGTGCAGGTAGGCCCCAGCGGCGCACTGACCGACCTGAGGCTGAGCCCTGCCGCCCGCGCGCTGGAAGCCGACGCGCTCGCCCGGCTCATCCTGGCGACCGTGCACGACGCGCACCGCCAGGCCGGCGCGCAGGTCGTGGACATCATGACCGATTACGTCGGCGACGGCCCCGCACTCCAGCTCGTCCGCGACAACCTGCCGGTCGAGGCAGCCCCCGCCGCGCCGCGCCAGGAGGACGACTACTTCGCGAACCCCGGGATCATCTCGTGACCGCCGGTTTCGAGGTCGACCCCGCGCAACTGCGCCGGCACGCCGCCACCGTCGGCGACCTGGCCGACCGGCTCGGCACCGTCGCCCGCAGCGCCCCGTCCGGCCTCGGAGACCAGGCACTCGGCGTTTTCGTGCAGTTCCTCACCGCGGGCCTCCAGTCGGCTGTCATCAAGACCAACGACGCCGTCTCGCATGCTTCGTCCACTGTGGACACAGTGAGCGCGAATCTCGCCCAGGCCGCGGAAAGCTACGAGCGGCGCGACCAGGGCAACGCGGCTTCGCTGCCCGGAAAGGACCTGCCGTGACCGACTCCGGCCAGCTGCTGGCAGACCTGAAAACCACCACGCGGGCGGTCGAAAACCACGACTGGGTGTCCGCGGGTCTCGGCGGCGCCACTACCGCGCTCGACCTGCTCGGCGCGTCGCAGGATCCGCTCGCGGCCTTGACGTCCGCCGGGTTCGGGATGATCACCGAGCTGGTGCGGTTCCTGGAAGAACCGCTGAAACAGCTGCAGGGCAACCCGGATTCGGTGTCGTCGCACTCGCAGGGCATGGAAAGCGGCGGCCAGCAGGTGTCGTCCGTGGCGGAGGATTACCGGCAGTCCGCTGGCCCGGAAACGTCGGGATGGAGCGGTTCGTCGGCTTCGAGCTACCGCGACAACAGCTCCCAGCACGCGGACTGCGTCGAGGCGGTCGGCCAAGCGGGCATCGCGATGGCCAAGGCGGCCACCGGGGCGGGGAAGGTGGTCGCGAAGGCACAGCAGGAGGTCGGCGGGCTCATCTCGGAGGCCGTCGGGCAGATCATCCAGCTGATGACCCAGGCGTTCGCCGCCGCACAAGCGACGTTCGGCGCGAGCATCGCGGCGGCGATCCCGCAGGCAGTGGCGATCGCTACCCAGTACGGCGGGCAGATCGCGCAGAAGCTCGGGGTGCTGCTGTCGGATTCGGAGAACCTGCTGCAGCTGATCACCTCGGTGACGCAGGGGTTGGAGGCGGCTACCCAGCTGATGAGCAAGCTCAGCGAGGCCGCCAAGTCCAGCTCTGGGGATGAGGCGGGGTCTTCTTCGGGGGCGCAGTACGCGAGTTCGCCGGAGTACTCGGATGACCCGAATTCTCAGTATCCGCAGCGCACTCCGGTCAGCTCAGCGCAGCAGGCCTAGTTAGCCGCGACGAGTTCGACTTCGAAGCCGTCGTCGTTCTGCAAGTACGCGGCATAGTGCTCCGCGCCGCCCGCATGGGGATGTTTCTCCGGAAACATCAGTTGCCACCCATGCCGGGCGGCGTCGGCGGCCAGCTGTTCGACCGTCGCGGCGTCCTTGACATGAAAAGCCAGGTGGTTCAGGCCCGGCCGACAGCGCTCGTGCCGGTCCGCCGTCAACGCCGGGGACTGCTCGACCACGAGATACGTCGGCCCGAGCCGCCAGCTGCGTCCGGCGTCCCAGTCCTGGAACTGCTGGTATCCCAGCTCCTCCAGCAGCCATCCCAACGACGCGACGGCGCGGCCGAGGTCCGGCACCCACAACTCGACATGGTGCAAAGTCCCGTGTTCGCTCACGAGGGACCGCGATCCGAGCTGAGCACCACCCGCAGCTCCCGATCCAGCTCTGCCCCCGGCTCCACGTCCAGATCCGTCCGCAACCGCTCCCGCATCCGCCGGTGCACCGCCAGCGCATCAGCCCGGCGCCCACCGCCATGGAGCGCCCGCATCAGCAACACTGCCAACGGCTCCCGATGCGGATGCACCGCCAGCAACGCAGACAGCTCATGCACCACCTCATCGGTCCGCCCCAGTTTCAACTGCAGCACGGCCTTCTCCTGCACCAACGTCAGCCGCCGCTCGGTCAAGCGCAACCGCTCCCCCTCCACGAACGGACCGGGCAACCCGGCCAGCGGCTCGCCGTGGAACAGGGCCAGCGCACCGTCGTACGCATCGACCGCGGCAGCCGGGTCGCCGCCGCGGGTAGCGGTCGTGGCTTCCGCGATCCGGTCGGTCAGTTCGGTGACATCCAGCCGCGCTCGCTCCCCGGCGAAGCGGTATCCGCCGCGATCGCTCCCGATGACCGAGTCTTCCGTTCGTTCCCCAGCTCCCCGCAGGCATTTACGCAGTCGATGCACGTAGACCGGGACCACTCGGCCGCCAGTCCCGGGCGGTTCCAGACCCCACACCCCGTCGAGCAGTTCCCCGGGACTGACCGTCTCGCCGGGGCGCAGGACCAGCGCCGCCAGCAATGCCTGTTGCCGCACCGGGCCGAGGTCCAGCAGATTCGGTCCCCGCCAAGCCTGCAACGGGCCGAGCACGCTGAACCGCAACGAGTCCGGGCCGACCGGGGCCGGGGCCGAGCCGGGGGTGACCAGACCGTGGTCGAAGGCGTAGACGATGGCCGCCGCCCGGTCGCGGAGGCGGAGTTTCGCGCACACCCGCTCGTAATGCGCCTCGACCGTGACCGTCGAAATCCCCAGCGTTCCGGCGATTTCGGCGTCCGTCAGCCCCCGGGCCACCGCCGTCAGCACGTCCAGTTCGCGCGGCGTCAGCAGCCCGGACGGCATCGCCGGACGAGCAGCAGCCGCGCGGTAGGTGGTGAGCACGCGTCCGGTGACCGCCGGATCGAGCCACGCCTCGCCCATCGCGACCGCTCGCACCGCGCGGATCAGGTCCTCCGCCGGAGAATCCTTGAGCACATACCCGACCGCGCCCGCGCGCAGCACTCCGGCGAGCAGTTCGTCGTCGTCGAAGGTGGTCAGCGCGAGCACCGGCGGGCGCGGGCCGGAAGCGCGCAGCCGTCGCGTCGCCTCGATGCCGTCGACCCGCTTCATCCGCAGGTCCATCACCACGACATCGACCCCGCCGGACGCTTCGAGCGCGGCCGGGACCTCGTCGCCGTCCGCGCACTCCCCCGCCACCACGAACCCGTCGCGGCGGCGCAGGATCAGCCGCAACCCCGACCGCACCAACTCCTGATCGTCGACGAGCAGTACCCGCGTTTCCCCGGACGCAGCGGTCACGACACCGCTCCCCGCGCCAACGGCACCGTCACGTCCACTACCCACTCGCCGCCCTCCGGCCCGGCGGACAGCCGCGCGCCCAGCTGCTCCGCGCGCGCCGCCATGCCAGCCAGCCCCGAGCCGCCCGAGTTCCGCGCGCCACCGTCGTGTCCATTGCGGACAGTCAACCGGGCATCCGTCGCGCCGATCTCCAGCCGTACCAACGCCTTCTCCGCCGGAGCATGTTTGACCACGTTCGCCAGCGACTCCTGAGCGATCCGGTAGAGCCCCAGCCCCACCGTGGTGTCGACCGCGGTCACGTCGCCCTCCAGTTCGTAGTCCGCGACCAGCCCGGCCGCGCCCGTTTCGGCCACCAGGTCCGCGATGTCGCCCGCACCGGGCAACGGCCGCGTCCCCGGCGACTCCTGTGCGAGCAATCCAACCGTGCGGCGGATATCGGCCATCGCCGCCCGCCCGATCCGCTCCGCCTCGGTGAGCGCCGCGACGGCTTCGTCCACGTCGCGATCCGTGCGCAACCCGTGCCGCGCGCCCGTGACGTGCAGCAACGTGATGCTCAGCGAATGCGCGACCACGTCGTGCACCTCGCGCGCGATCCGCTGCCGTTCACCGAGCCTCGCCTGTTCGCGCACGGCCTCCTGCTTGCCGCGCTCAGCGTCCAGCGCGCGCACGTACCAGCGCAGCATGAACCCGGCAGCCGTCCCGACCAGCACCGCCAGCACGTACACGGGGAATCCGACCAGCCCGACGGTCAGCGCGGCCGCCCCGAGCACCGCGATCGACCCGGCGGTCGCCGCGAACACGACCCGGGCCGAGGCGATGGACCCCAGTTCGCCGCCGAGCACGATCAGCGCCATCGGCGCGAAGTCCGCCACCACCGGACTGGTCAGCAGCAGCCCGACCCCGGCGATCGTCGCGAGCGCCTTCAACCACGACGGCGCGAGCCGCCCGGTGCACACCCACAGCAGCGTCGACGACATGACCAGCAGAAACCCGGCGATCGACACCGGCAGCGCGGACCCGGCCCGCTGCCCGACCGCGACGATCAGCCCGACCACCGAGAAGGCGGTCGTCCCCAGCGGGACCCACCAGGGCAGCGTCAGCCCGGACCGGGCCAAGCCGTCCGCCAGCCTGCCCCGCAACCGGTTCTTCGCCGTCTCCCACACGGGGTCCAGCCTAGAAAACCGCGTCGCGAGCCGCCGGGGGTATCGGCGATACCATGCCGCGTGCGCTTCGCCCGGCTCTCCCTTGTGCTGATCCTGCTGCTGCCCCTCACCGCGTGCGCGACCGGCAAGGACGCGGTCGGTCGCTCAGACACCTTCGAATTCGTCTCGCCGGGCGGGCAGACGACCATCCACTATCCCGTGCCGCAGCGCAAAAAGGCAGCCAACCTCAAGGGCCAGAGCCTGCGCGAGCCCGGCAAAGACCTCTCGCTGGCCGACTATTCCGGGAAAGTCGTCCTGCTCAACCTCTGGGGAGCCTGGTGCGGGCCGTGCCGCGCCGAAGCGCACACCCTGCAGGAGATCGCCGATTCCGGCCGGTCCCGCGGGATCCGGGTGCTCGGCATCAACGTCCGCGACAACCCGAAGTATGCCGCCGACTTCGTCAAAGACCTCCGGCTCAGCTACGAATCGATCTTCGACCCCTCCGGCCGGGTCGCCCTGCGACTGCGCGGCCTCCCGCTGACCGCGGTGCCGATCTCGCTGATCGTGGACAAGCAGCAGCGGGTCGCGGCCGTCTACCTCGGCGCGGTCCTGCGGACCGACGTCCAGCCCACCCTGGACAGCGTGCTCGCCGAGTAGATCGGCCAAGGTCCAGACCGCTGCGGAGACGTGCGCCTACCATGGACGGATGACCGCGAGTGGCTACAACCGCCGGGAACGGCCCGCCAAGCCCGCGCTGAGCCGCGAAGGCATCGTCGCGGCCGCTCTCGACGTCGTGCGCCGCGAAGGGGCCGAGCGCGTCACCATGCGGCGGCTCGCGAAGGAACTGGACACCGGCCCGGCCTCGCTCTACGTCTACGTCCGCGACACCGACGAACTCCACGCGGCGGTGCTCGACGAACTCCTCGGCGAAGTCCCGACCGCCGCCGGTGCCGCCGAAGGCGACTGGCGGAGTCGCTTGTGGACAGTCATGTCCACCTACCGCGACGTCCTCTACGCCCACCCCGGGCTCGCCCGCGTCGCACTCGTGACCTCGTTGAACGGGCCGAACTACCTCGCCGTCGTCGACACCGTGCTCGGCTTGCTCGCCGAAGCCGGGGTGCCGTCCGGACCGGCCGCGTGGACGGTCGACCTGCTGCTGCTCGTCGCCACCGCCAGCGCGGTCGAGCACAGCACCCACAAGGACCGCCCGGACGCGCAGCGGCAGCACGACCGGCTCGCCGAAACCATCCGCGGCCTCTCGCCGGAAACGCATCCGAATATCGCCGCGGCGGGCCAGAACCTCTTCTCCGGCAACGGAGACACGCGTTCGCGATGGGCGATCGACGCACTCCTCAACGGCGCGCGGACCACCCCGCTCCCCGACTGAATGGTTCAAACCACTGCCGCACAAGGGTTTCTCAAAAGGTCCATAATGGACCAGTACGCCGGAATAGCGGCGATAACGGGCGCAATGTCCGTTTGATCAACCCCGCCAAATACCGCACTTGATGCGTTCCCTCCTTTCGTAGGTTCCCGGAAAATTTCCGCCGATCTACCTTTGCTGTGGTCGGATCCACCTCCCCACCCTTTCCGGTTTCTTTTTCTGCATGCCTATAAGGAGTTCCAGAATGCAGATCAGAAAAACGTCCGCACTCGTTTCCCTGCTCGCCGCGGCCGGCCTGGCCGCGACGATGGGCGCGGCTCCCGCCTCCGCGGCCTCGGCCCAGCACCACCTCAAGCACGGCCTCGGACTGAACGTCGCCGGGCTCAAGGCTTCGCAGGCCAAGATGCACGCCCACGCGAACTCCGCGCTCCCGGTGCACCAGCGCGCCACGGCCGAACTGCCCTCCAGCGGCGACCTCACCCAGTACGCCAACGCTCCCGGCGACCAGGGCCAGGTCGGCTCGTGCGTCACCTGGGCCACCGGCTACACCGGCTACGGCGTGCTGATGAACGAGCAGGGCATCAGCGGCGGCCCGATGGCCCCGATGTTCATTTACTCCCAGATCGCCAAGGGCAACGACCAGGGCACCTGGGCGAGCGTCGCGCTCCCGATGGAACAGAAGCAGGGCATCGACACGAAATCCGACTACTGGCAGGGCGATTTCGACTACACCACCCAGCCCGACCAGAATGAGCGGGCGAATGCCGCGCACTACAAGCTGTCCGGCTACACGCAATTGTCGACGAGCGGCGACGCGGCGCGGTCCGACATCGAGAACGCCATTTCCCAGGGCGAGCCG
This sequence comes from Amycolatopsis sp. NPDC104775, assembly GCF_055583325.1. Classification (NCBI taxonomy): domain Bacteria; kingdom Bacillati; phylum Actinomycetota; class Actinomycetes; order Pseudonocardiales; family Pseudonocardiaceae; genus Amycolatopsis; species Amycolatopsis sp. NPDC104775. The sequence continues at coordinate 120,657 of NZ_JBVJOE010000010.1, forward strand.
GTCGCGATCGGGTTCACCGTGCACCAGAGCTTTATGAACCTGGACTCCTCGACCGCGAGCGACTACTCGTACCTGCCCGGCGACTCGAACAGCGACCCGGTCGTCGGCGGGCACGAGGTGACCATCGTGGCCTACAACGACCAGGGCGTGAAGATCGAGAACAGCTGGGGATCCGGCTGGGGCGACAGCGGTTTCGTGACCGTGCCGTGGTCGTTCTTCAACACCGGCGACGTCGACGAGGTCAACGCGATGGGCAAGCTCGTCCAGGGCTGACCCGCGCTTTCTCCGGACAACGCGGAAGGGCTCCTTGCGGGAATTCCCGCAAGGAGCCCTTTGCCGATCAGCCGGTCAGCCGGTCAGCCGGTCAGGAAACTCAGACCAGGTCGTACCGGTCGTTGTTCATCACCTTGTGCCACGCGGCGACGAAGTCGCGGACGAACTTCTCCTTGGCGTCGTCGCAGCCGTAGACCTCGGCGACGGCGCGCAGTTCGGAGTTCGACCCGAACACCAGGTCGTTGCGGGTGCCGGTCCACTTGACCTCGCCGGTGGCGAGATCGCGGCCCTCGAAGGACTCCGCGTTCGGGCCCTCGCCGTCGGCGGGCTTCCACTCCGTGCCCATGTCGAGCAGGTTGACGAAGAAGTCGTTCGTCAGCGTGCCCGGGCGGTCGGTGAAGACGCCGGCGGTCGAGTTCTGGTAGTTCGCGCCCAGCACGCGCAGGCCGCCGACCAGCACGGTCATCTCCGGCGCGCTCAGGTTGAGCAGGTTCGCCTTGTCCACCAGCAGGTACTCCGACGGCAGCGCGTTGGCCTTGCCGCGGTAGTTGCGGAACCCGTCGGCCTTCGGCTCGAGCGGCGCGAACGACTCGACGTCGGTCTGCTCCTGCGAAGCGTCGGTGCGGCCCGGCGTGAACGGAACGGTGATGTCGACGCCGCCGTCCTTCGCCGCCTTCTCCACACCCGCCGCGCCGGCCAGCACGATCAGGTCGGCGAGCGAGATCTTCTTGCCGCCGGTCTGCGCGCTGTTGAACGCTTCCTGGACGCCCTCGAGCGTACGCAGCACCTGCGCCAGCTCGTCCGGCTCGTTGACCTCCCAGCCGCGCTGCGGCTCGAGGCGGATGCGGGCGCCGTTCGCGCCGCCGCGCTTGTCGCTGTGCCGGTAGGTCGAGGCCGACGCCCAGGCGGTGGACACCAGCTGCGACACCGAAAGGCCGGACTCGAGGATCTTCGCCTTGAGGTCCGCCACGTCCGCGTCGTTGACCAGCTCGTGGTCGACGGCCGGGACCGGGTCCTGCCAGATCAGCTCTTCCCGCGGCACGAGCGGGCCGAGGTAGCGCTGGATCGGGCCCATGTCGCGGTGGGTGAGCTTGAACCAGGCGCGGGCGAAGGCGTCCGCGAACTGGTCCGGGTTCTCGTAGAACCGGCGCGAGATCGGCTCGTAGATCGGGTCGAAGCGCAGCGCCAGGTCGGTGGTCAGCATGCTCGGCGCCCGGTTGAGGTCACCGGTCTCCGGGTCCGGCACGGTGTTCGCGGCGGCGTTGTTCTTCGGCTTCCACTGGTGCGCGCCCGCCGGGCTCTTGGTCAGCTCCCACTCGTAAGTGAAGAGGTTGTGGAAGAACCAGTTGCTCCACTTCGTCGGGGTGGGGGTCCAGGTGACCTCCAGCCCGCTGGTGATCGCGTCCCGGCCCTTGCCGCTGCCGAAGCTGTTCTTCCAGCCGAGGCCCATCTGCTCGATCGAGGCGCCTTCCGGCTCCGGGCCCACGTGCACGTCCGCGTCGGCCGCGCCGTGCGTCTTGCCGAAGGTGTGCCCGCCCGCGATCAGCGCGACGGTCTCCTCGTCGTTCATCGCCATCCGGCCGAACGTTTCGCGGATGTCGCGCGCCGCGGCGATCGGGTCCGGGTTGCCGTTCGGGCCTTCCGGGTTCACGTAGATGAGGCCCATCTGGACCGCTGCCAGCGGGTTCTCCAGTTCGCGGTCGCCCTTGTACCGCTCGTCGCCGAGCCAGGTGCGCTCCGGGCCCCAGTAGACGTCCTCGTCCGGCTCCCACACGTCGGCGCGGCCGCCGGCGAAGCCGAAGGTCTTGAAGCCCATCGTCTCGAGCGCGCGGTTGCCGGCGAAGATCATCAGGTCGGCCCACGAGATCTTCTTGCCGTACTTCTTCTTGACCGGCCACAGCAGACGGCGCGCCTTGTCGAGGTTCCCGTTGTCCGGCCAGCTGTTCAGCGGCGCGAACCGCTGCTGCCCGGCGCCGGCCCCGCCGCGGCCGTCGTCGATCCGGTACGTGCCGGCGCTGTGCCAGGCCATCCGGATGAACAGCGGGCCGTAGTTGCCGAAGTCGGCAGGCCACCACTCCTGGGAGTCGGTGAGCACCGCGTCGACGTCGCGGGCGAGCGCGTCGAGGTCGAGGCTCTGGAATTCCTTCGCGTAGTCGAAGCCGTCGCCCATCGGGTCCGCCACGGCGGGATGCTTCCGGAGGATCTTCAGGTTGAGCTGGTTCGGCCACCAGTCACGGCTGCTGCCGCCCTCGGTCGGGTGCGCGAAGCGGCCCGTGTGGACCGGGCACCCGCCCGCGGTCTCCTCATTCATCTCGCCGACTTCGGCGTTCGGGGTGTCAGACACGGGAATCCTTCCGGAACTCAGAATCAGTTAGCTGCCGTCGAACAGGCGGGGCATCGGCCCCAGTAGACGACCTCGGCCTCGTCGATGACGAAACCGTGTGCATCGGAAGCGGTCAGGCAAGGCGCTTGCCCGACCGCGCAGTCGACGTCCTCGATGGCACCGCACGAACGGCACACGACGTGGTGGTGGTTGTCCCCTACCCGGGCCTCGTACCGCGCGACCGAACCGGGCGGCTGGATCCGCCGCAGCAGGCCCGCCTCGGTCAGCGCGCGCAGTACGTCGTAAACGGCCTGATGGGACACCTCGCCGAGATCCGCACGCACCATGCCGATGACGGACTCGGTGTCCGCGTGCGCGTTGGCGTGCACGGCGGAGAGCACGGCCAGCCGGGGGCGCGTGATCCGCAACTGCACTCCGCGCAGCAGCTGCTCGAAGTCCGCGGTCGTCGGCATGCCGTCGAGTCTGCCGCATTTTCTGGAATGAATCAAGAATCTGTCACCCACTCCGGGTGTCCTCCTCCTGGCGGTCGCTTGACAGCCAAGGAGGTCTACGGTGAGTAGACCAAAGAGACGTCCGACACATCCGAGGTGACGCCAGAAATGACCGAGGCCGTCGAATCGCCCAGTTCGCACCCGGTCGGAGTCGATATCACGCGAGCGAGTATTGCCCGGGTGTACGACGCCGCCCTGAACGGCACGAACAACTACGAGATCGACCGCAGGGTGCTCGAACAGGTCCGGACCGTGGCCCCGCAGGTCAACGACCTGGCCTGGGCCAACCGCAACTTCCTCATCCGGGCCTGCCGCTTCCTCGCCACCCAGGGCCGGATCACCCAGTACCTCGACTGCGGCTCCGGCCTGCCGACCGCGGAGAACACGCACCAGGTCGTGCAGCGGATCATCCCCGAGGCGCGCGTGCTGTACGTGGACAACGACCCGGTGGTGCTCGCGCACGGGCGCGCGCTGCTCGAGGAGAACGAGAACACGCGCTTCATCGACGCGGACATCTTCAAGCCCGAGCAGATCCTGCAGAACGAGACCGCGCGCGAGTTCCTCGACTGGACCAAGCCGATCGCGTTGCTGCACAACGGAACCCTGCACCACTACCTCGGCGACGACTACGCGGAGATGATGCAGACCTATGTGGACGCGCTGCCGTCCGGGTCGTTCGTGGTGATCGCGCACTTCCTCGACCCGCAGACTCCCGAGCACAGCGAGATCGCCCGGAAGATGGAGGACAAGTTCACGCACAGCCCGATGGGCAGCGGCGTCTTCCGCACGCACGAGGAGATCGCGCGGATGTTCGGCGGCACCGAACTGGTCGAGCCGGGCCTGGTGCTGTGCGACGACTGGTGGCCGGACGGCCCGCGGTACCAGCCGCTGAACCAGGTGCAGGAGTGCATCGCGGGCGGGGTCGGCCGGAAGGCCTGACGCACTCGCTTCGCCGGTTTCGAGACCTCCCCGCGGGATTCCCGCGGGGAGGTTTTTCTCGCTCGGCCGGGCGCGCTCAGTCGAGGATGCGGTAATCCAGGTCGGACAACGGCGAATCCGGGTTGAGCGCGACGCCGACCGTGCGCAGGGTGTCGTCGAGGATCGACCAGACCCAGCGGGCGAGCAGCTGGCGCAGGTCGTCGCGGCCGATGCCGCGCGGGGCGTCGAGCCAGTGGGCGGTGCTCGATTCGACCAGCCCGACCAGACCGTAGGCGATGGTCTCGCCGACGCGCTGGTCCGCGCCGAACAGGCCGAGGTAGTACTCGAACAGTACGGTCAGCTGCCGGGCGATCGCGGTCTTCACGTCCGCGACGACGTCGCGCGGCCCGGTCACCGACTGCCGCATCAGATATTGGTAAAGCTCGCGGTGTTCGGAAAGCCAGTCGATGTGCGCGCCGATCGTCGCGTGCACCATCTCGCGCGGAGTTCCGGACACTCCCCACAGCGGAGTGAATTGCGCGCCGATCATTTCCGCCGCGCGCAACGCGATAGCGCGCTGCAGATCCGCGGTGTCGGCGAAATGTTTGTAAATGCGCGTGCGAGCGACCCCGGCCTCGTCGGCGATCTGCTCGGTGGACACCTCGGGCCCGTACCGGGCGATCGCGCGCATTCCGGCTTCCACGAATTCCCGGCGCCGGCGTTCGCGTTGCCCTGCCCACCGGGTGGCCCGCCCGTCGGGCGGAGTACCTGAGGACGTCATCCGCGCGAGTGTATCGCCGGGTCACATACCGGATACGCCGCTGTACCTGTTACTTTTTGCAGGGCGGGATGACTGTCCGTGGTCGGGATTGCCTCGATGTGGCGGTCGCTTTCCCAGCGGCGGTTGCGTGATTGTGATCCAGATCATGGTCCGGGGACGCGTCATCGGCACGAGGGGAGCGAGTCGCGTCGATGAAGCGAGCGTCGCCCACCAGGGTGGCGTGCAGGGAGGAACACATGGACGGCGAACAGCACCGGCCCGAATTGTCCACCGGCCACCGGGTCATCTACCTGGTCGGCCAGCGCACCGGCAGGCGCCAGCTGTGCCGGCGCGGGGTGGTCACCGGAGCCCCGGTCACCGACGACGACACCGCGGTCACCTGGGTCCCGGTCCAGGTCGACGGCCAGGCGAGAGACGCGGCCCCGCAATGGATCGCGGCCGACGCGATCATCGACGTGGTGAGCTCGTCATGAGCGCGGAACAGTCCGTGGCCACCCCGATTTTCGACGGCGTGGTCGCCGAAGCCGGGCTGGACTGGTCCGAAGAGGACATTCCCGCGGGCGGCAAGGGCAGGGCGGAGGAGGAGAAGTCCGGCACTGGCAACTAGCCGGTTCGGTTCGCCCCCGGACCGTCGCGCTCGCACGTGCTTAGGCCAATTCAGTGTCACCGGTTTGCGCCTTCGATACTGCACTCGTCCGGGTGAACTTTGCACCGCCTTCTGGCGATGAATGCTGCCCTGGACAGGAGCCACTCGCGGCTGACCCACGCTGGCTCGCGCCTTTCGCCAGTTCCCCACCACTCCTCCCGCAATCGCGCAAAGAATCAACGGTGACAACTGCCGTCCGACGCCAATCCAGCTTCGCGAAAATGCCACGAATGCTTTTAGGCAACATGCCGTCGACTCTCCGCCACTAATTCCAGCAACGGAAAGCCCAGATCGTCAGTAATAAATCTGCCCGGGAACACCGCCGCCGACCGCGATAGCGTCGCCATTAATCGCCACACTGCGCGGGGACGCCAGGAACGCCACCACGTCCGCCACCTCGGCCGCCGTCACCAACCGCCCGATGCTCACCCCGGCCGCGAGATTCTTTTCCAGCTCCGCCACGGAAATCCCGCGCGCCGCGGCGATCTTGGCGAACTGCTCAGGCGTGCGCTCGGTGACCGTGTAGCCCGGATGCACGACCGTCACGGTGATGCCCCGCGGCCCCAGCTCGTCGGCGAGGTTCTTAGTCATCGCCGCGACCGCGACGTTGCGAATCGACCCGAACGTCGAACCGGCCAGCCGCGCGTTGAGCCCGCTGACGTTCACGATCCGTCCCCAGCCGCGCTCCCGCATCCCCGGCGCGAGCGCACGGGCGCAGCGGAGGTAACCGAGCACCTTGGTCTCGATCTCGACGCGCAGCTCCTCGTCGCGCAGGTCGTCGAGCGGCGTCCGAACCCCGCTCGACGCCGGAGCCGCGCAGTTGACCAGCACGTCCGCCGCACCGAACTCCGCCTTGACCCGCTCCGCCATGGCCGCGACCGCGGCGTCGTCCGTGGTGTCGGCCGGCACCGCGACAACCTTCGTACCGTGCCTTCCGACGCTCTCCACCGCGGCGGCAAGCGCCTCGACGTCCCGGCCGACGAGCGCGAGGTCAGCCCCCTCCGCCGCGAGCACCTCGGCGACCGCCAGCCCGATCCCGCGGCTCGCCCCCGTGACGACCGCGCTCTTGCCCTTCAACCCGAGATCCACAGTTCCCCCTCAACGACGACGGCGAGGCTTGCCGCGCCCGCCAGACTTGGGCCCGCTCCGCCGACGGTCCGGTTCGCGCTGCGGCTGTTTCTTCTTGACCGGAGCCGCCTTGCCCGTCTTCGCCTGCGTTTCCTGCTGTCCTCGGGTGCTGTTCACCGTGCGCCCGCGAACGATGCCGATGAACTGCTCGACCAGCTCACTGGTCTCACCCTCCGGCCAGGACAACGCGACCCGCGACTGCGGCGCGTCCACGACCGGCCGATAAGTGAGGTCGCGCCGATGGTGCAACCGAGCGAGCGACTGCGGCACCAGCACCACCCCGACGCCAGCCGCCACCAGCTCGATCGCGTCCCCCGTCGTCTCCGGCCGCTCCAGCGCGGCTTTGCCCGGCAGCTCGTCCCAGCCGAGAGAATCGTCGAGCGGATGCAGCACGAGCTCGTCCGCGAGGTCCGCAATGGACACCTCGTCAGCCGCCGCGACCAGGTGCTCCTTGGGCACGATGACCACGGTTGTTTCGGTGTAGAGCGGAATCGCGTGCAACCCCTCGCGATCCTCGGACAGCCGCAGCAACGCCGCGTCCACCCCGCCCTCGCGTACAACGCCAGCAGCCTCGGCAGCGGTGACCGCGACCAGGTCAAGCGGCACGTCGGGTTTGCGTTCGCCCCAGATCCGGACCCACTTCGCGGGAGTCGCACCCGGAACGTAGGCGAGCCGGAACACCGAGGCCTGGTCGGCTCCTGTCACGTGGCAAGGCTACCGGCGCGGGACCGCCGGTTACGCTGGTGGGCATGACGGCGCAGAAGACCCCCCAGACCATGAAGCCGGCGACGGCAGCGAAGAAGCTGGGCGTCTACCTAGAAGCGACCCCCGCAGAGTTCCGCGCGGGCACCGTCTCGCGCGACGAACTGAACGCCCTGCAGGCCGACCCCCCAGAATGGCTGCGCGACCTCCGCCGCAACGGCCCGCACCCGCGCCCAGTAGTAGCGGCGAAACTGGGAGTCTCCATCGGCGGCCTGGCCCGAGGCGGCGTCACCGAAGCACTGACGACAGAGCAAATCGAAGCCCTGAAAACCGAAAACCCCACCTGGCTGCAACGCGAACGCGAAACCCAAGCCGAAGTCCGCCGCGAAGCCGCCCGCCTGCACGCGGAACAAACTGACAAGTAGTCCACTTAGGACCCTCAGCCCACGCGAACTTCGTGAGGGCCACCCTCACGCGCCCTGATTCCCTCAGGGTTCCCCTCACGACCTTCGCCTGCCGTGAGGGCCACCCTCACACACCCAGATTCCCCCAGGGCCCCCCTCACGACCTTCAACCGCCGTGAGGGCCACCCCCACACAGCCAGATTCCCCCAGGGTTCCCCTCACGACCCACCCCCGCCCGATCGCGGCGAGGCACCCCATGAGGTTTCTCGGCAGCCGTCGCGCGTAGTTCCGCAACCGGGGCGGGAAGCGTTGCCCAGGCTCGTGGCGGGCGTGGCGGATGGGGGCGCTAGCCCCCCATCCCTAAAACCGCCACCGCCCCGCCCAACCGGTCCAGGCACCCAGCCCCCTCCCTGCACCCCGATACGAAGCCTCCCTGCGGTTCGGGGGGGGGGGGTGGGGGGGCGT
>NZ_JBVJOE010000010.1:128816-135983 GCF_055583325.1 Amycolatopsis sp. NPDC104775
CCCATCCCCCCCCCCCACCCCCAATACACCCCTCCCTGGCGGTTGGGGGGTGGTTGTCAAGGCATCTTTCCCGCCTTGACAACCACCCCCGAACCGTCAGCACAATCAGCTTCGGGGTGCCCCCACGCACGACCCGGGCGCAATGTCGCCCCCCAGGGCGACGAGCCGCCCCCTCACAACCACCCCCGCTCCTCCGCGACCCGAACCGCCCCCATCCGATTCCGGGCCCCAGTCTTCGCAATAGCCCCAGACAAATAATTCCGAACCGTCCCCTCCGACAAATACAAACTCCCCGCGATCTCCGCCACCGACCCCCCGCCCCGAGCCGCGATCAACACATCCCTCTCCCGAGCAGTCAACGGCGACTCCCCCGCCGCCAACGTAGCCACCGCCAACGCCGGATCCACCACCCTCTCCCCCGCCATCACCCGCCGAATCGCATCCCCCAACGCCTCCGCAGGCGCATCCTTAACCACAAACCCCACCGCCCCAGCCTCCATAGCCCGCCTCAAATACCCAGCCCGCCCAAACGTCGTCAACACCACCACCCGACACTCCGGCACCTGCTCCCGCAAAACCGCAGCCGCGGCCAATCCGTCCAACCCAGGCATCTCGATATCCAGCAACGCGACATCCGGCCGATGCTCCAGCGCGGCCCCCACCACCTCATCCCCCGCCCCACCTGAGCGACCACCACGAAGTCGTCCTCAAGCCCGAGCAACGTCCCCAACGCCTGCCGCACCAACGCCTGATCATCCGCGAGCAACAACCGCACAGTCACGCCACAGTCACCCGCAACCGCCACCCCCGAGGCCGCACCGGCCCCACCTCCATCCGCCCACCCGCGGCCGCCACCCGATCCCGCAACCCAGCCAACCCATTCCCAGGATCCGCCGAAGAACCAACCCCATCGTCCCGAATCTCCACCGAATCCCCCGAAACCATCACCGCGCAAGCACTGGCCCGGGAATGCCGGACCACATTGGTCAGCCCCTCCCGAACCACCCACCCGAACAATTCCTGATGCGGCCCATCCACCGCAGTCGGAAAATCCGCCCTGATCCCCGCGGCCCGCAGCAATTCCCGCCCCCGCGCGAGCTCCCCGGCGAGCGTCACGTCCCGATACCCGGAGACCGCCGCCCGGACATCCGCCAGCGCCTGCCGGGACAGCTGCTCGACCTCGCCGATCTCCTCGACCACTCGCTCATCCCCCTTGGCCGCGAGCCGCCGGGCAAGATTGCTCTTGACCGTGATCGCGGTGAGCGAATGCCCCAGCAGATCATGCAAATCCCGCGAGATCCGCGACCGTTCCGCGTCCGCCGCGAGCCGCTCCACCTCCGCCCGCGCCCGCACTAGCGCCTGATTCGCCCGCAGCGCTTCCGCGAACGCGACGACCACCAGCACGGTGAACACCAATGCCGCCGCCTGCGCCCAGCCCGGGTCGGTGTGCCAGACCGCCCACGGCACCACCACAGTCGCCACCGCGGCGACCGGCACGAGGACCGCACCCCAGCGCGGCAACCGCGGAACCGCGAGCGAAACCACCACGGCGAGCAGGTAGAACGCGTTCGCGCGAGCGATCGGCAGGACAACGGCGAACAGCACTGTCAGCAGCCCGGTGAGGATCCAGAAAAGGCGGCTCCGGAACCCGTAGGCGGCGACGGCCGCCCCGATGTAGCACGCGCAGAACGCCAGCAGCGCCACCACCGCACCCGCCTGGTCCGCCACCTGGGCGAGGACGATCAGCGGGTACACCAGGAGGCCGGCGTCCAGCACGAGCCGGCGCCAGCCCAGCACCCAGCGTTGCGCGTCGGAATCAGGGCCGCGGTCCACGTCCGGCACGCTACTCGGAGAACAGCGAACGCACGTGCCGTCCGTTCGCCAGCACGACGACCGCCAGCAGCAGCAATCCGCAGACGCCCTGCTCGAGCCGGACCCACAGCGGGAGAAAGCCCGGAATCGACACGATGACGACGATCGCGACCGTCATCACCGCCGAGACGATCCGCAGCCGCAGCAACCCGCGTTTCGACCCGCGCGCCGCGCTTAGCGCGAACAGGAAGGTGAGCAGCGCGCTGGCCGCCACGATGGTGGCCCGGACCCAGACCACGTCGGTGACCATCGATGGGTCGTCGCGGAAGAGGAAGATCGCGCCGAGCGTGAGCACGCTCAGCGCCAGGTAGGACCCGGTCAGGACGCGGATCGCGCGGACTGACGGGTCGGTGCGGAGCTGAGAAGAAACCGTTGCGGGACGGGAGGTCATGACTGTCCTTTCCGGACCAGAGGCCGGCCCGGTGGATCCGGCGCCGCTTGCCCGTCCCATAGTGGGCGGACGGGCAAGCGGGCCGTAGTGTCAGCGCGCATCGGTGCGCGATGACATTTGTCAGAACCCGGTCATCCGCACCGTCAGCGGGCGGCCGTGAGCTTCGGCCCGATCGCCGCGCCGACGATCACGAGCACCCCGCCGAGAACGAGCAGATACGCGCCAAGGCCGATCTTCGACAGGTCCTCGTAGAACATCGCGATGATGCCCGCGATGTGGAAGACCAGCAGGACGGTCGCCCGCCCGGCGAAGACGGTGCGGTACCACCAGAAATTCTGCGGAGTCAGTTCGCGGCTGCGGATCCCGCTCAGCCAATAGGCGGACTTCTTGGTGCGCAGTGCGCCGAGCACCCACGGGAGGGTGGCGCCGAGCGTCGCGGCGATCAGGATGAAGGCGAGGAACCGCACGTACAGCGCGGCGAAGCTGTCCATACCGGACGTCATCTTGCCGAAGGCGTCGATGAAGGTGACCGAGGCGGTTTGGTCGCCAAGGGTGAACGTGACCCAGGGGATGAAGAGGGCGACGATCTCGAGGATGCCGCCGAGAGCCACCGGAATGGCGCCGAGGCCGGGGGTGGTGAGAGGCCGGTTCTGCGGCAGGAAGCCTTGGCCGGACGGGGCTGCCGCATACCCGGCTCCGGGCTGATGCTGCGTGGGGTAGCCAGGCTGTTGTGCTGGATAACCCTGCTGGCCGGGGTAGGCCGCTTGACCGGCGTACTGACCCGGCTGGCCTGATTGAGGCTGACCTGGCTGCTGCTGGCCGGGTTGTCCCGGTTGCGGCTGGCCGAACTGCCCCGGGAATTGCCCCTGCCCGGGGTACCCGCCCGGGGCGGGCTGGCCCGGGTACTGCGGCGCGGGCTGCCCGTACTGCGGAGACTGCCCGGGCTGCTGCGGATAGCTTGGCTGAGCGCCGGGCTGCTGCGGATAACCGGCCCCGCCCGCCGGAGGCGCCTGCCATCCCGGCGGGACCGCGCCCGGTTCCTGCGGCGTGCCGGACTGCTCGTGTGGACCCCCTGAGGTACTCATGGCCGCCGATGGTAACTGCCGCATCGGCGCGGCGACCGCCGAAAGCGCCGCTCGACCATGACAAGTCCGCACAACCGGACCGGATGGTCGCCCATAAGCCGCACAATAGGGGCGCTGACCAGGTCAAACCTTGTCCGGGGAACCACGGAGCCGGACCGCTGAGCCACCGCCGCCGCGAAAGATCCCGCCGGCCCGAGCCCGCCGCCGCAGCTACCCATCGCCCGCGCCGCGCATCCCACTGCGCGGCGCGGACCTGTCTCACTCGCCCGGGGTCACCGGGCCGCGCGCAGGATCAGCTCCGCGACCGCCTCCGGCTGCGAAACCAGCACCGCGTGCGAAGCGTCCGCCACCTCGACTACCTCGGCTTCCGCGCGCTCCGCCATGAAACGCTGCGCCGCGGGCGGGATGTTCTTGTCCGCGGTCGGGATCAGGCTGTAGACCGGCAGCCCCTTCCACGCCGGTGCGGGCGACGCCTCGTCCAAGGCCGCGGCGGCGACCGGACGCTGACCGGCCGCCATCAGCCGGGCCTGCTCGGCCGGGACGTCCGCCGCGAACTGCTGGTGAAACAGGTCCTGCCGGACGTAGAGGTCGACGCCGCTCGCCAAGGTGACCTGCTCCAGCGTCTCCCCCAGGGTGCTGCCGGGGAACTTCGCGGCCAGCTCACCAGCGCTTTCGCCCTCGTCGGGGAGGAAACCGGCGATGTAGACCAGCGCCCGCACGCCGGGGTGTCCCGCCGCCGCGGCCGAGATCACCGAGCCGCCGTAGGAGTGGCCGGCCAGGACGATCGGGCCCTCGATGCTGTCCAGCAGGGACCGCACGGAGGCGGCGTCCTCGGCGACTCCGCGCAGCGGGTTCGCCACCGCGATCACCCGGTGCCCGGCGGCTTGCAGCCGCTCGATCGTCCCGTTCCAGCTGGACGAGTCCGCGAACGCGCCGTGCACCAGAACGACAGTGGCAGTCATGAGGTCCTCCTTGGGAAAGTTCCGAACGACGCCAACTGTACAACTTGATTGTGCACAATCAAGTTGTACTCAATGAGATCTGGCTCACGGCTCGCGGTAAGCACTTGGCGGAGCGCCGAGCAGGCGGCTGAACATCGTTGTGAAGGCGGCCGGGCTTTCGTATCCGAGGGTGACCGCGACCTCGGCTACCGGAAGGTCCGCCGCCAGCAGCGGGAGCGCGCGCAGCACGCAGGCCCGCTCCCGCCAGCGAGCGAAGCTCAGGCCCGTTTCGGCACGGAACAGCCGGTGCAGCGTCCGTTCGCTCACGTGCAGTTCGTCCGCCCAGCGAGACGGCGGATCGTGCACATCGGGAGCGTCCGAAAAGGACTGACACAGCGCACGCAGGCCCTCGTGTCGCGGCCACGGGAGCTCGAGCGGCAAGGGAACACAGCGAGATATTTCGTGCAGCATAAGGGAAATCAGTGCGGCGTCACGACCGCGGCGAGGATATTCCGGTGCGACGTCCACGGCTTCCCGAAGCAATTCCCGCAGCAGAGGCGAGACGTCGACGGTCTGGCAGCGGCGCGGGAACCACGGCACGGCGGACGGTTCCAGATAGAGACTGCGCGTGGTCACGTTCATCATCACGACGCTGTGGTCGGTCTCCGGCGGGATGAGCACCGCACGCCGCGTCGGGACGGTCCAGGTCCCGTCGGCCGTTCCGACGCGCATGGAACCGGTGGCGCCGTAGAGGAATTGCGCGCGACGGTGGCGATGCGGCGGCAGGAAGTGGTCCGGCGGATAGTCCGTGCTGATCGCGAGCACGGCCCGCGGCAGGGCGTCGACCTCGGACAACGGAACGTTGCGCATGGCTACAGGGTAGGTGTCCGATACTCGAAAGAACCTGGCGAATCTTCGGATGCGCGCCGCCCCTGTCGCGGCCTACCTTGAAGCCAGTGTTGACCTCGATCTTGATTCTTCTGCTCTTCGGCTGTCTCAGCGGAGTGACGACCGTGCTGTTCGGGTTCGGCGGCGGATTCGTCACCGTGCCAGTGGTCGCCGCGGTGACCAGCCGTGGCGACGCGATGCACGTCGCCGTCGCTACCTCCACTGCGGTGATGGTGGTGAACGCGGTCAGCGCGACTGTCGTGCAAGCCCGGGCTGGACGCCTCCGTCGCGAGTACCTCTGGCCGCTCGCCGGGTTTGTCGCCATCGGCGCCGTGGCCGGTTCGGTGGCCGCGACCTATGCCGGGGACGGACTGTTGCGCGTCCTGTTCATCGTTTACCTGGCACTGACCATTGTGGACAGTCTCGCGCGCGGCGGATTCCTCAAACCCCAGGGGGAACCGAAACCGTTGAGCACGTTCACGACTACTGTGGGTGGCGTCGGAATCGGTGCGGTGGCGAGCTTTCTCGGAGTGGGCGGCAGCGTGATGACCGTGCCGCTGCTGCGCCGCAAAGGACTTCCGATGGCAGACGCGGCCGCGATGGCGAACCCGCTCAGCGTGCCGGTCGCGGTCGTGGCGACCGTGGTCTACGCGACGGCCGGCGGCGGACCGTCGGGGTACCTCGACCCGGTCGCGGGCGCGGCACTGCTGGCCGGTTCACTGCCGACGATCGCGCTCGTCCGGCGGGTCGCCGACCGGTTGCCGGACAAGGTGCATGCCGTCGCGTACGTGGTGTTGCTGGCGGCGGCGCTGATCGCGGTGGCGGTCAGCTGAGCACCGAGCGGACGGTTTCCTCGTCGCGGGCGACGACCGTGGTGCCGTCGTCGGCGGTGATGATCGGACGCTGGATCAGCTCCGGATGCTCGGCGAGCGCGGCGATCCACCGTGGACGGTCTTCCGGAGTCTTCGGCCAGGATTTCAGCCCGAGTTCACCGGCGATTTTCTCGCCGGTGCGGGCGATGTCCCACGGTTCGAGGCCGAGCCGGTCGAGCACCGCGACGAGTTCCGCCTCGGTCGGCGGGTCCTCCAGATAGCGGCGCACGGTGTACTCCGCGCCGGCTTCGTCGAGCAGCGACACCGCCGAGCGGCACTTGGAACACCGCGGGTTCACCCAGATCTCCACCGGCGCAGTCTAACCCCGGAGCGGGCGGAGTCGTTGGCGGGCAAGAGGCTTGGGTGCGTCCTGGATCACCTGCCCGGAGGGGGTCCGGCGGGCGTACCGTTCGTACATGACCCTGCCGATTACCACCGACCGTCTCGTGATCCGGGACTGGACGGTTGACGACGCCGAAGCCGCGTACCGGATTTACGGCTCGCCCGATGTGACGCATTGGCTTACTCCCGCGATGGACCGGGTCGCGGATGTGGCTGCGATGCGGTCTGTGTTGCAGGCTTGGGTGGAGGCTCAGCCTAATTTGCTTCCGCCTCGTGGGCGGTGGGCGGTGGAGCTGCGCGGGGAAGGGCGGGTTGTCGGGGGGCTGGGGATTCGGTTGTTGCCGCCCTATCGGGAGGATTTGGAGCTGAGCTGGCAGTTGGGGCCCGAGGAGTGGGGGCACGGGTATGCGACTGAGGCGGCTCGGGCGTTGGCGGAGTGGGCGTTTTCGCAGGGCGGGACGGATGAGTTGTTCGCGGTGGCTCGGCCGGGGAATGGGCGGGCGATCGCTACCGCGGAGCGGATTGGGATGCAGTGGGTGGGGGAGACTAGTAAGTATTACGGGTTGAGGTTGCAGGTTTATCGGGTTCGGCGGGGGGATGTTGGTTGAGGGTTCCCTTGGTGGGGCGACTCGTCGCCCTGGGGGGCGACATTGCGCCTCGGTCTTGTTGGGGCACCCCGAAGCCCGAGTGTGCTGACGGTTCGGGGGTGGGTGTTCCGGGGGGGAAGAGGGATTGCCAACCAACCCCCAACCCCACGGAAGGATTCGTATCTGGGT
>NZ_JBVJOE010000010.1:135993-189123 GCF_055583325.1 Amycolatopsis sp. NPDC104775
CCCGAGGGTGCCGCGTGTTCCGGGGGGGGGTGAAAGGGTGAGAAACCGTCCTCACCACCCACCCCCGAACCGCAGGGAAGGCTTCGTATCGGGGTGCAGGGCGGGGAGTGGCTGCCTGGGTGGGCTTGGGCGGGGTGGCGGCGGTTTTAGGGATGGGGCTAGCGCGGGGGGCGGGTTCTTAGGGGAACCCTGAGGGAATCTGCGTCTGTGAAGGTGGCCCTCACGGAAAACCCATCTGTCCGAAGGCAGCGAAGGCTCCTTGAGGGACACGGATTCCCTCAAGGAGCGTTCACGGCGTTCGGGGAGCGTCAGCGGATGGCGCTTGCGGGGGTCCACAGGGTCTCGATTTCTCGTTCTGCTGCGGCGAGGCTTTCTTTGGCGTGCGGGCGGAATTCGGAGAGGGCTGGGTTGAGCTCCGCCATGGTGAATTCCGCGGTGATGAAGCGGGGTTCCAGGCCGGTCAGGGAGAGGCCGTGCGGGAGCCAGCCTTCTGCGTGGTCCCAGCCGTGCCGGGGGGTGCCTTCTCCGTAGCCTCCGCCGCGGCTGGCCAGGACCAGGAGTTCTCGGCCTCCCAGTACCGAGGGGTCGTCGCCGGCGGAGGCGATCAGGCGGTCTACCCAGGCTTTCACCGAGCTGGGTGCGCCGTAGTTGTAAAGAGGCAGGCCCAGCAGGACGGTGTCCGCAGCCAGGACCTCGGCGACCAGTTCTTCGCCGATTCGGGTGGCTTCCCGGTGGGCCTCGGTGTGCTGTTCGGCGGGGGTGATTCGGGCTTCCCAGGCCAGGGGATCCAGGTGCGGTATGGGGTTCGCGCCCAGGTCTCGGTAGGTCACCGTCCCGTTGGGGTGGGTGGTTAGCCAGGCCTGGGCGGCCTTCGCGCTGAGTTTGCGGCTCACCGAGCGGTCGCCGTTGATGCTGGAGTCGAGGTGCAGCAGGTGTGCCATGTCGATGACCTTCCGTAGATAGTTTGTGTAGGACAAATCATTTATAGCACGGCAGCTACCCTGGCTGTCTCGTAGACTGGACACATGGCTCCGCTGCCGCTCGTCGCCCAGGCTCCGCGCAGGTCTGGTGCGTTGCTCGAGCACTTCGCGCGCCGCATCCGGCTGCGTGCGGAGAGTGTGCTCGCGCCATTTGGGCTGCGGCCTCGGCATTTGATCGCGCTGACCGTCCTGCAGACCCGCGGGTCCAGCACTCAGCAGTCGCTCGCACAGATCCTCGAGATGGACAGCACCAACGTCGTCGGGCTGCTCAACGACCTCGAGGCCGACCAGCTGATCGAGCGGCGCCGCTCACCGGAGGACCGCAGGCGGCATGTCGTCGAGCTGACTGAGCGGGGGGCGAAGGAGTTGGCTCGGGCGGAGGCGGCGCTCGCGGCCGTCGAGGACGAGGTCTTCGCGGCGCTTGATCCGGACCAGCGCGAGCAGCTCTACAACTTGCTGTTGCAGGCGGCTTCCGGAACGGTCGACAGCAGCTCCTGCACGGAGGAGCCTCCGACCTGCTGACGGGAGGGGCAGCGAATGGA
This sequence comes from Amycolatopsis sp. NPDC104775, assembly GCF_055583325.1. Lineage (NCBI taxonomy): Bacteria > Bacillati > Actinomycetota > Actinomycetes > Pseudonocardiales > Pseudonocardiaceae > Amycolatopsis > Amycolatopsis sp. NPDC104775. The sequence continues at coordinate 137,516 of NZ_JBVJOE010000010.1, forward strand.
CGGCGCCGCCGAGCGGCTGGCCAAGTACCGCGCGATGCGGAACTTCGCGAAGACCGCCGAACCGTCTGGTGCGGACGCTCCGAAAGAGCCTGGCTACCGCTTTGTCGTGCAGCGGCATCGGGCGCGGCGGAAGCACTACGACTTCCGGCTTGAGCTGGGTGGCGTGCTGGTCAGCTGGGCGGTGCCGAAGGGGCCGACGCTCGATCCGAAGGCGCGGCGGATGGCCGTGCACGTCGAGGATCATCCGCTGGAGTACGCCGATTTCGAGGGGGTCATCCCGCGCGGCGAGTACGGCGGCGGCGATGTGATCGTGTGGGATCGCGGGCGCTGGGAGCCGGTCGACACCGACGATCCGGAGCAGGCGCTCGCGGACGGGAACCTGCATTTCGATCTGTACGGCGAGAAGCTCGCCGGGCGCTTCGTGCTGATCCATCCGAAGAAGGACGACGACGGGAAGCAGTGGTTTCTGCTGCACAAGCAGGACGACTACGCCAGCCCGGGCTGGGACGCCGAGGATCATCCGAAGTCGGTGAAAAGCGGGCTCACCAACGACGAGATCGCGGCCGCTCCCCCGGCGTTGTGGCGCGGCGACCTGCCCGCGAACGAGGCGGAAGTTCCGTTGCACGCGGTGTTCGAGTCTGCGTCGGAAGACGAGTTCACAGCGCTGCACGAGCTTGGCAAGCAAGGCATGTGGACGGTCGCCGGGCGGCAGTTGAAGGTCACCAATCTCGACAAGACCCTGATTCCCGGCCGTGACGGCGAAGCGCCGATCACCAAACGGGAACTGATCGAGTACTACGCCCGGATCGCACCGACGATGCTCCCCTACCTCGCCGGACGCGCGCTCAACACCCACCGGTTCCCCGGCGGCGTCGGCAAACCCGGTTTCTGGCACAAGGAAGTCCCCGACCACGCGCCGGAGTGGCTGCACCGCTGGCATTACGAGGCAGCCGACCCCGGCGACGTGCAGCGGTATCTCGTGCCGTCGGGAGTCGCGGACCTGGCCTGGCTGGCCAATTTCGCCGCGCTGGAACTGCACGCCTGGACGTCGCGCACGTCCGATGTCGAGCATCCGACCTGGCTGCTGTTCGACATCGACCCCGGATCCGAGACATCCTTCGACGACGTGGTCGCGCTCGCCCGGCTGCATCGCACCGCACTCGACCACTTCGGGCTCGTCGGGCGGCCGAAAACGACCGGGCAGCGCGGCATTCAGATCTGGGTGCCGATCGAGCCGCGCTACACCTACGCCGAGACCCGGGCATGGGCGGAAACCGTGTCGAAGTCGATCGGCAAGATCGTGCCGGACCTGGTGAGCTGGGCGTGGCACAAGGATCGCCGCGGCGGGCTGGCGCGGCTCGACTACACGCAGAACGTGCTGAACAAAACCCTCGTCGCGCCCTACAGCGTGCGGCCGAAGCCGGGGGCGCCGGTGTCCGTCCCGCTGGAGTGGGACGAACTCGACGACCCCGGCCTCACTCCGGATCGGTGGACGATCCGGACGGTGCTCGATCGCGTGGCGAAGGCGGGAGATCCGTTCGCTCAGCTGCTCGACGTGCACCAACGCCTGCCGCGGCTGTCGTGAAAATCCCGGCCGCGGCCACGATGGCGAAGCCGCTCAGCAGGTAGCGCGCGGACGTCGCCATCGACGGCGCGCCCAAGTTCACCAGCAGGCCGGCGATCGAGGCGCCGAACGCGGTCGACATCGTCAGCACGGTTGCGATCGCGGCCGCGGCTTGCTGACCGCTGGCCATCGCGGCGACCGACAGGTGCGGCATGGCGATGCCGATCCCGGTGCCACCGGCGAGAAGCACGACCAGCCACGCCAGCATCGAGGCGTTTTCCCGCTGCAGCAAGGCAAGCACGAGAAACGAGACGGCCAGCAGGGTCGGTCCGGCGAGACAGAGCAGGCGGACCCGGCGAGCCGACGAGCCGACGATCTGCCCGGCGGACCAGCCGAAAGACAGCGCGGCGGAGAAGAAACCCGCCGCGGCAGGCGGTAATCCACCGAGATGCTGGCCGAACAAGGGCAGGAACGACTCGACCGAAACCCCGGCCGCAAGGCACATGATGGTCAGGTAGATCCACCGCAGCGACGAACGCGGCGCATAAGTCTCAGCAGGCAGAACCCGTACCGCAGCGCGCTTTTCGACCAGCAGAAATGCTGCGACGCAAGCAAATCCGAGCATGATGAACGCGGCCATCGCGCCGACACTAGTCAAGATGCCAGCGACGCTCACCGCTCCGACCGCGCCCACGACGGCCACAAGCGCGAAGGTCGGCACCGGCGACGTCTCACCACTTCGCTCGCTGCGCGGAAGCGCCCGCGGCACCAGCGCCGCGATCACGACCGCCGCGGCCGCCAGCACGACGAAAGCCACCCGCCACGAACCGAATTGCGCGAACAACCCGCCCAGTGCCGGGCCGACGAGGTTGCCGACCCCGAACATCGCCGAGATCAGCGCGCTCCCCCGCGCCCACAGGTGTTGCGGCAGCGCCGAATGAATCACCGCGAACCCGAGCCCGGTCAGCAACCCGGCGCCCAACCCCTGCACCCCGCGTCCGACGAGCAGCACCGGCATCGCCGGGCTCACCGCACACACCACCGAGCCCGCCGCGAAAACGCCGAATCCGAGGTAGTACGCCGCCGCGTTGCCGAGCCGGGCCAACGCTCGGCTGACGAACATTGTCGCGACCACCTGTGCCACCAGGAACGCCGTCATGTTCCACGCGTAGAGCCGTTCCCCGCCGATGTCGGCGACGGCGGTCGGCAAAAGGCTTGCTGCTACATAGATGTTGACCGCGCCGACCAGCACGCCGCCGGCCAGCACGGCCGCCGTACTGAAATGCGCTCCCAATTCGCGCCACGAACTCACTCGCTTCTCCTCCCGGATGCGGTTGTGCGGTCGCATCATGTCCAGGCGGGAGACCCCGGTAATCAGACAAACCGGGCGTGAACTGAGTCACATTCAGCGTTTGGTGAGCACCACGAGATAGCGGCACGGCTGCGTGCCGGGGTTCTCGTACGCACAGTCGGCCGGACGGCCCAGCTGAAGGCAGTCGCCCTCGGCGAGTTCGTGCACCACGTCGCCTTCGTGGAACCGCAATTGGCCGGACAGCACCCAGACCTGGTGATCGGCGAAGGCGTAGGAACTGGCCGGGAAACCGGCTTTCGCACCGGGCGGAAGATCGATTTCGACCAGTTCAGTGGCCCCGTGCCCGGGCGGCGAGACGGCGCGGCGCACGTAGCCGGTGACCGGGTCCTGCCAGCTCGGCTGATCCTCGCGCCGGGCGAGGCGGCGATCGTCGCCCTCCGCGCGGGCGATGAGTTCAGACAGCGTGAGCCCGAGCGCGGTGGCGAGCCTGCTCAGCAGCACGGCCGTCGGCTGCGCCTCGCCGCGCTCGATTTTCCCGATCATGGCACGGGAAACTCCAGAGCGTTCGGCGAGCACACCGGCGGACAACGCACGGTCCTGCCGGGCTTCGCGCACCGCGGCGGCGAGCGAAGCGGAGAGGGGATCGGTCACAGTGGTCGACTATAGCAGCGGATCGTGTCTACTATCGTGAACATGTTGATCCGAGCTGCCGAAGAACGGGACGCCGAGGCGTGCGCGACGATCTACGCGCCGTACGTCCAGGACACCACGATCAGCTTCGAAACCGAACCACCGACGCCGACGGAAATGGCCGCCCGGATCGCGAAGGCGACGAAGTCGCACGCGTGGCTGGTGCTGGAAATCGACGGCGAGGTCGTCGGATACGCCTACGGCAGCCCGTATAAGGAGCGCGCGGCTTATCGCTGGTCGTGCGAGGTGAGCGTGTACCTGGCGCAGGACCGGCGACGCGCTGGCGGCGGAAAAGCCTTATACGAAGCCCTTTTCGCCCGCCTCGCCGAACGCGGCTTCCGGATGGCGGTCGCCGGGATGACCCAGCCGAACGAACCCAGCGTCGGATTGCATAAGGCAATGGGGTTCGAACTGATCGGGACCTGGCGGCGGATCGGCTGGAAGCACGGTGCCTGGCGCGACGTCACGTGGATGCAGCGCGAACTCGTCCCCGCCTCGGACGCCGAGCCGGAAGAACCGCGTTAATCCACGCCGAGGTCGAGTTCCTCGATGTCGTGCTCCAGCCGGGCCCGCCAGGACCACTTCGGTTCCGTCCAGTCGGTGTCCGACGGCGGCGGCTCCCCTAGCGGCAGCGCCGGATCGACCACGCCGTGTGTCACCCGGTAAGCCAGCGCCGAGGTCGCCGCGCGGATCCACTTGTCCCCCGCCGCACCGGACGGCGGCGCGACCCCGAACGCGTGCGTGAACCACACCGGCAGCAACGCGCTCGACCCGATCGCCTCGGTGATTCGCTCGCGCAGCCGGGAATGCAGCTCTTCCCAGTCCCGCTCGCACTTCTCGATCTGCGGGAGTACCCGGGTGCGCGTCACCTCGTCCGCGGCCAGAACCTGTTGCGCCGCTTCGGCATCCTGCTGCGCGGCAGGAAGCTGACGATCCAGCACGCCGCGGCGCCGAGCGACCACTTCGGACAGTCGTGACTCCGCGTCGTCGCGTTCCGGCGTGCCTCGTTCGGCTTTCGCCAGCACCTCCAAAACCGCGATCAACGCTTCTTCGCTTTGCGCCAACGCTTCCCGCGCCTGCGGCAACCGCGCGAGGTCCTCTTCGTACGGACGGCGCTGGCTCGGCGTGAGCAGCTGCGCGGCGAGGCTGTGCCGCCGTTCCGCCTCCGCGGCGAGCAGCCGCAGCCGCGGGCCGACGTCGTCCAGGTCGACCACCGGGACCTTCTCCGACACCCGCACCGCGCGTTCGAGCACCAGCAACCGCTGCCGGAGCCGTTCGAGCTGCCGGGCGGTGTGGTCCAGCCGGGTTTCGTGCCGGGAGTGCGTTTCGGTGAACGACTCGACCGTCTCGCGCAGTTCGGAAAGTTCGCGGACGGTGCGGTTTTCCAGATCCTCGACGGTCTCTTGCATGCCGCCGACGGTGTCGGTGAGGGCGAGAAGTTCCGGGTCGCGTTCGACCTCCGGGCCTTCCTCGGCCGGGTAGTACTCGGTGTCGCGGTAGTACTCGGAGTAGGTCACCGCGCCTCCTGCACCAGAAACGCCACGGTCGCCACCGTGGTGAGCGCGGCCAGGATGACCACGATCGTTTGCGCCGTCGGCCCGGCGCCGACGAGCGCGACCGTGGTGAGGATCGCGGCCAGCGCTCCGCTGTAAGCAGCGCGCTGGCGTCGGCTGACCATCAGCGGGGTCGGCCCGAGCGGCCCGAACGCAATCCGCAGTCCGGCGCCCAGCAGCGGCAACGCGAGCAGCAGCCAGACCGCGTTGAGCGCGCCGAACAGCATCATCGCGCCGCCCACCATCCCGACCGCGACCGGCGCGACCGCCAGGTACAGCGTCGTCCGCTGCACCTTCCCGCGCTTCGCTTCCAGCCGGGCGAGCCGCACCTGCTCGACCGCGGCGTCGACCTCTTTCTCGGTGTGCAGCAGCGCCTCCGCCCGCTCTACCAAGACGTCGAGCAGCTGGGTGCGATCGTCGTCCGCCTGGTCCGGCAGCTGCGCCAGACCCGCGCGAAGCTCGCGACGGAGCGCGGACGCGCGCGCCATCACGTGGTCGCGCTGGTCCTCTGCGGGCGTAGTCACCTGGCCACTGTAGGTACGAAGTCCGCCGAAGCAAGGGAGCGACGCGACTTCTTCTCGCAGCGGGCCGGTCAGAGTCACACCCTCTCTGCTGAACTCCGGGATAGCCGAGCAGGCATGGCAGCGAGCGAATCAGGCATTGGACGGGCATGCCGTCCGGCAAGAACGATGAGAAGCCCGCGTTTCCGACTTTGGGGAGCTCCCATGCCGACTGTGGCCCTCGACGAGGCGGCTGCCCACGAGCTCGACGCACAGGACCCGTTGCCTACGTTGCGAGCGCAGTTCCACATCCCGCCCGCGACCGGCGGCGGCTACGCCGAAACGGCTTACTTCGCCGGGAACTCCCTCGGCCTGCAGCCGATCTCGACCCGCGCCGCACTGGACGCGGAGCTCGCCGACTGGGCACGGTTGGGCGTCGAGGGTCACGTCGAAGCGGCGCGCCCGTGGATCTCCTACCACGAGCAGCTACGCGATCCGGCCGCCCGGCTCGTCGGCGCGCGCCCGGCCGAAGTCGTGATGATGAACTCGCTGACGGTCAACCTGCACCTGATGATGGTCAGCTTCTATCGGCCGACTGCGGAGCGGCATGCGATCGTCATCGAAGATTCCGCCTTCCCGTCCGACAGCTACGCGGTCCGCAGCCAAGTCGCTTTCCACGGCTACGACCCGGACGAGGCCGTCATCCGGCTTTCGCCGCGTCCCGGCGAATCGACGTTGCGCAGCGAGGACGTCACCAGCTGGCTCGCCGAGCACGGGCACCGGGTCGCGCTCGTCCTGCTCGGCGGCGTCAACTACTACAGCGGGGAACTGCTCGACCTCCCAGCGATCACTCGCGCCGGTCACGCCGCCGGGGCGATCGTGGGCTGGGATCTCGCGCACGCGGCGGGCAATGTGCCGCTGCGACTGCACGAGTGGGGTGTCGACTGGGCCGCGTGGTGCACCTACAAGTACCTCAACAGCGGACCAGGTGCGATCGCTGGCGCGTTCGTGCACGAGCGGCATCTCGCGGACCGTTCGCTGCCGAAGCTCGCCGGCTGGTGGAGCACCGACCCGGACGTGCGGTTCCGCATGCAGCCGACCGTGACCCCGGTCGACACCGCCGACTCGTGGCAGCTGTCGAACCCGCCGATCCTCGCCATGGCCCCGGTGCGAGCCGCACTGGAGATGTTCGACGCGGTGGGCATGGATGCCTTGCGCGCCAAGAGCATCCGGCTGACCGGCTACCTCGAAACGCTGCTCGACAAGGTCTGTCCCGGGCACCCGATGGAGGTGCTCACGCCGCGCGAGCCGGACCGCCGAGGCGCGCAGCTTTCCGTCCGGCTGCACGGTTTGGACGCCGACGCCGTCAGCAGCGCACTGCGGACCCGGCACGGTGTCATCGCGGACGCCCGCCGTCCCGACGTCATCCGCCTCGCGCCAGTGCCGATGTACTCCACCTTCCACGATTGCTGGCGGGCGGCGACCGCGCTGGCGGAGGTCTTCAGCGGTTCTTCCGCCGGATCTTGATCGCACGCAAGTCGGTGACCGCGAAGTTCAGGTCCCGGTACGGCAAGCCGTGCGCGGCCAGGGCAGCAGTCGCGCCGTCCTTGGCCGTGCGTTCGTCGTCGTCCGGGCCGGCTGGGACCTGACAGCGGAAGGTGAAGGCCGTCGCGTTGACGTCATGCGTGAAGGTGCCTTCCTCGGTGAAGGCGACATCGGTCTTGGCCTCCAGGGCGGCGCGGGCGCCTTCGTCAAGCGGGTCGAACTTGCCGCGGATGAGTACGCGGAACGCTTCCATGTCAGGTGTCCTTCCGGGTCGCATAAGTCAGTACTTGCTCGCTGAGCAGGCCTTCCACCGCGTCGAGGAGCGTCAGCGCCGCCTCCGCGATGTCGTCCGGCCGCTCGCCGGCGACGGTGCGTTTGCCGATCTCGCCGTACAGCAGGCTGTGCACCCACCCGATCTGCGCGGCCACCAGCCCGGGCACTAGATCCCCCGGTGCGGCACCGGTTTCCGCGGTCAGCAGGTCGGCGAGTTCGGCGACCATCTGCTCGCCGAGATCCCGCAGCCGCGCGGCGAGGGTGGGCGCGGCCAGCATCATCGGCAGCACCCGGCCAAACCCCGGGCTGAGCCCGATCGTCCGCGAGCGCTGCCGGATTTCACCGCGGAGATGATCCAGCACCGCGCGTGCCGCCGAGACTCCCGAGCTCCGCGCCTGCACGATCTCCGCCAGCCGTCGCGCCGAGGCTTCCGACGGCGGCAGCACCAGGTCTTCCTTGACGCGGAAGTGGTTGTAGACGGTATTGACCGCGACGTCAGCGGCCTCGGCCACCTCGGCGATCGTCACCGCCTCGAATCCACGCTCGACGAACATCCGCAGCGCGGTTTCCGCGATGCGCCGCACCGTCTCCTGCTTCTTCCGCTCTCGAAGTCCCACACCGGAGAGTGAAGCAGACTCCAAACTTGGTGTCGACTCCATTTTTCTCCGAACCTCCTGGATATCCGGGAGATCCCCGAAGACGGCACGGCCGGAAACGCGGCATGATCGACCGGTGCGGATCGGCTTGCTGGGCCCGCTGGAGGTCCGGAACGACGACGGCGCCGCGGTCGAGATCGCCGGTGCCCGATTGCGGACGCTGCTGAGCGCCCTCGCGCTGGAGCCTGGCCGCGTCGTCCCTTCCGGGCAGCTGGTTGACGCTGTCTGGGGAACGCGTCCGCCGGCCACGGCCAATGCGTTGCAGGCGCTCGTCTCGCGGCTTCGCCGGGTCGGCACGCGGCTCGACTCGACCCCGTCGGGCTACCGGCTGCCCGAGGCGACCGTGGACGCGGCCCGGTTCGAGGAACTGGTCGCCGCGGCCCGGACGGCACCCGACGAGAACCGTGTCGTGCTGCTGCGCGAGGCGCTCAATCTGTGGCGCGGCCCGGCGCTCGACGAGGTCGCCGACGCCCAGTTCTTCCAGGGCCACATCGCGCGGTTGAACGAGCTGCGCCTGTCCGCCATCGAGGAGTACGCCGAAGCCGCGCTCCGCCTCGGCCACGGCGCGGATCTCGCGCAAGAGCTGTCGAAAGTGCTGGCCGAACATCCGCTGCGGGAACGACTCGCCGCGGCGTTGATGCTCTCGCTGCAAGCCGCTGGAAGACCGGCCGAGGCTCTGCAGGTGTTCGCGCGGGTCCGGAGGGCGCTGGCGGACGAGCTCGGCGCGGATCCGGCCCCTGAATTGTCCGCCGCGCACACCAAAATCCTTCGGGAGGCAGGGTCCGGCACCCAGGCGGTGGCCGACCAGGGTGCCGCGCGCACGAACCTGCGAGCCGAGCTGACCAGCTTCGTCGGCCGGACCGACGAGGTCGCGCGCGTGGCCGAACTGGTTGGCGAGTACCGGCTCACCACGCTCACCGGACCCGGCGGAGCCGGGAAAACCCGGCTGGCAACGGAAACCGGACGGCATCTGCTGACTGAACGCAGCAGCGTGTGGTTCGCCGAGCTGGCGCCGGTCAACGACGGCGCGGACGTCCCGCAGGCCGTGCACGACGCGTTGGGCCTACGCGAACAGAGGTACCGCGGATCGCTCACCAGCGGCACTCCGCGTGAACGGACGGCGAGAGCGCTGCGCGACCGCGACGTGGTGCTGGTGCTCGACAACTGCGAGCACGTCATCGAAGCCGCGGCGGAACTGGCCGAATACTTGCTCGGCCAATGCCCGCGGCTGCGCGTGCTCGCGACCAGCCGGGAACCGCTGGCAGTGACCGGCGAGGCACTCTGGCCGGTCGAACCGCTGACGCTGCCCGCAGAAGGCGCGACGTCTGTCGAAGCGATGTCGTGTGCGTCGGTACGGCTGCTGGCCGACCGCGCCGCCGCGGTGCGGCCGGGATTCACCGTCGATGAGTCCACTGTGGACGACGTGGTGCGCATCTGCCGGGCGCTCGACGGAATGCCGCTCGCGGTCGAGCTCGCCGCGGCTCGGCTGCGGTCGCTGACCGTGGCACAGCTGGCCGCACGGCTCGACGACCGGTTCCGCCTGCTCACCGCGGGCAGCCGGACCGCGCTGCCGCGCCATCGCACGCTGCGCGCGGTAGTCGACTGGAGCTGGGACCTGCTGGAACCGGACGAACGGCGCCTGCTGCGCCGGTTGTCGGTGTTCTCCGGCGGCGCGACCGCGGAAGCCGCGGAGGCGGTCTGCGGCGGTACAGCCGAGCAGCTCAGCGCGCTAGTCGACAAATCGCTGCTGACGGTTTCGGGAGACGCCGAGCCGCGCTACCGAATGCTCGAAACGATCAAGGCGTACGGGCAGGAACAGCTCGCTGCGGCCGGCGAACGCGAGGAACTGCGTCGAGCGCACGCCGAATGGTTCGCTCGCTTCGCCGAAACCGGCGACAAATACCTGCGCCGCGCCGAGCAGATCGAATGGCTGGCACGATTCGCCGCCGAGCACGGCAACCTGATCTCCGCGGTACGCGGTGCCATCGCCGCGGGCGAAGCCACGACCTCGTTGCGGCTGGTGACCTCGTGCGCGTGGTTCTGGATGCTGACCGGGCACAAAATCGAAGCGCAAGAACTGCTCGAAGCGGCGTTGGCGCTGCCCGGCGAGGTGGACGCCGAACTGCGCGCGATGGGGTACGCGATGGCCGCGTTGCTGCTGACTATCGGGATGACCTCCGAAACCTCCGCCGACAGTCTAGGTCGCAAGGCCCTCGAACTCAGCCGCGACAGCAAGAATTCCTTGTTGCGGTCCATCCTCCCGGTGTTCACGCAAACCGGAGACCGCGACGCACTGGAATCCACTTTGGACGAATTGCTGTCCGATGAGGATCCTTGGCTGCGCGCGCACGCCCGGCTGCACCGGGCCCGGTGGCAGCTGAACTTCTGGCACGACCCGGCCGCGCAGGAGGCCGACATCCGCGAGGCCGTCCGGCTGTTCCGGCTGAGCGGCGAACGGTGGGGACTGTCCCTGGCGCTGAACAGCCTCGCCGAAGTCGTCAGCCGGCGCGGCGAACTGGAGGAAGCTGTTTCGTGCTACGAGGAATCGATCGAGGTGGTGTCGGAACTCGGCGCGGCCGAAGACGTTCTCTTCGCCCGGGGCCGGCAGGCGCACCTGTTCTGGCAACTCGGCGACAAGGCAGCCGCCGCGGCCGCGGTGGCCTCCGCTGAACGCGACGCGCGGAGTGTGCCGTTCTCCGATTCGCTCGCTTTTCTGGCCCAGACGAAAGCGGATCTGGCCCGCTGGCGCGGTGAGCTGGCGGAAGCCCGCCGAGAACTGAACCATGCCGAAACGTTGCTGAGCGCGGCCGATCCGCATCCGTTGTTCCGCGCGATGATCCAGCATTCGCACGCCTACCTCGACGCCCAGACCGGCGACCTGCCCTCAGCCCGGGACCGCCGCCGCGAAGCACTCGCCTTGGCCACGGAATCCGGCGAGGTGCTGTATCTGTCGATCGTTCTCGTGGGCATCGCCGACCACGCCCTGCGCGTCGGCCGTCCGATCGCCGCCGCCGACCTCTTGGCCGCCGCGGATCGCCTCCGCGGCGGCCCGCACCTGGCCCTGCCCGACGCGACCGCCGCCGCAGCCGCCGTGCAGACCCAGCCGTCAGGCACAGTCGACGATCCGGTCGCCCTCGCTTACGACGTCCTGAGCTGACGAATCCCGCGGAAGCCACCGCAGCGCGAGCATTCCCAGCCCGGCACAGAGCACTGCCGCGAGGCCCATCGCGACATGCAGCCCGGTCACGTGCGCCTCCTTCGCCGATCCCTGCGACCGGACAACGAACGCCGCGACCGAACCGAGCAGCGCTATCCCCAGCGCGTTGCCGATCTCGTTGGACGTCTCCGCGATCGCTCCCGCCGAGCCCGCCCGATCAGCCGGGACCGCGCCGACCGCGGTGTCCGCGACGAGCGAGAACGAGATCCCGTAACCGACCCCGGCCACCACCGTCGAGGCGATGAACCAGCCGACCCCGCCGGTGGCAGTGGTCGCCAGCAGCAACGCCAACCCGAGCGCCATCGCGAAATGGCACGTCACCAACGCCGCCCGGCTCCCGATCTTGAGCGAGAACGCTGGGGTGAGGACGCAGACCGCCGTGAGCGCGGCAGCGCCCGGAAGTGCGAGCAGCGCGGCCGCGAGCACGGACATTCCCAGCACCGATTGCAGGTAGACCCCGGTCAGATACGCCGCCGCCGACCATGCGAACAGCGACAGCACACCGGTGATCACCGCGACGGTGAAGACCTTCTCGCGGAACAAAGTCACGTCGAGAAGCGGATACTCCAACCCTCGCTGCCGCACCACAAACCACGCAAGGACCGCTGCGCCGACCAGCCCGGCGCTCGCCACCGGCCACGACGGACCGTAAGCGGCGAGATTCTTGACCGCGTAAACCGCCAGCAGCAAACCGCCCGCGGACAAGACAATGCTGAGCGAATCGACCTTGCCCGGCCGGGTCGTCGTGACCTCCCGGAGCACAAACGGCGCGGCAGCAAGGAAAACCGCCACCACCGGCAGGTTGACCAGAAACACCGAGCCCCAGCCGAACCGGCTCAGCAACAACCCGCCAAGGATCGGCCCGATCGCGAAACCAGCGGCGAAGGTCGCCGCGAAGATCCCGATCGCCTTGGCCCGTCGTCTCGGCTCCGGAAACAATTCGCTGAGCACCGCGAGCCCGGACGGCAGCAGTGTCGCACCGCCAAGCCCCATCAGCACTCGACAGCCGATCAGCCATTCTGGTCCGGTCGCGAACGCGGCCCCGGCCGAGCCCGCCCCGAAAACCGCGGCACCGAGCATCAGCAGTTTGCGCCGTCCGTACCGGTCACCGAGGCTGCCGAACGCGATGAGCAGCGAGCCGACCGCGAAGCCGTAGCTGTCCAGAATCCACAGGGCTTGATCCGGCGTCGGGGACAGCGCGCGGGTGATGGTCGGCATGGTCAGGAACAGGATCGAACCGTCCATCGAGACCAGCAGAACCGGTCCGAGCACCACGAGCAGCCCCAGCCAGGCGCGGCGAGTTTCCGTCATGCCCCGATCCTCAGGACTCCCGGCCCGCCTCGGCCAGCACCAGCGATGAGTACCCCTGGCAGGTGCAGGCACCCCTCGCGCGGAACTGCTTATCATCGGACTCGTGCAGACCGAAACCCTCGGCGTATTCCTCAAAACGCGCCGCGACCGCGTGCCGCCGGAGACTGCCGGACTGCGGACGTACGGCACGCTCCGCCGGGTTCCCGGACTGCGACGGGAGGAACTCGCCCAGCTCGCGGGCGTCAGCGCCGGCTACTACACGCGGCTGGAACAAGATCAGTCCGGCACCGCGTCACCGCAGGTGCTCGACGCGCTCGCGCGGGTGCTCGGCCTCGACGACGCCGAGACCAGCCACCTGCACAATCTCGCCAAGCGCCCCGCCGCCTCCCGGCTGGTGCGCCCCGCGCCGGAAACGCTGGACCCGCGCGTCGCGACACTGCTGCACGCGCTGAGCGACAGCGTCCCCGCGATCGTCCTCGGCCGCCGCGGCGACGTGCTCGGGTGGAACCGCAGCGGCCACCTCCTGCTCGCCGAACACCTCGACTACACCGCCCCGGACTCCCCCGAAACCCGGCCGTCGATCCCGCGGATGTTTTTCCTCGACCCGCTGCACCGCGACCTCTACCGCAACTGGTCCGACCTCGCCCGCATCCACATCGGGTACCTGCGCCTGACCTCCGGGCGGCATCCGGCCGACGCCCGCCTCGCCGAACTGATCGGCGAACTCGCCATGGGCAGCCCGGAATTCGCCGCGCTCTGGGCTGCCGGCGAGGTCGCGGACTGCACGAGCGGGCCGATGCGCCTGCGCCACCCCACGCTGGGCCACGTCGAGGTCGACTACCAGGTCTGGCTCCAGCCCGACAGTCCCGACCATCGGCTCGAGGCCTACACCCCACGCGATTCCGCTTCCCGTGACGCGCTGCGGCTGCTTGGCGTCCCTTCGCGCTAACGGTCCCCGGAACCGCCCTGCCCGCACCATTCATATGGCATCATCCGCCGGTGACCGGCGAACGGAGCGACCCGCATTCGATCGACGAGGAAGACCTCGAGGATTTCGACTCGTGGACCGCCCAAGCCGCGCTGGCCTCCCTGATCGACGAAACGCTCGGTTCGCCCGAAGTCATCCGGCTGCTCGCCAAGGAATCGCTGCGTGCCGAAGTCGTGCGTGCGGAATTGTTCGCGAACGAGACCCTGCTCGCGAAAATCCGCACGCTGCAAGACCAGGTCATGGCCGAAGGCGACCGCGGATTCCGTCCGCGAAACCGGCCGGTGTCGCCGGGCGAGGTGGCCTGGCTGCTCGTCGCGGTGCTGCTCGGGTTCGGCTACCTCAACCTGATGAGCGCGGCGTGGAGCCAGCTCCCGCTGTTCTTCCGGATCTTCGCCGGAATGATGATGCCGTGCGTCCTGTTCGCCACCGGTGTGCTCGCGGTGCGCAAAGTCGCCGCGTTGCGCGAGTGGGCCAACCCGGAGGCGATGCAGTTCCACGAGGAGCAATTCGGCCTCGGACCGCGCCGCTCGTTCGCCGCGCGCGAGATCGTGCTGCCCGAAGTCCGCGATGTCATTTCCGCGCACCGGCGGCTGTATTTCGGCACCACCCTGGTTTTCGAGCAGCCAGGCCACCTCGGCGAAGAGGACGCTGCGAGAATCGTGCCCACCGCCGCGGCGAAACGGATCCGGCGCGTCCTCGAACGCGCGGGTTTCGGCTCGGTCGCGCTCGGCGGGCAACGCGGGTCCGGCAAGACCATCGCGATCCGCTCCATGCAGCTGGGACTGCTGCACGGCGCCGAAAACCCCGCGCCGCTGGTCGTGGTCGCCTCCGCACCAGCCACCTATGACGCCCGGGATTTCGTGCTGCACTTGTACAAACTCCTGTGCCAAGCCGTCCTCGACCGGATCGAGCAGACGCTGGGACCGAAGATCGGCTGGCACGGGTGGGTCCGCCGGTTGTGGCACGGAGCGGCCGACCTCATCCTCTCGGCCGCTCTCGGCTGGGCGATCGGTGGCACCCTGTGGGATGGGGAATTCCTGCGCTTCCCCGTCGAACTCTGGCACACCGTCACCGAGGTGCGGTTCCCGCACCTACTCGGTCCATTGTGGACAGAGCAGCCGGTGCGCAACCGGATCGCACTGGCCGTAGCCGCGGTACTCGCCCTCCGCTGGGCAGGGAAACTCCTCGTGTCGGCAGTCAAGGCGCTGCTGATCTTCCTGCGGCGGAAATCGTCCGCCGGACTGCGCGCGCTGGAGCGCGAAGCATCCGAGCAGTTGTTCCAGACCAAGTACCTGCTGACCTACACCACCGGCTGGTCGGGCAAACTCGCCGTCCCGGCAGGCGGAGAACTGGGCCGTACCCGCACCACGCAACGGGCCAAGCAGCAGCTGACCCACCCGGAGGTGGTCGACGAATTCCGCGCGTTCGCCCAGTTGAGCGCCGAATCGTTTCGCGCGGAAGGAATCACCGACCGGATCGTCGTCGCCATCGACGAACTCGACAAGATCGGCGAGCAGGACAAGGCCCAGCAGATGGTGAACGACATCAAGGGCATCTTCGACGTGCCCGGCTGCCTGTACTTCGTGGCGGTATCCGACGACGCGGTGCTCACCTTCGAACAACGCGGCCTGGCCATGCGGGACGCCTTCGACAGCGCGTTTTCCGAGATGGTCCGCCTGGAATCGTTCACGCTGGACGAAAGCAGGCTGTGGATCGCGCAACGGCTGCCCGGCGTCTCGGAGCAGTTCTGCTACCTGGGCCACTGCCTCTCCGGCGGACTGCCGCGCGATTTGCGCCGCACCACGATCGACATGGTGGACGTGACGATCGAACACTACGAGCCGTCGCTGTCGACCGTCACCGGCATCCTGGTCCGCGCCGACCTGACCGCCAAAGCGAGCGGCTTCACCGCCCACGCCCGCAGGCTCCCGCAGACGCCGGAGCTGATCGAACTGTGGCCGAAACTGCTCCGCATCGCCGACGCCCGAGAAGCGGGGGAACTCGCCGAACTCGCCGCCGAACTGCACGAAGGCTCGACCCCCGACCTCGCCGACCCGGTCAACCGGCTGCGCCTGCACAGCTGCGCGTACGTCCTCTTCTGCGCCACCGTGCTGGACGTGTTCACCGACGCGCTCACCCAGGCCCAGCTCACCCCGGATCTGCACGAACTGGCCATCGCCCGGCGGCGGCTCGCCCTGGATCCGCACCTGGCCTGGGCCGTGTTGCACGACTTCCGCGCCGCTACGGGCATCCCGATCCGGAGTCCCCGGATCGGCTGATCACCGAGTTCGCCGCGACGATCCCCGCGGCCAGATCGCTACGCTCATCCGCAGTCCGGACGGCTTGGCGAGGGGCGAGCATGACGGAGCGCGGCGCGGACGCGAAAAACTTCGGCGAACGCCTGCGGGAACTGCGCGGTCCGCTGACCCAGCACGCGCTCTCCCGCCGATCGGCGATCGGCTCGGACGCACTGACCAGGCAACGCGTGTCCTATCTCGAGAACGGCCAGGTCCCGACCGCCGCTCAACTGCGCTGCTACCTGCACGGATGCGGCCGGGACGACCTGTTCGACGAACTCGATGCGGTTCGCAAGCAGCTGTGCGAGTCCGTTCCGGTGTCCCCGGAACCGGCCGGGCGACGACGCCAATGGCAGTTCGCCGCGGTCGGAGCCCTCGCCGCCGCAGTGCTGCTGGCCGCCGCGACGGTGACGTTCTGGGTGCTCAATCGTCCGTCCGTGACCATCGGCGAATGCGCGCCCGGTTTCGTGTGCTTCTGGAGCGAACCGGACTTCGCCGGGCAAAAGGTCACGCTCGACCCGGTCTGGGCCAGCGAGAACCACTGCACCCCGCTGCCGTTCGAGGCGCGCTCGGAAATGAACAGCAGCAAAGAACGACAGCTCGGCTTTCCCTCCCCGGACTGCACGGGCTGGCACACCGTGCTCAACCACCTCGGCGGTACGGAACGCTCGACTTCCGTCCGCTCCTACAAGCACAGCTGACCGCCGCTCCAACGAGCAAAGCCCAGCTCAGCGTGTCCCGCGCAGATCAGGACACGGCCGGACACCCGCCGATCTGGCCACGCTCCCGGCCCCGGTGCTGTTCTCGATCAGCCACCACCCGTGGCGACCGGGGAAAGCCATCACCAGGGAGGAACACCATGAGAATCTCGAAGACGCTGACCGTAGCCGCGCTGACGTTCGCGGCCGTCGGAGCGACGGTCGGCCCAGCGCTCGCCGCCGCGCCCGCCACGCACGTGCTGGCCCCCTATCGCGTCACGCCATGGCACAACGCGCGGGTCCGCCAGTTGCCGACCACTCACAGCTCGCAGGTCGACTACGGGACCGCCAACAACGGCTACGACGCCTACTGCTGGACCCACGGCGAGAACATCGAGGGCAACGACATCTGGGTCCGCCAACTGGGCGACAGCTACAAACAGGGCTACGTGGCCGCCTACTACCTGAAGGGCGGAGTGACCGGCGGCGTGGGGACTAAGTGTCCCTCCTGACCGCAATCCCGGAGGTTGTCCCGCCTGTCTGCGGCAGGCGGGACAACCTCGTCATAACCATCACTTCTGACGCACGGAACAACCAGCTCTTGGACTTCTAGCCGCACTCCTTCTAGCGTTGCGTCCATGACCACCTACGTCCTCGTCCCCGGAGCCTGCCACGGCGGCTGGTGCTTCGACCGGCTCACCAGCCAGCTGCGCGACCGCGGCCACCGCGTGCTCCCGCTGACGCTCACCGGCCTCAGCGAACGGCAGCACCTTCTGCACTCCGGGGTCAACCTCGACACCCATATCGAGGACCTCGTGCGCGCGATGCAGGCCGAGCAGGTCGAACCCGCCGTGCTGGTCGGCCACAGCTACGGCGGGATGGTCATCACCGGTGCCGCCGACCGGGTGCCGGAACTGGTCGACTCGCTGGTGTACCTCGACGCTTTCGTCCCGGAAAACGGCGACTCCTGCTGGACGCTCACCGACGACCGGCAGCGCGAGTGGTACCTCAGCGTCGGCGAGACCGGATACGCCGTGCCGCCGCTGCCGTTCTTCGACCCGCGCGCCTCAGCGCACCCGCTGGCGTCGCTGCTGCAGTCGATCCGGCTGGAGTCCGACTTGAGCCGGTTCCGCCGCCGGGACTACGTGTACGCCCAGATCTGGGACGGCGGCTCGCCGTTCGAGCCGACTTACCGGCGGCTGCTCGACGATCCACAGTGGACTGTCCACGGACTGGAAAGCAAGCACGACCTGATGCGCGACGCCCCGGACGAACTGCTGCGGATCCTTCTCGACGCCGGAGCGGCTTAGTCCAGCGAAGGAACTCGCTCCCCCGCCGGCGGCGGACCGGGCGGCGTCCCGTCCCCGAACGGACGTCCGCCCAGTTCCTCCCGCCCGTGCGGCGTCAGCCATCCGCTCAGCACCGGGCCCGACGGCACGATCCCGGTCGGGTTCACGTTGCGGTGCACCACGTAGTAATGCTCCTTGATCTGCCCGAAATCGATGGTGTCGCCGAAACCGGGCGTCTGGAACAGATCCCGCGCGTACGCCCACAGCACCGGCATTTCCGTGAGCTTCTGCCGGTTGCACTTGAAATGCCCGTGGTACACCGCGTCGAACCGGGCCAGCGTCGTGAACAGCCGCACGTCCGCCTCGGTGATCGTGTCACCCACCAGGTACCGCTGGCCCGCCAACCGCTCGGACAGCCAATCCAGCCGGGAGAACAACGCGCCGTACGCCTCTTCGTAAGCCCCCTGCGAAGTGGCGAAACCCGCTTTGTAGACCCCGTTGTTCACATCCCGGAACACCTTCTCCGCGACGTCCTCGATCTCGTCGCGCAGCCGTTCCGGATACAGCTCGGGCGCGCCGTCGCGATGGTAGGCACCCCACTCCAGCGAGAGGTCAATGGTGATCTGCTTGAAGTCGTTGGTCACCACCTGTCCACTTGGAACGTCCACAATGGCCGGAACGGTGATCCCGCGCGGATAGTCCGGGTACCGCGCGAAAAACGCTTCCTGCAGGCGTTCGATGCCGAGCACCGGGTCGCGGCCGCCGGGGTCGAGGTCGAAGGTCCAGCTTCGCTCGTCGTGCGTCGGGCCGCACAGGCCCATCGACAGCACCTCTTCGAGACCGAGCAGCCTGCGCACGATCGACGCGCGGTTCGCCCACGGGCACGCGCGCGCGATCACCAGCCGGTAGCGGCCCGGCTCCACCGGCCAGCCGTCGCGGCCGTCGGCGGTGATGCGGTCGGAGATGTAGTTCGTGTCGCGTTTGAACTCACCCTGGTCGGGCATCGGAAGCCTTTCGTCGGGAGTCAGGTCTAGTCGTCCGGGCAGGCCGCACAGTCCGGTGGCTCCAGCGCGGCGGCCAGCCGGGCGAGGATCGGGCCCGCGGCGCGGACCTCCTCGGCCGAGAGGTGGTCGAACAAGAACGAGCGCACCCGCTCAAGGTGCCCCGGATACGCGGCGGCCAGCTTCGCGTGCCCCAGTTCGGTGAGCGTCGCGTGCGCGGCCCGGCGGTCCTGCGGGCACTTCACCTTGCGCACCAGCCCGCGGCGCACCATCGCCTCGACCACCCGGCTGATCCGGCTCAGCGACAGCGCCGTGGCCTGCGCCAGATCGGTCAGCCGCAGCCTGCCTTCGGGTGCTTCCGCCAGCGAAACGAGCACGGTGTAATCCGTCAGCGAAACACCGTTGTCGTGCGCGAACTGGTCCTCGAGAGCCCTCGGCAGGACTGTGACGAGGCGCATCAGCGGACGCCACACTGCCTCTTCTTCGCTGGTCAACGGGGTTCTGGTGGCCACGAAGGGGGAGTATATCCGACACTTGCTCGCGCAATCAGTTATTGTGGGCTACAGTGCTAGTTGAACACTCAACCAAGGACCCGAAGGAACGGAACACATGACCAGCGCGACCACCTACGCCCACCTGACCGGCACCTACACGATCGACGCCGCGCACAGCCGGATCGGCTTCGTCGCCCGCCACGCCATGGTCACCAAGGTCCGCGGCTCCTTCAACGAGTTCGAGGGCTCGTTCACCCTGGACGGCGAGAACCCGGCCAACTCGAGCGCGAACGTCACCATCCAGACCAAGAGCGTCGACACCCGCAACGCCGACCGCGACGGCCACCTGCGCAACAACGACTTCCTGTCCGTCGACGAGTTCCCGGCCATCACCTTCACCTCCACCGGGATCGCGCAGACCGGCGAGGACACCTTCGACGTGACCGGCGACCTGACCGTCAAGGGCATCACCAAGTCGGTCACCATCCCGTTCGAGTTCGGCGGCTCCGCGAAGGACCCGTTCGGCAACGACCGCGTCGGCTTCGAGGGCAAGACCTCGATCAACCGCAGCGACTACGGCGTCACCTTCAACGCCGCGCTCGAGACCGGCGGCGTGCTGGTCTCGGACAAGATCACCCTCGAGTTCGAGATCTCCGCGATCAAGAACGCCTGAACGAACAGCCGGTGAAGGGTTCGGGAAACCCTTCACCGGCAGGCGTCAGACGTCGAGCGCGGTGCCGTAGAGGCGCTCGACCGGGAGCCGGATCACGACTCGCCGCTCCTCCACCTGCTGCTTCAAGAACGCCTCCGAGTCTTCGGGCCGCGCCGCCTCCGGGATCATCGCGAGCAGTTCCTGTCCGATCGCGTCGCCGGGAATCTCGGTGGCCTCGGAAACCTCCGCCTGCCCCTCAGCCACGGCGAACGACCAGACGTCGCCGCCCTGGACGTGCAGCGTCGCCCGCGGATTGCGGCGCAGGTGCGTGACCTTGCTTCGGTCGGCAGTCGTGGAAAACCGCACTATCCGGGCGTCGGGATCCCAGCTGTACAGCATGGTCGTCAGATGCGGCTGGCCGCTGCGCTTGATCGTCGCGAGCGTGCCGAACTGCTGCTGGCCGAGCAGGGCTGAAAGGGCTTCGTCGGACAGCTTCCGGGGCGCGGGTCCTTGACTCATGCCAGGCCCAACTCGCCGCAGGTCCGGCAAATTTCCGGCGGCGACCCCTATTTCTTATCCGGCGCGCAACCCGGCGATACCCACCTCGAGCGCGGCTTCGAGATGGTGCGGCTCACCGGTCGTCAGCAGCATCAGCACCCCGCCCTGCACCCCGGCCAGCAGCGCCGACGCGGCCTGCTTCGGGTCCAGGCCAGGCCGGATTTCCCCGGCCGCCCGCAGGTTTTCGATCCCGGCGGTCAGCTCGCACAGCCACCGCTGCATCAACTGCGTCACCACCGCCTGCGCACCAGGCGTGTTCCGGCCGATCTGCGACATCACCACGTTCAGCGGACAGTGCCGCCCCTGCTCGGTGTAGTGCCCGAGCACCACCTTCTGCCAGGTCCGGAAATCGTCCCAGGTGCGCAGCGTGCCGAGCGACGGCTGCTGCACCTCCAGCACCCGGTCCGCTTCCCACCGCGCGACGGCCAGCAGCAGTTCTTCCTTGCCGTCCGGGAAGTAGTGGAACAGCTGGCTCTTGCTGGTCCCGGTGTGCGCGCGGATGTCGTCCAGCGTCGTCGCGAGCACGCCGCGCTCGCGGATCACCTCGGCCGTGCCCTCCACGATCCGCTGTCGTGTGGCCTCGCCCTTGCGCGTGAGCGTCATCCGCCTGCCTCTCGATTGGACCTGCGAGTCCACTCTACGCGCGAGATCAGAACGCGGTGCCTCCGTCGGACCAAGACGTCTGGCCGAAGTCCTCGTCGTCCACCGGCGCGCGACGCGGCCGAGGGCGTTCCGGCTCCGGAGCTTCCTGGGCTTCTTGGACTTCTTGGACTTCCGTGACCTCGGGCTCCGCGACGGCCTCGGCTTCGGGGGCGCCCTTCGGCCAGACGCACGGCGACGTCGCGCCCAGGTAGAGCTTGCCGAGTTCGTTGGCCTGCAAAGACATGTCGAAGCCGTCACGCTCGTTGCGCGCGAAGACGTACTGGTCGGCGGGCCGCCGGTCGGTCAGCACGGTGAAGCCGTGCCCCTGCCACCACTTCACGACGGCGTCGAACTGCGCCTGGAAGGTATCTGGTTCGAGGCCGGTCACCTCGTAGGTGGCGGAGATTTCGAACCGCCCCGCCGGACCGTGGTCGGTCGGGTCGGTGCATTCGGATCGGTTGCGGGAGAACAGTTCCCGTCCGGCCGGCGCGGGCAGCGCGGAGAACGCGCCGCGCACGTAGTCCTCGACCCGGTCGCGGGCTTCGGTTTCGGTGATCGTGGGGGTCATGGCTGCACCTCCTGGGGAGCAGGCTACGAGAGGAAGGGCGGCGAGGCAGGCCAGCGCGGTGCGGCGCGCCGTCACGCCGGGAGTCCGGCGATGATCCGGCCGAAGCTGCGCAGCGACGGGTTGTTGTCCTCCCAGTATTGGCTGTGCGCGGCCCCGGACAGACCACCCTCGTACCACGGGCCTTTGTCGCCCGGAGCCGATTCGAAGACCTGGCCGCCGAAGCCGTCGCCGGCCGGGCTCGGGCCGAGCGGATCGTGGCCGCCGACGCCGATGTTGGTGATCTTGATGAGGTCGTGTTCCGCGACCGTCGAGTGCACGTGCTGGGCGACCTGGTCCTGCGGCACGCCGTCGAGATGCAGCTGGTTCGCGTGGTCGACACCGACCCCGGGGCTGCCAACGAAGATCAGGTCATCGGCGTTGAGCCCGCCGTCGCGAGCGGCGTGTCCGATCACCGTCGTGCCATAACTGTGGCCCAGCACGGTGTTGTGCGACGGCGTGCCTTCGTGGGAAGCGCGCAGGCCGTCCTCGAATTTCGACAACGCTTCCTTGCCGCCGTCGGCGTATTTCTCGCTGGCGGCGTTCACGAGTTCATCCGGCGCGTCGTAGCCGACCCAGGTAATCACCGACGTCGACGGCGAACCCGCCATGGTCGCCGACTGCCACATCTTGTCCGACCGGCCGAGGTCGCCGCCGATCTTGGCCAGCTCGCTGCCGGTGCCGGGCACGTACGTCGCGACGTTCGCCGCGGTGTCCGGGTTTCCGGCCGCGACCACTGCGGTGCCGTCACCGCTGACGTCGAGCGAGATCAGGAAGGCGGGCGGTTTGCCGTCGCCGGTGGCCGCGAGCCGGTCGCGGATCGCGGTGAGCCCGCGCAGCTGTGCGTCGTCGCCTTTGCGTTTGTCGATTTCCTGTTGCAGCACAACGCGGTTCGCCGCGTCGCGATCGACCACCGGGATTCCGTCGAGGTTGCGGATCAGGTCTGGATTGTCGCGCAGAATCGAAGACTGTGCGGAGTCGGACAGGCTGTCCCACCACGCCCGATTCTCCGCCGGGGTGCCGTTCGGCTTCGGCTGGCTGCCGGTCGCCATCGCCAGCGCGACGAACCCGGACCCGCCGCTTTCGCCCCTCGCAGCGCGGCCGAGCACCACGGTGAGATCAGCGTCGACTTCGGTGGCGTCCTGGAGAATCCGGCCGACGCGGTCCGCGACCTCGTCCTGCCGCTCGGGCTCTCCGCTGACCCCGCCGCGGTCGTCGATCCGCATTCCGTTGCGCGAAGCGAAATCATCGACCTCGCGCACCTCCGAGCTGATCCGCTCGACCGCCAGCTGTGCGTCGTGCACTCCACGCCGGACCGCCGACACGTCCGTGGTTAGCTGCCGCAATTCCGTTGCCAGCGCGGTGCCTTTGGCGGTCGCCGCGTCCGCCGCGTCGCCTTGCCAGGTGCCGAACTTCGTCATGGCGTCGGCATCGTCGTTCGCCGCGGTGAGCCGGGCAGCGCGGGTGCCGAGCGCGTCGACAGCCGAGGCCAGGTTAGAGGGGTTCCAGCGCCGGACGTCTCCCCAGGTGATCATCGGCCCGCCGCCGCGATCTCGCCGGTCGCGTTCTGGTCGGCACCGCGGTAGCCAGCTGCGGCTTGGTCAAGGTTCTCCGCGTAGGCCTCGGTGTCAGCTGTCCACTTCGGAACGGCGCGGCCCCAGGTGTCGGACAGCCGGTCCGCCGCGGCCACACTCGTGCCGCCGGACAGCCCGACCCCGGTCAGCGCCCCGGGAAGGTCGGCCGCCTTGACCCCGCTCGCCGCCTGCCGCGCCCGTCCGGCCGCGGTCGCGACCTCCGCCGGAGCGACCTCGAAACCCGTTCCCATGCGCATCTCCCCCACCGCGGCGATCGGACGCCCCGTACGACGGACGTCCGCGGCAACCGGTTCCCGACAGTTCAGCCTTCGCGAAAGTTCCGGCCGCGATTCCCCCGCCAACGTCCTGACCTGCGAAAACCCTCGCCTACCGTGTCCACATATGTGAACGCTAGTCACGTGACTGAATAGTTATCAGCCCGCGTCTTGCCCGCCGGTGACCAGCGTGTGACTGTGTACGGCGAAGTTCGAACCGGAGACAGCTGGACCGGCGCGCGGCGAGGAAAGGCGTTGCGCGGCGGCGGATTCAGCTGTCCCGCAGTGCTGGACCAGTCCGGCAGTCCTTGTCCCCTCGACCCCCATTTCGTCCGGCCAGGACGGCGCTGACCTCGGGCAGCGGACCAGGACCGGCCGGCCATCCCGGAAAGAGACGGCTCGGCAATGACACAGACAGCCGCGGCGCGGCGGCCCATCGGCAGAACGACGCTGTATTTCTTCGGTGCCCTCGGCGGCATCCTGTTCGGTTACGACCTCGGCGTCATTTCCGGGGTGTTGCCGTTCATCGGGAAACTCTGGGGCCTGTCCGGATGGGACAAGGGCGTCATCACCGCGAGCATTTCGGTCGGCGCGATCGTCGGCGCGAGTTTCTCCTCGCGGCTCAACGAAAGGCTCGGCCGCCGCCGGACGATCATGACGGCCGCCGTGGTCGTCATCGTCGGCACGCTCGCGGCCACGTTTTCGCCGACCTTCGCGCTGCTGATCATTTCCCGGCTCATCATCGGCGTGGGAATCGGCCTTTCGTCCTCGACGGTCCCGACGTATCTGTCGGAACTCGCCCCGGCCCGGCTGCGCGGGGCGATGGGCGCGCTGAACCAGATCTTCATCGTGCTCGGCATCCTGATCGCGTTCCTGGTCAGCTACGGCCTCGGCACGTCGGGCAACTGGCGGCTGATGTTCGCCGGCGCGATCGTGCCCGCGGTGATCCTGCTGGCGGGCTTGGTGTTCCTGCCCGAAACCCCGCGCTGGCTCGTCGCGAACGGCCACGAGGACCAGGCGCGCGCGGTCCTGCTCAGCTCGCACGGCGGCGGCGTGAACGTCGACGACGAGATCGGCACGATCCGCGAGGTGATCCGGCTCGACTCGGAATCGGCGAAGACCCGCTTCCGCGACCTGCTGACCCCGACCGTGCGGCCGATGCTCGTGGTGGCCCTGCTGCTCGCGATCGGCCAGCAGTTCAGCGGCGTGAACGCGGTGAACGCGTACTTCCCGACCATGCTGATCGGCCTCGGTTTCGCGACCCAGGCGGCGCTGCTGTCCGGCGTGCTGCTGGGCGTGACCAAGTTCCTGTTCACCGCGTGGGTCGTGTTCGTGGTCGACCGGTGGGGCCGCAAACCGCTGCTGCTGATCGGCAACGTGCTGATGGTGATCACCTTGGTCGCGGCCGGTTTCATCGTGCTGGAGGTCCACGACACGGCGACCAAGGGCATCCTGATGCTGGTCGCGATGGTGCTGTACCTGGTCGGCTACGAACTGGGCTGGGGCGCGGTCGTGTGGGTCATGATGGCCGAGGTCTTCCCGCTCAAGGTCCGCGCCGCGGGCATGGGCGTGAGCAGCGTCGTGCTGTGGGCCGCGACCGGCATCATCAGCGCCGTGTTCCCCATCATCTCCGACCCAGGAGCCCTCGGCCTCGGCGGCTCGATGTTCCTGTTCGCGGGCATCAACGTAGTCCTGTTCTTCCTCACGAAGTGGCTCGTCCCGGAAACCAAGGGCCGGACACTGGAGGAAATCGAACTCGACCTGCGCGGGCGGACGCATTCGAAGGCACGCGCCTGAATTTCCCTCTTGGGGTACGGCCGGGCGGCAAGGGGTTTCCCTTGCCGCCCGGCTGTTTTTTACCGGCCCAGCAGGCGGTACTGCCGGACGGCGAGCGGCAGGAACACCGCGGTCAGCACCGCGGGCCAGCCCGCCGCGAGCAGTACCGCGTGCTCCGCCGCCCAGCCATTCGCGGCCCACGCGGGATTACCCGCCAGCTCGCGAACCGCCCCGGCGGTCGCGGTGAGCGGGTTCCAGGTCGCGATGGCGCTCAGCCAACCGGGCATGGTGTCCGGGGAAACGAAGACTCCGGACAGGAATCCGACCGGCCACACCAGCACCTGCACCGAGACCGCCGACTCCGGGGTTTTCAGTACCAGTCCGAGGTAAATCCCGACCCAGACGAACGCGAACCGCAACCACAACAGCAGCCCGACCGCGCCCAGTACAGACGCCTGCTGCGGACGCCACCCCAGGAGCAATCCGGCCCCCATCATCACGGCGAGCCCGGCGACCGCGCTGATCAGATCGGCGAGACAGCGGCCGGTCAGCACCGCGAGCCCGCTGACCGGCATCGCGCGGATCCGTTCGGTGACGCCCTTCGCCGCGTCGGAGGTCACCGCGAGGACGGTGGATTCCAGCCCGAACAGCATGGTCATCGCGAGCATGCCGGGGATGAGGAAGTCGATGTACGACCCGTCCCGGATGGCCATCGCACCGCCGAAAAGCTGTCCGAACATCACCACGATCAGAACCGGGAACAGCAACGTGACCGCGATCGAGACCGGACGTTGCTTCCAGTGCACCAGGATGCGCCGGGTCAGGACGGCGGTGTGCGTCAGCCAGGACACGTGCCCGGCTGTGCTGACAGTGGTCATCGAACCTCCTCGGAGATGGACGGGATTTTCGGTGCGACGGCCGAGTTGAGCCGAGCCGTCCAGCGCTGTCTCCGCTGACGATTTGCCGTTCCTCCCACGAACTCCTTCATCGCGCCGCCCCCGTCGCGTCAGGCGTGCGGGCGTGGCCGGTCAGGTGCAGGAAGACCTCGTCGAGCGTCGGCTTGCGGACGACCGTCTCGACCCAGTCCGGCCCGACCTTCGCCTTCAGCTCGTCCGGCGTGCCCGCGGCGACGATCCGGCCCCCGTCGAGGACCGCGATCCGATCGGCGAGCTGGTCGGCCTCCTCCAGGTACTGCGTGGTCAGGAGAACCGTGGTGCCAGTTCCCGCCAGCGCCCGGACGTCCGCCCAGACGTCGATGCGAGCGGCCGGGTCGAGCCCGGTCGTGGGCTCGTCGAGAAAGAGCACCGCCGGGTTCAGCAGGAGCCCGGCGGCCAGATCCAGTTTGCGCCGCATGCCGCCGGAGTAACCGGCGACGGACCGGCCCGCCGCTTCGGCGAGACCGAACCGCTCCAGCAGTTCCGTCGCTCGCGTGCGGGCCGCCCGCGACCGCAATCCGCCGAGCCTGCCGAACAGTTCCAGGTTCTGCCTGCCGGTCAGGATCTCGTCCACCGAGGCGTTCTGCCCGACCAGCCCGATCCGCCGCCGCACCTCGCCCGGGTCGGCGACCGCGTCGCAACCGGCGACCCGCACCTCGCCGGCGTCCGGACGCAGCAAAGTGGTCAGAATCCGGACCGCGGTCGTCTTGCCCGCGCCGTTAGGACCAAGGAGACCGCACACCGTCCCCGGCTCCACCTGCAGGTCAAACCCTTCCAACGCCGTCTGATCGCCGTAAGTCTTCCGGACCCCGCTCGCCCAGATGCCCTCTCGCCCACCTACTCCGTATGCCATACGAAGAAGATTAGCACACAACTCCGTATTGCATACGGAGTAAAGTTCCTATGCTGGTCACGTGACGACTGACGGCAACAACGGAGACCCCGCCGCGACGATCGCGCTGCTGTGGGGCACCCGCCAGCTGCCGCGACGCGGCCCGAAGCACGGACTGACCCCGGCCCGGATCATCGACGCTGCGGTCGAGGTCGCCGATGCCGAACAAGACCTGGCGACGCTGTCGATGCGCCGGGTAGCGGAGTCGCTGGGCGTCGGGACGATGTCGCTCTACACCTACGTTTCGTCGCGCGCGGAACTGGTCGAAGCGATGGTCGACGCGGTCTACGGCGAAGCAGTAGCCGAACTGTCCGAGATCGACGCCGACGACTGGCGCGACGGTCTCCGCCGTGTCGCCGCGGTGAACTGGGCGATGTACCTGCGGCATCCGTGGCTGCTGCAGGTCTTCGCCGGCCGCCCGACCCTTGGCCCGCACGCGCTCGCGAAGTACGACCTGGAACTGGCTGTCATCGACGGCATCGGCCTGACGGACGTGGAAATGGACTCGACGATCACCCTGGTGACCACCCACGTCGAGGGCCTGGCGCGACGCAAGGTCGAGGCCGCGCGAGTCGTGCGGCAAACCGGGATGACTGACCAGCAATGGTGGGCCGCGACCGCCCCCGCACTGGCGAAGGTCTACGAACCACGGCGTTTCCCGGTAGCGGATCGGGTCGGCACCGCTGCCGGGCAAACCCATCAGGCTCCGTACAGCCTCGACCACGAATACGCGTTCGGGTTGGACCGGCTGATCGAGGGCATCGCCGCCCTGGTCGACCGATCGGCTGGGTAGCTGGTTTCTGCCCGGCCATCGCCCCGGCGAGCGTCACGCAATGTGATCCCCCGCCTCGCCCCCTGCCGCGCAATTCCGCCCTCGTCCCAGGGAAAAATGCGGCGAGGGCGCCCGGATCGCGCTAGGGCCGGGATCTGCGTAGCCGTCGCGGCGACCGCGCTCTTGCACATCTGGCTGATCGACCTCGGCTCGTTCCTCGCGGGCCCGCCTCGCAATACTCCGGAAGCGACGCCAGGCAGGTACGGTGACGCCAACTTCGCCAGCTGCGCCGGGTTCGCGGCCCGGGCCCGGAAGTACCGGGGAATCAACACGCCCACAGCACTTTCGTCGGCACCTCGCGTTGAGCAAGGACGTTGGCGCTGTCGGCCTCTCCTTCGGAGAAAGGCGCATTGGCTTCCCGGCGATGACTCGGCGAAGTGCGGACCGCAACGCGATGTTTCAGACCCACTACACACCGGCGAAACCCGACAGCAACCTCGAATCCTGCCGCGGCCCGCTGCGGAAGATGGCCCGAGAGTTGTACAGCGCCGCACAACCGCGGTAGCGGATAGAGGGCGCCCCGGACCCGGCTCTCCGGCTCCCCGCGCACCCGCGCACCCGCGCACCCGCGCACCCGCGCACCCGCGCACCCGCGCACCCGCGCACCCGCGCACCCGCGCACCCGCGCACCCGCGCACCCGCAAGGATCAGCCAAGCACACTGCAGCCCCACCTGGCTTAATCAATCCGGCAGCATAGGCATCTCCATCCCCGCCTCATGACTCAGCAACGCCGCCCGAGTCAACGCCGCCGCTCCGAAGCGATCGCGCAACGCATCCACCGCCGAGTCCAACGCAGTAGCCTCCGCGGACATCGCCGGACTCGACGGTTGATCCAACGGCAACGCCAACTGCACCGCACCACGGCTGTCGAGATTCGAGAACGACAGCCCCAGCAACGTCAAACCCCGGTCGTACACCAGCGGTTGCGCCGCGGCCAGCAGACCGCGGGCCGCGCACAGCAGGGTCTCCGTGTGATCGGTGCTGTCGGCGAGCGTGTGCGACCTCGTCGCGCGGGTGAAGTCCGCGAAGCGCATGCGCAGCACCACCGTCCGGCAGACCCGCGACGCGCCGCGCAGCCGACGCGCCAATCGGTCCACAATGGACACCACGATCTCGTCCAGCTCGGCCGGAGACCGTGCGCGACGGCCCAGTGCGCGTTGCGAGCCGATCGAGCGGCGGCGTTTGCCTGGCTGCACCGCGCGCGGGTCGCGGCCGTGCGCCAAGGCGTGCAGGTGCCGTCCGGTGCCTGGGCCCAGCATGGAGATCAACGCGGCCTCGGGCAGTTCGGCGACCTCGCGCACAGTACGGACGCCGCGCTCCCGCAGCTTCGCCGACGTCACCTTCCCCACTCCCCACAATCGCTCCACCGGCAGCGGATGCAGGAATTCCAGCTCGCGCTCCGGCGGCACCACCAGCAGGCCGTCCGGTTTCGCGACGCCGCTCGCCACCTTCGCGAGAAACTTCGTGCGCGCCACCCCTACCGTGATCGGCAAGCCGACCTGCGCCAGCACCTCCGCGCGCAAGCGCACCGCGATCTCCGACGGACGCCCGGCGATCCGCCGCAGACCGCCGACATCCAGGAAAGCTTCGTCGATCGACACTCCTTCCACCGCCGGCGTCGTCTGCCGGAACACCTCGAACACCGCCTTGCTCGCCGCGCTGTAGACCGACATCCGCGGCGGCACCACCACGGCATGCGGGCACAACCGCCTGGCCTGCGCCCCGCCCATCGCGGTGCGCACGCCCAACGCCTTGGCCTCGTAGCTCGCGGCCAGCACCACGCCACCGCCCACGATCACCGGCCTGCCGCGCAGCCGGGGATCGTCGCGCTGCTCGACCGAGGCGTAGAACGCGTCGAGGTCGGCGTGGAGGATCGGTCCTTCGCTCGTCACGAACATATGTTCGCATCGAACCCCGACAAAAACCGGGCTCCGTTCACTCGAACGGAGTAGAAAAATCTCCCGGAGCCTCGACCGGACACGCTAATCTCTCCCCCGTGCGGCTCGTCCTGTTCGACCTCGACACCACGCTCGTCGATCGCGCGGAGGGATTCCGCCGCTGGGTGTGGGAGTTCTGCGCGGAACACCGGCTCGCCGAAGCGGACGCCGAATGGCTGATCGCCGCCGACGACCGAGGCCGCGCCGACCGGGCGACGTTCTTCAAGAACCTTCGCGAGCGCTTCGGCCTGCCCGAAACCGACCTCGAAGACGCCTACCGCGAACGGCATCCAGCGCTCGTCCCGGCGATGCCCGGCGTGCTGACCGGATTGCCCCGGCTGCGCGCGGCGGGCTGGCGGATCGGCGTACTGGGCGAGGGCGAACCGCAGCTGTCCACCCTGCTGTGCACCGGAATCGCCGGGCTCGTGGACGGCTGGGCGCTCGCCGGCCCGGACGGACTGTCCACATCAGACCCGAAGCGGTTCGCGCTCGCCGCCGAACGCTGCGAGACCACGCTGGACGACGCCTGGCTGGTCGGCGCGAACGTCGAACCCGCACGGTCCGCCGGATTGCGCACCGTGCGGGTCGGCCGTGACCGCGACACCGCCGCCGCGATCGCGTTGCTGCTCGAGAGCTAGCTCTCCGTGTCGATCTGCCAGGTGCCGTTGCGCTGCGACATCGTGTAGCGGTGCGACTCAGTCGTCGTGCCGCCACTGGCGCGGTGGTAGGTGATTTTCGCGCTGAGCGTGTTGTCGCCGGTGACCTGGACGTCGTTCGCGGTCACCGAACTGAACTGGCTCCACCACGACTTGTACCGGTCGAAAGTCTGCTTTTTCGTAGCCCGGAACCCGTCGCTGAGCATCGCCCAGCCGCTCTCCAGATTGTTCGGCAGGTACGAGAAGTAGGTGCGCAGCGCGGCCGCCATCGCGTCCGGCGAGTTCGCCGCGGAACTGGACGGCGGAGCGGTGCTCGACGAAGGCGGAGGCGACGACTGCGTCGACGATGACGGCTGCGAAGCGGACGACGGCGCCGGCGCGCTGGAAGACGCGGAACTCGCGGGGGCCGGCGGCGGGTTCGCGGCCGGGCTTTCCTCCCCGTGGTTGCGGGTGAGGACGACAGTGACGATCACGGCGATCACGACGAGCAGCGCGCCCGCCCCGGCGAAAATCATTCCGCGGCGTCTTCGGTCCGACCCCGCGGGCGGCGCGGCGGCCGCACCCGAGGCCGGAACCGCGACCGTGGTGGGCACGACCGGCGGCTTGGCTTCCGGCAGCGTCAGCGGTTCCGGAACGGCCGCGACCGGGGTGACGCCTCCGTCGAGCTTGCGCAGTTCCTCGACGACCTCGGCCATCGACGGCCGGTCCTCTGGTTTGAGTTCCAGCAGTTTCAGCAGCAACGGCTCCAGCTTCCCGGCCTGTTTCGGCGGGTTGATCGAACCGCTGGAAACCCGGTACAGCAGGGCGATCGCGTTGTCCGCGGTGCCGAACGGCGGATCGCCCTCCACCGCCATGTACAGCGTCGCGCCGAGGGCGAAGACGTCGGAGGCGAACGTCGCTTCCTCGCCGCGGGCGACCTCGGGCGCGAGGAACGCGGGCGTGCCGGAGATTTCGCCGGTCGCGGTGAGCGTGACGTCGCCGACCGCGCGGGAAATGCCGAAGTCGGTCACCTTGACCGTGCTGCCGTCGTCGCCGAGCAGGACGTTGCCCGGTTTGACGTCGCGGTGCACGATGCCCGCCCGGTGCGCGGCGGCGAGCACACCCGCCAGCTGCACCGCGAACGGGATCGCCTCGTCGACGGTCAGCGGGCCGTCCTCGCGCAGTTTCACCGCGAGGCTGCGCGAGGGCAGGTACTCCATGATCAGCCACGGCCGATCCTCGTGCTCGACCACGTTGAACACCGAGATGGCGTTCGGATGCTGCAGCCGGGCGGCGATGCGGGCCTCGCGCATGGCGCGGTTGCGGGCTTCCTCGACCTTGTCCTCGCCCTGGTTCACGGGCATGAGGAGTTCCTTGACCGCGACGACGCGGCCGAGGATCTTGTCCTCCCCGCGCCAGACCATCCCCATCGCGCCGCTGCCGATCAGTTCGACGAGCTCGTAGCGACCGGCGACCTGCCGGCTCTCCTCGGTCAACGGAAAACCCTTCGGTGCGACATCATCCACGGACGGCGATCACCCAGTTTTCCACGGACGGCCGGAGCCTGATCCGCGACCCACCCGCGTCCGGCCGGGGTTGCTCCGGGTGGCCGAGTCACGACAGGGTGAGCACATGTCCACGCCAGCGCCGTCCTTCCGGAGCGTGTTCCGGATGGGCGAATTTCGTGCGCTTTGGCTCGCGCACGTGCTGTCGGTGGCAGGTGACCAATTAGCGCGAGTCGCGCTGACTGTGTTGGTATTCAACCGAACGGCGTCCGCGGGCTGGGCCGCTGGGACGTACGCGCTCACCTATTTGCCGGATCTCCTCGGCGGCGCACTCGGCGGACTCGCCGACCGCTTCCCGCGCCGGACCGTGCTCGTGGTCGCAGATGTCGTGCGCGCATTGCTGGTCGCGCTGATGGCGATCCCTGGCATGCCTTGGCCGATCGCCGCGGGATTGCTCATCGTCGTGCAACTCGCGGCCGGACCGTTTCAGGCGGCGCGGCAAGCGGTCCTGCCGGACCTTCTGGGCGAAGAGAAACTGGCGACCGGCCAAGCGATTCTCTCCTCGACCTACCAGGCCGCGCTGGTGATCGGCTTCGGCGCGGGCGCCGCGGTAGTCGCCTGGCTCGGAGTTTCGGGTGCGCTATGGGCGGACGCGGTGACGTTCGCGGTCTCGGCAGCCGCCTTGCGCTGGGGATTACGGCTGTATCCGGTCTCGAAGGTGACCGAACACGCGCCACACTGGGCGACGTTGAAGGCCGGTTGCCGCCTTGTCGCGCGGGACCGGAAACTGCGCTCGCTGCTGGCGATCGCCTGTTGTTGCGGCTTTTACGTGGTGCCGGAAGGCTTGGCGGTGCCGGTGGCCGCACAACTCGGCGGCACCGGCGTGCTCGGCTGGCTGCTGGTGGCGAACCCG
Organism: Amycolatopsis sp. NPDC104775; assembly: GCF_055583325.1. Taxonomy (NCBI): domain Bacteria; kingdom Bacillati; phylum Actinomycetota; class Actinomycetes; order Pseudonocardiales; family Pseudonocardiaceae; genus Amycolatopsis; species Amycolatopsis sp. NPDC104775. The sequence continues at coordinate 170,635 of NZ_JBVJOE010000010.1, forward strand.
GTCGGGACACTGCTCGGCGCGTTGCTGATCAGCCGGTTGCCGCGGGCACGGCAGGTGCGGTGGCTGGGCCCGCTCGCGGTGGCGAGCAGTCTCGTGCTGCTGCCGACCGGCTGGACGCCCGCGTTGCCGGTGGTCGTGGCCATCTGGACGGTGTCCGGGATGTTCTCCGCGCACGATTTGATCACGCAGGTGCAGTACAGCCTCGCCGCGCCGCCGGAACAGCGCGGCCAGGTGATCGGAGTCGCGATCGCGGCGCTGCGGGCGGCGCAGGGCCTGACGATCGCCGCCGCGGGCGCGCTGGCCCTGGCCTTCGCACCGACGACGGTGGTCGCGATCGCCGCCGTCGCCGGGGCCGGATGCGCCGCGGTGGCCGGGATCGCGTGGACGCGAGCGGTGCGAACGGACCACGCGGTGCGGCCCCGCCGAACCCCCCTCGACGGGGCCACGCCACCTCCCGCGCCGTGATCCGCGGGACGGCTGCGCCGCGGGATTGGTTCGGGTCACGTCCAGTTGTTGTCACGCATGCCCTCTCACCTCCTCGTGGGGCGGGCTGGGGGGGTGTTAGCGGGTCCAGTTGTTGTCGCGCATCGCGAGGGCTCCTTTCGTGCCTCGGTGGTGGGTGGTTGACGGGGGTCAGCGGGACCAGTTGTTGTCACGCATCGCAGCGACTCCCTTCGTGCCTCGACGGCGGGTGGTTGACGGGGCTCAGCGGGACCAGTTGTTGTCGCACACCGCGAGGCCTCCCTTCGCAACTCGACGGGCGGTGGTTGACAGGCTTCAACGGGTCCAGTTGTTGTCGCGCATCGCAGCGACTCCCTTCGCAGCTCGACGAACGGTGATCGGCGGAGTTCAGCGGGACCAGTTGTTGGCACGCATTGCGAGGGCTCCCTTCGTGCCTCGGCGGGCGGTGGTTGACGAGGGTCAGCGAGTCCAGTTGTTGTCACGCATCGCGGCAGCTCCCTTCACGGCTCGACGGGCGATGGTCGGTGTGGCTCAACGGCTCCAGTTGCTGTCACGCACGGGCGACGGCTCCTTTCCACGAGCTGGCGGGCGGTGGTCAGCGAGTCCAGTTGTTGTCGCGCATCGCGGCAGCTCCTTTCACGGCTCGACGGGCGATGGTCGGCGGGGCTCAACGGCTCCAGTTGTTGTCGCGCATCGCGACTCCCTTCACGGAATGACGGCAGGTGGTTACGAAGATCAGCAAGTCCAGTTGTTGTCCCGCATCGCGGCATCTCCCTTCGCAGCTCGACGGGCAGTTCTCGACGCCCCTCAACGGGTCCAGTTGTTGTCACGCACGGCAGCGGCTCCTTTCGCGAGTCGAGGTCAAGTGGCCGTCGAAGGCTCAGCGAGCCCAGTTGTTGTCGCGCACGGCGGCAGCTCCTTCCCGAACCGAAGTCAGTGGTTAACGACGGTTCACCACATCCAGTTGTTGTCGCGCATCCCGTCTCCTTCCGTTGCCTTTCCGCTCCCATTCCGCGTCCCGGATTCCCGGGCCAGCCCCGTTCACCAGTTGTTGTCCCGCACTGTGGGCACCTCCTCTCGCTTGCGGAGACCGAACTCTCGACCTCGGGTCGAGACCACGACGGAGACCTGGCTCACCGACGAGCCGTCCAGTTGTTGTCGCGCACCGTCGTCACCTCCGTTTCAGAGTCGCGCCTTCGGCGGTTTTCGCACGTCATCGCCGGGATGCCGGTCACCGAAAGTGGCGATGGGGGTCCACAGGGGACCCTCGTGGATTCCCTGGTCCGGCCCGGATTTGGAGCGGCTGGCCACTACTCACAGTGGCCACCTCCCCTCGCCGGCCGTCGGGCGCTGGGCTGTCCGGGCGAAATCGCCCCGGCGCTTCCCAGAGTCCGGACGACAGGCAGCACACAACGCGCCTCGTCGTTTACCGTAGAAGCCAATCGGGTGAGGTGAAGAGTGCGCGGACGAGTTGCCGGGTGGTTCACAGGCTGGCGCCTATGGCGGTTGCCCTCGCACGTCCGCGTGTACGTGCTGCTGGTGAACCTCGTGGCCGTGGGCTCGACGCTGGCCACCGCGTGGCTCGCACCGGTGCGTCAGATCGACCTGGTCCGCTTCGGGGTTCTCGCCGTGTGCGCGGCGCTCGCGATCGAGGCGACCCGGCACATCGAACGGCAACGCGAGTACAGCCGCGCCCCCACCGTCGCGTACGTCGACACCAAAGCTGTGTGGAGCATCGCCGCGGTGGTCGCGCTGCCGGCGATCCTCGCGTCGGCGATGGTCGTGCTCACCTACGCCGTCGCGTGGTGGCGGATCTGGCCGCGCGAACGGCCGGTTCTGCCGCACCGCTGGATTTTCTCCTGCGCGTCCGTCCTGTGCGGAACGCAAGCCGCCGTCGCGGTGCTCGCGCTCGGCATGCACGAGTACCCGGGCGGCCTCGCCGACGGTTTCGGTCCGGGCCTGCTCGACCTGGTCGTCTTCGTGCTGGCCGCCGGACTGCGCTGGGCGATCAACACCGCGCTCGTCATGGTCGCGATCGCGCTGTCGAGCCCGCCGCGGTCGTTCGCCGATCTGTTCTCCGGCTTCGGCGACCAGCTTCTCGAAGCGGGCGCGATCGGGCTCGGGCTGGTCACCGCGGCGCTTCTGCTGCTGGCCAACCCGCTGATCCTGGCGGGCGTCGTGATCGCGCTCGTGGCACTGCACCGCGGCCTGTTGCTCACCCAGTTCCAGCGCGACGCGCGCACCGACGTCACCACCGGCCTGGCCACCAAACGCTGGTGGCGCACGGTCGCCGAGCGCTACCTCGAACGCGCGCGGGCGAACCAGGACAGCGTCGGCGTGCTGCTGCTCGACCTCGACCATTTCAAGGCGATCAACGACACCTACGGCCATCCCACCGGCGACCTGGTGCTGCGCGAGATCGCGCTGTCGCTGCGCGACGAGGTGCGCGAGCAGGACGTGTGCGGCCGCTGGGGCGGCGAGGAGTTCGCGATCGCGCTGCCGGACATCCCGAGCGCCGAGCACCTCGGCCACATCGCCGACCGCATCCGGCGGCGCATCCCGCAGGTGGTCGTCGCGCTGCCGGACCAGGATTCGGTGATCAGCGACCTGACTGTCTCGATCGGCTGTGCGATGTATCCGGCGAAACACCTGACCAGCGTCGACGACGTGCTGGTGGCCGCCGACGCCGCGCTGTACCGGGCCAAGCAGGCGGGCCGCAACCGGGTGGAGCTGGCGAGCGCTTGACCGCCGCCGAAAGCCACCGCTAGAACTCGTCGCATGGACTGGACTCTCGAGGTCGTCGTCGTCCCGGTGACCGACGTGGACCGGGCGAAAGCGTTCTACGCCGACCAGGTCGGCTTCCGCCTCGACCACGACATCAGCCCCGGGCCGGGACAGCGCCTGGTGCAGCTGACCCCGCCCGGCTCGGGCTGTTCGATCGTCCTGGGCAAGGGCATGGTTCCGGACATGCCGCCGGGGTCGCTCAAGGGGTTGCAGCTGGTCGTCGCGGATGTCCGCAAGGCGCGGGAGGAGCTGGTGGCGCGCGGCGTCGACGTCAGCGAACTCCAGCTATACGGCCCGGATCCGGGCACCGGCGCGCTCGAAGACCTGGACAACATCGGGTTCATCCACTTCTCCGACCCCGACGGCAACGCCTGGTCGGTGCAGCAGATTTCCGCCCGGGCCAAGGGCTGACCCACGACGGCGGCGCTCACTTCGGTTCGCAGCACCCGGGCCGCCGCGGCGGCCGGATCCACGGTGCCTGCCTCCTGCGCCGAGGTTCTTCCCCGTCGCCGCGGTCGGACTTGTCGGCGGCAGCTCCGCTCCGGCAGCACGGTGCCTTCCATGAACGGATTGGACTTACCGGCAGCACTTCCGCCCCGGCAGCACGGCGCCTTCCGTGGACGGATGGGACTTACCGGCGGCACCTCCGCCCCGGCAGCACGGCGCCTTCCATGGACGGATGGGACTTACCGGCGGCACCTCCGCCCCGGCAGCACGGCGCCTTCCGTGGACAGAACCGGCCAAGCAGGTAGATCCGGCGTCGAAAGCTGAGAAGCTCGGCATCACCCGAGATCGTCAGGAGCACCGGATGTCCGCGCCGCATGGATTCCCTCCGCCGTTCCCCGCGCCGGTGCGGCGGCGCCGGGCGAACTTCCCGGCCGGTGCGGTCGCGGCGGCCCTCGCGGGCTGCACCGCGATCGCGCTGGTGTGGTTCGTCTTCGCGAACGTCTTGCTCGGCGGTCCGCTCGAACACTGGACGAGCCAGGTGTGGCTGAACGTCGTCGCGGGTCTCATCGCCGCGTTCGCCGTGGTCGTTCCCGCCGGTTTCCTGCTCGCGCGGCACCTCTGGGCGGCGTGGACGCTGGCCGGGCTGTGCTTGCTGTACGCGGTGGCGACCGTCCTGGTGCCGATGCCGCCGGGCACGAGCTTCGGTGCTCACCTCGACTTCGTGCTCGGTTTCCACAAGAGCAACGCAGTGCCGATCGGACTGGCCGTGATCTTCGCGTTCCTCACCGCGATCGCCGCGATCGTCTCCGCGACGGTGCGGTCACCGCGCCCGGTGCACTAGCCCGCACATGCCGCTACTGCACCAATGTCCGCCCAGCGTCGCAGTGCGGCAGCGAGTTGCCGACGCATCCCTTCCAGCGCGAAGAACCCGACTCGCCCACCGCAGACACTCAGGGACGCTTCGCACCCATGGGGTTCGGGACAGGCACACCTCCCTCGTCAATAATCCGTCGGCTCAACGGAATCGCCAGATCCAACACCCGGTCAACCCCCGCCGGACCGAGCGCCTCAAGCGGAGCAGCGGCGAGCCGGTCGGTGGTTTCTTCAATGCTCCGCCGGACTTCCACGCCCGCCGGGGTCAGTCCTTCGGCGCCGAGCAGGCCGCGGTCGACGAGACTTTCCGTTGCCGCGGCCCATTCCTCGTCGGTCCAGCCTCGGGCACGCTGGACTTGCTCGCGGTTGGTGGCACCCGTGGCGATGTGGGTCAGGGTGGTTTCCAGCCCGCTCAACCCGGAAGTGGCCGCGGCCAGCACGTGGCCGTCGCCGCGATGTTCCCGCAGGACCGCGGTCGCCAGCCACAACCGGGCTAACGGCCGGTCCGGCCTCGGTACAGCGGACCAGGCCGCGGCGAGCGGGCGCGCGTCGAACTGACAAGCGGCGGCTGCCTGTTCCAGCAACTCGGCCAGCTCGTCCACAGTGTCCGGCCCGAGCAGCCGCGCCAACGCCGCCTCGACCGCTTCCACCCGGGTGCGCAGCACGTCGTCCGGAGACGCGAACGTCCACGCGTCGGGCAGCGCTCGCACGACCATCCGCGGCGCGAACCCGAAGAACATCGACGTGACCGGTTCCGGGCCGATCGGGCCGAGTGGCGCCGCCCGGCCCGCGAAGTAGCCCATCCACCAGCCGCGCAGACCCACGTCTTTCGCCGCCGCGGCGGGTTCCGGGGCGAAGTAGACGACTGCGTGCAAGGGTTCGATGGCTGTCCAGAGGTTTCGGGCCGGGTTCGGCTTCATGCAAGCGACTCTAGGCCCCGGGTACGACAAAAACCGCCGCGCGAAAAAGCCCGCCGCCCCGAAAGAGGGACGGCGGGCTTGAGAGCGGAAACCTCAGGCAAGCTCGAGGCCGTAGGACTGCAGTTCCAGAGTCAGCGGGTAGAAGTAGCTGGTCTGGGTGTCGCCGCCGGAGAGGGTGCCGAGGCCCTTGTCGCCGTCGTAGGCCGGGCCGCCCGAGTCGCCGTGGTCGGTGTGGGCGGTGGTGCCGAACTCGTGGTTCAGGACGCCGACGTCGAAGTTGACCGACTCGTCCACCGAGGTGACCTCGCCGCTGCCGCCGCCGGTCGTCTGGCCCATCTTCTGGATCTGCTCGCCCACGGTCGGGGAGCCGGCGCTGGTGATCTGCTGGCCGGTGTTGATCGCGCCCTCGCCGGTGCCGTTCGGGCGGGTCAGCAGGCCGGAGTCGGCTCCGGGACAGTCGCTTTCCACGACCTGCGCGCCCGAAACGTCGCCGCCGGACCAGGTGCCGCCCTCATTGGTGCAGTGGCCGGCGGTCAGCATGTACGGCTGGCCGCCCTTGGTCACGTTGAAGCCGAGCGAGCAGGTGAACTGGCCGTTGTTGATCGAGTCGCCGTCCGCGATGTAGGTGGACAGCTTGCCCGAGCGGTGCTCGACGCGCGCCGCGTCGCCCAGCTTCGCCGCGGCCGCGGTGACCTTGTCCTTCGTGGCCTGGGACGCCGAGTCGTAGATCTTCACCACGACCTGGTTGGTCTTGGTGTCGATGCCCCACGACGTCTGCGGCACGTTCTTCACCGTGTCCATCTGGTTCTTCGCGCCGGTGAGAGCGGTGAAACTGTGCTTCACGAGCTTGGTGGCGAAGCCGGCGGCCTCGGCCTTCTCCTGCGCCGCGGCGTCGGTCACGTTCAGGACCGCCTTGCCGCGTTCGAGGTAGATGCCGCCGTTTCCGGCGCCGAGCGTGTCGGCGACGTGGGTCGCCTGGGTGATCGCCTGCGCCTGCATCTGGGCGAACGCCATCGGGCTTGCCGAGGCGGCGTTCACGCACATGCCCGCGGTCAACGCCGCGGCCGACAGTGCGGTGAATCCCGCGACGAGCGTCTTTCGGGAAGTCATCGATCTTCCTCCAGGTGGGCTGAACCGACCGGTGGGACGCCCCACACTTTTGTTGCCCGGCAACCAACGCGAAACCGACGAAGGTTGGTTAATAACCAAAAAATGCGGACCAATCAGACATCACTGCGCCGTTCGGGCCACCTGGAATACCCCGAACGGCGCTGCTGGCCTGCGTCACGACCTGGATCAATGCTGTCCAGGCCACCGGACGTGCTCGGCGTAGCCCTCGTTCTTGCGCAGGTACCCGGCGATGAACGGGCACACCGGGACGATCACGCCGCCGCGTGCCACGACGTCGTCCAGCGCAGCCTTCGCCAGCACCTTGCCGAGGCCGCGACCGCCGAACTCGTCGCCGATTTCGGTGTGGGTGAAGACGGTTTCGGTGTCCTTCGGGGTGAATTCCGCGAAGCCGGCGAGCTTGCCGTCCGCATACACTTCGTAGCGGTTTTCTTTGTCGTTGCGGGAAACGCGGGGTTCTTCGCTCATTCCCGCATCTTCACACACTGTCGCTGACCGAGCCCGATTCCGTGCTCTCCCTGGCGAGCACCGTGTGCGGTGCCACGAACTCCTCGGCGGGCAGCTCCGGGTTCTCGATCCGGGCGGCGAGCCGGGACACCGCGGTGCGGGCGATGAACGGGGTGTCCAGCGAGACCGTGCTCAAGGACGGACGGGAATAGCGGCCTTCCTCGATGTCGTCGATGCCGATGATCGCCACGTCCTCAGGGACGCGCAGGCCCGCGTCGAAAACGGCCCGGATCGCGCCCATCGCGAGCAGGTCGGAGTAGCAGAAAATAGCGTCCGGGCGCGGAGATTCCCGAAGCAGCGAAGCCGTCGCCGCATACCCGTCCGCCCGGCCGTAGTGGGCCGCCGTGGCCTGCAATGCGTTCACGGGCTCAAGGCCGCGTTCATCGAGTGCTTTGCGGAATCCTTCCGTGCGCTGCAACGGCGTTGAGTACGTCTCCTTCGGCTGAGCGCCGATCGCCGCGATGCGCGTACGGCCGCAGTCGAGCAGGTGCGTCGTCGCGTCGTGCGCCGCGACGACGTTGTCGATCGCCACGTGGTCGAAGCGGTTGTCGAAGACATGCTCGCCGAGAAGGATCAGCGGCGAAGAGCGAGCCGGGTCCACATCGCACAGTTCCTCGCTCGTCGCGAGCGGCGCGAACAGCATGCCGTCGAACAGGTTGCGCCGTCCGCCGCCACGCAACAGCTGGCGTTCCCGCTCGTGGTCGTGCCCGGTCTGGTCGATCATCACCTGGAAGCCGAGGCTCGCGGCGGCGTCGATGACCTCGCGGGCGAGCTGGCTGAAATACGGCACGTCGATCTCAGGCACCACCAGCGAGAGCAGCCCGGTCTTGCCGGTGCGCAGCGTGCGGGCGACCGGGTTCGGGATGTAGCCGAGTTCGTCGATGGCCCGCAGCACGCGCTGACGCATCTTCTCGCTGACGTGCTCATACCCGCTGACGACGTTCGACACCGTGCGCACGGATACCTGTGCCCGGTCCGCTACGTCCCGCAACGTCGCCGCCATGAAACTCCTTCCGCCCAGACAGTCATCCTACCTTTTGCAACGTGTGCAAGCATGTCGTACAGTTTGCCTACGTTGGCAAATCCGCGGCACGCCTCGCCGCGCTGCCACCGTCCCGCACAAAGGAGTGCCATGAACCCCACTCTCCGACGGAGCGGACGGACAGCCCGCCTCCTCGCCCGCAGCGGCGGCGCCGTTGCTGCCGCGGCCCTGCTCGTCACCGGGCTGACCGCCTGCGGCCCGGACATCAGCTCCGGCGGCTCGGCGGCGGACAACGCCGTGCTGCAGGCTCCCGCCGAAGACGCGCCGAAAGGCGAAATCACGATCTGGGACCGTTCGGGCGACCTGTACAAGGTCTTCGACGCCGCGATCAAGAAGTTCACCGCGAAATACCCCGGCGTCACGGTCAAGCACGAGGCCGTCGACATCGCGAACAAGCTCCAGAACACGCTGATCACCGGCACCGACGTGCCCGACGGCGTGTTCCTCGACGACGCCAAGGTCGGCGGCTACGTCAGCCACCTGTGGAATCTCAAGGACGTGCTCGCGCCCTACACCAAGGACATCGCCAAGCAGAAGGTCGACGTCAACACTGTCAACGGTGGCATCTACGGCGTGCCCTTCGACCTCGACCCCGGGCTGCTGTTCTACAACGCGAAGGCGCTGAGCGCGGCCGGGATTGACCCGAACGGCATCAAGACCTACGACGATCTGCTCGCCGCGGCGAAGAAGTACCAGCAGTTCAAGCCCAGCGCGAAGCCGATCCACCTGGAGCAGGACGCCTTCAACAGCCAGCTCCAGCTCGAGATGTTCGCCAGCCAGTTTGGCACCGGCCTGGCCGGCCCGGACGGCGCGCTGCGGCTGAATTCCGCGCCGTACCACCAAATCCTGACCTGGCTCGACACCGTGCGCAAGGAAGGGCTCGGCACTCGCGCCGAGTACCTCAAGCCCAGTGACGTCAGCGCGCTCGACTCCGGCGACGAGGTCTTCTACCCGTGGGCGATCTGGTTCGATTTCGCCCCGCAGCAGCAATTGACCGCGACGAAGGGCGACTGGCGCGCGATGCCGTTGCCCGCGTGGACCGCGGGCGGCGCGCGCAGCGGTGCGATGGGCGGCTCGTCGTTCGTCATTCCCAAGGACGCCAAGAACCCGCAGCTGTCCTGGCTGTTCTACCGCTTCCTGATGTTCGACCAGGCGGGCTACACCGCGGTCTACGGGCCGAACGCGGTCTATCCGGGCGGGCTGAACACCTCGGTCCCGGCCTATCTGCCCGCCGCGGATCCGGCGAAACCGCTGTTCCGGCCGATCGACGCGATGGGCGGCCAGGACCTCTGGAAGACCACCGTCGGAGCGGGCCGGGAAATCCCCGGCGGCGCGCCGATCCCGGCCTGGTGGTCCGGCGCGGTCGACTACCTCGGCACCGACCTGCAGAAGATGCTGGACGGAACCCTTACCCCGCAACAGGTGATCGACAAGGCGGGCAAAGACATCCAGACCAACCTGATCGACCGCAAATGACCACTCGCTCCGTTACCGCTGAGGCAAAGGTTTTCCGGGAACCGGCTCTGTCCGTCGAGTCGCGCACCGGAAAACCGCGGCGGCGCGCCTCCTCGTGGCGCCGCCGCCTCGCGCCGTACCTGTTCGTGCTGCCGTTTGTGCTGATCTTCCTGGCTTTCAGCGTCTATCCGCTGTTCTTCACGCTGCGGCTGAGCTTCACGGACTGGCACGGTTCCGGTGCCGCGCACTGGATCGGCCTCGACAACTACCGCTACCTCCTGACCAGCAGCGGCTTCTGGTCGTCGCTGGGCAACTCCGGGGTGCTGTGGCTGCTGATCGTGCCGGTGCAGATGGTGCTCGCCGTGCTCGTGGCGGTGCTGCTCAACGCGATCAAGCGGCTGCGCGGGTTCTATCGCGTGGCGTTCGTCGTGCCGTTCGTGACCCCGCTGGTCGCGGTCGCGCAGATCTGGATCGTGTTGTTCGACCAGGACAACGGCGCGGTGAACGCGATGCTCGGCGCGGTCGGGCTGCCGCCGGTCGGCTGGCTCGTCACGAGCGGGTGGGCGAAGCCGACGCTCGCGTTGCTGTTTCTCTGGAAGACCACCGGGTTCGTCGTGCTGATCGTCCTTTCCGGACTCCAGCAGATCGACCGCGGACTGTACGAAGCGGCCTCTCTCGACGGTGCGGGCCGGATACGGCAGTTGTGGACGATCACCGTGCCGCTGCTGCGCCGGTCGCTGATGTTCAGCCTGGTTCTGCAGACCTTGGCGGTGTTCCAGATGTTCGCCGAGCCGTATGTGGTGACGAAGGGCGGGCCGTATACCTCGACCACCACGGCCGGGCTCTACCTCTACAACCACATCACCCGCGCGGATCTCGGCACCGGGGCGGCGAACTCGTTCCTCCTGGTGATCGTCGTGATGGCGGTGTCGCTGCTTTTCGTGCGGCTGCTGCGAGCGGAGGACTGACATGACCACCCTCGACGTCCGGGAGCGGCGGAGGGCCGCCCGCCCGTTGCTCGGCTCGCACGCGTTCCTGCTCGTGCTCACCGTCGCGCTGCTCGCGCCGGTGGTGTGGGCGATCCTGTCCTCGTTCAAACCGGCGGGCGAGATCATCCGGAACCCGCTCGGCTTCGATCCGGCGACGTTCACCCTCGACAATTTCCGTGGGATGTTCCAGGACGTTCCGATCGGCAGCGGCTTTCTTAACACCGGAATCGTGCTCGTGGCGAAGGGCGCGATCACGATGTTCTGCGCGCCGCTGGCGGCCTACGCCTTCGCGAAGTACCGCTTCGCGGGCCGGAACCTGATCTTCGGCGCGGTGCTGCTCACTTTGATGCTGCCGACGATCGTGCTCGTCATCCCGCTGCTGCTGGAGATGAAGGAACTCGGCTGGGTCAACACCTATCAGGCGCTGATCCTGCCCGGTTCGGTCGACGCGTTCGCGATTTTCTGGATGCGCCAGGTGATCGCGGCGGTGCCGGACGAACTTCTCGACGCGGCCAGGGTGGACGGCTGCGGCGAGTTCGGCATCTTCTGGCGGGTGGTCGTCCCGGCGATCCGGCCGGGGCTCGCCGGACTGGGCGTGCTGACGATCATGAACATCTACAACGATTTCGTCTGGCCGGTCGTCGCGGCCAGCTCCAGCCGGATGGCCACCCTCCAGGTCGTTCTCTCGACGCTCGCCCAGAACATCTCGGGCAACCGGGTGGGCTCCGATTACGCGACCATCACCGGCGAACTGCTCGCCGCCGCGTCGATCGCGCTCATTCCGCTTTTGATCCTGTTCATCGTGCTGCAGAAGCATTTCATCAACGGCATCCTCGCCGGAAGCGTAAAGGGCTGACACATATGACGATTGCCGAGAACGCCGCCGACCCGCTCGCTCAAGAGACGGCGGTCCCCCGGCCCGGATACCCGCGCCCCGACCGGGACCGGTCCGCGCGGTGGCTGAGCCTCAACGGCCGCTGGCGGTTCACCGCGGCCGACGGGGCACCCGATTCGATCATCGTCCCGTTCGCCTGGGAGACCGAGGCTTCTGGTGTGCAGCGGACGTGGCTGCCACACGCGGTCTACGCGCGCACGGTCACGGTTCCGCCGGAATGGGCGGGACGCCGGGTGGTGCTGTGCTTCGGCGCCGTGCATCACGAGGCGGTCGTCTCGATCGACGGCGTGCCCATCGGCTCGCACGTCGGCGGATACAGCTCCTTCGAGTTCGACGTCACCGAAGTGCTCGAACCCGGCCGCCCCGCCGAGCTGACCGTGGAAGTCGACGCACCGGCCGACAAACGCGAAATCCCGCATGGCAAACAGCGTTCGATCCCGCGGGACGACTACGACGGCGTTTCGTTCACGCCAACCTCCGGGATCTGGCAGAGCGTTTGGCTGGAGGCTCGCGGGCGCACGTATGCCGCCGAAGTCTCCGTGCGCGGCGATTCGCTGACCGGCTTCGACATCGCCGGTGAACTCGCTGGCGACGCTCCAGACTCTGCTGTCGTGGTCGCTCAGCTCGAAGGCCGCGAGACCGTCCTCCCGGTGCGTGATGGGCAATTCGCCGGACGTCTGGATGTTTCCGACCCGCAGCTGTGGAGCCCGGAATCGCCGCACCTGTACTCCATCGCGCTGACCGTGGGCGAGGGCGACGACGCCGACCGGCTGACCGTGACCGGCGGGCTGCGCCGGATCGAAACCCGCGGCGAAGCGTTGTATCTCAATGGGGAACGGCTGTACGTGCGCGGCGTGCTCGACCAGGGTTACTGGCCGGAGAGCGGGCTCACCGCACCGGACGACGAAGCGCTGATCCGCGATCTCGAACTGGCCAGGGAACTCGGTTTTTCGCTGGTGCGCAAGCATCTCAAGCCCGAGGAACCGCGCTGGCTGCACCACGCGGACCGGATCGGCATGCTGGTGTGGGCGGAACCGCCCGCCCCCAGCCGGTTCAGCCCGGCCGCGGCCGCCGCTTTCGAGGCGCAACTGCCCGACCTCGTGCGCCGCGACGGCAACCACCCCTCAATCGTGATCTGGGGGCTGTACAACGAAGAATGGGGCCTGGACTGGGACATCCCGGGCAGCCCCGAACGCGCCGCCGCGGCCAAGCACGCCTACGATCTCATGCGCGCGCTCGACGACACCCGGCCGATTGTGGAGAACTCCGGCTGGGCGCACGTGAAAACGGATCTCGTCGACTGGCATTACTACGACGAAGACCCGCGCCGCTGGGCGGAGAACCTCGCCGCGCTCGCGTCCGGCGAACGGGAGTCCTTCGAGGTCAAACTCCGGCCGGATTTCCTTGTCGACAAATCGTTCTACGGCTCGGCTGAGTTCCCGCGCTCCGGCGTGCCAGTGCTGAACAGCGAATACGGCGCGGGGTTCACCAGCCTGGAACGGGCGTGGCACGTGCGGTGGCAGACTCAGGAAATCCGCAGGCACGACCGGTTCTCCGGCTATATTTACACCGAACTGACCGACGTGGAACACGAAATGGCGGGCCTGCTGGACGCGCACCGGCGCCCCAAGGACTGGGGCGGCCTCGATCCGGCCGACGCGTTCGCGCCGACAACGCTGGTAGTCGACCTGGTCCCGGCGCACGCGGGCGCGGACCTGCCGGTCCCCGCGGAACCGTTGACGCTGGACGTGCACGTGTCGCACACCGGGACGGAGCCGCTCGCCGGGACCCTGCACGCGGGGTGGGGAGCCGCTGGGTCACGTGACCTTCCGGCGGCAATGGATTCCGTTGCGGCGCAGGCGAAGCCGTTCCAGCTCAGCGACGCGTTCCCACTGACTGTTCCGGCACCGGGTGGTCCGGCGCGGTTGCACCTGTGGCTGGAGGTTGAGGGCGGGACGACAGCGCGGACCTTCGTGGACGCGGCGGTGGTGGAGGAATTGAACCGGCGCGGGGCTCGGGACTGAGCGACCGGCGGCCGACTCATTCGTCAGTCGGCCGCCGGTTCGCATAACCTCACGCGCCAGGTTTCGTTGCCGCACAAGCCAAACCGCTCCTGATCAGCGATGGGAACCCGAGACGAGCCGACCCACGGCCGCGAACCGAACAGCAACGCGAAACCTGCGCGGTCGCGGCGGTCGCAGAAGGACTCAACCGGCGCAGCAGACAGGACTGACCGACCAGCGGCCGACTCACGAACGAGTCAGCCGCCAGTTCATGCGCCCCGCGCCAGATCCCATTCCGCACAAACGAAACCGCCCAGAAAGGGCGGCCAGTAGAACCGACCGCCCTCCCCGATCAAGCTGGCACGTGCCAAACCTGGGTGAACAGCCCGTTGCAGTCATAGATCTGCAGCTGCGTCCCGTCCGCCGTCTGGGCCTGCGGATCGTCCAGGCAGCGGCCCGATTGCGGGTTGTAGATCGAGCCGTCCGCCCGGGCCTGCCACTGCTGCGCGGGCGTGCCGAGGCAATCACGCAACTCCACCTTGGCGAAGTTGGCAGTACTGCCGCCGACGATGTTGAGACACTTGTCGAAGGCGCGGATCGTGCCATCGGTTTCCAGCGACCACTGCTGGCCCGTCGCGATGCCGCAGGTGTAGAGCTGCACCGCGTTGCCGTTGACTGACGTGTTGGTGTTCACGTCCGCGCATTTGCCGGTGGTGCCGGGACCGGTGATTTGGCCCTGCGCATTCGGCAGCGTCGCCGTGCCGAAGTCGGTTTCGCATTTGCCGGTGGACAGGTGCGTGCCCGCGAGCATCAGGAAGGTGTTGCCGGACGGCGCGCCGAGCAGCGGGGAGCTGTACCCGGCGCAGGCCGTCTCGCCCGCGTCGTAGCCGCCGGTGGGGGCGGTGGTCACGGGCGTGGTGATCTCCTGCCAGGGGCCGGATCCGAGGTTCCGGTTCACGAACAGCACGTGCCCGTCCTCCGGCTGGATCGCCAGCGATCCGTCGGTGCCCGCGACGACTCGCTGTCCGGACGCGACGAGGGTGCCGTTCGCGCCGCCGGCGGGCGACCACGTCAGGTACGGCGTGTGCAGCAGGAAGCGGTGGTCGGCGGTTTCGATCCGGGTGCCGAGGCTGCCGGGGTTCCACGATTCGGCGTCAGCGGACGTTTTGATATAGACATCGCAGGCCTGATCCGGGTCGGCACCGGCTTTGCAGTCCTCATAGGTCATCGCGTAGGAGCCGTTGGGCAGCGCGACGACGGTGGCCATCCCCGGCCGGTCGACGCCGTTCCGCAACGCGACGTCGTAGACCTCGCTGCCCCAGGTCAGGCCGCCGTCGGTGGAGACGGCATGCGCGAGCACCTGGGCGTACCCATTCGAAGACGGGCGTTCGTCGGAGAAATAGCAGATGAGCCCGTGGCTGGTGGTCTCGAACTCCGGTTCCCAGATGCCGTGGCCGATCGTGTTGGCCATGCCGGACTCGGCCGCGCACGAACTTCGGTAGGACCAGCTCGCACCCCGGTCCGTCGACACGAAGACCTCGACCGCCTGCTGCGTGTAGTCGCCGTGGTTCCATGCGGTGCCCGCGGCGAGCAACGTGCCTGCCGGAAGCGATCCTTGCGCGCTCGGCAGTTCGTACAGCGTCGGGCCGTCGAGATCCCAGCCGTGCTGGGTGTCGGTCACGGTGCCGATCGGCGAGGACGTCCAGGTGACGCCGTTGTCGGTCGAGCGGTAGATCGGGAAGTTCGCCTTCCCGACGCCGGTGCCGGAATGGGAGAAGGTGGCCAGCAGCGTGCCGTTCGCGCTGCCGTTGTGCGCGAGGCGGATGACGCGGGGATAGCTCGCGTCCTCAGTGGAACCGGCGGCGGTGCTGGGCCGGTAAAGCACTCCGCCGGAAGTGGTTGCCGCGACGGCGGTGCCGGACGGAAGCGCGGCGGCGACGGCCGCGCCGAGCAGGACGGCGGCGATCAGCGCGCCGCGCCGTCGTGGACCGGATCGGAGACGGGAAGCCAGGGGACCAGGCGACATGAGCGTCACTCCTAGGACGGGACGGCACCACAGCCTCCTGGCGGCTCCCCTTCCTGGGCACAACGGCTCTCGCGCGGCCGCTGCGCTTCTCGAAGAGGTGGCCGTCCCGGGGATCTGGCCGCTTTGCCATCATGTGAAAACCCGAGAATACCCCAGTTTGCACACGTTGCAAGAATCTGTCCGGCGGACAATGACCGCTCTCGCGCGCACCCGGATGTCGGCTCGCCGTCCACCGACGAGCGACGCGGCAGCACGCAGCGGCGACCCCGCGACGGGCCGCGCTGGGCCGCCCGGGCTATCCCCCGGACCGGCGGAGTGGCAGGGCTTCCGCCGCGCCGGTGCGGTCTGTTTGCCTCATGGGGTCGCATCTTCGGACCGCGAGGGGAGCACGCGTGCAGCCGTTCGTCCTGCCCGAGTTCTATCTGTCGTATCCGGCCCGGCTGAACCCGCACCTCGACGGCGCGCGGAAGCACAGCAAGGCGTGGGCGTACTCGATGGACATGATCGACGTGCCCCAGCACGGCACCGTCATCTGGGACGAGCACGACCTCGACTCCCACGACTACGCGCTGCTGTGTTCCTACACCCATCCCGACGCCGCGCCGCGGGAACTCGACCTCATTACGGATTGGTACGTCTGGGTCTTCTACTTCGACGACCATTTCCTGGAACTGTTCAAACGCACCGGCGACATCGAACATGCCCGCGCTTACCTCGACCGGATCGCTCGTTTCATGCCCGCCGAAGGCGAAATCACCGAAACCCCGGAAAACCCCGTCGAACGCGGCCTGACCGACCTGTGGAACCGCACCGTTCCACACCGATCCGCAGGCTGGCGGCGACGCTTCCGCGAAAGCACGCGCAACCTCCTCGACGAATCCCTCTGGGAACTCGCCAACATCAACGAAAGCCGGATCGCGAACCCGATCGAATACGTCGCCATGCGCCGCAAGGTCGGCGGTGCCCCGTGGTCCGCGAATCTGATCGAACATTCCGTCAACGCCGAGGTCCCCGACGAAATCGCGGCGACCCGTCCGATGGAAGTCCTGCGCGACTGCTTCGCCGACGCCGTGCACCTCCGCAACGACCTCTTCTCCTACCAGCGCGAAGTCGAGGACGAAGGCGAACTCTCCAACAGTGTCCTGGTCTTCGAAAAGTTCCTAGGCTGCACCACCCAAGAAGCCGCCAACGCGGTAAACGACCTGCTGACCTCACGCCTGCACCAATTCGAACACACCGCCGTCACGGAAGTCCCCGCTCTCTTCGATGAACACGGCGTGCACCCAGCCGGACGAGCTGAGACCTTCGCCTACGTCAAAGGCTTGCAGGACTGGCAATCCGGCGGACACGAATGGCACCTGCGCTCAAGCCGCTACATGAACAAGGGCGCGCTAGACGCCCGCGGTGGCCCGGAATTGCTCGGCGGCCCGTCCGGACTGGGCACCTCCGCCGCCCGGATCTTCCGCTCCGTCGCCACTACCGCGCCCCAACGCGCACGGGCTTTCTCGCACCAGCCTTACGAACAGGTCGGCCCCGTTGCCTCGCCCTCCCTGCCCTTGCCGTTCCCCTTGCGGCTCAATCCACACTTAGCCGCGGAACGCAAGAAAATCACCGATTGGCCACAGCGCATGGGCATGCTGTCCGAAGGCGTCTGGGACGCCAACCGGGTGCGCGCGGCCTACTTACCGCTGGCCGCCGCGGGAATCTGCCCCGACGCGTCCCCGGAACAACTGTCCCTCACCACCGACTGGCTCACCTGGGGCACCTACGCCGACGACTTCTACCCGGAGGTCTTCGGACCCGACCTTCCCGCCGCCCGGCTGACCACCGAACGCCTCAAACTCTTCATGCCCACCGATGGCGAACCCGCGCCTTCACCCCAGACCGCGATGGAAACCGGCTTAACCGATCTGTGGCAGCGCACCACCGCCACGATGTCCCCCGCCGAACGCCGGACGTTTCGCGGCACCGTCGAGAACATGCTCGACGCATGGGTGTGGGAACTGGCCAATCAGTCCCAGAACCGCATCCCGGACCCGATCGATTACGTCGAGATGCGCCGCCAAGCCTTCGGCGCCGAGATGGTGATGAGCCTCTGCCGGATGGCCAGCAGCCGCACCGTGCCCGCGGACATCCACCGGAACCGAGTCATCGAAGCACTCGAAGACTCCGCCGCCGACTACGCCTGGCTGATCAACGATTTGTTCTCCTACCGCAAGGAAATAGAATACGAAGGCGAACTGCACAACGCGGTGCTGGTAGCACGGTCGTTCCTGGACGTGGACCAAGATCGAGCCCTCGACATCGTCACCGACCTGGCAAAAGCGAGACTGACCGAATTCCGCCACGCGGCCGACGTCGGACTGCCCAGCCTGTTCTCCGACTACGGCTTGGACCCGCAGGCCCGCGAGGCTCTCACCGGCTACGCCGACCTGCTGAGAAACTTCATGACCGGCATCGCCAACTGGCACCGCGAATGCGACCGTTACACCGCCGAGGAACTGGACCGAGTCGGAATCCGAGGCGCATCCACCCGCCCCAGCCCCGGCGCGGTGGAGAAACCCGCCTTCGCGAAAGCCCTGGAACACCCAGGCTGCACCGGCACCCCGCCCGTCCCCGCAGTCGTGGAACCCCGCCGCTTCCAGCCCCGCCCCACCGGCCTAGGCACCCAATCCCTGAACCTCCCCACACCCACCCCCTGACCGCTCCGGACTCAAAGGACACCTTGAAATTCCCTGCGCTAGCAGGTGGCAAAGTCGACGGCACTCAGCCGCGAAGATCGCCTTCTTCCCACCGCCCAACCACCACCGACCCACCCAACTTTCGAGGCACCCACACCACCCCCCGCACCCCGATACGAAGCCTCCCTGCGGTCTGGGGGTGCTTGTCAAGGCATCTTTCCCGCCTTGACAAGCACCCTCAGACCGTCAGCACAACCAAGCTTCGGGGTGCCCCCAC
>NZ_JBVJOE010000010.1:189133-198690 GCF_055583325.1 Amycolatopsis sp. NPDC104775
CCCGCCGTTGGAGACACCAACACACCCCCCAGCACAGGGAGAAGGCGCTTCTGGGTGTGTGGGGGGGGTGGGTAAGGGCCTTTTCCCCTCCGCGACACCCCCCCCCAGACCGTCAGCACAATCCAGCTTCGGGGTGCCCCACGCCACCCCAGGTGCAATGTCGCCCCCCAGGGCGACGAGCACCCCGCAAGGGTGCCCCCCACCACTCCACCGAGCATCCCGCCGCACATCCGGCAATACTCGAACCCGTGACCAGCCCGAACCTCCACTTCCTAGGCCACGCGACCACCCGCGTGGAACTAGCCGGTCAGGTCGCCCTCACCGACCCAGTCCTCACCCGCTGGATCGGCCCCCTCACCCGCGTGGTCCCCAAACCCGACGTCACCGCCTGGACCGCGGTAGACGTCGTCCTCATCTCCCACCTCCACGGCGACCACCTCCACCTCCCCTCCCTGAAACTCCTGGGCAAAGCCACGAGAATCGTCGTCCCCCGAGGCGCCGCCCGATGGCTGGCCAAACAAGGCTTCACCGCGGTGGAAGAAATCTCCCCCGGCCAAACCCTCACCTCCGGCCCGCTCAAGATCACCGCCACCGAAGCCGTCCACTCCGGCCACCGCTGGGGCCCCCGCCTCACCCACGGCCCGCAAAGCCCTGCCCTGGGCCACCTCCTGGAAGCCGACAACCACCGGATCTACTCAGCAGGCGACACCGACCTCTTCCCCGGCATGGCCGACCTGGGCCCGGTCGACGTGGCCCTCCTCCCGGTCTGGGGCTGGGGCCCCAACCTCGGCCCCGGCCACCTCACGCCGGAACGAGCCGCCGAAGCCGCCGCCCTGCTGCAGGCCCGCACGGCGGTCCCGGTCCACTGGGGCACCCTCGCCGTCCCCGGCATCCACCGCACCGCCAAAATGCGCCAGCTCCTGGTGGAGCCCCCGCGCACCTTCGCGCACCACGTCCGCTGCAGGGGCCTGGACACCGAGGTCCTGCACACCCGCCCCGGCTCCGACGTCCTGCTCCCCGCCCGGGAGGAGCGCGGGTGAATTGGACAGACCCGTCAGCGATCGGCTACCCGGCGCTGTTCGGCGGAGTACTGCTCGGCTCCGTCATCCCGATCGTCCCGACCGGCGCGGTCGTGGGCGCGGCGGCCGCCGTCGCGATGACCACCGACCACCTCTCCCTCCCGCTGGTGATCCTGCTGGCCGTAGCGGGCTCGTACCTCGGCGACGTGATCACCTTCGCCGTCCCGAGATTCGGCAGTGAACCTCTCCTGCGCTTCGTCGAGCGTCGGCAGCAAGCCGAACGCCTGGCGAAAGGCCGCGAACAGTTCGCGAGACGCGGCTGGCAGCTGGTGGTGATCGGCCGCCTGGTGCCCGCCGGACGCATCCCGGTCCTGCTCGCCGCGGGCACCCTCGGCTACCCCTGGCGCAAGTTCCTGCCGTCGGGCCTGCTGGCCTGCGTCCTCTGGGCGGTGGCCTACGCGCTGCTGGGCATCCTCAGCGGCGGCATCTTCGACTCACCGCTCGTCGCGACGCTGCTCGCCACCGTCCTGGTGCTGCTAGTGACCGTGCTGACCACGCTGATCTCCAAGAAACGGGCGGCCAACCAGACGGGAGGGCACCGATGACGACCCCTGCTCCAGCGAAGGGCCGGTTGCTGCGCGGCGGCCGGGTCGTCGCGCGGGTCCTGCTGGTCTGGGTGGCGGTTACCGGCGCGCTGCGGCTGCTCGACGCGTGGCTCGACGGGTTCACGATGCAGTCGTGGTGGCAGCCGACGGTGTGCGCGCTGATCCTCGGTCTGCTGGTCTCGGTGGTGTGGCCGCTCGTGGTGCGGGTGGCGTGGCCGATCGCGTACTTCACCCTCGGCGTCGGCACCTACATTCTGCTCAGCGCCGCGGCCTTGGCGATCCTGCAGGCCGTGCCCGGCGTTGAGCTGCACGGTTTCTCGACAGCGGTTGTCATCACCGTCGCGATGTCCGCCGTGGGTGCGGTGATCTCCAGCGTGCTGGCCGTCGACGAGGACGAGATCTTCTTCCGTCGGGCCGCCCGCCGCCGGCGGAAAGCCAAGCACCGCACCGATTTCGCCGACCAGCCGCCCGGTGTCGTCTTCCTGCAGATCGACGGACTCGGTTATGACACCGTCCGCCGCGCCGTGCGGGACGGCGACATGCCAACCTTCGCCAACTGGCTGTCCGAGGGCACGCATTCGCTCACCCGCTGGCACACCGACTGGAGTTCGCAGACCGGCGCGAGCGTCTGCGGGATCCTGCACGGTTCGAACCACGACATTCTCGGTTTCCGCTGGTACGAGAAGGATCGCGACCACGTCATGGCGTGCGCGCATCCGGCCGACGCGGCCGAGATCGAACGGCGGCACAGCGACGGACGCGGGCTGCTGTCGATCGGCGGCGCGAGCCACGGCAACCTGTTCTCCGGCGACGCCCCGCACGTCAGCCTGACCATGAGTTCGGTGCCGGTCCTCACCCCGCGCAAACGCCGGCGGGGGCAGGTCGGCGCTGGGTATCGCGCCTACTTCGCCAACCCGATCAACGCGTTGCGGACCTTCGGGGTCGCGCTCGCCGACGTCGTCCGGGAGCTGTCCGCGGCGGCCAAGCAGCGACGTGCTGGCGTGCTGCCGCGGATCCCGCGCGGCGGTCTCTACCCGCTTGCCCGCCCCGGCACCACGGTGATCGCGCGCGACGTCGTGGTGTCCGCGATCATCGGCGACATGCTCGCCGGGCGGCCAGTGGTGTACGCGGATTTCCTCGGCTACGACGAGGTCGCGCACCACTCCGGCATCGAACGGTTCGACACGCTGGAGGTGCTGCGGTCGATCGACCAGCAGTTCGCGCGGCTGTTGCGAGCCGGGCGGCTTTCCCCGCGGAAGTACCACATCGTCGGGCTTTCGGACCACGGGCAAACCCAGGGCCAGGCGTTCGTCGACCGGTTCGGCGAGACCATCGAGGCGCTCATCGGACGGCTCTGCGGCGGTGAACCCGTTGCCGAACAAGGAAAGCGCAGGCAGGCGGAAAGCTGGCAGGTCAACGCCGCACTCGCCGAGGCGAGCGCGAGCGGCGGCCTGATCGCCCGTCGGTTGCGGGCCCGCGTCGAAGGCGCGGAAGGAGCCGACGACCGGCCACGCACCGCGACCGGCTCGCCGGGCCAGGTCACGCGGGTGGCACCCGGGGTCGTCGCGGTGGTATCCGGGCATCTGGCGATGGTGTCGTTCACCGAACACGAGGGCCGGGTCGAACTGGAGACGATCGAACGCGAGTACCCGGACCTGCTGCCGACGCTGGTCGACCACGACGGCGTCGGGTTCATTCTGGTCCGCAGCCGCGAATTCGGTCCGGTGGTGCTCGGCCGCGACGGGTTGAAGCGGCTGGCCACCGGTGTCGTGATCGGTGAGGACCCGCTGGCCGGCTACGGCCCGTACGCCGCCGAACTGGTCCAGCGCGTCGACAGTTTCCCGCACTGCGCGGACATCATGATCAACAGCCGCTATGACCCGGACTCCGACCAGTCCTCGCCGTTCGAACGGCACGTCGGCTCGCACGGCGGGCTCGGCGGACCTCAGCAACGCGGCTTCCTGCTGTATCCGCGAGAATTCCCGGCACCGGGCGAACCCGTCGGCGCGGAAGCCGTGCACCGGGTGTTCCGCGACTGGCTCACCTTCCTCGGCCACCCGGAACCCGGTGCGGCCGAGGACAAACCCGCTGTCGTCCCTTCGGAGGTAGTGTCATGAGCAACCCGATCGTCTACGGCGCGAGCTGGTGCCCGGACGTCAAACGCAGCCGCGCGCTGCTCGACGCGAAAGGCGTCGAGTACGACTACGTGGACGTCGAGGCCGACCCCGCCGCCGAAGCCCGCGTGCGCCAGCTGCAGGACGGCGCTCGCCGCATCCCGACCATCGTCTTCGCGGACGGCAGCCACCTCGTGGAGCCGAGCGACGACGAGCTGAACACCCACCTGTCGCGGTGACTCCGCTGACCGAACTCCCGCTGGGCATGCGGGTTGTCGTGCGGTACCGAATCGAGGGCGGGTTCACTGACGCACTCGGTTCCTTGCGCGCCCGCGACGGTGAGACCTGCACTGTCGAGACCAAACGTGGCCTGGTGGTCGTGCCGTTGGCCGCGGTGGTCGCTGCGAAACCGGTGCCACCGCCTCCGCAGCGGAAATCGAGTGGCCCGCCCGAGCCGGATTTGTGACGATCGACAGATGCGCACCTTCGACGAGTTGGTAGACGAGGCCGCAGCAGTCTCCGTGGACGGCTGGGATTTCTCCTGGCTCGACGGCCGGGCCAGCGAGCAGCGGCCGTCCTGGGGCTATCAGCGGTTGCTCGGCGAACGGCTGCGGGACGTCCAGTCCGTTGTGGACATCCAGACCGGCGGGGGCGAGGTGCTGGCGGGAGTGCCAGTCCTGCCGCCGTTGACGGTCGCCACCGAATCGTGGCCGCCGAACATCGAGAAGGCCGCTAAGTTGCTCGAACCGCGCGGGGCGACCGTGGTCGCGGACACCGACGAGCCGCCGCTTCCGTTTCAGGACAACACGTTTGAACTGGTCGTCAGCAGGCATCCGGTCACCGTCTGGTGGGACGAGATCGCGCGAGTGCTCCAGCCTGGTAGCAGCTATCTGTCGCAGCAGGTCGGGCCGTGGAGTGTGTTCGAGCTGGTCGAGTACTTCCTCGGGCCGCAACCGCCGGAGGTGCGCAACAGCCGCCACCCGGACCGCGCGAAGGCCGAGGCGGAGCAGGCCGGGCTTGAGGTGGTGGACCTGCGGTTTGAAGAACTGCGCACTGAGTTCCACGACATCGGCGCGGTGATTTACTTCCTGCGCAAGGTGATCTGGATGGTGCCGGGGTTCACTGTGGACGAATATCTGCCGCGGTTGCGCGAGCTGCACGAGGAACTGCGGAAGGGACCGTTCGTGGCGACGACTACTCGGTACCTGATCGAGGCGCGCAAGCCCTCGTGAGCGGCAATGCCGGTTCTAACCGGCATAAACACTCACGACACCCTGCCGACCGCCGCCTGGATCCCGTCCGCCAGCACCGCCACCCCAGCCTCAAAGCTCAGCCGCGCCTCATGCTCCAAATAGGACACCCCGGCAGGCGGCGGTGCACCTTCCTCGCCCAGCCGCGCGACGTTCGGATACCGCTGTGCCAGATCCGGGGCCAGCTCGCCGAGCGCCGATGTCCGCGCCCGCCACCAGTCCTGATCGGACAGTCCGGTTTCCTTCACCGCCAACCGCGATTCGGCGGCGATCTGCACCGCCCCGCGCACGACGTTGAGCAGCGCACCCACCAGCCGTCGCACCTGACCGGCGGGCAGGCCGGTGGCGAACAGCACCCGCAGCATCGTTTCCTGCATCCGGAACTCGCCCGGCCCCAGCACCGGCCGCGCATAGGACACCTGCAGCAGCCACGGGTGCCGCAGATGGAAATCCCACAGGTCACCGGCCAGCTCAAGCAAAGCGGGACGCCAGCCGCCGGACAGGTCGTGGTCGTCGCGCAGCTCGCCGAACACCTGGTCGCACATCAAGTCGATCAGCTCGGTCTTGCTCGGCACGTACGTGTACAGCGCCATCGCCGTGCGCTCGAGCCGTTCCCCGACCGCGCGCATCGACAACGCCGGCATGCCCTCGGCGTCCGCGAGTTCGATCGCCGCGGCCACGATGAGGTCGACGCTCAGCGCGGGTTTCGGCCCCGGCGCGCTGCGCGGTTCGGCGCCCGCGCGCCACAGCAGCTCCATCGAACGGCGGGCGTCGCCCTGCCCCGCGAACACGACCACCGGCGACCCCTTTCCCCTTACAGGATAAAGGACCGCCGGGGCCGCTGGCTCAGCCGTCCACCTCGATCGCGAGCGCCGGGCAGAGCTGCGCCGCCTCCTTCGCTCGGGCGTGCAGTTCCTCGGGCGGGTTTTCCTGCAGCAGCAGCACGATCCCGTCGTCGTCGCGCTGGTCGAACACCTCGCGCGCGACGAGCACGCACTGCCCGGCCCCGACGCACCGGGACTGGTCGACGACCACCTTCATCTCGCGACTCCTTTCACCAGGTCACGGGGAGTTCGTGCACCCCGTAGACAACCATGTCGTGCTTGAAGTTCAGTTCGTCCAGCGGCTTCGCCAGCCGCAGCGTCGGGATCCGCCGGTACAGCGTCCGGTACACCACTTGCAGTTCGACCCGGGCAAGCGGCTGGCCGAGGCACTGGTGCACGCCGTAGCCGAACGCGACGTGATGGCGCGCCTTGCGGGTGACGTCGAGCTTGTCCGGCTCGGGGAACTGCGTCTCGTCGCGGTTGGCGATGTCCGTGGCCGCAACGAGGCCTTCGCCCTCGCGCACGGTCTGCCCGCCGATCTCCAGGTCCTCGAGCGCGACGCGGCGGCGTCCGGAGTGGACGATCGTCAGGTACCGCAGCAGCTCTTCGACCGCATTGGCCAGCAAGGCGTCGTCGCCGTCGCGGACCGCGGCGAGCTGGTCCGGGTTCTCCAGCAACGCCACCGTGCCGAGCGCGATCATGTTCGCCGTGGTCTCGTGCCCGGCGACGAGCAGCAGCTGCCCCATCGACGCCGCTTCTTCGACGGTCATCGCGCCGGTGGCGACCGGTCCGGTCGCGAGCCTGCTGAACACGTCGTCCGCCGGATCGTCGATCTTCTTCTCGACCAGCCGTCCAAGATAGCCTTGCAGCTCTTCCGCCGCGGCGAGCGACTGTTCGGCGGTGGCCTCCCGCGAGACCAGGATCTTGCTGCAGCGGTGGAAGAAATCGCGGTCGTCGTACGGCACGCCGAGAAGCTCACAGATCACCAGCGACGGCACCGGCAGCGCGAACGCCTGCACGAGGTCGGCGGGTTTCGGACCGGCCAGCATCTCGTCGAGCAGTTCGTCGACGATCTGCTGGATCCGCGGCCGCATCCGCTGGACCTTCTTCACCATGAAATCGCCGGTGAGCAGCCTGCGCTGGGCGGCGTGCTCCGGGTCGTCCATGCCGATGAAGGATTTGAACCGGCTGCGCCGCGCCTTGATCCCGGGCGTCTGCGGCGGATAGCCGGCGCGGTCGGGATCGGCGCTCACGCGCGGGTCGGCGAGCAGCGCGCGGACGTCTTCGTAGCGGGTGAACAGCCACGGTTCGCTGCCGTCCCAGATCCGCACGCGCGACACCGGCTCGTCGCGCAGTTTGCGGTCGAGCGCGGGCGGCGGATCGAACGGACAGCGCCCCCGGGCCATCGGGAACTGCTCTACGGGCCGGACCTCGGCCATCACAGCCTCCTGGAGAAGTCGCCAAACGATCGTTCGGATACTTACCGAACACATGTTAGGCGACTTGGTGAACGATTGCCCAGACCCGGGTCCAAAGATCACCGGGATGGCCGGGGACGAGGGGCCGAAATCGGGCGAAAACGCCCGTGGCTCAAGCGAAAATGAGCGACAGCAGCTCGTCGGCGAAGCTCACCACGGCGTCCTCGTTCGGCTGCTTTCCAGACGAATGGAACAGCGCGACGCGGCCGTGCGCGCCGACGAACGCGATCACGCCGGCCCGGTCGGCGGGCACCCGGAGCGCGGCCCCGGACTCGGCGCAGCGGGCGAACGCGGCGGTGATCCGGTCGACGAGATCGATCGTCGGGCCGTGCGGCCGGACATCCGGCGACGTGCGGCTGGACCCGTTGGCGGTCATCAGGCGGTAGTGGCCGGGGTTGTCCATCGCGAACCGGCAGTACGCGTGCAGCAACGCGCGGACCCGGCCCACCGGATCGCCGGCGGGCACCCGCGACTCGGCCGCCTCCATCGCGAGCCGCAACCGGCCGAACTCGTGCTCGACGAGTCCGGCGACGAGCGCCGCCCGGTCGCTGAAATGCTGGTAGATGCTGGCCGGGGCGATGCCGACGGCCCGGGCGACGCCGCGGATGGTGAGCGCGTCCTCGCCGTCGAGTTCCGACAGGAGCCTGCTGGCCGCGGCGAGGATGTCCCCGCGCAGCCGTTCGCCCTCGCCCCAGCGATTGCGCGTGCGGGCCTGGACTTCTTCGGACACCTGCCCATTGTTACCGCTCGCGTTGCCCCCGTCCGCTCCGGCCCGCCGCGGATGTCGATCGTTTCGTCGCCCGTCAGCCATCCGAGGTTCACCAACTGGGCGCGGGCGATCGATAGCGTTCGCCGGTGGACGATCAGGGGTGGCTGGACGACTTCCAGCGGCGGATTGACGAGATGCAGGCGAAAAGCCTTGCCCTGCAGGAAACTTTGAGCACCGCGGAGGGCCGCGCCCGCTCCGCCGACGGGCTGGTGACAGTTTCGGTCGCCCCGAACGGCGCGCTCAAGAACCTGGAGATCGACGACCGCGCCCTGCGGCACGGCGGCGCCCGGCTCACCGCCTCGATCATGGACGCCTACGGGAAAGCGCAGCGCCAGGTGTCGCGTGACGTGATCGACGCGTTCGAGCCGATCGCCGGCGACAGCGAGATGATGAACGTGGTCAAGTCGTATCTGCCGGAGCCCGAGGAAGAGCGGGAGCCGGAGCCCCCGGCTGAACCGCCGCGCGCCGAACCGCCCGCCCGGTACGCGGGACCTCCTCCCGGCAGCACGACGCCGCCGGGCAGCGCGGCTTACGGACGCCCGATGCCCCCGCCGGGCGGAGCCACGCACAGTCGTCCGCCGATGCCGCCTCCCGGCACCACCCCGCCGCCTCCAGCCGCGCCCGAGCCGCCGCGGCCGACGTCCGGTCCGCACCGCCGACGCGCCGCGGGCGAGGACGACGACGAAATGCAGCCGTGGTGAGCAGGGTGTCAACCCGTCGTTAGTGGTGGGAAATCACCATTTACCGGACCGTACGAAAGTGGGGTCACATTCCGGGAGCTTCTGCCTACTTTGGGTAGGGCGCGCGCAAACCCGGCAATCTCCCCAACTCCCCCAGGAGCTTTCTATGTCTAGGAAGTTCGTGCTGTCCGGCGCGATCGCGCTCGCTGTGGCCGCCGCGCCGCTCGCGGGCGGCGTAGCGGTCGCTGCCCCGGCCCCGGCCGCCGCGGCGACCACCACGGTCTACTACTCGACGTCGGGCGCGCCGTCGTTCCGGGCCGCGATCAACGCGGGCGCGGCGAACTGGAACCGCGCGGTGACCAACGTGAAGCTGGTCGAACGCTCGTCCGGGGCGTCGCTGCGGTACGTCGAGGGCAACGACCCGCGCGGGTCGTACGCGCAGACCGACGGCCACGGCTCGGGCACTATTTTCATCGACTACACCCAGGCCCGCCAGTACGACAACACGCGGATCACCGCGCACGAGACCGGCCACGCTCTCGGCCTGCCGGACCACTACTCGGGCCCGTGCTCCGAACTGATGTCGGGCGGCGGCCCCGGCCCGTCCTGCCACAACGCCAACCCGAACTCCCAGGAAGCGTCCCGGGTGCAGCGGCTGTGGGCGAACGGCCTTCGCGTGACGGCCGGTCCGGAGCAGCGGATTTACGAGAACATGCCAGTCGGCTGAGACCGATGGGCGAGGGGGGGGGGGGGGGGGGGGAGGGGGGGGCGCGCCCTGTCTCTCGTGGCGGTCTCGGCGGGAAACGTCCATCGCCTCT
>NZ_JBVJOE010000010.1:198700-335896 GCF_055583325.1 Amycolatopsis sp. NPDC104775
GGGGGCGTTGTTGTGGGGGGGGGGGGGGGGGGGAGGGGGGAGGGGGGGAAAAGGGGGGGGGGGGGGGGGGGGGGGGGGGGGGGGGGGTCCTGCCCCCCCCCCCCCCCCCGCTTCTCCTTGTCAAGGATTCCGCGTCGGATAGCGCCGTCCGTCCCCCTGTTGGTGCCGGAATCCGCCTGTCTCGCCGTTGCCAGGAATGCCCGCGGACTGCCAGTGGTTGGCTTGCCTTCAGACAAAACGGGAGGCATTCATGGCGGAAATCGTTCTGGTACACGGCGCTTGGGCCGACGGGTCGGTATGGCTGGAGGTGACCGCGGCACTGCATCGGCAGGGACACCGGGTTCGCGCGGTGCATCTGCCGATGACTTCGCTCGCCGACGACATCGCTGAGGTCCGGCGGGAGATCGCCGCGCTCGCTGGCCCGGTCACCCTGGCCGCGCATTCGTACGGCGGCACTGTGATTTCCGGGGCAGCGAAGGACAATCCGCAGGTTAACGCTCTGGCTTACTTCGCGGCGTACGTTCCGGACGAAGGCGAGACCGTGCCTTCGCTGAACGACCACTTCCCGGAATCCCCTGGCTCTGCCGTCATGGCGTTCCGCGAGGACGGCTGGTCGTCGCTCGACCCGGAGCACTTCCACGACGCGCTCGCTGCCGACGTGGCTCCCGAACGCGCCGCCGCACTGGCCGCGGTGCAGCGACGCGCCCGCGCCGAATGTTTCGCCACGCCCGCGGGTCCTGGTGCCTGGCGTGATCTGCCGACTGCCTACGCGGTGTCCACAGAGGACCGGATTCTCCACCCCGATCTGCAACGATGGTTCGCTGAGCGGGCTGGGGCGGAGTGTGTCGAACTGGCCGCCAGTCATTACTCGCTGCTGTCCCAGCCAGAGGCGGTGGCCACGGTGATCGACAAGATCACCGCAAGCAGCAGCTAATTCTCCGCCGCGGCCGCGAGCACCGCGAAATCCTCCGCCCGCATCGGTCGCGCATGCCGGGGGCGCGGGGTTCGCGGTTCTCGCAGCACGGTGACCGGCACCGTCGTCAGCCCTAGCCGCAGCGCGACGGCGATCCGGTGGTTGCCGTCGAGCGTGCCGAAATCCTCGCAGAACCCGAGCCGCAACGGCGTCCGGATTCCGTGCCGTGCGATGTCCTCGGTGAGGGCGTCGAGGTGTCGCGGCGTGTCCACCAGCGCGGACCCCACCGCTTCCCGGTCCACCGCCCGATAGCGGACCACGAGCGACACAGGCAGTTCGACCGGCATCCACCCATCGTGGCACGGGGGAAATTCGGTTGCCCACTCCCGATCGGACAGCCGAGTATTCCGGCCATGACCATCGATTCCGCCCACCGTCGTCCGTCCCGCTGTCTCGCCGCGCGCGGCAAGCAGCAGACGACGCAGGAAGGGACTGCCCAGGCCGTCCGATGAGCGCCGCGCTCGTCGCGGGGCTCATCGCTGGGTACGGGATCGCCATGCCGGTCGGCGCGATCGGCGTGTACCTGGTCGAACTCACCGCACGCACGTCCTGGCGGGTCGGGGCGGCCGCGGCGATGGGCGTGGCCACCGCGGACGGCGTCTACGCCGTGCTCGCCACCACCGGCGGTGCCGCGCTGGCCCCATTGCTCGCCCCGATCACCACTCCCCTGCGCCTGACCTCCGCCGCCGCTCTGTTCGTGCTCGCCGCGTGGACCGCGGTCCGGGCTATCCGGCGGTATCGAGCCGCCGAAAGCCCTTTGCTGACAACAGAACCGCGCCCACTGCGGGCCTACGCCACTCTGCTCGGCCTGACCCTGCTCAATCCGTCCACCATCATCTACTTCACCGCGCTCGTCCTCGGTGACCGGTCGGCCAACGGCACCGTGTTCGCGGCCGCCGCGTTCGCTGCTTCGGCCAGCTGGCAACTGCTGCTGGCCATCGGCGGAGCATTGCTCGGCCGCGGCCTCACCGGCGCACGCGGACGGCTCGGCACCGCTTTGCTTTCCAGCGCGGTGATTCTCGTGCTGGCCGTGCGACTGCTCTGAACGGAGCTCACGCAGGCGGCTGCCAGGAGCGCAACGGCCTGAGCAGAGCGGTTTTCTTGTAGTGGTGCCCGGCCATCCGCCGGAGAATGTCGTCGAGGGTGACCACGGCTTCGACGACGTGCGGCCCCTTGTTGAGCATGACGCATTCGGCGCGCACCCCCATGGCGGCGTCGGTGATTTCGGCGCGGGAAGGGCGGCCGGTGCGAGCCAGCTGGTCGAGGACCTGCGTGGCCCAGATGACCGGCAGGTGCGCGGCCTCGCACAGCCAGAGGATCTCTTCCTGCAGTTCGGCAAGACGTTCGTAGCCGCATTCGACCGCGAGGTCGCCGCGGGCGATCATCACTCCGGCCCGCGGGCGGCGCATCGCGACGAACAGCAGTTCGGGCAGGTTTTCGAAGGCCTGCCTGGTCTCGATCTTGAGGATCACCCCCGGGTCGTCCCGCCCGCCGAGTTCGGCGAGCAGATCCTCGACGTCGCCCGCGGTGCGGACGAAAGACATCTGCACCAGGTCGGCCTGAGCGCGCACGAACGGCAGGCAGGCCCGGTCGGCCTCAGTCAGCGCGGGCACGGGCAATTCGGTTTCCGGCAAGTTGATTCCCTTGCCCGCGCGCAATCGGGAACCGCCGTCGCGGGCGCTGGTGATCCGGACCGTGAGGGCGTCTTCTCCGGTACCGACGACAGTTCCGCCGATCTTGCCGTCGTCAAACAGGATCGGGTCGCCCGGGCGCGCCGTCTCGAAGACTGCGGGCAGGGTGCAGCCGATCCGAGGCGGTTGCTGGACCGCGACCGGGGCACAGTCTCGGGTCAGGGTGAGCAAGTCTCCTTCGTACAAGGTGAGGAACTGCTCGACCGGGGGCAGCGCGCCGACTTCTGCCTCGATGCCGTCCTCGGCGCGCAGTACGGTTCCGGTGGCGAGGTAGGCCGTGTGGCGGGTGGAGGCCAGCACGCCAGCCGGACTCGCGGACGCGACGACGAGGGCACGCTGAGCACCGCGAGCGTCCCGGAAGCGTAACTTCTGTCCAGGTCGCACTGCGTCGAAGCCGGTGGTACGGACCGGGATCAGCTTGGCATCCGGCCGCGGCGGCCGGGTCGCGCCGACGGCCAGCCAGCACCACGCCCGCGCGGTCGGACGGCCCAGGTCGTCTCGACGGGGCCGGAGCTTGACGACACGCGGGCCGTCGGCCAGTGGACCGGTGCGCAGTTTCGGCCCGGCGAGATCCATCGCGATCAGGCACGACCGTCCGGCGTCGCTGGCGGCCGCCCGAACGTGGCGGATCATCGCTTCCCATTCCGCGGGACCGTCGTGGGCGCAGTTGATCCGGGCGAGGTCCATGCCCGCGCGGACGAGGGCGCGCGCCAGCGTCGAGTCGTGCGCGGCTTCAGTGGGCAGGGTGACCATGACGCGAGTACGCCGCTGCGCGGGCTCGGGACCGAGCAACGCCGTGCAGTTGCGGTTGAGACTGCGCGGACCGAGGGCGAAATCGTTGCGGCCTCCGGGTTTTCCGGTCAGCGCGGACGAGATGGCTTCCAGGCTGGCGCGCACATGCGGTTCGCTCCGGCCGAGGGACGACAGACCGTGTTCAGCCAGCCGGGTTTGGAGATCTCGCAGGTCTAACTGGCGCACGGCCCAGTAATGCGCGAGGTTGCGCGCGCCGGCGGCGTGGACCGGGGCGACTTCGCTGATTCGTGCCGACCAGTAGGACTCAGCGTCGGCGAGCACCGCGAACAGATGCTGGATTTCCTCGGTGAGCAGAGAGGATTCGCTGGCGAATGGTGCCGTTGTCACGCACTGAGCGTGCCGCGTCCGATCGGGCCGGAGCCAGGGCAGCAGAGCGCCGTTCGAGAAGCCTTTCGGCCTCGGCGAACGACGACAAAAGTCCCTGCCACCAGAACCGAAGTCCGCGTTTACCGAAGGTAGACGCTGTCTACCCTCAGGAGTGAGGCCAGGACCCGCGCCGAAGGAGCACAGATCATGCCCGTCGATCGCTCTCCCCGTGAACGCGTCGAAATCCGGTTGGTCGTCCAGCGGCTGACCGCGAAGTTCGCCACCCGCTATCCGGACGACCACATCGCGCACGTGGTCGACGACAGCTACCACGTCTTCGACACCGCGCGCATCCGCGACTTCATCCCGCTGCTCACCGAGCGGCGGGCCCACCGCGAACTCGCGGGATCACAAGGGTGAGCCGACCGTGCTTTCCCTTATCTCCAGGGAAAACGGCGGCTGCACCAAGCGCGGCTCAGCACTCTCGGTACCGGCGAGGCGGCGGTGGATCAGGTCGATCGCGGCCTCGGCGATAGCCGCCTTGTCCGGCGAGATCGTGGTGAGCGCGGGCAGGCTGAACGCGCTCTCCTCGGTGTTGTCGAAGCCGACGATCGCGATGTCGCCGGGCACCCGGAGCCCGTGCTCGGCCGCCGACCGCAGCGCGCCGACGGCCAGCAGGTCGTTGAAGCAGAACACCGCGTCCGGCGGTTCTGCCTGTGCTAGCAAGCGTTTCATCGCCGCCGCGCCCTCGGCACGGTGGTACTTCGCCACCGGCTCCACCAAGGAGTCCGCGGACGGCAAACCAGCGTCAGCCAACGCGGCCCGGTAACCGGCGAGCCGCAGCGACGACGTGCCGCGCTGGGGGTTCGCGCCGATCGCCGCGATCCGACGGCGGCCGAGCGAAACCAGATGCGACACCGCGGCGTGCGCGGCCCGCACGTTGTCGATCGCCACCCGGTCCAGCTCGACGTCCACCGCGTGTTCCCCGAGCAGCACCAACGGGATTTGCCCGTCCGCGTCCGGGAAATCGTCCGCTTCGAGCGCCTCGGGATGCACGAGCGCGCCGTCGACCAGATGCGGGCCCAGTGAGTCCACAGTGGCCCGTTCCCGGTCGCGAGTCCCTTGCGTCTGCTCGATCAGCACGCTCCACCCGCGGCGCTGCGCGGCGGTGATCACCAGCCCGGCCATCTCGCCGAAGTACGGAATGCTCAACTCCGGCACCATCAACGCCAGAAATCCGGTCCGCCCGCGACGCAGGTTGCGCGCGCCGACGTTCGGCCGGTACCCGGTCGCGGCCAGTGCCTCCTCGACGCGCCGCCGGTTCTCGGGCTTCACGAACGCGTAGCCGTTCACCACGTTCGACACGGTTTTCACCGAAACGCCCGCCAGCGTCGCGACGTCCTTCAGGGTCACGGCCACGCCGACTCCTCATCTTCTCCTGCCCGAGAGCCCATCACGAGCCCGCGAAGCTCCCGGCACCAGCCCCGACGACCACGTAGTGTAGCGACGTTTTGCCTGTTTACAACGTTGTTCCAACGATGTAAAAATAGCCCGGAGCTCAGCGGGGTGACGGGCGTCACGCCGCCGAGCGGGTTGCCCCAGTCGTCGGCTGCGAGGAGTCCGCCGTGTCCCCGTCCGTCCCCGCCCGCGTCGCTCTCATCGCGGGCACCGCCACCGCGCTCGTGCTCGCCGGGTGCACCAGCCGCGAGGAAACCCCGGCCGCGCAAAGCAACGGCTCCGGTCCGGCCGCCTCGGCCGCTTCCTCGGCTCCGGCCGCCGACGGCTGCACGATCGGCAAGACCGGGTACCCGAAGCTGGACCCGAAGACCGCGATCGTCGGCTTCTCCCAGTCGGAGAAGGAGGCGAACCCGTTCCGGATCGCCGAGACGCAGTCCATCCGCAGCGAGGCGGGCAAGCTCGGCATCCCGGCCGACCACCTGCTCACCACGAACGCGCAGAGTGACCTCAACAAGCAGATCTCGGACATCAAATCCCTGCTGGACCGGGGCGCGCAGCTGCTCATCGTGGCCCCGCTGAACTCCGACGGCCTGCAGCCCGCGCTCGACGCGGCGAAGGCGAAGAAGGTCCCGGTGGTCACCATCGACCGGCAGGTCACGTCGAAGCCGTGCACCGACTACCTCACCTTCATCGGGTCCAACTTCATCGAGCAGGGCCACCGCGCGGCCGCCGCGCTGGCGAAGGCCACCGGCGGCAACGGCAAGGTCGCGATCCTGCTCGGCTCGTCCGGCAACAACGTGACCACCGACCGCACCAAGGGGTTCAAGGACGAGCTCGCGAAGACGCCCGGGCTCACCGTGGTCGCCGAGCAGACCGGCGAGTTCGACCGGTCCAAGGGCCAGTCGGTGATGGAACAGCTGATCCAGAGCCACCCGGACCTCACCGCGGTGTACGCGGAGAACGACGAGATGGGCATCGGCGCGGTCAACGCGCTCAAGACCGCGGGCAAGAACCCCGGCAAGGACGTGAAGGTGGTGTCCGTCGACGGCACCCGGAACGCGGTGCAGCTGATCGTCGACGGCAGCTACAACGCGGTCGTCGAATCGAACCCGCGGTTCGGGCAGCTGGCGTTCCAGACGCTGCAGCAGTTCGAGGACGGCAAGCCGATCCCGCCGAGCATCGTCATCACCGACGACTCCTACGACGAATCGAACGCGGCCCAGAAGGTCGGGAACGCGTACTGATGACGAGCACGGCCGACACCCAGGTGGCGACCATGACCGCACCGGTGCTCGAGGTGACCGGGGTGACCAAACGGTTCCCCGGCACCGTGGCCCTCGACGACGTCTCCTTCGCTCTGCGGCGTGGTGAAGTCCACGCGCTGGTCGGGGAAAACGGCGCGGGCAAGTCCACTTTGATCAAAGTCCTCACCGGCGTGTACCGGCCGGACGAGGGGCAGGTGCGCCAC
Organism: Amycolatopsis sp. NPDC104775; assembly: GCF_055583325.1. Taxonomy (NCBI): domain Bacteria; kingdom Bacillati; phylum Actinomycetota; class Actinomycetes; order Pseudonocardiales; family Pseudonocardiaceae; genus Amycolatopsis; species Amycolatopsis sp. NPDC104775. The sequence continues at coordinate 205,410 of NZ_JBVJOE010000010.1, forward strand.
CTCGGCGAGCCGGTCGAGTTCCGCAGGCCGATCGACGCGCAGCGCGCCGGAATCTCCACCATCTACCAGGAGGTCAATCTCGTTCCGCTGATGAGCGTGGCGAGCAACGTCTTCCTCGGGCGGGAACCGCGCACCCGCGCCGGCTTGATCGACTGGTCGGCGATGAACGAGCAGGCGCGCGAACTGCTCAGCGGGTACGGGATCGACACCGACGTGCGGCGTCCGCTGCACACGCTCGCGGTCGGCGCGCAGCAGATGGTCGCGCTGGCTCGCGCGGTGTCCACAAAGGCCGGTGTGGTCGTGATGGACGAGCCGACCTCTTCCCTTGAGCCGCGCGAAGTGGACACGTTGTTCGAGGTGCTGGCCCGGCTGCACGCGGACGACATCTCGGTGCTCTACGTGAGCCACCGGATGGACGAGCTGTACCGAGTGTGCGACAGCGTCACTGTGTTGCGCGACGGCCAAGTAGTCCACAGTGGACCGTTGAAGCCGTTGCCGCGCATCGAGCTGGTGTCGATGATGCTCGGCCGGGAGATCCGGCAGATCCGCGCTGAGGGCGTCACCGCGTTCGCCGAGGAGCATCACGCGGAGCAGGAACCGTTGCTGCAGGCCTCTCATTTATCCGGCGGGAACAAACTGCACGACGTTTCGGTGAGCGTGCGACCGGGCGAGGTCGTCGGGCTGGCCGGGCTGCTCGGGTCCGGCCGGAGCGAGACGGCACGGGCCGTGGTCGGGGCTTTCCCGCTCGAAGGCGGTACCGTGCTGGTGGCTGGGAAACCGTTGAAGCGCGGGAAGATCTCCGCGGCGATGCGAGCCGGGATCGCCCTGCTGGCCGAGGATCGCAAGGCGGACGGGATCATTCCGAACCTGTCCGTGCGCGAGAACATCGTGCTCGCCGCACTGCCTCGGCTGTCCACTTTCGGTTTCGTCAGCCGGTCCAAACAGGACCGCGTGGTGAAGACGTTCATGGAACGGTTGCGGATCAAGGCGTCCAGCCCGGAGCAGAAGGTGTCCGAGCTGTCCGGCGGAAACCAGCAAAAGGTACTGCTGGCGCGCTGGCTCGCTACCGGACCGAAGGTGCTGCTGCTGGACGAGCCGACCCGAGGCATCGACGTCGGAGCCAAAGCCGAGGTGCAAGCGCTCATCGACGAACTGGCCAAGGACGGGCTGGGCGTGCTGCTGATTTCGTCCGAACTGGAAGAGATTCTCGACGGCGCGGACCGGGTGGTCGTCCTGCGCGACGGCAGCGTCGCCACCGAACTGGCCGGCGACGCGGTCACCGAGGACAACGTGCTGGCGGCGATCGCCGCAGGGGGTGACAACGATGTCGACCGCGACACTGACGAGACCTGACCGCGCCCGCGTCACAAGCTGGCTGCAGAACTACGGCGTGTACCTGGCCGTGGTCGTACTGCTGCTGTTCAACATCGCGTTCACGAAGAACTTCCTGTCCGCCGCCAACTTCCGCACGCAACTGGTGCAGGCCGCGCCGGTCTGCATCGTCGCGCTCGGCATGGCACTGGTGATCGGCACCGAAGGCATCGACCTGTCGGTGGGCTCGGTGATGTCGGTCGCCGCGGCGCTCGTCCCGCTGTATCTCGGGGCCGGGCCGCTAATGGTGATCGTCGTCGCGCTGATCGCCGGGGTGGCGTCCGGGCTGTTCAGCGGATTCCTGGTGGCGCAGCTCGGGATTCAGCCGATCATCGCGACACTGGCGTTGCTCGTCGGCGGTCGCGGGCTAGCGCTCGTGATCGCGCACGGGCAACTGGTGCAACTGCACAACCCGGACTTCCTCGCGCTCGGCAGCGGCGACGTGCTCGGCGTGCCGATCATGGTCCTGGTGGCCGCGGTTCTCTCCGTGCTGGCCGGATTGCTGGTGCGGCGCACCACCTTCGGACGGCACCTGGTCGCGGTCGGCGGCAACCGTCCTGCCGCGACACTCGCCGGGCTTCCGGTCAAGCGCGTCCTGATCGGCGTGTACGCCATGTCCGGCGCGCTCGCCGCGATCGCCGGGGTGCTGTCCACCGCACGGCTCGCCGCGAGCGATCCCAACGATGTCGGCCTGCTGATGGAATTGTCCGCGATCACCGCCGTGGTGGTCGGTGGAACTCCGCTCACCGGCGGCCGGGTACGCGTGCTCGGCACGGTGTTCGGTGCCTTGCTCATGCAATTGGTGCACGCCACGCTGATCAAGCACGACCTGCCCGATTCCGCCGCGCAAATGGTGCAGGCCGCCATCATCGTCGCCGCGGTGTACGTCGCCAGGGAATGGAGCACGCGATGATCGCGACGACCACCGCCGCCCCGCCGTCGGAACGTGGCGCGGCGTTCGCGGCAGTCCTGCAACGCCAAGGTGCGGCCGTAGTGCTCGTGCTCGGCGTGGCCGGCGCGTGGTTTGCCTTCCCACGCTTCGGTTCCGCGGACAACCTGCGCGATCTCGCGTTGCAAAGTTCGTTCCTGGCAGTGATCGCGCTCGGCATGACTTTCGTGATCATTTCCGGCGGGATCGATCTGTCCGTCGGCTCGGTGTACGCGCTCGGCGGAGTGCTGGCCGCGTACGGTTCCCGTTACGGCCTGGTCGTCGCGATCCTGCTGCCATTGGTCGTTTGCGGGCTGATCGGATTCGTCAACGGAATTCTGATCGCGCGGACGAAAATGGTGCCGTTCATCGTCACGCTCGCCTCGCTGTTGTTCGCTCGCGGTCTCTTGCTGGCCTTGACCAAAGAGGGCGCCACGACGTACAAAGTGGAGCCAGGTTCGGCGTTGCTCTGGCTAGGGCAAGGCAAGATCTTCGGCGTCGGCGTACCGGTGTACCTCGCTTTGGTCCTTTTCGGACTCGGCGGGCTGCTGCTGCGCCGCACCCGGTTCGGCCAGTCGGTCTTCGCGCTCGGCGGCTCGGAACAGTCCGCGCTGCTGATGGGTCTTCCGGTGGCCCGCACCAAAATCACCCTCTACACGCTCAGCGGCACGCTCGCCGGATTCGCCGGCGTGCTCACCGCGGCCTATCTGCAATCGGGCGTCACCGTGCTCGGCGTCGGCACGGAACTCGACGCGATTTCCGTGGTGGTGATCGGCGGAACGCTGCTCACCGGTGGCGCGGGAACCGTCCTCGGAACGCTCGTCGGCGTGCTGCTGAAGACGCTGATCCAGAACGTCATCAACCAGGTCGGCACCCTCGATTCCAACTACCAGACGGTGGTCAGCGGCGCGTTCCTGCTGGTCGTCGTCGTGATCCAGCGGCTGCTGGCCCGCTCCCGCCGATCCTGACCCGTGCAGTTCCATCCGCGCTGATCCACCTGTCAGTAGGAGGTTCGACGATGGTCCGTCCTGCCCGCAGACCCGGCCGCCTGGCCACGGCAGCCGCCGCGCTCGCCGTGGCCGTGTCCGGGTTGTCGAGTGTCCCCGCCGCCGCGGCCGATCCGCCGCAATGGCACCGCCTCACCCCGCCCCTCACCACCCCCTGGACCAATCAAGTTTCCCCGAGCAACGCTCTCCCCGAGTACCCGCGGCCGCAGCTGACCCGCGACAACTGGCAGAACCTCAACGGCGTCTGGGAATTCTCCGCCGCCAAACCCGGCGACTCGCCGCCGATCAAACGCAGTCTCGACGAACGCATCCTCGTGCCTTATCCGGTCGAATCGGCGCTGTCGGGAATCATGCGGCACGAAACGTCGATGTGGTACCGGCGAACGTTCCAGGTGCCGAAGAACTGGCACGTCGGCGGCCGGGACCAGCGGTTGATCCTGCACTTCCAGGCGGTCGACTACGACACCACGGTGTGGGTCAACGGCCATCAGGTCGCCCGCCACACCGGCGGGTACGACGCGTTTTCCGCGGACGTCACCAACGCGTTGACCACGGGGAAAGACCAGGAAGTCGTCGTCGGCGTCACGGATCCCAATGACGCGGGCGGACAGCCTCTCGGCAAGCAGCGCAAACCCGGCGACGGGATCTTCTACACCCCGACGTCCGGCATCTGGCAGACCGTCTGGATGGAACCGGTGACCCCGGCCTACATCTCGCGGGTGGACACCACGCCGGACGTCGCCAGCGGCTCGGTCACCGTCAACGCCGTGGTGGGCGGGCCGGTGAAACAACGCGTGCAAGCCGTCGCCTACGACCACGGCCGCGTCGTCGGCTTCGCGTCCGGACCGGCGAACACTCCGTTGAAACTCAAGGTGAACAAGCCGCATCTGTGGACGCCGGACGATCCGTTCCTCTACGACCTGCGTGTCTCACTGTCCTCTGGGGACAGTGTCGGCTCGTACTTCGGGCTGCGGTCGGTTTCGATCGGCAAGACCGCGGACGGCAAGCAACGGATGCTGCTCAACGGCAAGTTCGTGATGCAGCTCGGCCCGCTGGACCAGGGTTTCTGGCCGGACGGCATCTACACCGCACCCACCGACGCGGCGTTGAAGTTCGACCTGGAGCAGGAAAAAGCGCTCGGGTTCAACATGGTGCGCAAGCACATCAAGGTCGAACCGGACCGCTGGTACTACTACGCGGACAAGCTCGGGCTGCTGGTGTGGCAGGACATGCCCGCGATGAAGGACGACATCGAGGCGACGCCCGCGTCCCAGGCCAATTTCGAATCCGAACTGCACCGGATGATCGACCAGCACCGCAGTTTCCCGTCGATCGTCACCTGGGTCCCGTTCAACGAAGGCTGGGGCGACTACGCCGTCGGCCGGATCGCCGACCAGGTCAAGGCCTGGGACCCGACCCGGCTGGTGGACGCGGAGTCCGGCGTGAACTGCTGCCGTTCCGAACCGGACAGCGGCCGCGGCGATCTCTACGACGACCACACCTACACCGGTCCCGGAACCCCCGTGCCGGACGCGAACCGCGCCGCGGTCGACGGCGAATACGGCGGCCTCGGTTTGAAGGTCGACGGCCACCAGTTCGACCCGGCGGGCAGCTTCGCGTACGAGATGGAACCGGACAGCGCCACGCTCACCCGGCGCTACGCCGAACTCCAGCAACGCCTGCTGCTCGCCGGACGGCAATGCGGCGTGTCGGCCGGGGTGTACACGCAGACCACCGACGTGGAAAAGGAGGTCAACGGCTTCTTCACCTACGACCGTCAGGTGAAGAAGATGGACTTCGCCGCCGTCCGGGCCGCGAACCTGTCGGTGATCAAGGGGGTTGACGGCTCACCGCAACAGGGCCCGGTGATCCCGCCCGGAACCCCGGGCATCGACGGCATCGCCGCGTACCCGTTCGACGAGAACAGTGGCACCACCGCGGCGGACGTCGTGGGCCACCACGACGCGACGCTCGTCGGCGGCGCTTCGTGGACCGCCGGACACAGCGGCTCGGCCCTCGCGGTGAACGGCTCCGGCCAGTACGCCGACACCGGTGCCCCGCTGGTGAAGACCGACCTGAGCTACAGCGTCGCCGCGTGGGTGAAGTTCAACGCGGTCGGCGACGGCTTCCAGACCGTGGTGAGCCAGGACGGCAACGACCACAGCGCGTTCTTCCTGCAGTATTCCGGCGCGGACCACAAGCTGGCGTTCAGCTTCGTGGGCACGCGGGCACTCGCCCCGATGACGCCGGAAGCCGGACGCTGGTACCACCTGGTCGGGGTCCGCGACGCCGCTACCGGGCAGTTGGCGCTGTATGTGGACGGGCAGCTGGCCGCGTCGCGCAGCGTTTGCCTTGGCGAGGCCTCCACTGGACACACGGTGATCGGCCGCGGCAAGTACGGCGGGAACCCGGTGGACTTCCTCAACGGGGCGGTCGACCAGGTACGGCTGTACGACCGGGCACTGTCCGCCGCGGAGGTGGCCAAGCTCTACGCGTCCTGATGAAGCACTGCTAGAAAGCGCCTGGACCTGCGAATTCGCGGGTCCAGGCGCTTCTCTTTTACTGCGCACGGCACCGGTACGATTCCGGCCGTGACCTCTGCCCCTCCCGCCGAATTGGCTCCCAGCGGTATCCGCCGCCGCGTCGCGCGAGTAGCGACGGAAGTGCTCGCCCCGTGGGTGTGGGTACTCGGCCTGCCGCTCGTGGTGGCCTGGCAAGTCACCGGCCACCAGCTCGGCGAAGCCGTCCTGTGGGGCCTGATCGTGGGCGTCACCGGCTCCCTGATCCCCATGGCGATCATCGTGCGCGGCGCGAAACGCGGAAAGTGGGACAGCCACCACGTCACCAACCGCGCCGGTCGGCTCGTGCCGTTCGCCGCGTGCATCGGATCCCTCGCGCTCGGCTTTGTCGTGCTGCTCGTCGGCGGCGCACCGCACGAGATGATCGCGCTTGCCGCCGCCGAACTGGCCTGTCTGGTCGTCGCTTTGGCAGTGACCTTCGGCCTGAAATTCAAAATCTCGATGCACGCCATGGTCGCCGCCGGGTCGACAGTGATGCTGATGAAGGTCTACAGCCCTTGGCTTGCCTTGCTTTTCCTGGCGGTCGCGTGGGTGTGCTGGTCGCGCGTCGAGCTGAAAGACCACACTGCCGCGCAGGTGAGCATCGGCGCGGTGGCAGGCGTCGTGATCGGCGGTGGCGGCTACCTAAGCCTTGCCGCCCTGCTCGCCTGAGGCCTCCCGCTTCGCCCGCACCCGCCGATAACTCCAGATCAGCAGCGCGAACAAGATCAGGCTGGACAGAATCAGGCTCGTCCCCGTGCTCCACCCGCTCAGCGGAAGCGAGCGCACCGTCCCCCACACGATGCCCGCGGCCAGCAACGCGAGCCCGGCCAGCACCGAACCGGCGATCCGCAGCGGCGAGGACACGCTCTCCTCGGCGGCCTTCATCGCCCGCGTCCGCACCGGGCCGACAAAGCGCTGCAGCGCCGGGAACTCCGAGGCCAGCACCAGCAATCCGGCGAGCACCAGCAGCAGTCCCGGCCCCGGCAGCACGAGCAGCACGATCCCGACGATCACCAGCGCCCCGCCGACGACCGAGAAGACCACCCGGCGCACCGGCTTTCCCCATCCCATCGGCTCAGTGTGCCGCCGGGCCCTCGTTACTGCCAGCTGGACTGTCCATACTGGACCCTTGAGGCGGACCGGCGCGTTTTTGTCGGTGCCGGATGCTTAGCTGCTCGCGTGGTCGAAACACTGCCTGACCTCATCCGCCGCTGGCAGGCGGGATGGGGCGCGTCCCGAGGATTCCGTCCCGCCGAAGAAACCCGCGGCGGGCTGCGAGTCCTGCTCGAACAACCGGATCGGCACCGCGAGATCATCGCGTTGTCCACCGATCCGGCGGTCCTGCGCGGTCTCGCCGACGAGGTCGCCGCCGCAACGCGCCCGAGCTGGCTGACCGTGCCCACGAACCAGCCGGAGACAGTCGAGGCGATCATGCGCGAGGCGGGGCTGAAAATCCGGGACGCCCGCGAAGCACTCATGACGATTCCTCTGCGCCGACATCCACCGCGTGCGGCCCCGCCGCCCTACACGTGCGCGACCTCGTGGACCGGAACGGTCTGCGAAACCGTGCTGCGACATCCCAATTCGGGCGTCGCGGCGCGGGGCGTCATGGCCGTGGTCGGCCCCGACGCGATCGCGGACCGGATCGAAACCGTCCCCGAGCATCGCCGCCGCGGTCTCGGCAGCGTGGTGATGAGTTGTCTCGCGGAAAACGCCGTGGCACACGGCGCGACCACCGGGATTCTCTTGGCGACCCCGGACGGGCACCAGCTGTATTCAACCCTCGGCTGGGCCACGCTCGCCACCGTCCTCATCGCCCAGAACCCGGCAGGCTGACATGGAATGGCTCACCGACACCCGGACTTCGTACGACACCGTGGCGGAGGACTACGCCACGTTCGTCCGCGACGCGCTCGGCACACAGCCGTATCTGCTTGCCGCGCTGCGGTTGTTCGCCGACCAAGTCGGCGACGGCCCAGTCGCGGACCTCGGTTGCGGTCCCGGCCAGGTGACTGCCCACCTCAACAGCCTCGGCGTAGCCGCGTACGGCGTCGACCTCTCCCCCGGCATGATCGAGGTCGCCCGGCGCGATTATCCAGCGCTGCGGTTCGAAGTCGGCTCGATGACCGAGCCGCTGCCCGCCGCTTCGCTGGCCGGGATCGTGGCGTGGCAGTCGGTCATCCATGTGCCCGACGACGCAGTCCCGGCGGTCTTCACGAACTTCCGCCAAGCCCTGCGCCCCGGCGGATTGCTCCAGCTGCTCTTCCACGTCGGCGACGAAACCCGGCTCAAAACCGAGGGCTACGGCGGCCACCCGATGAAGGTCCAGGTGCACCGCCGCCCGCGAGAACGCATGACGAGCTGGCTGCGCGACGCCGGGTTCACCGTCGAGGCCGAACTGGTCCTCGATCCGGAAACCCCAGCGCCGCAGGCAATCCTGACCGCGAGGAGCCGCCGTTAGTTCCCAGCCAGCAACTGCTCGAACGACACCGAGGCGTACTCGTCGTCCGGCTTCGCCTCGGGTGCCGCCGCGACCAGCTGAGCCAGCTCGCGACCAGCCCGCTCCACGCGCTGCTGCAACGCACCCGTCGCCTCGACGCTGCCCCAGTCCGACGACGCCGCGTACACGCCCGTCTGGACCACGGTCGCGCGAAGGTAGGCGAAGAGCGGCCGCAGCGCGAAGTCGAGCGCGAGCGAATGCCGTTCCGTACCGCCGGTCGCGGCGAGCAGCGTCGGCTTGCCGTCGAGCGCTTCCTTGTCCAGCACGTCGAAGAACGATTTGAACAGCCCGCTGTAGGAAGCGGTGAACACCGGTGTCACGGCGATCAGCCCGTCCGCACGAGTCACGGTGTCGATCACTTCCCGCAGCTTCGGGCTGGGGAACCCGGTGAGCATGTTGTTGGTGACGTCCACCGCGATGTCGCGGAGTTCGAACACCTCCACCGTCACGTCGTCGCCGACGAGCGCGGCGCGTGCGGCCTCGGCCAGCCGGTCGGCCAGCAGCCGCGTCGACGACGGCTGGCTCAACCCGGCGGTGACCACGGCGATAGTGCGTGCAGTCATGACCTCTCCCCTCAATCCGGCGGTACCCGGGTCAGGCGTGGACAGCCTGAGCCGCGGCCTTGAGCGATTCGTGCGTGGGCGCGTCCGGCACGTGCGCCGGCCGCTTCGCGTCCAGTTCCTTGCGCAGCACCGGCACGACCTCTTCGCCGAGCAGGTCGAGCTGCTCCAGCACGGTCTTGAGCGGCAGGCCGGCGTGGTCCATCAGGAACAGCTGGCGCTGGTAGTCGCCGAAGTGCTCGCGGAAGGTCAGCGTCTTGTCGATGACCTCCTGCGGGCTGCCCACGGTCAGCGGCGTCTGCTCGGTGAAGTCCTCCAGCGACGGTCCGTGCCCGTACACCGGCGCGTTGTCGAAGTAGGGCCGGAACTCGTTCCACGCGTCCTGCGACTTCGGCCGGATGAACGCCTGCCCGCCGAGCCCGACGATGGCCTGGTCGGCCTTGCCGTGCCCGTAGTGCTCGTAGCGCTGCCGGTAGAACGCGATCAGCTGCTGGAAGTGCGAGGTCGGCCAGAAGATGTGGTTGGCGAAGAACCCGTCGCCGTAGTAGGCGGCCTGCTCGGCGATCTCCGGGCTGCGGATCGAACCGTGCCACACGAACGGCGGCACGCCGTCGAGCGGGCGCGGCGTCGAGGTGAAGCCCTGCAGCGGGGTGCGGAACTTGCCCTCCCAGTCGACGACCTCCTCGCGCCAGAGCCGGTGCAGCAGCGCGTAGTTCTCGACGGCCAGCGGGATGCCCTGGCGGATGTCCTGGCCGAACCACGGGTAGACCGGGCCGGTGTTGCCGCGGCCCATCATCAGGTCGATCCGCCCGTCGGCCAGGTGCTGCAGCATGGCGTAGTCCTCGGCCAGCCGCACCGGGTCGTTGGTGGTGATGAGCGTGGTCGACGTCGAGAGGACGATCTTCTCCGTCTGTGCCGCGATGTTCGACAGCAGCACCGTCGGGTTCGCCGGCGCGGCGAACGGCGGATTGTGGTGCTCGCCGACGGCGAAGACGTCGAGGCCGACCTCCTCGGCCTTGAGCGCGATCTTGACCATCGCCTTGATGCGCTCGTGCTCTGTGGGCGTGACGCCCGTGGTGGGATCGGTCGTGACGTCGCCCACCGAGAAGATTCCGAACTGCATGACCGCTCCCTAGCCGGTTCGTTCCGTCCTTGCTTGTCTGCACAACTACTCGCGTGGAAGATGTATTCCAGCAGGACTATACCGGTGACCTGGGACACGCTCGCGGAGCGCGTGCGGGACGCAGCGGCCAGTTCCTGTCAGGGGGTGCGGATATCCTGCAGTACGGTGACGGCCCGGGGCCCCTGCTCCGGCCGCCTGTTTGCCCACCGAACAGCTCGCCTCGATCCGGGAGAACGACCTCGTGACTGCTGAGACTCTGTACGGGGCCGACGACCTGACCCACCTCGAAGGACTCGAGGCGGTCCGCAAGCGCCCCGGGATGTACATCGGCTCCACCGACAGCCGAGGCATCAACCACCTCTTCTCCGAGGTCGTCGACAACTCCACCGACGAGGGCGTGGCGGGGCACGCCTCGCGCATCGTCGTCACGCTGCACGCCGACGGCAGCGTCCAGGTGGACGACGACGGCCGCGGCATTCCCACCGGCGTGCACGCCAAATCCGGCCTCTCCGGCGTCGAGCTGGTGCTGACCCGGCTGCACGCCGGCGGCAAGTTCGGCGGCTCCGGGTACAAGACGTCCGGCGGCCTGCACGGCGTCGGCGCTTCGGCGGTGAACGCGCTGTCGCACCGCTTCGACGTCACGGTGAAGCAGAACGGCAAGGTGCACCAGATGTCGTTCGCGCACGGCGTGCCCGGCGTGTTCGACGGCCCCGGCCCGAAGGCGAAGTTCACCCGCCGCTCCGGGCTGAACCTCGTCGGCAAGATGAAGCGCGGTGAACGCAGCGGCACGTCCATCCGCTACTGGTACGACGCGCGGTACTTCGAAACCGGCGCGGCGCTCGACGTCGAAGGCGTGCGCACGAAGCTGCGCAACACCGCCTTCCTCGTGCCAGGCGTCACGTACGTGCTTCGCACCACGTTCGAGGACACCATCAACGAGGAGACCTTCCACTTCCCGAACGGGCTGGCGGACATGGTCGATTTCCTCGCCCCGGACAGCGAAAAACCCGTCTGCGGCACGCTGATGATCACCGGCGAGGGCACGTACAAGGAGAACGCGGCGGACGCCAACGGCGTCATGCAGTCCAATGTGGAGCGACACGCCGAGGTCGAGGTCGCGCTGCGCTGGGGCACCGGCTACGAGCGCACCGTGGAATGCTTCACCAACACCATCCGCAACGTGCACGGCGGCACCCACCGGCGCGGGTTCGACCGCGCGGTGACCCGGGCGCTGGTCGACGCGATCGGCAAAACGCGCGGGCTGCTCAAGGCGAAGGAGGACCCGCCGACCACCGAGGACGTGCTGGAGGGCATGACCGCGGTGATCCACGTCCGGCTGCCGGAGCCGCAGTTCACCTCGCAGACCAAGGACGAACTGTCCACCGCGGGCATCACGCGCGTGCTGCAGGGCATCGTCGACAAGCAGCTGCGCGCCTGGACCGAGGACCGGAAAACCAAGTCCGAGGCCAAGATCGTGCTGCAGAAGGTGGTCGACGCGGCCCGCGTGCGGCTCACCCAGAAACAGCAGAAGGACGCCGCCCGGCGCAAAACCGCGCTCGAGGGCGCCGCGATGCCGCCGAAGCTGGTCGACTGCCGCACCACCGGCGTCGCGCGCAGCGAACTGTTCCTGGTCGAGGGCGACAGCGCGCTCGGCTCGGCGCGGATGGCGCGGGTGTCGGAGTACCAGGCGCTGCTGCCGTTGCGCGGCAAGATCCTCAACGTGCAGAAGGCGTCGCTGGGCGACACGTTGAAGAACGCCGAGATCGCCTCGATCGTGCAGGTGCTCGGCGCGGGCACCGGCCGCACGTTCGACCTGTCCACGATGCGCTACGGCCGGGTCATCCTGATGGCGGACGCGGATGTCGACGGTTCGCACATCCGCACGCTGCTGATCACGCTGTTCGCGAAGTACATGCGCCCGGTGATCGAGGACGGCCGGCTGTACGCGGCCATGCCGCCGCTGCACAAGATCACCACGAAGGGCCGCGGCGGGGAGACCATCTTCACCTTCACCCAGCGCGAGATGGAGCAGAAGGTCGCCGAACTCGAAGCGGCGGGCAAGCAGGTCGTCACGCCGGTGCCGCGGTTCAAGGGCCTCGGCGAGATGGACGCCGACGAACTGTGGGAAACCACGATGAACCCGGCGACGCGCTCGGTCCGGCGGATCACGCTGGAGGACGTCGAGGCCGCGGAGCTGGCACTGGAACTGCTGATGGGCGAAAAGGTCGAGCCGCGGCGCAACTGGCTGGTCGAATCGTCCGACCGCGTCGACCGCGACGCCATCGACGTCTGAGTTTTCCGTTCGTTCCCAAGGAGTTGTGAGCCATGGCTCGCCGTAGCAAGACCCCGGTGACCCGGGTCGACCCGAGCGCGTTCGACTCGCCGGGCGCACAGGTCTTCGACAACCCGCTGAAGACGGAGATCGAAGACTCGTACCTGGAGTACGCGTACTCGGTGATCCACTCGCGCGCCCTCCCGGACGCGCGAGACGGGTTGAAGCCGGTGCACCGCCGAATCCTGTTCTCGATGAACGAGAACGGCTACCGCCCGACGCACGCGTACGTGAAGTCGTCGCGCGTGGTCGGCGACGTCATGGGCAAGTACCATCCACACGGCGACGTGGCGATCTACGACGCGATGGTCCGGCTGGCGCAGGACTTCTCGATGAACGCCCCGCTGATCGACGGGCACGGAAACTTCGGTTCCCCCGACGACGGACCGGCCGCCTCGCGATACACCGAGGCCCGGATGTCGAACGAAGCGATGCTGCTCGTCGGCGAACTCGGCGAGGACACCGTCGACTTCCGCCCGAACTACGACGGTTCGCTCGAAGAGCCTTCGGTCCTCCCCGCCGCCTACCCGAACCTGCTGGTCAACGGCACGTCCGGAATCGCGGTCGGCATGGCGACCAACATGATCCCGCACAACCTCGGCGAGGTCATCGGCGCCGCGCGGTGGCTGATCAACCATCCGAACGCCACGCTCGACAAGCTGATGGAGTACGTCCCCGGCCCCGACCTGCCGACCGGCGGCACCCTGCTGGGCCTGGACGAGGTCCGCAAGGCCTACGAAACCGGCCGCGGCGTCGTGCGCATGCGCGCGAACGTCGAGACCGGCCCGCTGGAGGGCAGCCGCGGCAGGCAGGCCATCACGGTCACCGAGCTGCCGTACGGCGTCGGCCCGGAGAAGGTGATCGAGAAGATCACCGACGAGGTCAACAAGTCCAAGCGGCTCACCGGAATCGCGGACGTCAAGGACCTCACCGACCGCGAGAACGGCACCCGGCTGGTCATCGAATGCAAGGTCGGCGTCAACCCGCAGGCATTGCTGGCCGACCTGTACCGCCTGACGCCGCTGGAGCAGTCGTTCGGCATCAACAACCTGGTGCTCGTCGACGGCCAGCCGCAGACGCTCGGCTTGAAGGCGCTGCTGGAAGTCTTCCTGAAGCACCGCTACGAGGTCGTCACACGGCGCACGCGCTACCGCCGTCGCAAGCGCGAAGAGCGCCTGCACCTGGTCGACGGTCTGCTGATCGCCTTGCTGAACATCGACAAGGTCATCCGGCTGATCCGCGAAAGCGAAAACGCGGCCGCCGCGAAGGACGGCCTGATGACGAAGTTCAAGCTGTCGGAGGCCCAGGCGACCTACATCCTGGACACCCCGCTGCGCCGCCTCACGAAGTACGACCGCCTGGAACTGGAAAACGAACAGGACAAGCTGCGCGCGGAAATCGCCGAACTGACCACGATCCTCGAAGACGAGTCGGTCTTGAAGAAGCTCGTCTCGACGGAACTGGCGAAGATCGCCAAGGACTTCCCCACCGAACGCCGCACCCGCCTCATCGACGGCGACCTCAAGGAAGTCCTGGCCGCGTCGAAGCCGTCCGGCCCGCTGGAGGTCGCCGACGACCCGTGCCAGGTGATCCTCTCGGCCACCGGCCTGGTCGCCCGCACCGCGGCGGAATCCGAAGAGGCGTCAGAAGTCCGTCGCCGCAACGGCCGAGTGAAGCACGACGCGGTGTCAGCCGTCGTGCACACCACCGCCCGCGGACAGGTATTGCTGGTGACCAGCCGAGGCCGCGCGTTCAAGACGGACGTGCTGCCCCTGCCCGTGCTCCCCGAACAAGCAGGCACTGTTTCATTGCGCGGCGGCATGGCAGCAAAAGAGCTGGTACCGCTGGAAAAGGGTGAACGCGTCGTAGGCATCGCCCCGCTCGGCGAACAGGCAGGCAACTCGCCAGGCCTGGCCATCGGCACCCGCGGCGGTGTGGTGAAGGTCTGCGCGCCGGACTGGCCCGTGCGCTCGGACGAATTCGAGGTCATCAGCCTCAAACCAGGCGACGAGATCGTAGGCGCGACCTGGCTGACCGACGGAAACGAAACCCTGGCCTTCATCTCGTCCGACTCGTCGCTGCTGCGTTTCGCCGCCAGCCTGATCCGCCCGCAAGGCACCAAGAGCGGCGGCATGGCAGGCGTAAAACTGGCCGCGAACGCCACCGCCGTCTTCTTCGGTGCCATCCGCACTGACGACGAGGAACACGGCGAACCGATGGTCGTCACCGCGACGGGCCAGAGTGTCAAGGTCACGCCGTTCAGCGAATACCCAGCCAAGGGCCGCGCCACCGGCGGCGTGCGAACCCACCGCTTCCTCAAGGGAGAAACCGAAGTCCAGGTCGCCTGGGTAGGCCCCCGCCCCGCAGGCGCGAGCCGCACCGGAGACCCAGTAGAACTCCCCGAAGTAGACCTCCGCCGAGACGGCTCAGGCCACGCCCACCCTGGCCCAGAAGTAGTAGGCCACCTCATCGAACGCGGCTAACCGCAACGGTGGATCTCACCCCCGCCGCCGTCCGTGAGGGGCACCCTGAGGGACTCTGATTCCCTCAGGGTGCCCCTCACGACCCCACCCAGCCGCTCGCCGCGCCCGATGCCACATCGCGGTTTCGTCAGCAGCCCTCACGCATAATTCCCCCGCGAAAATCTGGCGCGCACCGAGCGGTGACAGCTCACGTGGCTGAGGGCCCGTGGACCGCCGCCCCCGCAACCGCACCCGAGAAACCTCACTGCGCGCTAGATGCGCGGACCCACCACATCGGACGCGCCCAATGCCGCATTGCGGGCGCAAGCCCTCGCCCACCACTCAACGGCAACCCGCGCACCCACGCAGCCGCCACCTCAGACGCACCCCAGCACCACACCAGGAGCGCAAGCCCCCGCCCACCACTCAACGGCAACCCGCGCACCCACGCAGTCACCACCTCAGACGCACCCCAGCACCACACCAGGAGCGCAAGCCCCCGCCCACCACACCCACACCCGCCACACCACGCTGGAAGCACTCAACGCCACGTTAGGCCTCCAGCCCCAACCACCACACACCCGCAACCCGCACCCCCACCACATCCAGGCAGCCACACCCGGCCCTGCACCCCGATACGAAGCCAAAAACACGGCGCGGGGGGGGGGGGGGGGGGGGGGGGTGTCCCCCTCCCCCCCGCCACCCCCCCCCTCCCCCCACCCCCCCAGTCCACACCAACCCCACCCACCGGGCGTCTCCCCCCCCCCCCCCCCCCCCCCCCCCCCCCCCCCCCCCCGCGCCGTAGTCACACTCAGCTTCGGGGTGCCCCCCACGCGACCACCACCCCCGAAGGGGGCGTCAGCTCTCGAGCGCCCTCACCGATCCGACCGCAACGACGCCGGATCAAAGTCCTCCCACTCATCTTCATCCACAGTGGACTCAACAGCAGCGACAGGAAACCGCCTCTCCCCCACCCTCTCCGCCCGCAACCGCTGAAACTCCTCCACCGTCATCCCCGGATCATCCTCCGCAGCACGAGCCGGGGCAGCCCGCCCAGACAACGCCTCAACCAGCATCCCCGCCTCCTCCCCCAGCAACAACCCCACCCGGTTGTAGCAATCCTGCTCAGCCTCAGCCATAGCCACCCGCACAACCTCAAGCACCAAAGCCGAAACCCGCGAAGGATCCCCCTCCACCACAGCTGGCGAAAGCCACAACCGCTTCAACGCCCCCAACGCATCCACAGTCACCTCAACCGACCCATCCAACGCATGGGCCGACCCCCGAGCCTCCCCCATCAACGAAGCGACCTGTCCTAACGCAGCCTCCCGATCACGAGCCAGCGAAATAAGCTCCTGGGTCTTCACAGCACCACCGGCTCTTCGTCATAAAAATCCGGATCATCCTCAGCCAACGCCGCATACCCCAACACCGCCACCGCTTCCGCCCCCAGCACCGGTGCCAAAACCTGATGCATCCGATCCCCAGCCCGCCGCTCGGCCCGCCGGGACAACGCCAGAATCTGCGAAGCCACCGCCTCGGAACCGCTGCGCAACGCGGCCCGGGTCAACGTCAACCCAGTCAGCAACCCGCCAGGCGCTACCTCAACCGAAACCCCACCAGCAGCAGCCTTTCCCACCACCGGCCCAGCCCGCTCAAATCGAGCAGCAGCCGCCTCCCCGGTCCGGGAAGCCTCCTCCATCACCCGCGCCACCGCGCGATCCAGATCGAATTCAGCCACCACATCACCCCGTAGGCCGGTAAAACCCAATAAACTGCTGCCCGGCATTCGTAGTCCGGATTTTGCTGATCTGCACCGGATCCCCGGCCTCGACCATCTGCCCGTCGCCGATCACCATCGCCACATGCCCGGACCACACCACCAGATCCCCAGGCAGCAGCTGGTCGATCGACGGCACCTCAGCCCCGACAGTCTGCTGCCGAGCGGTCCGCGGCAACTGCAGCCCGGCGTCCTGATAGGACGTCATGGTCAACCCGCTGCAGTCGAGCCCCTGCCCGCGCGCGGTTCCGCCCCACACATACGGCACGCCCAGCTGAGACAACGCCGCCCGGACCGCTTTGGCCGCGGTCTCGTTCGGTGCCATCACGGTTTTCCCGCCCGGCAGGTTGATCCCGACCCCGCTGCCCGGCTGCGGCGGAACGGCCACCGGCAACCGCGGCTTTCCCGCGACAGCGACGCCTCCGCCACCACCACCGTCGCTGCCGCCCCCGCCACCACCGTGGCCGACGTGTGCGCCGTTGCTGTTGAACGCCTGCGGTACCGAAGAAGCGCTGCTCGCGGAAGTCGATTCCGACCCGCCGAGCCGCTGCCCCAGCCCGGTCAGCTTCCCGAGCGTCTCCTCGGTGAACGTCGCCGCCTGGCCGGTCAGCTGACCGATCTTCGTCTGCAGCTGCAGCAAAATCTGCCGGGCCGCGGCCGCCCGGCTCTCCGGCGGCTGAATCCCGTTGACCGCCGCCAGCGCCTTCATCGAAGACGCGATCTCCCGCAGAATCTCGTCCCGGACCTGATCGTTGCGGATCTCGCCGACGTGCAGCGTCTCCGCCGCCTCGGCGACCGCCCGCTCGATTTCCGCGCTCTCGTCGAGAAGGTCCTGGACTTCTTTCTCCAGATCCTTCGACGTCGCGACCGCACGCTCCGACGTCGCCCCGGAACTGGCCTGCGCCAGATTCACCCGCTGACTGCCCGCGTGCTGATTGGCCTGTCCGACGGATGTCTGCAGCGCGACATGCCCGTCGCGCGCGCCGTTGATCGCCGCCGGATCATGTTTCAGCTTCGCGGCGAACTGATTGGTGGTGTCCAGCCCGTTCCGGACCAGATGATCGACCGGAGCGTTCACGAAAGCCTGCGCAACGCGTCGCCGTGTTCCTGCTCGACCGCGGCGTAATTGCCCTGCGTACGCCGCGCGGCCTCGCCGACGTCGTGCCAGCCGCCGCCGAGAGCGTGCATCCGTTCCTGCAACGCCCGCATCCGCGCGCCGTACGCGCCGGCGAACCCGGACTCGTCGCCGATCGCGGAGAACCCGTCGCCGGACAGCGTCACGTGCGGACCGAGATGCGCTTTCGCCGCGGCGCGCACTTCGTCGCCGAGTGGGTCGACCTGTTTCGCGTAGTTCTCGTACGCGCCGTCGTCGACATGAAAACCGGACACAACCCGCCCCTCCCCTGGACCTTAAAGCCCAGGTTAGCGGACGGGTTGTGCCCGGACAGGCGAATTGACCGGATCAGGGTCAGCCGTTGAGGATCTTGGTCAGCCAGTCTCCGGAAGCGGGGACAGCCTTGCCGTCGACCGCGACAGTGGGCGTGCCGAAGCCGACCTGGCCGTTGCCGAAGTCCTGCTGCAGCTTCGGGTCGCTCTGGATCTGCTGGAACGCCGTCTGCAGCTGCTGGTCGTAGGTGCCGGCGTTGACCGTCTGCGCGAACTTCGGGTCGGTGATCCCGAGGTCCTGGCCGAGCTTGATCAGCTGCGCCTTGTCGTAGCCGCGACCGCCCTCCGGCGGCTGGTTCTTGAACAGCGCGTCGTGGAACGCGGTGAACTTCTGCTGGTCGGCGGCGGCGAGCGCGGCATTCGCCGAGTCGAGCGAGTAGCCCGGCGGGTCCGAGTTCTTGTTGAGCAGGATCACCATGTGGTAGCGCACGGTGAGCTGGCCGTCGTTGATCGCCTTCTCCATCCGCGACCCGAAGTCCTGCTGCAGTTTGGCGCAGTACGGGCACAGGAAGTCGGCGTACAGGTCGATCGTCTTCGGCGCGCCCGGTTTGCCGACCGACACCACGGCCCCGTCGCGCTTCTCGACCACGCCCGGTCCGAGCGCCGAGGTCGTGCCCGGCTGGATCGCGCTGTCCTGCGTGGCGTTCTTGCTCGAGTTGATCCAGAGCACGCCGCCGATCACGAGCGCGGCGACGACCACGACGGCCACCACCACCGCGATGATCTTGTTCCGGTCGCTCCCCGAGCCCCGCGCCTGGGCGACCGACCTCGCGGCCGCCGCCTGCTGACGGCTTTTCCGCGCGTTGCGCGCAGCTCCACCCACTGTTCCTAGTTCCCTTCCGCGATGCTCTGGGGGTAGTCGTCCGAAGCCTCGACCGAGTTCCCGGCGTTCCTGCCTTTGCCCCAGCCGAGCCAGCCGTCGACCGAAAGCCACGTGCGCGGCCGTGCCAGCAACCACACCGCGAGCAGGGCGAAACCGGTGTCGCGCAGGATCTCCTGCGGGTACTCGGTTTGCCCGGCGGCCACGCGCCCGCCGCCGCCGAAGCAGCCGCAGTCGATGCTCAGCCCGCGCGCCCACGACTGCGCGATGCCCGCGACGAGCACGGCCAGCAGCAG
Source organism: Amycolatopsis sp. NPDC104775 (assembly GCF_055583325.1). Classification (NCBI taxonomy): domain Bacteria; kingdom Bacillati; phylum Actinomycetota; class Actinomycetes; order Pseudonocardiales; family Pseudonocardiaceae; genus Amycolatopsis; species Amycolatopsis sp. NPDC104775. Next base: position 224,596 of record NZ_JBVJOE010000010.1, read on the forward strand.
CAGCGAGGCGCCCGCGACCCAGCGCGTGGCCAGCCCGGCGAGCAGCAGCAAGCCGAGCACCAGCTCCAGCAGCGGCAGTCCGGTGGCGACCGGGCGCACCAGCGCGTGCGGGAGCACGTCGTAGGCCTGCACGGCGATGTACGTCTGCCCCGGATCGGCGATCTTCACGCCGCCGGACACCAGCCATACGGCAGCCAGCCCGAGCCGGGCGAGCGTGCCGATGGTGTCGAGTACAGGTTGGGGCAGTCGGCGCACGCGCTTAGGCTAGCCGTCTGACCTGAGAACTTTGTGAGCAGCCAGCCGGCGAAGCGGAGGCACCGATGCGGTTACGCGCAGTGCTCGCCGCCGTGTTTTTGCTGGTCAGCTGCGTCTCCTGCGGATCGTCGGCGGTGTCGAAGGACGATCCGCTTCCCACCCGGGCGCGTGACGGCAACCACCTGACCATCGGAATCCGGTTCGACGCGCCGGGGCTTTCGCAACGGACCGTCGACGGCAGGCTCGCCGGTTTCGACGTCGATGTCGCTACTTTCGTCGCGCGCGAGCTGGGAGTCGAGCCGGATCACCTCACCTGGCACGAGACCACCCCGGCGCGCCGCGAGACCGACCTGACCTCAGGCGCGGTCGACCTGGTCGTGGCGACCTATTCGATCACCGACAAGCGCAAGCAGCGGGTGAGCTTCGCCGGCCCGTACTTCGTCACCGGCCAGGACCTGCTGGTCCGGCTCACCTCGCCGGACATCACCGGTCCGGAAAGCCTGAACGGCAAGCGGCTCTGCTCGGTCACCGGCTCGACGTCCGCGCAGATGGTGAAGGACAAGTTCGCGCAACTGGTGCAGCTGGTCGAGTACCCGCGTTATCCGGACTGCGTCACCGCGCTGCTGGCCAACCAGGTCGACGCGGTGACCACGGACGCGGTGATCCTCGCTGGGTACGCCGCGCAGAATCCGGAGCTGCTGAAGGTGGTCGGCCGCCCGTTCTCCACCGAGCGATACGGCGTCGGCCTGCGCAAGGGCGACACCGAGGGCCGGAAGGCGGTGGACGACGCGATCCGGAAGATGGTGTCGACCGGGGCCTGGCGGAAGTCGCTGGAGACGAACATCGGGCCCTCGAACTACCCGTTGCCGAATCCCCCGGAGATCACCGAGCAGTGACCGACCTCGCCTCGCTGCCGGACCTGCCCGTCCGAGCGGTGCTGCCGTCCGTGCTGAGCGCGCTCGACGAGCACGGTGCGGCGGTGCTCGTCGCCCCGCCCGGCACCGGCAAGACCACACTGGTGCCGCTCGCGCTCAACCGCGGCGAGGGACGCGTCGTGGTCGCCGAGCCGCGTCGGCTCGCTGCCCGGGCCGCGGCCGGGCGGATGGCCGCGCTGCTGGGCGAACCGGTCGGCGAAACCGTCGGGTACGCCGTGCGCGGCGACCGGAAGGTGTCGTCGCGCACCCGGATCGAGGTGGTCACGTCGGGCCTGCTGGTGCGGCGGGTGCAGCACGATCCCGAGCTGGCCGGGGTCTCGTTGGTCCTGCTGGACGAATGCCACGAACGCCATCTCGACGCCGATCTGCTGCTCGCCTTGCTTCTCGACGTCCGCGCTGGGTTGCGCGACGACCTGCGGCTGCTCGCGACCTCGGCGACGGTCGCGTCCGGACGGCTGGCGGAACTGCTCGGCGACGCTCCGGTGGTCACCGCGCATGCCCGCACGTATCCGGTCGAGCTGAGCTATCGCGCTCCGGCGCGTGGGGAGCGTCCCGAGGCCGCGGTCGCGTCGGCAGTCCGGAAAGCACTGTCCGAAGGGGACGGTGACGTGCTCGCGTTCCTCCCCGGTGCGGGGGAAATCGCGCGGACGTCGGCGTTGTTGAGTTCTCTGGACGCCGATGTCCTGCCTCTGCACGGACGGCTTTCCGCGGCCCGGCAGGACGAAGCATTGCGGCCCCGCGACCGACGCCGGGTAGTTCTCGCGACCGCCGTCGCCGAGTCGAGCCTGACCGTTCCCGGCGTCCGCGCGGTCGTGGATTCGGGTCTCGCGCGCGTGCCGAGGGTGGATCACCGACGCGGACTCGCTGGGCTCGCCACGGTGCGGGTTTCAGCCGCGGTGGCGGAACAACGCGCGGGCCGGGCTGGGCGGGAAGCGCCTGGCCGGGCGTACCGCTGCTGGCCGGAGCACGAGCAAGCGACGCTGCCCGCGTACCCGGAACCGGAAATCCGCACCGCCGAGCTGGCACGGTTCGCGCTGGAACTCGCCTGCTGGTCCACGCCGGACGGCACCGGGCTCGCCTGGTGGGACCCGCCCGGCGAAGGCGCGCTCGCCGCCGCGCGAAGCCTGCTCGTCACACTCGGCGCGACCACGGCCGACGGTGTTGTCACTCCGCGCGGACAGAAGATGGCCGACCTCGGCTTGCATCCCCGGCTGGCGCGCGCGTTGCTGGACGGCGCCGAAGCTGTCGGAGCTCGTGCCGCCGCGGAAGTCGTCGCGCTGCTCGATGCCGGAGCGACGCTGACCGATGTCGAAGCCGAACTGCGACGGCTCCGTTCCGCGCACGACGACGCGGCTCGCCGATGGCAGCGGGACGTGAAACGGTTGGCAGGCTTGGTCGATGCACCGTCAAAGGGTTCACCCGACGCTGCGCTGGTCGTTGCACTCGCGCATCCGGAACGGCTGGCGCGACGTCGTCTGGGATCGGCCCCGGTGTATCTGATGGCCAGCGGCACCGCTGCCGAACTGCCCAGCGGCAGCGGGCTGGGCGACGCCGAATGGCTGGCGGTCGCCGAAGCCACCCGCGACCCGGGCCGCGTCCACGGCACCATCCGGCTCGCCACGACCGCCGATGAAGCACTGGCGGTCCGTGCCGCGCCGACTCTGGTGTCCGAAGTGGACGAAGTACACTGGGACGACGACGTCGTCGCTAGGCACGTCCGCCGCCTGGGCTCGATCGTGTTGTCGGAAAAGCCCTTGCGCGACCCGGATCCGCAGCTCGTGCACAACGCAATAGTCACTGGCCTCCGCTCCGAAGGCCTTGGCTTGCTGCGGTGGAGCCAAGACGGCACCCGGCTCCGCGAACGCCTAGCCTTCCTGCACCGCGTGCTAGGCGACCCGTGGCCAGCAGTGGACGACGAGTCCCTGCTGTCCGATGTAGACAGTTGGCTGGATCTCTCGAAGGCCCGCCGCCGCGCGGATCTGGCGAACATCGACGCCGGAACCGCACTGCGTGGTCTGCTCCCCTGGCCCGAAGCCGCGCGGCTCGACGAACTCGCCCCGGATCGCCTGGAAGTCCCGTCCGGCTCGCACTACCGCGTCGACTACCACGGCGACCAGCCGGTGCTCGCGGTGAAGCTGCAGGAGACGTTCGGCTGGACCGAGACGCCGTCGCTCGCCGACGGCCGCGTTCCGGTGGTGCTGCACCTGCTGTCTCCTGCCGGTCGCCCGGCCGCGGTCACCGCCGATCTCGAATCCTTCTGGCGCACCGGCTACGCCGCCGTCCGCGCCGATCTCCGCGGCCGCTATCCGAAACACCCGTGGCCGGAAGACCCCGCAAACGCCACACCGACCCGGCACACGACCCGCCGCGCCCGCTGACCCCTGCCTAAAGTCGGGGTCGGTCCGGGACGGTCGGCTGATGCCCGCGCACCCCGGCCGGGCGCAGACTTCGCCCTATGATCACGTTTCGCGGATTGACGAAGCGCTACGGCCAGAAAACGGTGGTGAACGGCCTCACCTCGGTCATCGAAACCGGCACGGTGACCGGGTTCCTCGGCCCGAACGGCGCGGGCAAGTCCACCACCATGCGGATGACCGTCGGCCTCGACCGGCCGGACTCTGGCGACGCGCTGATCCGGGGCAAACCATATGCGGAGCTACGGTTTCCGCTGCGGGAAGTCGGCGCGCTGCTGGATGCGAAAGCCGTGCATCCTGGCCGCAGCGCGGGCAAACACCTGCTCGCGATGGCGCGCAGCAACGGAATCGCCGCGAGCCGCGTCGAGGAAGTGCTCGCGACGGTCGGGCTGAGCGACGTCGCGGGCAAGCGCACCGGGACGTTCTCGCTCGGCATGAGCCAGCGGCTCGGCATCGCCGGAGCACTGCTCGGCGACCCCGGCGTGCTGATGTTCGACGAACCGGTCAACGGACTCGACCCGGACGGGGTCCGCTGGGTGCGGCAGCTGATGCGCTCGCTCGCCGCCGAGGGGCGCACGGTGTTCGTGTCCAGCCATCTGATGAGCGAGATGCAGCTGACCGCGGACCGGCTGCTGGTCATCGGCAAGGGTTCGATCCTCGCCGACGCGGCGATCGGCGACTTCATCGCGGGCAATTCAAGCCAGTCGGTGGCGGTGCGCGTGCCGGATCCGGCCGAGCGCGCGAAACTCGCGGACTGGCTTCGGGCGAACGGCCGGTCGGTGCTGCCCGGTGAAGACAGCGAACTGCTCGTCAACGAGGCTAACGCGGCCGAAATCGGGGACCTGGCATACGAACTGGGCATTCGGTTGCATGGGCTCGCGGAACGAACAGCTTCGCTTGAGCAGGCGTACATGGAACTGACTGCCGGATCGGTGGAATACGGGGTTACGGCATGACAAAGCTGGCGATTTCGGCGGAGTGGACCAAATTCTGGTCCGTGCGGGCGACGTGGTTGTCGCTGTCCGGCGGCGTGCTGCTGATGGCGTTCTACGCGACCGTTTCGGGCATCTCCCAGCACGCGGGCAGTGAACGGCAGCAGACCGCGCACGGCATCGTCAACGCCGGGGCGATCTATCTGGTCGAGTTCTGCGTGCTCGCGGTCGCGACGCTGTTCGTGACCAGCGAGTACACCAGCGGGTCGATTCGCTCGACGCTGCAATGGGTTCCGGTGCGGCCTCGGGTCACCGCCGCCAAAGCTGCGGTACTGGTGCCGGTGCTGTTCGTTTACGGCGTGCTGGTTGCCGTGCTGGGCATGGGCGTCGCCTCGGTGCTGATGCGTGGGGCTGGGGGTTCCACGTCGCTGTCACAGGGGATGGCTACCGCGCTGGGCATGGGAGCGTATTTCGCGCTGCTTGGCGTGCTGTGCCTGGGGATTTCGTTCGTGCTGCGCAGCGCTGCGGGCACGTTGGTAGTGGTTATCGTGTTGCTGCTGCCGTTGCCGATGCTGATGTCGTCGTACGTGATTTCCGGGGCGATGGACTACTTCCCGGCTTTCGCGGGGATCAACGCGATGGTGCCGTCCGGAGACGTGAATCCGCTGTTCGGCAGCCTGCCGCCGTACGGACCGTGGGTCGGTGTGCTGGTCTGCCTCGGCTGGGCGATCGCCGGGATCGGGGCCGGGACCGTAGTGCTGAACCGCCGCGACGCCTGAGCGACTTTCCCGGCCTCAGGCGTCCGGCAACCCCAATCCGGCGAGCACGGCACGGGCTCCGGCCACCAGTTCGGCTTCGGTCGGCGGGTGGACGGAGCCCGTGCCCGCCAGCGCGTCGAAGATCGATCCGTCGAGCCACCCGATGAGCACCCGGGTGTGGTCCCGCGGAGCCGGAGATCCCGCCGCGGCAAGCACTTCCGCACACCGCCGCCGCAATTCCAGGCCGCCAGCGTCGTATCTGGCCCGCAACTCGGGCCGTCGGATCGATTCGAGCGCGAACTCGTACCGCGCGAGCATTCTGGTGCGGCCGTCCGTGATCGAGCGGTACACCATCGCGCCGAGGAACTCCGCGAGCTTTCCTTCCGGCGGCGCGATTTCGGCCTGGTCCAGCGCGACCATCCGGTCCGCGGCCAGTTCCAGCAGCGCGACGCGGGTGCGCGCGTAATACGACGTCGAACCCGCGGGCAGCCCGGCCGCTCGGTCGACGGCCCGATGGGTGAGCCCGCGCATGCCCTCGGCCGCGATGACCTCGACGGCCGCGTCGCCGATCACAGCTATCCGTTCCACCCCCGGCACACTACAGGTGTAGAGTCCTCTACAAACGTAGAGGAGGTCGGCATGGCTTCGCGGAGCGCGGTCGTGGTCGGGGGCGGCATTGGCGGATTGGCTGCGGCGATCGGGCTGCACCGGGTCGGGTGGGAGGTCACGGTGCTCGAACGGGCACCGGAGCTCACCGCCGTCGGAGCGGGAATCTCGTTGTGGCCCAACGCCCAGCGGGCTCTAGCCGAACTGGGCGTCGAGCCGCGGCTCTCGGCTCAGCACGGCGGCGGCCTGGTCGACTGGCGCGGGCGTCGGCTGGCCAACTGGGACGCGGACCTCTTCGTGCGCAGCCATGGGTTGCCGCTGGGCGCGATTCACCGGGCAAAACTGATTGAAGCACTGCTCTCAGCGTTGCCGGACGGATGCCTGGAAACCGGGATCGAGGTGCGGGGTGTCGAGCAGAACGGCGTGGTACACCACGATTCCGGCTCGATCGAGACTGATCTGATCGTGGCCGCCGACGGCATCAACAGCCCGACCCGGCAGGCGCTTTTCCCGTCCGCCCGGGTGGAGTACAGCGGCGGCGCGGCGTTCCGCGGCATCGCCAAGCTGCCGCTGAAACCCACCCTCAGCACAACGTGGGCGCCGGGGACCGAGGTCGGCCTTCTGCCGCTGCTGGACGACGAGGTGTACTGGTGGGTCTCCGAAGCCCGCCCAGCCGGAATCCGGCACGAGGACGTCCGTGCTTACCTGAGCGCGAAGTACCGCCGCTGGCACGACCCCATTCCGCAGCTCATCGAAGTCACGCCGGAAATCCTGCTGCACGACACCTATCACCTGGCGACGCCGCTGCCCAGCTACACCCGCGGCCGCATCGCACTCCTCGGGGACGCCGCACACGCCATGCCGCCGTTCCTGGGACAAGGCGGTTGCCAGGCTTTGGAGGACGCGGTGGTTCTGGCTTCGCACGTCAGCACGTCCACAGTGGACGAAGCGCTCCGCCGTTATGACGCGGAACGTCGCCCGCGCACACAGAAGGTAGTGAAGGCGTCGATCCAAGCAGGTGCCAGCGGTCCGCTCCTGCGAAATCCGGCAGCGGTCGCGCTACGGGCGGCCTTCACCCGGCTGCTGCCCGCGGCGGTCACCACCCGGGTCGGGGCCGGCGTCAGCCGTTGGCGACCGCCGCGCCTCACACCAGCCCTGCCTCGAAAGCCGTAATCGCCGCCTGCACTCGGTTACGTACGTCCAACCGGGTCAGAATCGTGCTCACGTGCGCCTTCACCGTGCCCTCCACCACGAACATCCGCGCGGCGATGTCCGCATTGGACAGACCTTCGGCCAGCAGCACCAGCACTTCCCGCTCCCGGTTCGTCAAAACGCTCACCCGCTCGCGCGCGGTCGCGGCCCGGCTGAACCTGCTGCCGGACAACCGGGTGATCACCCGGTGCGCGACCTTCGGCGACAGGAAGGCCGCGCCGTCCGCGACCGCGTGCACCCCGGCGAGCAGTTCGCGCGGATCGCCCGCCTTGAGCAGGAATCCGCTCGCGCCGAGGCCCAGCGCGCGTTCGATGTACTCGTCTTCGCCGAAGGTCGTCAGCATGAGCACGCCGGTGTCCGGCAGCAGCTTGCGGATCTCCTCGGCGGCAGCGAGCCCGTCGAGACCGGGCATCCGGATGTCGAGCAACGCGACGTCCGGCCGGTTCGCGCGCGCCTGCTCGACCGCCGAGCGCCCGTCCGCGGCCTCGGCCACGACCTCGATTTCCTTGTCCGAGGCCAGAATCGCGGCCACGCCGGCGCGGATCATCGCTTCGTCGTCGGCCAGCAGTACGCGGATCACTTTTCGTCCTCACTGTAGAGATCCTTGCTCGCCACTCGATCGTCCACAAAGCACAGTCGATAGACGGCATGGTTGAAGTTGAGCCAGCTCCGGCCGGTTCCGTAGTACTCGCAGGTGCTTCCGTACGGTTGCGGCGGCACGTTGATCGCCGGGAGCGTCGTGCGCTGCCGAGCGGGAAGCATGGGTTCGACCGCCAGACGCGGCATGCCGAGCTGGATCCGCGCGTACGAGTCCGACGGCAGCTCGGACGACGACCACTGCACCAGGAACGTCACCCCGGCCCCGCCGACGACCACCCCGAACAGTCCCAACGGCACCAAGATCGCCTGCAGCAGACTCGACCGGACCGCGCGCCGGGCGCGTTCCAGCTCCCGCGCGGCCTGCCCGATCACCTCGTCGTCCGGTTCGGGCGCGGGCGCGGCGTCGTGCGGCAGGCTCGCCACCACCTCGAATCCGCCGTCCGCCGGGCCGGCGGTCAGGCTCCCGCCGACCAGCCGCACCCGCTCGTGCAGGCCGATCAAGCCCCGTTTCCCCGACCGGCCGGGCAGCGGCCCAGCGGGCGGCGGCGCGTTCCGCACTCGGACGTCGGTCACCGCGTCAGTGCTGGTCACGACCACCGTGACGGCCGCTCCGGGCGCGTACTTCGCCGCGTTCGTGAGCCCTTCCTGAACCACGCGATAGACCGCCCGCGCGACCATCGGCGGCGCGCTGTCGAGCCGGTCGATCCGCGCCCCGATCTCGATCCCGGAGGCCCGCGCGCGGTCGATCAGCTCGCCCAGATCGCCCTGCACCGGCTCGACCGGTGCGGCGTCCTCGCGCAGCACGCCGATGATCTCGCGCAGCCGTTCCGTCGCGGTCGCCGCACCGGCCCGGAGCTGCCCGGCGGCCTCGCGTTGCGCTTCGCCGAGCTCGCTGTCGACTTCGAGCGCCGCCGCCCGCACCGCGATCAGGCTCAGTTCGTGCCCGAGCGAATCGTGCATGTCGCTGGCGATCCGCGCCCGCTCCCGCAACCGCGCCTCCTGCGCGACCAGCCGGTGCCTGCTCTCCATCTCCTCGGCGCGCCGCCACCCGTCCTGCGCGAGTTCGCGACGCAACCGCACATGCCGGCCGAGCAGGCACGGCGCGACCCCGGCGAACGCGAGCGTGCCGAGCACCGCACCCCACGCGTTGAAGCCCCCGGGCGGCAGGAAAGCGAACGGGACCCCGGCCGCGGCGATGGCGAAAAAACTGATCAACGCGACCCGCGCCCTGGCCAGCCGCAGACCGGCCAGGTACGAGATCACGACGATCAGGAAGAACTCCCACACCGCTACCCGGCCGCCCCAGCCGAACGAGATGACGAGCGCCGTCGCCATCGCCACCACCAGCGCGAACGCCGGGTAGACGCGGGCAGTGGCCATCGCGAGGGTGACCGACACCAGGCCGTAGACGAGTTCCCAGACGGGCCGCTCGACTGGCCCGTCGAGCACGACGAACCCGCACAACGCGGCCCAGAGCAGCACGTCGAACGTCACGCGCCAGCGAAACCGCGTCGCCTCCTTCATTCCGCTGACGCTACAAGGGCCGCCCGATTCGTCACCACTGCCGAAAGTCAAGGTGCCGATCGTGCGGCATGATGGGTCACCATGGCTGAACGCACCTTGGCCGAGCAGCTCGGCGCGCCGCTGCCGGACGGCATCGAAAACCTTCCTGAGCAGCACAAACTGGATTTGTCGGCGGCCCTGCGGGACGCCCGGCACCGGCAAGCGCAGGCGCTCGCCCGCGCGGGTGAGGAAAGCCTGAAGTACGTACCCGCGCTGTTGCGCGGCGCGGTGCGGAAAGCGGTCGGCCTGTGAACCCGGAAATCCTCAAGCTCGCCCGGGTGCTCGACGTCGACCCCGCCCGGCTCGACTATCTCGCCGGCGTCGACCAGGGCGAGGTGCGGCTGCTGCGAGAGCAGGTGACGACGACGCTGTTCGACGCGAACCTCGTCGTGCTGGAGCGGATGGCCCTGGCCAGCAGGCTGTTGCCAGCAGGCGTGACCGCGAAGATCGCGGAGAAGGTGTTCGGCCCGCTGCTGTGCGCGCGGATCGCCGGGCTGGTCGACGTGTCGCGCGGCGTGGACGTCGCGAAACGGCTGTCGCCGAACTTCCTCGCCTCGGTCGCCGCGGAGCTGGACCCGCGGCGCGCGACGTCGATCATCACGCGAATCCCGGTCGCGACGGTCGTGGCGGTCGCCGAGGAACTGACCCGCCGCGAGGACTGGATCACGCTCGGCCGGTTCGTCGGCCACCTGCCGGACGACACGGTGCGGCGCTGCATCGGTTTGCTGGACGACGCCGGTCTCCTGCGCACGGCGTACGTACTGGACGACCGGAGCCGGATCGACCATGTGTTCAGCCTGCTCGGCGACGATCGGCTGCCCTCGCTGGTCCGCACCGCCGCGGCGGACGAGACGCTGTGGGCCCCGGCACTGGACGTGCTGACCCACCTGAACGAAACTCGCCGGGCAACGGTGCGACCGCTGCTCGGCGAGCTTCCGGAAGAACTGCGCGCCCGCGCGGAGGCAGCCCTGGCCTAGGCAACGATCAGATAGATCCCGTACCCGATCACCGCGGCGCAGATCGCGAAGCACACGACTGAGCCGGTCAACTGAACTGTGCCGCTGCCGCCGTTCGCCCGTGCCGTCACGCGCTCGGACAGCCCGCGCACGCCGTACGCGAACAGCCCGGTCAGCACGACCACCGCGGCCAGCGCCACCACGAAAACGATGCCAAGGGCACCCCAGTTGATCGCCATGTCGTGCTCCTTCAGACCGCAGCCGGAGCCGGCTCGACGGCCTCCGGCTCGTTGTTGATCGTCATGTCGTGCTTCCGCAAGCTGTGGCGGGCCTCGACGTCGTGGGTGAACGTCATGCCGTCGCTCAAGCCGCAACCGGAGCGGCCTTGGCAGCCTCCGGCTCGTCGTTCACGGTGGCAGGTGTGACCGGGTTGCGCCGCGACACGAGCCAGATGCCCAGCGCGAGCAGTACCCCGGCCCCGCCGACCAAGACAGTGCCCCAGCTGCCGCGCGTGGAGACCGCGGCGGCGATGGCGCCGACGATCGCGGCGGCGGGCAGCGTGAGCGCCCAGGCGATCACCATCTTGCCCGCGACGCCCCAGCGGACCTCGGCGAGCTTGCGGCCGAGCCCGGAGCCGATGATGCCGCCCGAGGTGACGTGCGTGGTCGACAGCGCGAAGCCGAGGTGCGACGAGGCCAGGATGACCGCCGCGGAACTCGTCTCGGCGGCGAATCCTTGCGGCGTCTGGATTTCGGTGAGCTTCTTGCCCATCGTCTGGATGATCCGCCAGCCGCCGAAGTAGGTGCCGAGCGCGATCGCCGTGCCGGAGGCGAGGATGACCCACACCGGCGGGTTCGATCCCGGCGCGAGCGAACCGCCCGCGATCAGCGCGAGCGTGATGACGCCCATCGTCTTCTGCGCGTCGTTGGTGCCGTGCGCGAGCGAAACCAGGCTGGCCGAAAGCACCTGACCGGTTTTGAAGCCCTTGCCGACCATGTCCTGCCGGGACTTGGCGGTGATCCGGTAGACGAGAAAGGTGCCGGCGATCGCGACGACGCCCGCCACCACCGGCGACGCGACCGCCGGGATCAGCACCTTTTCGACGACCTTCGCGAAGTGCACGGCATCCGCGCCGGACGCGATCCAGGTCGCCCCGATCAGCCCGCCGAACAGCGCGTGCGAAGAACTCGACGGGAGCCCGACCAGCCACGTCACGAGATTCCAGACGATGGCCCCGACCAATCCGGCGAAAATCACCACCGGCGTGACCTTGGTGTCGTCGACGATCCCGCCGGAAATGGTTTTCGCGACCTCGATCGAAAGAAACGCGCCGACGAGATTCAGCACCGCCGAGATCGCGACCGCGACCCGCGGTTTCAACGCACCGGTGGCGATAGAGGTGGCCATCGCGTTGGCCGTGTCGTGGAACCCGTTGGTGAAGTCGAAGGCCAGCGCCGCGACGATCACCACCAGGACGATGAGAGAAAAGTCCATGCCCGCTCTCCAGTCCGGAGTGTCCTGCGGGAGTGACGGTACCGACGCGAGGGGGCTCTCCAGATCCCTCAGCGAGTGGCCAGTAGTTGAACTCTGAATGAACTAAGCATTGCCGCGGCGGCCGGTTTTCCGCCGTTCACCTGCTGGTCCGTATTCATCGTGGCGCGAGCCGCTTCGCTTGGCGCGCAGAGCCGGACGCGAGGGCAGAAACCCTGCCCCCGCGCACTTCCCGGCTTATTCAGGAAACGGGCGCGAAGGACATTTCCGGCAATGGGTTCTGCCCGAGGTGCTGCGCTCCATTCGCCGCCGACTCGCGCACCGCGGCAAATCCGTACTCGCGCATTTCCGCCTCGTATTTCCCGATCGCGTCCACCGTGCCGCTGCTCAACGCGGCGGCGAGGGCGGCCCCGTCCCGCATCGCGGTGTTCGCCCCGGCTCCCGCGGCCGGGCTCATCGCGTGAATCGCATCGCCGACCAAGCACACCCGCGACGGCTCCCACGGCCCGATCGGCACGCTGGTCCGGATCGAAACGAGGAACGGCGAGTCCGGCAGCCAGCTTTCGACCATCCGGCCCACGCGCGGATTCCAGTCCGCGACCCGGTCAAGCACGAACTTCCGCATCTCGTCCCCGGACAGCGCGCGGAGTTCGTCGTCGGTCCTCCCGAAGATTTCCTGGCGCGCACCGAAAGCGCAGGTCATGTACGGCACGTCGGGGGTGAGCCGGGCTCCCGGCGCGAGCCGCGCGCAGACGTCCGGGATCGGCTCCGGATAGTCGACCGGCGCGAACCCGATCATCTGCTTCTCCGGCCCGGAAACAATGTTGAACACGGCGAACATCTCCGGATCGAACAGTTCCCGGTTCGCCGCGGTGAGCGGGATCTTCGCATACAGCTGACGCAATCCAGTGTCGACTACCGGTGCGTGCGGAAGATATTGGCGGCGCACCGGCGAATTCACCCCGTCCGCGCCGACGAGAACCGCGCCGCGCGCCTGCGTCCCGTCGGCGAAGTGCGCGATCACGCCGTTCTCGTGCGTTTCGTACCGGACGAACTCTTTGCCGAAGTGGACATTGCCGAGACCCTCGAACAGGATCTGCCGCAGGGTGAACCGGTTGACGTTGCGCTGGACCTCGCCGTCGTCCAGCACGAACTCGGTGATCGGGGCCAACTGGCTGTCGTAGATCGTGGTGGCGTTGCGCGGCTGGCCCGAGGTGGCCAGGAACAGCTCGTGCAGGTGCGGCGGGAGAACGTCGCGCAGCGCCTGGTCGCCGCGGGAATCGATGTGCAGCCGGTAGCCCTGCCGGCGCGCGTCCAGCGCGGAATCGCGTTCGTAGACCTGGCACGGAATCCCGGCCTTGCGCAGCCCCTGGGCGAGACACAGCCCGCCGAGCCCGGCCCCGATCACGAGCACAGTGTCGTCCGCGTTGCTTACGTTATTCGCCATCAGCGAAGTCCCTTCCGTACCAACGTTCTGGTTCGAGAGGGACGCACTGGGCTGGCCCGCTTATCGCGGGCACTCGGAAACAGAGCGAATGAGTCGTCCAGCCTAACCCATACCGGACAATGGTCTTTCGCGCGTCCTGTTCCCTTTCACGCTAGCGCAGCCGCGGACGTCGCCGCCACCGGATTAACGCAGCTTTGCCCCTTTCCGCCACACCGCGTGGGTCAACGGGACCCCGGGCCGATAAGCGAGATGCGTGGTGGACGGAGCGTCGAGTACGTGCACGTCCGCGCGCGCACCCGGCCGCAAGTAGCCGACGTCTTCCCGGCGAAGCGCCCGCGCACCGCCGGCGGTCGCCGACCACACAGCCTCATCCACGGTCATCCGCATCTGCAGCACGGCCGTCGTCACGCAAAACGCCATCGACGTGGTGTACGAGCTGCCCGGATTCGCGTTGCTGGCCAAGGCGACCGTCGCGCCAGCGTCGAGCAACCGCCGCGCCGGGGCGAGCGACTGCCTCGTGGACAGATCGCACGCGGGCAACACAGTCGCGACCGTGTTGGACGACGCGAGCGCCTCGACGTCCGCATCACTCAGGTACGTGCAGTGGTCGACGCTCGCCGCATCCAGCTCTACCGCCAGCCGCACGCCGGGCCCCTCGCCGAGCTGATTGCCGTGCACCCGCAGCCCAAGTCCGCGTTCCGCCGCGGCCTTGAGCACCCGCGCCGACTGCGCTTCGTCGAACGCACCGGTCTCGCAGAACACATCGGCCCAGCGCACGTGCGGCGCGACCGCGTCCAGCATCTCGCCGCAGACCAAGTCCACATAGGACTCCGCGTCGGCGCCCGGCGGCACGAGATGCGCCCCGAGGAAGGTCACCTCGTCCGCGACCGCGCCGGCGATCCGCGCCGACCGTTCCTCGTCCGCGACAGTGAGGCCGTACCCGGTCTTCGTTTCCAGACAGGTAGTGCCCTGAGCAGCCGCTTCCTCGACATGTCGACGCAGATTCGCCGCCAGCTGTTCGTCCGAAGCCGCCCGCGTCGCATCGACGGTGACCGCGATCCCCCCTGCCGCGTAAGCCTGGCCCGCCATCCGCGCCTCAAACTCGGCGGTGCGGTCGCCCGCGAACACGAGGTGAGTGTGGCTGTCCACCCATCCGGGCAGCACGGCCCGGCCCTCGACATCCACGCGCTCGTCGGCGTCCGGGGCCTGCGCGGCCGGACCGGCCCATGCGACAGTCTCGCCGTCGAGCACCAGCGCGGCGTCGCGGAGCTTGCCCAGCTCAGGGTCGTTCGTGGTGAGCTCGCCGATTCCGGTGATCAGAACTGCCACAGCGCCTCGATCTCCTTGGCCAGTAAGGTTTCCGGTCGTTCGATCAGCACGTGCGCACCGTCGCGCACCACTTCCCGCCCGGCCACCACCACGGTACGGACGTCCGCGGCCGTGGCGGCGAACAGCACGCCAGACGGTTCGATCCCAGCCGTGCGCACCGTGTCCGTCGCGACCGTGACCAGGTCCGCCCCGGCACCGGCCGCGAGAGTGCCGGTCTCCGGCCAGCCCGCGGAGACGTGCTCCGTCCCGGCGGCGAGCAGCTCTTCCGCGGTGAACCGGCCGCGTTCCTCGCTGGCGAGCCGGTCGTCCAGTTCCAGCGCCCGGGTTTCCTCGAACGCGTCCACCACCGCGTTGCTGTCGCTTCCGATGCCGAGCCGCACGCCCGCGTCGAGCAGGCTCCGGGCCGGTCCGATGCCGTCGCCGAGATCCCGTTCGGTGGTCGGGCAGAAGCACGTACCGCTGCGGGAATCGCCCAGCCACTTGATGTCCTGCGCGGTCAGGTGCGTCGCGTGCACCGCGGTGAGCCGCTCGCCGAGCAAGCCGTAATCCCAGAGCAGCCCGGTCGGCGTCCAGCGGTACGCCGCCTCGCACTGCTCGTTTTCCGCTCGCTGTTCGGACAGGTGGATGTGCAGCGGCCGGTCCTCCGGCACCGCGTCGTCCACCTTCGGCAGCTCGTACTCCGGCACCGCGCGCACCGAGTGGATCGCCCCGCCCACGCGGAACAGGTCGTCTTCTTTCAGCAACGCGACGCGTTCCGCCCAGTTCTCGGCGGAGCCGTCCGAAAACCGCTGCTGCACCTCGTCCGGCGGCACACCGATGCCGCCTGCGAGATAGCACGTGTCGAGCAGCGTCATCCGGATCCCGGCCTCGCGCGCGGCCTGCCGCAGCGCGTCCCCCATCGCGTTCGGCGACGCGTACGGTGTGCCGCCCGGCCCGTGGTGCAGGTAGTGGAACTCGGCGACGCTCGTATAGCCCGCCAGCACCATCTCCGCGTACACGCCACGCGCGAGCCGGTAGTACGAATCCGGGTCGAGCCGGGCGGCGAGCGAGTACATCCGCTCGCGCCAGGTCCAGAACGTGCCCCGCTCGTGGTGCGTCCGGCCCCGCAGCGCGCGATGGAACGCGTGCGAGTGCCCGTTGGCGAACCCGGGCAGGGTCAGTCCATTGAGGACGGTTCCGGTTTTGTCCGCGTTGGCGGCCACCGAAACGATCCGGCCGTCGGCGATTTCGATCCGGACCGCTTCCGCGATCCCGTCGGGCAGCCAGGCCCGTTCGCACCAGTAAGTGGTCATCCCGCGAGCCGCTCCAGCACCTCGGCCAGCGCCCGGGCGCCAGCCTCGACGTCGTCCGCCTCGGCGAATTCCTCCGGTGCGTGGCTGATCCCGGTCGGATTGCGGACGTACAGCATTCCCGACGGCACGAATCCCGCCAGGATCGCGGCGTCGTGCCCGGCACCGGTGGGCAGCTCGGGCGGAGTGCCCAGCCACTCCCCCAGCGACCGCCGCAGCGACTCGTCGAACACCACGTCGTCGGAGTACGACTCGCGCGTGACCGCCAGCTGGCACCCTTCCGCCTCCGCGGCCGCTCGCGCCGCCTGAGTGATCTCTTCGACCAGCTCCGGTGTCGAAGTGCCCGGTACGCGCGCGTCCAGCCATAGGTCCACAGTGGACGCGATGACGTTAGTCCCGCCCGGCGTGGGCACCAGCCGTCCCACCGTCGCCCGGGCGTCCGACAGCTTTCGCGCCAGCCGCCGCACCGCCACCACGGTCTCGGCGGCGGGCAGCATCGGGTCCACCCGGTCCGCGAGCAGCGTCGCACCGGCGTGATTTCCTTGCCCGGCAAAGGAGAACCGCCACCGCCCGTGTGCGATCACCGTATTGCCTACCGCCACCGGCGAGCCGAGGTCGATCAGCCCCCTGCCCTGTTCGACGTGCAGTTCCACGAACTGCCCGATCAGCCCGAGCCGGTCCGGATCCGCACCGATCCGGTCCACGTCCAGCCCAGCCTTCGCCGCCGCCTCAGCGAACGTGACACCGGACGGATCCCGCAACGCCCGCGCCCGGTCCGCGTCGATTGTCCCGGTGAGCAGCCGCGAACCAAGACACGGCACGCCGAAGCGTCCGCCCTCCTCCTCGGCGAACACCACCACCGCGAACGGCTTGGCCGGACTGAACCCCTTGACCTGCAAGGCTTCCACCGCTGCCAGCGCACTCACCACGCCGAGCGGCCCGTCGAACGCACCGCCACCCGGCACCGAGTCCAGGTGGCTGCCGCTGACGACCGCGTTCGGGCCGGGAGCACCCCACCAGGCCCACAGGTTGCCGTTGCGGTCGGTCTCGACGTCGAGGCTCAACTGCCGCGCCCGTTCGACGAACCACGTGCGCAGGTCGTGCTCCGGCGCGTCGAACGCGTGCCGCGAGTAGCCGCCGCGCCGGGCATCGCGCCCGACGTCGGCGATCTCACCGAGCAACCCGGACGCGGTCACGCCTGCTCCCGCATCGGCACCCGCACGCCCCGCTCGTCGGCGACCTCGGCCGCGCGGTCGTACCCGGCGTCGACGTGCCGGATGACGCCCATGCCCGGGTCGTTCGTGAGCACCCGCTCCAGCTTTTGCGCCGCCAGCGGAGTGCCGTCCGCGACGGATACCTGCCCGGCGTGGATGGACCGGCCCATGCCGACCCCGCCGCCGTGGTGGATGGACACCCAGCTCGCCCCGGACGAGGTGTTGACCAGCGCGTTGAGCAGCGGCCAGTCGGCGATCGCGTCGGAGCCGTCGGCCATGCCCTCGGTCTCGCGGTACGGCGAGGCGACGCTGCCCGAGTCGAGGTGGTCGCGGCCGATCACGACCGGGGCCTTGAGCTCGCCGCTGGCCACCATCTCGTTGAAGCGCAGCCCGGCCAGGTGCCGTTCGCCGTAGCCGAGCCAGCAGATCCGGGCGGGCAAACCCTGGAACGCGACGCGCTCGCCGGCCATCTTGATCCAGCGGGCCAGCGATTCGTTTTCCGGGAACAACTCGAGCATCGCCCGGTCGGTCGCGGCGATGTCCTCCGGGTCGCCGGACAGCGCGGCCCAGCGGAACGGTCCGTTGCCCTCGCAGAACAGCGGCCGGATGTAGGCGGGCACGAAGCCGGGGAAGTCGAACGCGCGCTCGCAGCCGCCGAGTTTCGCCTCGCCGCGCAGGGAGTTGCCGTAGTCGAACACCTCGGCACCGCGGTCGAGGAAGCCGAGCATCGCGTCGACGTGGTCGGCCATCGACTCGCGCGCCCGGTCGGTGAACTCGTCCGGCTTCTTCGCCGCGTAGTCCTGCCAGTCGTCCACGCTGACGCCCTTGGGCAGGTAGGACAACGGGTCGTGCGCCGAGGTCTGATCGGTGACGATGTCCACCTCGACCTCGCGGCGCAGCAGCTCGGGCAGCACCTCGGCGGCGTTGCCGACCACGCCGACCGACAGCGGCCGCTTTTCCTTCTTCGCCGCGGTGACCCGCCGGATCGCGTCGTCCAGGTCGTCGGCCACCTCGTCGAGATAACGGTGCTCGACCCGGCGGTGCGCGCGCTGGGCGTCGACCTCGATGCACAACGCCACGCCGTCGTTCATCGTGACCGCCAGCGGCTGCGCGCCGCCCATGCCGCCGAGCCCGGCGGTGACGGTGAGCGTGCCGCGCAGGGTGCCGCCGAAACGCTTCTTCGCCACCGCGGCGAACGTCTCATAGGTGCCCTGCAGAATGCCTTGCGTGCCAATGTAAATCCACGAACCGGCGGTCATCTGGCCGTACATGGTGAGGCCCTGCTGCTCGAGCCGGCGGAACTCCGGCCAGGTCGCCCAGTCGCCCACCAGGTTCGAGTTCGCGATCAGCACCCGCGGCGCCCACTCGTGCGTGCGGAACACGCCGACCGGCTTGCCGGACTGGACCAGCAGCGTCTCGTCCTGCTCCAGCGCGGTGAGTTCGCGGGTGATCGCGTCGAAGCTCGCCCAGTTGCGCGCGGCCTTGCCGGTGCCGCCGTAGACCACCAAGTCGTCCGGACGCTCGGCGACCTCCGGGTCGAGGTTGTTGTGGAACATCCGCAACGCGGCCTCGGTCTGCCAGTTCTTCGCGGTGAGCGAAGTGCCCCGGGCGGCGCGGACGGTACGGGCGGTGCTTGTCATGCTCAGGCCTCCAGTTCGGCCGCGGCCAGGACAGCGCCCGACCGCACGAGTTCTTCGGCGGCCGCGATCTCGGGCGCCAGGTGACGGTCGGGGCCGGGGCCCTCGACCTTGGTGCGCAGCAGGTCCCGGACTCGTCCGGTGACCGGCGAGGGCTGCAGCGGCGCGCGGAAATCGAGCGCGCGGGCAGCGGTGAGAAGTTCGACGGCGAGCACGGTGGTCAGGCCGTCGACCGCCTTGCGCAGCTTGCGCGCGGCCGACCAGCCCATGGACACGTGGTCCTCCTGCATCGCGCTGCTCGGGATCGAGTCGACCGAGGCGGGCACCGCGAGCCGCTTCAACTCGCTGACCACGGCGGCCTGCGTGTACTGCGCGATCATGTGCCCGGAATCGACACCCGGGTCGTGCGCGAGGAACGGCGGCAGGCCGTGCGAGCGCGCCTGGTCGAGCATCCGGTCGGTGCGGCGTTCGGCGATGCTCGCCACGTCCGCCACCGGCACCGCGAGGAAGTCGAGCACGTACGCGACCGGCGCGCCGTGGAAGTTGCCGTTCGACTCCACCCGGCCGTCGGCCAGCACCACCGGGTTGTCCACCGCGGACTGCAGCTCCCGGTCCGCGACCAGTTCCGCGTGCGTCAGCGTGTCCCGCGCGGCACCGTGCACCTGCGGCGCGCACCGCAGCGAGTACGCGTCCTGCACACGGTTGCAGTCCGGACCGCGGTGGCTTTCCACGATCTTCGACCCCTGCAGCGCCGCGAACATCCGTGCCGCGCTGGTCGCCTGCCCGGGATGCGGGCGCAACGCCTGCAGATCGGCGGCGAACGCGCGGTCAGTGCCCAGCAACGCCTCGACGCTCATCGCCGCGGTGAGATCCGCGACGTCCAGCAACCGGTGCAGATCGGCGGCGGCGAGCAGCAGCATGCCGAGCATGCCGTCGGTGCCGTTGGTGAGCGCGAGGCCCTCCTTCTCGGCCAGCACGATCGGCGTGATCCCAGCCGTCCGCAACGCGTCGGCGGCGGGCTTGCGTTCCCCAGCGTGGAACACCTCGCCCTCGCCCATCAACGCCAGCGCGACCGCGGCCAGCGGCGCGAGGTCGCCGGAGCAGCCGAGCGAGCCGTACTCGTGCACGACCGGCGTGATGTCCGCGTTGAGCAGCGCCGCAAGCGTTTGCGCCGTCTGCGGGCGAACCCCGGTGTAGCCGCTGGCCAGCGTGCGCAGGCGCAGCAGCATCAGGGCGCGCACCACCTCCGGCTCCACCGCGGGCCCGGCGCCCGCGGCGTGCGAACGGATCAGGCTGCGCTGCAGCGCGGTGCGGCTCTCGACCGGGATGTGGCGCGTCGCGAGCGCGCCGAACCCGGTCGAGACCCCGTACGTCGGCGACGTGGCGTCGGCGAGGTCTTCGATGTGCTGACGGGTGGCGGCGAGGTTCTTCTCGACCGTCTCGGCGAGCCCGACGTGCGCGTGCCCACGGACGATGTCGACGACCTGCGCCGCGGTCATCGGCTTCGAGCTCAGGAGGACTGGTTCCGGCATGCCGCCATTGCACCTCCCGCCGGGCTCGCGCGACAGTACGGAGTTCGCGGTAGTGTCTGGTATCCAAGACAATACGTGGCGAGAGCCTCGACCACCGGCGCGAACGGACCCCTCATACTCCGTTCGGGCAGCGCGAGGGGACCCCTCGCGCCAGCTTCGGAGGAGGCAGAGGAGACCCCGGTGAGCAGTTCCGACGTTCCAGCCCTGCGCAACGGCCTCTCCGTGCTGCGCCTGCTCGCCGGCCACGCCGGCCCGGTCTCGGCCGCGGCCATCGCCCGAGACCTGGACCTGCCCCGTTCGACGACGTATCACCTGCTCAACGAACTGACCGCGGCCGGTTTCGTCGCCCACCTGCCCGCCGAACGCCGCTACGGCCTCGGCATCGCCGCCTTCGAACTAGGCTCGGCCTACCTGCGCCACGACCCGCTGGAACGACTAGCCGGCCCCCTGCTGCGCAAACTGGTCGACCGCATCGGCCACACCGCCCACCTGGGCGTCCTGCACGGCAACGAATCGCTGTACCTGATCAAGGAACGCCCAGCCCGCCCGGAAACCCTGGTCACCGACGTCGGCGTGCGCCTGCCCGCCCACCTGACCGCCTCGGGCCGCGCGATGCTGCAGCACTTGCCCGCCGCACACGTCCGCGCCCTGTTCCCCGCTGCCGCGTCGTTCGTCCTGCGCACTCCACGCGGCCCCCATTCACTGGCCGCGCTACGCCGCACCTTGGCCGCCGAACGCCGCCTGGGCTGGTCGGTAGAAGACGGTCACGTGACAGCGGGCTTCGCCTCCGTCGCCGCCCCGGTCTTCGACCACGGCTCGCGTCCCATGGCCGCGATCAGCGTGACCCTGCGCCACCTCTGCCCAGACGACGGCCCGTGCGAAGAGACCTTCCCCGACCTGGCCGAAGCCGTCGCCGCGACCGCGGCCACGCTCACCACGCACATCGGCGGCACCCGGCCGGCGTGAGGCTCAGGATCGCCGTCTTCAACAATTCCCCCAAAAAATAAAACGATCACCCCAGAACATCCGCACAGACGAGCATACCTTAACCGAAACACGCACCCGCACAACCACTGCAAAACCGACACAACGACACTTCCGCGCCACCGCGCGATGTCCCCCACTTGTCGCAATACCCGCATTGACCGCCTCCAACGGACGATTGACAGTCACTATCCGCTCAGGTATAGCTCTAATGGGGTTTAAAGCGAAACTCAAAACATCAGGGGGCTTGAGTGGATTCGCTTCACGACGTTTCCGCCTGTTTGCTTACCGGCCATCGGTAGGTCATCTTCCCTGATCCGGGCATCGCGGGGGCGACGCCCGGATCAGCTTTGCGCTGCGTTCCCACCATTCCCACCAGCGATTCGAACGCCATTCGTCTCGCTGCGATGACCCTTGCCCGAATTCGGACGAGGGCAGCAACCGGCCTCGTGCTGCCGTACAGCACCGCATAGGAGCATTTCACGATGAAACCGAACTGGGCCTTCAGCCTGGGCGAACTGTTCGATCACCGAAGCACTTCCGGCAAGCCCATGACGTTCCACCTGTCCCGGCCGCTGGACATCGACCGGGAAAACCGCTCGACGCTCGATCTCCCCGCGCTGGCGTCCCTGGTCCGGGATTCCGCGGGCGTGCTGAGCAAAGCGGGCGTGAAACCCGGAGACCGGGTGGTCGTCTACAAAGCCAACCATTTCGACTGCATTCTGCTGGCCGCCGCGATCGCCCGGATCGGCGCGGTCGCCGTGATGCTGTCCGGCCTGCTGGGAAAGGAAGCCACGCAAAGCCTGATCCGCCGCGCAGCGCCTTCGGCGGTCGTCACTGACGCCGAACGCATCGAACGCTCGGAAATCACGCCCGCGGTGTTCCCCGAGCTCGCCGGAAAGATCTTCAGCGTCAACGGCGACTCCCCGCACGCGCAGACCTACGCCGACCTCAAAGCGGAGCCGCACCTGCACGCCGTCCCGCGCCGGGACGACGAACTCCTGATGCTCACCCACACGTCCGGCACCACCGGCATCCCCAAATTGATCATCTTCCCGCCGGCCACGATCCAGAAACAGATGGCCCGGCTGGAATGCCGCCATTTCCCGCCCCTGACGTTCCGCCGCAACGACGTAGTGGCCATGTTCACGCCCTACGTGCACGCCCGGGCGTTCACCTGGATCTATTCGGTGCTGACCCTTTCCCCCGCCACCGTGCTGGCCATGGACGACAGCTCCCCCGAGGTAGTCGACCGGGTTTTCCGCCGCTACCGGCCGACTTTCATGGAAGCACTGCCCATCGACTACTCCGCCATGGCGCCGCTGATCCGCACCGGCGCGAACAACCCGTTCGCCCGCATCCGCTTGTTCGCCGGGAACTTCGACGCGATCCGCTGGCCGGTCATCCGCCGTTTCCTGAACGCGTCCCGGCACCCGTTCCCGCTCTGGCGCGACGGGTACGGTCAATCGGAGACCGGCGGAATGGGCATGACCGTGCTCTCGCGCCGCGCCGCGAACCGCCCGCGCGACCACAAGCCCGGACCGCGCGTCGTAGGCCGCCCCATGCCCGGTTTCGTCACCCTCAAGATCGTCGACCCGGCGACCTTCGAACCGGTCGAACGCGGTCGCCCCGGCCTGGTCCTCGCCAAAACGAAAGCCCGCTGCGCCGGGTACTACGGCGAACCCGAACGCTGGAAGGAAAAGCTGGTGGGCGACTGGTGGAACACCGGCGACATCGGCATCCTGACCCCGACCGGAGCCCTCAAGATCGTGGACCGCGAGGTCAACTTCTCGTCCGGAATCGGCTACCTGGAATTCGAAGACACCCTGGTAGACCGCCTGCCGGAGGGTTGCGACGTAGCCATCCTCCCCCGGGAAAACGACGTGCCGCTGCCCATCGTCGCGACCCGGGACGGCCGCCTGGACGACACCGACTGGTCCCAGGCCCGCACCGGCCTGCCCGCGCTGGCGGATCCCGTAGTCATCACCGCGACGGACATGCCGAGGACCGCGACCGGAAAGATCGTCCGGGAAGAACTGCGCCGCACCTACCTGGACACCGTGGCCACCCCCGGCACCGGACGCTGGACATGATCAGCAACGGCTTCCTCGTGGAACCCTTGACCACGACCTGCCAAGACGTCTGGGAATCCCGCCGCCACGCGGTTTTCGGTGTCAGCCCGGGGAACAGCTACTTCAACGTCGACCGCCTGCGCGTCACTCTGGACTGGCTGCAAACGGAATTCAAGCAAATCGACGTCATCATCCCCGACAGCGCCTTGAAACACACCTTCACCGCCCTAGGCTACGAGGACGCCAAGGCGGCGAAGAAAGCAAGATCAGAAACCAACGTCCTGCGAAACCGGGTAATCCGGGCATGGAAAGACCTAGGCGGCCCAAGACCAACCGACGGCCTGCACCGCATGTCCGAACTCTCCACGAACCCCACCTACGCCGAGACTTTGGCCCACTGCGCGACCCTGACCACCACGGACCCCGCCCTGGCCGCCGCCAGCACAGAAATGACCAAAGAAGTCCTAGCCGCCAAAGGCCTGATCGGCGACGCTTCCCCCGACCAAATCGCCGAAGCGAAAAACTACCTCATCGCCGAACTGCCATTCTTCGTCTCCTCGTGCAGAATCTTCGAAGTAGACGCTTCGCTGAATTTCTACCATCAGCCCCTCCCGCTGGCAGACGTAATCTTCTCAGACGCCTCAGCCCTGAAACCGGACCCAGGTCAGGGTTACGCCACCATCCGCCCCGCCTGAGCACGGAGACCCCTTATGACCGACCAATACGACCAGGTAGCCGCCACCTTCGCCGACGTGGAAGCGATCATCAGCTTCGTCCGGGAAAACCTGGAATGGCCTTCCTTCAAAGAACTCCTGGGCGACCTGCGCGGCCAGCGAGTCCTGGACGTAGGCTGCGGCGAAGGCAGCTTCACCCGCCGCATCAAGCAGTTAGGCGCCGCCGAAGTGGTAGGCACCGACCTGTCCCCCGGCATGATCGCCCTGGCACAGCAAGCGGAAGAACGAAACCCGCAAGGCATCACCTACCAAGTCCAAGACCTGGCAGCCATGCCACCCCAAGGCGAGTTCGACGTAGTGACGGCCATCCACGTCCTGCACTACGCAGACAGCCGAGAAACCCTGCAAACCATGGCAAACACCATGCACGCCAACCTCAAACCCGGCGGCAAACTGGCAATCCTCAGCGCTAACGCCAACTCCAGCGAAGAATCCGAAACCGCAGCCGGCTTCCGCACCTACCGCCCAGCCAACCCAAAGGAAGGCGACAAATTCAAGGTCGCCGTCCTCACCACGCCCCCCACCGAAATCGAAGTACACCACTGGCCCACCGAAACAATCGTGGCCATCCTGCAAACCGCAGGCTTCACCAACGTCACCTGGGCCCTGGTAAGACCCTCCCCCACCGTCGCCCCCGCCGACCAAGACCGAGCCGCCCGCTGCGCAAAAAACCCCACAAGCCTAACCCTCACCGCCACAAAGCCCTAACCCCCCGCTCTGCCCCCGGCGCGGCTCGCACCCCCACCCACCGCAACCACCCCACCCACCGCAACCGCCCCACCCAACGCAACCACCACGATGGGGGTCCAGGGGGCGCAGCCCTCCTGGCGGGGGTTTGGGGGTTCGACCCCCAAAGGGGAATACGAAGAAGAGCCCTGGCCAACGCGCAAGCGTGGCAGGGCTCTCCCGCGAATCGAGTGGAGGTGCCGGGAATTGAACCCGGGTCCTCTAGCGCATCCTCAAGGCTTCTCCGTGCGCAGTCCGCTGTGTCTCTGCTTGGCCCCTTCAGTCACGCGAACAAGCTGAAGTGACGGGCCCAGCCACTGTTTGCTTCCCTACCGGGCCCCGTGGCCGGGACCGGCGGTAAGCCTCCTAGCTGATGCCGGCGACCGGGTCGGAGGCGACCCCGGGCCGACAGACTTGCTCTGCTGCGATCAGGCAGCGAGAGCGAAGTCGCGCTGGCTATTGGCCTTGGCGCTTATTAGGTTGCGATGACGCTTACGGTGGTCTCTCGCCTGCACCGGCACGCTTCCCTTGATTCAACGTCCAGAGTCGAAACCGTTCACCCCCTTGTAGGTGCTTCCTAACCTCACCATCATAACGCCCCCGGCAACCCGATAATTCCGGCATGGGCCCGCGGCTGGGGTAGGGCTGTCCCCACCTCGAAGATGCCCG
The DNA here is from genome assembly GCF_055583325.1 of Amycolatopsis sp. NPDC104775. Classification (NCBI taxonomy): domain Bacteria; kingdom Bacillati; phylum Actinomycetota; class Actinomycetes; order Pseudonocardiales; family Pseudonocardiaceae; genus Amycolatopsis; species Amycolatopsis sp. NPDC104775. Next base: position 249,951 of record NZ_JBVJOE010000010.1, read on the forward strand.
CTCGCCCCCTGGTTGCCCGGTGCTGGTCCGGCCATGCTGAGCAGGTCAGTTTCCGCTGTGAGGGAGCCTCGCCATGGTCACCGTGCCCGCCGGTCGCAGTTTTGGGCGCCGCACTCCGCCGTTGGGCGGGGCGCTGGCGTATCTCCTGCTCAACCTGCCCATCGGCATCCTCTCGTTCACACTCATCGTGACGCTGGGGTCGGCTGGGCTGGGGACGCTCATCGTGTGGCTCGGCGTGCCGCTGCTCGGGCTGCTCATCCTGTTCGCGCGGACCGCGGGCCGGGTCGAGCGAGGGCGGGTGTTCGCGCTGCTGGACGTGTATGTCGACGATCCGTATCTGCCGTTGCCGCCCTCCGGGCAGAAGCAGCGCTGGCTGACGCGGCTGAAGGATCCGGCGACCTGGCGCGACCTGTCCTACCTCTTCCTGCTCTTCCCGCTCGGCCTGGTCGAGTTCGTGCTGGTCGTGACGGTGTGGGCGGTCAGCTTGGGCTTGATCGCCCTGCCGATCTACTACCGCTTCCTTCCGGACGGCGTCTACGTCTTCCCGAGTTACGATGTGCAGTGGTTCGTCGTCGACTCGACGGTGGCCGCGCTGCCCTGGGCGGCGCTGGGGGTGCTGTTCGCCGCGATCGCCGTGGCTCTGACCAAGGGACTGGCGGCCCTGCACGCGGGATTCGCGGCGGGGCTTCTGCGGCCCACGGTCGCCCAGCGGCGGCGCATGGAGCGCTCGTGGAACGAGATCGACGGGATCACGGTGGCCGGATGACTTCGCAAGACCCGCCTCCGGAGCACCCTCGTCCGCATCCGGCTCGCACGATCGCGTACATGATCCCGTCGTTCGTGCTGCGCCTGCTGCAGTTCATCCTGATCGTGGTCGGCGGGACGGTCGGCACGGCGACGCTCATCATCTGGATCGGCTTCCCGATCCTGCTGGCCGTCACCGGGTTCATCCGCTGGTCGGGCGACCTGGAACGGCGCTGGGCCCGCCGGATGCTCGGCACCCCGCTCGTCCCGGTCGAGCGGCTGCCGCTGGACGGGCAGCCGATGACCCGCCGCTGGCTGACCCGGCTGTCGGACCCGACGACCTGGCGCGATCTGGCTTATCTGATGGTCGCGTTCCCGCTGTCGATCGTGGAGCTGCCGATCGCGCTCGCGTCGATCGTGCTGCTGCCGATGGCGATCTGGGTGACGCCGTGGCTGGGCTGGCTGCACGGCAACCTCGCACTGTCGCTGCTGGGCCCGAACCGCACGAAGAAGCTCGAAAAGAAAGCGGAGCACCTGCAGGCGTCGCGGGCTCGGGGCGTGGACGCCGCGGAGGCCGAGCGTCGCCGGATCGAGCGTGACCTGCACGACGGCGCGCAGCAGCGGCTCGTAGCCGTCGCGATGAGCCTTGGCCGGGCGAAGTCGAAGTTCGACAACGACCCGAACGCGGTGCGCGAACTGATCGACGAAGCGCATTCGGACGCCAAGCTCGCCGTCTCCGAGCTGCGCGACCTCGCCCGCGGCATCTACCCCGCTGTGCTGGGCGATCGGGGCCTCGACGCGGCGCTGTCCGCGCAGGCCGCGAAGTCGCCGATCCCGGTGGACGTGCACGTCGACGTCGAGCCGAGGCCGCCGGCCGCGGTCGAGACCACGGCGTACTTCATCGTCGGCGAAACCCTCACCAACATCGCCAAGCACTCCGGCGCGACCGAGGCGACGGTGAAGGTGTGGCGCTCGGACACGCACGTCATCACCGAGATCACCGACAACGGCCACGGCGGCGCGGAGGTTCGTCCTGGCGGCGGGCTCGCCGGGCTGGCCGACCGAGCGGCGACCATCGACGGCGTCATCACCGTCGTGAGCCCGGTCGGCGGGCCGACGGTCATCAGAGCGGACCTGCCGTGTCAATGGTGACCCGTTCGTGAGTGAATAGCCTCCGGGAGCTTTTCACTCACGGACCTGGGGGCCTTGATGCGGGTAGTGATCGCCGAAGACGCCGTGTTGCTTCGGGCTGGGGTCACCCGGTTGCTCGCCGACGAGGGCATCGAGACCGTCGCCGCGGTCGACAACGGTGACGATCTGCTCGGCGCGATCACCGAACACCGTCCTGACCTGGCGATTGTCGACGTCCGGATGCCGCCGACGTTCACCGACGAGGGCTTGCGCGCGGCACTGGCCGCCCGCAAGGAGATCGCTGGCCTGCCGGTGCTCGTGCTGTCCCAGTACGTCGAGGAGAGCTACGCCGTCGAGCTGCTGTCCGGCGGTGCCGGAGGGGTCGGTTACCTGCTGAAAGAGCGCGTCGCCGACGTGGACGAGTTCCTGGACGCGGTGCGTCGCGTCGCGGACGGCGGCACTGCCATCGACCCGGACGTCATCGCCCAGCTGATGGCGCGCGGCCGCCGCAACCCGCTCGACTCGCTCACCGCGCGCGAATCCGAGGTGCTCGGCCTGATGGCCCAGGGACTGTCCAACAACGCCATCGCGAACTCGCTGGTGGTGTCGCACGGGGCGGTCGAAAAGCACATCGGCAACATCTTCTCGAAGCTCGGCCTGGAGGCCAGTTCCGAGGAACACCGCCGGGTTCGCGCGGTGCTGACCTACCTGGGCCGGTAAAACCCTCACTCGAACTGACGGCAGCCCCGCCGGCGGTCCCTCGCCTACCATGGACTGATGCCGTCCGACCCGAGCGAGGAGAACCCGATGTCCGACCGCTGCGTCCGCTTCTTCGGCGGCCCGCTCGACGGCCGGGTGCAGGAACTCGCCGGCGAGGAACCGGTGCCGGGCACCGTCGTGCGGCACATCCACCTGCACGGCGGCCCGAAAATCGAGACGCGGTACGAACTCGGCCTCACCGAGGACGGCTGGGCCTACCGGATGCAGGCGCACGAGTCCGAACCGGAGCCGGACACTCTCTCGTGAGTGTTCACGCCGGTTAGAACCGGCATAGCCGCGCACGAGAACCCGCGGTAGGGCAAACCCCACCTCCCGCCTCCTGCTGACCCGACCCCCTGTTCGGTGGTCAGCACCGCTGTTTCCGCGCCCGGAAACCGACAGGCTCTTCAGCATGACGACGAGCCAGCTGCCGACCCGCGCCCCAAGGGCGTCCCGGGACAAGTTCCTCGACGTGGTGCGCGCCGGAGCGATCCTCGCGGTGGTCGCGCAGCACTGGACGATGCCGGTGCTTTCCTTCTCCGGCAACACCCTGTCCACCGGCAACGCCCTCGCGACGCCGGGCTGGTGGATCATCACCTGGGCCTCGCAAGTCATGCCCCTCGTCTTTTTCGCTGGCGGCGCGGCGAACCTGATCTCCCTGCGTCGCGCGGAATCCACCCGCGCCTGGTTCGCCGGACGCGTGCGTCGGCTGCTCGTCCCCGTCCTGCCGCTCATGGCGGTGTGGCTCGTCGTGCCAGATCTGTTGCGGGGCATGGGAGTTCCCGCACAACCAGTCCAGGTGGCCAGCGCGATCGCCGCGCAGCTGCTCTGGTTCCTCTCGGTCTACCTGCTGACCGTCCTGCTCACGCCGCTGATGGTCGCCGCGCACCGGCGCTGGGGTCTCGCGGTACCGGCAGTCCTCGCTGGCTTGGGCGTTCTTGTTGACGTGGCGCGGTTTTCCGACCTCGGCCTGATCGGCTACGCCAACGCCGTCATCGTCTGGGTGGCCGTGCATCAGCTCGGTTTCCACTACGTTGAAGGCCGCCTCGGCTCGCTCACCCGCCGCGCCGCGCTCGCCGTATCCGCCGCTGGCTTCGGGGTGACAGCCCTGCTGGTCGCGTTCGGTCCGTACCCGGCGAGCATGATCGGCATGCCGGGCGCGCCGGTGTCCAACATGAGCCCGCCGACCGTCCTGCTGCTGTTCCTGGCGCTCGGCCAGATCGGCTTCCTGCTGGCGTTCCGCGAGAAGCTCGTGGCACTCCCCCGCGTCACCGCGGCGCTCAGCTGGCTCAGCCCGCGATTCATGTCGGTCTACCTCTGGCACATGCCGGCGCTGGTCGTGGTTTCCGGGGTGACCGTGTTCGGCCTCGGCTACTCGACGCCGGCCCCGGGTTCGTCGATGTGGTTCCTGATGGCACCCGCCTGGTTCGCCGTCTGCGGCGCGGTCCTGCTGGGCCTGCTGCGGCTGTTCGAACGCTTCGAGACGCAGCCCGACGGCCTGGTCGTGACCGCGCGGACGCCGCAGCTGGTGCTGGCCGGTTTGCTCGCTTCCGGCGGCCTGCTCGGCCTGGCTGCGCACGGGTTCGCCCCGCTGAGCGACCACCTGCTGACCGGTCCGCTGCCGTGGGTGGCACTGGTCGCGGCCGGGTTCACGCTGGCCGGGCGCCAGGTGACGCTGCCGCGGAGCCGGGCGCTTGTGGCGGTCAAACGCTGAGCAGCTTCGCGGGGGTGTCGTGCAGCACCGCCCGCAGGAACGGCTCGCCAAGGCGATCGTCGGCCGCCCAGCCGGCGATCGCCCGCAGCTGTGTCGCGTAGGAGTACGGGATGTTCGGGAAGTCAGTGCCCAGCACCACCCGGTCGGCGACCTCCGCCAGCCGGGCCGTCCAGTCCGGTGGCAGCGGCGACATCGCGACCGAGAACGGCACGCCAACCATGGTGGTGTCCAGGTGCACCCGCGGATAGCGGGCCATCAGCTCGAACGCGGTGGTGAACTGGGGCATCGCCGCGTGCGCGAGGACGGCGGTGAGCCGCGGATGCCGCCGCAGGACTTCCTCGAACACCTCGAGCCCGGTGAAATCGCCGCGCAACGGCCCGTGTCCACAGTGGATCACCACCGGAACGCCCGCGTCGGACAGCGAACCCCACACCGGATCGAGCAGCTCATCGCGCGGGTCATACGCCCCGACCTGCACGTGCGCCTTGAAACACCGGGCTCCCGCGCGCAACGCACTGTCCACTGAGGACGCCGCGCTCGGCTCCGGATAGAACGTGCCGGTGGGCACGGCTTCCGGCACCTGCTCGGCGAACTCCAGCACCCACGACGTGAGCCACTCCGCCATGCCCGGCTTGTGCGGATACACCAGCGGCGCGAACGCTTTCACGCCCAGCGCGCGCAGGGTTTCGATCCGCTCCGCCTCCGGTGTGCGGTACTGGATCGGCCACGGCGTGCCGTAATGCTGCTCGGCGCGGTCGAAATAGGCCCACACCTTGTCCAGCACGGGCTTCGGCAGGAAGTGGACGTGCAGGTCGACGATCCCGTCGAGGCCGAGCCCGGCGATCCAGCCCGGGACGTCGGCGTCGGTGGCCGGGCCCGCGCTCACTCCGTGAACCGGCCCTTCAACGCCCGCCCCATCGCGCGGCTGATGTCCTTCTGCGCGTCGCGTTTGGCCAGCGACTGCCGCTTGTCGTAGGCCTTCTTGCCCTTGGCCAGCGCGATCTCGACCTTGACCTTGCCGTCCTTGAAGTACATCGACAGCGGCACGAGCGACAGACCGCTTTCCTTGGTCTTGCCGATGAGCCGTTCGATCTCGCGCCGGTGCAGCAGCAGCTTCCGCGTGCGCCGCGGCATGTGGTTGGTCCAGGTGCCCTGGGTGTATTCGGGGATGTGGACGTTGCGCAGCCACACCTCGCCGTCGTCCACCGTCGCGAACGCGTCCACAAGGGAGGCCTTGCCGGCCCGGAGGCTTTTGACCTCCGTGCCCTGCAGCACCATCCCGGCCTCATAGGTGTCCAGGATGGAGTAGTCGTGCCGAGCCTTGCGGTTCGACGCGATGACCTTCTGTCCACGTTCCTTGGGCATACCGGCCAGTTTACGTGCCGCCCAGGTGATCAAGCACGCCGGTTTACGGCCGGTCACCCAGCGAAGTCAGTGCTCCTGGCGACCTTTTCCCACGCCGCGAGTTCGGCCTGCCCGCGTTCGTAGCTGGCCGCGACGTTGTCCGCCGCGTCCGTGCCCAGCGCGAGCCGCAGCGGAGGACGCTCGGCGGCCAGCGCGGCGAGGATCGCTTCGGCGGCCTTAACCGGGTCGCCTGGTTGCCGGCCGGCCACCTCAGCCAGCTGAGAGCGGATCGGCCCGAGCTGCTCGCGGTACGCCTCGCTCTCTTCGGTGAACAGCAGCACTCCCGGCTCGTTGAACGCCGTGCGGAACGCGCCCGGCTCGACGATCAGCACGTGGACGCCCCACGGCGCGAGTTCCTCCGCCAGCGCCTCCGACCAGCCTTCGAGCGCGAACTTGGTCGAGGCGTACGCACTGACGCCACCGAACGCGAACCGCCCGGCCTGACTGCTCATCTGCACGATCGCGCCGCTGCTTCGCTTCCGCAGGTGCGGCAGCACGGCCTTGGTCAACGCGACCGGGCCGAAGAAGTTCAGGTCCATCAAGCCCCGCAGTTCGGCGGCGGTGATTTCCTCGGCCGCCCCGATGAGGCCCCGGCCCGCGTTGTTGACCAGCACGTCGATCCGGCCGTGCCGGTCGAGCACCTCGGCGACCGCGCCCTCGATCCGCGCCTCGTCAGTCATGTCGAGGACTACGGCCGAAACCCGGTCCGGCGCGCTCGCGACCAGGTCAGCGACAGATTCCGGCCGCCGTACCGCCGCCGCGACAGTATCCCCAGCGGCCAGCGCGGCGACCGCCAGTTCCCGGCCGAAACCCGACGAAGCCCCCGTGATCAGCCAAACCCGTGCACTCATTCCGTTTCCCCTTCCCTGGCAAGCAGCCCGACCGCGATCGCGCCGAGCGTCGATACCGCGGCGATGGCCCAAAGCCCGGCGTGCAGCGCACTCGTATACGCCGCAGCCGCGTCCCCACCGCCAGTCATTTCCCCTTGCAGCAGCTTCGCGGTGATCTCACCCGCCCGGTCCGCACCCAGCCCGGAACCGAGGCGGGACTGGGTCACCGCGGCTAGCAGCGAGCCCAGAACGGCGATCGACACCGATTCCCCGCCCAGCCGCATCGTGTTGAACACCCCCGCCGCCATCCCGGCTCGCGCCGGTTCCACCGACGACACCGCGGCCCCGTCGAGAATCGCCAGCGAAACGCCGAACCCGGCCCCGATGCACAGCAACGGCCCGGCGATCTCCCCGGTCTCCGCGCCTGGACGCGCCACGGTCAGCCAGGCCGCCCCGGCCGCGACGAGCACCAAGGTCGCCACCAGCAGCAGCCGTTGCGACACGCGGTGCGCGATCGAACTGACCACCACCGGCACGACCAGCGTCGGCCCGGTGAGCAGCACCAGCACCAGTCCGGCGGCCAGCGCGCTCATTCCGTCCACCGCCATGAAGTACGCCGGAAGCACGATCAGCAGCGCCACGAAACCGAAGGCCAGCAGGACCGGCATCGCGCAAATCGCCAGGAACCGCGGCCGCGCGAACAGCGACACGTCGATCATCGGGTGTTCCGTGCGACGTTCGATCGCCACGAACCCGGCGAGCAGGACCGCGAACCCGGCGAAGGAGGCCAGCACGAGCGGGCTGTCCCAGCCGAGTTCGGGGCCTTCCACCAGCGCGAGCACGAACAGCGACAACCCGAGGGTGAAGGTGAACGCACCGGGCCAGTCCGGACCGGCCGGATGCGCGTCCTTCGATTCGGCGAGCTTCGGCACCACCCCCAGCAACGGCAGCAGAACCACCGCGGCGACGCCGAAGAACATCCGCCAGCCGCCAAGGGACGTCACCAGCACCCCGGCGGCCAGCGGACCGAACGCCAGGCCCAGCCCGATCGCCGTGCCGAACATGCCGAACGCCCGCGTGCGCGCGGCTCCCTCGAAGGCGTGCGCGAGCAGCGCGCTGCCGCCGGTGATCACGCAGGCCGCCCCGATCCCGGCGACCGCCCTGGCGGCGATCAGCACTCCGATCGACGGTGCGCACGCCGCGGCCAGCATCGCGGCGCAGAACAGCCCGATACCGGCGGCGAACATCCGCCGCCGTCCGCTGAGATCGGCCAGCGAACCGCTGATCGCCATGAAGCTGGCGAACGTCAGGAAGAACGCGTTCACCACCCACTGCGCGGACGCGAGGCTGGCGGCGAGGCTGCCGCTGATGCCACGCAGCGCGAGCGACGCACCGGTCGCCGTGACCGGGACCAGCACGATCGCCGCGCATACCGCGAACAGCGTGAGCCCTGGTCTGGTACGCCGCGGCACGGCGATGACCCCCATGAACGCCCCTTCACCCAAACCATTCGAACCCTGATAGACAACAATGATCGAAGCAGCACTCAAACCCTGATGTCAAGTCGCAGGGACCGAGGCGATGTTCGAAGCCTGATAGTTTGGGGGTCGGCAAGGAGGTCGCGTTGGGCGTTGAAGAGCGGATCGCGGAGAAGCTGGACCCGCGGCTCGGCAATCACCTCAAGCGCGCCGAAGTGGCCTTGATGGCGGCGAAAGCCCGCGCCCTCAAACCGTTCGGGCTGTCGGTTCCGCAGTACGCGGCGATGCACGCGTTGTCGGTCGCTCCGCTCTCCGGCGCGCAGCTGGCCCGGGTGTGCTGGGTGACGCCGCAGAGCATGACGTCCCTGCTGTCCACTTTGGAATCGAAGAACCTGGTCGAGCGCACCCAGTCGGAGGTGCACGCGCAGGTGCTCATCGCCCGCCTGACACGCTCCGGGCAGGCGATCTTCCGCAAGGCCAACGAAGCCGCGCTCGCCGTCGAGGCGCGGTTGTCCGCGGAGTTCGAACCGGAAGAGGAAGAGCTGCTGCGCGGGCTGCTGCGGCGCGCGGTCACCGTGCTGGACGAAAGCAGCTGAAACGCACGAACCGCCCGGCGAAAACGTTCGCCGGGCGGTTCGGGTGCGAAGAATACGGTTAGTGGCGCACGTACAGCCGCAGCGTGACGTACCCGGTGATCGCCGAGATCACGATCGACACCGCCAGCAGGATCGGCGCGACCGGGAACAGCACCTCGAGCGTGGTGATCTGCGGGAACACTTCGCCGGTGAAGACCGTGTCGAGGAAGGACAGCTTCGTCAGAAGCAGGAACACCACCCCGAGCACGGCGCCGACCGTGCCGGCGACCACCGCCTCCAGGAGGAACGGCAGCTGGGTATACCAGCGCGTCGCGCCCACCAGGCGCATGATGCCGACTTCCGTCCGCCTCGTGAACGCCGAAACCTGGATGGTGTTGGCGATCAGCAGGAGCGCGGCGACGGCCATGATAAGCGCCATCACGAACGCGATGTTCCGGACACCGTTGAAGACGTTGAACACGCGGTCGAGGAATTTCTTCTGGTCGTCGACCTTTTTGACGCCGGGCTGGCCGGTGTACTGCTTGATGATCGCGTCGGAGCGGTCCGGGTCCTTCAGCTTGACCTGCAGCGACGCGGGCAGTGCCTCGGGCCCGGTCAGCTCGAGCAGTTCGGGCTGGCTCGAGAAGATCTTCTTGAACCGGTCGTAGGCCTGGTCGCGGTTTTCGTAGACGACCGATTCGACGCCGGGGTTGTTCTGCAGCGACTGGCGGAGCCCGTTGCAGAGCGCCTGCGTGCAGTTCTTGTCGTTCGCGCTCACGTCGTCGACCAGCGTGACCGAAACTTCGACTTCGGCGAGGAAGTTCGCCTTCATCTTGTCGATCGTGCGCACGGCGAGCAGACCGCCGCCGAGCATGGCGAGCGAGACCGCGGTGGTGAGGATCATCGCGATGGTCATCGTGACGTTCCGGCGCAAACCGGTGACGACCTCGCTGAAGACGAAACTGGCACGCATCGCTCTCGTGATTCCTTGGTTCGGGGCGGGAAAGGGCGGGGGCGGTGGGCGTCAGCGGCCGATGCCGTAGACGCCCCGGGCGTCGTCGCGGATCACGCGACCGAGCTGCAGCTCGACGACCCGCCGCCGCATCGAGTCCACGATGGAATGGTCGTGCGTGGCCATCAGCACGGTGGTGCCGGTGCGGTTGATCCGCTCCAGCAGCAGCATGATGTCCTGGCTGGTGTCCGGGTCGAGGTTCCCGGTGGGCTCGTCGGCGAGCAGCACGAGCGGGCGGTTCACGAACGCGCGGGCGATCGCGACGCGCTGCTGCTCGCCGCCGGAGAGCTCGTTGGGCAGCCGGTCGGCTTTGCCGTCGAGGCCGACGAGTTCGAGCACCTCGGGCACGACCTTGCGGATCGTCGGCCGCGGTTTCCCGATCACCTCGAGGGCGAACGCGACGTTTTCCGCGACGGTTTTGTTGGCCAGCAGCCGGAAGTCCTGGAACACGCAGCCGATGGTCTGGCGCAGGCGGGGGACCCGGCGCCGGGCGAGTTTGGCGACGTCGAAGTTCGACACCATGACCCGTCCCTTGGAGGGGACTTCCTCGCGCAGCAGCAGCCGCAGGAACGTCGACTTCCCGGAACCGGACGGGCCGATGAGGAAGACGAACTCACCCTTGTCGATCTCGACCGACACCCGTTCGAGGGCGGGACGGGTCGAGGTCTTGTAGACCTTGGAAACCTCTTCGAGCCGGATCACGGTTCGGCATACTACCCATGAGCCCCGTTAAGCCCGGGTTGCCGGTGCCTTGGGTGACCCGCGCCTCGTCCCGGCGCTGCTCGGGGCGCTCAGATCGCGTTCGTCTGCTTGCGCCAGCGGATCCCGGCCTCCAGGAAGCCGTCGATGTCGCCGTCGAGGACCGCGCTGGGGTTGCCGACCTCGAATTCGGTGCGCAGGTCCTTCACCATCTGGTACGGGTGCAGCACGTAGGAGCGCATCTGGTTGCCCCAGCTGGAGCCGCCGTCCTTGAGCGCGTCCATTTCCGCCCGTTCCTCCTCCTTTTTGCGCTGCAGGAGGCGCGCCTGGAGGACCTTCATCGCGGCCGCCTTGTTCTGCAGCTGCGATTTCTCGTTCTGGCACGAGACGACGATGCCGGTCGGGATGTGGGTGAGGCGGACCGCGGAGTCGGTCGTGTTGACGCTCTGCCCACCGGGGCCGGAGGAGCGGTACACGTCGACGCGGATGTCCTTTTCCGGGATGTCGACGTGGTCGACTTCCTCGACCTCGGGCAGGACCTCGACGTGCGCGAAGGACGTCTGCCGGCGGCTCTGGTTGTCGAACGGCGAGATCCGCACGAGGCGGTGGGTGCCTTGTTCGACCGAGAGGGTGCCGTAGACGTAGGGGGCGGTCACCTTGAAGGTGGCGGATTTGATGCCCGCTTCTTCGGCGTAGGAGATGTCGAAGACGTCTGTCGGGTAGCCGTGCCGCTCGGCCCAGCGCAGGTACATGCGGAGCAGCATTTCGGCGAAGTCGGCCGCGTCGACGCCGCCCGCTTCGGAGCGGATGTTGACGACGGCGTTGCGGTCGTCGTATTCGCCGGAGAGCAGGGTGCGGACTTCGAGCGCGTCGATGTCCTTGGCGAGGTCGGTCAGGTCGCCCTCGGCCTCGGTCATGCTGCCGGAGTCGCCTTCGTCGGCGGCGAGCTCGTAGAGGACGCCGAGGTCGTCGAGGCGCTGGCGCAGTTCGGAGACGCGGCGCAGTTCGGCCTGCCGGTGGGACAGCTGGCTGGTGACCTTCTGGGCTTCGTCCGGGTTGTCCCAGAGGGTCGGGCTGGACGCCTGTTCCTCGAGTTCGGCGACCTGCGCGCGCAGCGCTTCGAGGTCCATCACCGACTCGATCTGCGTCAGCTTGCCGGTCAGGTCCTTCAGTGCCGCATCGAACTCATCGCTCACGTCGGACAAGGTTACGGCAAAACCCACGACCGGTTGCGAACCGGTCGTGGGGCCGGGCGGCGCTCAGGCCTGCGGGATCGAGTCGAGCAGCTTCAACGCGGCCTTGGCCTGCGCCTGGGCGAACTCGGCGACTGCCTTGGCGTAGGGGCCGTCGGCGGTCTTGGTGGCGTTCTTGGCCTCTTCGAGCTGCGCCTGGTAGGTGGTGCGGGCGCTGTCGAGCAGGGCGGTGCGCTGCTTGGCCGTCAGGGAGCCGGCGTGCACGAGCCGCAGGATGAGCGGGCTGCGCAGGTGGTCGGGTCCGGCCTCGGACGTGAGCCACGTCTTGAAGGCCTTCTTGCCTGCCGCGGTGAGCACGTATTGCTGGCTCGAACGGGGCCCCTGCTTGCCGAGCCGGACGAGACCCTCTTTCGAGAGCGCCGGGAGCTCGCGGTAGACCTGGCTGCGGGTGACACTGAAGAAGGCGCCGAAGCGCTCGTCGGCGCCCGAGACGAGCTGCCCGCCGGTGGCGGGGCCGTCGTGGAGCAGACCGAGCAGAGCGGCGGCGGTTGCATTCAATTCGGACACCCCTCTACGGTCCCACTTATCCGCCGCTGTGTCCACAGTGGTCACGAATCAGTCCATTGTGGCCAGCGGCAACCCCTCTAACAGCCCAGTCCGCAGGTATGTCCACAATAGACTCTGCCACTCTGCGCAACCACCGCCGAAACGATCACCGCACCGCAACCACCACCCGAGCGACGGCCAAATGGCGCACAAAAAAGCCGGGGCCCGTGCATCCGCACGAGCCCCGGCTTTGTATCCAAGTAGCGGGGACAGGATTTGAACCTGCGACCTCTGGGTTATGAGCCCAGCGAGCTACCGAGCTGCTCCACCCCGCGTCGTTGTAAAAACAACCCTACACCCCCCATTTCCCCCCAACACACCACCCCCCAAAAACCCCCTTCACCAGCAAAAACACCCCACCCACCCCCGCCTCCCGCTACACCCCTCCCCCACACCACGGCCCACTCGCGGACTTTTGCCCCCAGAGCAACTTCGAACACCCACCCACTTCTGAGAGGTCCAGACCTCTCCCCAGTCCCATTTAGAGAGTCAAAAACCCTTGGCACACTGGAATATTCCCCCACCACACCCCCACGCAATACGAAAGCCGTGGCCCCACCCTCACCACCCAACGACTTCCGCCGCCCATGCCAAGCTCGCTCCGCGAGCACAGGCAAACGCGCCCAGAGTGCAACCAAGAGCCCCACACCCAACGCGCCCCAAACGGGGGTCCAGGGGGCTAGCCCCCTGGCGGGGGTCTGGGGGTTCGACCCCCAGGGCACACACGAAAGAGACCCGCCTTCGCGCTTTGTGCGAAGACGGGTCTCCCATCTCTGTAGCGGGGACAGGATTTGAACCTGCGACCTCTGGGTTATGAGCCCAGCGAGCTACCGAGCTGCTCCACCCCGCGTCGTAGGACCTACCTTACGCCCTGGTTTCCCCGGGGCGCAAAGCAGGTGCCTATTAGGTAACCGAGGTCACCCGCCGGGCTGTGAAGTCGGCCCGTTGGACGGCGGCGGAGTGGTGGGTTTGGCGGCGTTGTATTCCTTGGTGGCTGCGTCGAGCGCTTGCAGTGCGGCGCCCTGGTCGGCGAAGTTGCCGGATTGCTGTGCCGCTTTGAGTTTGGCGAGCGCGGCCTGGATGTCGCCCACTGCCTTGTCCATGGCCGGGTTGCTGCCCCCTGTGCTGGGAGGCGGCGGGGTGGTGCTGGACGTCGGCGGGGTCGTGGTGGTGCCGGGGTCGCCTTCCTTCGGCGTGGTGGCCGCCGCGCCGGTGCCCTTGCCGAAGACCTGGTCGAGGGCTTCGTTGAGGGTGGACGCGAAGCCGATCTTGGCTCCGTAGGAGACGAGCACGCGCGCCAGCTGCGGATAGCTCAGCTGGTTTCGCTGCCGGATGTAGACCGGTTCGACGTAGAGGAATCCGTCCGCCACCGGCAGCGTGATCAGGTTGCCGTAGATGGGGATGACGTTGGGGTTGTTGAGCAGGGTCCGGTCTTGGGCGACGCGGGGGTCGCTCTGGAACCGGTTTTGCACCTGGACGGGTCCGTCGACCTGGTTCGCTCCGCTGGCCGGGGGCAGTCGCAGGACGCGGATGGTCCCGTAGTCCTGCGGATCGGACGAGATGGACATCCAGGCGGACAGGTATTGCCGTTGCAGACCGGTGAGCGCGCTGGTCAGCTGGAACGTCGGCCTGCCTTCGCCCGCCGCGTTGGCGAGGACGTAGTACCCGGGCTGGTTGGCGACGTTCGAGCCGGCCGTGGTGGAGCTGCCGTCCTCGGTCGGGTCCTGCGGGACGCTCCAGAACGCCTGCTGTGCGTAGAACTCCTGCGGGCTGTCCACGTGGTAGCGGGCGAGGAGTTCGCGCTGGATCTTGAACAGGTCCTCGGGGTAGCGGAAGTGCGAGCGCAGTTCCGGCGAAATCTCCGAGCTGGGCTTCACGATGCCGGGGAAGACGTTCTCCCACGCCTTGAGGACCGGTTCGTTGTCGTCGATCGAGTACAGCGTGACGGTGCCGTCGAACGCGTCGACGGTCGCCTTCACCGAGTTGCGGATGTAGTTGATCGTGTTGTTCGCCTGTTTGGTGACGCCGTTGAGCGAGTCGTTGGTCGCCTCGCCGAGCTGCGTCTGCTGGGCGTACGGGTAGTTGTCGAGCGTGGTGTAGCCGTCGACGATCCACTGGATGCGGCCGTTGACCACCGCGGGGTACGGGTCGCCGTCGAGGGTGAGCCACGGGGCGACCTTCGCGACGCGGTCGCGCGGTTCGCGGTTGTACATGATCTTCGAGCCGTCGCCGATGGCGTCGGAGAAGAGGATCTTCGGTTCGCGGTATTCGGCGGCGAACATCAGCCGGTTGAACCAGTTGTCGAGCGAGACGCCGCCCTTGCCCTGGTAGAGGTAGCCGCGCTGGGCGTCGGTGTCGTATTCGCCGGGAGCCTTGCCCGGGGTGCCGCCGACGATCGCGTAGTCGGACTGGTTGGTCAGCTCGCCGTAGTAGATCCGCGGCTGATCGACCTTGATCCCCGGCTGGCCGTTGACCGAGCCCGCGCCGGTGGGGTTGCTGGTGTCGCTCGTGGTGGCGATCGGGTAGCCGCCGTCGGAGTTGGAATCCTTCACCGCACGGTCGATCGTGTTCGCCGGCGCGGCCACGAAGCCGTTGCCGTGCGTGTAGACCATGTGCTTGTTGATCCAGTTGTTCTGGTTGCCGGTGAGCCCGTCGGTCTTCATTTCCTTGGCGGCCACGATGTAGTCCTGCGTGGAGCCGCCGATGGTGTACCGGTCGATGTCCAGTTTGGACGGGAAGCCGTAGAAGTTCTCGCGGCCGACGCGCTGGGTGAAGGTGTCGCTGAGGATGTTCGGGTCGAGCAGCCGGATGTTGGACACCGTGCCGGTGTCGGCCTTCACCGCGTCCGCGGTGGTTTCGGTCTTGCCCGGGTACTGCTCGTACTTCACGTTGGTGAGGCCGTACGCCGCGCGCGTCGCGTCCATGTTGCGCTGAATCGACGTCGCTTCCTTCTCGTTGGCGTTCGGCTTGACCGAGAACTGGTCGAGAATCGCCGGCCAGGCGACGCCGACCAGAACGCCGGAGAGGATCAGCAGCACCAGCGAAATCGCCGGCAGCTGCAGATTCCGCAGGAACGCGCCGGCGAAGAAGGCGATCGCGCAGATCACCGAAATGCACAGCAGGATCAGCTTCGCCGGGAGCACCGCGTTGAGGTCGGTGTAGGTGGCGCCGTTGAACAGCGGCATGTTCCGGTCGGACAGCAGCAGGTTGTACCGGTCGAAGAAGTACTCGACCGCTTTCAGCAGCACGAAAAGCCCGACGGTGATGGCGAGCTGCGCGCGGGTCGGGCCGGCCAGCTGGCCGCCGCGGCCGGCGAGCCGGATGCCGCCGAAGATGTAGTGCGCGATCAGGGCGCCGAAGAACGAGATGACGATGGTGACGAACAGCCAGCCGAGCAGCCAGTTCACGAACGGCAGGGAGAAGGCGTAGAAGCCGAGGTCGATGCCGAACTCGGGATCTTTCTGCCCGAACGAGGTGCCGTTGAGGAACAGCTGGATCGTCTGCCAGTCGCCGGTCGCCGACGCGCCGGAGATGACGCCGGTGAGCACCGGGATGCCGATGCCGAACAGCCGGATCCGGCTGACGATCACCGAGCGGTAGCGCGACAGCGGATCGTCGCGGCCGGACACCGGCACGAACACCGGGCGCGTGCGGTAGGCGATCAGCAGGCTGACCGCGAGCGCCCCGCCGACCAGCAGCCCCACCGCGAGGAAGAGCACGATCCGGGTGACCAGCTCGGTGGTGAACACCGAACGCGCCTGCAGTTCGCCGAACCACAGCCAGTCCACGTAGGTGTCGAGCAACCGGACGCCGGCCAGCAGGGCCAGCACGATCACCGCGGCGATGATGAGAAGGATCCGGCTGCGCCGGGACAGCTTCAGGCTCACCGGGGGCCGAGTCGCCACGGCAATGCTCCTGTCTTCGTGAACACGTTCTCCGGGGACGGCGGTGTCCCCCGTGACCTCTAACTCTACGGATGGTGCCGCGAGTTCCCGGGACCGCCCAAACCGGGCACGCGCGGCGCGTCGCGGGCACGCCTGACACGATGGTCGCCATGCCACCGAGTGAGCCGTCTGCCGCCCACCCTGTCGCCGGGCTGGCCCGGGAAGTCGAAGAGTTCGTCGCCGCCGCGGGCTGGAACCAGCCGCCGCAGTTGTTCGCACTGGTGCCGACCGCGGCGCTGCTGGACGAACAGCCCGAGCTGGCCGGTCAGCTCGACCGCGCGAACCCGTTGACCCCGGTGGCCCAGGAGGCGCTTCCCGACGGCGATCTCGCCGAATCGCTCGGCCGGATCGCGTGGCCGGACATCGTGGTCGGCTGCGCGCTGGCGCAGGAGATCATCGTGCTGCCCCCGGACGTGGAGGCGGAACTCGAAGGAATCGCCGAGGCGGACGCCGAAAGCCTCCGCCGCGCCGCCGCGGATCACCCGCGGCGCACCGAGGCCCGGCTGGTGGCCGCGGTCCTGCGCGAAGGCGACGCGGCCTGCGTGATGCGGCTGCGCGGCGTCCAGCCGGGCAACGAGGACGAGACCGCGGTCGACGAGCTGGTGGAGAGCCCGGATCTCGCGCCGAACCTGGTGGAAGCGTTGAAGACGACCTTGCAGCCCTGATCTTTCCCCCGACCTGGAAAGGGGCCCGTTGATTTCTCAACGGGCCCCTTCTTCGTCGCTGGTCAGCAGTGCGTCGTCGGACGCCCGGCTTTGAGGTTGTCCAGCTGCTTGAGCGCGTCGTCGAGGTTGGACACCTTGATCAGGTTGAGCCCCTCCGGCGCGGCCGATGCGGCCTCGGCGCAGTTGTGCTCGGGGACGAGGAAGTCGGTCGCGCCCGCTTCCTTCGCGCCGACGACCTTGAACGAGATCCCGCCGATCGGCCCGACCTGGCCGGTCTCGCTGATCTCGCCGGTGCCCGCGATGTGCCTGCCGCCCGCGAGGTCGCTGCCCGGTTTCCCGGGCGGGGTGAGCCGGTCGATGATCGCGAGGGTGAACATCAGCCCGGCCGACGGGCCGCCGACGTCCTGCAGCGAGATGTCGACGGAGAACGGCGCGACCGCGCGGTCGACGGCGGTCAGCCCGAGGAAGCCCTGGGTGCGGTCGTCGCGCTGGGCGAGCGTGACCGGCACGGTGCGTTCCGGCTGGCCGAGGTGCTGGAAGGTGACTTGGACTGTGTCGCCCGGTTTGGTGTTGGCGATCGAGGCGGCGACCTCGCCCGCCTCGCGCACCTGTTTGCCGTTGACCGCGATGAGCTTGTCGCCGGGGGCGAGGATGTGGTCGGCCGGGCTGCCGGAGACGATCTGCTTCGCCACGACCTGCACCGGGTAGCCGAGGTGGCGCAGCGCGGCGACCTGGGCGTTGCTCTGGGAGTTCTGCAGCTGCTGGATGTTCTCCTGCTTGACCTGCTCGTTAGTCTCGCCCGGCTTGTAGTACTCCTCGCGCGGCGCGAGCGCGTAGCGGCCGCTGGCCCAGAGGCCGAGCGCGGTGAAGAGGTTGATGCCGTCGTTGAGCGAGACGGTGGTCATCCGCAGCTCGCCGCTGGTGCCGTAGGTCTGCTGGCCTTTGACCTGGATCACCGGGTTGCCCGCGGCGTCGCGGCCGAGGGTGTCGTAGGTGGGCCCGGGGCTGATCGCGACATACGGCACCTGGACCAGGAACCCGGCCACGACGAACACCAGGAACAGCACGCCGCTGACCAGCATCGTCCATCCGCGGCGGGTCATCCGCCGGTCGCTGCGGGCCGGCGCGCGCGACGCCTCGGCGCGGCGGGACTGGTTCGCGGTGTCCTCGTCCGGTTTTGTCACGAGCGACAGCGTACGGTGACTGTGTTCGCTTCCCGGTGAAGGCCACGGTTGACGCGCTGAGCCGGGTCCTACCCGCGTACGGTGGAGCTATGAGCAATCCCCCGTTCGGCTTCGGACCGCCCGATCCCGACAAGCGAGGCGACAACGACCCCTCGAACCCGGGCCAGCCCGGCGGAGCCGAGGCGTTCAACCAGCTCGGGCAGATGCTGAGCCAGCTGGGCCAGATGCTCAGCCAGGCGGGCTCGTCGAGCGGGCCGGTCAACTACGACCTGGCGAAGCAGATCGCACTCCAGAACTTGAGCGGACGGGACGACGCCAAGCTCGGCTTCACCTCCGAAAGCGGCGATTCCGCCACCGCCGTGCGCGACGCCGCGCACCTGGCGGAACTGTGGCTCGACGCGGCGACGATCCTCCCCGCGGGCGCGAGCACCACCGTGTCGTGGTCGGCGCGCACCTGGGTCGAGAAGACGCTGCCGACCTGGCAGCGGCTGTGCGATCCGGTGGCGCAGCAGGTGTCCGGGGCGTGGATGCAGGCGCTGCCCGAGGAAGCCAAGCAGGCGGCCGGCCCGCTGCTGTCGATGATGGGCCAGATGGGCGGCATGGCCTTCGGTTCCCAGCTCGGCAACGCGCTGGCGCAGCTCGCGCAGGAAGTGCTCACGTCGACCGAGGTCGGCTTGCCGCTGGGCCCGGCCACGACGTCGGCACTGCTGCCCGCGAACATCGAGAAGTTCACCGAGGGCCTGGAGCTGCCCGCCAGCGAGGTGCTGGTCTTCCTGGCCGCGCGCGAGGCCGCCCACCAGCGGCTGTTCGCGCACGTGCCGTGGCTGCGCCAGCGGCTGCTGGCGACGGTCGAGGAGTTCGCCCGCGGGATCACCGTCGACACCTCCGCGCTGGAGTCGCTGGCCGGAAGCATCGACCCGGCGAACCCGGCGAGCATCGAGGAAGCGATGTCGTCCGGCCTGCTGGAACCGCAGACCACGCCCGAGCAGCAGGCCGCCTTGAAGCGCCTGGAAACCCTGCTGGCCCTGGTCGAAGGCTGGGTGGACGTCGTGGTGGCCGAGGCCATCGGCGACCGTCTCCCCGGTGCCGAGGCCCTGCGCGAAACGCTGCGCCGGCGCCGCGCGACCGGCGGCCCCGCCGAGCAGACCTTCGCGACCCTGGTGGGTCTCGAACTGCGCCCGCGCCGCATGCGCGCCGCGTCGTCCCTGTGGAAGCTGGTAGGCGACCGCCACGGCCTGGAAAAACGCGACGGCCTCTGGTCCCACCCCGACCTCATGCCGACCGCGGAGGACCTGGACGAGCCCCTGGACTTCGCCGACCGCCTGTCCGAACCGGCAGCTCTCGACGCCGACCTGGACCCGATGGCGGAGCTGGAACGCACGGAAAAGGCCGAACGAGAGGCCCGAGAGGCCAAGTCGGAGGCCGAGGGCAGCGAAACCCCGAAGGACGAGGGGAAGAAGGACGAGGGGGACTCGCCTTCCTGAGCCCGTTCCTGAGCTCGGTCGCCTCACGACCTGGCTGCCCATTCAGTTCCGCCGCGCGGACCGTCTCACCTGGTTGAGACGGTCCGCGCGGCGTTTGCGCTGCTCGCACTCCGCTCGGCGCTGGTGCTCAGGCTTTCGCCTTGCCGGTCCCGCACGCCATCGATCCGCCTCTGGCTTCCACGTCCCCTGCTAGGCACGATCGACCAGCCGCCGCCTCCCACGTCCTCTCCCAGGCCACGATCGACCAGCCTCCGCCTCCCGCCCTCTCCCAGGCCACGACCGACCCGCCGCCTCCCGCGTCCTCTCCCGGCCACGATCGGCCAGCGGCCGCCCCCGCGCGCCCCTCCCAGAACCACGGCCGACCCGCCGCTTCCCGCGCCCCCTCCAAGACCACGACCGACCCGCCGCCGCGCACGTCCCCTCCCAGACCACGACCGACCCGCTCGGTCCTCCACCGCCGCGCACGCCATCCCAGCCAGCTCCGGCGCTCTCGAACTTCCTCCGCAGACCGCCTGCCCTCGTTCCCCAATGAGCAACAGCCCTTCGCCACATCCCCTCACCCGCTGCGGCCAGCCGCGCGCTCGGCAGGGCCAGCCACCACTCCCCCACATCCTCACCGGCCACCACGACGCTCGTCCGAGCACTCGCCCAGCCCTGCCCAGAGCCCAACCACCGGCGCTCCCCAAGACCCCACCGCCGCCCCGGCCAGCCCGGCTCCCCGCTCAGTCCTCTTCCGAAATCCCCCACCCAGCCGCCGCCGACAGCCCCTCCAGATACCCGATCGCCCGTTCCGTCTTCGGATACCGGTTGACCAGCCTCCAGAACGCCGCGTCGTGCCCCGGCTCCCGCAGGTGCGCCAGCTCATGGACCAGCACGTAGTCCAGCACCCATTGCGGCACCCGCTGCAGCCGTTCGCTCACCCGGATAGTCGCGTCCACCGGCGTGCACGACGCCCATCTCGTCCGCATCGGCGGCACCCACCGCACGCTGGCCGGCAACGCCTTCCCGTCCAGGTACTTCCCCCCGAGCAGCGCGCAACGGCTCAGCAACGCCTCGTCCGACGTCTTGGGCGGCGCTGCCTTCCGTCCCTTCGAGCGCAGCAGCCTGCGCTCCATCTCCGCGACCCAGTGATTCTCTTCCTCGAGCGTCATCCGCGCCGGGATCTGGACGATCAGGGTGTCGTCGTTCCAGTACGCGGTGACCGTCCGGTGCCTGCGCTGGCTGCGCCGCACCTCGACCTTGTGTTGAGAAGTGTCCGACGGGGCCTTCTCGCCCCTGCCTCTCAGTGAGGGCATCCGTGCTTCGACCACCCGACAACGGTAAGGCTCAGCACCGACAACTTGGAGCGCCGAAAGGTCACAGCCGCGACTTGTCCACAACAAGATTTCCCTGTGGACAACTCAGCTTCTCACCCATGAGTGGAGTTGCGGAGCTGCCAAGCTGGCCGCATGACCCTGTCCAGTGTTCCGCCGCCGGACGTGCTCCTGCCGGCGTATCCGACGTTGCTTCCGGGCATCCACGTGCTCGAACGCGACGGCGACGAGATCCAGTTCGGCCTCGACCCTCGCTACGGCATCATCGCCAACGGCCTGCCCGCGGCGATCGTCGACAGCGTCCGCAGGCTCGACGGACGGCGCGCGCTCGAGGACGTCCTGCTCGCTGTAGGCGAACACCGGGACCAGTTCCATCTCCTGCTGAAACAGCTGGCCGCGCTCGGTTTGGTCACCGAAGCGGCGAAGAAGACCATGAAACGGGTCGAAACGGGCTTGTGGTCGCTGCGGGCCCGGCACTACCAGCCAGCGCTCACCGACCGTCGCTGGCAGAGCCTCATCGCGGTCCACGGCAGCGGGCGGATCGCCGTCGCGGTCGCCGCGCTGCTCGCGACGTCCGGAATAGGGCACCTCGACATCCGTGCGTCCGGCACGGTCACCGAGGCCGATCTCGGTTCCGGCTTCACGCCCGCTGAGCTGGGCCAGCCCAGGCAGCGCGCGATCCGGAACGTCGTCGCCCGGGTCGCGCCCGACGTCACCACCGCCCGGAACCAGCGCCGCCTCCCCGACCTCGTGCTGCTCACCGACACCCTTGTCCCGCCGCCGGAAGAAGTGGCTGAACTGGTCGACTCGGCCACCTCGCACCTGCCGGTCCGCGTGTGCGAGGGCACGGGCATCGTCGGGCCGCTGGTGGTGCCTGGCCGCAGCGCCTGCCTCCGCTGCTGCGATCTGCATCGGACCGACTCCGATCTGTCGTGGCCAAGGATCGCGACACAGCTGGTAGGCCGGATTCCGCGGGCTGATCTCGGTGCGGTGCAGGCGTGCGCTTCGCTCGCCGTCGCGCAGGCGATGCGGCTGCTGTCGCCGAGTGAAACCCCGCCCCCGGCTTGGAACGCCACGCTCGAGATCGACAACTTCGACGGAAAGCTGCATCGCCGGATTTGGGAGCCACATCCGGACTGTGGCTGCGGAGCGCCGGTTCCTGTCGAAGAAGGCCCCTCACCGGCGGAGGAAGCCTCCCAGGAGGTACTGCAAGAGACGTAGGACACACCTAGGTGGCGTCAGCAGGCTGCGACCGTCGTGCTCGCCAAGGCAGAATCGCAGAGTGACCGACTTTCGCGACCGCACCGGAGACCGCGATTCCGCCATGCCGCGCCGCGGCGCGGCCCGTACCGCGAAGCTGGCGAGCCTTCCCCTCGGCATCGCCGGGCGAGCCGTGGGCGGCTGGGGCAAGCGGTTGGCGGGGCAGAGCGCTGAGCAGGTGAGCGCGACGCTCTCGGCCAAGGCCGCTGAGCAGCTGTTCGAGGTGCTGGGCACGCTCAAGGGCGGAGCGATGAAGTTCGGCCAGGCGCTGAGCGTGTTCGAAGCCGCGGTACCGGACGATATGGCGCAGCCGTACCGGGAAGCGCTCACGAAGCTGCAGTCGGCCGCGCCGCCGATGCCTGCCCGGCAGACCCATCGCGTGCTCGCCGAGCAGCTGGGCCGGTCGTGGGTCGGCCGGTTCGCGCACTTCGACGACGAGCCGGCCGCCGCGGCGAGCATCGGCCAGGTGCACCGCGCGACCTGGCACGACGGTCGCGAGGTCGCGGTCAAGGTCCAGTACCCGGGCGCGGACGAGGCGCTGCGCAGCGACCTTCGCCAGTTGCAGCGTTTCAGCAGGCTGTTCCAGGCGTTCATTCCCGGCACCGACGTGAAACCGCTGCTCACCGAACTGGCCGAGCGCATGGACGAGGAACTCGACTACCTCGCCGAAGCCGACAACCAGCGCGCGTTCGCGAAGGCGTTCGAGGGCGATCCCGAGTTCCTGATACCGCGCGTCGTGGCGAGCGCGCCGAAGGTCGTGGTCAGCGAGTGGGCCACCGGCACCCCGCTGGCCAAGATCATCGAGGACGGCGACGCGGCCACCCGAAACCTCGCCGGACGACTGCTCGCGGAGTTCCACTACTCGTCGCCGACGCGGGCGCATCTGCTGCACTCCGACCCGCACCCCGGCAACTTCATGCTCACCGGCGACGGCAGGCTGTGCGTAATCGACTTCGGCGGCGTCGCGAAACTGCCGCACGGAATTCCGCGGCACCTGGGCGAAATCACGCGTCTCGCGCTGGACGGCCACTCCGACGAGCTGATGCGGCTGTTGCGCGAGAACCGGTTCGTGCGGCCAGATTCGTCGCTGGAAGCGGACGAGGTGCTGGCCTATCTCGCACCGTTCACCGAACCGCTGGCCGAGCCGACGTTCCACTTCACGCGTCGCTGGATGCAACGCCAGGCGGGTCGCGTCGGCGACTCGCGCAGCAACGACTTCCACGTCGGCCGCTCGCTGAACCTGCCGCCGGAGTACCTGATGATCCACCGGGTTACGGCAGGCTCGACGGGCATCCTCTGCCAGCTCGACGCCGAGATCCCGGCCCGCGGCATCGTGGAACGCTGGCAGCCCGGATTCGCCGCCTGAGTTATCCACAACGGAGGACGACAATCCGGAGTTGTCCACAGATTGCGCCGGGTGGTTCCGCGCAGTTGATCAAGGCGTCATTCTCGATGTATGGCGACTACAACAAGCACTGACTCGATCGCTTTCGGTGATCTCGTTTCCCATGGTGTGCTCCACCGGCGACACCTGCGCGTCGCGGGAATTTCAGACCGAAGAGCCGCACAGCTCTCCGGTCCGGGCGGACCGTGGCGGCAGGTGTACTCCGGCGTGTATCTCGTGCACGACAAACCTCCGAGCCGAGAAGAACTCCTGCACGCAGCCGTTGCCCGGTACGGCCGCGGAACCGTCATCACGGGCACGGATGCGTTGTGCGCGCACGGAATCAGCCATCCGCGGACTCCGGAGATCCATCTTCTGGTGCCACACAACCGAAGGCCGTCCCACGAGCCCAGCGTCATCACCTACCGCACCGCGCGGATGCCCAAAGCCATCCAGATCGACGGCCTGCCCTACGCGAGCGCTGCCCGCGCCGCCCTCGACCTCGCCCGGCGGGAAAACGATCCGGACGAGATCGCCAGACTGGTCTCGCTGCCGCTGTATTGGGGCCTGGCGGACCGGGCCGAGCTGACGACCGAACTGAACACCGGAAACCAGCGCGGCTCCGCGGCCGTACGGACAGTCCTGCGCAACCTCGACGACCAAGAAACCTTCGCGCACGGACAAGCACTCCGGGTCCTCCAGCGAACTCCGCTGCCCACCCCGCAATGGAATGTCGCGGTCTGCGATCGCCGCGGTCGCAGGCTAGGTACCGCGGACGCTTGGTGGGACGAGATCGGTCTCGCCTGGCGCTACCGCACCGCAGCGGGTCCCGAAGACTTCAGCCACCTAGCTCTGGCCGCGACCGGCACCGTGTTGTTTCGGTGCACCCCACACCAACTCCGGGAAGAACCGGAGGAGATGAGCGCGGAGCTTCTCAACGCCTACCGCCACGCGGCGCGCACGCCCCGGCCGAAAGTGCGCGCCGTCTACAAGACAGGAAATGCCGCATGAACCGAACCCTTCGCCCAGCCTCCCGGCACCGGCATGCATCCTCCACGCGTGCGGAGGCGCTTGAACTACACGTATCCGCGGGTTGTGACCGCAGCCGAAGAACGGTCTCGCTCTCATGAGAAGCAGGTGCCTAGGGAGCCGACGAAGACGTGGGCTGATCGAGCTTGGTTGGCGGCGTGCGGTCGGTTGCGACGACGAAATCCACCGCGCTCCGCCTCTCCGGCCGCGCCTGTCTGCCCCTCTATCCGCAATGAACCCTCGTAGGCGTGGCCGCGGTTGGGGTCAGTCGCTGGCGTGGGCGGTGTTGGCCAGCCAGTGCTGGGCGAGGTCAGTGTCGCCGTCGAGGCTGACGCCCGCGGTCTCGCGGTTGTCGAGAGGGAGCCGTCGGGTCAAGAGCAGCAGCAGCGATTGCGCCGGACCGGTCACCGTCACGTCGGCCGCACGGGCTGCGGACTGCCACGCCGCCCCCTCCGGCCGCCGTTCGACGAACCACGCGCCCACGCCGCCGTCGAGGTCAGTGGCCAGCCACTGCAACGTCTGCCCAGTGCCCCGAAGGGCGTGCGCGGACGCGGGCCGCTGCATCTCCCAAGTGGGCGAGGTGAGCATCGTGAGGTGGTTGGTGATGAGCGCGGCCGCGACGTCGGCGTCGATGTCGGCCAGCCGGTTGGCGGCCTTGGCGGCGTCAAAACCGTGGACGACCGCCTCGTTGAGCATGCTGGACATCCAGAACTGCGTCCCGGACCGTGCGTCGCCCGAGGCGTTGAAGACCGGCGCGTCCAGCGCGTCGTCAGAGCACGCGCGAGCGACCCGCTCCGCGGACTCCGACAGCCAGGCCCGCCACTCGCGAGAGTCGGCAGGCGGCACAGCCATCTCGGTGGGCAGCTGGGTGGGGTCAGTGATCCGCCGCTCGATGATCTCCGCGACCCAGTGCTGGGTCTGGCCGACGTGCGCGACCAGATCAGCGACGGTCCACTTCGGGGCCGTCGGCACGGCCGCATCAGGCCCGGCCGCGACCGCTGCTTCCGCCAGCCGCCGAGTGTGGTCGACGATCGCGCGCCGGGTGCGGTCTGCGTTGAGTTCAGTCATGGGATGGTCCTTTGCCGAAATCAGTGTGCGGCACCCGCCCCTTGCGGGCGCCTTCGACTACGCGTCGAACGACGGCGGCGGCGATCGACAACCGCCTCACGAATTTCTTTGGCTCTCCCGGCTGACCATGCCCCGCGCCATCCTTTGGAACCGCGACCGCAGCCCCGAAGAGCAGCCGCAGCCGCGCGAGCTGGCCGGTTACCAGTACTCGTCGGGCAGCTTGCCCTCGATGTCCCGGACATGGGTGCGCGCACAGTCCGGGCAGAGCCAGCGCTGCTCACCGTTTTCCTTGGTGCTCACCCACGCCAGGGTCGCGAGCGGATCCGTTTCCGCGGCGCGTGCTCGGCCACACCACGAACACGTGGGGTTGGGTGCCGTCACGGTCGCCGCCCGTGGTGCACAGTGCGCGCGCCGAGCAGAAAGAGGTCGCGGCGTTTGCCGAGGTAATGGGAGCTGCCCGGGTCGAGCAGGGACGCCAGCGTCGCGCGGTCCTCGTCCGAGAGATGGTCGGCACCGTGCGTCGCGAGACGGGAAAGGTGGTGGTGGACGTAGTCGGTGAGCCCGTCCGGGCCCGGCGCGGGGTGATCCACCAGCGCGCTGAACGAGCTGACCTCAACGAGCCCGGCACGTTCGAGCGCGACTGGCCAGCCGTAAGGCATGGGCACGGCGCCGTCGATGCCCTCGCGCATCCCGACGAACCACTCAGCCTGCGCGGCCTGCAACCGGTCCGCTAAGCCGGGCCGACCAAGTCCGAGATCCCAAGGGAGGCAAGAGAAAGGCAATCCACCCTCAGCGAGCGCGACCACTCCGCCAGCCCGCACCACCGCGGTAAGCGTTCCAATCGCGGCCTGCTGATCCGGAAGGTGATGCACGACGCGCGACGCCCACACGAGATCCGCGACAGGCAGCAAGTCAGGAAGGGAACCGTCGGCGAGGTCGGCGACGACCGCACACACCTCAACTGCCGGCGCGGCCCCTCCACCTCCCGTACCGGTGGCGGCGCGTACCGCGCGTTGGGCCTCGTCGAGCAGTTCAGGTGTTGCGTCGACCAGGACGATGGTGCCGCCGTTGCGGGCACCCAGGGCTCGGGCGAAGTGGGTGCTCATCCCGCCAGCTCCGCACCCAAGGTCGATCACCGTCGGATTGGCCGGAAGTTCTGCGGCCAGGCGCGCGGCGATGGCGGCGTGGGCGGGAGCGTCGAGGGTGTCGGCTGCGCGGAGAAGAGCCAGCCGGTCAGCCCAGTCGATGTGGTCGTGCGTATGTCCGGACACGGGGTCATTGAACACCCGCCCGTGCTTTCCGGACGAGAACGAGCCTGGACGATCCCCCGACAGATCTTCCAGGCCCGTTCCGGCGAAGCCGTGATCCCGCCGGGACCCCGGCTGCGGACGCCTGCCCTCCCCCAGGGGCAGGCACCGCGCGGTGGTTGGTGCCCACGAACCCGACGCCGGTTTCTCGCCACGCCGATCAAGCCGGACGATTCATGCGCGAGTGCCCAGACTGGTCGGCTGCCTTCGCCGATCAGCCGCTACGCCGGATGACCACCGGAGCCGAACGACCACCGGTGCCGGTTAGCCGGAGGGCCGCCCGTGCCGAAGAACCACCCGTGCCGGATGGCCGGTTAAGCCAGAGGGCGGCCAGCGCCGATGGCTGCCCGAGCCGGGCAACTGCCCAGGCTCGATGGCCACCCAAGCCGAACGACCGCCCGCACCGTTCAGCGCTCATGGGCAGTTGGCCCCCGAACTGGGCAGCCCTCCAGGCTGATGGCCGCCCGCACCCGTTGGAGGACTGAGCCGATGAGCCGAGCGAAGCATTCCGGCCGAAGCCTGATCACCCATCTCACGGCCGGGTGATCAGGCGACCGAACCTGACCGGTTCCACGCTGCCAACCCGAGCAAGGGCAGCGCGAAAACCGAGACAGGCAGCCAAAATCGGCGAGAATCAACGCCGAGCAGCCGATGTCCGCCAGCCAGGACTGGAGGCAATCCTGGCGGCGAGCACCGGCTCCCGGACGAAGCGGCCCGTCAGGCGAGAACCAGCCGAAAGCCGGACCTGCCTGACCAGACCGAACCGCATTAATTGGGTGGTTGGTGTCGCTCCGCTCGGCTGGTCGCCCAGCGGGCTACCCGCGACCAGCGGCGCGCGGCTCGCGCCTGGCGCCACGGGCGTTGGGTTTCCTGTTCGGTTATCAGGTCGCGTATTCGCGCTCGGGACAGTTCTTCGTGAAGCAACATCTTCGTGGTCTCCTGAGACTTGTTCTGCTTGGGTTTCGGCTGGACACGGACCGGTTTCGGCGTGTGGGCCTCGAAATCGCGCGTGGTGATGAGGTTGACGGTCATGCGGCGGCACTCCGGGCTGCGGCGGCGGGTTCGAGGGCGGCGTTCTTGCGCGGACGGCCACGGGGCCGCTTGCGCGCGATCACCGCACCGCGCTCGAAGATCTCGCCTCCCCAGACACCCCACGGCTCACGCCGGGCGAGTGCTCCCGCGAGGCAGGCCTCGCGGACCGGGCAGCCGGCGCAGAACGCCTTGGCCCGCTCGAGTTCCGCGGGCGATTCGGCGAACCAGAGGTCCGCGTCGCGCGAGCGGCAGGGGAGTTCCGGCTCGGCGACCCCGTCGAGCAGGTCGCCGATGTCGAACCCTTCGGCTAAGGGGCCCTCGGCGAGGGCGATGGCGGATGACATTTCCGTGCTCCTTTGCGGTGCGGTGGTGGTGTGGCGGTGGGCGATCGAACTGGACAACTTGTTCCTTTGTGTTGTGCAGCCACAAAAACACGAAGGCCGCGGATCCGGTTACCGGTTCCGCGGCCTTCGTGAGCCTTGAGTCCTGACGTCAGGTCAGGAACTTCGCTCCCGTATCGACAACGGAACACGGAACTGCTTGATGGTCGGCAGATCGACATCAACCTGCGGGTACGCGGCAACGACGGCGGCGCTCGCGAGAGTGATGCCGGCCGGGGTCCCGTTGCGCTCGATGCGACGCAAACCGTCAACGTGACGACGAGTTCCGTCGATGTGCGCGAACGTGGACACACCGGTGCCCTGGCGCGGGGCGTCAACGGTCATGCAGAGAGACAGACCGGTGCCAGGGAACGCGAGTTTCAGATTGCTGATCATTTCACCGGCACCGCCTTTCTCTGTCGGACTGCGCCGCTCGAGGCGGCGACCGTCGTGTTCATCCCCAGACCGGGCTCTCGCCCGGGTGCCTACGCAGGTTATGCGCCCCGGCGCAACCGGGGCAACTTATTTTCCGAAATCTCTGCCGAAAAGCTGAAGATCGCCTCCGAGCTGCAGGTTCGCCGCATCGATCACCGCGAAGACGCGGTCAAGATCGCATCGACGAGCGGACCACGTCGAGCACTTCCGCGCCGAATCGTTCCAGCTTCGTCGCCCCGATCCCGGAGATCGACACCAGCGCGCCGTCGTCGATCGGGCGTTGCTCGGCGATCGCCATCAGCGTCGCGTCGGTGAACACGACGAACGCCGGGACCTTCAGCTCCCGCGAACGCTCCCCGCGCCACGTCTTCAGCTTCTCCAGCAGCTCTTCATCCACTGTGGACGGGCATTTCCCGCACCGCCCCAGCTTGACCTCCATGGTCTGCACCAGCGGACCGCCGCACAGCCGGCAGCGGGCGACGTTCGAGCCGGGCTTCGCGGTCTGCTGCGAACGTGCGATGCGCGCCGCCGGGTGGTCCTCCGGGATCAGGCCGTACAGAAACCGCGAGCGCCGCCGGTTGCGTCCCCTGCCCGGCCCGCGCGAAAGCGACCACGACAGCGACAGGTGCTCCCGGGCCCGCGTGACGCCGACGTAGAACAGCCGTCGTTCCTCTTCGATCGCGGCGTCGTCGCCGTCCGCGTGCAGGATCGGCATGGTTCCTTCGGACAGCCCGACGAGGAACACCGCGTCCCACTCGAGCCCCTTCGCCGCGTGCAGCGACGCGAGCGTAACGCCTTCGACCGTCGGCGGATGCTGCGCCGCCGCGCGCTGTTCGAGCTCCGCGACGAACCGCGGCAGGTCCGCGTCTTCGACCGACGCCGCCAGCTCCTCGGCCAGTTCCACGATCGCGAGCAGCGCGTCCCACCGCTCCTTCGCCGCTCCACCGGACGGCGGCTGCTCGGTGAGACCGACCCGCGCGAGCACCGAGCGCACGGCGGTGACCAGCTCCAAAGAGGTGGGCTCCATCGACGCCGTGCGCAGCGCCGCCATCGCCTGCCGCACCTCGGTGCGCTGGAAGAACCGCTCTCCGCCGCGGACCAGGTACGGGATCCCGGCTTCGGTGAGCGCCTGCTCATACGCCTCCGACTGCGCGTTCACCCGGAACAGCACCGCGATCTCGCTCGCTGGCACGTCCGCGTCGAGCAGCTCTCGGACCCGCCGCGCGACCGCGCTGGCCTCGGCGGCCTCGTCCTCGTACTCGGCGAACCGCGGCTCTGGACCGTCCGGACGCTGCCCGATGAGTTTCAGCCGCGACCCGGCCGGACGTCCGCGCGCGGCGCCGATCACGCGGTTCGCGAGAGCGACGACCTGCGGCGTGGACCGGTAGTCGCGTTCGAGGCGCACGACGGTCGCCTCCGGGAAGCGCCGCGTGAACTCCAGCAGCGACTTCGGCGAGGCGCCGCCGAAGGAGTAGATGGTCTGGTTGGCGTCGCCGACGACGGTGAGGTCGTCGCGGCCGCCGAGCCACGCGTCGAGCAACCGCTGCTGCAACGGCGTGACGTCCTGGTACTCGTCGACCACGAAGCAGCGGTAACGGTCGCGGAACTCGGCCGCGACCGCCTCGTGCTTCTCCAGCACCGCGGTCGTCTGCAAGAGCAGGTCGTCGAAGTCGAGGACCTGCGCGTTCGTCTTCAACTCCTCGTACCAGCGGTAGACCTCGGCGACCTGCGCGACCGGCGCGGGGGTGTCGCGCTGCATCCGAGCGGCGACCGTCGGGTAGTCGTCCGGCGACACGAGCGACGCCTTGCTCCACTCGATCTCGCTCGCCAGGTCGCGCAGCACCTCGGTCTCGGTGCTCAGCCGGACGCGCTGCGCGGCCTGGGCGACGAGCCGGAACTTGTTGTCGATCAGGTCCCACGGCCGGTCGCCGACGACCCGCGGCCAGAAGTAGCGGAGCTGGCGGCGGGCTGCGGCGTGGAACGTCAGCGCCTGCGCCGCGTCGACCCCGAGGCCGCGCAGCCGGGTGCGCATCTCCCCCGCCGCGCGCGTCGTGAAGGTGACGGCCAGCACCTGCCCGGCCGCGACGTGGCCCGATCGGACCAGGTGGGCGATGCGGTGCGTGATCGTCCGGGTCTTTCCGGTGCCCGCGCCGGCGAGGACGCACACCGGGCCGCGGGGGGCCGCCGCCGCAGCGCGCTGCTCGGGATCAAGCCCGTCGAGCAGGCTCGCGCGGCTCTGCCGGCTCTGGGGAGACGATGCGATGGCCACCCCGCGATCCTCGCAGAGGGGGCCGACGGATTCCCGGCCGGGCACGCGGCCGTATCCTGGTCATATGGCGGGCAAGCAGGACAAGGAAGCGGCCAAGCAGGCCAAGCGGGAAAAGCGCGCGGCGAGCAAGGCCCGGCGCGGGCAGCTGTTCGAGGCGTTCAAGATGCAGCGCCGCGAAGACCCGATGCTCATCCCCTGGATGGTCGGTTCGATCGTGGTGGTCGCCGGTGTGCTGTTCGGCATCGGGCTCATTTTCGGCATCCAATGGACGCTGCTGCCGCTGGGCATCGTGCTCGGCATCCTGCTCGCCGTGATCATCTTCGGCCGGCGCGTGCAGCGCACGGTCTACGGAAAGGCCGACGGCCAGCCCGGCGCGGGCGCCTGGGCGCTGGAGAACATGCGCGGCAAGTGGAAGGTCACGCCGACCGTCGCCGCGACGACCCAGCTCGACGCCGTCCACCGCGTGCTCGGCCACCCCGGCGTGATCCTCGTGGCCGAAGGCGCCCCGCACCGGGTGAAGAGCCTGCTCGCGCAGGAGAAGAAGCGCGTGTCCCGGCTGGTCGGCGACACCCCGATCTACGACGTGACGATCGGCCACGAGGACAAGCAGGTCCCGCTCAAGAACCTGCAGTCGCACCTGGCGAAGCTGCCGCGGAACCTCAAGCCGGCCCAGGTCGACGCCCTCGAAGCGAAGCTGGCCGCCCTCGGCTCGCGCGGCGCGGCGATGCCGAAGGGGCCGATGCCCGCTGGCGCGAAGATGCGGAACGTGCAGCGCACCATCCGCCGTCGCTGACGTTTAATCAGCGAAGAACCCCCGGTCACCGCGACCGGGGGTTCTTCGCGTCCGGGGGCCAGCGGGTTGCGGTCCATGAAGGGCTCCACGGACTTCAACTTCCAGGCATTGGCTGCTCAGGCGCGGCCGTCCGGCCTTCGGACCAGCGTCAGCGCATCCGGATGACGACGGTGTTGGTGACGCGATCGAGCCAGTTGCGGCCGTCGGCGTTGCGCACCAGCGGCGGGAGCAGCAGCGTGGTGAGCACCATCCGCACCAGCGCGCGCCACGCGCCGACCATCGCGGCCCCGTCCAGGCGGGCCACCCGGACGCCCACGGCCGCCATGCCGGGGGTGAAGCCGAAGAACGCGACCGGGATGGCGGTGATGATCGCCCAGACCGCGCCCGCCCAGAGGTTGAACGTCTGCATCGCGGCGGCGTTCTGCAGGTCGTAGCGCACGAACAGGGCCGTGATCAGGGAGGCGAGCACGAGGTCGAGCACGAGCGCGAGGAAGCGCGGGCCGCCGCCGGCCACCGCGCCCACGCCGGATTCGGGCAGGCCCAGCGACTCGCCGCGCCACTTCGGAGCCTCGCGCGGAGCCGCGGTCGGACCGTCGCCCGTGCCCGGCAGCCATTCACCCGTCCATCTCGCCACCCGTCCAGGGTATGCCGGTGGCGCGGACCACGTCCGGCCTGGTCGACTGGGCAGTAGCGGCGGCCCGTTAACACCGGCGAAACATTCGGGTGACGGTCGGGCAACACCGCCCTCTTAGCGTGAGCCGAAGAGAGTACAGCCGCCGGTAACGAACGAGAAGGAGTCACCGAGGGTGCCCACTACTCCAGACGACATTCAGCGCCTCATCGCAGATGAGAAGGTGGAGTCCATCGACGTCAGGTTCTGCGACCTGCCGGGCGTCATGCAGCACTTCACGGTGCCCGCGAAGGCGTTCGACCTGGAGGCGTACGAAGAGGGTCTCGCCTTCGACGGCTCCTCGGTGCGCGGCTTCCAGTCGATCCACGAGTCCGACATGCTGCTGCTGCCGGACCCCGAGACGGCGCGGATCGACCCGTTCCGCAAGGCGAAGACGCTCTCGCTGAACTTCTTCGTGCACGACCCGTTCACCCGCGAGGCCTACAGCCGCGACCCGCGCAACATCGCGCGCAAGGCCGAGCAGTACATCTCCGAGTACGGCGTCGCCGACAACGTGTACTTCGGCCCCGAGGCGGAGTTCTACATCTTCGACTCGGTCCGCTTCGAGGACGCCGAGCACCTGTCGTTCCACGAAATCGACTCGATCGAGGGCTGGTGGAACACCGGAGCCGACACCGAGGGCGGCAACCAGGGCTACAAGACCCGGTTCAAGGGCGGCTACTTCCCCGTCCCGCCGGTCGACCACTTCGCCGACCTGCGCGACGACATCGTCCGCCAGCTGACGAACTCCGGCTTCGAGATCGAGCGCGCGCACCACGAGGTGGGCACCGCCGGCCAGACGGAGATCAACTACAAGTTCAACACGCTGCTGCACGCTGCCGACGACCTGCAGCTGTTCAAGTACATCGTGAAGAACACCGTGTTCGCCGCGGGCAAGACCGCGACGTTCATGCCGAAGCCGCTCGCCGGCGACAACGGCTCGGGCATGCACTGCCACCAGTCGCTGTGGAAGGACGGCCAGCCGCTGTTCCACGACGAGTCCGGCTACGCGGGCCTGTCCGACACGGCGCGGCACTACATCGGCGGCCTGCTCAAGCACGCGCCGAGCCTGCTGGCCTTCACCAACCCGACGGTGAACTCCTACCACCGCCTGGTCCCGGGCTTCGAGGCCCCGGTCAGCCTGGTGTACTCGCAGCGCAACCGCTCCGCCTGCGTGCGCATCCCGATCACCGGCAACAACGCGAAGGCCAAGCGCGCCGAGTTCCGCTGCCCGGACTCGTCGGGCAACCCGTACCTCGCGTTCTCCGCGATGATGATGGCCGGGCTCGACGGCATCAAGAACAAGATCGAGCCGCCGGAGCCGATCGACAAGGACCTCTACGAGCTGCCGCCCGAGGAGGCCAAGAACGTCAAGCTCGTCCCGGGCGACCTCGGCACCGTGCTGGACACCCTGGAACAGGACCACGACTACCTGCTCGAGGGCGGCGTCTTCACGCCCGACGTGATCGAGACGTGGATCCAGTACAAGCGGGAGAACGAAATCGACCCGCTGCGGCTTCGTCCGCACCCGTACGAGTTCTCGCTGTACTACGACGTGTGATCTGAACCCGCACTGCGTGAATGGCCCGTCAGCATTTGCTGGCGGGCCATTTCGCGTTGGTCAGCCGCGCGCCGCGATGAAGGCCTCGATGCAGTGGTCGAGGTCTTCGCGGCAATGTTCCGCCGAGAGCTGCACCCGGATGCGCGCCTCTCCCAGCGGGACCACGGGGTAGCTGAACGCCGTCACGTACACGCCCGACCGCAGCATTCGTTCGGCGACTCGCACAGCGTCGCCTGCGTCGCCGAACATGACTGGCACGATGGGATGTTCGCCGGGCAGGAGGTGAAAACCCGCGCGTTCCATCCGAGAGCGGAATTCCGCGGTGTTGCGGTGAAGCGCCTCGCGTCGGGTGGGATCGGTTGCGAGGTCCAGAGCGGCGAGAGTGCCTGCCACGGAGAGCGTTGGAAAACAGGTAGGGACGGGAGCTCTGCCGCAGCAGGTTCACGATTTCGGTGTGAGCGCTGACAAAGCCGCCGGAGGCACCGCCTAGTGCTTTGCCGAGGGTGCCGGTGACGATGTCGACTCGTGCCCGCACGCCGAGCAGTTCGGCGGTTCCGGCTCCGGTCGGGCCGAGGATTCCGACGGCGTGCGAGTCGTCGACCATGACCAGGGCGTCGTAGCGGTCGGCTAGGTCGCAGATTTGCCGCAGTGGCGCGAGATAGCCGCCCATTGAGAAGACGCCGCCGGTCACGATGAGGCGGCGGCGAGTGGGTGCTGCGGACGCGGATGAGGTCACCCGCATTCCTGGGGTAGGGCCGATTCTTCGGTGAGTGCTCCGCCAAGGCACGTCCAGCACGGCAGGCTCAATGGAGCAGTTCGTCGAGCAGCTCCCGCACCCGCCGGTCGATCTCGTCGCGGATGGGGCGGACCTGCTCGGCCGGGAGACCCGCCGGGTCGTCGAGCTGCCAGTCGAGGTAGCGCTTGCCGGGGAACACGGGGCAGGCGTCGCCGCAGCCCATGGTGATGACGACGTCGGCCGATTGGACGCCCTCGGTGGTCAAAGGTTTGGGGAACTCGCGAGACAGGTCGATGCCGAGTTCGGCCATGACCGCGACGACCGCGGGGTTGACGGTGTCGGCTGGCGCGGACCCGGCCGAGCGGACGGTGACCTTGCCGCGCGCGTGATGGTGCAGAAGACCGGCTGCCATCTGCGAGCGCCCGGCATTGTGGACGCAGACGAAGAGCACTTCGGGGACGCTCATGACGAAACCTCCGCGGCGGCGAATCGGCGGCGAAGCGCGAGAGACACGTAAACCAGGGCGACGAGGACCGGGACTTCGATGAGCGGTCCGACTACTCCGGCGAGCGCTTGCCCGCTCGCGGCTCCGAAGGTGGCGATCGCGACGGCGATGGCGAGTTCGAAGTTGTTGCCCGCCGCGGTGAATGCCAGCGTCGTGGTTCGTTCGTAGGACAGGCCGACCGCCTTGCCGAGCGCGTAGGAACCCGCCCACATGAGTCCGAAGTAGACCAGGAGCGGCAGCGCGATCCGGGCGACGTCGAGCGGACGACTGGTGACCTGGTCGCCCTGCAACGCGAACAGGATCACGATGGTGAACAGCAACCCGTACAGCGCGATCGGACCGACCTTCGGCAGGAACCGGGATTCGTACCAAGTGCGGCCCTTCGCGCGTTCGCCGAGGCGACGAGACAGGTAGCCGGCGAGCAGCGGGATGCCGAGGAAAATCAGCACGCTCTTGGCTATTTGCCACACGGAAACAGTCAGGCCGGCTTGCGGCAGGCCGAGCCAGCCGGGCAGCACGGCGAGGTAGAACCAGCCGAGGACGCCGAACATGACAACCTGGAACACCGAGTTCAGCGCGACCAACACGGCGGCGGCTTCCCGGTCGCCGCAGGCCAGGTCGTTCCAGATGATCACCATCGCGATGCAGCGGGCGAGGCCGACGATGATCAGCCCGGTCCGGTATTCCGGCAGGTCGGGCAGCAGCAGCCAGGCGAGCGCGAACATCAGCGCGGGTCCGACCAGCCAGTTCAGCACCAGCGACGGCCACAGCAGCCGCCGGTCGGCGGTCACGTCGCCGAGCCGGTCGTAGCGGACTTTCGCCAGCACCGGATACATCATCACGAGCAGTCCGAGCGCGATCGGCAGCGAGATTCCGGCTACGGAAACCGCGTTCAACACCCCGGCGAGGCCCGGAATCCACCGGCCGGCCAGCAGTCCGAGCACCATCGCGGCGGCGATCCACACCGGCAGGAAACGGTCCAAAGTGGACAGCTTGCCGACCACTCCGGTTTCAGGCGCGGTCACGCGAGTGTCTCCGCGTCGCCCGGGACCAGCACCGCGGAGAGGCGGGCCAGGACCTCGGGGTGGACGCGGTAGTAGACCCAGGTGCCGCGCCGCTCCCCGGTGATCAGGCCGGATTCGCGCAGCACCTTCAGATGATGGGAGATCGTCGGGCCGGTCAAGTCGAACGCGTCGGTCAGGTCGCATACGCACGCCTCGCCTCCGGCGTGGGACGCGATCAGCGACAGCAAACGCAGGCGCACTGGGTCCGCCATCGCCTTGAACAGCTTCGCCAGCTCCGCGGCCTGGTCCTCGTCCAGCGGTTCGCGCGTCAGCGGGGTGCAGCACGCGCTGATCGCCGCCAGCAGGATTTGCTTCGACATACGTCTATCTTGACAGACCTCTAGATAGACAGCAATCTAGGTAGACTCTGCTTCGACAAGTATCTATTCAAGGAGGACGGATGTCTCGCGTTCAGCTCGCCCTGCGGGTCGGGGACCTGGCTGGTTCGATCGACTTCTACTCAAAGCTGTTCGGCGTCGAACCAGCCAAGCTTCGGCCGGGGTACGCGAACTTCGCGGTCGCGGAGCCCGCGCTCAAGCTCGTCCTGCTGGAAGGCGAGCCTGGCCAGGAGACCGTCCTGGATCACCTCGGCGTCGAAGTTGAGTCGACGGAGGACGTCAGTGCGGCCAGCAAGCGGCTCACCGGCGAGGGGCTGGAGACGCTGACCGAGGACAACACCACCTGCTGCTACGCCGTGCAGGACAAGGTGTGGGTGCACGGTCCCGGACGGGAGCCTTGGGAGGTTTACACCGTCAAGGCGGATGCGCCGACGTATGGCTCCGACAGTGCCGCGCTCGCGACGTGCTGCACGTCCGAGGAGACCGCCAAGCCGGAGGGCTGTTGCGCCTGACCGCACTGTTGATCCGGAGCGGCGACACCTCTTGCCACCAGCCGACCAGCACCGTTATGTTAATGAGAAATCACTTCTTCCGAGACTGTCGACACGGGGCCGTGAGCAGCCCCTGGCCGGTGATGGGATGGCAACGACGCCTACCAGAGAGGCAGACAAGTACATGGAGAATCTCAGCAGAAGGAAGGTGCTGACCCTCGGCGCGGCGTTGGGCATCGCGGGCATGGCGGGCACCACCGGCACCGCGTGGGCGTGGTCGGGCGCGGGGTCCATCGCCGGCAGCGGCACGGGGGCCGATCCGTTCCAGGTGTGGGACGACACCGCGGACGCGGTCGCCAAGGCGTTGCTGGCCGAGGGCAAGGTGCCCGCGGTCAATACGGCCTGGGAAAGCTGGATTGACAACAACGCGCCGTTGCCCGCTGGCATGCCGGATTATCTGGTGGCGTATCTGCAGCAGGTCAACCGGCTGCCGGCGTGGGCGGATCCGGTCAAGCTGGCCGCGTCGGAGAAGCTTTATACCCGGTTAAGCAGTTATCTGTTCGTCTCCGAGACGCTCGGCAGCGGAATCATGAGCACCGTCATTCCGCGGGAGGCGCGGGCGGTTTACTGGTCGGCCGGCGGCGCGGACATGAAGCAGCGGGCGGCCAAGACGTTCACTTTCGGCTACGACCTGCACAACTCCAAAGCTTGGGCGCCGGACGGGCATTTCGTCGTCACGGCCAACAAGACGCGGCTGGTGCACGCGGTGGTCCGGAATTTGCTGCCGACGTCGGCAAAATACCAGGCGGGCGCGGATCAGCCCAAGCCGATCAGCAATGGCGACATTCTGCGGACGTTCCATTCCGTCGCGACGTTCGCGCGCAGCAACATGCTCAAATGGCACATCGCGCTGTCGAGCGCGGAGCAGGAAGCGGACTTGCATGCCTGGCAGGTCGCGCTGTATCTGCTCGGCGTGCAGGAGCAGTTCATTCCGAAGACCTGGGCGGACGCGGAAGCGCAGGCACAGCAGATGTTGTGGCCGGTGCTCGGGCCGACCGAGGAAGGGGTCAGCCTGGCGAAAACGTTGCTCGGCTACATCGAGCAGCCAACGCTCGGGCTCGATTCCGGGTTCGTCAACGAACTGGTCCGCTACCTTCTCAACGACCAGATGGGCGATTGGCTCGGGCTCCCCCGCGATTACGCGCAGGCGGCGCTGGTTCGACTTGAATGGCCCGCCTATGTAGCGTTCCGCGAAGGGGCGACGAAGATCATGCCGGGCAGTTTTTATCTCTTCGACCAGTTCGTGCGCGGCATTTCGATGCTGTACCTCAACAATGGGACCTCGCCGACGCAGACGCCGATCACGCTCCCCACGGCGAATCGGCCGGGTGCTTAAAGTCCCAGTGCGCTCAGCAGGAAAGCGGTGACGGCGGCGCGGTGGCCGGGGGTGTCCTCCCACCGCAGCCGTCGGCCGGTTTCGACTACCGCGCCGAAGCCCGCGTGCACCAGCACGCGGGCTTGGTGCGCGTCCAAGTCCGGGCGGGCCAGGCGGAGTTGTTGTTCCCATACGGCGATGTGCTCGCGTTGGGCGAGGTTCAGCGGGCGTTGCAACGCCGCGGGCAGGCCGCCTAGCTCCGCGGCGGCGACGTTGGTCAGCGCGGTGTGTTCGAAGCTGTAGGCCACGTAAGTCGCGGCCAGTACGGGCAAAGCCGCTGCGCCGGTGGTGCCGTGGAGATTTTGTTCAACAGCTTGCGACAGGAGCCCGGCGGCCTGCAGGCAAGCGGCTGCCAGGATTTCGGCTTTGTTGGGGAAATGCCGGTAGAGCGCGGACGGCACCAAGCCCACCGCTTCGGCGATGCGGGCGTTCGTGACGGTGGCGAATCCGTCGCGTTCGAACAACGGCACGGCGGCGGCGAGGATCTGCGCGCGGCGGGTTCGCGGGACGGGCTGAGCGGGCAACGAGACCGCGGGCGCGGTCGGGGTGGACGTCGCGGTGGCGACGCGCAGGGCGGATTCGGTCAGCAGATTTTCGGCGCGGTGCTGGGCGATCGACGTGCGGTGCATGGTGATCGAGCCGATCGCGCCGAGTGCGGCCACCGCGCGGAGGTCCACGTCCGGTGACGGCCGCACTACCTCGGTCACGCGTGCGACGACCTGGGCGAATTTCCCGCTCAGGACGCGACGGTCCGCTCGATCGAGGTAGCGGGCCTCCCAGCGGTACAGGCCGCCGGACTCGCGGTGCGCGACCGTGACGCGGGCCAGCGGGCGGAGGACGTCCGCGGCGGACGCGTCCGGCGGCACCGTGTCCAAGGCCGCGACCAGCCGGTCTGCCATCACGTTCGCACATTCGGTGAACAGGGCGTACTTGTTCGGGAAATGCCGGTACAGCGCCGCGGCGGTGATCCCGACGGCGGCGGCGATCTCCTCCATGGACGCCGCGTGGTACCCGCGTTCGCTGAAGGCCCGGCCCGCCGCTTCGACGATGAGCTGCTTGCGATTGCGCGGACGGGTCGCCGCGGCCGGTTCGGAGGTCACTGCGGACCCCGAGCACCCGGATGCGGAAACACGGCCATGCGGGCCAGTCAATCACGAGACGAGCGCGTCTTCACGCGGGCTGGGGAGACAGAGCAGTTCATCGCCGGACGGGGTGGCCGGGTGGGTCAGCTGGCGATTCGGGGCCGGGACGGGAGCAGGGCAGCACCACCGTTTTCGTACTTTTTGTCGCGCGCAGCAACGAAAACTGTTGAGCCGCTGATTGCCGAATCCGTGCGCGAGAACCGTTCACCGGGACCCGGCGAGGCCGGTGACCTGCGCCGGAGCACCGGTTGAGGATAATGATCAGGTGACCGTGACGAGGATCCGCGAGTTCCGCACCCTGCGCGGGCTGACCGTGCGCCAGCTCGCCGACCAGGCGGGGGTGTCGACCGGCTTGATCAGCCAGGTCGAGCGGGGCGTCACCGACCCCAGCCTGGAAACCATGCGGCGGATCGCCGAGGTGCTCGACATTCCGCTGTTCAGCCTGTTCCAGGAGCCGGACGAGGAAACCGTCGCGGTGATCCGGCACGAGGACCGGTACCGGATCTCCTCGCCGCACCACGCGATCACCTACACCCGCGCGTCGCCGGGCGGCGCCAAGCTCGAAGTGCTCGAAGGCGTGCTCGAACCCGGCGGCGTCTCGTCCGACGAACTGCGCTCGCATCCGTCCGAGGAATGCGTGGTGGTGATCGCCGGACGGCTGACCGTCCAGGTCGGCGAGCAGACGCACGTGCTCAAGACCGGCGACAGCTGCCACTTCGATTCGACGATCCCGCACCGCTTCCGCAACGACGGCCGGACCGCCGCCCGCTTCCTCGTGAGCGTCACTCCGCCGAGTTACTGATCCGGCCAAAAGAAGGCCCCAAGCGGCACGTGACCGTCGCGGCGAAGCCATAGGCCGTGACTGTGGCCGGATCAGTAACCATCCGGCACGGTACTGATACTTCCGTCGGAGGTATCCGCCGCGAAATTGGTCTAGACTTTTCGTTCCGAAACCGGCGAAAAGGACGGACAGATGCGTGGGACGACGGTGCCCCCGGGAATGTGCTGCCGACCGGTCAAAACCGGGGAACTTCCGCTGCACCGGCTTGAGGTGCCCGCACCCGACGCGGTGCCGTTCGCGGTCGGCTCTTTCGACGCGGTCGGCCCGTTGTCGCGGGCGGAATTCCCGCACCGGCACACTTTCTACGAAATCGTGCTCGTCACCGGAGGGACCGGCGCGCACGTGGTCGACCTGACGCGGTGGGAGCTGAGCCCGCCGCACCTCGGGGTCGTCACCCCGGGCCAGGTGCACCACTGGGAGGCGAGCGAACTGGCCGGGTCGGTCGTGCTGTTCACCGACGACTTCCTCTTCGACCACCCCGCCGACCGCGAAACCCTGCGCAGGCTGCGCGAACGGCCGTGGCTGCGGCTGGACCGGGCCGAGCACGACCGGACCGCGCGGCTGATCGCCGAACTCGAGGAGGAGTTCCGCCGCGGCGGCGAGGACGCCGAATCCGTGCTGCGCGCGCTGCTGCACGTGCTGATCGTGCGCGCCGGGCGGCTGCCCGGCATCCCGTCGGCACCCGCCCCGGCCCGCGCCCGCGCGGTAGCGGCGGAATTCGCGCAGCAGGCCGAAAAATCCGAGCTGGGACTGTGGTCGGTGCGCGCGCACGCCGAACGGCTCGGCGTCACTCCCGGCTACCTCACCGAGGCCGTCAAGGCGGCGACCGGGCGCACCGCGGCGGAATTGGTGCGCGAGGCGCGGACCCAGGAGGCGAAAAGGTTCCTGCTGCGCACGAATCTGTCCGTGCGGCAGGTCGCGAGCCGCGTCGGATTCGCCGATCCAGCCTACTTTTGCCGGTTTTTTCGGCGCGAGACCGGCTTGAGCCCCGGCGGATTCCGCCGCACCGGCGACACCGCCCCGAAGATTCACCA
The DNA here is from genome assembly GCF_055583325.1 of Amycolatopsis sp. NPDC104775. Lineage (NCBI taxonomy): Bacteria > Bacillati > Actinomycetota > Actinomycetes > Pseudonocardiales > Pseudonocardiaceae > Amycolatopsis > Amycolatopsis sp. NPDC104775. The sequence continues at coordinate 291,460 of NZ_JBVJOE010000010.1, forward strand.
CGACTGCAGGACTCCGTCCATCGCTGCGGGCTGATCTTCTCCCTACCGTCGAGGGGAATCCCGAGCCCCCACCGAGGAGCAGGCATGGACGAAGACAGGAAGTTCAGCCGCAAGGCAGTGCTGAAGGCCGCGCTGGCCGCCGGAGTCGCCGCACCAGTCGCACTCGTCGGCGGTCCCGCGCTGGCCCGCACGAATTTCGCGGGCGGACAGAAGGTCGAGCCGACCCCGTACTGCCACGACGGCGACGAACCGACGATCGACCAGACCGAGGGTCCGTACTTCAAGCCGGACTCGCCCGAGCGCAGCGTGCTCGTCGACGACAACACCCCGGGCCAGCGGCTCACCGTGAGCGGGTACGTCTTCGGACTGTCCTGCCAGCCGATCAGCCGCGCGCTGCTGGACTTCTGGCAGGCGGACGTCAACGGAGCCTACGACAACGACGGCTTCAACTTCCGCGGCCACCAGTACACGAACGACCTCGGCGAATTCAAGCTGACCACGATCGTGCCCGGCCTCTACCCCGGCCGGACGCGGCACATCCACGTCAAGGTGCAGGCTCCCGGGGAGCCGATCCTGACGACCCAGCTGTACTTCCCGGGCGAGCCGCGCAACAACACCGACACGATCTTCGACTCGCGGCTGCTCATGACGGTCCGCGACGCCCCGAACAACGCCAAGGAGGCCGCGTTCGACTTCGTGCTCAACGTCCAGCAGACACCCACCGGCGGGCCGTCGACGGGACCGACCGGCCAGCCCGGCGGGACGTCCTGGGCCGCGGGCAAGGCGTACCCCGCCGGCACCCGCGTCACCTTCAACGGGGTCGGCTACGTGTGCCTGCAAGGCCACACCGCGCAGCAGGGCTGGGAACCCCCCAACGCGCCAGCGTTGTGGCGGAAGGGCTGATCCCCTCCTGAAGGAGAACGGCGGGCTCCCCCAGGCCCGCCGTTCTCCGTTTTTCCGAGAAGCCCGGCTCGCGCTGTCGAGTTACCGTCGAGGCATTCGTCTTCCATTACGACGACGCCGGACCGGCCCTCGGAGGACACATGCTGTACTTACTGGCGATTTACGACTGCGACCGTCCCGAACCGGGTGATCCAGCCTTCCCGGAAGCGCTGGCCAGGGTGAACGCCTTCGCCGACGAATGCCGGCGGCGCGGGGTGTTCGTGTCCGGCCATCCGCTGCGGGGCGAGCACACCGCGACCACGGTCAGCGTCCGCGAGGGGAAGACGCTGATCACCGACGGGCCGTTCCTGGAGACGCACGAGCATCTCGGCGGCGTCTACGTGCTCGACTGCCGCGATCTCGACGAAGCACTCGAACTCGCCGCGCTGTGCCCGATGGCCGAGGTCGGGACCATCGAGGTGCGCCCGGTCGCCGCGGTGCCCGGACTGTCTCACCAGGCATGACCCCGCCGTCGCTGGCCGAGACCTACCGCAAGCACCGGGCGCGGATGCTCGCGGCGCTGGTCCGCGTCCTCGGCGACTTCGAGCTGGCCGAGGACGCGCTGCAGGACGCTTGCGCGCTCGCCCTGCGCACCTGGGGCGGCGAGCCGCCGGACGACCCCGTGGCGTGGCTGCTGACCGCCGCCCGCAACCGCGCGATCGACCGGCTCCGGCGCGCTCGCCGCGGCCAGGAGAAGCTCGCTGAGCTCGGGGAACAGCCGGAGGCCGTCGTGGAGGCGTCCGAGGACAGCCTGCTCGCGATCGGCGACGAGCGGCTTAGCCTCGTCTTCACCTGCTGTCACCCCGCGCTCGCCGAGGAGGCGCGCGTCGCGTTGACGCTGCAGGCGGTGGCCGGGCTGACCGCGGCACAGATCGCGCGGACGTTCCTGGTCAGCGAGGCGACGCTGGCGCAGCGGCTGGTGCGGGCCAAACGCAAGATCCGCGACGCCGGGATCAGCCTCGCCGTCCCGGCCGGCCATCTGCTGCCCGAGCGGCTCTCCGGAGTTTTGGCGGTGCTGTACTTGATCTTCACCCAAGGCTACACCGCGCCGGAACACCAAGAGCTGCAACGGGAAGCGATCCGGCTGGCGAAGCTGGTCGCGACGCTCATGCCTGACGAGCCGGAAGCGCTCGGCCTGGTTTCGCTGCTGCTAGTACACGATTCGCGCACCGCCGCTCGCTACACCCCGGACGGTGATGTCGTGCTGCTCGAAAACCAGGACCGAAGCCGGTGGGACCGCAGCGAAATAGTCGAAGCGATTGGCCTGCTCGGCCGCGCACTGCGCTTCGAGACGCCGGGGCCGTATCAGCTGCAGGCCGCCATTGCGCTCCAGCACGCTCAGGCACGCTCCGCGACGGACACTGACTGGGCAGCGATCGCCGGACTGTACGACCGGTTGTACGAAACGAATCCGTCGCCAGTGGTCGCGTTGAACCAGGCCGTCGCGGTCGCCATGGCCACCAGCCCGGAAGAAGGGCTGGCGCTCATCGACGGCATCTCCGGGCTTGACCGGTATCACCTGATGCACGCCGCGCGTGCCGATCTGTTGCGCCGTCTCGGCCGTACCGCTGACGCCATGGCCGCGTACCGGCGCGCCCTCGAACTCGCTGTCAATCCAGCTGACCGGCGGTTTCTCGCTGGCCGCCTAGCCACCTTGGAGTCCTGATGAGACTGTCCATTCTCGACAACGGACATCGGTTGCGGGCCAAGCTGTTCCTGTCGATGACGTCGAAGCAGCCGCCGGACATCGTGAAGATGCTGCTGTATCGTCCCGGTTTTCTCACCCGGCCGCTTCTGGAGCTCACCGCTCCGGCGATGCGCGGCCCGTCGTACTGGACCGCCGGGGAGCGCGAATTCCTCGCCATGTCAACGGCGATGCTGCACGAATGTCCGTTCTGCATCGACTCGCACGCCGAACTGACCCGGATCGCCGGACAAGGCGAGATCGATCCGGCGCGGCCCGAGCAGGCGCGACCCGAGGTGCGTACCGTTCGGGCGTTCCTGGAGACGGTCACGCTGAACCCGGATCAGCTCGTGCTGCCGGATCTTCCGCCGGAGGCGATTCGTGAAGCGCTACGGGTGAATCTGGTGTGGAACATCGTGAACCGGCTCGCGAACGCGTTCGGTTTCGTGCTTCGCGAAGGCCAGCTGGAAAGCGGGACCCGTGCGTTGCACAAATTCGGGTACCGGTTCCCCGGCTTCCTGCTCGCGGGTGGCCCGGATGGGAAGCACGATGATCCGGTCGAGAACATGCGGTACTCGGTGTTCACCGCGCCCGCGATGACCGATCAGGCGCTTCGCGAAGCGGCGGCGAGTGGAGACGGCTTGCCCGAGCTGTTGCAGCCGTTCGCGACGAAGGTGCGCGACGCGTCCTACCGGCTCACTGACGCCGATTTCGCCGCGTTGACCACGAAGTACCAGGAGGACGAGGTTTACGAGATCACCGTCGCCGCGGCCGTGGGCGCGGCGTTGCGCAGTTACGACGCGGGACAACAGAAACTCGGCTCGTAACGCGAACCGGCGGCCAGGGCGTGCTGCCCGGCCGCCGGTTTTTGCTCTCCGCTCAGGGGCGGTACAGCTCCTTGACGACGTCGATGGTGTCGTTCCGGTCGACGTGGATCTCGGCGTGCAGCGGGTTCGGGCCGGTCAGCGCCTCCATCAGGGCCTGCTCGGTGCACGGGTTCGTGCCGCGGCCCTGCGGGTCGAGGGCGACGTCGCCGCCCGGGCACAGTTCGGCCGCGCCGAACACCTGGGCGGTCTTGCTCACCGGCAGGCGGTAGGTCTTGGCGTCGCTCGGCACGAACTGGCCGTCGTCCGGACCGCCCTTCTTCCAGGTGACCAGCTGGAACTGGGCCATGTTGACCGAACGGTCGAATCCGGTGAACTGCACGGTCTGGGTCGTGTTCGGGAAGCGGCGCGTCGGGGCGGCGGGCTGCTGGCCCTTGCCCGCGGCCGGCGCGGTCTTGATCATGAACTCGGCGCCGCCGTCCTTGCCGCAGTTCACCACGCCCTGGGTGAATTCCTCTTCCGCGCCCAAAGCGCAGTCCCAATGCCCTTCAATGCCGAGAACGCGGTGCCCGGGACCTTCGCCCTGGGACGGCGCCAATTCGTAGTACTTCGTCATGACATTGAATGCTTCGACACAGCCAGGAATGCTGCCATTCGCGCTTTGCACCGCGATCAGATCCATTTGCTTGCCGCCCGCCGGACCGACCTGCCCGCCGAGTTTGCTGCAGTTGACATCCCCGTCCGACGTGGCCGCGGTGCCCGCCGCACCGGCCGAACCGCCCTGCGGGTTCTGCTTGACCGCGGCCGCGTCGGAAATGCTCTTCGCCGCGGAACCGTTTCCGTCGACATTGGTTCCGCTGCACGCGGAAAGCAACGCGGTCGCGGCGACCGCCCCGCCGACCATGACCAGCTTCATCGACTTCATCGCGGTGAATCCCATTTCATGCTCCCCGTGTCTTTTGGCGAATCTTTAACCCTCAAGACGCGAGGCCGGGAATGACGTTGCTCCGAAGTTCCGCGGGGAGCGATAGTTGCCCCAATGTCGTCCCCGCCGGGTCCGCACGGGCACGACCTCGGCCCGCCTCGCAACCCCCGAGGCGACCGCAGCGGGCTAGCTCGAGAGGCCGAGCGCCGACAGCCACACCCGAGTCAGTGTCGCCGCCGCGTCGTCCAGCGAGGTGTCCGCGACAAACGCCTGGTAGAAGACGCGTTCGGTCATCCAGACCAACGCCGCGGCGACCTCCCGAGCGGTTCCAGACGGCAGTCCGGCGCGCTCCGCGACCCCGCTCATGGTGTCGGCGAGCGCGACCACCGCCGAGCGCCACGCCTGGTCGATCGCCGGAACCGAGGGCGACAGGTCGACCGCCGTGCGCATCACCGTTCCGTGGTCGCGCCACATCCGGGCAGTCCGCTCGATCCCCTGCCGAACCGCGTCGCCGGGTACCGCGGCGGCCGCGTCCACCGCGTCGACCTCGGTGCGCAGCTTGGTCACCGTCCGCTCGACCAGAGCGGCGAGCACCTCGTTCTTGGACCCGAAGTAGAAGTAGAGCGCACCCCGGGTGATCCCGGCTTCCTGCGCGATCGTCGCGACGGTCATGCAAGCCCCGCCCGTCGAGTCCAGTTGCCGCTCCGCCGCGTCGAGAATCGCGCGTTCGCGCAGGTCGCCCTTGGTCGGAGTCGTCCGGCGGCGGGTACGGGTGTCTCGCTCTTCCACTCGCCCGTTCTATCACGCCGATTATTTTTGACACTGTGTCGATTTTTCTCAACACGATGTAGAGTCCATGGCATGACCAAGCTCTTCCTGATCACCGGCGCCAGCTCCGGCCTTGGCCGCGCGTTCGCCGAAGCCGCGCTGAGAGCGGGCCACACCGTCGTCGGCACCGTCCGCAAGCAGGCGGACGCCGAGGCGTTCGAACAGCTTCAGCCGGGCAAATCCCTCGCGCGCGTCCTCGACGTCACCGATGACGACGCGGTGTTCCGAACCGTCGACGAGATCGAGGCCGAGGTAGGTCCGATCGACGTCGCCATCGCCAATGCCGGGTACGGCCACGAAGGCGTCTTCGAAGAATCGACGATGGCCGAACTGCGCGCGCAGTTCGAGGTGAACGTGTACGGCGTCGTCGCGACAGTAAAAGCGGTACTGCCCTACCTGCGGCAGCGGCGACGCGGGCACATCCTCGGCGTCACCTCGATGGCCGGGCTGATCACCGTGCCGGGCACGTCCTTCTACCAAGGCAGCAAGTACGCCGTCGAAGGCATTCTCGAAACGGTCGGCAAAGAGGTCGCCCCGTTCGGCGTGCACGTCACCGCGATCGCGCCGGGTTCCTTCCGCACCGACTGGGCGGGCCGGTCGATGGTCCGCACCGAGCGGTCCATCCCGGACTACGACCAGGTGATGAACCCGATCCGCGACCACCGCCTCGCCGCCAGCGGCAACCAGCTCGGCGACCCGCGCAAGGCGGCGGAGGCCGTGCTGCACATCCTCGACGTTCCGAACCCGCCCGCGCATCTGGTCCTCGGCTCCGACGCCCTCCGTCTCATCGCCCACGGCCGCGCGGCGGTCGACAAGGAGATCGAGGAATGGGCGGAGCTGAGCCGGTCCACTGACTTCCCGGACGGGGCGCAGCTGCCCGGTTGAGCCGGCTCAGCCGACGTACGCGGTGAAGGAGTGCTTCGCCTGGTACCAGATCGAGATGCCGACCGCGCCGGCCGCGGCCACGCTGCGCAGGTCCAGCGGGCCGGGCCGGTCGGCGAGGAACGTGAAGTTCCGGATCTGCGCGCCGGGCACGTAGTCGCCCTCGTTGCCGGATTTGCTCGCCCGCACGAAGTCCATCTGCTTGATCTCGATGGTGTCGCCGTACCCGCAGAACAGGTACAGATACGGCGGACGGCCGGCGAGCGGGATGTAGAAGTGGTCGCCGTTCGGGGCTGCGGGAATCAGCATCAGAGTCTCCTCGTCATTGCCGGGGGCGGGCCCGGTGCCGCCGCCGGGAAGCGGGATGTATTGCTCGTCGATGTCGCACGTGATCCGGTCGACGTCGACCGTGCCGTCGTTGCGCTGCCACAAATGGGTCCAGGTGCGCTCGGCGGCCGTGGGCTGCGAACCGCAGCGCCAGTACCACGACACGATCCCGGCGTCGTGCACCGCGCGCAGCGTCTCGGAGAATCCGTAGAACCCGGCCCGGCTCTGGCCGACCACACTGGTGAACCCGCGGGCGAAGCGCACGACATCGTCGAGCTGGTAGGCCGCCGCGTGGCTGTCGGCGGCGCAGGCGATCAGCGCCGAGTCCGGGACGCCCATCGCGCGTGCGTCCGCGAGGCCTGCCTGCCCGAACGCGACCCCGCGGGCGAAGTCGTCATCGTTGCGGCTGCCCCACGCGTCGTCGGTGCCCAGCTCGACGACCAGCGCGACGGTGATCCCGCCGCGGACGAGGTTCCGGTATTCGGCCCCGGTGAGCCGTTTCGTGCCGCGGCCCAGTCCGGCGTAGCGGATCACGCCGTCGAAACCGGCGGCCTTGAGCGAGGACGGGCTCAGCTGGCCTTTGGAATAGTCAGCCCAGCGCATGGTCCGCCTCGGTTTCGGCGTAGCTCGGCGGCCGGTTCGACCCGAGCAGCACCCGCGCAAGCCACGGCGGCATCTGCGGTTCGAGCTGCCGCAGCAACGCGTAAACGATGGCCAGGACGACCGGGACGATGATCTGGTTGCCGAGTCCGGCCATCGCGTCGGTCACCGAAGCGGGCAGGCCGAGCGAGACGAGCCACGCGACGAGCGCCGACCACAGGCCGGGGACGACGGTGCGCAGCCAGGAGGTGAGGTGGTCGCTGAGTTGCGTGGTCGATTGCGGCATGGCTGGTTTCTCCGGATCGGTCGAGGGTGGGGGCGGCTCGGTTGACGACGTGACAGTGGTTTCCGGCTCGACCGGTTTCGGGATCGGAGACGAGGTTTCGGCTGGGTGCGTCAGCGTCGCGGCTGAGGCGGACACGGCTGAACCGTTCCCGCCCGCGCCCGCGCGAGCCGGGCCTTCTTTCGGCTGTGCTGCCGCCAGACCGGCTGATTTCTCCGCCTCGAACACCACCGAATCGGCCGGATGGACGACCGGCGGAGCCTCGATCTCTTTCTTCGGCGGGTCTGCCGGAGGCGCGGGTTCGGGCGCGACGGGATCTGGCCCCGTCCGGAAGAGCGGTTCGAAGGTGTCCGGCGGATGAGTCACCGTGCCGTTCGCGTCGAGCACGCCCAGCACCGCGTAGTGGTACTCGACCCCGTGCGGCGGGACCGGACGCGGACCGTCGTCGTCGCGCGGCCATTCGACATCCCCGGTGACCGTGCGGGCCGGGATCTGCCAGTAGTCCCCGCGCCGGTAAGTGCCGCCCCGCCCGGGCGCCACGTCCGCCGACGTCCTCGGCGGGGCCTCGAATCGCACCTGGACGCCGTCCTCCAGGTCGATCCACGTGTTCTCGACCAGCGGCACCGCGCCGTCCGCGCTGTCGCCCGGGGCGAGGTGGTCCCAGCGGCGCAGGAACGGGTGCAGGTCCGGATCGGAACCGGGGCCGCAGCGTTCGTCCAGTTCGTCGTCCAGCGTGACCAGCCGGTCCGCCGGATCGATCGCGACGACTTTCCGCAGCGCCGGCGCGGATCCGGGCCGGTCCTCGGCCGGGAGGTCGTCCGCGGCGCGGGTGGCGGCCGCGTCGTCGAGCAGTTCGACCCAGTCGCCGACGTCCAGGTCCAGTTTGCTGTCCCGGCCCAGCGTGCCGAGCGTCACCGTGGCCCCGGACACCGAGACGATCGGGAACACCACCGACGCGTTCTCCCGCGACCACTTGAAGGTCGCCCCGTGCAACGTCGACCGAAATCCCTTGGTCGGCACGGAATCCGTCCACGCGCGTCCGCCGGTGTGCACCTCGACGCGGTACAGCTGGTTCTCTTGGCCGCGGAACCGCGCCTCGGGCGGCAGATGGCAAGCATCGGTGTCGCCCGGGTGTTTCGCCTTAGCGGCAAGGAGACCGGGTTCCGGGTTCAGCGATCGCTGGAAGGACTCGAAGTCCTCGACGCTTTTTCCCGCGCACCAGGCCACCTGCCAGACGACCTTGGCCCGCGCCGCGGTGTCCGGACCGGGATCGCCGAGCGCGACCTCGCGGATCGCCGGGTCCTGCAGCACGGTGATCAGCCGTTCCCACACCCGCAGGTACACCACGAACGGCCCGGTCTCGGGCAGCGTGTCCTTCTCCTCGTCGAGGTAGCCCTCGGGCTGGGTCCAGTAGCTCGTGGGCGAGTCGTTCCCGACCAGCAGCCCGTCGACGTACAGCCGGCCCGCCGAGATCCGCAGGTCGGTGATTTTCGCCTGGTCCAGGTCGGGGTCGAGGCGGAACCCGCGCGCGCCGGCCGGCGCGGCGGACGGGCCGAGCAGGTCGGCCACCGTGGTCCGCAGCTGGTGCAGCAGGATCGCGGCCTGCTCGTTCGCGTCCGCGTCGAGCTGGACCCGGCCCTGCTGCGCCAGCACCGCGGAGAAGTGCTTCCGCGAATCGAAGGTGCGGCGCGAGAAGTCGGCTTGCATGGCGGTCTCCTAAGTGGCGAACAGGATGCCGGCGTCCGTGCCGGCCGGGGTGTACTCGGCGAGCCGCAGCCGGAGACTGTCCTCGCGCTGGGGCTGGAACAGGTCGTGGAAGACCCCCATCTCCGAACCGTCCTCCGCGCCGCGGCTGATTTCCTCCGGCCCCGGCCGCGCGAGCTGTGCGTACCCCGGGGTGCCGTAGCGGACCGAGGTGAAGCGGGGAACGACGCGGGCCGGATCGCCGGAATGCTCTGGCTCGCAATGGAATCGGGGCGGGGTGCGCGAACTCTCCGGCAGCCAGCAGAACCGCACGCAGCCGTCCTGCCGCCGGGCGATCCGCACCCGTCCGTCCATTATGGAGTTTTCGAGCAACCCGGCGGCGTGCGCGAAAACGGAGCCGAACACCGTGCACCGGCTCGCGTTGACCACCGCGTGCGCGCAGCCGTCATCCGGACCGGACAATGCGGCGAGGCCAGGCCCGGCGGCATCGAGAACGCTGTCGACGAGCCGGATCTGGTTGGGTTCGCGGTGCACTTCGTCCGCGGTGACGAGGATCGTGCCGATAATGCTGTGCTCCACGCGAAGGCAGGCGGGAGTGTCGGTGAGTTCGACGCTCGCCTCTTCCTCGTGTTCCGGACAGCACTGCGCGTCGAGTGACCAGCCGGGCACTAAAGTGCAGTGCCGCAGGGCGAACTGCCCGACCGGGCCGTGCACCTGCACGCTGCGCCCGGTGATCAGCAGTCCGTCGAAGACGACCTTCGGCAGAGGATCGTCTTTCGCGCCGCGGTCGGTCCCGATGATCCGCAGCGCGTCCGGGCGGTTGCTGTTCCAGTCGAGCAGGCGCAGTACCGGACGTTTTCCGTTCGCTGCCCGCAGGGTGAGGCAATCTCCGCGGTCGACCGTCAGCTTGATCTGTTCCTGATACGCCTCGTTGTCGGTGAATTCGATGACCGCCTCGCGTGCGGACGGGTCGGTTTCCTTGTCCCGCTGCCATTCCTCGACGGCTTCCATGACGAGTTCGTGGTATCCGGGGCCGACCCGGTAGACGTGTTCCGGCGATTCCGTCGCGCGCGGGTATTCGCCGGCACCGAGATCGTCGGAAAACCCGTAGTGGTAGTCGACCCACACTCCCGACTCCGGGGCCTGCCGCGCGGGGAAGGCGATCCGGCCGAGCACTGGGTCGAGTGCGACCTTCCCGTGCGCGGGCCGGTAGCGCCAGCCGGACAGATCCGCGGGAACGATGTCACCCAACGGCACGGGCTTTCCACCACTGAGGTAAACGCAGAGACTCTTGCCTGGTCCATAGTAGACAGCCGGACGCTCGGCGAAAGCCTGCCGTCGAATAAAAACCGGCACGTTCGTCTCGTCGGCGATGTGGTTTGGCGAGGGTTCCCGCACCGGAGAGACGATGAGCGGAGTGTCGTTGCCCAAAATATTGAACGTGAACCGGGTGCGGGCCCGGTCCTCGCAATACGCGGGCCCGTTCGTGATCGAATACGGTTTGAGCCGCCACACGTACAAGCCGATCTCCGGGATGCCGTAGCGTCCGATTCCGCGATGGGACGTGATCCGCCGGACGTCGATCGAATGCGCGAGTTCGTCGAACGGCCCGTCGAGCCGGTCGAGTGCGTCGGCTTCGTGAAGGTCGGCCAGCTGGCCCCTGGTCAGCCTCCGCCGGTCTGCCCGCGGGTCACGGCCGTGCAGCCGGACAGCCTGCGAAACCGCCAGCAGCTGCCGGAATTCGACTGCTCGCGACGGCCACTCCGCAACGTCCTCGGCGAGTTGTTCCAGCAATGCCAAGGTGCCTTTGCGCCGCCGGTTGCCGACGGTGTGCGCGACATCCCGGCGAGGCGCGAGAGCGGACAGCAGCCGCCGGGCCGCCGCCGAGCCCGTCGCGAGCGTCTCATCCGCGCCCGGAAGGATCCGGTACCCGACGAGATCGCCGAGGTAGGGCGCGACCCAGTCCTGGCAGGTCTCGATGAACCAGTCCGCGTACAGCGCGTCCAAGCCGGCACCGATCAGGTCGGCCTGTTCGGTGATTACGCCCAACAGAGCTTTCAGCGGTCCCGCGTTTTCCTCGTCGCGCCGCCGGTAGACCGACGGCATCAGCTCGTAGAGCCGGTCCGGATTTCGGGTCATGGGATCCTCACCAACGTCAACGCCTCCGGCACCCCGGCCGGAAGCACCGCGAGCCGAGCAGGCCGGATACCGCGATACACGGTCAACTTCTGCCCCTTCTGAAGCTCCGTCGAGTCGAGACCTGGGTTCAGCCGCACCAGTTCGTCCACGGTCAACCCGTGCCGGAGCGCGATCGTCGTCAAGGTGTCCGGGCCGAAGCCGTCCACGAAGCTCACTTCATCGAAGACTTCCTCGAAATGCGCCCCGGACGCTCCGACGCACGGCTTCGCCTCGGTGAGCCGGTCCGCGACCGTGGCCAGCTCGATCGGCGTGACGTCGCCGTCGATGCCGTCGAACACGTTGATCGCGGCGTAATCGACGCCTGGCACGGCCTGGATCGCCGCGAACGCTTCGCTGAGGAACGCCGGCTCGCCGAGTTCCCGCCGGGCGAAGGAAAACTCGTCCAGCAGTGCGGCGCGCACCGCGGGTTCCACCAGCTCCCAGGTGTAGTCCGGCGCCACCTTGATCCCGGCGTGCAGCACGAGCAGCACCCGTTCCCGCACCGCGACCCGCACCTCGACGCCGCGGTCGCCGAAGCTCGCCAACGCCGCCTCCAGCGCGACCACCGAGCCGGACGACGCGTCGATCCGCGCGTCCCCGGTCGCCGCGACTGTCACGTGCACGACCCGCCGTCCGCCGTCGGAAAGCTTGACTGCCTTGGCTTTCCCGATCCCCGCTCGGGCCCGGGTGAAGTCCTCGTAGTCGCGGACCGACACCAACCGGTCGAGCGCGAGCATCCGCAGCGGGATCGACGCCCGGACGTCCGCCGGTCCGTCCCCGTCCGCTCCCCCGCCGGACGGCAGCGGGTTGGTCACCGCGCGCACGCCCGGCGGTCGGCCGGTGGCCTGGTTGATCTGCCCGGCCGCGACATTCCCGTCGTGGCCCGCGCCGATCCGGTACACCGCCGTCACGTTCTCCGTGCCAGCGGGGATGCGCGCGCCATGAACGCCGTCGCCGAACCGGAGCGTCCGGGTGCCACTCGCTCCGACGGACACCTCGTAGTCGTGGCCCGTCGGCCCGGACCAGACCAGCCCCTCGGTTTCGTGCCAGCGCACGCCGGACACGCGAGCGGCGAGCGTGCTCTCCGCGCCGGAGGCGGTGGCGGACGGCCGGAACGTGAGCGGGTTGTCCGCATTGACCTGACGCAGCGGGAACAGCTGGTTCGGCACGCCCGGATTGCCGCTGCCGAGCACCTCGGTGCGGGTCTCGCCTTGGTCGGCCTCCACGACGTTGCCGTAGACGGTCACCGTGTCCCGGCGATACCGGTACGACAGCGCGGTGGCCAGCGACAGGAAGGTGCGGACCCGGCTGCCGTGCCGACCAGGTTCGACTCGCTGCCGGATACCGGCCACCATCGTCACCTCGGCGGCCTGGACGCCGCTGGTGTGCGGCACGTCGGTGCGTTCGCCGGACACCACCAGCCACCGGCCGGGCCGGAGCCCGTCGTAGACTCGCGCCAGTTCGATCTCGTTGCCCTGCACTTCTTTGGTGATCGGGTCGCCGACCGCGGTGAGCGCCTCGCCGCGCGCCCAGACGACCGTGCCCTCCGCCGGGACCGGCGAGACGACCTGGTCCACCGTGATCTTGGTGACCTGTTTGGTCCCGACCGGCGCGGTCTGGTTCGGAACGGTGACCTTGACGGTCTCCAGTTCCACCGACGTCACCTGCGCGACGGACCGCTGGCCGTCCGCCGATTCCACCACGACCCAGCTGTCTCGGGTAATGCCGTCGTACACCGCGTCCAGCCAGATCGACGTGGTGTACGCGGCGTCCGCGAACGCACCGGCCGGACGAGCTATCGCGACGGCCCGGGTCCGCATCACCTGCACGCCGGACAGCTCCGGCGGGGGCGCGATCTGTTCGTTCGCCCACGCGTGGTGCAGATTCGGGCCCAGCCGCGGGTCGGCTTCGATGAGCAGCTTCGGGTGCACGTCGGAACCGGCGTGGAACAATTGATCTATTGTGGACGGAAGGTCCATCGCCTTGCGGGGCGGCCGGGACGGTTCGCGCCGCAGCCATGGCAGCACCGGAGTGAGCCCGACCAGCGCCACGGCCCGGTCGCATTCGGTACCGGCCGTGGATCCGCAGTCCTGGAAACGGTATTGCGGTGCCGTGCAGAACAATCCACTGGCGAAGTTGTTGAGATAGCGCAATTCCGGGTCGTTTTCGCGCAACGCGGCGGTACAGAGCCGCAGCAGCACGTCTGTCGCGTCCGAAACTGGCCCGACGAAAGAGCGGAACCACTCCTGGACCGCGCAGCTCGCGTGCGCTCTGGCGAGCACGGCTTGTTCCGCGAGTTCAGTGCTGAGCTGGTGGGCCGTGCGGGCCAGGACATAGCTCATCGTGACCGGAGTGCCGAGACTGTCCAAATAGGTCTTTGTGGTCGTCAGAGCAGTGACCGTGTCGTCAACCCAGGACGATGACGCGGGTGGTCGCCACAACGCCGAGCCAATCGCCGAAACGAGTTTGGCTATCGCCTGGTTCAGGTCGTCGAGGCTGAGCGTGGTGACCAGCTTCGCGGTCGTCCGGTTGGCCTGGAAATCCGCTGTCGCTTCAGCGACCACCCGGACTTTCGGCGGGAACGTGCCGAACAGCAGCAGCAACCGGTCCCCCGGTTTGAGTGCCGCCGTGGTGCCCTGGATCCCGATCTGCCCGACGATCGGGGCACTGTCGGTGGTGATGTCCACCGGTTCGGCGGTCGCGACCTGGAGCGCGTTCCACTCTTCGCGGGCTTGGAGTTCCGCCGTGGTCTCGAACGTCTGCGGCAGCTGGTTCTGCGCGGGCACGCTCTTCGCGGCCGTGCCCGCGGGAATCACCGTCCGCGCGCCGGGATCCAAGGTGTAGGCCAGGAAAGTGGTCGCGGACAACGCGGGTCGCGGCGTGTAGCCGACGAGAGTGCCGAGGTGGCCGAGCGATTCGGGTTCGGTGGCGGTCCGCAGGTAGCCCTCGTTGGCGATCCGCTCCTGGTAGAAGGTCAGCACGTCGCCGACGACGGCCCAGCAGTCCAGCAGCGCTATCGCCGGGTCGTCCGGGTCGCGGGTGGTGAGCGGCGCCAGTGCCGCCCGGCTCGCCAGCCGCGCCAGCATCGACTGGAGGAACCCCGCGTAGGTACCGATCCGGCGCGTCAGCGCGGGCAGGCCGGGGCGCTGGTAGGTCGTCGCCGGGGTCATCGGGCCGGGTCGCGCGCAGGAGTTCATCGTCCACCTGCCAGGTCGAGGGTGAGCCGCCCGTTCTCGGGCCGGCTCGGGTCGTCGTCCAGCTGAGCCACCTCGAGCGCTCCGATCGGGAGCGCGCCGGTGGCGAGCGCGGTGCCGGGCGGGCCGAACAGCCGCTCCAGCCGGGTCACCTCGGCGTGCCGCACGCCGGGTACCGCCGCCACGGTCGCGACGATCTGGCCCACCCGGATCGGAGTGCCGAAGGTGAGCCGATCCGGCTGGAAGAACTCGGCGAGCGCCCGCCGCAGGGCGGTGCGCACGTGTCCGGCGATGTGGTCGGGCAGCACCTCGACCCGCACCGTCAGGTCCAGCGGAACGAGCGTCGCGCTGAACACCGAGAGGTCATGGCCGATCCGGCGGTAGCGGTACAGCCCGGCGCGGGTTTCGTCGAGCAGCCAATTCGGCGCGACCTCCAGGCCGAGCGGATCGATCGCGACCTGCGCTTCGTACCAGCTGCCCGTCCACCGCAGGTCGCCCGCGGCCCGTTGCACGCTCGGTGACGCACCGGCCAGCGTGGCGTAGTCGTCCGCGGTGATGGCCCGCAGCAAACGACGGCGGACCTCTTGCGGGGCACGCAGCCGAACCTCGGACACCGGCTCGGGGTCGACTCCGCCCGTGGCAGGCAACGGATTGCGCACGCGTTGGATGCCGGGAACGTCGACGCGGTCGAAAATGACGCTGCTGATCGCTTCGCGGCCGACGTTCCCTGCCAGGCCAGTGCCTACCCGCAGCGAAGCGGTGAGCTGGCCGCCCAGCGGAAACTTCGCACCGTTGCGGCCGTCGCCGAACCTCAGCACCGTCGCGCCGGTGTCGATGACCTCGCCGACGAAGTGCCGGTCGGCCGGTCCGCTGTCGAGCAAATCCCGCTGGGGCAGCCAAACCTCGCGATTTCGGTCGACGACCTTAACCGCGGGCAGCGCCGCGCGCGGATCCGGCCGCGTGGCGAGACTGGCCGGACCACGGAACGCAGGACGATGCTCGTCGAGCTTCCGGCCCTCCTCCGCACCCCAGCTCTGGCTGATCTCCCAGCCCTCGTTCGCGGCGGTGAGCACGTATCCGGCGTGAGCCTGGCGGACGAGGTCTTTCAGCCGAGCCAGCTTGGTTTCCAGCAAGTCATCGAAACAGGCCAGCAGATACCGCAGGGCGCGTCGAGGATGTTCGCGGAGGCCGAGCTTCTTGACCAGCTTGGCTCCGAAGACCACGGTGACGAACTCAATGTCCTCTTCGGACAGTTCACCGCGCCACAGCTTGGTCAGCCGAGCACGGATCCGGCCGGGCAACCCGACCAGCCATCGTGCCTGCGCTGCCGCGATGTCGGCGGGATCCGGGAACGGAACGCTCTGCGTGACCGGCTGGTGCCGCAACTGCGGTTGCACAATCACTGGCAGCGGCGGGTAAGCGGGCTCGGGTTCGGTCTCGCCGCAACCGCAGCCGCAGTCGCGCGGACACTGCGGTTCCTCCGGCGCGGGGTCGGGAACGCAGTGGTTCTCCGGGGCGATCCGCTGGCCGTGCTCGACCAGCACCACGTTCCCCCGGGCAACCCCGACCTCGAGATCGACGCAGTCCGGTCCGCCGCGAGCATTGACACACAACGGAAACGTCAGCGCGTCCTCGCGAGCCCAGATCACTTCCAGCAGCTTCTGCTGATACAGCTCGTCCGTCGTCTCGGTCACCGAGGTCAGCCGGACCGCCTGCCGATGCGTATGGTCAGCGTCGGCCGGAAGACCGGACTGCACGCCGACCAGTTCCTCGAAGAGCAGCACGTCACCAGGTTCGAGTCCCAGCGCCCGATCGCTGTCCACGAGCGTGGCCGAGGTGGCCCCGATGGGGAGGCAGCAGTCATGGTCGCCCCAGGTCCACAGGCTGATCCGAGTGCGCGCGGGGACCAGTTCGACCGGCTCGTCGTGGACCGGCTCAAAGACTTCCGCCGGTCCATCCGAAGCGGGGCCCGCCGTGCTGAACCGGAAAGTCCCCTTCGGGAGCGTGACCTGCTCGGCCGCTTCGATGCACACCCAAGCCCGGGCGGAACATCCGTCGTGCATCGGGTAATCGACCAGCCGGGCGTGCCGCCGCACGGAAACCCGCAGCCGCGCGGTGTCCAGGTACGCCTCGGTGGCCACCGCGTCTTGCTGGTAGCTCAGCCGGTCGCCCTCGTAGGCGAGCAGTTCCGTGAGCATGACGCCGAGGTCCGGGACATGCCGTTCGGTCCACGACGGCATGGTCAGCTTCAACCGGTCCAGCAGCAGTTGCCGGAAGCTGGCGTAATCCTTGCTGAGATAATCGATCTCCACCGCGGCTTCGGCCGGGGGCGCGCTTTCCGTCACCGGTGCGCAATCGACGTCTCCGCAGCTGCCGAACGTGAAGTCCACAAAGGAGTAACGGGGATCGAAGCCCGGATACGGCCTTGTCCCGGGTTTGCCGATCGGCGCGCGTTCCACAATAGACAACCGGTAGGTGGACAAATCCCCGGCACGATCGACCGTCAACCGCACCGCGTCGGCAAGGTCGGGATCGTCGCTGGCCCACAGCTCGACCGCCACGACGGCGATCCCGGTCACGCGCCGCCCGCCGTCGATCCGGAAGTTGGCCGGTGCCAGGTCTTCCGGTGCTTTGCCGAAGAACCCCACGGTCAGCGAGCGACCGTCGTCGCTCACGCTCACCGAGTCGATTCCGTTGCGGCCCGCGACGCGCACGTCCGCCCGGCGGCGTTCGTCCGCACAGCCGATCATGCCGCCCTCCCCGTGATGACGTCCTCGCGCCGTTCTCCGGTCGCGAGAAGGATGTAGCCGATTTCGATCCGCAAGGTGCTTTCCTCAGCGGTGACTTCCAAGTGCTGCACCGTGATCAGGTCGCCCAGCCAACGATGCAACGCACCCTCTGCCGACGCCTGCACCGCCGCCGCCAGCTCCGGACTGTTCGGTTCGAACACCAGATCCAGCAGTCCGCAGCCGAAGTCCGGGCGCATCACCCGCTCTCCTGGCGTAGTGAAGAGCAGCTGTTCGATCAGGTCGAGCACGTGGTTCGCGTAACCGGTCTCGGCGACCCGGCCTCGTTCGTCGAAATGGAACGGGAAGTCGATGTCCACTGTGGTCACCTCCCCGTCACGAGCGGCTGCATCACAAGCACAATCGGCGGCCCCGGCGCGAGAGAGCCGACACAAGTGCCGCCGCCTTGCCCGGCTGGAGGGAGCTGCGTGAGCACCGGAGTCCCGCCCGCCAGCAGGGACGAGATGTTCGTCCATTGCACCGTCGCGCACGGCGGGACCAACGAGCACCCGGCGACGATCAACTGGTCTTTCGTGGTGAGCACTGGCATTCCGTTCACCAGCGCCGCGGGCGGCCCGCTCGGGATGGCGGTCACCGCGCCGCCGTGCGGGCAGGTCATCGTCATTCCGCTGT
This sequence comes from Amycolatopsis sp. NPDC104775, assembly GCF_055583325.1. Classification (NCBI taxonomy): domain Bacteria; kingdom Bacillati; phylum Actinomycetota; class Actinomycetes; order Pseudonocardiales; family Pseudonocardiaceae; genus Amycolatopsis; species Amycolatopsis sp. NPDC104775. Next base: position 309,250 of record NZ_JBVJOE010000010.1, read on the forward strand.
GGAGCAGGAATCCCGGCATGTCCACACCTCCTAGCTCGGAACGACGAAGGTGCCGTTGTTGATGATCACCGACGTCCCGGCGAGCCGGATGGAGGCGAGACCGGGACCGCAGGACAGTTCGATCCCGGTCTCGTTGAGCTTCACGTACGGGCCGGACGGCCCCATGATCTGCAGCTGGATGCCGCCGGTCGGACCGGGTTGCTGGGTGATCAGCAGGTAGTTCTGCGGCGGCAGCCCGACCGGGGTCAGCGGCGTGCCGATCACGACCTGCGGCACGCCCGGCAGAATGCTGGACGCGATCGGCGGCCCCTCCTCCCGCACGTCGCGCCGGAAGCCCGTCCACACCGCGCGGCCGAGGTCTCCGCCCTGGAACTCGACCCACACGCCGGAACCGATCAGCGGCACCACGTTCATGCCCGGTGCCGCGGTGCTCGCCCGCGCCCAGACGGCGTTGTCACCCAGGACGTCTCCGACTCGCACGAGCAGCCGGTCGAGTCCGAGCGGGTCTACATTGGACACCACCTCGCCCTGATAGGTGCCGTCGAACCGCGTTTCTTCGGTCATGCGCTCACCTGCTGGGAGAAGGGGACGAAACCGTCCCTGGTCAGGCCGAAACTCTGCTTGTACTCGCCGCGTTTGATCTCGTGGGTGACGCGGTTGACGTAATAGAGGCCGTCGTAGGCCAGCCCCGCTCCGCGCACGCCGACCAGCGCGCGGGATTTCAGCACGTGGCCGTACCGGAGCACGTCGAGCTTTCCCTGCCCGGTCACCGCATCCGCCGCCTTCGCGGTTTTGCTGAGGCCGCGCAGCAGGATCTCCGTCGTGGACCGTCCAGCCAAGTCCGGCAGCGGTTCCTCCTGCAGGGCCACCGCGGGACGCGCGGCCAGCGGCGGCCGCAGCAAGGCGATGTCCGGCACCGGAATGGAGAACCCGATTTTCGTATGCGGTTCGGTGATCCGGATCGTGTACTGCTTCCCGGACATCCCGTCGAAACCGAACGACAGGGATTCCACATTGGTCGCCGTCCCGGAATCGACGGTCAGCGCGGGCTGCACGACACCGGCGCGGACTTCCGGCCCCCAGTACCCGATGCTCGCGCCCGGCACCGGACCCGGGATCAGGTAGAACGAGTAACCCGCGTCTTTCGCCAGATCCCGCAGATAACTGAGATCGCTCCCGGACTGCCCTGGGACTTTCTCCTGCGGCAGCTCAGGCTCCCACAGCAGCACCGGCACCGGCGCGGGCACGATTCCGTACATCGCGTACTTCGCCAGTATTTTCAGCACCCGCACGTGCAGCGGCATCCCGGGAAAGACCTCCTGCTCGTACCGGAGGTCCATCAGCGCGGTGAGGTCCTCGCCGGTTACCGTGAGCCGCGATTCGCCCGGACCGGAGCCCGGGCTCATCTCGTGCCGGGTGATCACGCCGTCCATCAGGACGTCCGCCGACCCGCCGACGATCACCGCGAGCACGACCCGCGCGGGCGGATCGAGCAGCCCGGACGGCAGCAACGTCGTGGTGAGCACCGATTTCCGGCTCACCGCAAACGTCAGCTGGAATCCGCTGCGCTCACCCGCGGCTGAGGTGACCTGCACCGACTGCAACGCGTCGACCAGTGCGTGCGGCACCGGCACGGCGAGCGTCCTGCCGATCATCAGCTGCAGCTGAAAGCTCTTACCCACCGGTCCCTCCCGCCGGGATCCCGGGCGGCAGGGTGATCCGCAGCCGCCTGCCCGGCTCCGCCGTCAACTCGTCCGGGTCCATCGCCCGGTTCGCGTCGGCGATCCGCCAGTACTGCTCGGCGTCGCCGAACACCTCGCCGGCGATGCGGTCCAGCCGGTCGCGGGGGTGGACCACGCGCTCGCCGATCTGCGCGAGCTGCTCGGGCTGCGGCAGCAACCGCCGCCGGACGAAGCGGACCGCGCGACCGTCCGGCAGGTCGCGGACCGCGGTGGGCAGGCCGTAGTAACGACTGGTCGCGGAGAACATCGAGCACCTCCTAGACGGTCGGGACGCCGACGTCGGTCACCGGATTGCTGACCCCGTCGGCGAATCGTTCTTTCTGCTGGAGATAGGTCAGATACAGCGTTCCGCCCTTGGCGCGCGCCCCCGGATCGCCGGGGTGCGGGTAGCCGAGATCGTCCACAGTGAGCACTCGCACGGTGACGCTGACCTTGGCCCGAATCGGATTGAGCGCGGCGTCGAACGCTTCCTCGGTGACGCTGAAATCGGTGATCCGCACGGGCAGCACGCGTTTCGGGCCGAGCACGAGCACCGTCAGCGGTGCCTCCACCGGCACGATCTCCAGCTGCCCCTGTCCGGCCAGCAAGTCTTCGTTCTGCAGCTGGGCGTACGTCGGGGACAAGCTTTTCTCCAGCGCACACAGCACAGGAAACAATCCGTCCGGGTATTTGCCCGGTGCGGCGGTGGCGTCGAACTCGGCTTCAAACCGATAGGACTCGTGCGACGGTCCCTTGAGCCGCAACGATTCCAGCCGGTCGCCCGGTTCTCCGCCGACGCCCTGCACCTGCAGGGTCCGGGTGAGCGTGTCCGGGTTGTACTGGAACGGAATCGTCTTCGACGCCCGCCCGCTGTCCGGATCCACCAGCACGAACCCGCCCCGGACGGGATTCAGGCTCTGCGGAAAGGTGGTCATCGTCGTAATTCCTCCCCAGCGAACGGCGGAACGCCTTGCCCCAAGCGTGCCGCGACCGCGTCACCAAGGCGTCACCGTTCAGCCGGCCACCTCGCGGATTCCGCGATGAATCGAGCGGGCGATCGCCTCGGCCAGTGAGCCGGCTGGCAGTTCCTGCGCCACAACGCGACGCCGCCGCGACCCTCGGCGCGGCAGGTCCGTCAGCTGGCGAGCCAGCTCCGTCTCTACCGCTTCGCGAAGCTGACCGGGGTCCCCGGAGAACCCCGTCAGCACCAGCCGCTCGATCCGGACCTCGATCATCGGCGGAAATCCCGTTCCGGCACGGGAAGTTCCAGCTTCCGGAACTCGGTGCGCGCCGCGGCGAGCACGGTCTCCATCGTGATCGGCGAACCGGCGGACGCGGCGAGGAAGGCCGCGTTGAGCGCGATGGTACGGATCATCGCGCCACTCGTTTGCAGCTGCGCCAGCCGGTCGAAGTCGAGACCGGCGCACGGAGCGCGGGTCGGGAACGCTTTCCGCCACATGGTTTTCCGCTCGGCCGGGCCGGGAAAGGCGAACTCGACCACGAATCTGAGCCGCCGCAGGAACGCGGTATCCAGTGCCGAGCGCATGTTGGTCGCGAGGATCGCCAGGCCGCGATGGGCTTCCATCCGCTGGAGCAGGTAGTCGACCTCGATGGTGGCGTAGCGGTCGTGCGCGTCGCGGACCTCGCCGCGTTTGCCGAACAGCGATTCCGCCTCGTCGAAGAACAGGATCGCGCCCTCGGCCGCGTCGAACAGCTTCCGCAGGTTCTTCTCGGTCTCCCCGATGTACTTGCTGACCACTGTGGACAGATCGATCCGGTAGAGGTCCAGCGCCAGCCGGTTCGCCAGCACCTCGGCCGCCATCGTCTTGCCAGTGCCGCTCGGCCCGCAGAACAGCACGCTCAAGCCGGCTCCGCGATCGCCGAAACCCCACGTTTCGTGCACGGTGGTGCGATGGCCCACCTGGTCGGCGATCTCGCCGAGCAACCGCCGGGACTGCTCCGGCAGCACCAGATCGTCCCAGGCCGCGGTCGATTCGAGCCGCTGCGCGCGTCCGTCCAGCCGCGGCCGGGTGCGGACCCGGCATTCCTGCCACACCTTTTCCGGATCGGCTCCCGCGACCGCCGCCACCGCCGTGATGCTCGGCAGGTCGAGCGCGAACTGCGCGGCCAGCGCGTCGATCACCGGCTGATCGGTCCCGAGCGCTTCCCGCCACGCCAGCGCCCGTTCCGCCGGCGTCGGCGGGCAGACCTCGATCGACCGGAGCCCCGGAGCGCCCTCCCGGACCGCCAGCACCACCGGTCCGGTGATTCGCTCGAGAAACTGCCCAGCGTCCGTCTCGTCGGCTTCGAGATACAACGCCAGCGGCAGCAAAGCAGCCTCGCGCTGCCACACCCGAGCCAGCTGGTCCAGTTCACCCGGCTGCGAGGGCAACACGGAGGCCGGGAGCCGATACGCCGCCAGTCCGGCGAGCTGCGCGGCGTACGCGGTAACGTGCCGTTTGGCGGCCTCGTCGGCACCGGTGAGCTGGACCGGACCCGCGAGCGCCCACTGGCTCGCCACTTCCTCGGCGACCCTCTGCTGCGAAGCCGACAGCTCGGCCGGAGCCAGCGGGGTGACCAGCGGAGTCAGCCGATCGTCCAGGGTGTTGAGCCCTTTGAGGTAGTTGACCGCGCGCTCGGCGGCCCGCAGCGGTGCCGAAACAACGCCCTGCCCGGTAGCCGCTTCGACGAGCTGCCAGTACCGCAGACCGCCTTGTGGCGACACCGCTTCCCAGGCCGGATCAGGCAGTACGCGCAGGGCCAGGCCGAACGTCGGATACGTCATCCGCGGGTTGTCGTGCGCCTCGGCGTACAGCCCCGCGATCGACGGGTCCAGTTCCACCGCCGCACACAGCAGCAAAGTGTCCCGCTCGAACCGCGACAGCCCGAGCCGCTCCGCCAGCACCGGCAGCGCAGGATTGCTCGCCTCAGCTTCCTCGACCGCGTCGATCGAGACCGCTTCACCGGGATGCCGCAACACCTCCCGCAGCCACTCCAGCGACGCGGCGAGAAAGCGGCCGTTGTCCGCTTCCCAGCTCATGCGATCGTCACCGTCTGGGTCGCGTCGAACGCTGGCTTCGGACCGGTCCGGTCGATCAGCAGGCTGTCCACCCCGCCGATCCGGAGCCGCGCGAGATGGGTGCCCACCGGTGCGTCCGGGACGTCGAAGATCAGGTCCGCACCGGTCACCGGGTCCTCCGGCAGAGCCGCGACCGCACGCCGCTCCAGCACCGACCGCGACCCGAGCACCAGCAGCACCGGTTGCCCGGCCCGGACCGGAGGACGGCAGGCGAGCCGGACCACCGCGCCGGTCCCGTGGCGGTGCACGGTCATCGGCATCCGGCTCGTGATCTCCGGTGCGACCGCGAGCGAAACCTCGTTCGTCGCCGTCGTGCCCGACACCAGCGACACCGACCACAGACCAGCGGGGAACGCTCGCGGCGGCACCGTCAGCTCGAACCGGACCTCAGCCGCGTTACCCGGTGCCACCGGAATCGAGACCGGCTCGGCCAGCAGTGGATGCGCCAGCCGCACCGCCGTCGCCTGGTCGAGATGCGCTCCCCGCAGCAGGACGCGTCCGCCGAGTTTGACCGAAGCCTGTTCGTGCTCGCGGCCGTCGGCGCCCACCGCGACCGGCACCGCGGCGGTGAGCTGCGGGTACGGCGATTCGACGCTGGCGGAGGAGTCCGGTCCCCGGTCCAGCGCGCCCCGGCGCAGCACCGGCACCGGCATACGCGGCGGGCGGCGGCTGTCGATCAGCACCGGCCCGGCCTCGAACGCGACCGTGAGCCGGTAGCTGGTCTGGAACGCCGACCAGAGCGAGTAAATGTCCTTCTCCACGAAGGATTGCCAGCTGAGCCGGATCAGCTCGGACTGTTCCGAGACGTCGCTGGGCGATTGCACCAGCCGGAGCCGTTCCCGGCTGAGGTGGGGATGTTCGTGCAACGTCCGCAGCGCGCCGCCGAGCATCCGGTGCGCGATGGTGTCGGCCCCGCCGGGCACGTACGCGGTGAGCAGGTAGTGCAAAACGAGCGGCAGTTGCGGATCGCCGTGCTCGCCGGGCCGCAACCCGACCGGATCCTCGTTGCGCAGCGACTCGTCGATGTCGATCTGGTAGAGGAACAGGTTGAGCTGCGGATCGCCGCTCGGCCCCGGCGTTTCGTGCGGTGGGCGCGCTTCGACCTTCGCGCCGCTCTCGACCTCGCGCGCGCCTTCGAGGACCAGTTGGACCAGCGCCTCGGTCACCGCCTCGATCGCGTTGGCATCACTCATCCCCGCTCCCGAAGGTAGTCGTCCAGGCTCAGCAACGGTTTCCGCTCCTTCTGCGGCTTCGGTGCGGACACCGGTGCCGGGCGGGCGGTGACCTCGACCCGGCCGATGCTGATGTGCACATCCGGTTCGGCCGGTGCGTTCTGCCGCCGGAGCACCGGCGGTCGCCGCGGCGGCGGTTCCGGTGCCGACCGGGGACGCGCGACCGGATGCGCGCGGACCGGCTCGATCGCGTGAGACTGCTCGGCCGCAGGCAGACCCGGCGTCGGTTCCGGTTCTGGCCAAGGAGACGCGACCGGAGGTACGTGGGCCGGTTCGATCGCGTGAGTCTGCACGGCCGCAGGCAGGTCCGGAGCGATTGCTGGCTCCGCCGCCAGGACTGGCTGCGACACCGTCTCTCGCTGCACCTGTTCCGTCCGCACTTCGCGCTCCAGCGACGATTCGACGAGGCGCTCCGAGCGGAGAACGGTCGCGTGCTCAGTGGCAGTCCGAGACTCGGCAACGATTTCGTGAGTCGTCGTGGCCGGTTCGCCCGGCTGCCGGAGCGGCACTGGAACCTCACGGACGCGTTCAGTTTCCTCTACTGGCGCTGGTTTCTGCGATGACTCAGTGAACGTGCCCATCGGCAGGCCGGGTTCCGCCCCGACCGGGCTCGCGGGTTCGAACATCGTCGGCACGAGCGGCCGGATCGGCGGCGCGTCGATCCGGCCCAGCAACCGGTCCACGAAATCGTTCATGTCGCAGTCCCCGCGAGTTCCAGATAACGCTGCCGCCGCCCCGGACTCACGGCCAGCACTTCCGCCTCCGACCAGCCGTAGGCGAGCGCGAGCGCGTGCACGTCATACAGCAGCCGCCGCGCGCAAGCTTCCAGTTCCGTCCACAGATAGCTCGCGATGTCGAACGGCGAGGCCCAGCCATGGCCGCACACCGCGCAGTCCAGCTCGATCCGGACGTCAGCCTGCGGATCACTCGCCGCGAGCGCGTCCGGCAGCGCGGCGAGCACCGCGTCCGACAGCTCACCGGCCACACACCGTTCGAGCAATGATCGTCTACTGTGGACCTCTAGCAAATCCCGGCTGGTCACCGAACGGAACTCAACCTCGTACCCGTCGACAGCCACGACCCTCGGAGCGTCCACTCGCGACGGACGCAGATCCCGGCTCGACAGCTCCAGCTCAAGTTCCTCACCACACGAAGGACAATTCACCAGACACGGAAACGCAGTACCGAAGCACCGCTCCCGCAGGGCCAGCAGGAATTCGTCCCGCTGGCCCACCGCGAGATCCCCGACCTCAGCCGGTTCCGCACCGCCGGCGACAGCCAGCGTGAGCGCCCGCCGGACCGCACCCAGCCCGTGCGCCGCCTCCCAGACGTCCAAGAGGCTCGCTTCGGTGAACGCGGCCATCACGCCGGATCTTCGAAGGACACGTCCTGCGGTTCGGAAACCTCCTCGGCGACCCACCCCTCGTTCTCGACCTTGATGTGCTGCACGGCGACCGCGTTGGCATTGGCGTCCAAATCGGACACCGGTTGCCATTCCGAAACCCAGCAGTTGAAAACCTGATAGGACAGCACTTTCTGGCCGCCCTCGTCGAACACGTCGACGATGAGGTCGCGGCGGAAGTCCTTGAGAGAGGTTTCCAAGCCCTGCCCGGAATTGGCGAAGCTCCACACCCGGTTCGCCCACTGCGCGAACGCCTTGTCCGCCGTCACGCCGCGTTCGAGCGTGATCGCGTCGTACTCGGTGCGGCCCGGAAGTTTCGCGCTGGTCGCCGGATCGCCGCCGGACCGGTGCTTGATCACCTCGGTGCTGCGCTTGAACCCGGTGATCTTGCTGACGCCCAGCAGGTAATCGCCGCCGCTGAACTTCACCCGGAACCGGAAGTTCTTGTACGGATCGCGCCGTTTCGTCTTGCTGTCGGACATGACGGTCCTCCCCTACACCTGGATCTGGCCGGCGAGCTGCTGGATGTGGATGAGCACGAACTCGGCGGGCTTGAGCGGGGCGAACCCGACCAGGATGTTGACGATGCCGCGGTCGATATCGTTCTGCGGATTGTTCGTCGCGTCGCATTTCACGAGGTAGGCGTCCTTCGGCGTGCGCCCCTGGAAAGCACCTTGCCGGAACAGGGTGTTCATGAACGCGCCCACGTTGAGCCGGATCGACGACCACAGCGGTTCGTCGTTCGGTTCGAACACCACCCATTGCGTGCCTCGGAAAAGGCTCTCTTCGATGAACAGCGCCAACCGCCGCACCGGCAGGTATTTCCACTGGTTCGCGAGTACGTCCGCGCCGCGTTGCGTGCGCGCGCCCCACACCACGTTCCCCACCGACGGCAGACCGCGCAGGCAATTGACGCCGAGCGGGTTGAGCACGCCGTTCTGCAGGTCGGTCAGCCGGACGCTGAGGCCGCTGACCCCGCTCAGCGTCGCCTCAGTGCCCGCCGGGGCCTTCCACACGCCCCGCCGGACGTCCGTGCGCGCCCACGTCCCGGCGATCATCCCGCACGGCGCGAAGTCGCGGACCCGGTTCTCCTGCTGAGGATCCGGCTGGTTGATCCGCGGGAAGTACAGTGCCGCGTTGCTGGCCTTTTCGTCGTTCAGAACGAAGTTGGGATCCTTCACCGCGGTGGCGACCGCGTTCGACGTCTGCCAGTTCGGATCCGGATCGACTATCAGCATCGCCCGGCGGTCGACGCACAGCGCGAGCGCCTTGCTCAGGATTTGCGCCGGGCCGCCGATCAACCCCGGGGCACCGGGCAGGCAAAGCATGTTGAAGATGTCGGTCTTGAGCAAGGCGTAGATGCCGGTCTGCTGTCCGGGATCGCCGAGGAAGTCCTCGGCTCGCGGTGCCGGACCGTCCTGGCCACGATCCGCCGCGGTGTACCAGACGTCTTTCTTCGTGGTGTCCCGGAACGGATCCTGCCCTTCCGCTAGTCCGGCGGAGCTGTGCTCGGCCGGCCGATTCCCCAGATTCTCGGCCCAGCCGATCAACCCCGAGGACGCGATGACGTTCTTCAACGCACGCGGGGAGTTCTGGTCGATGCTGACGTTGAGGTACTGCTCGGTGACGTTGCTGGTCGCGTCGCGGATCGTCAGGTTGTACAGCTGGTGGGCGTCGTCCTTGGCGGTGTGGTAGTCGACGCGCGCCAGCAGCTTTCCGTTGGCCCAGGCCCCTTCCCCGCGTGCGTGCAGAGTCGGTCCGTTCGGCAAAACGATCGTCGCGGCGGCGGCTGCCGGAGGCGTCGCGGCGTCTTCGGCCTCCGCCTTCGTCGGCGGCGCAGTGCCGAAGACCCGCACGATTTCGGCTTCGCTGCCGCCGTTCTGATAGAACTGCCAGACCGCGTAGCTGAGGTCGCTCGCCGGGTCGAGACCGCCGAATTGCTGTTCGTAATCCTCCCAGCTCGTGATGTGCACCGCCACGTTCGTCACGCCGCGCGAGGCGGTTCCGACGAAAGCCGCGACCGAGGTGGGCACTCCGGTGATGGTCCGAACCGCGCTGGGCAGCTCGTCGATATAGACACCCGGAAACGTGGGCGTGATGGGCATGGCCGTCTCCCTCCGCGGCTTTCTCGGCCGTGATCGTGAGCGTGCACTGGTTCCGTCACCGCGGCGTCACGTCGCCGTCCGGCGCGCCGATCCGGCTCAGCCAGCGGTCCACCGACGCGAGAACCTGGTCGCGGGTCGTGAGCACCTCCGACGTCGTCGCGTCGGTCCGCACGTCCGCGGTGGTCGTGACGCGGACCCGCAGCTGTCCGTCGGACGTGCACCACGCCCGAAGGACGTGCAGCGCGATTCGCTCCGGGTCCGCACCTGCCATACGGTGCAGTACAACGGTTCCCCGTCACCGCACCGTCACCCGGCTCAAGCGAGCAAGGCCCGCACGCCGGGGCTGGGCCGCACGCCGAGTTCTTCGTGCAGCAGTTCCGCCAAGGCACGGTAAGCCCGTACCGCCTCGCCGCGGTTTCCTTCGAGAAGGTGTACGCGGATCAGGCAGCGGTGCGCGCTTTCCCGCAGTGGTTCGGCGTCGACCGCGGTGAGCGCGGCGTCGATCGCCTCGGAGAATCGGCCCGCTTCGCCGAGACGTCCGGCCAGGCATTCCAGCGCGTGCAAGCGAAGCTGCCGCCACCGCTCGCGGAATACGAAAAGCCAGTCGTCGTACCAATCCGGCAGCAGATCGGTCGACAGCAACCCGATCACCGGTTCGCTGTCTCGCGGAAGCTCCGCGTTGGAGGACGTGAGCGAACGCGCCAGACTCGACGCGGCTCGTACGTCGACGGCCGCGATATCGGCGAGCGACAGCCGTTCCGCCGTCACCCGCACCAGATCCCGATGCACCCGGCCGATGCGCCACAACGTGGTGCGCAGGCTCGCCGCACCGTGTTCCTCCGACGACTCCGCCCACAGCGCGTGCGCGACCTCCGCGCGCAGCACGGGCCGATCGCGAAGCGCGAGGTAAGTCACCAACCGTTGTGCCGCACGGGAAAGCGGTGGCGCGTCAGCCGCGCCGTCCACCCCGAAGGACGGCAACGTCTGCACCACCAGCACCGACGCCGTTTCCGTCCCCTCTCCCGATTCGTACGTTTGTATCCGCGAGCCGACCATCCGAACCGACACCCCCTCGATCCCCGATCTCCGATGGTCGTGACCGAGCCGCCGCCGCGCCATCCGTGCTACCACGTAACTTCGCTCACCGACGCTCCGGTCCCGCCGTGAACGAACCTCCCGGACCGGCCCCGGCCAGCAAACGCTGGTCCCGCAGGAACGAAAGGAACTGCAGATACGTGCGCTGGGTGAACGCGTTCGCCGGCCATATCTCGTCACCCGCTCGCACCGCGCCGCCAGCCATTCGGCGGTACCGCGCGTTAATCGCCTCGGACACCCGGATAAACACCCCGACGTCCCCGATCGACGCGATCCGCCGCGACACCGGCAGCCCTTGAGCCTCCCCGGCGAGAAACCGGTCGAGCGTCGTGCTGGTGATGACCCGCGCCAGATATCCGCCGAACTCGCGCCAAGCCTGCTGCTCCGCCGGCGTGTATCCGGTGAGATCCCAGTTGGCCGGGTCGAGAATGCCGATCACGCTGCCGAACATCTGCGCCACCACGCTGCCGATGCCCTGCCCGATCATGCCCGCCGTCCGCACCCCGGACGCCAGACCCGTCGTGACCTCGTGCGTCCACGCCGCGATCGCCGGCGCGACGGTGTCCGACACGCTCACGCCGTAACTGCCCGACACTCGCGCACCAGCCTCGGCACCGAGGCTGAACGCAGCCGCCACCCAGCCTTCCTTCCCCGAGAAAAGCCCGGTGCTGACGGAAAATCCCACCCCGGCGAGCAGTTTCGCCGCGACGTTCACGCTCCCGCCCGCGTACGCCCCGGACACGTTTCCCGCCCGGCCAGCCGGACCGAGCCGGAGCGCCATGACGATCGCTTCGCTGCCTCCCGCGGTCACGCCGAACCCGAGTTCGCCGTAGCCGATGACATCCGTGGTCACCTCGCCGGACTCGAGGTTGACGAAGACCATGGTGTCCTGTCCGGCCCCCGCCCCGACCACCGCACCGGCGTTGCCGGACGCACGCATCCCGATCGCCGCCCCGGTGATCGCCCACCCCAGCAACCTCAGCGGCGCGGACAACACCGAGACCGCGACTCGCGCGGCCCCGAACACCCGGCTGCCGCGAAGGTTCGCGACCAGCACCCGGGTGTCGGGCTCAGCTTGGCGGGCGAGACCGGGCGCGCTCGCCCCGGCCACCTTCACCGGCCCGTCGCTGAGGACCGCGTCCGCCGCTGCGTCCGCCGACCGTTCCAGCGAATGCCCCGCGGCGAACCCCGGTGCCTGCCCGCCGCCCCGACGTTGCTGGACCACGTGCGCCAGCTCGTGCGCGAGAGACCGCTTCCCGGCGGAGGTACCGGGCCGGTATTCGCCGGTGCCGAAGACGACGCGCTCCCCGATCGTGTAGGCCTTCGCCCCCAGCCAGGCCGCCGATTCGGCCGCTGCCGGATCCGAGTACACCCGCACCTGGCTGAAATCCTGCCCGAAGCGCTGCTCCATGAAGTGCCGGACGTCTGGTTCGAGAGGATTCCCGCCACTCTTCGCCGCGGGTTCGGGTTCGGCCGGTCCCGGCACGGGTACCCGGACGTGTCGCTGCATCGAGGACCCTCCCGATCACTGGACCACCGGGGCAGTGTGAGCGGAATCCGTCACCACGCCGTCACCGCCCCGGCTTCTCGCAGCCGCGGCGGCTCAGTTCGGCATATTCCTCTTTTACCGCGGGCCGCGATCCTGGACCCACCGCGCCAGCCGCACCCGGGATTTGAGCCCGAGCTTGCGGTAGACGTTGCGCAGATGCGTCTCCACCGTCCGCTCGCTGAGGAACAGCGCCGCGGCGATGTCCGCGTTCGACAGCCCCTTCCCGACGAGCACGGTGATCTCCGATTCCCGCCGGGTGAGCGGCCCGGACCGCTGCGCCGGAACCGAATGCCCCTGCTTCGCGACCCGCTCCGGCCACGGAGTGCTCCCCGCCGCGGTGAACGCCGCCGTCGCCGAGGACGTCACCACTTCCGCCTCCTCCGCGTCGAGCAGCTCCGCCAGCTCCAATTCGGCTTGCGCGGCAAGCAGATTCATCCCGAAGCCGCGCAGCACGGCCGCCGAACCACGCAGCCGGTCGGCCGCCTCCGCCGCCTTTCCCCTGGCGGCGTCGGCGAATCCCTGCTGCCGGTCGGCGAGCGCGTGCAGCACGGGCGCGTTGGTGCCCGCCTCGCGCAGCAGCCCGACCACCCGCTCGGCTTCGACGAGATCTCCCCGCTGCACCGCGGCGTATCCGGCGAAAGACACCCGGAGGCAGTTGAGCTGCGTGTCGCCGAACGGCAGCGTGTCGGTGAGCGGCGGAGCCTGCGCGGCTACCCCGCGCCGCACGGCCAGTGCCGTCGCCGCCAGATCGTAGGCATCCAGCAGATCGATTTGCGAAGGGTCGTAATGCCGCCGCGCGTCGGCCAGGTCCGCCGCCGCCTCGTCGAGGTGCCCGCGTTCGGCGCGGACGAAAGCCCGTCCGGCCAGGGTCCGCCCGAGCAGCCGGTCCTGCCCGACCCGGCGCGCCTCGGCCACCGCACTGTCCATTTCAGACAGTGCGGTGCGCAGGTCGCCGGCGAAGTACCGCGTGGTGGCGAGCATGGTCTGCAGGTAGCACGTGGCGGACGGAAGCCAGTGCCGGACCGCCGGAGTCGTGCCGACGTCCGCGACCCGGATCGCCGTGACCAGGTCACCGCGCAACGTGGACAAACCGTTGAGCATCATCCGCGGGGCGAACGCGAGCCGCGGGCCTTCGTCCCCGCACCGCAGCGCGAGCTCCAGCGCACTGCGCAATTCCACGACCGCCGTTTCGACGTCGCCCGACAACGCCGCCAGCGCGCCCGCCCCGAGATGCGCGACCGAATGCGCGCCCGGAGTGTCACTGGTCGCCGGAAGCTCGACGAGTTCCTGAGAAATGACGGCCAGTTCCGGAAAATCGCCGTGCCGCAGCGCGATGATCCAATGGATCAGCAACCGCGTCGGCGGGTCCGTGGCCGGACGTCGGCCGCTGGCCCTGGCCAGCCCGACCGCCGCCGGAAGGTTCCCGCGCTCGACTTCCAGGAGAGCCTGCAGATGCCGCCAGGCCCGCCGCCCCTCGGCGTCCTGGCCGCGCCGCTCGCTGAGCGCCACCGCGTCCCGCAGCAGTTCGGCGGCCTCGTCCAGCCGGCCCCGGCCCTGCTGCAACCTCGCTACATCGACAAGCAAAGCCGGTACCGCGTCCGGACGAGCTTCCCGCGCACGCCGCAGCGCAGCGCTGAGATACTCGGCAGCTTCGTCCAAATCCCCGACAGTCAGCGCGCGGGTCCCCGCCGCACTGAACGCCTCGATCGCCCGGTCCACCGGAACACTGTCGCCGCCAGCCGCGTAGTGCGGCGCGGCCGCGACCGTACGGTCCGCGCGATGCAGCGCCGCCCCGATCGCCGCGTGCAACGCTCTCCGCTCAGCGAGCAGAAGTTCGTGATAAACCGCCTCGGCGTAAAGGGGATGCGCCACTTGATAATGCGGCTCGACCTCCGCCTGATGCTCGACGACCAGTCGGCGGCCGACCAGCCTGCGCAGCGCAGCGTGCAGCTCGGGCAGGCCCATCCCGGACACGTCGGCCAGCACCTCCGGCCTGCCGTGCGTCCCGGCGACCGCGACCATCTCCAGCAGCCTCCGATCCACCTCGCCGAGCCGCCCGATCTGCTCGCGCACGACGTCCCGGATCACCTCGGGCAGCGGCCCGCACATCCGGCTCGCGGCCAGATGCCGGGTCAACGCGACGACGAACAACGCCACCCCGGACGCCCGCGACGCGACCGCGCGCAGCAACGCGAGCGGCGGCGGAGTGCCGAGGACGTGCTGCACCAGATCGCGCACCGCCTGGTCGGTCAGCGGCGCGAGTTCGAGCAGCCGTCCCGCCGGAGGTCGCCGGGCCGCCTCCGCCATCGCGTCCAGCGCCTCGTTGTCCACGCCGGAACGAAAACACCCGAGCACGAGCAGCGGCAGTCCCTCCGCGTTGCGCCCGAGATAGTGCAGGAGTTCGATCGTCCCCCGATCAGCGCAGTGGAGGTCGTCGATCACGAGCAGCACCGGACTGCGCCGCGTGAGCTGCCGCGTCGCCGCGAACACCGCTTCGCACATCCGGGTGCGCTGCAGTCCTGGATCCCCGGCTTCCGGCGAAACCGGACGCAGATCGGGGAACAATGCGCCGAGATTACCGGACTCGGGAGAAAACCCGGCGGATTCACTCAGATGGCCGCGGAAAGCCTGGACGATCGGCGCGTACGAAAGGCCGGACAACAACGGGTCCGCCCGCCCCTCGACAATGGCGAATCCCTTGCCCCGCGCCGCCGCGATCGCCTCCGCGGCCAGCCTCGACTTGCCGATTCCCGGCTGCCCGCACACCAGGACCGCACCCCCGCGCCCAGCCCCCGCCGCGGCGATAGCCTCTGCCAGCACAGCGAATTCGACGTCCCGGCCGATCAGCGGAACGCCCGGTTCGGATCCGCGATACGAGCCGGCTCCGCCTCTCCGCGGAAGATCCGCACTCCCGGCCGGTGCTAAGTCCATTCGCCAGCCTCCCCGAACAGGTGCCCACGAAACCATACCGCCGGACGGCGTAGGCACCAGCGAATTTCTCGGGAGAAGAACAATGGCGGACAGAATCTGGCCGCTGACCTGCGAAGCCCGCATCCGCGCGGCCGAGGCCAGACCCGCGCCGCATGGTGCTGAACAATTTTCCGGATGGGAACAAAGGGGCGAATGGGGTCGCGGAGCAGTTCCGCGGCCAGTTCTGCGCCCGGTGCCGAAACCGCTTCCGGCCGATCCGGCGCGGTAACTCACCGACTCGTGGTCCGCCGCGATGGTGACTTCTTGACTCACAGTCAGCCGTGCACTCACCACAGCCCGCGTTACCCGCTCAGGGCTGCCCGGGTCCCGCCGCAGCCAATGCACCGCGCGGCCGCCCCAAGCCGACGGCGCGCAAAATTGCGGCAGGCCACTCGGCCCCACCGCGCACTATCCCGCGGTGCCGACCACCAGACCCCTACACCCCGGACAGGGGGCGTCCGCGCCCGGACGCCCCCTCCCGGTCACTCCACCAGAAGATCCTCAATCATGATCGGAATGCTCCGCACCCGGATCCCGGTCGCGTTGCACACCGCGTTCGCCACCGCGGCCGCCATGCCCACCGCGCCGATCTCGCCGACGCCGCGGGCTCCGACCGCGTTGTGCAGCGTGTCCGGGTACTCGACGAACTGCACGTCGATCTCCGGGATGTCCGCGTTGACCGGCAGCAGGTAGCTCGCGAAGTCCGCGTTCGCGGGACGTCCGCTCGGCTCCACTTCCAGTCCCTCGTGCAGGGCCGCGGACACGCCCCAGATCATGCCGCCGGACAGCTGGCTCCGCGCCTGCGTCGGGTTGATGATCCGGCCGCCGTCGAAGACGCCCAGCATCCTCGACACCCGGACCTCCCGGGTCAGCCGGTGCACCCGGACCTCGCAGAACTGCGCGCCGAACGAGCTGAACGAATGCTTCGTCATCTCCTCGCCCGGGGCCGAAGACCCCTTGGCGGACAAGGATTCCCGGCCGATCGCCCGCAGCAGCTCCCCGAACGGCATGGTGCCGCGGTTGCCGTGCAGCAGACCCTCGGCGTACGTGACCACCTCGCCCTCGAACGGCGCGCCCGGTTCGGCGGCGAGCGCCACCAGTTCGTCGAGCAGTTCGGTGGCCGCGAGCATGATCGCGGTGCCGGTGCTCGCCGTGGCGGTCGAGCCGCCGGACATCCCGCCCGGCGCGAACCGGGAGTCGCCCAGGTGCGGGGTGACCCGTTCCGGGTCGATGTCGAGGGATTCGGCCCCGATCGTGGCCAGCACGGTGAGCAGCCCGGTGCCCGGGTCGGCCCCGCCGGTGGACACGTCCGCCGTCCCGTCCGCGTTGAGCTTGATCTCGACCGTCGCCGGGAAACGCAGCCCCGGGAACATCGCGGTCGCCGTCCCCATCCCGACAAGCCAGTCGCCGTCGACGTGCCCGCGCGGCGACCGGTTCGCCCAGCCGAATCGCTGCGCCCCGACCTCGTAGCATTCGTCGAGGTGCTTGCTCGACCACTGCAGGTCGACGCCGGGAGGCGCGAGCGAACTGTTGCGCTTCCGCAGTTCGATCGGGTCCATCTCGAGCGCGATCGCGAGTTCGTCGATGGCGCTTTCGAGCGCGAACGACCCCGACGCCTCGCCCGGCGCGCGCATGAAAGTGCCCGGCGGGATGTGCAGCGGAACCATTTTCTGGCTGATCGACAGGTTCCGCGTCGCGTACCACTCGCGCGAGGTGCCGTGCGACGTCGGTTCCACAAAGGACCGGCTCATCGACGTGGCGGACCAGGAATCGTGCTGCACCGCGATCAGCGTGCCGTCGCGGTCCGCGCCCAAGGCGATCTTCTGCACCGTGGCCGGCCGGTTCGCGGTCGCGGTGAACACCTGCTCGCGGGTGAGCGCGCACTTCACCGGACGGTCGAGCGCCTTGGCGGCGGCCGCGGCCAGCATCGCCGGAGCCGAGGTGCCCGCCTTGCCGCCGAACGCCCCGCCCACGTAAGGGTTGATCGCGTGCACGGCCGAGGGCTCGATGCCCAGCACCCCGGCCATTTCCATGGCTTGCAGGTAGCTGGCCTGGTTTCCGCTGTAGAGGGTGAGTTCGCCGCCGTCCCACTTCGCGACCGCCGAATGCGGTTCCATCGCCGCGTGGTTCTGCGTCGCGGTGCGGTAGGTCTGCGAGACGACGACCGGGCTCTGCGCCAACGCGTCCGCGAAGGACTCGACGCCGTCGGCGAGCACCTCGATCGACGGCGCGGCGCCGCGGCTCTCCGGTGCGTCCTCCGCGGTCGCGAGCCCGTCCTCCATCGACGTGAGCGCGGGCTTCTCCTGGTAGGAAACCTCGATCAGCCCCGCCGCGTCCCGCGCCTGTTCGAACGTCTCCGCGACGACCAGCCCGATCGGCTGCCCGTAGAACACCACGTCCCGGTCGTGCAGCGGCAGCCACACGTCCCCCATCAGCTGGGACTTGAACGGGTGCAGTTCGAGCGGGTCGAACGGGCTGTAGACGCTCACCACCCCAGGCGCGCTCTTCGCCGCGGTCACGTCCATCGCGGTGATCTCGCCGTGCGCGATCGTACTGAGCACGATGTACCCGTACAGCATGCCGGGGAAGGTGCGGTCCAGCGCGTAATCGGCCTGGCCGGTGACTTTCCGCGGAGCGTCCAGCCGCGCGCTCATGCCCGGCTCCCTTCGGTCAGTTCGAGCAGCGCGCGGATGATCGTCCGCTTGAGCAGCGAAGGCTTGAAAACGTTGCCGGACAACGGCTTTGCCCCCTCCACCGCGACCGCGGCGGCGGCCGCGAAAGCTTCCTCGGTCAGCTCCGCGCCACGCAATGCCTCTTCCACGGCGGGCAGCCGCCACGGCACCGTCGCGACGCCGCCCGCCGCCACGCGAGCGTCGGCGATCTTCCCATCGCGCACGTCGAGCGCGACCGCCGCCGAGCACAGCGCGAACTCGTACGACTGCCGGTCGCGGATCTTGACGTACGTCGAGTTCTCCGCCCAGTCGAGCCGCGGCACGCGCACCTCGGTGATCAGCTCGCCCGGGCGCAGGTCGTGCTCGATTTCCGGGGTGTCGCCCGGTTCGCGGTAGAAGTCGGTCAGCGCGACCGTGCGGGTGCCCTCGGCGCTGGCCAGCACGACCTCCGCGTCGAGCGCGACCAGCGCGACCGCGACGTCGCTGGCGTGGGTGGCCACGCAGGAGTCGCTGGTGCCGAGGATCGCGTGCATCCGGTTCACGCCGGAAATCGCCGAACAGCCGCTGCCCGGCGAACGCCGGTTGCACGGCATCGCGACGTCACGGAAGTACGAGCACCGCGTGCGCTGCATCAGGTTTCCGCCGATGCTGGCCATGTTCCGCAACTGCTGCGACGCGCTGAGCAGCAGCGCGCGCGAGATCGCCGGGTACACGCCAGGATGCGCGGCAATGTCGCCCATCCGCTCCAGCGCGCCGAACCGCAGGCCGTCCGCGGTGTCGATGCCCCGCAGCGGCAGGTCGTTGATGTCCAGCACGCGCTGCGGCGTGAGGACGTCGAGCTTCATCAGGTCGACCAGGGTGGTGCCGCCGGCGAGGTAGGTGCCCGCGCTGCCCAGCGCGTCCTCGACAGTGGCGGGTGCGGTCAGCTCAAACGGTCGCATCGGCCTGCCTCGCCTGCTCCACGGCGCGCACGATGTTCGGGTACGCCGAACACCGGCACAGATTGCCGGACATGAACTCGCGGACGTCGGACACGTCGTCGCGCACCGCGGCGACCGCCGACATCACCTGGCCGGACGTGCAGAACCCGCACTGCAGCGCGTCCTGGTCCACGAACGCCTGCTGCACCGGGTGCAGTTCGTCCTCAGTGGACAGCCCTTCGACGGTGGTGACGGGACCGCGCACGGCGGCCGCGAGCGTGAGGCAGGACAGCACCGGCTTGCCGTCGACGTGCACGGTGCAGGCTCCGCACTGACCGCGGTCGCAGCCCTTCTTCGGGCCGGTGATGCCGAGCCGCTCGCGCAGCGCGTCCAGGAGGGTCACCCCCGGTTCGACGCCGAGTTTTTCGGTTCTTCCATTGACTTCAAGGGAAATGTCCACAGTAGGGTTCGCTTTCCCGCGAGTCCGCCCGCGGCGGACGTCCTGCGGCGTGATGGTGGTGGTGACGGCCCTTCGGGAACGCGAGGTAAACCGGATATTCATCCGCTTGGCTCGCTTTGACCGAGGCTAGCGGATTAGAATCCGCTACGCAACGAAGTGGAGCTACTCCAGGTAGTGCTGGAGCGGCTCCAGGTCAGACAGGCGAAGCAACCCGGGAGGCGCGATGCCGGTGAGCCCGCGGCGGGCGGACACCCGGCGCAACCACGAACGGATCCTGGCGGTGGCGGCCGAAACCGTGAGCCGGTCGGGAGAAGTGTCGTTCAACGCGGTCGCCAAGGAAGCGGGCGTCGGCGTCGGCACGGTGTACCGGCACTTCCCCACGCCGGAGTCGCTGGTGCTGGCCGTCTACGAACGCGAGGTGGACCAGCTCGTCGAGATCGTGCCCGAATTGCTCGCCAAGCATGCCCCCGATCAGGCGTTGCGCGTCTGGATCGTGGACCACCTGGCGCACTACATGATGACGAAACGCGGCCTGGCCAACGCGTTGCGCGCGTCGCAAAGCGAACTGCCGACGCGGGCGTACGCGCGGATGCTCGGCGCGCTGGACACGCTGCGCGAGGCGAACGCGGAAGCGGGCACGATCCGGGCCGATTTGAAGACGGAAACGTTGATGCGCGGCCTCGGCGGGCTGTTTTTCCTTACCCAGGAAGGAGATTGGAAGGCCGAGACCGAGTCGGTGGTGGACCTGGTGTGGCACGGGATGCGGCGGGACTGACCCCGGCGAAGTCCGTGCGGGTTCCCCTCACGGACCTGTCCCGGAATCACTCCGAAGTGGACAGCACCTTCAAATCGACCCCGGCCCGCTCGAAATGCCCCCGCGGATCCGGCACCAGCTTGCGCTTGTCCAGATCCATCAGCCCCAGCGTGCACTTGATCTCGGCCGACAGCGTCCCGTCCAGCTTGAGGATGCGCGAGGTCATCCAGAACACCTTGCCGTCGCCGAACGAGGCGTCGCAGGTCACGTCCACCACGTCCCCGGCGCGCAGTTCCCGCCGGTAGACGATGTTCGATTCGAGCAGCACCGGTGCGAGCCGCGATTCGCGCAGGTTCACGTCGCCGGCGGCCTCGAAGACTTCCAGCCGGGAAACCTCGCCGTAGGAGTGGTACACGGCGTGGTTCAGGTGGCCCAAGGTGTCGAGTTCGTAGTGGCGCACCTTGATCCGGGTGCGGAACGGTTCGCGGTCGGTCACGACGTCCAGGCTAGTTGTCGTAGAAGAGTTCCTCGACCACGGCATGCGCGTGCCGCGTCACACGGCGGTAGGCGTCGAGGAACTCGCCCGGGTCGTCGTCCACCGAGTAGCCGAACACCCGCGCCACCGCGGCCAGGTCGCGGCCGGTTCCGGGCACCTCGTCCGCCGCCTTGCCGCGCACCAGCATCGTCGCGTTGCGCACGCGGGTGGCCAGCAGCCAGGCCTCGCGCAGCGAGTCCACCGATTCGGCCGGCGCGAGACCGGCTTCGGCCAAGGCGGTCAGCGCGTCGAGGGTCGACGTCGTCCGGAGGCCAGGCACCTCGTGCGCATGCTGCAACTGCAAAAGCTGGACAGTCCACTCGACGTCGGCGAGACCGCCGCGGCCGAGTTTCGTGTGCCGCGTCGGGTCGGCACCCCGCGGGAGCCGTTCGGTCTCCACCCGGGCCTTGATCCGCCGGATTTCGCGCGCGTCCGTCGGGTCGAGCCCGCCTTCGGGATAGCGCAGCGGGTCGATCATTTCGATGAACCGCTGGCCAAGGTCCTCGTCCCCGGCGACAAACCGGGCCCGCAGCAACGCCTGCGACTCCCACACCTCGCCCCAGCGCTGGTAGTAGGCCCGGTACGACTCCAGTGTCCGCACGAGCGGCCCGCTGCGGCCTTCCGGCCGGAGATCCGCGTCGACGATCAGCGCCGGGTCCGCACTCGGCGCGCCAAGGATCTTCCGCACCGTCTCCGCGACCGATGAAGCGAACCGCACGGCTTCGGCGTCCGAAACCCCTTCGGCGGGCTCGCAGACGAAGAGGACGTCAGCGTCCGAGCCATAGCCCAGTTCCGCCCCGCCGAGCCGGCCCATGCCGATGACCGCGATCGTCGCTGGAGTACGCCCCAGCTCGGCCTGCCGTTGCCGATAGGCCGCCGACAACGCTCCCTGCAACACCGCCACCCACACGCTCGACAGCGCTTCGCAGACCGACGGAACATCTAGCAGTCCCAACAAATCCGCGCACGCGACGCGAAGCAGCTCATGCCGACGCAGCGACCGAGCGGCGGTGACCGCAGCGCTCAACCCAGGCTGACGACGCACAGCCGCCCGAAGCGACGTCGCCACCTCGGCGGGCGTGCGTCCGGTCAGCCGGGCCGGATCTCCTAGCAACTGCAGCACTTCCGGCGCGCGGACGAGCAGGTCCGGAACCAGATTCGACGTCCCGAGCAGGAAGGCGAGCCGCTCGACGACAGTGCCCTCGTCCCGCAGCACCCGCAGGTACCACGGCGTGTCCTGCAAGGCCTCGGACACCTTGCGATACGAGAGCAGCCCGCCGTCCGGATCCGGCGTATCGGCCAGGCAATCGAGCAGCACCGGCAGCAGCGCTTGCTGAATGGCCGCGCGCCGCGACACCCCGGCGGTCAGCGCCTTGATGTGCTGCAGCGCCCCTTCCGGCGCGGCATACCCCAGCGCGGCGAGCCGGCTGGCGGCCTGTTTCGTGGTGAGCCGCAAGGCCTCCGTCGGCACATTCGCCACCGACTGCAGCAGCGGACGGTAGAAAACCTTCTCGTGCAGCCGCCGGATCCCCTGCGCGTGACGGCGGAACTCGGCGAGCAGCGCCTCGCCCTGGCTGCGCCCGCGCACCGCCCGAATCCCGCAGGCACGAGCGAGAATCCGCAGCTCATCGGTGTCGGATGCGGCGGGGAACAAGTGCGTCCGCCGCAACCGGCGCAGCTGCAGCCGGTGCTCGACGGTCCGCAGGAACTCGTACGACGAACCCATCTCCGCCGCGTCCGCACGGCCGACGTACCCGCCGTCGCCCAGCGCGGCCAAAGCTTCCAAAGTGGACGGCGAGCGCAGCGCGGGATCCACCCGGCCGTGCACGAGTTGCAATAGCTGCACGGCGAACTCGACGTCCCGCAGCCCGCCGCGGCCCAGTTTCAGCTCGCGTTCAAGATGCTCGGACGCGACGTGCTCCTCCACCCGCCGGCGCATCTGCTGGACCTCGGTCACGAAGTTCTCGCGGTCCGCGGCCGACCACACCATCGGCGCGACCATCTCCGCGTACTGGCGGCCCAGCTCGGCGTCGCCGGCCACCGGGCGTGCCTTCAGCAAAGCCTGGAACTCCCAGGTCTTCGCCCATTTCTGGTAGTAGGCGGTATGTCCTTCGAGCGTGCGCACCAACGCCCCGCTCTTGCCTTCCGGCCGCAACGCCGCGTCGACTTCGAAGCACGCGTTGCCGACCAGCCGCATCATCGTGCTGGCCAGCCGGGTCGCGACGCCGAGGTCGCCAGCTCCGACGAAGATGACGTCGACGTCGCTCACGTAGTTCAGCTCGCGACCGCCGGTCTTGCCCATCGCGATCACCGCGAGCGTGCCTTCGGCGGACGCGCCGACCTCCTGCTCGGCGACCACGAGCCCGGCCCGCAGCGCAGCCTCGGCGAGAGTCGTCAGCTGGCTGGCCACGTCCCGGAACTGCGGGTGCTCCAGCCCAGGCTCCACGAGGTGGCCGAGGTCAGCGGCGGCGATGCCGAGCAACAGGCCGCGGTAGCCAGCCCGCAGCTCGTGTTCAGCAGCGGTCCCGGTGAAGTACGTCCCGTCGTCCTTCCGGACGCGCTCAAGCAGCCGCTCCGCGAACTTCGCCGGGTCCGTGCAGCGGTTGTCCGCGAGACAACGCCACTCACCCGGATTCGCGACCAGGAAATCCGCCAGCGCGGTGGAGGTGCCGAGCACGCCCAGGAGCCGGCCGCGGAACGTACGGTGTTCGCGGAGCGTGCTGTCCAGCTCGGGCCAGCCGGATTCGTCGGCCTCGCGGATGCGGTCGAGCCCGGCCAGCGCGAGGTCCGGATCCGCGGCGCGAGACAAGGCAAGGAGGACGTCGGTGGCACCCTCGGCGGGCCCGCCTTCGGTCCACCAGCCCGCCGCGCGCAGTTGACCGTCGGCCCGGGTGTCGGTGAAGCCGTACCTGGCCGCCGAAGCTGTGGTCCGCGCGCGCTCTGCCATCGCTCACACCGTAGCCGGACCCCGGGTGGTTCAGGCAGCCAGGCGGTCCGGTTCGGTATCGACAGCGGACGGTTCGGGAACCTGGAAACTGTGCGCGGTGACGGGCTTGCGCCGGGACAGCAGATAGATCCCGGCCGCGAAGAGGATCCCGGCGACGCCGACCGCGATGGTCCCGGCCTCGCCCAGCGAAGCGATCTTGCCCGCCGCCGCGCCGACGATCGCCGCCGCGGGCAGCGTGAACAGCCACGCGAGCACCATCCGGCCCGCCATCCGCCAGCGCACCGGAGCCTCGCGCCGTCCGACGCCGGAGCCGATGATGCCGCCCGAGCAGACGTGCGTGGTCGACAGCGGAAACCCGAGATGCGACGACAGCAGGATCACGACGGCGCTGCTGGTCTGCGCGGAAAAGCCCTGCGGGCCTTCGATGTCGGTGAGGCCTTTGCCGAGAGTGTGGGTGATCCGCCAG
Organism: Amycolatopsis sp. NPDC104775; assembly: GCF_055583325.1. Taxonomy (NCBI): domain Bacteria; kingdom Bacillati; phylum Actinomycetota; class Actinomycetes; order Pseudonocardiales; family Pseudonocardiaceae; genus Amycolatopsis; species Amycolatopsis sp. NPDC104775. The sequence goes on from NZ_JBVJOE010000010.1 coordinate 333,157, forward strand.
CCGCCGAGATACGTGCCGAGCGCGAGCGCGGACGCGGCGCTGACGATCACCCAGACCGGCGGCGCGGACCCAGCCGGAAGGCTGCCGGCCGCGACCAGCGTCAGGGTGATGACGCCCATGGTCTTCTGCGCGTCGTTGGTCCCGTGCGCGAGCGAGACCAGCGACGCCGAGACGATCTGCCCGACCCGGAATCCGCGCCCGCCGCGCTTGCGCACCAGGAACCGGTAGACGAGGAAGGTGACCGCGGCCGCCGCCACTCCCGCGATCACCGGCGACGCGGCGGCCGGGACGAGCACCTTGTCCACGATCTTGCCGAAGTGGACCGAATCCGCGCCCGCGGACACCCAGGTCGCGCCGATCAGCCCGCCGAACAGCGCGTGCGACGAACTCGACGGCAGGCCGACGTACCAGGTGAAGAGGTTCCAGACGATCGCCCCGATGAGCCCGCCGAACACGATGGCGGGCCCGATCCTCGTCTCGTCGACGAGTCCGCTGGAAATCGTTTTCGCGACCTCGACCGACAGGAACGCGCCGGCCAGGTTCAGCACCGCGGAGATCGCGACGGCGACGCGGGGCCGGAGTGCTCCGGTGGCGATCGAGGTCGCCATCGCGTTCGCCGTGTCGTGGAAGCCGTTGGTGAAATCGAAAACCAGCGCCGTGCAGATCACGACGACAACGAGCAGCGAGGGGTCCACCCCGACCTCCGAACCCTACGGAAATACCTCCCGCAAGGTACCTGACCGTTCGGGTGAACCGTTAACTCGCCGTAAGTGATTCCGACGTCATCCGTTAAGCCAGCGGCAACTGGCGTTGACTTTCCGGAGCGGCTTCCAGTTGACCGGCGGCCAATTGGACGAACCGGCGCGCGAACGGACGCCACGTCTCGGCGATCTCCGCGTGCGCAGAGGTCAGAGTGTCGTCCTCCAGCGCGCCCGGACGGGTGAGTTCCGCCATTTCCGGCTCCGCTTCGGCCCAAGCCCGGACGACGTCCGGCGTGGTCTCGATGTGGAACTGGACACCGTAGACACAACGGTTCATCCGGTAGGCCTGGTGCGGGTACTTCGGCGTGGACGCGAGCAGTTCGGCGCTCTGCGGCAGCACGGTGATGATGTCGCGGTGGAACTGCAGGACATCCGGGAGGAAGGGCATGTCCGCGAAGAGCGGATCGACCCAAGCGGCGTCCTTCTTCGACACCAACCCCGGCCCCACCTCCGGCCCAGCCTCGCCCTCCGCGACCTGCCCGCCGGTCGCGACCGCGAGCAGCTGCGCACCGAGGCAGATCGCGAGTGTCGGCACTGCATTCCCCGCCGCAGTGGCGAGGAGCTTGCGGACATCGGCGAGCCAGGGATGCTGGGCGTCGTCGAGCGCACCCATGCCGCCGCCGAGGCAGACCACCCCGTCGTACCCGTCGAGACTCGACGGAAGTTCCTGCTCCGGCGGCAGCCGCACGTCGAGTTCAGCGCCGGCCTCGGTGAGCCACTCCCCGAGCGGACCGAGGGGATCGCTGGCATCGGGCTGAATGATGAGCAGACGAGTCACGGCGTCCAGGGTACGGGCATCCCGGCCTCGGTCGGGTAGCCGTGCGCGAGCCAGGTCGTGATGCCGCCGGAGAGGCGTTTCACGGTGAAGCCGAGCCGCGCGAGCCGGTACGCGCCCTGGGTGGCGGCGTTGCAGTAGATGCTCTCGCAGTAGCAGACGTAGACGAGGTTCCGGTCGAGGTCACGGGTGCTTTCCTCGGTGATTTCCCGGTACGGCAAGCACATCGCGCCCGGGAGGTGAGCTTCGTCGTACGCCCCCTGGCTGCGGGTCTCGACGAGGACGTAGCCGTCGGTGCGTCCATCCGCGAGGTCCTGGGCGAGGTCGACCGGGTCGACCTCGAAGGCCAGCTCGCGCCCGAAGTAGGCGACGGCGTCTGAGGTTTCCTGGGGCAGGGAGAGGATGCGAGGTTTCACGGTGGTGATCCTCTCGTTCCGGTGCTGGTGCGGGACAGGGGAAGATCCAGGTGTTCCGCCGTCCTCACCTGGGTTTTCCGGGTCTGGACGCCTGTTTGCTTGGAGTTTCGGAGAGGGTGCCGCTCGTGGACCTGGACGATGTTGACCGGCACCTGCTGGAGCTGCTCCAGTCCGACGGCCGCCTGACATTCTCGGAACTCGGCCGCCGCGTCTCGCTCTCCGCTCCGGCCGTGACAGAGCGAGTACGCCGACTGGAACAGCGCGGGGTGATCACCGGCTACGCGGCACGCGTCGATCCGGAAAAGCTGGGCCGCCCCATCCAGGCAATGGTCCGCGTCCGGGTGCGCAGCCTGGACGGCCCTCGGTTCCGCGAGGCGATTCTCCCGCTGCCGGAGATCACCGATGCCGACCACGTCACCGGAGACGAGTGCTGGCTGCTCCGGGTGCACTGCCGCACGACGGCGGATCTGGAGCGGTTTGTCGAGCAGGCTCAGCGGTATGGCGAGACGACGACCTCACTGGTGTTCTCGTCGCCGGTTCGAGGCCGCGGACTGCCGCTGTGACCTGAATATGCGTGAAGGCCCGACCCCTGGTCACGGGTTCGGGCCTTCACGCCACAACGCAAAAAGGGAGCGAGGCCCCGGGAGAACCTGTTTGTGGTTCTCGACCGGAGCCCCGCTCCTCTTCATGTTGAGTTCGGCGGTGTCCTACTCTCCCACAACCCTTCGGTTGCAGTACCATCGGCGCAGTCAGGCTTAGCTTCCGGGTTCGGAATGGGACCGGGCGTT
>NZ_JBVJOE010000011.1:0-56198 GCF_055583325.1 Amycolatopsis sp. NPDC104775
GTCCCATTCCGAACCCGGAAGCTAAGCCTGACTGCGCCGATGGTACTGCAACCGAAGGGTTGTGGGAGAGTAGGACACCGCCGAACTCAACATGATGGGAGCGGGGCTCCGGTCGAGAACCAGAAAACGGTTCTCCCGGAACCCCGCTCTCTTTTTTGCGTTGTGGCGTGAAGGCCCGAACCCGTGACCAGGGTCCGGGCCTTTGGCGTATCCAAGCTATTTCCGCAAAGGTAAATGACTGCCGCGGGCGGCGCTTCATACACATGACGGGAGGGCCCGGGAGAAACGTGGCCAGCAGCCCCGTCAGGAGAAGAACTGCCAGTGGCGGAGAGGCGATGCGCAGCCAGCGCGGTACATGGACAGGCGCTATGCGCCAGTAATCAGCCAGCAGGACCGAGGGGCGGCCTTCCCGTCCTGGCTACCTCGACGCTCGAGCCCGCGGCGAGAAGATTCGGTCCGGCATCCGCGGCCTGGCTAGGCATCGTCACCCGGTTCCGGTTGCACGGCTCATCGGTGCAGGAACAATCATTCGGCATGGACTAGCCATGATGCCTGCGGTTTGGTGGAGATGCGATTTGGTCCACGAGCCGCGGACTAGGCATCGTCGCACGGTTCGGTGGCAAGGTTTGTCGGCCGGTATCAGTCGTTCGGGATGGACTAGCCATCATCTCCGCAGTCCGGCGGAGACGCGCTTTGATTCAGGCGCCGCGGCCTGGCAAGGGGCTAGCCCTCCTCGCCTGATCCGGCGGTCACGCGGCTCGGCCCGGGATCCGCGGTCTAGCTTGGGCCGGGCTAAGCCTCGCCCGCTCTCGCTCCCGCCCCGTCCGGGCCTCGCCCCTGCCCCGGGGTGCCCGCACCGCCTCCGCACCGCCGCGGCGTGCCCGCGCCGCCTGCAGCGCGCCGCGCCCCCCGGGGCCTCGCATCTCGCGCCTCGTCGAGGCGAGGCGAAGCGCGCCCGCACCGCTCTGAGGAGTTGCCTCCCGGCTCGGCCTAGAACCAGGGCTCCGAGGCGGGCCAAGCCGCGCTGCCTCGCCTTGCCTCGCCCTGTCCCGCCTTGCCTCGCCCCGGTGCCTCGCATCTCGCGTCTCGGCACAGAACCTCGGCACAGAACCTGGACTCCAAGACAAGCTAGGCCTAGCCGCCCACCCCAACCGCCGCCCAGCTCGATCCCCGGGCCTGCGTCGCACCTGCGTCCAGGCAAAGAAAAAGGGCACCGGAGCAAGTAGCTCCGGCGCCCTTCTCTGTCGAACCGTTCAGCCGAACCCGGCCTCAACCTGGCCCTGTCCGGGGCCGCTGGGTTACTTCAGGGCTGAGCCCTTCTGCCAGTCGGTCCAGGACTTGGACCAGTCGCCGTACAGGTCCCACACCGGGAGCTGCGGGCCGCCCGAGTTGGTGACCTCTACGACGTCTCCGAGGCCGAAGTTGTTGAAGAACCATTCGGCGTTGGCGGCGTTCAGGTTGATGCAGCCGTGCGAGACGTTCGAGTTGCCTTGCTGGCCGACGCTGTTCGGGTTCTCGTGGACGAACTCTCCGTCGTTCGAGATGCGTTCGGAGAACTTCTCGTTCGAGCGGTACGCCTTCGGGTCCGGCGGGCACACGCCATACGTGCAGGAGTCCATCGTGTAGTTCGCCTGCTTGTCCGAGATGACGTGCGGGCCGAGGTGGGTGGGCGTCGCGTCCTTGCCCATCGAGATCGGCATCGACTTCACCATCGAACCGTTGTGGAAGATCTGCATTTGCTCGCTGTTGCCGTCGGCTTTCGCGATCCACGAATCGTGCACCTTGTACGTTTCGGTGCGATCGTCCGCTCCGTAGACGCCATTTCCGAAATCGACGCCGTAAATCTTCGCGGTGACCGTCAGCGTGGTGCCCGGCTTCCAGTATTCCTTCGGCCGGTAGTGGACGTTCTTGTCGTCCATCCAATACCAGCTGCCGTCCTGTTTGGGCGACGACTCGACCGTCAGCGCCTTCTCCACGTCCGCCTTGTTCTTCACCGGGACGCCGAAGCTGAACACGATCGGCTGGCCCACGCCGACACCGGAAGCCTTCACCGCGTTCGGGGCCGGGATCAGGTTCGCGTTCGCCTGTTTCTTCGGCGACAGCGTGGTCACCTGGCCCTGCTGCTCGACGGATTTCCCGTCCGCGCCTTGGGCATGCGCCTTCACCTGGTAGGTGCCGCCGTAGCCGAGGACCTCGGTCGTCTTCCAGCTGAGCTTGTCCGGCGAGAACTCGCCCGCGACGGTTTTGCCTTTGGAGCTCGTGACCGTGACGTCCGTGAGCTTCCCGTTCGCCGCCTTCACGACGATCGGCGTGCTCGGGCTGATCCCAGTCGCGTTGGCCGGTTCGATCGACACCGAGGCCGGTGTCGCGGACTGGTTCGACCCGTCCGGCGCACCGGGCTTGCCGGCGTCGCCGCCGCCGTCCCCGGAGGAACAGGCGGAAAGCAGCAAGGTCGCCGCGAGAATTCCGGCGAGCGGAAAAAATGTCTTCTTCGGGAACATGATGTCTCTTTTGTGAGGGTCCAGGACAGGCAGGGTTCGACTGCAAAACTACGCGATCGGAAAGACGCCCCGACCGGCGGATCGGTGCATCAGGGTGACGCGGATCACGGCCCCGATTCCCGGCCGCGGAGGATCAGGGGCGCAGCAATCCGGGGGCTCCGTACAACCCTGGGCCGTCGACGGTGAGTTCCTTCAAGTGGTCCCGGGCGGCGTGGTAGGCCTGAGCGGCCAGGTCGTCGGTGCGCGAGAAGTCCAGCGGGCTCACCCGGACCGGCGCCGGGCCGGGCAGGTAGACCACCGGCACCGAGCGAGCCGCGACGGGTGCCTCCAGTACGGCCTGGTTGCGCATGCTGATCATCGCGGTGAACATCATCACCTCGGCGAAAGTCCGTGGTGCGCCCGGCATTTTGCCGGGGAACGCGCAGTCGAGGACGACCAGCGATTTCGCGCCCATCCGCAGCGCTTGGCGCATCGGGACGTTGGCGACCAGGCCGCCGTCGTAAAGCAGCCGGTCCTCGTGCGGCACCGGCGGGTAGATGCCGGGGATCGCGCAGCTCGCCAGGAGCGGGGCTTGCAGCGGACCCGAGGTGAGCAGGACCGGCTCGGCGGTGTCGACGTCGGTGGTGACGACGCCGAGCGGCAGCGCCAGATCCTCGAACCGGCGGCCGGCGCCGAGGTGGTCGTCGACGATCTTGGCGAGGCCGGTGTTCGGGAACAGATGCGTCTTGCTGTGCCGGAGCGTCCGGACCTGGCTGAGCACGCCGCCGGGGAAGGCCTCGGCTTTCGTCATGTGCGCCCAGATGTCGCGGAGCCGCTGGATCCGGTCGTCGCCGGGCAGGGCCAGCACCGCGGCGTTCAGCGAGCCGACGGACGTGCCGACCGCCAGATCCGGCGTGATCTCCGCTTCGTCCAGTGCTTGCAGCATGCCCACCTGCAGCGCGCCGAGGCTGCCGCCCCCGCCGAGGACGAACGCGACCGGCTTCGGGAGGTCTAGTGCCTGCATACGGTCGAATCTAATCAGCGGAACGGTCCCCGGGCGGGTGACTTCGCGTGAGTTAGGTCGCCGGGCTAGCTTCCGGCGCGGACGGGCTCTTCCGGTCGCTCGTCCGGCGAACCGGACACGCCGAGGGCTTTGCGTTTCTTCAAGCGCAGCAAGAAGAACACCAGCACCCCGGCCACCAGCGCGGCCACCACCAGGAACCCGGTGTTCATCGCGCTCTCGACCTTCTTGGCCGCCTCGCCCAGCGCGGCGCCGAGGCTGATGTGCACGAGCGACCAGCAGAGCGCGCCGGCTGCGGTCGCCGGGAGGAATTTGCGGAACGGCAGGTTCGACGCTCCCGCGGCGGCCGGGGTCAGCGTGCGCAGCACGGGCAGGAACCGGGCGAAGAACACCGCCCACGCGCCTCGGCGTTCGAGGACGCCGGTGGCCTTGTCCCAGGCGTCAAGGCCGTACTTGCGGATCAGCTTGGTCTCCCGCAGCCGCGGGCCGAACTTCCGGCCGAGGACGTAACCGACCGAATCGCCCAGTGCCGCGCAGACGGTGACCACCGCCCACAGCGTCAGGAAGCGGGGCACGGACGTCGCCGTGGTCGCCGCGATCAGCAAGCCCGACTCGCCCGGGGCGATGAAGCCGAGACCGATCGTGCACTCGGCGAACACGAGCCCGCCGGCTGCCGCGACGAGACCCGGTTGGGGGAGTGCCTGCAACCAGTCGAGGATGTCCGTTACTAAAGCCACACGATCACTTTACTGATTCTTGGGAATTGAGTGCCACGTTCGGGTGACCTGGAGACGAGAGAGGGGCCCCAGTGCGTCACTGGGGCCCCTCACTGGGACGGTGTCAGCGGGTCAGCAGGCTGCTGGCTTCTTGTGCCGCCGGTCCTTCGGCGGTCAGGTGGGCGAGGTTCTCCGGGAGTTCCTCGCCCCGGTGGGCCTTGGTCTGCGCGTACAACCGTCCGGCGCGGTACGACGAGCGGACCAGCGGTCCCGCCATCACGCCCGGGAAGCCGATCGCCTCGGCGGTCTTCGCGTGCTCCACGAACTCTTCCGGCTTGACCCACCGGTCGACCGGGTGGTGCCGGGGTGAAGGGCGCAGGTACTGGGTGATCGTGATGATCTCGCACCCGGCGTCGAACAGGTCCTGCAACGCGACGGTGACTTCTTCCGGGGTTTCGCCCATGCCGAGGATCAGGTTCGACTTCGTCACGAGTCCGGCCGCCCTGGCCTGGGTGATGACGTCCAGCGAGCGGGCGTAGCGGAACCCGGGACGGATCCGCTTGAAGATCCGCGGCACCGTCTCCACGTTGTGCGCCAGCACCTCCGGACGCGACCCGAACACCTCCGCCAGCTGATCCGGCTCGGCGTTGAAGTCCGGGATCAACAGCTCCACACCCGTGCCCGGGTTCAACGCATGGATCTGCCGCACCGTCTCCGCGTACAGCCACGCACCGCCATCGGCCAGATCGTCGCGAGCGACACCGGTGATCGTCGAATACCGCAACCCCATCGCCTGCACCGACTCCGCGACCTTCCGCGGCTCAGTACGGTCCAGCTCAGCAGGCTTGCCCGTGTCGATCTGACAGAAGTCGCAGCGACGCGTGCACTGGTCGCCGCCGATCAGGAAGGTGGCTTCCCGGTCTTCCCAGCACTCGTAAATGTTGGGACAACCCGCCTCTTCACAGACCGTGTGCAGGCCTTCCCGGCGAACCAGGCCCTTGAGTTCGGTGAACTCCGGACCCATCCGCACCCGCGTCTTGATCCACGACGGCTTCTTCTCAATCGGCGTCTCACTGTTGCGCACCTCAAGCCGCAACAACTTCCGCCCCTCCGGTGCAGCACTCACGGGTTCCACCCTACGCCCGGAAAACCGGCCTCACCTCGGGTCGGGTGTGACGCCGGTCAGCTCGGCGGTCAGGTCCCACAATGCGGTCCCGGCCTGCGGATTCCGGGCTGGAGCAAGGGTGGCGACCTTCGTCGGGCGGCCGCGGACGGTGAAGACCGGTCCGAGATAGTCGCCGCCTTCGACGTCGGGTGCGGTCGCGGCGTACAGCTGCGGCAGCGCGCCCTGTTCGACGCGCTGGGCCAGCAGCATTCCGCCGAGCTTGCCGATTTCCCGGAGTGCGGTGCGCAGCAACGGGTTTTGGTACGAGCTGGCCATGTTCGTGGTCAGTCCGGTCGCGCTGTAGCCGGGATGCGCGAGCACGCTGAGCACAGTGGAATCGGCCGCGCGAAGGCGCCGGTCCAGTTCGATGCCGAAGGTTTGGTTCGCCAGTTTCGCCTGGCCGTACGCGGCTGCCGCGCGGTACGGGCGGCGCTCGGCGTTCGGGTCGTCCAGGTGCAGGCGCGCGCCGATAGCGGCGACGCTGGAAAGAGTGACGACGCGGCCGGCGGGTGCGCCGCGAAGAGCGGGCATCAGCAGCCAGGTCAGCGCGGCGTGCCCGAGGTGGTTCGTGCCGAATTGCAGCTCGAAACCGTCGGCGGTGCGGCCCTGCGCGGTGGCCATGACGCCGGCGTTGTTCATCAGCACGTCGAGCGAGTCGCCGGCGAGGTCGCGCACCTTGGCGGCGGCTTCGCGGACGGACGCCAGGTCGGCGAGGTCCAGCCGGACGAGTTCGGGTTTCGCTCCCGAAGCCGCGGCGCGGACCCGATCGAGCGCGGTTTCGCCGCGTTCCGGCGAGCGGCAGCCGAGCAGCACGCGGGCTCCGCTCGCGGCGAGGACTTCCGCCGAACGCAGGCCGAGGCCGGAATTCGCTCCGGTGATCAGGACGGTCCGGCCGCTCTGGTCGGGGATCCGGGCCTCGGTCCAGCGTTCGTTCATCGGGTCAGCTAACTACATCTCACGCACTCGGCGCGAGCAGGCGCAGCAGATGCCCGACCGGGCCGCGCCTGCGGACCGGGCCGGTGCCGCCGGCGCGCAGCAGCGCGTCGAGCGTCCGCCCGACCTGGACGATCTCGTCGGCGGGCTCGTCCGGTTCGGCGAGGCCCGCGGTGAGCGCCAGCATGTGCAATTCGGTGCGGTGCAACGGTTCCAGTGCCGGGCAGCGCTCGAGCGCGCCGTCCAGCACCGTGCGGAGGTCTTCGTGATCGTGCTGCGCCTGCCGCCACGCCCGGGTGACGGCGTCGACCTGGTCGCCCGGAAGCTCGGCCTCGTCGGGATCGGCGAACTCGGCGCGCAGGTAGCCGCTGAGCAGCTGCGTCCACTTGTACTGCAGTGCCAGCAGCAGGTTCTCTTCGGTGCCGAACTCTTCGGCGGCACCGGGGATCTCAGCCAGCGACAGCGGCGCTCGCGGCGCCCGCCTCGCCTGGCGGACAGCGGCATCGAGGATTTCCCGCCGCCGGTAGAAGTCGGTCCAGCTCATGGTGTGGCTCCCCTTCCGTGACCCGGGTCATACTGCCGGTCTGCGGCATACTCCCGGTACGGACCTGACGCAGCCAACATACCACGGGTATGGTCCGGTGGGTCCCGGCGTAAGGTTGTGAGCGTGCCGACAATGAGGTCCCGACGACTCGACTACTCCGAGTCGACCCGTTCCGCCCTGGTCGACAGCGCGGTCGAACTGTTCACCAAACGCGGCTACGCGGGCACCTCGCTCGACGAGGTGGCCAAACGCGCCCGCGTCACGAAAGGCGCGCTTTACCACCATTTCAGCGGGAAGCAGGCGCTTTTCGAGGCCGCGTTCGAACAGGTGGAAAGCCTGGTCTACGACCGGCTCCAGAAGATCATGACCGGCGACGGCGCGCCGTGGGAGCGCGCGATGGGCGGCCTGCAGGCGTTCATCCGCAGCTGCCTCGACCCCTCGTACCAGCGGATCGCCATCCACGAAGGCCCGGTGGTGATGGGCTGGGAACGCTGGCGCGAAGCCGAGGAACAGTCCAGTTTCGGGCTCGTCCGCTCCGGGCTGCAGCTGCTCGTCGACGCGGGCGAGGTGGAGCCGGTGCCGGTCGACCTGACCGCGCGGCTGCTGTTCGGCGCGTTGTCCAGCGCGGCCACCGAGATCGCCGGGGCGGCCGACCCGAAGAAGGTCGGGGCCGAGATCGAGGACGTCATCACGCGGATGCTGTCCCGGCTGCGCCGCCCGGCGGGAGCCGGGGAACGGCCCGCCGCGGGGTGACCAGTCCGCCGTTAGGCTGGCGGACATGGACTTGAGGATCTTCACCGAACCCCAGCAGGGCGCGAGCTACGACGACCTGCTGCGGGTCGCGCGGACCACCGAAGCCGCGGGATACGACGCGTTCTTCCGCAGCGACCACTACCTCAAGATGGGCAGCGCGGACGGCCTTCCCGGGCCGACCGACGCGTGGATCACCCTCGCCGGCCTCGCCCGCGAGACCGAGCGGATCCGGCTCGGCACGCTCGTCACCGCGGCCACCTTCCGCCACCCCGGCCCGCTCGCGATCTCGGTCGCGCAGGTGGACCAGATGTCCGGCGGACGCGTGGAATTCGGCTTCGGCTCCGGCTGGTACGACGACGAGCACACCGCCTACGGCCTCACCCTGCCGCCGCTCAAGGAGCGGTTCGACCGCTACGCCGAGCAGCTCGCGGTGATCACCGGCCTGTGGAAGACCCCGGCGGGGGAGAAGTTCTCCTACTCCGGCGACTACTACACGCTGACCGACTCGCCCGCGCTGCCGAAGCCCGCGCAGTCGCCCGCGCCGCCGGTGATCATCGGCGGGGGCGGCAAGAAGCGCACCCCGGCGCTGGCCGCGCAGTACGCCGACGAGTTCAACCTGCCGTTCGTGGACGCCGAAACCGCGCTCGCGCAGTTCAAGCGGGTGGACGCGGCGGCGGAGGCGATCGGCCGCGACCCCAAGGAAATCCTGCGTTCGGTCGCGCTCGTGCTGGCGGCGGGCCGGGACGAGGCGGAGGTCTCGCGGCGGGCGTCCGCGATCGGCCGGGAGACCGGCGAGCTGCGCGCCAACGGGCTGGCCGGGACCGCGGCGGAGATCGTGGACCGGATTGGGCAGTGGCGGGAGAAGACTGGGATCACCCGGGTGTACTTGCAGGTGCTCGATCTTGCCGATCTCGACCACATTGAGTTTGTGGCTTCGGAGGTTGCGCCTCAGCTGGACTGAGGGGTGCGGTGGGGTGCCCCGAAGGTTGGTTGCGGTGGGGCACCCCGAAGCCCGAGTGTGCTGACGGTTCGGGGGTGCTTGTCAAGGCGGGAAAGATGCCTTGACAAGCACCCCCGAACCGCAGGGAGGCTTCGTATCGGGGTGCAGGGAGGGGGCTGGCACCCCCGAGGCGGGGGCGAGGCTGGTGCCCTGGTGTGCCCGTGTTGTCGTGCCGGGGGTCAGTTCTGCAGGGCGAAGGTGACGCCGGGGGCCTTCGGGGTTTCCGGGCGCGGCAGCCAGCGGTCGTCGCTTACCGGCAGCTCGCCTTCCAGCGCGGCCAGCACCAGTTCCTTCGCCACCGGCAGCACCTCGGCGACCGGGACGTCGCGCTGCAGTTCCCAGGAGAGCGACGTGGTGCCCGCGTCGCGGATGCCGCACGGCACGATGTTGTCGAACGCGGCCAGGTCGGCGTTGCAGTTCAGCTCGAATCCGTGCATCGTCACGCCGCGCTGGACGCGGATGCCGATCGCGGCGATCTTGCGTTCGATGCCGCGTTCGTCGGCGGGGATCCACACGCCGCTGCGGCCCTCGACGCGGCCGGAGTGCACGCCGAACCGCTCGCACACCGCGATCAGCGCCTCTTCCAGCCGCCGCACGTAGTGCATGACGTCGATCGGGTCGGCGAGCTTGAGGATCGGGTAGCCGACCAGCTGGCCGGGGCCGTGCCAGGTGATCTTGCCGCCGCGGTCGACGTCGATCACCGGGGTGCCGTCGGCGGGCCGGTCCTCGGGTTCGGTGCGCTTGCCCGCGGTGTAGACCGACGGGTGCTCCAGCAGCAGCATGGTGTCCGGCCCGGTTTCGTCCGCGCGCGCGGTGAGGATCTCCCGCTGCAGGTCCCAGGCCTCGGTGTAGTCGATCGTCCCGACCTCTCGCACGACGAGGGGAACGGTGGCGATCCGGCAGCTTGCGCTCGAAGAACTCACCCGTCGAGGCTACGCCTTTCGGACGCCGGAAAGGGGAGCAGCCGGAGTGCGGTCGCCGACACCAGGCCCACGCCGAGCACCGCGAGCACGGCCCCGACGGTGTCGGTGACCCAGTGCACGCCCAGCACGATCCGGCAGGCCGCGGCCAGCACGGTCGCGGCGGCGGAAATCCCGATCGCCCACCGCGTGAACCGCGGCCGGAGCCAGGCGCAGAGCAGGACCACGACCAGGCCTGTCGTCGCCACGGAAACGACATGGCCGCTGGGGTAGCTCAGATCCGGGTACACGCGCGGCCGTTGCCGCTGGAACACCGGCTTGAACGCCAGGCTGGTAAACCGGCACAGCAGAAGCACCACGGCGAGCCGCACGCAGAGGGAGAACCGCGACCGGTCCCGCAGCACGATTGCCAGCAGCACCACGCCGAGCACGTACGGCAAAACCGGGCCGAGGACGTTCGTCACCACGCCCGCGATCTGGCCGGGCGGGCGAGTGTCCTGTCCCCGCAAGGCAGTGGCGACCTCGACGTCGAGCTGCAACGGCTGCCGGTCCACCAGCAAGCCGAGGCAGAGGAACGCGGCGAACAGCACCACTCCAGCGACGATCCACCGGACGCGCGGCATCGTCACGTCGCCGCGGCGAGCGCGCTGTCGACGGTGCGGTGCCGGAAGACGTAGCCGCTCGCCTCCAGCTTCCGCGGCACCGCGCGCTGCCCGAACAACACCATCTCTTCGGCGGCCTGTCCGAGGGCGATTTTCATCGCGATCTCCGGCACCCACCAGGGCGCGGGCCGATGCACGGCGCGGCCGAGCGCGCGGGTGAACTCGGCGTTGGCGACTGGGATCGGGCCGGTGAGATTGACCGGGCCGGACAGCGAATCGTGCTCCAGGATGTGCAGGAGGGCACCGATTTCGTCGTCCAGCGCGATCCACGGCATGTACTGGCTGCCGTCGCCGAGCCGTCCGCCGAGCGCGAAGCGGAAAAGCGGGCGCAGCACGTCGAGCAGGCCGCCGTGGCGGGCCAAGACGAGACCGGTGCGTACCGAAACCACCCGGGCGTTGCTCGCCGCGGCGGTCGCGTTCTCCCATTCGACGCACATCTCGGCGAGAAAACCGTTGCCGGCCTTGGTGTTCTCATCGAGCACAGTGGACCCGCCGTTGCCGTAGTAACCCACCGCGGACGCGTTCACCAGCACTCCGATGCCGTGCTCGGCCACTGCTTCGGCGAGCACCTCGGTCGGCTCCACGCGGCTGTCGAGCAGCTGCTGTTTGCGCATTCCGCTCCAGCGGCCGGGCAACAGCGGCGCGCCGCACAGGTTCACCACCGCGTCGATGCCGTCGAACGCGCCGTCGTCGATCCGTCCCGACGGCGGGTCCCAGCCGCGCTCGTCTTCCGCTCGCGCGGTGCGCCGCACCAGCCGGCGTACTTCGTGCCCGGATTCGCGCAGCCGTCCGGTCAAGGCGGTGCCGAGAAAACCGCCGGAGCCCGCGATGAGTACCCGCATGCCTCTGATCGTGTCCTATCGGCCCGGTTCGCGCACACCCGGGCGGAGCTGACCGGCGACGTCGGCGGCGGCGGTCAGCAGCACCAGCGCGGGAATCGCGGCGGTCGGCTTGAGCCGGTAGCTGCCGCGGCGGTCCTGTTCGACCAGTCCGGCCGCGGTGAGCGCCTTGAGATGGTGATAGAGCCGTCCGGGCGAGCTGAGCTCGGCGGCTTCCTGCAGTGCGGCCCCGGTTTGCGCGCCGTCGCGGGCGAGCAGCCGGACGAGCGCGATCCGGTCGGTGTTCGCCAGCGCGGCCAGCACCTCGGCGCGCGGCCCGTCCGGCAGCGACAGGACCGCGGGGGTGGTGAGCCGGATTTCCCAGCGCAGCTCGGGATCGGTCAGTTCGCCCTGGTAACCGACGATCCCCCGCGGGCTGTCCTGGACGGGTTCGGATGGCCGCCCCTCCAATGCGGCCATCCGGCGTTCGAGTGCCGCCACGCGCTCGGCGAGGTCTTCGGTCATACCGGTCAGTGTCCCAGCGCGTGCTCCAGCGCAGCGAAGGTGTCCGGGCGGTACAGCGCGTCGATGCACAACTGCATCAGCACTTCGGCGTGCTGCAGGTCCTCCGGGGTGGAGTTCTTCAGGAAGATCGTGCTGGTGCCGGGGCGGCGGTCCGGCCAGAGCACGTCGAAGCCGAGCACGAGGTAGCCGGGAAGGTTTCCGCCCTTGTACAGCAAGGCTTTCGAGCCAGGCGGTCGTTTCGCCGCGAGCGGCGTGCCGAGGATCTGCTGCGCGAGGACGGCCGCGCGGTCGCGGCTCGTGGCGATTTCGTGGTGCAACCCGAACAATTGCGCGGCGCTGCCCTGGCCGGTCGTCGCGGACCAAGCCATGATCGCCTCGACGGAGGGCGGTTTTTCCGCGGCCCGCGGGAGCACTTGGGCGCGGAAGGACGGGTCGCACGCGAACCGGTCCGACAGCGCGTCTCCCGCCGCGCGGCGCACCGCGACGGGGCTGCCTGGCGGTGGGCAGTACTCGGGGAAGAACAGCAGCAAGACCTCGCCGCCGAACATCCGGACGTCCGGTCGCGGCCAGCCGCCGCGTGCCGCGGCCGCCCGGAGCGCCCCGTCGCCGAGCCGGGCGCGCAGGTAGTCGGCGGCGGCGTTGTCGCTGAAGAAGATCATCATTTCGGCGATGTTCCGCAGCGGCACGCGTCGCTCCGGGTCCTTCGCGACGCCGTGCTCGTCGCACGGGATTCCCAGGTAGGTCAACGCGTTCAGATGACTGCCCGCACCGACCGGGCCGTCGCCGAGATACGGATGCCGGGCATCCCAATCGCCGACGCGCACCTGTTCGGCCGGATCGAGCCGTCCTTGCGCGACCGCGGTCGTGTAGGCGAGCAGATGCACCGCCTTGATCGCGGACGCGATGGTGAGCGAGCGGTCCGGGAGCTGGCCGAACCGGCGGCCGGTGCCGTCGGAGATCACCGCCGACACGTCGTCGCGGTGGGCGGCGAGCCGGGCGAGCCAGCCTTCGGGAGTGGATTGGTCCGGGGGAGCGGCCAGAGCGAGCGAGGGCGCGGCGATCGTGGCGGCCCCCGCTGCTGCGACCGACGCGAGCAAGCTTCGTCGAGTGAGCATGCCGCCGAGCTTACTCCGTTATTCCGGAATTTCGGAATGACAGAACCCGGGAAAAGACGGCGGCCCCCGCACTCGGGGAGAGTGCGGGGGCCGCCGGGGCGAGGGCGAGGCGGATCAGAGACCCAGCTCGTCCTCGAAGTTGCCCTCTTCCAGCCGCTGCTTGATCGTGGTCAGGAAGCGGCCGGCGTCCGCGCCGTCGACCAGGCGGTGGTCGTAGGTCAGCGGCAGGTACGCCATCGAGCGGACCGCGATGGTGTCGTTGCCGTCGGCGTCGCTCACCACGACCGGGCGCTTCACCACGGCGCCGGTGCCGAGCATGCCGGACTGCGGCTGCACGATGATCGGCGTGTCGAACAGGGCCCCGTTGGAGCCGATGTTCGTGATGGTGAAGGTGCCGCCGGTCAGCTCGTCCGGCTTGACCTGGTTGGCCCGGGCCCGCGCCGCCAGGTCGGCGATGCGGTGCGCGAGACCGGCCAAGCTCAGCTCGCCCGCGTCGTGGATCACGACCGAGAGCAGGCCGCGCTCGGTGTCCACCGCGATGCCCAGGTGCACGGCGCCGTGGTAGGTGATCTCCTTCGTGTCCTCGTTGTAGGACGCGTTGACGTTCGGGTGCTGCTTGAGCGCCTCGACCGTCGCCTTGGCGAAGAACGGCAGGAACGTGAGGTTGACGCCCTCGCGCTCCTTGAACGCCGCCTTCGCGCGCTGGCGCAGCTTGGCGATCTTGGTGACGTCCACCTCGTGCACCTGCGTGAGCTGCGCGGAAACCTGCAGCGATTCGCGGGTCTTGGTGGCGGTGATCTGCCGGATCCGGCTCGCCTTCTGCACGGTGCCGCGCAGGGCGGCGACCTCCGGCGAAACCGCGGCGGTGCGCGGCGCGGCCGGAGCGGCGGCGGCCGGAGCAGCGGGAGCGGCTGCGGCCGGGGCCGGAGCCGACTTCTGCTTGGCCTCGGCGGCGGCGAGCACGTCCTGCTTGCGGATGCGGCCGCCGACTCCGCTGCCGGTCAGCGACGCGAGGTCGATGCCGTGCTCGGAGGCGAGCTTGCGCACCAGCGGCGTGACGTACGGGCCGTCCGCGGAGCCGTTGTCCGCCGGGGCCTGCGCGGCCGGAGCGGGCTTGCTCTCCTGCGCGGGGGCCGGAGCGGCGGGCGCGGGGGCCGGAGCCGCCGGAGCCGGGGCGGGCTTGCTCTCCTGGACCGGAGCCGGAGCGGGCTCGGGCTTGCTTTCCTGAGCCGGGGCCGGGGCGGGCTTGCTTTCCTGGGCGGCCGGGGCGGCGCCGGCGTCGCCGATGACCGCGAGCACCCCGCCGACCTCGACGGTCTCGTCCTCGCCCGCGCGGATCTCCAGCACGGTGCCGGCGACCGGCGACGGGACCTCGGTGTCGACCTTGTCGGTGGAGATCTCGAGCAGCGGCTCGTCGACCTCGACGGAGTCGCCGACCTGCTTCAGCCAGCGGGTGACGGTGCCCTCGGTGACGCTCTCGCCCAGCTCGGGCAGCTTCACCTCGGTGCCCGAACCGCCCGCGGCCGGAGCGGTGTCCGGCTGCGACGGAGCGGATTCGGCCGCCGCGGCAGGGGCTTCCTGCTGCTGCGGGGCGGGCTCCGGCTCCGGCTCGGACTGCTGGGCCGGGGCGGAGGACTCGGGCACGCCGCCGGTGCCGTCGTCGATCACCGCCAGCTCGCCGCCGACCTCGACGGTGTCGTCTTCCTTGGCGCTGATCTTCACGACCGTGCCTGCCACCGGCGACGGTACTTCGGTGTCGACCTTGTCGGTCGAGATCTCGAGCAACGGCTCGTCGACCTCGACGGTGTCGCCCTCCTGCTTCAACCACCGGGTGACGGTTCCCTCGGTGACGCTCTCGCCGAGCTCCGGCAGCGTGACGGAGTAGGCCATTGTTCGCTGGCTCCCTTGATCGCTAAGACGTGGTCTGGATTGTGCTGGTTGCGCGTCAGCTGTGCACGTGCAGCGGCTTGCCCGCGAGGGCGAGGAACGCTTCGCCGAGTGCCTCGGTCTGCGTGGGGTGCGCGTGGATCAGCGGGGCGACGTCCTCCGGGAACGCCTCCCAGCTGTAGATCAGCTGCGCTTCGCCGATCAGCTCGCCGACCCGGTCGCCCACCATGTGCACGCCGACGACGGGGCCGTCCGGCGCCTTCACCAGCTTCACGCCGCCGGAGGTCTTGAGGATCTGGCTCTTGCCGTTGCCGCCGAGGTCGTAGGTGAACGTGGTGACGTCCGAACCGTACTTCTCCTTGGCCTGGGACTCGGTGAGCCCGACCGAGGCGACCTCGGGGTGCGAGTAGGTGACGCGCGGGATGCCGCGCTCGTCGATGGCGCGCGGGTTCAGGCCGGCGATCTCTTCGGCCACGAAGATGCCCTGCTGGAAACCGCGGTGCGCGAGCTGCAGGCCCGGCACGATGTCGCCGACCGCGTAGACGTTCGGCAGGTTGGTGCGGAGCCGGTCGTCGGTGAGCACGAAGCCGCGGTCGATCTTGACGCCCGCCTCCTCGTAGCCGTGCCCGGCCGAGTTCGGGCCGCGGCCGACGGCGACCAGCAGCAGGTCGGCTTCCAGCGTCTCGCCGGACTCCAGCGACACGCTGACGCCGTTGTCGTCCTGCTTCGCGCCGGTGAACCGCACGCCGGTCTTGAAGGCGATCTTGCGGCGGCGGAACGCGCGCTCGAGCTGCTTGGAGGCGTACTCGTCCTCGTTCGGGACCAGCCGCGGGAGCGCCTCGACCACGGTGACGTCGACCCCGAAGGAGGCCCACACGCTGGCGAACTCCACGCCGATCACGCCGCCGCCGAGCACGACGACCTTCTTCGGCACGTAGTCCAGCGTCAGCGCCTGCTCGCTCGCGATGATGCGGCCGCCGAGCTCGAGGCCGGGCAGGGTGCGCGAGTAGGAACCGGTGGCGAGGATGACGTTCTTGCCGGTGTAGCGGGTGCCGTCGACCTCGACGGTGGTGCCGCCGACGAACCGGCCGGTGCCCTCGACGAGGTTCACCTTGTGCGCCTTGGCCAGGCCCTGGAGGCCCTTGTAGAGCCGGGAGACGATGCCGTCCTTGTACTTGTTCACCCCCGCGATGTCGATGCCCTCGAACACGGCCTTGACGCCGAAGGTCTCGGCGTCGCGGGCCTCGTCGGCGACCTCGGCGGCGTGCAGCAGGGCCTTGGTCGGGATGCAGCCCCGGTGGAGGCAGGTCCCGCCCAGCTTGTCCTTCTCGATCAGCGTGACGGAAAGGCCCAGCTCGGCCGCGCGGAAGGCCGCGGCGTAGCCGCCCGATCCGCCTCCCAGGATCACGAGGTCGGCGGAGGTGTCGCTCACTTCAATAACTCCTCGGCAGCGATAGGGGTGGAGCTTCGGTCGCCGCGGCACCCGGTATAACCGCGCGCGCGACAACAGCCATCTTGTCACTACGCCGATCGGCGTTGCGACCTAGCCGGGCCAAGGCGGCGCTGCGACACCGGCCACACGCGCCGCCGGGAATAATGAAGTCCGGACTCTCGCCGGAAGAAAGGTGGTCGAAGTGGGGATCTTCGACTCGTTGCGCCGCCGCGGCAGACGCGGCCCGGCCGCTGGAGCAGGCCGCTCCGGAGGCTCGGGCGACACCCGCTACCTGGAGGAATGGGCCGCCGCGCGGCACGGGGTGGAGGCGTTTGTCGAGCCGAAAACGACGGTGACTGATACCACTGTGGTGCTTGTCGCCCACGACGGCGAATGGACTCGCCGCCGGATCGGCAGTTTGGATGCTGCGCAGCGGTTTGGGCGTAAGCACACGATTCCGGTGTATGAGGTCGCGCGGGTTGGTTATCCGAAGCGGATGCGGGAGTACACCGAGCGGCGGAAGCGGCGGCCGGGTGGGTGAGGCGGGGGTTTTGTGGACTGCTCGTCGCCTGGGGGCGACATTGCGTGCGGGGGTTGGCGTGGGGCACCCCGAAGCCCGAGTGTGCTGACGGTTCGGGGGTGCTTGTCAAGGCGGGAAAGATGCCTTGACAAGCACCCCCGAACCGCAGAGAAGGCTTCGTATCGGGGTGCGGGGGTGGTGTGGGTGCCTCGATGAGTTGGGTGCGTGGGCTGCGGTTGGTGGGGTGGTGCGCGGGCTTGGGCGGTCGGCTGCGTTCGGTTCGCGGGCGGGGGTTTGCGCCCCAATGTGGCATTGGGTGCGCGCTGGAGGCGGTGTGGGGTGAGTCGTGAGGGGAACCCTGGGGGAATCAGCGTCTGTGAGGGTGGCCCTCACGGACGCCGCGGGTGGTGAGTCAGGTGCTCGCTTCCAGCAACCGGTGATGGTGTTCCAGCAGTGCGCGAAATGAGGCGTGTGCGGTGCTGCCGTAGGTGAGGTCCACTTCGATCGTTCGCCAGCTGTCGCCGGTGTGGGTGAGCAGGATTGTCGCGGGGTCGGAGACGATCACGACGGTTCCGTCGGCGCGCAAGTCGCGCGCGGGCAGCAAGCGCGGGAAGACCACGTCTGCGGGCAGTCCGTCGGCGATGGCCAGGAATTCCCGGTAATCGTCGGGCAGGCGGAAGCCGAGGCGGTGTTCGGCGGCGGCCAGGTCGGCGGCTTCGGCTGGGGCGGGGGCTCGCTGGCCGCGCAGTCGCAGGATCGCGGCGACCAGTTCCGGCAGGCTGGCAGGGCCGGTCGGATGGCGTTCGCGCAGTGCGGCGATCAGCGCGCCCGCGCACTGGTCCGGCCACTCCGTGCCGAGGCCGAGCGGGTCCGCGCCGTCGACCAGTCGCGCGGCTAGCGGGCGGGTCGCGGCGAGCGTCGCGACGTCCGGGTTCGGGTGGTTTTCCACGAGCGCGGCCCACGCGTCGAGGTCGGCGGCGGCCAGTGCGTCGCGTACTGGATCCGGTCGTTGCGGGGCGATCGCGGAGACCACGCCTGCCACTGGCGAACCGTCGAAGAGACCGTCCAAATCGGACGCTCGGCGGGTGAGAAAGGCTTGGTGGGAAAGCTCTTCCGCGTCGAGGTCCAGTGGGACCAGGGCGTCTGCCCACTGTGGACGGTCGCCGCGCGCCTCGAAGAGCATTGCCCAGGCGCGGGCGCGCACCGCGTCGTCGGCGAGTACGGACGCCGGGCGTCCGGTCACTGCGTGCCATTGCGTGACAAGGCGATCTGCGGCGTCGGCTGCGCCCGCAGTGGCGAGAAGGAGCGCGGCGTGGCCGATTCGGCGGTCTGCCGTGGCCTCGTCGCCGGTGAGCACGTCGCGGACGGCGGTTTCGAGGTAGTCGTCGCGCTGCATGAACGCGAGCGTGCCACACGACGGAGGCCCCGCACCGAGCGCGGTGCGGGGCCTCCGGTCAAAGCACGGGAATCAGCCTTGGTCGGCGATGTCCGCCAGCACCGCGGCGATGGTGCGGACCGGGACGCCGGTGCCGCCCTTGCCGGTGTAGCCCCACGGGCCGCTGGAGTTGAAGGCCGGGCCGGCGACGTCGAGGTGCACCCACGGCAGGTCCGCGGGCACGAACTCGCGCAGGAACACGCCCGCGACGAGCATGCCCGCCCAGCGCTGGCCGGTGACGTTCGCGATGTCGGCCAGCCGCGAGTCGAGGTCGCCGCGCAGCTCGTCCGGCAGCGGCATCGCCCAGCCGCCCTCGCCGGTGGCCTGCATGATGCCCGCGACGCGGTCGCGGAACTCGTCCGAGCCCATCACGCCGGAGATCCGGTTGCCCAGCGCGACCACCTGCGCGCCGGTCAGCGTCGCGGTCTCGATCAGGTAGTCCGGGTTCTCCTCGGCCGCGCGCACGATCGCGTCGGCCAGCACGAGGCGGCCTTCGGCGTCGGTGTTGAGCACCTCGACGGTCTTGCCGCCGTACATGGTCAGCACGTCGCCGGGACGGTAGGAGGTGCCCGAGGGCAGGTTCTCCGCCAGCGGGATGTGCGCGGTGACCTCGAGCGGGTACTTGAGCTTCGCGGCCAGCACGACCGACGCGAGCACGGCGGCCGCGCCCGACATGTCGGAGGTCATGTGGTCCATGTTCGCGGCGGGCTTGAGCGAGATGCCGCCCGAGTCGAAGGTGATGCCCTTGCCGACCAGCGCGACCTTCTTGCGCGCCTTCGCCGGCTTCCAGCTGACCCGCAGCAGGCGCGGCGGCCGCGACGAACCGCCGCCGACGCCGAGGATGCCGCCGAAGCCCTTGCGCTTGAGCGCCTTCTCGTCGAGCACCTCGAACTCGAGGCCGTTCTCGTCGGCGAGCTTCTTCGCGCGGTCGGCGAAGGACGCCGGGAACAGGTCGTTCGGCGGGGTGTTGATCAGGTCGCGGGCGATGATCACCGATTCGGCGATGAACCCGGCCGCCTTGAGCGTGGCCTTGTGCTCGCGCGCGGCGCCCTCGGCCGGGCTGACCAGGTCGGCCTTCGCCAGCGGGCCGTCGCCCTTCTCCGAGCGGTATTCGGTGAAGACGTACGCGCCCAGCGCGATGCCCTCGGTGGCGGCGTGCAGGTCGATCGCGGACAGCGTGACGAACGCCCGCTCGGTGCCGCTCAGCGCGCGGGCCGCGGCGCCGGCCGCGCGGCGCACCTGCTCCGGGGTGATCGCCCCGTCCTTCGGCTTGCCGAGGCCGACGGCCAGCACGACGCCCGCGGGCAGCTTGCCCAGCGTCGGCAGCTTGACGATTTCCTCGGCCTTGCCGGTCGCGCCGAGCGTGCCCAGCACCTCGGCGAGTTTGCCGTCGAACGCCGCGTCGGCGACCTCGGAGCCGGCGGCGAGCTCGAGGCCGTCCTCGCCCTGGAGGGTGCCGATCACGACGACGTCGGCGCGGGTCTTGCCCAATGCCGCATCCGTGTTCTCGGAGAGGGCAAGCTTCGGCACGGTCACTTCTGGCTCCTCGCGACGTCGCGGTGGCGCCGGGCGCTCTGCCCGGTCGATCGTGAGCCATGCTAATGACAAAGCCATCCGGATGGGGGAAGGGGGATCGCCGTGCGCCTCGCGGGAGCACTCCTGGTGACGCTGGCGGCGGGTGCCGCCGGGGCCGGATATTGGCTGCTCGCTGGGGTCGTGCTCGCCGCGCTGGCCGCGATCGGCGGTTCCCGGCTGCCCGCGCTCGGCGGCGATCCGGGTGGCCGGATCGTCGGCGGATTATCCCGGCTGGCGCAGGTCGTCGTGCTCGCGCAGGCGTTCGGCGCGTACGTGTTCCCGCTGCGGCCCGGGTATGCCGCGGCTGCGCTGGTCGTGTTCGTTGCCGCTGCGGACTTCGCCGGGCTTCGGCTGCCGAATCTGCTGGTCAAGTGGGTAGTCGGCATACTGCTGGCCGCCGCGGCGGTCCTGGTGGCTATATGTCTCGCGGTCGCTCCGGTGCCGCAGGCGGGCGGAATCGGGACGCCGAACGCGGCCGGGATCGTCGTCGCGGCGTTGTTCCTGCTGCCGTTCCTGATTCCGGAACCAGGGAAGCGGAGCACCGGACGCGCGATCGTGCTGAGTCTCGTCGCGGCCGCCGTCACGGCGGTGACGTTGCTGCAGCTGGGTCCGACCCGGCTCGGGTTGTCCGGGACCGCGATGCGGGAACTGCTCTCCGCCGCGGACGCCGGACAGCTGCAGCCGTTGCTCACGGTGATCGCAGTGCTGGCGACACTTCCCGCGGCATTCACGACTTTCGTCGGTGCGCGACAGCGGTTCGCGCCGTCCGGAGGGGCGCTGGTCCCGGTGGGTGCGCTGCTGGCCGCGGCCGCCGCGGCGTTCGTTCCGCTGTCGGCGGCGCTGCTCGCGGCCGGACTGGGCGCGGTCGTCGAACTGCTGCTGCGGGTGCGGGTTCGCCGCTACCGTGGCGGGCATGGCTGAGCACCGCTGGGCGCCGGGACAGACAGTCGTCGAACGTTTCGTCCGCCCGGACGGCAGCGTCGGCCAGCATCATCCGCTGCGCGTGATCTCCGACGACGGCGAGACGCTGCTCGGCTGGCTCCCGCTCGGCACACCGATCGTCGGCAGCAGGCTCGCGGACGGCCGGTCGCTGCGCGAAGCGCCGCTGGACCAACGGTTTCGCATCCCGCGCCGGATGGTGCCGGACGTCTGGCACGGCACCTCGACGCTGCGGCTGATTCCCGACCGAGCCTGGTCGTCGGTGTGGTGGTTTTTCGAAGCGGACGGGCGGTTCCGCGACTGGTACGTGAATCTCGAAGTGCCGCGCGGCCGCACCGGAACCGGCCCGGACCGGATCGACGGCATCCTCGACCTGGTCGTGACGCCGGGCGCGGGCTGGAAATGGAAGGACGAGGACGAAGCCGAGGCGGCGGTCGAGGCGGGTCGGCTCACCCCGGCCGAACTCGAAAAGCTGCGCGCCGAGGGCGAACGGCTGGGCGCGCTGGCCGAGCGGGGCGCGTTTCCGTTCGACGGCACGCACACGGACTTCCGCCCGGACCCGGACTGGCCCGCTCCGGAACTGCCCGCCGCTCTCTGCTGACCTACTGGGCCAGCAGCACCAGCGCGATGAACAGCACGATGTTGACGACGAGCAGGATCACCACCGATTTGGTCGGCAGGTTCTTGGCGATCACCTTGCCGTGCAAGTTCTTCCACCAGTAAATGCCGAATCCGGCGACGACCAGGCCGAGGAAGAAGCCGAACCCGCTCGACAGCAGGCCCCAGCCGACCATCCCGAGCAGCCCCGCGCCGAAGGTCAGCAGGGCGGCGGTGCCGAAGGTCTTGACGTCCGGCCCGGCTCCGGGCCCCGTCCGGCGTGCTGGTTGAGTGCTCACGCCGTCCATCGTAGTGGGGTGACGCTGCGAGCGCGGGGCAGTGCGGCGAGTAAAACCACAGGACTTCCGACTAACGTGCTTCCGACCAAGCGTTATTGTTTACCCATGACGACAGCGACGCAGTTCACTCACGTTCCCAACCCGAGCCCCGCGAGTGCTGAACGCGTCGCCGAGGTACTTGCCAAGCCGGGGTTCGGCACGCACTTCACCGACCATATGGTCACCATCCGCTACAGCGCCGAGAAGGGCTGGCACGACGCCAAGGTCGGGCCGTACGAACCGTTCACCCTCGACCCGGCCACGTCCGTGCTGCACTACGGGCAGGCCATTTTCGAGGGCCTCAAGGCCTACCGCCAGCCGGACGGCACGATCGCCGCGTTCCGGCCGGACGCCAACGCGCAGCGGTTCCGCGAATCCGCCGAGCGGCTGGCGATGCCGCAGCTGCCGGTGGAGACCTTCGTCGACTCGCTGCGCGAGCTGATCGCCGTGGACGAGCGCTGGGTGCCGACCCGCGAGGGCGATTCGCTGTACCTGCGCCCGTTCATGATCTCCACGTCGGCGGGCCTGGGCGTGAACAGCCCGGCCACTGAGTACGTCTACGCGGTGATCGCCTCGCCGGCCGGTTCGTATTTCAGCGGCGGCGTGAAGCCGGTCAGCGTGTGGCTGTCCACCGAGTACGTGCGCGCCGCCCCCGGCGGCACCGGCGCGGCGAAGTGCGCGGGCAACTACGCGGCGTCCTTCGTGGCGCAGGCTCAGGCCGTCGAGAAGGGCTGCGACCAGGTGGTGTGGCTGGACGCGGTCGAACACCGCTGGGTCGAGGAAATGGGCGGGATGAACCTGTTCTTCGTCTTCGGCTCGGGCGACGACGTCCGCGTGGTCACGCCGGAGCTGACCGGTTCGCTGCTGCCCGGCGTCACCCGGAAGTCGTTGCTGCAGCTGGCGAAGGACGCCGGGCACAAGGTCGAGGAACGCCGGATCTCCACCGACGAATGGGAGAAGGCGGCCGCCTCGGGCGAGCTGACCGAGGTGTTCGCGTGCGGCACGGCGGCCGTCATCACGCCGGTCGGCCACGTGAAGCACGGCGGCGGCGAGTTCTCGATCTCCGGCGGGCAGCCGGGCCCGGTCACCATGGCCCTGCGCGAGCAGCTCGTCGGCATCCAGGAAGGCGCCCGCCCGGCCCCCGAGGGCTGGATGACCCCGCTCACCTGACGTTCCAGCTGTCCGTGAGGGGAACCCTGACTCCGGGGTTCCCCTCACGGCTTTCAGGACGAGAGCGGGCCGGAGACGCCGGATTGCTCGTGCGTGGTCATTTCCGCGAGCACGCGGGTGGCCATCATCAGCAGCGGCAGCGCGGTGACCGCGCCGGTGCCTTCGCCGAGGCGGACGTCGAGGTCGAGCAGCGCGCCGAGGTCCAGATGCTCCAAGGCGAGCGCGTGCGCGGGTTCGCCGGTGAGCTGTCCGGACATCCACCAGCGGCGCGCGCCCGGCGCGAGTTCTTCGGCGACGAGCGCGGCGGAGCAGACCACCAGCCCGTCGAGCACCACCGGCGTGCGGCGAACTGCCGCCTGGGCAAGGAATCCCGTCATCGCGGCGATGTCGGCGCCCGAGGACGTCCGCAGCAGCGCGAGCGGGTCGGCCAGCACCGCGCGGGCCCGGCGCAGCGCGTCGCGGACCGCGGCGGCCTTGCGCATCCAGGTGTTGTCGTCGATGCCCGAACCGCGGCCGACCACGGCGACCGGCTCGCTGCCGGTCAGTGCCGCGACCAGCACCGACGCCGGGGTGCTGTTGCCGATCCCGAGATCGCCCGCGATCAGCAGGTCCGCGCCGCCGTCGACCTCGGCGTCGGCGATCTTCCGGCCCGCGGCGACCGCGGCCCGCACCTCCGAGTCGGTGAGCGCGTCCTCGACGTCGATCGAACCGGATCCGCGGCGCACCTTGAACTCGCCGATCGACCGCATCGCGGATTCCTCGGTGTCCACGGCCATGTCGACCACGCGCACGCCCGCGCCCGCCGCCGCGGCGAGCACGTTGATCGCCGCGCCGCCGGTCAGCATGGTCCCGACGAGCTGCGACGTCACTTCCCGCGGATACGCCGAAACGCCCTTCTTCGCGATGCCGTGATCGCCGGCGAACACGACGACGCGCGGACGGGTGAACGGCCGCGGCGGCGCCTGGCCCTGGCACGACGCGATCCAGACGCCCAGCTCTTCGAGCCTGCCGAGCGAGCCGGCGGGTTTGACGAGCTTGTCGTGGAGCGCGATCGCGCCCGACCGGGCCTGGTCGCTCGGCGGTTCGATCTCGCCGAACTCGATGCCCGTTTCGCCGGTGTCCACAGCCAGGTTTCCTTTCGCCGCTGGGCGTCCCGGCGCCCAACCTACCGCCGCCGGGCAGCGGCCCTTAGGGTCGGTCGGCGTGCGGGAATCGACGGCGGCCGGGGTTGTGCTGGCCAGTGGTGCGGGGACCCGGGTCGGGGCCGCGCTGAACAAGGTGTACCTGCCGGTCGCCGGCAGGCGCGTAGTGGCGTGGTCGCTGGACGCGTTCGCCGCCGCGCCCGGGATCGGCGTGCTGGTGCTGGTGATCCGGCCCGAGGACCGGCCGCTGGCCGAAGAGGTGCTAGCAGAGCTGTCGATTTCGGTGGAGATCGTCGCCGGCGGCCCGACGCGGCAGGCGTCCGAGCTGAACGCCCTGCGCCATCTCGCGTCGCGGATCGCCGACGGGACAGTGGATTCCGTGCTGCTGCACGACGGGGCCCGGCCGCTGGTGAAGCCGGAGCTGATCGCCGCGGTGCTGGAGCGGACCCGGGAAGACGGGGGAGCGGTGCCGGGCCTGGCCGCGGACGACGTGGTCTCGATGGCCGGGCCGGAGACGGTGGCCGGCCCGCTGCGCGGCGCGATCCGGGTGCAGACGCCGCAGGGCTTCCGGGCGCGGCCGTTGCTCGCGGCTTACGAACAGGCTGCCGCGGAAGAATTTCTCGGCACCGACACGGCTTCGTGCATGGAGCGGTTCTCCGCGCTGCCGGTGCGGTGGGTGCCCGGCAGCGCGGAGAACGTGAAAATCACCTATCCGCACGACCTCGCGGTGGCGGAACGGTTCTTGCTGCGGCCTTCGCCGTAGCCGCCGCAGTGTTCGCACGGACTTTCCGCCCGGGCGAACCCTGCCGCGGTGGTCAGGGGGAAACGGTGAGCGCCGGGTCGGTGACCACGACGTCGCCGAGCGCCTCGTCGATCGCGGTGAGCAGCTCCGGTTCGAGCTTCACGCCGGCCGCCTTGACGTTGTCGTAGACCTGCTCCGGCCGCGAGGCCCCGATGATCGCCGACGCGACGTTCGGGTTCTGCAGCACCCACGCGACGGCCAGCTGCGCCATCGTCAGCCCGGCGTCGGCCGCCAGCGGCTCCAGCTTCGCGACCGCGGTGAGGGTCTTCTCGTCGAGGAACCGCTTCACCATGTTCGCGCCGCCGTTCTCGTCAGTCGCGCGCGAACCGGCGGGCAGCGGCTGGCCCACCTTGTACTTGCCGGTCAGCACGCCCTGCGCCACCGGCGACCAGACGATCTGGCTCAGGCCCTCGCGCTCGGAAGCGGGCACGACCTGCGCTTCGATGACCCGCCACAGCATCGAGTACTGCGGCTGGTTCGACACGAACGGGATCTTGAGCTCACGGGCCAGCGCCGCGCCGCGGGCGATCTGCTCGGCGTTCCACTCCGAGACGCCGATGTAGAGCGCCTTGCCCTGGCGGACCAGGTCGGCGAACGCCTGCATCGTCTCTTCCAGCGGCACCGTGCGGTCGAAGCGGTGCGCCTGGTACAGGTCGACGTAGTCGGTGCCGAGCCGCTTGAGCGA
Source organism: Amycolatopsis sp. NPDC104775 (assembly GCF_055583325.1). NCBI lineage: Bacteria > Bacillati > Actinomycetota > Actinomycetes > Pseudonocardiales > Pseudonocardiaceae > Amycolatopsis > Amycolatopsis sp. NPDC104775. The sequence continues at coordinate 25,175 of NZ_JBVJOE010000011.1, forward strand.
CGCGTTCGCCGACTCCATGATGTGCTTGCGCGAGAGGCCCTTGTCGTTCGGGCCCTTCGGACCGGTCGGCCAGAAGACCTTGGTGAAGATCTCCAGGCTTTCCCGGCGCTGCCCCTTGAGCCCGCGCCCGAGCACCGACTCCGCGGCGGTGTTGGCGTAGACGTCAGCCGTGTCGAAGGTCGTGATGCCCGCGTCGAGCGCCGCCTTGATGCAGGCCTGCGCCTGGTCCTCCTCGACCTGGGACCCGTGGGTCAGCCAGTTGCCGTAGGAGATCTCACTGATGTTGAGGCCGCTGCGGCCGAGACGTCGAAACTCCATGCCGACAGCGTAAACGTTTCGTTCGCGAGGCTAACGACCTGTGTGCCGCACGGCTCAGTCCGGGATCGGGTCGCCCGGCTTGAGCCGCGGCTTCGGGACCCGCAGCTTGCGGATCTGGCTCGCCCGGACGAAGGCGTACCAGCCGACGCCGCGCTTGGCCGTCGCCGGTTCCTTCGGGAAGCGCTCGCGGACCAGCTTCGAGATCTTGCGGCCGTTCACGACGCCCTCGATGGCCATGACCAGCAGCATCGCCATGCAGACCAGGGTGATGTACTGCTGCACCGCCGGCGCGGGGACCAGCAGCGCGAGGAACACCAGGATCGCGAGCGGCATGAACAGGCCGAGGATGTTGCGCCGCGAGTCGACCAGGTCGCGCACGTACGCCTTGACCGGGCCCTTGTCGCGCGGCGGCAGGTACTTGTCGTCGCCGGACATCATCCGCTCGCGGCGCTGCCGGGCGGCCTCCCGGCGCTCTTCCTTGCTGACCGGGTTGGCCTTGCGCAGTTCCTTGTTGCGCTTCATCGCCTCGCGCATCGAGGTGGGCGGCGGCGCGACCGGCCCGCGCTTGCGCCCCTCGGCCTCGCGCCGCTTCGGCGTCGCCTTGCCCTTGCCCGGCGTATAAGCCTTGCTCGCGACCGGGGATTCGACAGTGGCAGCCTCGGCCGCGGACTCGTCGGCGGCGGGGTCAGTGGTGCTTCGGCGCAGGAACCTCACCTCACCAGGGTATTGCAGGCGTCACGGCTTTGTTCACCAGGCCGTTCCATATGCGACGATGGAGGGGAACAGATCGGGCGAGTCGCGTGTTGTGCCTAGGACACGAGATGTACCCGCAGCGAGTTCGACCTAAGAGGGAGTGCCATGACGACCGCTGAGCAGACCGGTGCGGCCCCGGCCGAGACCGCCGAGGAGACCCACGGCGTGACCTTGACCGACGCCGCGGCCGCCAAGGCGAAGGCGCTGCTCGAACAGGAGGGCCGCGACGACATGCACCTGCGCATCGCCGTGCAGCCCGGCGGCTGTGCTGGCCTGCGCTACCAGCTGTTCTTCGACGAGCGCACGCTCGACGGCGACCTGTTCCGCGACTTCGACGGCCTTCGGGTCGCGGTCGACCGGATGAGCGCGCCGTACGTGTCCGAGGCCGTGATCGACTTCGTCGACACCATCGAGAAGCAGGGCTTCACGATCGACAACCCGAACGCCACGGGCTCCTGCGCCTGCGGCGACAGCTTCCACTGAGCCCAGAGCAGGCAAACGGGCCCCAGCGCGTGTGCGCCGGGGCCCGTTTGCCGTGTTCGCGGGCTTAAACGTAAGCGTCGAGGTCGGCGACCTGTGCGTGGCAGGCGTCGTCGACGGTCCACGGCCGCGCGACCCTCCTCGGCAGGGGCAGCCGGCCCTGGTCGGCGGGGCGCTCGGGCTGCAGCGCCGGCGGGAGGTCGGCGCAGTCGGCGATCAGGTCGCCGAGGGTTTCCGGTTCGGTCGCGAGGTTCACGAAAGCCACGCTATTCAGCCGAACTCGAACGGGATACGGGTACCGGCCGGTAGTGTCGGAACGTGGCGCGGAAACTACCCGGAAGGGTCATGGCCAGCGGGTAACTTGCGTCAGGGCGCGAAAACGACAGTTCATCCACCTCGTGAGGAGAACCGGTGGCAGACAAGCCCAGGATCGCCGTGTCCGGAAGCATCGCGACGGACCATCTGATGCACTTCCCCGGGAGGTTCGCCGAACAGCTCGTCGCCGAGCAGCTGCACCGGGTGTCGTTGAGCTTCCTCGCCGACGACCTCGTCGTGCGCCGCGGCGGCATCGGCGCGAACATCGCGTTCGGTCTCGGCGTGCTCGGCGTGCGGCCGGTGCTCGTCGGAGCCGTGGGCCAGGACTGGGCGGACTACCAGTCGTGGCTGCAGCGGCACGGTGTCGACACCTCGGGCGTGCTGGTGTCCGAGGTCGCGCACACCGCGCGCTTCGTGTGCACCACCGACGACGACATGTGCCAGATCGCGACGTTCTACGCCGGCGCGATGGCCGAATCCCGCAACATCGAGATGGGCCCGATCGCCGACCGCGTCGGCGGCCTCGGACTGGTGCTGATCAGCCCGGACGACCCGGAGGGAATGGTCCGGCACGCGCAGGAATGCCGTCAGCGCGGGTACACGTTCGCGGTCGATCCCTCGCAGCAGCTGGCCCGGATGGACGGGGCGCAGGTGCGGTCGTTCGTCGAGGGGGCGAAGTACCTGTTCAGCAACGACTACGAGTGGGAGTTGCTGCTGCAGAAGACCGGGTGGACCGAGGCGGACGTGCTGGAGCGCGTCGGGCTGCGGATCACCACGCTCGGGGAGAAGGGCGTGGAGATCGTCGGCCGCGACGGGACCGCGTTGCAGATCGGGGCGGTGCAGGAGCGGGGGAAGGCTGATCCGACCGGGGTCGGGGACGGGTTCCGGGCCGGGTTCCTGGCGGCGATCGACGGCGGGCTCAGCTTGGAGCGCGCGGCGCAGCTGGGGTGTTTGATCGCGGTTCTGGTGCTGGAGACCGTAGGAACGCAGGAGTGGCGGCTGGATCGCGCGGACGGGCTGGCGCGGCTGGGAGAGGCGTTCGGGCCGGAGGCCGCTGAGGAGATCTCGGCGGTTTTGCCTGGCGGCGACGTCGCGCCCCGCGTCGGCGGAGGACCTCGACGGCCGTTGTGACGTCGTGCGGGGAACTCTGAGGGAATCAGAGTTCCCCGCACGGACGGTTCAGAGTTTGACCGGGTAGACCGGTTCCGGGATTTCCGGCTTGATGCGGTGTTCCACGAAGATGCCGTGCCACAGCATGAAGACCAGCAGCGCCCACAGCTGGCGGCTGCGGTCCAGCTGGCCTTCCTTGTGCTCGTCGAGCAGGCGCAGGACGGCGTTCTTGTCCAGGAGCTCGTCGGTCTTCGAGTCGTTGATGATGCCGCGGGCCCAGTCGTACATCTCGTTGCGCAGCCACAGCCGGATCGGCACCGGGAAGCCCAGCTTCTTCCGGTTCAGGACGTGGCCGGGGATGATTTTCGCCAGCGCCTGGCGCAACGCGTACTTCGTGGTGCCGTGCGCGAGCTTCTGGTCCAGCGGGATCGAAGCGGCGACCTTGAACACCTCGGCGTCCAGGAACGGCACCCGCAGTTCCAGCGAGTTCGCCATGGTGACCTTGTCCGCCTTGACCAGGATGTCGCCGCGCAGCCAGGTGTAGAGGTCGACGTGCTGCATGCGGGCCACCGGGTCCCAGCCGCGGGACACGTCATACCAAGGGGCGGTGACGTCCTTGAAGCCGACGCCTTCCTGGTACGTCCGCAGCACGGCGCGCAGCTGCTCGTCGCGGAAGTTGCGGGCGTTGCCGTAGTAGCGGTCTTCCAGCGGAAGCGCGCCGCGGCGCAGCAGGTCCTTGCCCCGGGTGCCCTCGGGGATCTTCGTGGACACCTTGCCCAGCAGCTTGCGCACGCTGCCGGGGATCTTCTCGAACGGGGCCAGCGAAATCGGCTCGCCGTAGATCGTGTAGCCGCCGAACAGCTCGTCCGCGCCTTCGCCGGACAGCACCGCCTTCACGTGCTTGCGGGCTTCGCGGGCGATGAACCACAGCGGGACCAGCGCCGGGTCGGCGACCGGGTCGTCCAGGTACCAGACGATGAGCGGCAGCGCCTCCATCATCTCGTCCGCCGACACCGTGCGGACCACGTGCTTCACGCCGATCGCCGCGGCTGATTCCGCGGCGACGTCGACCTCGGAGTAGCCCTCGCGCTCGAAGCCGGTGGTGAAGGCGATGAGGTTCGGGTTGTGCTCCTTGGCGAGCGTCGCGGTCGCGGTGGAGTCGATGCCGCCGGAGAGGAACGCGCCGACCGTGACGTCCGGGTCGGAGATCATGTGCTTGCCGACCGAATCGCGCATCACGTCGGCGATGCGCTCGTACAGCGCTTCCGCCTCGGCCGGGCCGTTCACCGGCTTCGCGGCGAACTTCGGGTGGAAGTAGCGGGTGAACTCGGGCTTCCCGCCCGGCGAGAGCCGGAACGACGTGCCGGACTCGACGCGGCGGATCGCGGTGTGCAGCGACTCCGGCTCCGGCACGTACTGCAGGACCAGGTAGTGCTGGAGGGCCGTGCGGTCCAGCTCCTGCGCGACGCCGAGCGTGTCCGACAGCTCCAGCAGGCTCTTCTTCTCGCTGGAGAACGCGGTGCCCTTCGGGCCGGCGCTGTAGTAGAGCGGTTTGATGCCGAACGGGTCGCGCGCGCCGAAAACGACCTTTTCCGCGGAATCCCAGATCAGGAACGCGAACATGCCGCGCAGCTTTTCGACCGCTTTGTCCCCGAGATAGTGATAAGCCGCGACGATCGCCTCGCCGTCGCCCTCAGTGGCGAATTTCGCACCGAATTTTTCGGCCAGCTCGTCGCGCAGCTCGCGGTAGTTGTAGATCTCGCCGTTGAAGTTCAGCGTGTACCGGCCGGGAGCCTCCGGCGGACCCCACACCAGCGGCTGGTGCGCGTGGTCGACGTCGATGAAGGCGAGCCGGTTGAAGCCGTACACGACCTCGGCGTCGGCCCAGGTGTCCTGCTCGTCAGGGCCGCGGTGACGCTGGCAGCGCATCGCCGCGCCGACGCTGCCGCGGGCGTCCGCGGCGTCGTTTTCGGTCGCGCAGATCAGTCCAAGCAGGCCGCACACGTGTACTCACACACCTCAGGGTCGGGCCGGTCCGGGGAAGGGCCCAGTATGCCGGGGCGGGGCGCCTCGCCCGGAAAGCGGGTGACGCGTGGCGCAACTGGTTACCCCTTGGTCAGCGGGAGCGGCGAACTCGGCTAGGCTCCGCCTGTCACGAAGATCGGTCGAAGAAGGCCCGGTGTGAGAGGGCCTGTTGGGTGAAAGGGCAGGGCGCAGTGGGAAAACCAGAGCGCACCCCGGTGGGTAAGCGGGTCGGGCGGGTCGCCGCGCTGGCCGTGCTGGTGGCGCTGACCGCGACGGGCTGCTCGGGAGACGAGATCCTCCGCTTCGGCTGGCCGAAGGGCGTCACGCCGCAGGCCGACCAGATGCGCACCCTCTGGACGTGGACGGTCATCGCCGCGCTCGTCGTCGGCGCGATCGTGTGGGCCCTGATCTTCTGGACCGCGATCTTCCACCGCAAGAAGAAGGGCGCGGCCGCCGAGGGTCCCGAGGACCTGCCGCGCCAGTTCCAGTACAACATCCCGCTGGAGATCTTCACGGTCGTCCTGCCGACGATCATGGTCTGCGTGCTGTTCTTCTTCACCGCGACGACCGAGAGCAAGGTCCTCGACAAGAAGCCGAACCCGGACGTCGTCGTCGACGTGATCGCCTTCCAGTGGAACTGGGAGTTCAAGTACGAGGGCGACAACGCCAAGCGTCCGGACGGCACCCAGGTGAGCACCGTCGGTTCCTCCGGCGAGATCCCGCTGCTCGTGCTGCCGACGAACAAGACGATCGAGTACCGGCTCCGCTCGACGGACGTCATCCACTCGTTCTGGGTCCCGGAGTTCAACTTCAAGCGCGACGTCATGCCGGACCCGGAGAAGAACAACCAGGACAGCTCGTTCCAGAACTCGATCGACCGCGAGGGCTCGTTCGTCGGTCGCTGCGCCGAGCTGTGCGGGACGTACCATTCGGTGATGAACTTCGAGGTGCGGGCGCTGTCCCCGGACAAGTACGACCAGTACCTCAAGCTGCGCACGGAGACGAACCCGAAGACCGGCAAGCCGAACACCGCGTCCGAGGCGCTGGCTTCGATGAACTGCGGCGAGCTGTGCAGCCCGTACGCGGTGACCACGAAGCCGTTCAACACCGACCGCACCGCGCGCACCGCGTCCAACTGACGGCGAACCAGAAGGAGCAGGGGACCAATCCCATGAAGGTCGAAGCCCGGATTTTCTACATGGTGGCGGGGTTTGCCGTCCTCATGACCGCCGTCTACTGGGTCATGACCGCGCTCTTCACCACCGACCAGAAGGCTGAGCCGGTCGGCATCGTCGCGCTGTTCCTGACCGGCGGCCTCGCGTTCCTCGCCGGCAGCTACATGCAGTTCGTGTCCCGCCGGATCGAGGAGCGCCCGGAGGACCGCGAGGACGCCGAGATCAGCGACGGCGCCGGCGAGCTGGGCTTCTTCAGCCCGGGCAGCTACTGGCCGGTCGCGCTGGCCGCGGCGGCCGGGCTGGCCGGCCTCGCCCTCGCGTTCTTCCACATCTGGCTGCTCGTGATGGCGATCGTGGCTCTGCTGATCGCCGTCGGCGGGCTGGTGTTCGAGTACCACACCGGTCCCGAGCACGACTGAGCCTTTCCGCTTCACCGAGACGCCCGGCTGGGAACCCCTGGCCGGGCGTCTCGCGTATCGGCCTTGGTGCGCTGCGGGGCCAGCGCGGCGGCGAGCACCGCCAGCATTCCGAGGCCTTCGGGCCAGGTGAGCCGGTGGCCGAACGCCAGCATGTCCACCACGACCGCGACCACCGGGTACAGGTAGGACAGCAGCGCCACCGTCGTGGTCGGCAGCTTGCCGATGCTGGCGTACATCAGCACGTACATCACCGCCGTGTGCACAGTGCCCAGGAGCAGCAGCCACAGCAGTCCTGGAGCCGAGCTCGGCAGCGGCGTGAACATCAGCGCGGGTGCGAGCACGATCGCGCCGACCGTCAACTGGACGGCCGCGAGCAGATGCGGCCGGATGTGCTTGAGCTGCTTCGCGATGAAGGACGCGCCGGCGTAGAGCAAGGCCGCGCCGAGCGCGAGCGCGATCCCGGCAAGCCGTACGGGTTGTCCGTCATCTCCCTGTGCGGAAAGGGAAATCACCACCACTCCGGCGAACGCCACGCCCGCTCGCGCGAGGTGTGAGCGGCCGACCTTCTCGCCGAGGAACATCGCCGCCATTCCGACCAGGAGCAGCGGTTGCGTGTGGTAGACGACGGTGCTGACGCCGATGGACGACAGCGAGTAGGACGCGAACAGCAGCACCCAGTTGCCGACCAGCAGCAGACCGCCGGCGACGGCGAGCAGCAGGTCGCGACGGCTCGGCCGCCAGTCGCGGAACCAGCCGCGGGCGAGCGACCACACGACCAGCAGGACTCCGCCGACGAGGCAGCGGGCGAACGCGACCGCGGGGGCGGCCGCACCGCTTTCGAGCACGACCGCGCCGATCGTTCCGGACAGTGCCATCGCCGCGGACCACTGCAGGACCGGGCGGGATTCAGGGTTCGTCATGCGCCCCAGATTCGTCTTCGCGACGACGTTCAACCAGTGTCAGAGATGACAAGGACCGCAAAACTTGTGACATCCTGGGCAGCATGGACGTGGAACGGGTCGCCGTACTGCTCGCGGACCGGGTTTCGCCGTTCGAGCTGGGAGTCGCGTGCGAGGTGTTCGGCACCGACCGCAGTGCGGACGGCATGCCCGGCTGGGACTTCGGCGTGTGCTCGCCGGGCGGGGCGGAAGTGGCCAGCTGGTCCGGATTCGGCCTCGCCGGGCTGCGAGCCCTCGACTTCGCGGCGTCAGCGGATTTGGTGATTGTGCCGACACAAGCACCGCGGACCGCACCGCCGCCAGAGCCGTTGCTGGACGCGTTGCGCGCTGCTCGGGAACGAGGCGCGTGGGTGGCCGGATTCTGCGCGGGAGTGTTTTCCCTTGGCTACGCGGGACTTTTGGACGGCCGTCGTTGCACGGTGCACTGGATCTACGAACCGGAATTCCGCCGGTTGTTCCCCTCGGCGGAAGTGGACCCGCAGGCGCTCTACGCGGACGACGACGGCGTGTTCACCAGCGCTGGCACGGTGGCGGCGGTGGACCTGTGCCTGCACCTCGTGCGGCGGTTGCGCGGAGTCGCGGCGGCGACGGCGTTGGCGCGGCGGATGGTGGCCGCGCCGCATCGCGCCGGCGGGCAGGCGCAATTCGTCCAGGCACCCGTGCCAGCCACGGCCGCGCCGGACGACGCGGTGGTCGCGGAAGCGCTCGAATGGGTGGAACGGAGGCTGGATCAGCCGTTCACCGTCGCGGAGTTGGCTCGCCGCAGCGGGTTGGGGGAGCGGACGTTCCTGCGCCGGTTTTCCGCCGCCACCGGGACGACGCCGCACCGCTGGCTGACCGAACGTCGCCTCGACCGGGCCCAGGCGCTGCTGGAGGAAGGTTCGCTCTCGGTGGAGGACATCGCGGTGGCTTGCGGGTATGCCTCGGCGGCGGCGTTGCGGCACCAGTTTTCGCGGCTGCGCTCGACTACGCCCAGCGCTTACCGGACCGCCTTCCGCAGAAGTCCGTGAGGGGAACCCTGGGGGAATCGGAGTCCCTCAGGGTTCCCCTCACGGACGTTGGCTGCGCCGAGGTCAGCGGCTAGCAGAGGAGAACGCGATCCACCGGTCCAGCAGCGCCGCTGCCGCACCGCTGTCGATGGCCTGGCGTGCTCGGTCCAGCCCGGCGGCCAGATCGTCCTCGAGCGACTCGGAGAAGCCCGCGAAGGCGGCCAGCGCAGCGGCGGCGTTCAGCACCACCGCGTCGCGCACCGGGCCGGTCTTGCCGCTGACCAGTTCCCGGACGACCTCCGCGTTCGCCGCGGCGTCGCCGCCGCGCAGGTCCTCCGCCGTCGCGCGCGGGATGTCGAGCGCTTGCGGGTCGAGCGTGCGTTCGGTCACCGTGCCGCCGGAGACCACCAGGACCGACGTCGTCGTCGTGGTGGTGATCTCGTCCAGCCCGTCGTCGCCGCGCGCGACCAGCACCGACATCCCGCGCGTGGCGAAAATCTCCGCCAGGGCACGGGTTTTGTCGGCGTAGGCGCAGCCGATCAGCGCACTCTGCGGCTGCGCCGGGTTGGTGAGCGGGCCCAGCAGGTTGAACGTGGTCGGCACGCCCAGTTCGCGCCGCGGCGGGCCGGTGTGCCGGAACGCCGGGTGGAACGCGGGCGCGAAGCAGAACCCGATGCCGATCTCCTCGAGCGACGCGAGCACCGCCTCGGGCGGCAGATCGATCTTCACGCCGAGGGTCTCCAGCACGTCGGCCGCGCCGGACTTCGACGACGCGCTCCGGTTGCCGTGCTTGGCCACCGGCGCGCCCGCCGCCGCCGTGACGATGGTCGCCATCGTGGAGATGTTGACCGAGTTCGACCGGTCGCCGCCGGTGCCGACGATGTCCACCGCGGGACGGCTCAGCGTGATCCGCCGGGCGTGCGCGAGCATCGCGTCGGCCATGCCGGAGATCTCCGCGGGCGTTTCGCCCTTGGCGCGCAAAGCGACCGCGAAGCCGCCGATCTGCGCCTGCCCGGCACTGCCGGACATGATCTGGTCCATCGCCCACGCCGTGTCCTCCGCGGACAGGTCCTCGCCCGCGATGAGCCGGGTGAGCAGCGCGGGCCAGGTGTGCGGGGTGGCGCCCACCGGGCTCAGCCGCCGTTGACGGCGGGGACCCGCCCGGCGCGCAGCACGCCGGCGACGGTTTCCGCCGCGGTCAGCGGGTCGAGGGGGTGCACCAGCACGGCGTCGGCCAGCGCCCAGGTGGCGAGCCATCGGTCGTCGCGGCGGCGGACGGCCACCACGATCGGCGGGCAGTCGTCGATCTCGTGCTTGAGCTGGCGGGTCAGGCCGATGCCGCCGGTCGGCTGCGCCTCGCCGTCGAGGATCGCGAGGTCGACCGAGCCCGCGTCCATTTCGGCGAGCACGTCGGCGATGCCGGCCGCCTCGACCCACTCGACGCGGCCGAGGTCGGCCGCCGGGCGCCTGCCGACGGCGTTCATGATCGCCTCGCGGACCTCGGCCTTGTGGCTGAACACCAGGATCCGCTGGGACTGCTCGCTCATTGAGCACGCCTCCGTCTCGTCACGGGTGGAACAGCCGCGATCGTATCCGCCGAGACGCATCTCACGCGGACGCGGTGGGCGAGTCACCCGGTTGCCACGCCTCCCAGCCCGGAGCGTCGCCGCCGAGCCGCTGCGCCAGCCCGGCCATCCGCGACCGTTCCTGGGCGCAGTGCAGGGCGTCCAGCACCTGCACCCGCCGGGCGTGCGCCAGCACCCGGCCGCCCTCGCGGCTTCGCTCGCGCAGGTCGTAGCCGTCCTGCGCGAGAATCGCCGCCGCCTCTTCGATCCGGTCCGCCGGAAGGAGGAGGTGATGGACGAGCACCGCGGGCGCTTCGCTTGCCCAGCCGGGTGAATCGGCGAGCACTTTCGAGTCCGCGACTGCCGGATCGAACGCCGAGACGACGACCCGCAGCCCGGGCGCGTCCGGGTCGAGAACCGCTTTTTCCGGCCTTCTCACCAGGTCACGGAGCTTCTCCAGCCAACTCACGAGTAGCTCCCTCCGCCGCCGGCCCGCGTCTCGCGCGCGGGTGTGACGCGAAGCTCCCACGACCCGCCGCCGACCCGGCGGGCGGGGTGCCGTCGCGAGAGGACATAATGCGATCCGTGACAACGGCAGCTCCCACCATCAGCCAGCGGGTCCACTCGCTGAACCGGCCGAACATGGTCAGCGTCGGCACAGTCGTGTGGCTGTCCAGCGAACTGATGTTCTTCGCCGGATTGTTCGCCATGTTCTTCACCGTCAAGGCGCAGAACCCGGCCGGGGCGTCCTGGCCGCCGCCGCTGCACGGCGAGGAGTTCCACCTCAACGTCGCGTACGCGATCCCGTTCACGGTGATCCTCGTGCTGTCGTCGCTGACCTGCCAGTTCGGCGTGTTCGCCGCGGAGCGGGGCGACGTCTACGGCCTGCGCCGCTGGTACATCGTGACGCTGATCATGGGCGCGATCTTCGTGGCCGGGCAGGGGAACGAGTACCACAACCTGGTCGAAGAGGGCCTCACCATCCCGTCCGGCCCGTTCGGCACGGTGTTCTACCTCGCGACCGGTTTCCACGGCCTGCACGTGATCGGCGGGCTCATCGCCTTCGTGTTCCTGCTGATCCGCACCAAGCTCAGCAAGTTCACTCCGGCGCAGGCCACCTCGGCGATCGTCGTGTCGTACTACTGGCACTTCGTCGACATCGTGTGGGTCGGCCTCTTCGCGGTGATCTACATCCTTCCCTGATCTCCGCACCGCCCACCACAAAACGGCCTGAACTGACAGCAAGGGTTGCCGCAAGATGACCACCAGCACCAAATCCTCGGAGCGCCGGTTCCGCGCGCGCTCGAAGATGCGCAGGCGCCTCGCGGGCGTGCTCGCACTCGGCGTCGCCCTGGTGGGGGCCGGCGCCCTGTACGCCGTCTTCGCCCCGGAACCGCAGACCGCGCAGGCACAGGGCGACCCGGCGCTGCTGCGCCAGGGCGAGCAGGTCTACAACAACACCTGCATCGAATGCCACGGCGCGAACCTCGAGGGCGTCAAGGACCGCGGTCCGAGCCTCATCGGCATCGGCGACGCGGCCGTCTACTTCCAGACTTCCTCCGGCCGGATGCCCGCGGTGCGCCAGGAGGCGCAGGCCGCGCGGAAGCCGCCGAAGCTGACCCCGAGCGAGATCGACGCGGTCGGCGCCTACGTGCAGGCGCACGGCGGCGGCGCGCAGCGCCCGGAGGAGCGCGGCGAGGCGCTGCGCGGCAACGACCCGGCGCGCGGCGGCGAGCTGTTCCGCCTCAACTGCGCCTCGTGCCACAACTTCACCGGCCGCGGCGGTGCGCTGTCGGCGGGCAAGTACGCGCCGCCGCTCGACCCGGCCACCGAGGAGCAGATCTACGACGCGATGCTCACCGGGCCGCAGAACATGCCGAAATTCTCCGACCGGCAGCTCAGCCCGGAGGAGAAGAAGGACATCATCGCCTACGTCAAGTCGGTGTCCGACGGCAACAACGACCCGGGCGGCAACGGTCTCGGCGGGGTCGGCCCCGCCTCCGAAGGCGTCATCGCCTTCGTCGTCGGAATCGCCGCTCTCGTCGGCATTACGCTGTGGATTGGATCGAAGGCATGAGTGCCGAAGGGCCCAAGCCGCCCTCGGAGGCGGAGCTGGCTGAGATGGACCGCGACGAGCTGCTCAAGCTCGGCGGTCAGCTCGACGGCGTCGAAATCGTCGAGTACCCGGAGCCGTGGCCGGTCAAGGACACCCGCGCGGAGCGGCGCGCCCAGCGCCACGTCGCGTTCTGGTTCGCCCTGTCCGCGCTCGCCGGCCTGGCGTTCGTGGTCGTGATGGCCTGGCCGAAGTGGTGGGAGTACAAGGACCCGAGCGACCCGAGCGGGCACTCGACCTACAGCCTCTACACCCCGGCGCTCGGCGTCACGCTCGGCCTCGCCGTGCTGTCGCTCGGCATCGGCGTGATCCTCTACACCAAGAAGTTCGTGCCGCACGAGGTCGCGGTGCAGCAGCGCAGCGACGGCCCCTCGGCCGAGGTCGACCGGGCCACCATCCTGGCGCACCTGGCCGACGCCGGGACCCGCAACGGCATCGCCCGCCGGTCGCTGATCAAGCGCACCGCCGGCGCCGGCGCGGGAGCGCTCGGCCTCGCGGTGGCGGCGCTCCCGATCGCGTCCTTCATCAAGGACCCGTGGAAGGACACCGAGAACAAGGACGGCCTCTGGCACACCGGCTGGCTGCCGAACTTCCCGGGCGAGAAGGTCTACCTGCGCCGCAACACCGGCAACCTCGAAGAGGACGTCAAGAACGGCGTCGCACTGGTCAAGGCCGAGGACCTCGACGCGGGCGCGATGGAGACGGTCTTCCCCTACCGCGAGTCGGAGAAGGGCGACGAGAAGAAACTGGCCGCCGCCCTGATGCGGGTCGACAACCCGGTCATGCTCATCCGGCTGCGCCCGACCGACGCCGCGCGCGTGGTCAAGCGCAAGGGCCAGGAGGACTACAACTTCGGCGACTACTACGCGTACACGAAGATCTGCAGCCACGTCGGCTGCCCGACCTCCCTGTACGAGCAGCGCACGAACCGCATTCTCTGCCCGTGCCACCAGTCGCAGTTCGACGCCCTGCACTACGCGAAGCCGATCTTCGGCCCGGCGACCCGTCCCTTGGCCCAGCTTCCGATCACGGTTGACGAAGAGGGATACTTGATCGCGAAGGGCGACTTCAACGAGGCCATCGGACCGGCCTTCTGGGAGCGTAAGTCATGAGTTCACTCACCACGCCGACCAAGGGCACGAGCGCACTCCAGAAGCACCTGGGCGAGGCCGCGGACAACGCGGACCAGCGGTACAAGCTGGCCAAGGGCCTGCGGCACCAGATGAACAAGGTGTTCCCGACCCACTGGTCCTTCCTGCTGGGCGAGATCGCGCTGTACAGCTTCATCGTCATCCTGCTGTCCGGGGTGTACCTGACGCTGTTCTTCGACCCCTCCATGCAGGAGGTCACCTATCACGGCAGCTTCACGAACATGCAGGGCATGCAGATGTCCCAGGCGTTCAAGACGACGCTGGACATCTCGTTCGACGTGCGCGGCGGCCTGTTCGTGCGGCAGCTGCACCACTGGGCGGCGCTGATCTTCGTCGCGTCGATGATGGTGCACATGCTCCGGATCTTCTTCACCGGCGCGTTCCGCAAGCCGCGCGAAGCGAACTGGGTCATCGGCGGCCTGCTGCTGATCCTGGGCATGTTCGAGGGCTTCTTCGGCTACTCGCTCCCGGACGACCTGCTGTCCGGCACCGGTATCCGCGCCACCCTGTCCGGCATCGTGCTGTCGGTGCCGGTGGTCGGCACCTGGATCCACTGGGCGCTGTTCGGCGGGGAGTTCCCCGGCGACCAGATCATCCCGCGCCTCTACACGCTGCACATCCTGCTGGTCCCGGGAATCATGCTGGCGCTGATCGGCGCGCACCTCGCGCTGGTCTGGTACCAGAAGCACACCCAGTTCCCCGGTGTGCGGCGCAAGGAGACCAACGTCGTCGGCGTGCGGATCATGCCGTACTTCGCCCTCAAGGGCGGCGCGTTCTTCACCCTGGTCGTGGGCGTGCTGGCGCTGATGTCCGGCCTGTTCCAGATCAACCCGGTGTGGAACTTCGGGCCGTACAACCCGTCGATGGTGTCCGCGGGGTCCCAGCCGGACTTCTACATGGCCTGGGCAGACGGCATGCTCCGGATCTGGCCTGCCTGGGAGGTCTACCTCGGGAACTACACGATCCCGGCGGTGTTCTTCCCCGGCGCGATCGGCATGCCGATCCTGTTCGCGCTGCTGCTGACGTATCCGTTCCTGGAGCGCAAGCTGTCCAAGGACAACGCGCACCACAACCTGCTCCAGCGGCCGCGCGACGCACCGGTCCGCACCGCGCTGGGCATGATGGCGCTCGGGTTCTTCGCGGTGATCGAGCTGTCCGGCTTCAACGACATCATCGCCGACCAGTTCGACATCTCGCTGAACGCGACGACGTGGGCCGGGCGCATCGGCGTGCTGATCGTGCCGCCGCTGGCGTACTACTTCACCTACCGGATCTGCCTCGGCCTGCAGCGGTCCGACCGGGAGGTGCTGGAGCACGGCGTGGAGACCGGCATCATCAAGCGGCTGCCGCACGGCGAGTTCATCGAGATCCACCAGCCGCTGGCCGGCACGGACAGCCACGGCCACGCGATCCCGCTCGAGTACCAGGGCGCGGCCGTGCCGAAGAAGATGAACAAGCTCGGCACCGCGGGCACCGCCGTCCCGGGTTCGTTCTGGACGCCGGACCCGGCGGAAGAGACGAAGGCGCTCGAGCGCGCTCGCGGCAACGGCCACGGGGCCGGGCACGGGAAGCTCGAAGGTTCCGAGGAATCGACCACCGAGGTCGGGTCCGGGCACTGAGCCGCTAGTCCTGATATCGCCGGAAGGCCCCTTCCTCGTCGCGAGGGAGGGGCCTTCCGGCTGTTAGAGCTGGATGCGGGCGACGATTTCGTCGTCGTCCATTTCGCCGGTCGGCTGGAAGCCCAGTCGCTGGTAGAAGGGGCCGGGGCTGTGCTTGCCCGGCATCCAGCTGACCGTCACGGATTCGGCGTCGCGGCGGCGTGCTTCGGCCAGCACCGCTTCGACCGCGAACCGGCCGTAGCCTTTTTTCTGGTGCTTGGCGGCGATGTTCAGCCGCCAGAGGTAGCTGCGGTAGTAGGCGGTGGGGTTGTCCGGGTCCCAGGCGGCCATCACGAAGCCGACGAGTTTCTTCCCGGCGTAGATCAGCCTCGGCCAGGCGATGTCGTACTGGGCGTAGGCTTCGGCGAGCGAATAGGCGACCGGGGCTACGTAGTCCCGTTGGTGTTTCGCCACTTTCAGCTCGCAGGCGTCTTCCACATTGTCGACCGTGACTTCGACCAGTCGCAGGGTCGTCATGCGAAATACGGTAGCGCGGCCGGAGGGGTTTCAGAGCCGGATGCGGGCGACGACCTCGCCCTCGTGAATTTGGCCGGTGGGCTCGAATCCCCGCCGCGAGTAGAACGGTTCCGGAGTGTGCTCGCCGGGCACCCAGAGCACCGTCGCCGAGTCGGCGCCGCGACGGCGGGCTTCGGCCAGCACCGCTTCGACGGCGAACGTCCCGGAGCCCTTTTTCTGGTACTCGGCGGCGATGTTCAGCCGCCAGACGCCGCAGCGGAAGCAGTCGATGGGACAGTCCGGATCGAAGGCGGCCATGACGAAGCCGACGAGGTCGTCTCCGGCGTAGGCCAGCCTCGGCCAGGCAATGTCCGGCTGGGTGTAGGCCTCGGCCAGCGAGCGGGCGACTGCGGAGCCACCGCCGGATCGCAGGCCGAGGCCACGTTGTCGCTGGTGACCTCGACCAGCTGGAGCGTCGTCATGCCCCGACGCTAGCCCGGGGGCACGACAATTCTCAGGCCCCTTCGACGCCGATCTCGAACGCGGAGTCGGTGTCGGCGCGCGAGTAGGACCGGAACGCGATGTGGGTGACGGTGTCGAGCACGCCGCGGACCTTGCCGATCCGGCCCGGGATGAGGTCGGCGAGGTCTTCGTGGGCCTGCACGCGCACGGTGGCGATAAGGTCGACGTCCCCGGCGCACGAGTAGACCTCGGACACCTGGTCGAGGTCCGCGATCGTCTGCGCGGCCTGCGGGATTTCCTCGGCCTCTACGTTGATCAGCACGATCGCCGTGATCACAGGGTTCCTCCCACTTGCTGGCGGTGACTCGTCGAGCGCGATCGTAGCCGGGAACGCGCCCGCGCACGCCGCTGCGGGGCGGCTCAGCCCGCGACATGTTCGAGAGACCGGGCGTCCGCGACCCGGGCGAGCCAGGATTGCCAGCCCGCGACGGCGGCGGGCTCCGCCCACGGCCGGGTGGTGCGGACGAGCCGGGTGCCCGGCCGGGCGAGCCAGCGCAGCAGGATCCCGACCTCCTCGCCAGGAGCGCCCCGCAGCGGACCGTCGCCGGGCAGCACCGTTTCCCCAGCGGCGACCAGGGATTCGACCACCGGCATCGGCGGGACCCCGCGGCGGGCGACCCCGGCGGAGGCGAGCCTGCCGTAGCGGATGACTGACAGCTCCCAACCGCCGTTGCCGTCCGGAGCCGCGGCGATGAGTTCCGCGACCGACGCGAGCGCGGCCTGGCGGTGCGCGCGGCCGACGGCACGGACCAATCCGGCCAGTTCGTCGCGGTGCCGGGCGGCTTGTTCGTAATGCCTTCGCTCCGCCATCTCCTCCAGCCTCGCCGCGGCCAGGTGCAGCGGACGGCCGTCGTGGCCGGCGATGAGCCCGCGAGCGGCTTCCACTGCGGGGGAGTACTCGGCGACGGTTTGCCTGCCCGCGCACGGCGCTCCGCAGCGGCCGAGTTCCGCCAGGACACACGGCGTGCCGGACGCCTTGGTGGCGGAGATGCGCTGCGTGCAGGTGCGCAGACCGGAGGCGTCGGCGAGGGTTTCGGCGGCGGTGCGGGCGTCGGCTTGGCTCCGGAACGGCCCGAGCGTGCCCGAGCGCGGCAGGCGGACCACGGAGAGCCGGGGGAAAGCCTCGTCGGTGAGGCTGATCCACCAGGCGTGGTGCGGGTTTTTCGAGCGCCGGTTGTAGGCAGGCCGGTGTGCGGCGATCAACCGCAGCTCGCGGATCTCGGCTTCGAGGGAATGCGCGCACTCGATAGCGTCCACCCGCTCCGCCAGCGCGACCATTTCCCGGATCCGGCCCCTGCTCTCGGAACCGGTGAAATAAGTCCGCACGCGCCGTCTCAGGTCCCGCGCGGTGCCTACGTACAGCACTTCGTCGCGCGGTCCCTTGAAGAGGTACACGCCGGGCCGGGAGGGAAGGTCGGCGGCGAGGTTTCGCTTGCGGCGCTGGGCTGGCGTGACGTCCGGGAGGTAGTCGATCAGTTCCTCGACGGTGTGCACGCCGAGGTTGCCGACCCGCTCCAGCAACGCGTGCAGGACGTCGGTCGTGGCGCGGGCGTCGTCGAGCGCGCGGTGCGTCGGCCGGGTGCGCGCGCCGAGCAGCATGGACAGCGACGACAACCGGTAGCTGCGCGCTTCTTCCCGCGGGATCACGCGGCGCGCGAGCTTCACCGTGCAGACGACGGTGGGGCGCGGCCAGACGTAGCCGTGCCCCTCGCAAGCGGCCTTCATGAAGCTGGTGTCGAAGCCGGAGTTGTGCGCGACCAGCACGGCACCCGAGATGAACTCCAGGAACGCGGGCAGCACGCGGTCGATCCGCGGCGCGTCGTAGACCATCGCCTGGGTGATCCCGGTCAGCTCGACGATCTGCGGCGGGATCGGCGAGCCCGGGTTGACCAGGGTCGCGAACTCGCCCAGCACCTGTCCGGCGCGGACCTTGACCGCGCCGATCTCGGTGATCCCGTCCGGGCCGGGTTTGGTGCCGGTGGTCTCGAGGTCGAACACCACGAACGTGGTGTCCCGCAGCGGGGTGCCGAGCTCGTCGAACGCCAGCTGAGCCTGCTGCGGCCGCGGTCGCGTCTCCATGATCGCGCACAGTAGGACCGACCACCGACAATCTTCGCGCCCGCCGCCCGCGGCCCGATGGTGACCAGCGGAACGGCCCGGTGCGGCGCGGGATCCGGCGGCGGGGCCTACCCTGGACCAATGCACCCCCAGCCCGTCGAACCGGAAGAAGCCGCGGAGGCCGTCGGCCCCTCGGCGGTTCCGGCGCGGGCGGGGGAGGACGCCGAGGTCCCGGAAGCGGGGACGTGTCCGGAACCGGCGACGTGGACGAGCCTGCCGGAGGCGGTGCGCGAGCGGATCGCCGAACTGGCCGCGGCCGCGGTCGCGAAACTGCCGGTCGCGGACGTGCCGCGGCAGCTGCGGCCGGTCGCGAAGTTCGCCCCGGCCAAGCGCGCGAAGCTCGGCGGCACCGCGCTGCTGACGGCGCTGGGGGACTCCGCGCAGTTCCGGACCGCGGTCCTGGAATGGCTGCGCGAGCACCGGACCGACGCGCTGGACCCGAACGTTTCGGATTCCGTCGCCGCTGCCGCCGCCGCGGTGCTGCTCGGCGAATCCGGTGCGGCCGGCCGCGTGCGGTTGGTCGCGAAGAACGCTGAAGAAACCGCGTTGCGCGCTGAGCGGGACGCGGTGCTGGCCCGGAACCAGCGGCTGGAAGCCGAGATCGCCGAATTGCGGGTCGAGCTGGAAGAGGCGCGCGGAGCCGTCGAGAGCGCGCGCGGCGAACGCGAGGCCGAGGTCGAGAAGCTGCTGCGCCGGCTGCGCGAGCAGGGGGTGCTGCTGCGGCAGGCGAAGGACGCGGCCGAGGCGGCGCGGGCCGAGCTGGCCGCCGGGGGCGCGACGCGGGAACGCGAGATCGAGATGCTGAACGCGCAGCTCGAGCGGGAACGCCGCCGGGTCGCCGCGGAACGCACCCGTGCCGAACGGGCGGTCGCGGAAGCGGAGATGGCCCGGCAGTCGGCGCGCGAGGCCAGGGAGGCCGACGAGGTCCGGCTGGCGCTGCTGGTGGACACCATCGACGGCGCCGTGCACGGCCTGCGCCGCGAACTCGCTTTGGGCGACCGGGGCGACCGGGGCACGCGGCCCGCCGACCTGGTGAGCGGTGCGCGGTCCGGGCTCGGCCCGGGCGGGCGGATCCAGGATGTCACGGCGCTCGACCGGCATCTGGCGCTGCCCAACGTCCATCTCATCGTCGATGGCTACAACGTCACCAAAACGGGTTACCCGGAGCTGGCGCTGGCCGATCAGCGGGACCGGCTGGTGCATCAGCTTTCGGCGCTGGCGGCGCGGACGTCGGCGGAGGTCACGGTGGTGTTCGATGGGGCAGGCGTGCTGTCCGTGCCCGCCGCGGTGCCGCGCGGCGTCCGAGTGCTGTTTTCCGAGCGTGGCGTGCTCGCCGACGACGTGATCCGGTCTCTGGTCGCGGCCGAGCCGAAGGGCCGTCCGATGGTCGTCGCGACGTCCGACCGGGCGGTGGCGGATTCGGTCCGCGCGGGCGGCGCGCACCCGGTGGCTTCGGCGGTGCTCGTCAGCCGATTGGGTCGAGTCTGAGCCTGCCGCGGAGCGCGGGCGGGCGAAATTGTCGGTGGTGCTTCCTACCGTTTGTTCCCGAGGCGATTCCCGGAACCAGTCCGGGGCCTCGCGGAGGAACGGAGGCTGGGCGATGGGCGAGAACGAGCGGGAGTGGTTCGGGACCGGGTTCGGAACGGCTGAGGGCGCCGCGGGAGTTCGGGCCGCGGCTGGTCCGGGGGAGCTGACCGGTGGTGCGGAGGCCGGTGCGGCGGAGCGGTCTCGGCCGCCGGACCGGGGCGGTCACCCGGGCGGGGCGGGTTCGGCGGTGAGCCTTGCCACTGGAGTGAGCCCGGCCACCGCTGAGGCACGGGACCGGGACCTGGAGGCGTGCCGGGAAAACGGTGTTTCGGCTGGTTCCGGCGGGAGTGCTGAGGCCCCGGCGTCGCCAGGCGAAGGCGAGCGGGCTGGAGCCGCTAGCCGACGGCGGTCAGGGCGGCGGCACGCGGGGGCGACACTCGTTCCCTCCCGCCAGGAAGAGCACCGGCCGGCCGGCGCGGTGGACGTCGCGATCGAGGACATCGACACGTGCGTCGTCGACTGCGACCGGTGTGCGGTGCGCGGGGCGGCGTGTGCCGATTGCGTGGTCAGCGTGCTGCTCGGGCCGCCGGTCGGTCTCGTCTGGGACGCGGACGAACGGCGGGCTGTCGACGCGCTCGCCGAGGCGGGGATGGTGCCGCGGCTGCGCCTGGTTCCGGAGCCCGACAGTAGGTCGGCGTGACCCCAGCGGGTGACACTGACTCGCCGAGCGGTCGCCTCGATGCGGTGAACGGTAAGTAGTCGAAGGGGTCGTTTGAGCTGCCACGGCGTGTGACCTAAGTCACGTGTAACTGCCTTGCTGGTCCGATGGTGTTTCGCCGGACTACGGAGAGTTTTTACGGGGGGCCCGGTGGACGCGCCGACGGTCTTTTCGTAACCTGGCCGAGATCTCGCGCCAGTCAGCTGTCGGACGACGGCGACGCGGGATCGCCGCCGGTACGGCTTTGTCGGGGAGTCAGACCGGAACCAACCACCGTGCGCGGAAAAGCTGTCGGGATACACGACGGCCGGAACGCGGACGGGCAGCGTGCGCGAAGAGGGCCCCCGACCTCTTCCGCGCCGGGGTTCCGGCCACGGCGGCCGACGAGCAAAGGAGACCCGCGCGGCCGTGCAGTCGCATCCAGTCAAGCGCGTGGTGTCAGGTGCCCTCGCGGCAGCCTCGGTGATCGCAATCGTCACCGCGGCGCAGCCGGCGGGCACCGCAGCCGCTTCCCCCCTCCCCGTCCTCCAGGCCCCGCCGGACTCCGGTTCGGACGCTCTCGCCAAGTACCGCGACCTCGCGGCGCAGGCGGAGAAGGCGAACGAGGACCTCCTCAAGGCCAAGGACGACCTCGCCGCCCGCCAGGGCGACCTCGACAAGGCCAACGGAGACGTGACCAACGCTCACAACCTCTCCGCGCAGGCCGCCGAAAACGAGAAGAAGTACCGGGTCGACGTCGACAAGTTCGCGAACGCGTCGTTCCTGTCCGGCGTCCAGATGAACAAGCTCTCCGCGCTGCTGGCGGGCACGTCGACGCAGGAGTTCCTCGACCGTTCGTCGGCGCTGGACCAGATCGCCTCGCAGAAGGCCGCCGCGCTGGAGAAGCTCCAGGGCGCGGTCGACCAGGCCAAGGCCGCCGAGAAGCTGGCCGCCGACGCCGCGCAGCGGGCCACCGCGGCGCGCGACGCCGCGGCGAAGCTGACCGAGGACATCACCGCCAAGAAGAAGACGCTCGACGACCAGGTCGCCGAGCTGAAGCGGACGCAGCCGCTGCTGAGCGCAGCGGACCGCAACGCGCAGAAGGACACCGGCGGCGACGTCTCGGTGGATCTCGCGAACGCCGGCCCGGCCGCCGCGGCCGCGGTCCAGGCCGCGCTGAGCCAGCGCGGCAAGCCCTACGAGTGGGGCGCCACCGGGCCGAGCTCGTACGACTGCTCGGGCCTGATGCAGTGGGCCTACAAGCAGGCCGGTATTTCGCTGCCGCGCTCGAGCCGCGAGCAGAGCACCACCGGCACGCCGGTTCCGCGCAGCCAGCTGCAGCCCGGCGACCTGGTGTTCTACTACACGCCGGTCTCGCACGTGGGCATGTACATCGGCAACGGGATGATGGTGCACGCGCCGACCACCGGCGACGTCGTCAAGATCTCGCCGCTGCAGAGCCAGTACGTGGGCGCGCGCCGGGTCGCCTGACCGGACGTTCTCGCTTTCACCGGGGCGGTGCCGCATTGCGCGGCGCCGCCCCGGTGTCGTTTGCGGAGTACGCGTCGGTTTCCCGTAGTGGGCGCGAGGGGTCGATCGCCGTGGTGGTGGCCGGGAGTTCGGCGGGGTCGTGCCTCCGCTGCTCGGGAGTCTCGCCGACGCCGAACACCGGCTCCGCCTTGGAGCGCGTCGGCTGTGCGGGCTCGGGGCGGCAGGAAGACCGGCGACAGCGCGGCGAAGACCGGCACGCGGGCCGGTGTCGTTTGTGGGGGGACTGTGCGTCGGTGGACCCGCGAGCCGGTCGCCGTTGAGGTGACTGGGGTTTCGCTGCCGCTGGCCGTGCTCGGGTTTCGTGCGGGATTGCGCGCTGACGACGGGCGATGCGGGGCAAGACGTTGCCGTGCCAATGCGCGCCGGGCAGTCCGACCGACGTTCGCACTCAGCCAAGGCCGCCCCGCGCGGCCCCGTGTCGTCTCCCCGGCAACTGCTCGTCGGTAGCCTGCGGGGGTGCTGAGGACCCTGCTCGTGACGAACGACTTCCCGCCGCGCCCCGGGGGCATCCAGAATTACCTCAATTCGCTGGCCACCCGGCTGCCCGCGGACGACCTCGTCGTTTATGCGCCCTCCTGGGAGCGCAGCAGCGGTTCGCACGTCGAGTTCGACGCGGCCGCGCCGTTCGAGGTGGTGCGCCATCCGACGTCGCTGATGCTGCCCACGCCGGACGTCCTGCGCCGTGCGAAGCAGATCATGCGGGCCCGTGACTGCGAGGCCGTCTGGTTCGGTGCGGCCGCTCCGCTCGCGCTGCTGGGGCATCCGCTGCGGCAGGCCGGTGCGCGCCGGATCGTCGCGTCCACGCACGGCCACGAAGTCGGCTGGTCGATGCTGCCGGGCTCGCGGCAGGCGTTGCGGCGCATCGGTGAGACGGTCGACGTCGTCACGTACGTCAGCAAGTACACGCGCACTCGGTTCGCCGCCGCGTTCGGCCGGCATGCTGGGCTGGAAATGCTGCCGAGCGGGGTCGACACCACGGTTTTCGCGCCGGACCCGGCCGGGCGCGAGGAAATCCGCGCGCGGCATGGGCTTGGGGACCGGCCGACTGTCGTGTGCGTTTCGCGGCTCGTCCCGCGCAAGGGACAGGACATGCTGATCTCCGCGCTGCCCGCGATCCGCGAGCGCGTGCCCGGTGCGGCATTGCTGCTCGTCGGCGGCGGTCCGTATCGCAAACGGCTGACGCAGCTGGCCGAGGCGCTGGGTGTGGCCGACGACGTGGTCTTCACCGGCTCGGTGCCGTGGGAGGAACTGCCCGCGCACTACAACGCGGGCGACGTCTTCGCGATGCCCGCTCGCACGCGCGGCAAGGGGCTCGACGTGGAAGGACTCGGCATCGTCTACCTGGAGGCGTCCGCGACCGGGCTGCCGGTGGTCGCGGGGACGTCCGGCGGCGCGCCGGAGGCGGTGCTGGACGAGGTGACCGGGCACGTGGTCGACGGCCGCGACCCAGCTCAGCTCGCGGAGACTCTGTCGGCCCTGCTGTCCGACCCGGTGCGCGCCCGCAGGATGGGTGAGGCGGGCCGTTCGTGGGTCGCCGAGCACTGGCGGTGGGACACGATGGCGCGGCGCCTCTCGACGCTCCTGGACGGCGATCCGGTGGCGGCGGTGCGCTGATCCGGGATCAGGGTTCGTAGATCGCCGGGTGGCGCGGGTCGTCCACGCGGACCACGACGTCCGCCAGGGCACTCGGGTCGACTTCGTTTTCGTAGCGTTCGTAGGCGGGCAGCGCCCATTCCTCGGCGACCTGGCGGCGCAACGCACCCGGTGAAAGCCACAAATGCACCACGAAATCGAACGCCAAGCCCGCGCCGAGCAAGAATTCCCCGTCGACCAGGACGACGCCGCGGTCCGGGACCGGGACGCGCGGCAGTCTGGTCGCGCGGTCGCGTTCGGCGTCCCACAGCGCGGGCAGCACTTCGCCGCTTCCGTCGTCGGCGAGCGGATCCAGGACTTCCCGGCGCAGACCGCCCAGATCGAGCCAATCGGTATAGCGCGCGTCCGGATTTTGTTTCCCGTGCTCGAAACGCAGGGATGCTGGTCGCAGAAAGCCGGCCGCGGGCACGTGCAGCGCGGCGCGGCCGAGCAGCCTCAGCGGGGCGGTCAACGCTTCGGCGAGCGGGCCCGTACCGGCTGCGCCGTCGATCGCGACCGCGATTCGGCGGCGGGTCAGCGCGTTGACGCGCTCGGTCAGCTCGGCGGCGAGCGCGTCGGGGGAAATCGGGCGGTAGCGCACGATCCTATGATCCCGCACTGGTTCCGCCATGAGGTCGGCATGGCCCACGAGGAGGGTGAGACCGGGCGAAGTGGTTGGGAGACAGCGGTTTCCCGCACGATGCTGTAGCCGGGCAGCCGGGTGTGGGAGTTCCTGCTGGAGCTCGAGGTCGTCGATCTCGGCCAGCGCGGCACGCTCAAGATCCGCCAGGACCGGCTGGCGAACGTGGCGGAAAAGGCCGAGCGGCGGGCATAGTGGAAACACGTGGTCGAGCGCGTCGAGGCGGCATTGGCCGAGCGCTGACCGAACTGCTCAGGGGGTCTCAGCAGTGAGCGTCGACGAACATACCGAGGAACTCCCTTTCGCGGACGAGGAATTCTGGCAGAGTCCGCACGAATGGCTGGCGCAGCGGCGCGAATCCGGCGCGGTGTGCCCGATAATCGCCCGGCACGGCATCCCGTCCTACTTGGTCAGCGGATACGAGCAGGCACGCGAACTGCTCAACGATCCGCGCGTCAGCAAGGACAGCGCGGACGTGCAGCGGGTGGTCGCGGCGAAGGTCGGCCAGGAGGTCAAGGGGCCGGACTTCAGCACTCTGCTCACCCGGCACATGCTCAACAGCGATCCGCCGGTGCACACCCGGCTGCGCAAGCTGGTGAACAAGGCGTTCACCGCCCGCACCGTCGCCCGGCTGGGGCCGCGGATCCAGGAGATCGCCGACGCGCTGCTGGACGGGATGGCCGGGCACGAGCAGGTCGATCTCGTCCAGGCGTTCGCCGAGCCGTTGCCGATCACCGTCATCTGCGAACTGCTCGGCGTGCGGATCGAGGACCGCGGCGAGTTCACCGCCTGGTCGCACCTGCTGCTGTCGTTCGCCGCGGAAGAGGAAGCACAAGCCGCGGCGGCGCACGACATGCAGCGCTACTTGCAGCAGCTGGTCGAGAGCAAACGCGCCGAACCGGCCGAAGACCTGCTCTCGGATCTCGTGCACGCCAGCGACGAAGGCGATTCGCTCGACGGGGACGAACTGATCTCGATGGCGTTCCTGCTGCTGATCGCCGGGCACGAAACCACGGTCAACCTGATCGCCAACGCCGCGTTCGCGTTGCTGCGCGAGCCCGGACAGGCGGAGAAACTGCGCGCCGATCCGAGCCTGATGCCGGGTGCGGTCGAGGAATTCCTCCGGTACGACGGACCGATCAACTTCGCGACGCTGCGCTACACCGTCGAGGAAATCGAGGCGGGCGGCGTCACCATTCCGCGCGACGAATTCCTCAACATTTCTCTGCTGTCGGCCAATCGGGATCCGGAGAAATTCCCGGACCCGGACAAGCTCGACGTCACGCGGCCGCCCGGCGGGCACCTCGCGTTTGGGCACGGGATCCACTACTGCGTCGGCGCGCCGCTGGCCCGGCTGGAGGCGCAGATCGCGCTGGGCTCGCTGCTGGCCCGGTTCCCGAAGCTGAGTCTGGCCGTTCCGGCCGAACGCGTCGTCTACCGGCCGAGTTCGCTGGTGCACGGCGTGCTGGCGCTGCCGGTGCGGCCGCACGGGGCGTAGCGGCTGTCACTGCGATTCCGCCCGCCGCCCGGTTAGGGTCGGCGGGTGGAACCCAGTGCTGCCGATCTCCTCGCCCTCGATGCCGCGCACGTCTGGCATCCCTACGCGCCGATGCCGGGCCGGGTGCCGCCCCTGCTCGTGGAAGAGGCGAGCGGGGTGCGGTTGAAGCTCGCCGACGGACGGGAACTGGTCGACGGCATGTCGTCCTGGTGGGCGGCGGTGCACGGCTACCGCCACCCGGTGCTCGACGCCGCGCTCGCGGAGCAGGCCGGGCGGATGAGCCACGTGATGTTCGGCGGGCTTACCCACGAACCCGCGATCACGCTCGCGAGGACTTTGGTCGAGATGACGCCGGACGGGCTCGAGCACGTGTTCCTGTGCGATTCGGGCTCGGTGTCGGTCGAGGTCGCGGTGAAAATGTGCCTGCAGTACCAGCGTTCCCGCGGACTGCCCGGCAAACACCGGCTGCTGACGTGGCGCGGCGGCTACCACGGCGACACCTTCACGCCGATGAGCGTCTGCGATCCGGACGGCGGCATGCATTCCCTGTGGCGCGGCGTGCTGCCGGAGCAGGTTTTCGTGCCAGCGCCGCCGTCCGGGTTCGGCACTTCGGTCGATGAGTCCTATGTGGACGAATTGGCGAAGGCGATCGAGCGGCACGCGGGCGAATTGGCCGCGGTGATCGTGGAGCCGGTGGTGCAGGGTGCGGGCGGGATGCGGTTTCACCACCCCGGCTACCTGCGCGCGTTGCGAGACCTGACCAGAGAGCACGACGTGCTGCTGGTTTTCGACGAGATCGCGACCGGATTCGGCCGTACCGGAAAGCTTTTCGCGGCTGAGCACGCCGGCGTGACGCCCGACGTGCTGTGTGTCGGCAAGGCGCTCACCGGCGGCTACCTCACGATGGCCGCCGCGTTGTGCACGCCGGAAATCGCCGGCGGCATCGCGCGCGGCGAACTTCCGGTGCTCGCGCACGGCCCGACGTTCATGGGAAATCCGCTGGCTTCGGCGGTGGCCAACGCTTCGCTCGGGTTGCTGGCCGAAGGCCAGTGGCAGGCCGACGTCGCCCGGATCGAAACCGCGCTGCGGCAAGGACTGGAGCCAGCCGGGGAGCTGCCGCACGTCGTGGATGTGCGCGTGCTGGGCGCGATCGGGGTGCTGCAGCTCGATCACGAGGTGGACCTGGGCATCGCAACCGAAGTGGTGACAGCCGAAGGCGCGTGGTTGCGGCCGTTCCGTGATTTGATCTACGCGATGCCGCCGTACCTCAGCACCGACGCCGACCTGGCGGTGATCACGTCGGCGATGCTGGCCGCCGCGACGAAAGCCTGAGGTTCCTTCGGGTTTCGCGTGGCTGCCCGTAGTGGATCTTGCCTGGTCGCGCAACCCGATCGTGGGTAATTCGATAAAGATCCACTCCATAGAGTGGGACATAGCGGACATTTCACAGGAATCCCGGTTTCCTGGTCGGCATGAGACGACTTGCCGTGCTTCGCCACGACGTGCCCGCCTCGCTCGTGGTTTTCCTCGTCGCGGTCCCGCTTTCGCTCGGGATCGCCCTCGCGTCCGGCGCCCCGATCGTCGCCGGCCTGATCGCCGCCGTCGTCGGCGGCGTGGTCGCCGGTGCCCTCGGCGGCTCTCCGCTGCAGGTCAGCGGGCCCGCGGCCGGGCTGACCGTGCTGATGGCCGAGACGATTTCCACCTTCGGCTGGAAGGTCACCTGCCTGATCACCGTCCTCGCCGGGGCGCTGCAGATCCTGTTCGGCCTGAGCCGGGTCGCCCGGGCGGCGCTGGCCATCTCGCCGGCGATCGTGCACGGGATGCTCGCCGGCATCGGCGTCACGATCGTGCTCGGCCAGCTGCACGTGCTGCTCGGCGGGAAGGCGCAGAGTTCGGCGCTGGAGAACATCGCCCGGCTGCCCGCGCAGATCGCCGCGCACCACGACGCCGCCGCGCTGATCGGCGTCCTGACCCTCGCCATCCTGCTCGGCTGGTCCAGACTTCCCTCGGCGGTAAGGAAAATCCCCGGCCCGCTGGCGGCGATCGCGGTCGCGACGCTCGTGTCCCTGGCCGCCGGGATGACGCTGCCGCGCGTCGAACTGTCCGGCGATCTGCTGCAGGTCCGCTTCACTCCGCAGCTGCCCGACGGCGGATGGGGCCAGGTGGCGGTCGCGGTGCTGACCATCGCGCTGATCGCCAGCGTCGAGAGCTTGCTGTCCGCGGTCGCGGTCGACAAACTCCAGAACGGCCCGCGGGCCGATCTGAACCGCGAGCTGATCGGCCAGGGCGCGGCGAACATGGTCTCCGGCGCGCTCGGCGGGCTTCCGGTCACCGGCGTGATCGTGCGCAGTTCCACCAACGTCGCGGCCGGGGCACGCACCCGGGCGTCCGCGGTCCTGCACGGCGTGTGGGTCCTGGTGTTCGTGGTCGCGCTCGCCGGGGTGCTGGAGTCGATTCCGCTGGCCGCGCTGGCCGGGCTGCTCGTGCACGTCGGCGCGAAGCTGGTCAATCCCGGTCATCTGCGGCAGGTGCTGCGGCACGGCGATCTGCCGCTTTACCTGGTGACGGTCGCCGGGGTGGTCGTGTTCGACCTGCTCACCGGCGTGCTCGCCGGGATCGTGCTGGCCGTGCTGCTGATGCTGCGCCGGACCGTGTGGTCGGGCGTGCACGCCGAGCACCACGGCGGCGAATGGCGCGTGATCGTCGAAGGCGTGCTGACGTTCCTGTCGGTGCCGCGGCTGACGAAGGTGCTCGGCACGATCCCGGAGGGGTCGAAGGTGACGCTCGAACTGGTCGCCGACTACCTCGACCACGCGGCGTTCGAAAGCCTTTCCGCCTGGCAGCAGGCGCATGAACGGACTGGCGGCACGGTGGTCGTCGACGAGATCGGGCATCCGTGGTTCGCCAAGGGCAAGGAAGGCCGTCCGACGCTCCGGCGCACCGCGGCGGCCGGTGCGATGCCGAGGTGGCTGGCTCCCTGGTCGGCTTGGCAGGCCGCGGACGTGCGGGTGCCCGGGCAGCGCACGCACCGGGGCGCGACCGAGTTCCAGCGCCGGGCCGCGCCGCTGCTCAAGGACGTCCTCAGCGGGCTCGCGCACGCGCAGCAGCCGCACACGCTGTTCATCACGTGCGGTGATTCCCGGATCGTGCCGAACCTGATCACCACGTCCGGTCCGGGCGACCTGTTCACCATCCGCAACATCGGCAACCTCGTGCCGCCCGGGCAGGCCGACCCGTCGACCAACGCGGCGATCGAGTTCGCGGTCGGGGTGCTGGGAGTGCGGGAAATCGTGGTGTGCGGGCATTCCTCGTGCGGGGCGATGGGCGCGCTGGCCAGCGGTCCGCCCGCGGACACCGCACTCGCGACCTGGCTGGTGCACGCCGAACCGAGCCGGAACCGGGCCGGGGCGGTGACCCTCGCCGGGGAACGGCCGGAGCGCGAACCGGACCGGCTGGCGTTGCACAACGTCCTGCAGCAGCTGACGCATTTGCGGCAGTACCCGCTGGTCGCCGAGGCCGAAGCGCGCGGCGAGCTGGCGCTGACCGGGCTGTACTTCGACGTGGGCGCGGCGCAGGTGTACCTCGCCGACCCGGCGAAGGGCGAGTTCGTGGCCGCGGGAGCGCCCGCGGCGGCCCCGGCCGGCTGACTCGGGCCCTCGCGCGTGCCGCCGGGCGCGCGCGAGGGAACCCCGAGTGTTGACATCGGAGAGCACGTCAATATCTTGATGGCTCGTGACGACGCTCGTGATGACCGGAACCGGGACCGACGTCGGCAAAACGGTCGCCACCGCGGCGATCGCGGCGCTGGCCCTCGCGCAGGGACAACGCGTCGCGGTGCTGAAACCCGCGCAGACCGGCGTGCTCCCCGGCGAGGCGGGCGACCTCGCCGAGGTGGAGCGGCTGGCGGGCAAGGACCTGACGACCCGCGAACTGCGGCGGTACCCGGATCCGTTGTCCCCGGAGGCCGCGTCCCGGCGGTCCGGGTTGCCCACGGTGGGGCCTGGCGAAATCGCGGCTGCCGCGAGCGAGCTGGCTGCGGCGCACGACCTGACGCTCGTTGAGGGCGCGGGCGGGCTGCTGGTGCGGTTCGATCCGCAGGGGAGCACGCTGGCGGACGTCGCGTGGTCGTTGGGGGCACCGGTGGTTCTCGTGGCCCAGGCTGGGTTGGGGACGCTCAATACGACCGCGTTGACCGCTGAGGTCGCTACTCGGCGTGGGTTGAATGTCGTCGGGGTGATCATCGGGTCCTGGCCGGAGGATCCGGACTTGGCCGCGTTGGAGAATCTTCGGGATTTGCCGGTGGCGGCGGGGGCGCCGTTGCTGGGGGCGCTTCCGGCTGGGCTGGGGGCGGTGGATCCGGAGACGTTCGCCGAGCGGGCCCGGCTGGGGTTGTCGCCGTGGTTTGGCGGGGAGTTCGACCCGGAGGCTTTCACCGCTGCTGCTTTTGCGCAGAGCTGACTTTCTGGCGTCCAGGGCGGTGAGTTTTGGGCGGTTGGCCTAGGGCGAGACCGCGGGTTTTTATCACCCGGACCGCGGGCCGTTCGCGGCTGGGTTGGGTGCAACCGGTTACTCTCAGTCCTGCATACGCTGGGAACGCACGGGCAGGGAAGGGAGCCTCGGGTGGTCGATTCCGCGGGCAGGGCGGCGCATCGGTCGTCGGGGGTGGCCGAGGGGTGGTCGGTGCCGGTGTTGTTTCCGCCGCAGCGGCCGCGGGTCGTGGTGAAGGCTGATCTTCTTCCCGCGGTGAGTGTTCTTTCCACCGCTGCGTTGCTCGGGATTCCGATGGGGTGGTTGTGGTCGGTCCTCGCTCCGGCTGAGCGGGTGCGGGTGGTTGGGCCTGGCGGGCAATTGGCTCCGTTGGAGCTGGAGAGCTGGCATCGGTTCGACGATCTGGCTGTGTTCGGGTTTTTGGCCATGGCTGGCGGGTTGCTGATCGGGCTGGTCGTGTGGTTCCTGCGGGAGCGGCGGGGGCCGGTGGTGCTGGTGGCGGCGACGGGCGGGGCGTTGCTGGCGGCTTGGCTGGGGACGCAGATGGGGCCTGCGTTCGCCAATTCCCGGTATTCGGTGGATGCGCCGCCTGCGTTGGGGGCGGTGATTGAGCAGGCGCCCCGGATTGAGACGGGGTGGGTGGTGCTGGCTGCTCCGTTGGTGACCTGTTTGGTTTATGCGTTGATGACTGCCTGGAATGGGCGGGAGGATTTGGGGCGGCGGCTGGGGTGAAGGCGTCGGGTGTCGGCTCGTCGCCCTGGGGGGCGACATTGCCGTGGGGGTTGTGGGGGCACCCCGAAGCTGGATTGTGACGACGGCGCGGGGGTGCTTGTCAAGGCGGGAAAGATGCCTTGACAAGCACCCC
>NZ_JBVJOE010000011.1:56208-182335 GCF_055583325.1 Amycolatopsis sp. NPDC104775
CTCCCCACCCCCCCCCCCCCCCCCCCCCCCCCCCCCCCCCCCCCCCCCCCAACCCCCCCCCCCCCCCCCCCCCCCCCCCCCCCCCCCCCCGCGTTTTTGGCTTCGTATCGGGGTGCGGGGGAGTGTGGATGCCTTGGTGAGTTGGGTGCGTGGGCTGCGGTTTGGAGGGTGGGGCTAGCCGCCCCAACGTGGCATTGGGGGTGCGTACTGGCGGGTCGGGCGGGTCGTGAAGGGCTTTTTGAGGGGAGTTAAGTCCGGGGGGAGTTCTTTACGGCGCGTGGAAGTGGCCGCGTGGGGGTCGGCGCGTGGAAGTGCCGCGTGGAGGTGCCGCGCGGAGGTCGGCGCGTGGAGGTGCTGCGTGGGGGTCGTGAGGGGAACCCTGAGGGAATCAGGGGGTGTGAGGGTGGCCCTCACGGAGCGGTGCGGGCGGGAGAGGGCTAGTTCAGGTCCGCGGGTTTGGTGAAGGTGACCAGTTCGGTGGGGGGCAGTGGTACTGCGCCTAGGGTTTCCAGGAAACCGGCTTCTCTGGTGAGCAGGCGGCAGACGATGCGCAGGCGGCGCAGAGGGTGGGTTTCTTCCAGGAGCAGCTGGCGGTCTTCCAGTGGGAGAAGGCAGTCGGCGGCCAGTTGGTAGGCGAGTTCGCCCAGGTCGGCGTCGTCGTGGGGTGGGTGCCAGTCGTCTGCGTGCCAGGCTGCTTCGCAGTATCTCGCGTGGGCCGCTCGGGCTACTTCGGCTAGTTGGCGGGCTGTCGGCTCGGCGGCGGTGGGGACTGGGTCGTCGGGGAGCCAGTCGACTTCGGCCATCAGGTAGGGAGCGGACGATCGGTGCAGTTCGCGCAGGCGGAAGCGGCGGGCGGCGCGTGTGACTACGTCGTAGCGGCCGTCGGGGAGGCGTTTCGCTTCGCGGAGGATCGTGCTGCAGCCGACGCCATACAAATGGTTCAGACCACTGACCTCGCGGACCAGGGGGCTGCGCAGGGCGACCACGCCGAATTCGTGCTCGGGGACGGTGCCGGTGACCAGGTCCGCGGTCAGTTGCCGGTAGCGGGGTTCGAAGATGTGCAGCGGCAGGTGCGTACCGGGGAGCAGGACCGTTTGCAGCGGGAACAACGGCAGGGTCGCCGTTCCGCTGGGGCACTGCTCTGGCTCGGTCACGCGTCCACGGTACGGGCTGCGAGGCGCCGCCGCAGTTCGTGTTCAGCGCCGCGGCGGGGGCTTGAGGACGGCGAAAGGGTCGGTGATGTGCATGTCTTTCGCGGCGAAAGAAAACAGCGCCGCAGGTCGTCCGCCGGTCCGGCCGGGGGGTGCGGTGTGTCCGGTGGGGACCAGCAAGCCGCGTCGTTGGAGCACGCGTTGCAGGTTCGTCGCGGACACCTTGTAACCAAGGGCGGCGGAGTACAGGCCCCGGAGCGCGGAGATGGTGAATTCCTCGGGGGCCAGCGCGAAACCTAAGTTGGTGTAGCTCAACTTCGACCGCAGACGGTCGCGGGCGCGCAGCACGATCGCCTCGTGGTCGAAGGCGGTACGCGGCAGGGCGTTCACGTCGTGCCACTCGGTGTCTTCGGGAACCGCGGGGTCGACGTCGGACGGGACTAGGCCCAGGAAAGCGGTGGCTACGACCCGCGGGCCGGGGACGCGGTCGGGGGCGCTGAACACGGCGAGCTGCTCCACGTGTTTCAGCTGGCGGACGTCCACCTTCTCCGCGAGCTGCCGCCGGATGGAGGTCTCGACGTCCTCGTCGGGGCGCAGCCGGCCGCCGGGGAGCGACCAGCGGCCCAGGTGCGGATCGAGCGCTCGGCGCCACAAAAGCACTCGCAGTGTGTCCGAGCGCACTTGAAGGACTGCCGCCAGAACCTCGTGGGCGAGGGGGGCTCGGGTGTTAAGATGACTTCGCACGGTTTTCGATTGTAAGGCGAAAACCGAACGGAGCGGAACCGGGGTCGAACCGGTTCGCCAGGCTGGCGATTCTCGAGAGGGCCGAGGACATGACCACCACGCTTGACCAGGACCTGACCCCCTACGGCGGGGTCGAGGCGAACGCGGATTGGGCGGCCCGCGTGCGGGAGCTCGCCCGGAAGCGCGACGCGGTGCTGCTCGCGCACAACTACCAGGTCCCGGAGATCCAGGACATCGCGGACTTCACCGGCGACTCCCTTGCCCTCAGCCGCATCGCGGCCAGCAGCGACGCGTCCACGATCGTCTTCTGCGGCGTGCACTTCATGGCCGAGACGGCGAAGATCCTGGCTCCGGAGAAGACGGTGCTGATCCCGGACGCGCGGGCCGGTTGCTCGCTCGCCGATTCCATCACCGGCGCTCAGCTGCGCGAATGGAAGGCCGAGCACCCGGGCGCGGTGGTCGTCTCGTATGTGAACACCACGGCCGAGGTCAAGGCCGAGACGGACATCTGCTGCACGTCGTCGAACGCGGTCGACGTGGTCGCTTCCATCCCGGCTGACCAGGAAGTTCTCTTCCTGCCGGACCAGTTCCTCGGCGCGCACGTCAAGCGCGTGACCGGGCGCGAGAACATGCACGTCTGGGCGGGGGAGTGCCACGTGCACGCCGGAATCAACGGGGCCGAGCTGGCTTCGCGCGCCGAGGAGAACCCGGACGCCGACCTGTTCATCCACCCTGAATGCGGGTGCGCGACGTCGGCGCTTTACCTGGCCGGCGAGGGTGCGGTGGCCCCTGAGCGGGTCAAGATCCTTTCCACCGGCGACATGGTGCACGCGGCGCGCGACACCAAGGCGACCTCGGTGCTCGTGGCCAC
The DNA here is from genome assembly GCF_055583325.1 of Amycolatopsis sp. NPDC104775. NCBI lineage: Bacteria > Bacillati > Actinomycetota > Actinomycetes > Pseudonocardiales > Pseudonocardiaceae > Amycolatopsis > Amycolatopsis sp. NPDC104775. Next base: position 58,975 of record NZ_JBVJOE010000011.1, read on the forward strand.
CGAAATCGGCATGATCCACCAGCTGCGCAAGGCCGCGCCGGAGATCGACTTCCGCGCGGTGAACGACCGGGCGTCGTGCCGGTACATGAAGATGATCACTCCGGCCGCGCTGCTGCGGAGCCTCACCGAGGGCGCGGACGAGGTCCACGTCGACCCGGAAACGGCTTCGCGGGCCCGCGCCTCGGTGCAGCGGATGATCGAAATCGGGCAGCCTGGCGGTGGAGAATGAGCGGCCTAGTTAACGCCGATGAGGCGAAAACCTCACCGGAAGCGCGCTGGGAAGCTCGAGCCGATCTGGTGGTGATCGGCAGTGGCGTGGCGGGGCTGTCGGCGGCGCTGCGGGCCCGCGAACTCGGGCTGCACGTGCTGGTGGTGACGAAGGCGGCGGTCTCCGACGGCAACACCCGGTGGGCCCAGGGCGGCGTGGCCGTGGTGCTCGACGGCGAGCGCGACGAGGGTGACACGGTCGAGAAGCACACCGCTGACACGCTCACCGCCGGAGCCGGGCTCTGCGACGAGGACGCCGTGCGGTCGATTGTCGGCGGCGGTCCGGCGGCGGTCACCGAGTTGCGGCAGAACGGCGCGGTGTTCGACCACGCCTCGGGCGCGCTGGCGCGGGCTCGCGAGGGCGGGCACAGCGCGTTCCGGGTGATCCACGCGGGTGGCGACGCGACCGGCGCGGAGGTCGAGCGCGCACTGGTCGCGCAGGCCGGCGAGCGGCGGATTCCGGTGCTGGAGCACCACATCGCGGTCGACGCGCTGCGCACGTCCGCGGGCGAGGTGGCCGGGGTGACGGTGCTCGACCGCAACGGCGTGCCGGGGATCGTGCGGGCGTCGGCGGTGGTGCTGGCCAGCGGTGGGTTCGGGCAGCTGTACCAAGCGACGTCCAATCCGGAGATCGCGACCGGTGACGGGCTGGCGCTCGCGTTGCGCGCGGGCGCGGCGGTAGCCGACATCGAGTTCGTGCAGTTCCATCCGACGGTGCTGTACACGCCGGGTGCGCGCGGACGGTGCCCGCTCGTCACGGAGGCGGTGCGTGGCGAGGGCGCGACGCTCGTGGACGGCGCTGGCGCGTCAGTGATGGCCGGGGTGCATCCGCTCGGCGATCTGGCTCCGCGTGACGTGGTGGCGGCGGCGATCACCCGGCGGCAGCTGTTGGCTCCCGGTGGCATCGACGATCACGTTTTCCTTGACGCCACTCGCATTCCTGGGTTCGCCAAGCGGTTCCCGACAGTGCACGCGGCGTGCGCGGTGCTCGGAATCGACCCGGCGAAGGACGTAATTCCGGTGACTCCCGCGGCGCATTTCGCGTGCGGTGGCGTGGTGGCCACTGTGGACGGACGCTCGACTGTTCGCGGGTTGTACGCGGCGGGCGAGGTGGCGCGGACCGGGTTGCACGGGGCGAACCGGTTGGCGTCCAACAGTTTGCTCGAAGGATTGGTCGTCGGGCAGCGGACCGCGGAGGCGGTCGCCGCGGATCTGGCTGCTGGGTTGCTGCCGGATCCCTCGCGCGGCCGGATTCCGGAAAGGACAGTCGCTCCGGCGGCGGAACGTGATGTGCTGCAACGGGTCATGAGCCGGTACGCGGCGATCGGCCGGGACGCGGACGGGCTCGCGGCGGCGGTCTCGGCGCTGGATTTATCCACAGTGGATAGTCCGCTGTGGACACACGCCGGAGTGGAGGACGCGGCGCTCACCGTGGTGGCGCAGGCGTTGCTCGCGGCGGCGGAACGGCGGACGGAATCGCGGGGATGTCACGTGCGGACGGACTTCCCGGAGCGCGACGAAGGATTGCGGCGGAGCCAGCTGATCCGGCTGAGCCCGTCGGGACAACCAGTGCTGGTCGAGGCGGCGTCGTTGGAAGGGGTGGCATGAGCGGGGAATTCTCCGAAGCGGTCGTGCGGGCGTTGGTGGTGGACGGGCTGGACGTCGCCGACGTGCGGCGGGTCGTCACCACCGCGCTGGAAGAGGATTTGCGGTACGGGCCGGACGCCACGACGGCGGCCACGGTCGCGGCGGACGCCCGCGCGGTGGCGGAGCTGACGCCGCGCGTCGCCGGTGTGGTGGCCGGGATTCCGGTGGCGCTGGCGGTTTTCGACGAGGTACTCGGCGCGGACTACGAGGTGGTCTCGATCCGCGAGGACGGCTCGCCCGCGGTCCCGGGGGAGCCGGTGCTCGTGCTGCGTGGTCCGGTGCGCGGGTTGCTGACCGCGGAGCGCACGGCGCTGAACCTGTTGTGCCTCCTGTCCGGAGTGGCGACGGCGACCGCGGCGTGGGTGTCCGCGATCGACGGAACCGGTGCGGCGGTACGGGATTCGCGCAAGACGACGCCGGGGCTGCGGCTGCTGCAGAAGTACGCGGTGCGGTGCGGCGGCGGCGTGAATCACCGGATGGGCCTCGGCGACGCGGTGCTGATCAAGGACAACCACGTGGTCGCGGCCGGTTCGGTCACGGCGGCGCTGGCGGCGGCGCGGGAACACGCGCCGCAGCTGCCGTGCGAGGTCGAGGTGGACGATCTGGCGCAGCTGGACGAGGCGCTGGCCGCGGGAGCGGACGAGGTCCTGCTGGACAACTTCACGCCAGAGGAATGCGTGAAGGCGGTCGCCCGGCGGGATGAAGTGTCGCCGAAGACGCGGCTGGAGTCGTCCGGCGGGCTGACGCTCGATCGCGCGCGGCCGTACGCCGAGTCCGGTGTGGACTACCTCTCGGTCGGCGGGCTCACGCATTCCTCGCCCGCTCTCGACCTCGGGATGGACCTGCGTTAACCCTGTCGCCGCGGCCCGCTCTCCACTAGAATCTCCTTGTCCGACAAGGGGAGGGGGCCGCGGTGCGGGGAATTGCCGCCGGAGCGGTGGCCGCGCTCGTGGCGCTCGGCCTGCCCGTCACGGCGACCTCGGCCGGGGCGGCGTCGTGCGCGAATCCGTCCGGCCCGTACACCGGGGCGGTGTCCTGGGGCCAGCGGCTGGTCAACCCGCCGCGGCTGTGGGCGCTGACCAGGGGCGAGGGCCAGACCGTCGCGGTGATCGGCACCGGCGTCGACAAGCAGAACGCGCAATTCGCGCCCGGGCAGGTGCTCGGCGGGGCGGGCACCGCGGATTCCGACTGCGACGGGCGCGGCACGATCGCCGCGGGCATCGTCGGAGCGCAGCCCGCGAACGAGACCACGTTCACCGGCGTCGCGCCCGGCGTGAAGCTGCTTCCCTTGCGCTACACCGAAAGCAACGGTTCGTCCTCGGACGGCGGCGGCGATCCCGGTGCGCTGGCGGGGGCGATCGACACGGCGCTCGACCGGGGCGCGGGAGTGATTCTCGTGGCGGTCCCGGCGGGTTCGGACAGCCCGGCGCTGGGCGCGGCGCTCGACCGCGCGAAGGCGCGCGGGGCCGTGGTGATTTCGGCCGCGGCGGCGACTCAGCAAGGCGCGCATACCTATCCGACCGCTTCGAAGGACGTGCTCGCGGTCGGCTCAACGGACGAATCCGGCGCTCCGGTGCAGACCGAAGCCGGGGATTACCTCGGAATCGCCGCTCCTGGCGCGAATCTGGTGAGCACGTCGGCCGGCGGCGGGGGCGCGATCGCGCACCGGTGGCCGATCACCGACCCGAGCCTGGCCGCGGCGTATGTCGCCGGAGCGGCCGCGCTCGTGCGTTCCGCACATCCGCGGATGAAGGGCGAAGAGGTGGTGAACCGGTTGCTGCTGACCGCTTCCCGCCCGCCGACCGGGGCGCACGATCCGCGCCGGGGTTGGGGAATGCTCGACGCTTACGCCGCGGTGTCGTCGACGTTGCCCGCCACCGCGCCCGGTCCGAGCGCGGCGGCGGTGCGGTCCGAGCTGCCCGCGGTGGTCCCGGCCGCGGCGCAGGTCCGGCCGACGTCCGACGTGGCGGCGGGAATCGTCGCGGTGGGCGGGGTCGCGGTGGCGGCCGCGGCGGGGATCGGAGTGGCGGCGTTCCGGCGGGGACGGCGGCGCGGGTGGCGGCCGTCGCGGTTCCGGGCGTGAGCGCGGGTGGAGGCTGGTGAGTGGCGCCCTGGAGAGGCTGGTCCGGTGGCGACTCCTCGCTTGCGGTCTCGTGAGTGCTCATGCCGGTTCTAACCGGCGCGAACACTCACGAGGTTGGCGGTCCGGGCGTGAGGGTCAGGCCTCGTCCGCGTCGTGGCCCGCGGTCACCATCCGGGTGGAGCCGATGATCGCCACCCCGCGTCCGTCGCGGGCGATGTGCACGCTGAAATCCGCGCCGTCCCGGGAAAATCGGGCGATCACTTCGCGGTAAGTGCTGCGGTCATACGATTCCCAGCCCGCCGCTTCCAGCGTCGGCCGGACCGCTTCGCCCAGCACCCGCAAAGCCGTCTGGCTGTCCTCCAGCCGGACGCCGTATTGCCAGCACATCACCTGCCCCGGCCGCGCGGGATCGCAGTCCAATTCACCGTCCACAGTGGGCAGTGCGCGTGAGCCGAACGCCGCGGCCACGCTGTCGATGACGTTCGTCAGCTCGGCGGCCAGATCCTTGAGTTCACGGGTGATCACGGCAGCACCGCCGGAACCGGCACGGGCGCCTCGGTGACGTGGCCGCCGGTCAGCACGCCGTAGATGTTCTCCCACGAATCCGAACCCGGCTTGAGCACGCCGCTGTGCGAGGACAAGCCCCATTGCACGTTGCCCGCGGCGTCGCGGCCGGTGGTGAGTTCGGTGACGCCGGGGAAGGTGTCCGGGTCGGCGCCGTGACCGATGCCGGTCCATTCCAGCGCCCCGGCGTTGCCCTGGGCGAGGACGATGGGATCGAGCGGTGCGGTCATCGAGTACCGCTGCACGCCGGCCTGGCTCGGCGGCAGGTCCGCTGGGCTCCATACTCCGTGTCCCATGCCCGCCGACTCTACGTGCAGGACCCGGTCCACGGGCAAGCCTTGCTGGTCCGCGAGTCCGACGGTGGCGCCGCCGTAGCTGTGGCCGATCGCGGTGATCGTGGCCGCTCCGCCGGTCTGGGCGTCGACTTGGCCGCGCAGTTCGTCGCCGAACGCCTTGAGATTCGGGGCCATCGTCTGCGCGTAGCTGGCTTCGGACCCTTCGGTGGTGACGTTCTGCGGGAACACGCCGTCGGCCCACACGACCATCGCTGTCCGGCCGCTCGGGTCGGCGGCGACGAGGCTGCGGCCGAGGTCGGCGTAGGACTGGAAAGTGTCCATCCGGGTGTGCACGCCGGGCACGAACAGCCCGACGTTGCGCGTGCCCGGCTGGATCGTGCCGACCAGTTCGGCGATCCGGCCGTTGCCGGACGGGTCGAAGCGCAGGATTTGCCGGTGGTCGTCGAGAATGCTTTGGTACAACGCGATTCGCCGCTTCGAGCGGGCGATGGCGTCCGGATCGGACAGTGCGGCCAGGTGCGTCCGTTCGGCGGCGAGCGCGTCGGAAACCTTCATCCGGTTGGCCGCGATGGTCCCGGCCCAGCCGCCGCTGGCGGCGGATTTCCCGGCGGACGGCACCGGGTCCTCGGGCAGAAGCGAACGGTACATCGCCGCCACCTGCTCGTCGGCGCGCCGGTAGCCCGCCGACGAAGCCGTAAGGCCGTCGCGGAGCACCTGGAGGCGAACCACGCGCTGGTCGACGTCCGCGGCGAGGGCGCTGAGCGTTTTCTCCAGCCCAGCGGCACATCCGGACGACGCGGACACCTGGCCGAAGGCCGTGGTGGGCACTCGTTCGCCCGCCACGGCCTGCTGCACGGTCCGGAGCGCCCCGGCGCGAGTGTCCACTTCGGACGCCGCGGTGGCCAGTTTCGCCGGGGCGACCCGGTAGCCGTCGGTCACGGCTGGTCGGCCGGCTCTTCGCCGACGACCGAGGGCGCGACCGGAGTCTGCTGGCCCCACACGTTCTCGGTTTCGACGAGCCACGCGGGAATCCGGCGGCCGGAACCCAGGTCGCCGCCCGCTCCCATGCCGCCCATGGGCATCATGGGCATCATCGGCATGGCGCTCTTGGCCGCCGCGCCCGCCGCACCGGCGGCACCGCCCGCGAGTCCGCTGAGGACGTTCGACGGCGCGTTCCCGGCGAGCCCGGAGTGCGCGGCCGGAGCTTCCCCGGCGCCGCTGAGCCCGCCGCCGGAGGGAATGCCGCCCCCGTCGATCGACGGGGCTTCCCCGCCGCCGACCGGGATGCCGCCGCCGCCACCGCCCGCCGGACCCGCTCCGCCGCCGAGTTTCGTGCCCAGCGGGGTTTCCGGCTCCTTGCCGTCCTTGTCTTTGTCCTTGCCGTCTTTGCCGCCGCCCGTGGCCCAGGACGGAACCTTCGGCATGATCGACCCGAAACGGCCGAACGCGGCCGCGGACGCGGCGGCGAGGCCGGCGGTGAACATGTCGCCGAACAGCGGGCTGCCCGGAGTCTGCGCCGGGTGCCCACCGGGCTGGGAACCGGGAACCTGCGTGCCGTCGGTGGGCAGCGGGTGCGAATCTACCGGCGCGCCGACCGAAGTGCCGCCGTCCGGGCTGTTGCCGATCGGGGCGGTGGCGCCGCCGCCGGTGGAAGCGCCGCCGCCGGGGACCGGCTTGGGCGGCGGGGCGGCCGCGTTCGGCGAAACCGGGATCGACTCCTCGGCGGTGTCGTAATTCGTCGCGAGGTTGTTCATGACGACGATCGCCTTGGCGTGCGCGGAACCGGCGGCGTTCGCGGCCTGTTGCTGCGCCTCGACATTGGCGATCGCCTGCTGCCGCTGCTGCGTCGCGGCGATGATCGTGGCCGGCGGGGTGTCCGGCGGAAGCAGCGGCGGGTTGACCGCCAGCGCGACGTCCGCGGGCGAGACGTCCGGCACCGCGACCGGCGGTGGCATCTCCGCCTTCGCCTTGACCAGCGCGTCCGCCGCGTCCTCCAGCATGTCGCGCATGCCCTGCGCGGTGACCGCGACCTTGCGGATGCCGCCGACCAGGTCGGTCATCATCGTCCGGTACTGATCAGCCGCGCCGCCGGTCCACGCGCTGGAGAAATCGGTGAGCTGATCCGACAGGTTCTCGGCCTGGTCGTACAGCCCGCGCGAGGCCGAGTTCCACTGTTCGGCCGCGGCGCGCGCGGTGGTCGGGTCGCCCGCCTGCAGCATCGCGTAGAGCTGCTGGTGGGTGTAGCCGGCGAAATTGGTGCGAGGCCCGCTCATGCCGTCGCCTCCTTAAGGAGTTCCACGCTGTCCGACCAAGAGGCGACGGCATGAATAGCGATGATTCGCTTGCAAGCTGCGCTCATGCCTTCTTACCCCCTGAAGAATCAAGGCCCAGCAACGAGAAAAGCGGGTCGAGCAGACCGGTCTGCTGACCCGATTGGTGCAGGTCGCCCGCGACCGACTGGTCGGCCTGGGCGTATCCGTCGGCGACGGTGGTGGTGACGTCCTGCGCGAACGTGATCGCCCCGCGGACCTGCTCCAGCAGGCCCTGCATTTCGGCGACCGCGGCGCGGTGGGCGTCGGCGAGCGAAGCGGCTTCCCCGAACTCCCCGAACAGCAGCGGATGCTCCCCGAGGGTGCGCAGGAAGTCGTTCGGCCGGGACATCGCGTGGATCTGGGTTTCCAGCTCCCGGACGAAGTCCGTCAGCGATTCCAGGTGGACGTAGTACGACTGGTCGGGCATCGGCCGGTGACCTCTCGTGCGGCAGGACGCGGGAAAGCCGGCCGTCCGGAGCGGGCGGGGGGTGGTCCCGCCCCGGACGGCCGGCGTCGGGGCCGGATCAGGCGAACAAACCCTGGTTGCGGTTCTCCAGCTGGTGCTGGAGATCGTGGGCGTCGCCGACCTTGGTGCCGAACTGCGCGATGATCGCGACGATGTCGGCGGTCGCCTGGCGGAGCCGGGTCTCGGACGCGCGCGCCGCTTCACCGGCGGAGCTGCCCGAGGCGTACCAGGTCTGCGTGATCGGCTGCAGGTTCTGGTGCAGCTGCTCCAGCTGGGAGGTCAGCGCCTTCGCCTTGGCGGCGAGCGACGCGGAGCTGTGCTGCAGGGCCCCGAAGCTGATTTCTACGACGTCAGCCATGGTGTCTGGTCCTCTCTCAGGGGTTGAGGCGAGGGATCACGTTGCCCTCGACGGTGTGGCTGACGCTCTGGAAGCTCTGGTGCACGTCGGAGTCGCCCGCGTTGTAGTTCGCGTGGCTGGTGTGCACGAGCTGCGACATGGTGTCGAGCTCCCGGACGGCGGCGCCCATCTTCTCCTGAAGCCTGCGCTGCAGGTCCCAGAAGGCGACCGCCTGGTCGCCCTTGTAGTTCCGCAGCGTCTCGGTCAGCTCGGACTCCAAGCTGGCCATGGTCGTCTTAGCGTTCGAAGCGGTTTCCTCGAAGCCCTGGACGGCGCGCGTCATGGCAGCGGAATCTGCCTGGAATCCCGGACTGGACATCTGACGGGCCACCTCCTTCCCTCTCGTGGAAAATCCCGGTGCGCGGCGGGCCGCGCGGTGTGAATGTCACGCTAGAAAAAGAGCGGGTGTGGTCAAACGGCACAACTGCCGGTCGCTTTGACGGCACTATTACCCACAGGTGGGGTTCGCCCTACCCCGCGGACGGGGGACGACGCCAGTGTCCGGCTTCCCGCGCGCGGCCAGGCTGTCGGTATGACTTCCTGGGGATTACGACTGTTCCGGCTGCACCGGCCGCTGGGGGTGCTGGCCGCGGCGATGGTGCTGCTGTTCGTCGCGTGCGGGTTCGGGCTGCTGCTGGATGATCGCACGCTCGTCAACGCGCCGCTGTGGGCGAAACCGTTCAAATTCGCCGTTTCGGTGGCGTTGTACGCGCCGACGCTGGCCTGGCTGCTGTCGCTGGTGAAACGCGGCCGCCGGGCCGGCTGGTGGCTGGGCACGGCGTTCGCGGCCGGGATGGGCACCGACATGGCACTGCTGGTGTGGCAAGTGCTGCTGCACGACCGTCCGCTGCACTTCAACCACGCGACGCCGGCCGACGTGACGATCGGCAACCTCCTGGCCACCGGCGCGTTCACCGCGTGGGGCGCGACCGCCGCGGTGGTCGTCCTGCTGCTGTTCCAAAAGCTGCCGGATCGCGCGCTGACGTCTGCGTTGCGGTGGGGGACCGCGCTTTCGGCAGGAGGAATGGGTCTGGCGCTCATGATGTTCTCGGCCAGCCCGGCGCAGCAGCGGGTGCTGGACGGCGGCGGGAAACCGTCGATGATCGGCGGGCACACGATCGGTCTCGAGGACGGCGGGCCGGGATTGCCGTTGCTGGGCTGGAGCACGGTCGGCGGGGATCTGCGGATCACGCATTTCGTGGGGATCCACGCGATCCAGGCGTTGCCGCTGCTGGCGCTCGCGCTGGTCGCGCTGTCCCGGCGGTATCCGGTGCTGTCGGACGAACTCGTGCGGCGCCGGCTGGTGTGGACAGGTGCGGCCGGGTACGCGGGGGTCATCGCGATCACCGCGTGGCAGGCGATGCGCGGGCAGTCGATTGTGCGGCCGGACTTCTGGACGCTCGCCGCGACGGCGGGCTTGATCGCGGCGGTGGCGCTCGGCGGGGTGCTCGCGGTCCGGTCCCGGGCGGAGGTTCCCGATGAGCGGCATGCGCTGAGGGGATTCTGAGATCTCTCCGGTACCCCTTGGCGGGTTGGCCCGACGGGAGGACGGTGTGATGGCATTTCCCCAAGACCTGCTGGATGCGCTGCGGCGCGCGCCGGAGGAGATCGCGTTCGAGCACGGGCGGCGGCGGGTGCGCCGGGGCGAACTGCTCGAGCTGATCGGCCGGTTCGCCGCCGGGCTGCGGGCGGCCGGGATCCGGCCGGGGGACGGGGTCGGGCTCGCGACCGGGGTGACGCCGGAGGGGTGGGCCGCCCAGATCGCGGTGCAGACGCTCGGCGCTCGCGCGGTGGGGGTGCGGACCGGGATGCCCCCGGCGCATCTGGCCGCGGTGCTGGGCGGGCTGGCCGCGGTGGTGACTGACGCCGAGTTCCCGGAGCTGGCGGGGGTGCGGACGCTGCCGATCGGGCCGGAACTTCTTGCCGCGCATGAGGAACCGGTGCCGTGCGGAAAACCGGACGATCTCGGCTGGGTCGTTTTCACGAGCGGCAGTACCGGGGTGCCGAAGGGGGTCGCGTACCGGTTCGACGCGCTGGCCGAGTTCGGGCTTGAGCAGCGGGCCGGGGGTTCGGCGGGGGACTATCGGCGGTTTCTGCTCTTCGGGACGTTGAGCAGTGCGGTGATGGTGTTGCATTTGCAGGCTTGTTTGCTCGCGGGCGGCACCGCGGTGATTCCGGAGGGGCTGCCGGACTTTCCCTGGATATTGCCGCGGTTGGGGATCACGGCGGCGCTGGTGACGGTTCCCCGGTTGTATCGGATGCTGGATGTGCTGCGGGAGGAGGAAATCGATCTTTCCGCGCTGCGGATGCTCACCGTTGCCGGGTCTCCGGTGGAACCGGGATTGCTGGCCGAGGGATTCAAGCGCATCGGGCCCGCGCTGTGGCAAGGGTACGGGCAGACCGAGACCGGGAAATTGACCGTGCTGGACGCGGCGGATGTCGCGAAGCATCCGGCGGCGATCGAGTCGGTGGGACTGCCGGTCGAAGGCGTCTCGCTGGAGGTGCGGGACGCGTCCGGCAAAGCAGTTCCCGCCGGGGTGACGGGAGAGGTTTTCGCCCGTACCGCAAGGGCTTTCGCCGGTTACTGGCGCGATCCCGCGTTGAGCGGGACGGTGCTGGCCGACGGCTGGGTCCGCACCCAGGACATCGGGCGGCTCGACGAGAACGGGTTTCTGTATTTGACCGGCCGCGCCCGGGACGTGGTGATCGTGAACGCGGTGATTCATTACACCGGGCCGATCGAACGCGCGATCGCCGCGCATCCTGCCGTGGATCAGGCTTATGTGGTCGCGGTTCCAGACGATCGGACCGGGGAAGCGGCGCACGCGTTCGTGGTCGCCGCGCCGGGGCGTACGCCGGATCCAGAAGAATTGCGGACGGCGGTCGCCGCGGAATTGGGGGAGGCCGCGATTCCGGCTTCGTTCACTGTGCTGGACGAAGTGCCGGTCGCGGAATCGGGAAAACCGGACAAGGCCGCGTTGCGCGCCCTCGCCCGGTAACCCCGTGGGAGTTCCGGCCTGCCGCGCACGGGGGCGGCAGGCCGGAACGCGCGGATCAGACGCCCGCGGTCTGCTTGATCCAGTCGCGGCTGTTCGCGACGCTGGCGTAGTTCTGGGTGCCGTGTTCGTCGCTGCCGGAGTTCTCGCCGGTCGAGCAGACGCCGACCTGGACGCCGTCGGCCAGCTGCGGGCCGCCGGAGTCGCCGTGCCACGACGAGCCGGTGACGCCCTTGCTGGCGATCGCCTTGCCGTTGAAGGCGTCCGTGCTCTCGCCGGTCACCTGGACGTCCGCGGTCTTGAGCGTGTCCGACGGCGGGCTCTGGTCCTTGGTGCGGCCCCAGCCGTAGATCTGGTTGGTGGCACCGTTTTCCGGGTCCTTGTCGGACAGCTTCATGAACGTGGTGTCCACAGCGGACTTGAGGTGCAGCAGCGCGATGTCGCCGTTGGGCGACGCCTTCTGCTCGTCGACCGCGGCCTCGGTGCCCTGGCCCAGCGCGACGTCGCCGACCTTGACGTGCATGCCGCCCTTGTTCAGGCAGTGCTGCGCGGTGAGCACCCACTGGGACGCGATGATCGTGCCGGAGCATTCGAAGCCGCCGTAGTCGGTGACGTCGTCCCAGAACACCTGGGCGCCCCACGGGGCCGACTTCACGGTGTCGCCGCCGATGATGTGCGTGTCGGCACTCGCCGGAACCGCCGCCCCGGCCCCGAACGCCATCGCAGCCCCAGCGATCACGGCCGCCGCTTTCGCGTAACGCATGGAAAATCCCTCCGCCTCGGTGGTGATTTCCCGACCGTAGGCGGCATGTGGAAATCCGGTAACCTACGGAAGTCGGTCTTCGATCCATGTTTCGCGGAGTGTTCCCTCCGGGTCGCGCCGCCGTTGGAGTGCCTCGGCTTGCTCCGGACGGGTGAGCGCGGCGAAGGCGGTGACCGGTGGGGGATTTCCGGTCAAGGTGTTCGGGGGCAGGCTGATCCGGATTTCGGGCACACCGCCGGAGATCGCGCGGGTCGTTTCGAGCCGACTACGCCCGCGAGGCCAGTCCGGGCATCAAGGCTCCCTCGCTCGCGGACTGCATATGCTGGCGGAGCTGGCAGTCGCGGAGATACCGGGGAGCGGGATGCATACGGTGACGTTCGGCGCGCCGCGCGGGGATCGGCTGGTGATCGCCGTGCGCGGGCGGATGCATCCCGGCGCGGACGATTTCTGGGACGGAAACTGGCTGATCAGTCCGATCGAGATCGTGTCGGGCGGGTTCACCGGGCGGTTGGCCGCTGGGTTGCGGGCCAATGAGCTGCGGGAGTTCCGGCAGGAGCTGGCGGCCTGCGACGAGTCTGGGGGCAGTGCGCGGCTGACGTCGCTGGAGGACTGGCTGGATCTGACCGTGACTGTCGCGGCGGATGGCTGGGTCGAGGCGGAGGGCGTCGCGGTCGCTGATCATTCGAGCGGGAACCGGTTGGTGTTCCGGATCGAGGGGATCGAGTACGCGCAGCTGGCGGAGATCGTGACTGCGCTGGAGGCGGTGGAGAAGGACTTTCCCGTGGTGGGGCTGCCGTGAGGGGACTGGGCGCGGATGGCGTATGAGATCCACTTGTATTGCCAGACCAACGGGGTGGACGCCGCCGCGGGGTTCGCTGCGCTGACCGAAACTGCGGCTGCGCCGGTGGAGGACCGAAACAGCGGAGAAGGCTGGGTGTCCGCGGAGGTGGGCGACGGCTGCCAGTTGGAGTTCTCGGCGGGCACTCCGGTGGTGGCCGCGATGATCGCCGAACTGGCGCCGAGTGACGCGTCCGGCCGGGTCGGTGCCTCGGACGCGGTCGCGACGCTCACGCTGAGCGGCGAGGTCGAGTGGTCGGCAGTGGCGGCGGTGTGGCGGGCGGCGAACTCGTTGTGGGACGTGGTTCCTTACGACGACGGCTCCGGTTTCGCGGTGGATCTGGACGCGCTGCCGGTTTGAGTCATCCGCCGCACACCGTAACGACGGTGCGGTGCGCAGCGAAGTCGTTGTGGGACGTGGGTCCTCACTCCGGCGCCGTGGGGCATCGGCGGGTTCTGACTTTGGGGGCTGGATGAGCTATCTCTTCGACGTCGAAGACGCGCCGCCGAGGCTGGCCGCGGCGCGCGACTCGGTGCGGATGACGTCCCGGTGACGGGCTGGACGTGGCCGGTGTTCGAGCCGGTGGCCGGGATGTCGCACCGGGACCGGTTCGCCTGGTGGATCGGCGGCGGGCAGTTGCCCGAGGGGATCAACCGAGACGGCTGGAGCGAGTTCCTGCGGCTGCTGTTCAACGGGTTGTGGGCCGAACTCGGTCCGCACGGGCGTGACGACCCGCCCTGGTCGGAGGCGGAGAAGGAACGCTATCTGCACGCGGCCTGCGACCTGCTTTTGTTCGTGGAGGCGTGCGGGCTGATCGGAGCGGACGAGGTGCTGAACCGGCAGCTGATGCTGTCGATCGGGCTCGCCGAGTCGGGCTTTTCCTTGCCGGGCAACGGTTATGCTCCAGAAGACGCGGTACGGCGGATCATGGCTGTGCTCACCCCGGAGCGGATCGACGAATGCGAGCGGCTGAGTCCGAAGTGGACGAAGCTGTCGACACCGGAGATCGGGCGGCTGCATCGGGCCAAAGTGCTCATCAAGCTTGCCGGGCAGGTGCGGGAACACCTTTCGGATCCGGAGCTGCGGGCCGTCGTGGCCGGGTGGGAATCGCTGTATCCGCGATTGCCCTGAGAGAGGCGGGAATGCTCCGCCAGCCGGAGTGGGACGTTTCCTACCTCAGCCCCCTGACCGATCGAGAGACGTTCCTCTACTGACCCCGCTCATTCCTCCACCGGCTTAGTCCACGCCACCTGCACCAGCTCCGTCCCGTGCCGTCGCGACACCAGCGTCCCTCGACCGGCCGGTTGCGGTGACGGCTTCACGTCGCCCAGCAGCGCGCCTTCTTCCTTCCCGCCCGACATGACCAGGCCCGGCGAGCCCAGTTCCCGCACCCGCTGGATCACCGCCTCGTACAGACCCCGCCCGGCGCCACCGGACGAGCGGGCCAGGATCAGGTGCAGGCCGATGTCCCTGGCCTGCGGCAGGAATTCCAGCAGTGGCAGCAGCGGGTTCCGGCCCGCGGTCGCGACCAGTTCGTAGTCGTCGATGACCACGTACAGGTCCGGACCGCGCCACCAGGAGCGGTTGCGCAGCTGGTCGGGGGTGACGTCCGGGCCGGGCAGCCGGTTGCGCATCGCGGTCGCGCATTGGTTCACCAGGTCGGTCAACGTGTTCTCGGCACCGGCGTAGCCGAGCAGATGCGGCTGGTCCACTACGCCCAGCAGGCCGCGGCGGTAGTCGCCGACCAGGATCAGGGCTTCGTCGGGAGTGTTGGTGGCGCAGATGCCGGTGATAAGGGCGCGCAGCAAAGAACTCTTGCCCGATTCGACGTCGCCGAATGCCAGGAAATGCGGGTCGGTCCGGAAGTCCAGGTGGACCGGGCGCAGGGTCGATTCCGCCAGGCCCAGGGTGATCCGGCCGCGCGGGGCGGCGGGCAGCGAGTCCAGCGGGACTTCGGGCGGGAGAAGGCGGACTTGGGGAGCGCGCGGGCCGGTCCAGGCCGCCGAGACGCGGCGGACCAGGTCCAGGCCGCCGGCGCCGACGGTTTCCGGGCGTTGGTCCGAGTCGATGCGCGGGAGGGCCGCGAGGAAATGCAGTTTGTCCGCGGTGAGGCCGCGGCCGGGGCGGTCGGCGGGGACGTTTTGCGCCACCTTCCGGTCGATCGACGAATCCGCCGGATCACCTAGCCGTAGTTCGAAGCGGGTGCTGATGGCGTCGCGCAGCTGGGCGCGGGCACCGATCCACTGGTTCAGCGAAACCAGGACGTGGATGCCGAAGCCCAAACCCCGTTGCGCCAGCGCGGTGATCTGCTCTTCCAGGCGTTCGTACTCCGACCGGATGGTGGTCCAGTTGTCCACGAACAGGAACACGTCGCCGAACTCGCGGTCGTCGCTGCTTTCGGTGAACTCGCCGCGGCGGCTGCGGAAGGCGGCCATCGACTCGATCCCGTGCGCGGCGAAGAATTCTTCCCGCTGTTCCAGCAAAGTCACCAGTTCCGCGACCACCCGGCGGCAGCGTTGCGGGTCGCGGCGGGTGGCGTAGCCCGAGACGTGCGGGAGGCCGGCGATCGGGGCCAGCGCGCCGCCGCCCATGTCCAGGATGAAGAACTGCACCTCGGCGGGGGTGTGGGTGAGCGCGAGCATCGCCGCGATGTCCTTCATCAATGTCGACTTGCCGCTTTGCGGTGCGCCGACGATGACCGCGTTGCCCGCCGCGCCGGAGAAATCCGCCCACAGCATGTCGCGGCGCTGTTCGAACGGCTTGTCCACCAGCGCGACCGGGATGGTCAGCTTGCCGTTGCCGCCCCAGCCGAGCGGGCACAGACCGCGGCGGGGGTCCTCGCCGATCGGGGGCAGCAGCTGGTCCAAAGTGGGCGGTTCGGCCAGCGGCGGCAGCCAGATCTGGTGCGCGGCCGGGCCGCGTCCCTCCAAACGGGACAGCATCGCGCCGATGATGGTTTCGCCGGTGCCCTTCGCCGGAGCCTCGGCGGCGGGTTGTTCGGCGACTGGTACTTCAACCGGTCCCAGCGTGAATGGCAGAACACCCAGCTGTTGTCCGTCCGAGCGCACGATGCGGCTGCGCGGCGGCAGTTCGCCGGAGACGTACGCGGCCTTCAAGCGGATCAGGGTGTCGTTGTCCGACTTCAGATACGCCGAACCGGGCACCGGCGGCAGCTGATAGGCGTCCGCGACACCCAGCACGGCACGGCTTTCCGCGGCGGAGAACGTCCGCAGGCCGATCCGGTACGACAGGTGCGAGTCGAGCCCGCGCAACCGGCCTTCCTCAAGACGCTGTGACGCCAAGAGCAAGTGGATCCCCAGCGAGCGGCCGAGCCGTCCGATCGCGACGAACAGGTCGATGAACTCCGGCCGCGACGACAACAGCTCCGAGAACTCGTCGATGATCACCAGCAGCGACGGCAACGGCTGCAGCGGTGTGCCGTCCGCGCGCGCCTTCTCGTAGTCGCGCACCGACGCGTAATTCCCGGCCGAGTGCAGAAGTTCCTGACGCCGCAGCAATTCGCCGTTCAGAGCGTCCGCCATGCGGTCGACGAGCGCGAGGTCGTCGGACAGGTTCGTGATCACCGCGCAGGTGTGCGGCAGGTTGGTCATGCCCGCGAACGTCGCGCCGCCCTTGAAGTCGATCAGCGCGAGGTTCAGCTTCTCCGACGAATGCGTGACGGCCAGCGCGGTGACCAGCGTCCGCAGCAGTTCGCTCTTACCCGACCCGGTCGCGCCGATCACCAGCCCGTGCGGGCCCATGCCGCCCTCGGCGGATTCCTTGAGGTCCAGTTCGACCGGGCGGCCTTCGGGGTTCACGCCCAGCGGAATCCGCAGCCGGTCGCGCGCCGGGCGCGGAGCCCAGGTGACGGTGGTGTCGGTGTCGCGCGGATCGCCGATGCCGAGCAACCCGGCCAGCCCGAACGTCGAGGACATCGGCTGTTCGCTGACCACCGCGCCGCCTTGGTGCAGCGGCGTCAGCATCCGGGCCAGCGCTTCGGCCGCGCCGTGGTCGAGCCGGTCCGGCATGCCGAGGAAGCCGAGCCGCGCTTCGGTGCCGTCGAGCACCACCATGCCGAGCTGATCCGGGGCGACGTGCAGGCTCAGCAGCCGATCGGTCGATGTCGCGCGCGGCTGGTCGCCGCCGATCTCCAGCACCGTGATCCCGAGCCGGCCTTCTTCGGCCAGCAACCGGGGTTCGCCATGGGAGTCGCCGCCGTCGACGACGAGCACGAGGTGCGGCAGGTCCGGCGACGCGCCTCTCCGCGAGAACGCCGGCCGGTCGCCGAGGTCCGGGCCGAGCAACCGGGCCAGCTCCGCCGCGCTGTCGGCGAACAACCGCCGCGGGCCGGTCGCGTCGGAGAGGATCGGCGCGGTGGCGTGCGGCAGCCACTTCGCCCAGTCCCAGTCGTGCGAACGGTCCGGGGCGACGCAGAACGCCACGCGCAAGTCGGTCGGGGAATGGAAAGTCACCAGCTGCGCCAGCACCGCGCGGGTCATCCCGAGCACGTCGAACCGGCGGCCGGACAGCGTCGCGGCCGCGTACGAACGCAGCGAGATCGCGACCGGCAGGCCCTCGACGGTCGA
The DNA here is from genome assembly GCF_055583325.1 of Amycolatopsis sp. NPDC104775. Classification (NCBI taxonomy): domain Bacteria; kingdom Bacillati; phylum Actinomycetota; class Actinomycetes; order Pseudonocardiales; family Pseudonocardiaceae; genus Amycolatopsis; species Amycolatopsis sp. NPDC104775. The sequence goes on from NZ_JBVJOE010000011.1 coordinate 76,190, forward strand.
GAAGGTCTGGATGAAGTGCTTGAGGTTGGTGGAGGAAACCGGGTCCAGCTCTTCCAGCGGAGCGATCTGCGGCGCGCGCAACGGCGTCGCGAGCGGCTGCGGGCCGGTGGCCGCGCGGACCATCGCGAACGAGCGGTCGCCGCGGCGGCGGTCCCAGTGCTGGTCGGTTTCGACGTACGCCCACAGGTCCGCCGGATCCGGCTGCTGCGCGATCAGCGTGGCGCGCTGGGAGTCGGCGACCGCGCGCACCCGCGTGCGAAGACCGGCGAGATACCGCTGGTAGTCGCGGCGTTCCTCGTTGATCTGCGCCTTCTTCGCCATGCCGCCGCGGCCGAGCGACATCACGATCATGCCGCCCATCGCGGTGACGAACAGCGCGCCGAAGATCCAGGTCATCACCCCGCCGTCGCGTCCGATGTAGACGAACGACATCGCGCCCATGCCGAGCATCATCGGCAGGAACATCATGAGCTGCATCACGCCGCCGGATCCGCTCTTGGGCAGCATCGGCGGGGACTGCAGCATGATCTCCCCGGGCTGCTCGCCGAGCAGGCCCAGACGGTCGCGGGGGGCACTCATGCCCCGTATTTTGGCCGCCGGTCGCCCGCTCGCGGTGGGTACTTTTGCCGTCCGCTCGCCCGGCGGCGCGAACTTACGCTCTGCGCAGACGCCCCGCACCGGTGCGTCGACCGCGGGAGACCGGGAGGGAGAGCCATGGGCACGACCGGCGAGTACCGGGCCGAGCCGGAGGCCATGCGCTCCACCGTCGGCAACGTGGGCGGCATCATCGCCCACGGCATCAACGCCGTCGCAGACTTGGAAAAACTCGTCCTGCAGCCGACGACGTTCGCCAGCTTCGGCAGCGTCGTCGCGGCGGCGAACGAGGCGCTGCACTCGCAGCAGGTGACCGCGGTGCGCTCGCTGCTCCAGCTGCTGCAGGAGATCAACGGCCTGGTCAAGCACAGCGCGGACGCTTACCAAAGCGCCGACGAAGCAGTCTCCGAAGGCTACGGCGGCGGCCACGGTCAGTCTTCTTCGCCGTCGCTGACGTCGATCTGGGGAACCCCGTACGCGGCGCACCTGGCCGAGGCGGCGATCACCGACAGCGCCGGTGCGCACGGCGAACCGTCCTCGGTCGGCAACGTGCTGCGCTACCTCGGCGACGCGGACCTCGGCCGACTCGCCGAACATCCGCTGACCGACGCCCGGTTCCACGGCGTCGCGGACTTCAACGACTGGCTCGCCGGCGACGCCGACAACCAGGCGCGCGTCGGCCTGATCGAGGTCTATTCGGGCACCGCGCGCACCTTCGGCGACGTGCCCGGCGGCGTGCACAGCGGCGACGTCGTCGTGGTGGAACCGCTTCTGCTCGCCGACCGCCATCCGGTGATCGGCGTCGCCGGGGACGGCGGCGCTCTCTACAACCACGGTCCGGTCGATCCGGGCCTCGGCGGACTGGCCAAGGTCAGCGTCTACCGGCCCGCCTCCGTCTGACCCCGACCCCTGACCAAGTGAGGTCCGATGCTCTTCCCGAACTCCAGCGCGATGGACGCCACCGCGTCCGGCGGCGGCCCGATCACCGTGCTGCCGCAGATCGTCACCGGCCAGCCCGAGCAGATCGCGAAGCACGTCCTCGACCTGCTGCACAAGGCCGCCGAGCTGACCTCGCTCTACACCGAGCTGAGCAAGGCGGCCGACCAGCTCGGCAAGGTCTGGTCCGGCGGGGCGTCGGAATCGGCGCTGCAGAAGATCTCCCATTCTCTGGATCAGCTCACCAAGATCATCAATGTGATCGAGAAGGGCGCTGAACTGCTCGGCGTCTCGGGCACGCTGGTGAAGGCGGCGCAGGAGGCGTACCGGTCGGTGGTCGCGGCGGTGAACCCGACCGTCGCGTCACTGATGTCGAACTGGTGGACCTACGGGGCCGCGGTCGCGCTTTCCACTGCCACCAGTGCGACGCTGCGCGGATTCATCACCGCGGTCGGCGGTCTGCTGAAGGCGCTCGGCGCGGGCGACCTCGCGAACCAGATCAGCCAGGTCGCGACGATCATCGGCGATATCGAAAAGCTGTTCCACCACGGTTCTTCCGACGCCAATGGCGCGGCGGGGAACGCGGCCGTCTCGGGCACTCCGGTCAGCGCGCCGCAGCTGCCCGCGCCGGTCGCGAGCGCGGCCGGACAGGCGGCGATCGGCGGCAGCGGCGGGGGAGTCCCGTCGTTCACGAACTACACCCCGCCCGCGTTGTCGAACGGCGGCTGGGCCTCCGGCAGCGGAACCGGCGGTTGGCCCTCCGGCAGCGGTACCGGCGGCTGGCCTTCCGGCGGTGGTGCCGGTAGCGGGGCGAACCCGGGCAACAGCTGGATCCCGGTGGACCCGGCCCCTGCCCCGGCTCCCGCTCCGTCGGCGCCTTCGGTGCCGGGCCAGTCGACCGGTGCGCACGAGGTCGTGATCCACACCGACCTCACCACCGGCCAGTCGACCGTCGAAGCACCGGCCGGGCAGGACGTGGACATCGATGTCGACGTCACCTACCAGGGCAAGCACTTCCAGCAGCACGTCGACATCGACGCGAAGGGCGCGTAGCCGGTGGCCGTGGACGCGTCCGGAGTCGTCAGCTCGGTGCTGTCGAACTACCGGCAGGTGCTGGTCGAATACCAGCGCCGGGTCACCGGAGACCCGGCGGCGCTCGAAGCGGCGGCGAATCGCTGTGGCACCAACGCCTCCACGATTACCGGCAAAGCCACCGAAATCGCGGACGCTGCCACGGCATTGCACGCTGACTGGGACGGTGCCGCGTACACCGCGTACGCGACCGCCGCGTCCGATGTCGCGCACGCGTTGACCGAAGACGGCACGAAGCTGGCTGATCAGAGCAAGCGGTTGTCGATGGCCGGACAGCTGTTGCGGTGGGCGCGCTCTGGGGTCGATTCGGTTGTTTCGCAGTTCGACCAGTATGGCGCGCAGCTCACCAATCAAGCGCGGTCCGCGGATCCGAATGCGGTGGGCGCTTTCATCGCGGCGGCAAGGGATTTGGGCGAGCAGGCGGTCGCGGCGGCGGGACAGGTGGCCGACGAGCTGTCGGATGCGCTGGCGGAGTTGTTCCCCGCGCCGTGGGCCGGGCCGATGAGCAAGCCCGGCAAGCTGGGCAAACGCATCTACGGCCCGCTGTCCTGGGTCAACGGCGACACGCTCGACGGACGGAAGCGGCCGCGGTCGGTGCCGTCGTGGTTCGGCAATTCCGGTTGGAAGAAACTGACCTGGAACGGGCTCGAAGGCACTCGCGCGCCGAAGAAGGCGGACACGCCGTTCGGGCAGCCGAAGCAGAAGACCGCGATCGGCCGGGCCACCGAGATCACCTACTACAAGACCGCGCACGAGCAAGACGGCTTCATTCCGGAGTACGACGGGAAAATCTCCTCGCAGGGCTGGGACGCGAAGGCGTCCGGCCACGCTGAGCTGGGCTTCCGGGAGGACATCGGGACCAGCGGAAGCTACGGCGTCGCGCACGGCAGCGCGCGCGGTTCGGCTTTCGCGGGCGGCGAAGTCAGCGCTTCGGGACAGCTGGGGATACACGGGCTCGGCGTGCACGCCAACGCTTTCGCGGGCGGCAAGCTGGAGGGCCAGGTCGCGGCGGACGTCGCGGGAGTCGGCGTCGGCGCGAGCGGGAGTGTCCAATATGGAATCGGCGCGCAGCTCGACGGGCAGTTCGTCTATGACAACGGCCATCTGAAGATGAACTTCAAGGCTGGTGCCGCGCTGGGGATCGGCGCCGGGCTCGGCGCGAAGATCGACATCGACCTGCCGAAGGTCGGCGCGGCGGTCACCGAATACGGCGGCGCGGCGATCGACGCGGTCGGCGACGCGGCGGGCCAGGCGGCGAACGCGCTCGGCGGGGCTTGGAACGACGCCGTGCAGTATGCGGGTTCGTGGTGAGCGCCATGGCGGACCTGGTGACGCTCCCGCTGGGCTTCGACGTCCCGGAGGGCTGGACGCCCGTGCCGCCGATCGCACCCGGACTGGTTTTCGTTGCCGTGCATCCGAACCCGAAGGCGGACTTCACGCCGAACATCACGCTCGGCCTCCAGCAGCGCCAGGATTCCGCGCCGATGAAGGACATCGCCGACGAGGCCGTCGAACGGCTCGGCCGGACGATGGCGCTGCTGGACGTCCTCGACCGGCAGGAGGTCGGCAGCGCGGCCGCGCCCGGCTGCACCCAGACCGTGCGGATGCGCACTGGCGAAGGCCAGGACCTGCTGCAGATCCAGGTGTTCCTGACGGTGCCCGGTCCGGCCGGGCGGGTCGTGCTGGAACTGGTCTGCACGGCCGATCCGCAGGACGCGCGCACGCTCGCCCCCGATTTCCGGAAGTTCGTCGCCAGCGTGCACGTCCGCCGGGAAACCCCGCAGGAGAAGGAGAACGACGGTGACTGAACCGTATGCCGTGCCGGACATGGACGAGCTGCTCGCGCAGGTCCGCAAGCAGACCGAAGAGGTGCAGCGGATCCAGCGCACGGTCGAGGCGATGGAGGTCAAGGCCGCCTCCCGGCAGAACGAGGTGACCGTGACGCTGCGCGGCGACGGCCGGTTCACCTCCGTCGACATCGACCAGCGCGCGATCCGCGAGTTCGACGCGCGCACGCTGTCGGAGATCGTCCTCGAAGCGGTGAACGCGGGGCTGCAGAAGCTTGCCGAGGCGAGCAGCGCGAAGTTCGCCCCGGTGATCGAGGCGGCCAGGTCCCAGCAGTGAGCGCGCCGGCCGTCGCCGGGTCGACCCGGCGCGTCACCATCGTCACCCCGCGCGCCAGGGTGGACGTCGCGCTGCCGCAGCAGAGCACGTTCGCCGAACTGGTGCCGCAGCTGGTCCGGCTGGCCGGGGCGGCCGGGCAGGCGTCGGCCGAGCATCCGGGCTGGGTGCTGTCGCGGCTCGGCGGCGCGCCGCTCGCGCTCGGGCTCACCGTGGCCGCCGCGCAGGTGCGCGACGGCGAGGTGCTGCACCTGACCCCGCGCGAACGTCCGCGCGGACCGCTGCTGTTCGACGACGTGGTCGACTCGATCGCGAGCGTCGGCGAATCCGCGTCGACCGCGTGGGGGCCGAAGATCGCCCGGCGGGCCGGGATCACGACGGCCGCGCTGCTGCTGTTCGCGGGCGGGCTGCTGATCCAAGCCTCGCTGGCGGGCAGCGTGCTCGCACCGATCGGCACCGGGCTGCTCGCGATCGTGCTGCTGCTCGGCGGCGGTGCGCTGAGCCGGGCGTACGGCGATTCGGGCGCGGGCGCGGCCGGTGCGCTGGCCGGGGTCGGCGTGGCGTTCCTGGCCGGAATGTCTTTGCTGCCACCGCATGCGGTGTTCTCGCTCTCCGCCGGACCGCTTGCCGCGGGACTCGCCGCGGTGACTGTCTACGGCGTGCTGGCCGCGATTTCGGTGGCTGACCGGCTGCCGTTCTTCGTCGCGGCGGTCGGATCGGCCGGGATCGGCGCGATTGCGACCGGCGTGGTGCTGCTGACCGGGGCTAAGCCGGTGGCCGCCGCGGCGGTCGCGGCGGTGCTGGCGACCGCGTTGGCGGCTGTCGCGCCGATGCTCGCGCTGCGGCTCGGGCGGATGCCGCTCCCGCGCGTGCCGGACGACATGGAATCCTTCCGGGCCAACGAACAACCGTCGCTCGGTGCGGAAATGGCCGGGCGGACGACGTACGCGCAGGCCTTGCTCACCAGCCTCCTGGTGGCGCTCGGGCTGGTGGTGATCGGCTCGTCGATCGTGCTCGCCACCGGCGGGCCGTGGGAAGCCGGGCTGGCGGCACTCGTCGGGACGGCGTGGATCCAGCGTTCGCGCGCGTACGCGGGTCGCACGCAACGGCTGGTGCTGGTGGCGTTCGGTCTCGTCGCGCTGCTGATCGCGGGTTTTTGGCTGATCGCGGCCGACCAGCGGATCGCGCTGCTCGCGGCCGGGCTGGCGCTGGTGCTGGCCGCGGTGGTGTCGCTGATCTACGCGACGCGGGTCGCGCGCGGGGTGCGGTCGCCGTACTGGTCGCGGCTGCTGGATATTTCCGAGTTCCTGGTGCTGTTGTCGCTGGTGCCGTTCGTGGCGTTGATCGCCGGGGTGTACGAGGCGGTCAGCGGCTGAGCGGGCTGGCGGCTTTCAGCGTGCGCAGGACGGGCGCGGTTTCGCAGGAACGGATGCCGGGCAGTGCGCCGAGCCGGTCGGTGAGGTAGCGGTGCAGGGCTGGGGGATCGGCGCACAGCGCGTGTGCGAGCAGGTTCGTCGGCCCGGTGGTCGCGGCGACGACGGCTAGCTCGCGATGGGTGGCGAGTTCGGTGGCGACGGCGTCGAGATCGGCTGGGGCGACCGCCATCCACAGCAGGGCTTGCGTGGTCGCGCCGAAGATCCGGGCGTCGATTTCCACGTCGAAGTAAAGGGTTTCCGCCGCGCGCAGGTCGGAGATCCGGCGCGCGACGGTCGCGGCGGACCAGCCGGTGACGGCCGCCAGTTCGGTTTGGCCGATCCGGCCGTCTCGCTGCAGCGCGGTGAGCAGCGGCTCATCGGCGGGGGTCGCCTCGGCTTGGCTGGCGCGGGTTTCCGGTTCCAGCTGGCGGCGTTGGTCGTCGGTCAGGACTTCGGCGCGGCCTTGCCACGCGGTGGGACCGCCGTGATACAGGTGCAACAGCTGGTGCGCGGAGACGGCGGTGATGCCGGTCGTGCGCGGAATGTCGTTCAGCAGCAGGCCGTGCTCGGAACCGTTGGCGCTGTGGACGATCACGCAGATTTCCGTGCCGCCGCCGGCGAGTTTGACCCAGGTCGTGTCGGTGCGCCGGACGAGCGCGTCGGCGACTCGCTGCGCGACCGCCGGGACGACGGTGAGCCGCACGAGCCACTGCGTCTGCCCTGCGCGATGCGGTGCGGCGAGCCCGACGACGCGTAGTCCTGCTTCGGCGCGCAACCGCCGGTAGCGGCGCGCGACGGTTTGCGTCGAGACGCCCAGGACGGTGCCGATCCGCGCGAACGGGGCGCGGCCGTCGATCTGGAGCGCGTGGACGAGAGCGTGGTCGAGGTCGTCGAGCATGGCTCGATTCTGCACCAAACTGTCCTCAGTGGAAGTTTTCTGTTCGTTCGACTCGGTGGCTGGAATCTTGCTTAACCGCTGCCCAGGCTGGCGGCATGAACGATGCACGCCGCTGGGCCGCGCTGACGGTCCTGCTCGTCGCGGAAGCGATGAACCTTCTCGACACCACGATCGTCCAGGTCGCCGCGCCCGCGGTGCACGCCGAACTGGGCGGCGCGATCTCCTTCTACACCGTCGGATACACGCTGCCGTTCGCCCTGCTGCTGATCACTGGCGGACGTCTGGGCGACGTCCTCGGCCGACGCCGCACCTTCCAGCTCGGCATGGCCGGTTTCGTCCTCGCCTCGGCCTTGTGCGCGGCTGCGGATACCCCTGGGTTCCTGCTCGTTGTCCGTGCCCTGCAAGGAGCTTCGGCCGCCTTGGTGATCCCGCAGACGATCGGCTTGATCCGCGTCCTGTTCGACGGCGCGGCCCGCGCGCGGGCGCTCGGCCTGATCGGCCCGGTGATGGGACTGGCCGCGGTGAGCGGTCCCGTCCTCGGCGGACTGCTCACCGACGCCTGGTCGTGGCGGTCGGTGTTCCTGGTGAACGTCCCGCTTGGACTAGCCGTGCTCGCCGCGTCCGGGCTGCTCGTCGAAGACCGGTCCGCGGTCCGGCCCCGGCTCGACCTGCTCGGGACTGGCCTGGTCGTGCTCGGTGCCGGACTCGTGGTCTACCCGCTTCTCACGCACTGGAACGGCTACCTCGTCGCCGCCGGAGTGGCCGTGCTCGTCGTTTTCGTTCTGCAGCAACGGTTTCGCGGTGGCCTGATCGAGCGCAGCCTCTTCCGCGGCCTGGGCTTCCCGGCCGGATTGGTGACGTCAGTGCTGTTCTTCGCCGTGATGACCGGCTTGACCCAAGTTGTTGTGCTGTTCCTGCAACTGACCCAGCACGCCGACGCACGGACTGCCGGATTCTCTTTGCTGCCCTGGTCGTGCGGGCTGGCCATATCGTCCTTTGTGGCCGGACGCTGGCTCGTCCCGCGTTTCGGCACCCGGATTCTCTTTGCTGGCGTGGGATTCCTGGCCGTCGGTATTGCCGGGATCGTGCTGGGCTGGCCGCTGCTGACCGCGCTGGCGGTCGCCGGAACGGGGACCGGGCTGTTCACCGTGCCGTTCTTCACCGCGGCACTGGCTCTCGTCCGGCCTTCCGAGACGGGTTCGGCGGCCGGGCTGCTGAACGCGGTGCAGCAACTCGGCGGAACCGTCGGGGTCGCAGTGCTGACTTCGGTTTTCCTTGCTACTGATGTGGAAACCGCGTGCTGGACGGCGATCGGCCTCACCGTCGCGGCAGGATTGACCGCGATGGGGCTTATCCGCGGAACGCGCGCCGGTACTCCGTCGGAGCTGTCCCCAGCCGGAGCGTGAAATGGCGGCGGAGATTGGTCGCCGAGCCGAGGCCGCTGCGCTCGCCGACCAGGCCGATCGGCAGGTCGGTGGATTCCAGCAGGCTGCGGGCGAGCAGCACGCGCTGGTCGAGCAGCCATTGCAGCGGCGTGGTCCCGGTGGCTTCGTGGAAACGGCGGACGAACGTGCGCGGGCTGACTCCGGCTTGGCGGGCCAGCTGCTCGACGGTCAACGGCTGGTCGAGGCGGCGCGTCGCCCAGTGCAGCACCGGACCGAGCCCGGCGTCGTCGGTCTCCGGCACCGTCGCGGAGACGTACTGCGCTTGCCCGCCGCCGCGATGCGCGGGCAGCACCATCCGGCGGGCGACCTCGTTGGCGACGTGCGCGCCGAGGTCGCTGCGCACCACGTGCAGGCAGAGGTCGATGCCCGCGCTGCGTCCGGCGCTGGTGAGCACCTGCCCGTCGTCCACGTAGAGCACCGAGGCGTCCACTTGGACCTGGGGATGAAGCATGGCGAGCGTGGCGGCGTACATCCAATGCGTCGCCGCGCGCCGGCCGTCCAGCAACCCCGCCGCGGCGAGCGCGAACGCGCCGGTGCACAGCGAGACGATCCGCGCACCCGCTTCCGCGGCCTCTTGGACCGCGGCGATCAGGTTCGCCGGAACCGGCTGTCCAGTTTGGACACACGCGTACGGCAAGGCCGGAACCAGCACGGTGTCGGCGTCCTTGAGCGCGTCGAGCCCGTGACTGGCGTGCTGCGAGAAGCCGAATTCGGTGCGGGTTTCCGGCTTCGCCGCGCAGAACCGCAGCTCGTACCAGGGATCGGCGAGGTCGGGCCGGGGCGAGCCGAACACCTCGGCCGCGATGGCCAGCTCGAACAACGGCATGTCGTCGACCAGCGCGACCGCGACGGTTCGCATGCCTTCGAGGATACGGCAGGAATTGTGCGGAAGTCGTCAGTCCTGCCACTCGATCCGGCTCCGGCGGGATGGCAGATTCACTCGCGTGACCGTTGTGGAACTCCGCCAGTACACCCTCCGGCCCGGGCACCGGGACATCCTGATCGACCTGTTCGACCGCGAGCTGCTGGAACCGCAGGAAGCCGCGGGCTGCACCGTCGTCGGCCAGTTCCGCGACGAGGACGACCCGGACCGGTTCGTCTGGTTCCGTTCCTTCCCGGACCTGGCGGCCCGGCACGCCGCGCTGACGGCGTTCTACCTCGAAGGCGAGGCCTGGCGGAAACACCGCGACGCCGCCAACGCCACCATGCTCGACAGCGACAACGTCCTGCTGCTCCGGCCGGAAACCGACTTCCCGCCGTTGTCCCGGCCGCTCGACGCGGTTCCTCCGTCGTCGCGGATCTTGGTGCTCATCGGCCCGGCTTCTCTTGACTTGCCGGGCCCATTCGCTTCCTTCGTCACCGAGCCCGCGGAGAACACCTTCCGCGCGTTGCCGGTGCGGGAAGGGGAGAACGTCCGGGTGGGGGTCTGGACGTTCCCCGATCTTGCCGCGTTGCGGGCTTTCGACCGCCAGCTGCCCGCGCACGACGAGGTGCGGCGGCTTCGGCTGGCTCCGACGTCGCGGTCCGCGCTGCGCTGATCCGCTGCGCGACGAGCCGGTCGAGACGCTGCCAGGCGGGGGTGTCGAGATGCTTCGCGAGAAGGTCGACGACCTGGCGAGGCACCTTCCGGAAGTCCGGCAGATCGGACGGCAACGTCATCCGCCGGCCGAGCCTGGCGGCCGCGTCGGCGATCGCGTCGAGCCGGGGATCGCCGGGATCCCACTCGATCGCCTCGTCGTACGCCCGGAGAACGGCGACATACTCCGGATCGTCCAGCAACGCGGCGCGGCTGACGAGGATGGCGCGGGCCACGTCCGGAGCCAGCGCGTACGCGAGGATCCAGCCGTCGCGGATCGCGTTCTCGTGGCGTTCGGACAGCCCCATCGGCTTGAGCCGCTCCATGAACGCGATGGCTTCAGGCGGCAGACAGAGCCGGTCGGGCCGATCGAGATCCCGCAACCGGGCCCGGCGTTGTTCGAGCTGCCGGATCCGGTCGCGCAACTCGGCGTCGATCCGGGCGAGCGCGGTCTCGTCGGCGTTCAGTACCTCCGGGATGCGCGCCAACGGGACCCCCGCCTGGGCGAGCGTGACGATGCGGGCCAGATCGATGACCGCCTGCGCGTCGTAGCGGCGATATCCGGAGGCATCGCGTTCGGGCTCGGGGAGGAGCCCTTTGGCGTGGTAGACGCGGACAGCCTTGGCCGTAACCCCGGCTTGGCGAGCGAGCTGGCCGATGGTGAAGCATGGTCCAGTATCGCGCTTGACCTTGTCCCTGGGGCAAGGTTGGAAGCTGGCGGCATGCACGATTACGACACTCTGCGCGCGCTCGCTGACGAGGGGAACGAGACCGCGCTGGACCGGCTCGCCGACCTCGCCGATGGCCGCGGCGATCTGGCTGAACTTTCGGACTTGCTGGACGAGGGCAGCGAACAGGCCGGACGGTTGCTCACCCGGCGGGCAGTGGAGAACCGCGACCTGCGGGAGCTGCAACGGCTTTCGGACGCGGGAAGCAGCGAGGCCGAGACGGAGCTGGAACGGCTGCTTCGCGGCGATTCCTCAAGTCCGTGAGGGAATCAGATTCCCTCAGGGTTCCCCTCACGGACTCTCAGGTCAAAGCGAGCGGCAACGTCCTCCGCACCGCCGCCCCGTGCCCGCCATGCAGCGGAACCACCGAAACCCCCTGCGGCACCGGCGCTTCCTCCGCTCGAGCCCCGACCCGGATGGTCAGCTCCAGCTTCTCCCGCCCGCCCGGCGTCCGCCGCAGCGTCGCGGACGTAGCGGTGAACACTGCTCCCGGCACCGCCACTCCCAACGTCTGCGCCAGACCCCGCGAGGACCTCGGCGAGTAGCACGTCTGCGTGAGTCCGCCCCATTTCCACGCGCGCCAGAAATCCCCGTCGGACTCCGGATTGCCGGTCGAAACGCCCAGCGCCACCCGCAGTTCGTTGGTCAGCTCGCCGGCCTCCAGCACCGTCGACGGATACCCCGCCTCGGCCAAGGCCACCATCAAGCTCAACGCCGCGCTCGCCGTGCTCCGCAGCGCACCCAGTTCGCCGCCGCCGCGGGCGAGCGCGGCGATCGGGGCGTCTTCCGGCCGGTAGCGCACCGCGAGCCAGCGCACCCGGTACACCCGCGAATCCCTTGGCACCGCCCAAGTCAGCAGTTGCACGGCGGCCAGCGGGATGTCCGTGCCCTGGAAGGTCCTGCGGAGGATGGCCAGCAGCTCGTCCGTCGACGGCTCCCCAGCTCCGGGCGTGAGGCGGACGATCGCGCTCCAGTCGCCGTCCACCTCGGCGACGCCGAAGCGGTTGCCCGCGCGGTCGACGTGCTGGCGGACCTTCACCGGACCGGCGATGCGGAGCAGGGCGTCCGGACTGTCGCGGCGGCTGTCGTGGCGGCGCAGGCGATGCGCGAGCCACGTCCACGCCCATCCGGCGAAATGCCGTCCGGCGACCCGCACCGACGTCGTCACCACCAGCAGCCCGGCCAGCGCGGCGACGGTGATCCGCATCGGCTGGGCCAGACCGTGCACGGTGAACGCGAGCAGGATCGCCAGCGCGGCGATCTCCCACCCGGCCGCCTGCAGCGGGCGGATCGGCAGCAGCCACGGCCACGGCGCGGTGCCCGAGAGCCCGGCGGTCCCGGGGGCGCGGACGTGAGCCGGGGCAGGCGGCGCGGACACGGACAACGCATTCCCCTCTTCCCCGGGCAGCGACCCGGCCCCGGGAACGCTAGCGTTCCCGCGCGGGCGCGTGGGCGTAAAAATTACCCTCGTACGCCCCCGGGGAACTGTTTAGCCTGCGCGGGAAGCGACGTGATCTCCAGGGGGCCGGGACAGCGTGTGGACGCAGCGGGACCAGATCCAGGCGTACCAGTTCCTGCGCCGCCGCCTCGTGTCCGCGCTCGTCGCCGCGGACGCCAACCATCCGGTGTCGCCCAGCCGCCGTCTCGTGCTCGGCACGGTGCTCGGCGTCGGCGCGGCCCTGCTCGTGACCGCGGTGTTCGGGGTGATCGGACTGGTCAGCCCGTCCGGCGGGAAGGACTGGCTGGCCGGCGGCAAGGTGATCGTCGAGGAGGGCAGCGGGGCGAGATTCGTGCTCGGCGCGGACGGCGCGGTGCACCCGGTGCTCAACTACGCGTCCGCGCGGCTGCTGGCCGGCGGCAACGGCCAGGAGACCGTCACCGTTCCCGCGGACAAGCTCGGCACGGCCCCGCGCGGCACGCAGATCGGCATCGTCGGCGCCCCGGATTCCTTGCCCAGCACGCTGATCACCACCCCGTGGACCAGCTGCAGTCGCACCTCCCAGGACGCGCCGACGTCGGCGGAACCGCTCGTCGCCGTGCTGCTGGAAGCGGCCGCGACCGGGGTCGAGCTGCCGCGCGATTCGGGCGTGATCGTCCGCGTTCCGCAGGGCGGCCGGTTCCTGCTCGCGGGCGGCCACCGGTACCGGCTGAGCGACGAGGCCGCGGCGGCCCTGCAATTCGACAGCTACCCGACGATCACCGTGTCCGCGCGCTGGATCGACACCGTGCCCGCCGGACGCGACCTCGGCGAGATCCCCGTCGACGGCGCGGGAAGCCGCGGCCCGCGCGTCGGCACGCAGGAGACGCGCGTCGGCCAGGTGCTGTCGGTCGTCGACCCGATGGCCGGGCCCGCCAACGCTTCGACGTACTACCTCGTCCGCCCGGACGGTCTCGAACCCGTCGGCCAGACCGAGGCCGCGCTGCTCGTCACGACCCCGGCGAACGAATCGGCGTATCAGGGCCGCCAGGAACCGGTGCGGGTGCGCGCCGCGGACGTCGCGTCGGCGAAAAAGGTGAGCGAGCCCCGCTCCGGCGGCGCGGACCCGGCGGCGTACCCGGACCGGATCCCCGGCAAAGCCCCGATCACCGGCAGCGCGGTGACCTTGTGCGCGCAGAACGGCCGCGTGACGGTCTCGGCGGACCTGCCGGTCCCGTCCGGAGCCCGCGCGCTGCCGGTGCAGAGCCGGACGGACGCCCGGGTCGCGGACGTCGTCTACGTTCCGCCGTCGCGCGGCGCGGTCGCGACCGACCCCGGCTCCGGCACGATTTATCTCGTCACGGACACGGGACGAAAATATCCGGTGGTGAACGGGACGGCGCTCGCTTCGCTGGGCTACGGTGCAGGGTCCGGGCATCCGGTCGCGGGCGGGCTTCTCGCGCTGATGCCGACCGGTCCCGCGCTCAATCCCGACGTGGCCGGGCAGCCTGCGGGAACGGGGTGAGCGAACCGGTGACCAGGACAGCGCAGCGACCCAGCGACGTAGAGGACCAGCCGGAATCCGCCGGAGCCATCCAGGTCGCCGTCATCGAGGACCATCCGCTGTACCGGCGTTCGGTGGAACGCGTCCTCATCGAGGCCCCGGACGTCGAACTGGGCGCGGTGGTGGACTCGGTCGCGCGGTTCCACGTCGCGCGCCAGCCCGCCGGGAGCGTCGTCCTCCTCGACCTCGGCCTGCCCGGCGTCGCCGGCGCGGCCGCAGTGCTCGAAGTGGCCGAGCTGGGCCATCACGTGCTGGTCGTGTCCGCGCAAGCCGAACCGGAGACGGTGCTCGCCGCGATCGCCGCCGGGGCCAAGGGATTCCTGTCGAAGGACGTCGACGTCGACGAGCTGCTGATCGCCATCCGCGCGGTCGCGGGAGGCGGCGCGTATGTGTCGGCCGTCGTCGCCGGAATGATCATCAAGGACAACACCGACCGCCCGGTCACCCGGCCGGAAATGGAGCTGTCGCCGCGCGAAGTGCAGGTGCTGCGGCTCGTCGCGGCGGGCGAACGGGACGTCGACATCGCGCGGATCCTCGACATCGGCGTCCGCACCGTGCGGGGCTACCTCGACCGGATCCGCGACAAGACCGGCGAACGGCGGCGCCCCGGCCTCGTGAAGGAAGCGATCCGCCGCGGGCTGGTGGGGAAGGAAACACTGAGGTGAAAGCCGACGAGGGGCGGCGCCGGAGCGGACCCATCCAGGTCGGGGTGATCGAAGACCACCCGCTGTACCGGGACGCGGTCGCGCGCGTGCTGAACGAGGCCCCGGACATCGAACTGGGCGCGGTGGCCGACTCCGTGGCGCGGTTCGCGGTGCAGGACCAGCCGAAGGGCAGCGTGGTCGTGCTCGACCTGAAACTGCGCGGCGTCCAGGACGCGGCCGCGGTGCTCGAGGTGGGGCAGATGGGGCACAAGGTGCTCGTGGTGTCCGCGCACGCGGAACAGCCGGAGGTCCTCGGCGCGATGCAGGCCGGGGCGAAGGGATTCCTGTCGAAGGACGTCGACGGCGACGAACTGCTGCGCGCGATCCGCACCATCGCCGAGGACAACGCGTACGTCTCGCCGACGCTGGCCGGGATGATCATCCAGGACAGCGACGAACGGCACGCCGGACCGAAGATCGTGCTGTCGGAGCGGGAAAAACAGGTCCTGCGCCTGGTGGCGGCGGGGGAGCGGGACGTCGACGTGGCGGAGATCCTGGACATCAGCGTCCGGACGGTGCGGTCGTATCTGGACCGGATCCGGGACAAGACCGGCGAGCGGCGGCGGGCGGGGTTCGTCCGGGTGGCGATCCGGGAAGGGTTGCTGCGCTGAGGTTCGTCCGGCTCCGAGGAGGTTTCCCCGCGGCTGATTCGCTGTCCTCGCATGATTCCGCAGCTGTCCGTGAAGGGAACCTTCACAGACTCTGATTCCCTCAAGGTGCCCCTCACGGACCTCTGCACCGTCGACACCGCACCGGCTGCTGAGAAAGCCTCAACGCGGCATGGGGGCGCGAGCCGGGACCGCGTTCACAGCCGCCGGTTCGCCAAGGCCCCGGTCGCCGTCCGAGCCTTCCCGGCCACCTCCGGCTCCACGTCCACCACGAGCATCTCCGCCCCGGCCCCGGCCCGCGCCGCCACCCGGCCGAACCCGTCCGCCACCAGCGAGTACCCGATCCCGGTCGGGGCCTTAGGGTTGACCTCCGTCCCGGTCGCCGCCGGATCGGCCTGCCCGCAAGCCGCCACCCAGCACCCGGAGTCCAGCGCCCGCGCCCGCACGAGCACCTCCCACTGCTCCCGCTTCCCGGCCCCCGCGCCCCACGAAGCCGGAACCGCCACGACGTCCGCCCCGTCGTCGGCCAGCCGCCGGAACAGCTCCGGGAACCGCAGGTCATAGCAGGTGGCGACGCCGAAAACGGTCCCCTCCGCGGAGAACGTCACGACCTCCGAGCCCGGCGCGACGGTGTCCGACTCGGCGAACCCGAAAGCGTCGTACAGATGGATCTTGTCGTACCCGAGATGCTGCCCCAGCCCGGTGACCAGCAGCGTGTTCCGCACCCGCCCGCGGTCCGCCGGCGTGAACATCCCGGCGATCACCAGCACGTCGTGTTCCGCGGCGATCGAAGCCACCGCCGACGCCCACGGTCCGTCGAGCTGCTGCGCCACCGGAGCGAGCGGGCGGCCGAAGCGGGCCATCGTCGCTTCCGGGAACACCACCACCCGCGCGCCGTCAGCGGCCGCGGCCTCCACGCCGGAGCGAACCGCTTTCAGGTTTTCTTCCGGGTCGTCGCCCGAGTTGAGCTGGCACAACGCGATCCGGGGCACACAAGCCTCCCTGGTCCGGGGACAGCGGGTCGTCACCGAGTATCCCTGCCGGGAGCGCGCGGGCCACCTCGTACCCTGGTGTCCATGTTGAACCGCACCGACCTGCGCGGGCAGGTCCCCTCCGCTGCCGAGCTCCGTGCCGCGCTTCCGCGCGCCGAGTACGACGTGGACGCGGCCCTGCATCAGGTCCGGCCGGTGGTCGAGGCGGTCCGCGACCGCGGGGTCGAGGCGGTCCTCGAGTTCACCGAGCGGTTCGACAAGGTGCGCCCGGAGACGGTCCGGGTGCCCGCCGAGGAACTGGCCAAGGCACTGTCCGAGCTGGACCCGCAGGTCCGCGCCGCGCTGGAGGAGTCCATCAAGCGCGCCCGGAAGGTGCACTCGGACCAGCGCCGCCAGGACGTCACGACGCAGGTCGTCCCCGGCGGCACGGTCACCGAGCGCTGGGTGCCGGTCGACCGCGTCGGCCTGTACGCGCCGGGCGGGCTGGCGGTGTACCCGTCGACCGTGGTGATGAACGTCGTCCCGGCGCAGCTGGCCGGCGTGCGCTCGCTGGTCGTGTGCTCGCCGCCGCAGGCCGCGTTCGGCGGGCGGCCGCACCCGACGATCCTGGCGGCGGCCGCGCTGCTCGGCGTGGACGAGGTCTGGGCGGTCGGCGGCGCGCAGGCGGTCGCGCTGGTCGCCTACGGCGGCGTCGACACCGACGGCGCCGAGCTGGCCCCGGTGGACATCGTGACCGGCCCGGGCAACATCTTCCTCACCGCGGCCAAACGCCTGGTCCGCGGCGTGATCGGGATCGACTCCGAAGCCGGCCCCACCGAGATCGCGATCCTCGCCGACGAGACGGCCGACCCGGCGCACGTCGCCGCCGACCTGATCAGCCAGGCCGAGCACGACCCGCTCGCGGCGAGCGTCCTGGTGACCACGTCCGAGGAGCTGGCCGACGCGGTCGAGCGCGAGCTGGCTGCCCGCGTCCCGGCGACGAAGCACTCCGAGCGGGTCGGCGAGGCCTTGGGCGGCAAGCAGTCCGGCGTCATCCTGGTGTCCACTGTGGACGACGGACTGCGCGTGGTGGACGCGTATGCCGCCGAGCACCTGGAAATCCAGACCGCGAACGCCCGCGAGGTGGCCGCGCGGGTGCGCAACGCCGGTGCGGTCTTCGTCGGCGCGTACGCCCCGGTTTCGCTGGGCGACTACTGCGCGGGCTCCAACCACGTGCTGCCCACCGGCGGGTTCGCCCGGCACTCCTCGGGGCTGTCGGTGCAGAGCTTCCTCAAGGGCATCCACGTCGTGGACTACTCCGAGGACGCCCTGCGCGAGATCGCGCCCCGCGTCGTCGCGCTCGCGAACGCCGAAGACCTGCCCGCGCACGGCGAAGCCGTCACCGCGCGTTTCGAAGGAGACGGCCGATGAACGAAGCCACGCCCGGCGGCGAGGTCACCCTCGCCGAACTCCCGCTGCGCGACGACCTGCGGGGCCGCACCCCGTACGGCGCGCCGCAGCTGGACGTCCCGATCCGGCTCAACACCAACGAAAACCCGTACCCGCCGCCGCCCGAGCTGGTCGACGACGTCGCCGAGGCGGTGCGTGCCGAAGCCGCGTCGCTGCACCGCTATCCGGACCGCGACGCGGTGGCGCTGCGCACCGATCTGGCGGACTACCTGACGGTGTCCACGCGGGTCGTGCTGTCCGAAGCGAACGTGTGGGCGGCGAACGGGTCGAACGAGATCCTGCAGCAAATCCTGCAGGCGTTCGGCGGTCCGGGCCGCACCGCGCTGGGCTTCGAACCGTCGTACTCGATGCACCCGATCATCGCGACCGGCACCCGCACCGACTGGCTGCCGGTGCCGCGCCGCGCGGACTTCTCGCTCGACACCGCACGGGCGGCCGCGACGGTCGCCGAGCGCAAGCCCGACATCGTCTTCGTGACCAGCCCGAACAACCCGACCGGCGGGTCGATCCCGCTGGACCAGCTGGGCGGCGTGCTCGACGCGGCCCCCGGGATCGTCGTGGTGGACGAGGCGTACGCCGAGTTTTCCTCGCAGGCCAGCGCGATCGAGCTGATCGCGGAGTATCCGGCGAAGCTGATCGTGTCGCGCACGATGAGCAAGGCGTTCGCCTTCGCCGGCGGACGGCTGGGCTACCTCGCCGCCGCACCGGCCATTGTGGACGCTCTGCAGCTCGTCCGGCTGCCGTACCACCTTTCCAAGATCACCCAGGCGGCCGCCCGCGCCGCCCTCCGGCACGCCGACGCCACCCTCGCGTCGGTGCACCGGCTCTCCGCCGAACGCGACCGCGTCGTGGAAGCCTTGCTGGGCTTGGGATTCACCCCGGTGCCGAGCGACGCCAACTTCGTCCTCTTCGGACAGTTCAGCGACGCGCCGGCCAGCTGGCAGTCCTATTTGGACCATGGCGTGCTGATCCGGGACGTGGGCATCGAGGGGCACCTGCGGGTGACCATCGGCACCCCGGAGGAGAACGACGCCTTCCTCGAGGCGAGTAAGGAAGTGACGCGATGAGCCGCGTCGGCAAGGTGGAGCGCACCACCAAGGAATCGTCCATCCTGGTCCAGCTGGACCTCGACGGGACCGGCCAGGTGGAGATCGCCACCGGCGTGCCGTTCTACGACCACATGCTCACCGCCTTCGGCGTGCACGGTTCGCTGGACTTGAAGGTCGAGGCGACCGGCGACGTGCACATCGACGCGCACCACACCGTCGAGGACACCGCGATCGTGCTCGGCCAGGCACTGCGCCAGGCCCTCGGCGACAAGAGCGGCATCCGCCGCTTCGGCGACGCGTGGATCCCGATGGACGAAACGCTCGCGCACGCCGCGATCGACGTCTCCGGCCGCCCGTACTGCGTGCACGTCGGGGAACCGGAGCAGTTCAACACCTTCACCATCGGCAACAACTACCCGTTCGTCCTGACCCGGCACGTCTTCGACTCGCTGGCCTTCCACGCGCAGATCGCCCTGCACGTCCGGGTCATCCACGGCCGCGACCCGCACCACATCGCGGAAGCGGAGTACAAGGCCGTGGCCCGCGCACTGCGGGCGGCGACGGAACCGGACCCGCGGGCGGGCGGGATTCCTTCCACCAAGGGCGTGCTCTAGCGACGCCGTTCGCACCGGATGTCCGTGAGGGGACCCCTGAGGGAATCAGATTCCCTCAGGGGTCCCCTCACGGACGCGAACCGCGGCGACTCACACCCGGAACACCGTGCGCGGCGCGGCGTAAGCCACCGGCCCGGGAAAGTGTTCGGCAGCAAGGCGAACCGCGTCGCGGGTCGTGACCGTGTGGCCCAGATGCGTGAGCACCAACCTCGCTGCTCCCGCCGCCGCGCGGCCCGCTTCCTCCGGAGTCAGGTGTTCCGCGGAGGGTTCGATGCTGTCCGCCTCGCACAAGAACAGGTCGGTGCCCTTCGCGAGTGAGGAGAGTGCCGAGCACGGCCCGGTGTCGCCGGAGTACGCGAAAGTCCGCTCCCCGTCAGTGATCCGCACCCCGAACGCCGGAAACCCGTGCGACACGGCCACTGTCTCCAGCCGCAGGTCGCCGACCCGGGTGCGATGCCCGTCGTGCAGCTCCCGAACGGCGAACGCTTCCTCGATCGGCGCGCGCCCGGTGTTGCTCAGGAACGCGGAAATCCGCGCCGCGGTGCCCGGCGGACCGTAGAGCGGGATCGGGCGTCGCAGGGTCAGATCCGCGAACAACAGTGCGTACACCGCCGGTAACAGATCGGCGACGTGGTCCGCGTGCAGATGCGAGATCCAGATCGCGTCCAGCTCCGCCGGTGAGGCGTGTTCCTGCAGGGCCGCGAGGGTGCCCGGTCCCGCGTCGAGCCAGATCGCGGTGTTCTCGTGGCGCACCAGGTACCCGGAGCACGGCGCGTCCGGGCGCGGGTACGGTGTCGCGCTGCCCAGTACCGTCACGGTGAAAGCCATGTGGCACGCTAACCCCTGTGAGCAAAGAGCTGATCGCGGTCCTGCTGCTGGCCCTGGGCGGCTTCCTGGCGGGCGGGGTCTACTCGCTGTGGAAGACCGCGAAGTTCTTCGCCGTGGTGCTGGGCATCGCGGCGGTGCTGTCCATCGGCGGGGCCATCGCCTGGCTCGTCAGCTGACCGCTGCGACCTTCCCGGACCTGCTGAGCGCGCCTTTCGGCCGTTTGCGCGCACACTTCCCCACGACGAACGGTCGCTGACGCGGGCTCCGCAATGGACGGCTCCGCGACGAATGCGGGGATCGCCGTGGTTTCCGGCAATGAATGCGGGCGCTTGCCAGCGTGAGGCCCTGGAACGTGCGCCGGTTATGCGGCGAACGGGATCCCGCAGTGAACGCGGGCGCTCGCCTTTTCGTGGGTTTCGTGGCGTGCGGGTTCCGCGGTGAGGGCGGGTGCTTGCCAGCGTGAGCCTCGTTGTGCGGGGGTTCTGCGGCGAGTGGGGTCTCTGCAGTGAAGGTGGGTGCTCGCCTTTCGTGCGCTTCGCGGCGTGTGCGGGTTTCTGCGGTGAGTGCGGGTGCTTGCCAACGCGAGCCCCGTAACGTGCGCCGGTTATGCGGCGAACGAGATCCCGCAGCGAACGCGAGCACTCACTCAACGCAGGCCTCGCAACAAGCGCGGCTCTCACCTACGCGAGCCCTCACCACGAACGCGAGCCACCCGACTGCCAGTCCCCGCGCCAAACCCACCCCCACTACCGCCGCAGCCCCGGGGAACTACACCACCGACGGCCGATAAATACCCTGCGCCAACGTCGCGTGCTTCTTCCACCCCAACGACTCGTACAACGCTCGCCCGGCGTCCGTAGCCCCGAGAACGCCCAGCACTGCGCCATCCGCCACCGCGTGGTCGGCGAGCGTGCGCATCACCAAACCGCCCAGTCCGCGCCGTCGGTGCGACTCCTCGGTCATCACCCGGTCCACGATCACCGCTTCGCCGACTGCTGCCATCTGCCCCTTCGCGGCCTGCTCGCCCGTCGCGTCCAGCACCCGGACGTATGTGACGGCTCCGTTCTTCTCCGTCGTCACGCGGTAGCCCTCTGGCACCACCGGGTTCGTGGCCAGCAGGTCCGTCACCATCAGGTGCCCAGTGTGCTCCCAGGCCATTACCCAGCCGTCCGGCAGCCACGGTTCGATCGTTTCCGGTTCGGCGGGCATCTTCATCCACGTCCGAGGTTCGCTGACCGCGCCGGCAGCGGCGCGGACCAGCGATTCCTCAGTCTCCGGCAGGACGTGCCTGCCCACCTCCGCGGGATTGTCCGGCACCTCGACGAAAAGCCCCCAGGGCTTCTCGACCGGCGGCGGCGTCCGCCGCGACAACGCCCATCCCGCTACCCAGGTCCGCACGGTGTCCTCGATCATGAAAAGACCATACGAACCGGCACCGACAAAAATCAGACTCGCGTCAGTTCGCGTTCGTCGTCACCGGGGGCGCCGAGTTCGCGGACCAGGCCTTCGCCTTCGACGTCCACGTTCGGCAGGATCCGGTCGAGCCACTTCGGCAGCCACCAGGCGCCGCGGCCGAGCAGCGACATCACCGCGGGCACGATGGTCATCCGGATGACGAACGCGTCCACCAGCACGCCGAAGGCCAGCGCGAACCCGATCGACTGGATCAGCGTCGATTCGGCCAGCACGAACCCGGCGAACACCGAGATCATGATCAGCGCGGCCGCCACGACGACCCGCGCCCCGTGCCGGAACCCGGTCACCATCGCCTCCTGCGGTTCGGCCCCGTGCACGTGTTCCTCGCGCATCCGGGTCACCAGGAACACCTGGTAGTCCATGGCGAGTCCGAACAGGACGCCGATCAGCAGGATCGGCAGCATGCTCATGATCGGGCCGGTCGAGGCGACGCCGAGCAGATCGGTCAGCCAGCCCCACTGGAACACCGCGACCACCGCGCCGAACGTCGCGACCACCGAGCCGAGGAACCCGAGCGTCGCCTTCAACGGCACCACGACCGACCGGAACACCAGCATCAGCAACAGGAACGCCAGCCCGACGATCAGCGCGAGGTAGGGCAGCATCGCGTCGGAAAGCTTCTGCGACACGTCGATGTTGGCCGCGGTCTGGCCGGTCACCGCGAGGCTGCCGCCAGTGCTTTCCCGCAGCGGCGCGGATTGCGCGCGGATCGCCGACACGAGGTCCTCGGTCTGCGTGCTGCTCGGGCCGCTCTTCGGGATCACCGTCAGCAGCGCGGTGTCTCCGGCCGGGTTGGCTCGCGGCGGCGTCACCGCGGCGACGTCCGGCAGCTTGCCGATGTCGGCGGCGGCCTGTTTCGCCGCGGCCAGGTTGTGGTTCGGGCCGGTGTCGACGACGACCAGCAGCGGTCCGTTCGCGCCCTCGCCGAAGCCCTTGCTGACCAGGTCGTAGGCCTTGCGCTGGGTGGTGTCCGGCGCGGCGGTGCTGTCGTTGGGCAGGCCGAGCTGCATGCTCAGCGCGGGAATCGCGACTACGGCCAGTCCGACCAGCGCGGTCAGCAGGACCGGAACCCGGTGCCGCGCGACGAAACGCGCCCAGCGTTCGCCGTGGGTCGGGCCTTCGGTGCGGCGGCGCACGCGGATCTTGCTGCTGCCGACGCGGGGGCCGGCGAACCCGAGCACGGCGGGCAGCAGCGTCAGCGCGATCAGCACGGCGATCACGACCGTCGCCGCGGCGGCGATGCCCATCTGGCCGAGGAACGGAATGCCGACCACGGTGAGCCCGGCGAGCGCGATGATCACGGTGAGCCCGGCGAACACCACGGCGGAGCCAGCGGTGCCCACCGCTCGACCGGCGGCTTCTTCGGGTTCGCGGCCCTCGGTGAGTTCGTGGCGGTAACGGGAGACGATGAAGAGCGCGTAGTCGATCCCGACTGCGAGCCCGATCATCAACGCCAGCACCGGAGTGTTGGAGTTCAGCTCCAGGTAACCGGACGCGAGCATGATGCCCGCCATTCCGACGCCGACCCCGACCAGCGCGGTCAGCAACGGAATCCCGGCGGCCAGCAGCGAGCCGAAAGTAATGATGAGCACGACCGCCGCGACCGCGACGCCGAGCCCTTCGGTGGCACCGGTCGCCGGGATGCCCTGCACCGCGTCGCCGCCGTACTCGACCTGATAGCCCAGCTGTTTCGCGTGGTCGCCGGTCGCGAGCAAGGCCTGGCGGTCGGAGTCGCTGAGTTCGAAGCCCTTGACCTGATAGCTCACCTGCGCGAGCGCGAGCTTGCCGTCCGGGGAGATCGATTTCGCCTGGAACGGGTCGACGACCGCGGCCACCTTCGGCGCGGACTTCAGCTTGCCGACCACGCCTTCCACGGCCGCTTGACCCGCCGGGTCGGTGATCTTGTGCCCGTCCGGCGCGGCGATCGCCACGCGTGCGGTGCCGCCGCCCGCCGCGGCCTGCGGGAAGTGCTCGGCCAGCCGGTCGATCGCCTGCTGGGATTCGGTGCCGGGAATGGTCACCGAATCGGACAGCTTGCCCGACAGCGTGAGCGCGCCCGCGCCCAACGCCGCGAGGACAAGCGCCCAGACCGCCGCTACGAGGGCCCGGCGGCGGAACGACAGCCTGCCGAGCCGGTACAGGAAGGGTGCCACGAGTCGTCTCCGTTTCGCGCCCGAAGCGGGCTCTCCGCACTGGAATCGCCCTTTCGAAGCTAGCCGTTCGGCAAGGAGCTGCCAAGCCGATCGGCTAGGTTGTGACTAGCCGCACGGCAAGTGTCGGACTAGTCGTGCGGCTAGTACCATGACGTGCTGCGGAGCAGCGCACTCCGCTTGAGGAGGAGGGCGCGATGACGACCGCCGAACCGGTCGCGGGCACGCGGACCAGGCTGCTCGCCACTGCCCTGCGGCTGTTCTCCGAGCACGGCGTGGAGGGCACGTCGCTGCAGATGATCGCCGACGAGCTGGGCGTCACCAAGGCCGCGGTGTACTACCACTTCAAGACGAAGGCGGAGATCACCGAGGCGGTCGCGGAACCGGGCATCCGGGAGCTGGACGAGCTGGTCGTCGAGGCGGCGAAGCACCGGCGGCACGGCGCGCGCGTGGACCATCTGCTGGACGGTTTCGTCGATCTCGTGGTGCGGCACCGGGTGCTGGTCGCGTTGTTCTCCAGCGATCCGGGCATCGACGCGGCGCTCGCGAAGTCGAGGCACGGCGTCGAAGGATTCAAGCAGGCGCTGATCTCGATCGTGGCCGGTAGCCCGGAGCCGGACGTGACGGCCCGCGTCGCGGCTATCGTGGCGTTCACCGGCATCGCGATGGCGGGCGGAGCGCCCGATCTGGCCGAGGTGGACGACGAAACGCTGCGCCGGGAACTGGTCGACGTGGGCAGGCGGCTGCTCGGCAGGCCGCGTCGCCGGATCTGCTGACTTCTCAACTGTTGAGAACTTTGTTGCAGTATTTGGGAATGCCGTCCTAGCCTCGAAGCATGTCTCCGGAAAGCGCGTACGGACAGGGACACGCGGAAAGCGTTGTGCGGTCTCAACGCTGGCGCATCGTCGACAACTCGGCGGCCTATCTCGCCCCGGAACTCCTTCCCGGGCGCAGCGTGCTGGACGTCGGCTGTGGCCCCGGGACCATCACGGTCGACATCGCCCGCCGGGTGGCCCCGGGCGAGGTCGTTGGCATCGACGTGTCGGACGCGGTTCTGGAGCAGGCGCGTGCGCACGCCGAGCGCGAGGGCGTGAGCAACGTCCGGTTCGAGCGCGCCGACATCACGGAGGCGGCCCCGCTCGGCCGATTCGACGTCGTGCATGCGCACCAAGTGCTGCTGCACCTGACCGAGCCGGTCGAAGCGCTGCGGCACATGCTGGCGCTGGCTAAGCCCGGCGGGGTCGTCGCCGCCCGCGACACCGATTACGCCGCGGCGTTCTGGTGGCCCGCGGACTCACGGCTGGACCGATGGCTGGAGGTCTACCGCGCGGTCGCGCACGGCAACGGCGCCGAGCCGGACGCCGGACGGCGATTGCTGGCTTGGGCGCACGCCGCGGGCGCCCGCGACGTCACGCCGAGCGCCTCCATCTGGTGTCATTCCACGCCTGAGGAACGCGCGTGGTGGGGCGGCATGTGGGCGGAGCGGATCCTGGATTCCAAGATCGCTGAGCAGGCGGTGGCGGGCGGATACGCGACTGCCGAAGATCTTCGCGAGATTTCCAACGCGTGGCGCGCGTGGGCCGCGGATCCGGACGGCTGGTTCTCGATCCCGCACGGGGAAATCCTGTGCCGCGTCGGCGAAAACGGCTGAGGTGACGGAACGCTCCCTGGGTTCTCGCTGATGTCTGTGAGGGAATCCTGAGGGAATCAGATTCCCTCAGGATTCCCTCACAGACCTCTCGGCCGGGGTGAGCTGGCTACGGCTGCGCTATTCGGCCGCCGACAGAAACTCCGTGGGCACCGCCGCGGTAAGCCACACCCCGTTGTCGCTCACCTGAAAAACGTGCCCGCGCGCGGCCATTTCCCCCGCCGCGACCGTCAGCACCACCGGTTTCCCGTGCCGCGACCCGACCTTCCACGCCGTTTCCTGGGTCGCCGACAAATGCACCGCGTGCCGCTTCATCGGCCGCAGCCCTTCGGCCCAGATCGACGGCAGGAACCGCGTCGCCGTGCCGTGGAAGAGGATTTCCGGCGGCGGCGTGTCCGGCAGTTCCAGGTCCACGCGGACGCTGTGGCCCTGGTTGGCGCGGATCAACGTCCCTGTCTCGTCAAAGGCGAATCGCTGTTTGGCGCAGTTCGCGACGACCTCGTCCAGTTCCGCCCGGCTCACCGGGAACCGGTTCCGGGCCAGTGCCGCCACAAGTTCGTCGACGGGGACCCAGCCGCCGGGGGAGAGGGTCAGGCCGAGCCCGCCGGGGTCGTGGCGCAGATGCCGGGACAGCCGTTTGGATACTCGGATTCGATGTTTCTCATTCATTTCCGCCCGTAGTAACCCACACCGAGGCGCTGGCGCGCAACGGAATTCAGATCCCGCCCTCCAGCACGGGACGGAGCTTGCTGGCCCCGGGCCCGAACCGGGCGAGTTCGTCGTCGGCGTTGTACAGGCCGCAGCTGCGCAGCGACAGGCATCCGCAGCCGACGCATCCGGTCAGCCGGTCCCGCAGCCGCTGCAGCGCGTCGATCCGGGCGTCGAGTTCGGTCTGCCATTCGCGCGACAGCCGGGCCCAGTCCGCCTTCGTCGGCGCGTGGTCGGCGGGGAGCGTCTCCAGTGCCGCGCTGATGTCTTCCAGCGACAGCCCGACCCGTTGCGCGGCGCGGATGAACGCGATCCGCCGCAGCACCGAACGCGCGTAGCGGCGCTGGTTGCCCGCCGAGCGTTCGGACGTGATCAGGCCGCGCTCCTCGTAGAACCGCAGTGCCGTGTGGGGAACTCCGCTGCGTTCCGCGACCTGGCCGATGCTCAGCTTGTCCGCCAACCTCGTCATTGGTCCAGGTTAGCGCTTGACCTTCAGTTTGGTCGAGGTTGCATGGTCGAGGCCATGACCACGACAACGCACGAGCCGGGCTACGCGGACCTGCCCCGGCTGATCTCGCTGATGACCGGCGACGACAAGCACCACGCGGCCGCGGAGTCCACAGTGGACGTCCTGTGGGTGCTGTTCGACCGCGTGCTGGACCTGGGCCCGGACGCCGCCAGCGACCCCGGGCGCGACCGGTTCCTGCTGTCCAAGGGGCACGGGCCGATGGCGTACTACGCGGTGCTCGTCGCGAAGGGCTGGCTGGACGAGGACGAACTCGCCGACTGGAGTTCGGCGCGTTCGCGGCTCGGCCACCATCCCGACCGCGTCCGCGTGCCCGGCGTCGAAATCTCCAGCGGTTCGCTCGGGCACGGCCTGCCGATCGCGGTCGGCGCCGCGCTCGGCTTGCGCGCCCGCCGGTTCAGCTCGCGGATCGTCACGCTGGTCGGCGATGCCGAACTCGACGAGGGCTCCAACCACGAGGCGATCGTCGTCGCCGCGCGGCTCGGGCTCGACAAGCTGACCACGGTGGTCGTCGACAACCAGTCCTCGACGCACGGCTGGCCGGGCGGCATCGCGCGCCGTTTCGAAACGGAGGGCTGGGCCGTGCGCACCGTCTCCGGCCGCGATCACGAAGCCCTGTACGACGCGTTCACCACCCCTCATCCCGGACGGCCGCTCGCGGTCGTCGCCGTCGTGGAACCGAAAGGCGCGCACTGATGCCGAACATGCGGGAAACCTTCCTGGCCACCGCCGAGGAAATCGTCAACACCGACCAGGACGTGGCGATCGTCCTCGCCGACATCTCGGCCGCGTCGCTCGCCGAGGCCGCGCGAAAGCATCCGGACCGGGTGCTCAACGTCGGGATCCGCGAGCAGTTGCTCGTAAGCGCCGGCGCCGGGCTCGCCCTCGCCGGACTGCGGCCGATCGTGCACACCTTCAACGCGTTCCTCGTAGAACGCGCTTTTGAGCAAATCAAATTGGACCTCAGCCACCAGGACCTCGGCGCGGTGCTGGTGTCCTACGGCGCTTCCTACGACATGCCGATGGAAGGCCGCACGCATCAGGCCCCCGGGGATGTCGCGCTGATCGATACCTTGCCCGGCTGGTACGTGCACGTTCCCGGCCATCCCGAAGAGGCGCGGCGGCTGCTGCTCGATTCGGTGCCCGGGGACAGCCGGACCTACCTGCGGCTGTCCGCGCAGGAGAATGCGGAGCCGCACCTCGGCGTCGGGCTGCAGACGATCCGCCAGGGCACGCGCGGCGTGGTGATCGCGGTCGGGCCGATGCTGGACCGGGTGCTGGAGGCGACCGAGGGCATGGACGTGACGGTGCTCTACACCTCGACCGTGCGCCCGTTCGACGCCGAAGGCCTGCGCGCGGCGATCACCGACGTGGCGGACGTGGCGCTGGTGGAGCCGTATCTCAAGGGGACGTCCGCGCATTGCGTCGCCGACGCGCTCGCGGACCGGCCGCACCGGCTGCTGAACCTCGGCACCCGCCGGGACACCGAGGTGCGGATCTACGGCACGCTCGCCGATCACGATCTCGTGCACGGGCTCGACGCGGGTTCGATCGCGTTGTCCCTCAAGGAATTTTTCACCGGATAGGGCGGAATTCCGGCAGGGGGCCACCGCCCGGGGTCACCAGCCGCGGTCGGCGCGTCGCACGGGGTCCGCCGTGCGCGCGGCTGGCCGGCGCTGGCGGTCGATCTCCGCGCGGGTCTTCTGCGGCGGGATGGTGAGCTCCCTGAACTGCGGGAACGGCACGCTGTCGATGTCTTCCCGCCACGCTTGGAACATCCGGGAGAGCAGATCGGACTCGGACATTTCGCCCTCTTTCCGGGTCCGGGGGCGCCGGCGGCGCCACACATCGGCTAGTGGTTACCCGTTCGGGCGGGGAATGAAACAGGGTCGGAACGAAATTCTCCGGGAGGCTAGGCTCGGGTTGTGTCTCGTGTGGTGATCCTCGATTACGGCTCCGGAAACCTCCGCTCCGCCGAACGCGCCGTCGAGCGCGCGGGCGCCGAGGTGGAGGTCACCTCCGACCCGCACGCCGCGGTCGAGGCCGACGGTCTCGTGGTGCCCGGCGTCGGCGCGTTCTCGGCCTGCATGAGCGGGCTGCTTGGCGTGCACGGGCACCGGATCATCGGCAAACGGCTGGCCGGCGGACGTCCGGTGCTGGGCATCTGCGTCGGCATGCAGATCCTGTTCTCGCGCGGCGTCGAGCACGGCGAGGAGACCGAGGGCACCGGCGAATGGCCGGGCACGGTCGAGCGGCTGCACGCCGACGTGCTCCCGCACATGGGCTGGAACACCGTCCGCGCGCCCGCCGATTCGCAGCTGTTCGCCGGGATCGACCCGGAGGAACGGTTCTATTTCGTGCACTCCTACGCGGCGCGGAAGTGGGAGCTGGACTCCGGCCTGTCCGGCCAGCAGCCCAAGGTGACCTGGGCGAACCACGGCGAGGACTTCGTCGCCGCGGTCGAGAACGGCCCGCTGTGGGCGACCCAGTTCCACCCGGAGAAGTCCGGCGACGCGGGCGCGCGGCTGCTGCGCAACTGGCTGGGCACGCTGGGGTAGCCCCCGCTCGTGCGGACCGGAGGGGTCAAGCATCCCCCGGGCGGTGCCGCCGGAGCGCGCCTTTACTCTGTGCGCGTGACTTTCACGCTCCTTCCCGCAGTTGATGTTGCCGACGGCCAGGCGGTCCGACTCGTCCAGGGCGAGGCGGGCACCGAGACCTCCTACGGCAGCCCGCTCGAAGCGGCCCTGCAGTGGCAGCGCGACGGCGCCGAGTGGATCCATCTCGTGGACCTCGACGCGGCGTTCGGCAAGGGCAGCAACCGCGAGCTGCTCGCCGACGTCGTCAAGCGGCTCGACGTGCAGGTGGAGCTGTCCGGCGGCATCCGCGACGACGCCTCGCTCGCGGCGGCGCTCGCCACCGGCGCCCGCCGGGTCAACCTCGGCACCGCGGCGCTCGAGGACCCGGACTGGACGGCGAAGGTCGTCTCCGAATACGGCGACCGCGTCGCGATCGGGCTCGACGTGCGGATCACCGAGGCCGGGCACCGGCTGTCCGCCCGCGGCTGGACGTCCGACGGCGGCGACCTGTGGGAGGTCCTGGAGCGGCTCGACCGCGACGGGGCCAGCCGGTACGTCGTCACCGACGTGAGCAAGGACGGCACCCTGCGCGGCCCGAACCTGGAACTGCTGCGCGAGGTCACCGCCCGCACCGACGCTCCGGTGATCGCCTCCGGCGGAGTGTCCAGTGTGGATGATCTGCGCGCGCTGGCCGGGCTGGCGTCCGACGGCGTCGAGGGCTCGATCGTCGGAAAGGCGCTGTACGCCGGTGCTTTCACCCTGCCGGAGGCTCTCGCCGCAGTTCGCTGACGGCGGGAACCGTTGCCGGGCAACGGAATCCTCGGCATGATCAGCGCGGGCTGCCCGGCAGAGGCGGCGTCCGGCGGTCCGCAGCTGGCTTCGCGGCGGCCGGAGAACTTCGGTCTCCGCGAACAGCGGGCGCGGGTGGTGGAGGAGCCGGTCCGCGCCGAACTCGCCCGCATCGGACGGGAGCTGACGGCCCGCTATGGGGGCTGAACGATTACCCGCCAGGTAATCGACGCCATGCACCCAAGGGGAGAGGATTGCCGGGCAGGCAACGAAATCGACCCGAGGAGCCGGACATGCCCGCTTACGCCATCGCCCACCTTCGCCAGCCCGGGACCGTGCACGACGAGGTCTACCAGTACCTGGAGCTGATCCAGGCGACGCTCGACCCCTTCCAGGGCCGGTTTTTGGTCCACGGTGGACAGACTCGCGTACTCGAAGGCACCTGGCCGGGCGCGACCGTGGTGCTCGAATTCCCGGACTTCGCCACTGCCGAGGCGTGGTACGAATCAGCCGAGTACCGCAAGATCCTCCCCCTGCGCACCGACCACCTGGTCGGAGACGTCATCCTGGCCGACGGTTGCGGACCGGACCACGATTCGGCCGCGATGGGCGCCCGGCTGCGCGCGGAGGCGCGGCAGCTCACTCCGCGATCTTGATCGCGATCCCGATCGTCCGCTCCGGACCGCCGCGGAGGCGGCTGAAGAACATCGTCACTCGCCCGACAATGCCGTAATCCCGCGCGATCACCCCACGCACGCGTTCGGTGTCGGCGGCGTCGAGCAGCCGGGCGGTCCCGCGCACCTCGGCGCCGTGCACCCGGCGGCCGCGCACGTCGCACGCCTGCAGCCGGACCTCGCCGTTGTTGCGGATCCGCTTGACCTTGCCCGCGTTGCGTTCCGAGAACAGCACCAGCTGGTCGCCGTCGCGGGAAATCCACACCGGGGTCTGGACCGCGCGGCCGTCGCGGCGGAAAGTGGTCAGCACGACGTACTTCTCGGCGCCGAGACGCTCCAGTTCGGACATAGCCCTACGGTAGACGGCGTCACAGTCCTTGGCAGCGGTCGGCGGGCTGCCCGCCCGGCGTCGTCGGCACGCTGACCGAGGTGCCGTGGTCAGCCACCTTCTGCATCACCGCGTGGGTCGCCGCCACGTAGCCCCAGGTGAACAGGACGACCAAGACCGCGCACACGCCGAGCGCCGCCTTCCGCGCCCCGATCCGCCCGAGAAGGGCCGAGATCCCGGCTCCGGCGAGCAGGAACAGCACGAGAGAACTGGCCTGCCACAGCGCCACGCCTAGGCCCGACCAGGGCACCAGCTCGCGCATCCGGCAGGTCAGCTCCTCGCCCGCGGTGAGCTGCGCGAGGTAGTTGGCGCCAACGCACCAGGCCACGAGAACGGCGATGACCGCGGCGCCCATCCCGACGGCGTACGCCACTCGCGCGAGCGTGCTCCGAGACTCCCCCAGTTCGGACATGGCTTCACGGTAGCGGTCAGCTCGTGCCCAGCCAGCCGTAATCCGGTGCCGAATCGAGCACGATCCCGTCCGCCACCGCGACGAGCTGCTCGCGCGGCAACCGGCCGGACGCGGTCAGCCAGCGCCCGGCCGGCAACCGCACGGTGACCAGCGCGTCGGCAGGGCCGGAGGCGGGCACGTAAGACCCGGGCAGACCGCGCACCCGCACCGGCCCGGACCCGCCGAGAGCCGGGGAACCGCCGCCGACCGTCACGCGCACCTTCCCGGCCGGGCCGCTCGCGTCGAGCACCGTCGTCGCGTTGTCGGAACTGCTGCCGCGAACGGTCGTGGCGTCCTCGCGAAGACCGGCGGGCAGCGGGCCGAACCGGGCCTCGCCGCGGACGAGAACGGGTTCCACGGCAACCGAATCGGCGATGTGCTCGGCGACCGCACGCGCGTCCGGGACGCCCTCCACCTTGGCGGTCAGCACGTGGTGGTCGTCCGGCATCCAGGTCAGCGTCGCGATCGTGTCCACGCCGGTCGGGCCGGTCACCATGGCGACCCGCCCGTGCACTACGACCTGGTCCCGCAACGCCGAGATGCGCAACGCGGTCTGCGCCCACTCCGGATCGGCCGTCGAATGCGCCGCGAGTTCCACCCGGTTCGCGCCGTTCTGCCATTGCCGCACCTGCGCGGTGACCCCGGGCCCGCCCGAGCGGTACTGCTCGGTGAAACCGTCCGGCAGCCAGCCTGGCGTGTACGCCAGAACCGGCCGTCCGGCAGCGGGCGTGAGCTGCGCGGGCGTGTCGGTGACCGCGGTAACCACCAGCGGCACTCCGGCGGCGACCGCGATCACCGCGGCAGCCGCGGCGACGAGCGCGAGGCGCGGACGGCGTTTGCGGTGCCGGGCCCGAGCGAGCGCGTTGAGGACCTCGTTGCCGTCCGGTGCCTGGTCCGCGAGCCGTTCGAGGCTGTCGCGCAGCAGCGTCTCGGTCTCGTTCGACGGGGTCATTCTCCTGCTCCGGTGGTGAGGGCGGTCGGCAACGAGGGCAGGCCGGCGCGCAGTGTCGCCAGCGCGCGCGAGATCTGGCTGCGCACGGTCGAAACGCCGCAGCGGAGGAAATCGGCGATTTCGGCGTCGGTGTAGTTCTCGTAGTAGCGGAGCACGACCGCGGCGCGCTGTTTCCGCGGCAGCGTGGCCAGCAGGGCGAGCATTTCGTCGCGTTCGTCGTAGGCGGTGCTGGGATCGGCCGTCGGCGGCCCGAGCGAATCGAGCACCGAATGGTTCGACGGCACCACGCGGCGCGCGGCGCGGCGGCGCCACGAGAGGTACTCGTTGGTGATCATCCGGCGGACGTAGGTGGGCGGCGAATCGATCTTCGCCCAGCGTTGCTGCGCGCGCAGCAGCACGTCCTGCACGATGTCCTGGGCGAGATGCGGGTCGTCGGCGAGGACGGTCGCGTAGCGCAGCAGCCCGTCGAGGCGTTCCGCCACGAAATCGTCGAAACCGGTGGTCACGATCATCAGACGCGCGAGGGCCCGGTTTTGATGCTTCGTTCCGAAAATTGGTGACGAAGCCGTCGAGGCGACCTTGAGTGAGCGGCCGACTAGGCTGACCGGCATGGCTGTGGCGGTTCGGGTGATTCCCTGTCTCGACGTCGACGCGGGCCGGGTCGTGAAGGGCGTCAACTTCGCCGACCTGCGCGACGCGGGCGACCCGGTGGAGCTCGCGCGGCGGTACGACGCCGAGGGCGCCGACGAGCTGACCTTCCTCGACGTCACCGCGTCGTCCGGCGACCGGGAAACCACCTTCGACGTGGTCCGCCGCACCGCCGAGCAGGTCTTCATCCCGCTCACCGTCGGCGGCGGCGTGCGCTCCACCGACGACGTCAACCGGCTGCTGCGCACCGGCGCGGACAAGGTCAGCATCAACACGGCCGCGATCGCGCGCCCGGAGCTGCTGCGCGAGGCGTCGCGCCGGTTCGGGGCGCAGTGTGTCGTGCTGTCCGTCGACGCGCGGCGAGTGCCCGAAGGCGGCGAACCGACGGCGTCCGGCTTCGAGGTCACCACGCACGGCGGCCGTCGCGGCACCGGCATCGACGCGGTGGAATGGGCCGCGCGCGGCGAGGAACTCGGCGTGGGCGAGGTGCTGCTCAACTCGATGGACGCGGACGGCACCAAAACCGGCTTCGACCTGGAACTGATCGGCCTGGTCCGCAAGGCGGTGCGGGTCCCGGTGATCGCCAGCGGCGGAGCGGGCGCGACCGAGCACTTCCTGCCCGCGGTGGAGGCGGGCGCGGACGCCGTGCTCGCGGCGAGCGTGTTCCACTTCGGACAGTTGACGATCGGCGACGTGAAGGGCGCGCTGCGCGCCGGCGGGGTGGTCGTGCGATGAGCCTTCCGCCGGAGATCGCCGCGCGGCTCAAGCGCAACGCGGACGGGCTGATCGCCGCGGTCGTCGTGGACCACGCGACGTCCGACGTGCTGATGATGGCCTGGATGAACGACGAGGCGCTGGAGTCCACGCTCACCACGCGGCGCGGCACGTACTGGTCGCGCAGCCGGCAGGAACTGTGGGTGAAGGGCGAGACCTCGGGCCACGTTCAGCACGTCCGCGAGGTCCGCATCGACTGCGACGGCGACACCGTGCTGCTCCGAGTGGACCAGACCGGTCCGGCTTGCCACACTGGCACGCGCACCTGCTTCGACACCGACGAACGGCTTCTGCTCGCCGAGGAAGGCGCACGATGACCGTCGTCGCGAACGTGCTGGTCGGGCTGGTCGCCCTGATCCACTTGTACATCGTGGTGCTGGAGATGTTCCTGTGGACCACGCCGCGGGCGCGCGCGGCGTTCGGCACCACCGAGGAATTCGCCCGCGAGAGCAAGACGCTGGCGGCGAACCAAGGCCTGTACAACGGGTTTCTCGCCGCCGCGCTGATCTGGGGCCTGCTCGCCGCCGATCCGGCGGGCTTCCTGCTCAAGCTGTACGGCCTGGCGTGCGTGATCGTGGCCGGGCTCTACGGCGCCGCGACCGCGTCGAAGCGGATCCTGTTCGTGCAGGTCGTGCCCGGCGCGCTCGCGCTGGTCTTCCTGCTGCTGGCGCGCTAGTCGATGTCCCCGGTGAGATAACGCTGCAACGTCGGAGCCACCGCCGTCACCAGCGTGTCCACCTCGGCGCTCACCATCGGCGGGAATCGCGCCACGTACCGGATCAGCCCCATTCCCACCATCTGCGAAGCGCACAACGCCACGCGCAACTCCCGCCGGTCGACGCCGAGTTCGCTCAGCAGCCCGGTGAAAAACCCCGAGAAGAACTCGCGCAGCACGGTGCTCGCCGCGTCGTGGCTGGCGATGCTGCGGATCAGCGCCTGGAACGTGTCGCCGCCGGCGCCGTCCCAGCGGGTCAGGAACGTGCGCACGATCCGGGAGCCCAGTTCGCCGGCCGGGCCGTCGCGCAGGACCGCGATGAGTTCCGCCGGTTCGAACGGCAGTTTCAGCACCGCCTGGGCGAACAGGCCTTCCTTGCCGCCGAACCAGTGGTTGACCATGGCCGCGTCGACGCCGGCGCGCGCGGCGATGGAGCGGACCGTCGCGCGTTCGTAGCCGTTCTCCGCGAACACCGTGCGGGCGGCTTCGAGCAGCACCGCCCGCGTGTCCTGACCAGCGGGGCGGCGGCCGCGGCGGCGCGCGGTAGTGTCTTCGGTGCTCACCGGACCATCTTGACTCCTCGCCGCGCTGAATTCAACATGCATTGAATTGAGAGCCCGCTGACCGGCTGACCCGGCCGTAGCGGCACAATGAGCCGCATGGTCAGCTCAGCAGCCACGTCCACGGCCGGGCCCGGCCCGGTCAGCCCGTCCCGAGCCGAGTTCCGCGCGCTGGCCGAGAGCCGCCGCGTGATCCCCGTGGTGCGCCGGGTGCTCGCCGACGGCGAGACCCCGCTGGGGGTCTACCGGAAACTCGCCGCCGACCGGCCCGGCACGTTCCTCTTCGAATCGGCCGAGAACGGGAAATCGTGGTCGCGCTGGTCGTTCGTCGGCGTGCGCAGCCCGGCCGCGCTGACCGTCCGCGACGGCAAAGCGGTCTGGACCGGCACCCCGCCGGACAACCTGCCCACCGAGGGCGACCCGCTGCAGGTGCTGCGCGCGACCGTCGAGGCGCTGCACACCGAACCGCTGCCCGGCCTGCCCCCGCTGACCGGCGGGATGGTCGGCTACCTCGGCTACGACGCGGTGCGCTGGCTGGAAAAGCTGCCCGAGCTGGCCGAACGGGATCTCGACATCCCCGAGCTGACCATGCTGCTCGCCACCGATCTCGCCGCCTTCGACCACCACGAGGGCACCGTCACGCTGATCGCCAACGCGGTCAACTGGGACGACTCGGCCGAACGCGTGGACGCCGCGTACGACGACGCGCTGGCCCGGCTGTCAGCGATGACCGAGCAGCTGCGGGTGCCCGCGCCGCCGACGGTCGCGACGTTCGACCGGCCCGCGCCGGAATTCCGCCGCCACCGCAGCAAGGAAGACTTCCACGCGGCCGTCGACAAGGCGGTCGAGGCGATCAAGGCGGGCGAAGCGTTCCAGGTCGTGCCGTCGCAACGGTTCGAGATCGAGACCGGGGCCGACGCGCTCGACGTGTACCGCGTGCTCCGCACCTCCAACCCGAGCCCGTACATGTACCTGCTGCGGCTGGAGGGTTTCGACATCGTCGGCTCCAGCCCGGAATCGCTGGTGACCGTCCGCGACGGCCGCGCCACCACGCATCCGATCGCGGGCACCCGCTGGCGCGGCGCGGATCCGGAAGAGGACGCGCAGCTGGCCAAGGACCTGCTCGCGGACGAGAAGGAACGCGCCGAGCACCTGATGCTCGTCGACCTCGGCCGCAACGACCTCGGCAAGGTCTGCAAACCCGGCACCGTGCACGTCGTCGACTTCTTCCAGATCGAGCGCTACAGCCACGTCATGCACATCGTGTCCACGGTGACCGGCGAGCTGAAAGACGACGCCACGGCCTTCGACGCGGTCACGGCCTGCTTCCCGGCGGGCACGCTTTCCGGCGCGCCGAAGGTCCGGGCGATGCAGCTGATCGAGGAACTGGAGCCGGTGCGCCGCGCGCTGTACGGCGGGGTGGTCGGCTACTTGGACTTCGCCGGCGACGCGGACACGGCGATCGCCATCCGCACCGCGCTGATGCGCGACGGCACGGCGTACGTGCAGGCAGGCGGCGGCGTGGTCGCGGACTCGGTGCCGGATTACGAGGACACAGAATCGCTCAACAAGGCCCGCACCGTGCTGTCCGCGATCGCCGCGGCGGGCACGATGATCCCGGCGGGCGAGCTGGACCCGGCTGAGGACTCGGCCGGTGTCTGAGCGGTCCGGGGAAGCGGAACCACGGCGCGGCGGCGCCGAGGCGGAAGAGGCTGCTGAGGCGCACGGTGCGGCAGCGCCGGCTGCGGGCCGGGCGAAGCGTCCACTGTGGACGATCATTCTCGCCCTCCTGCTGGGCGCGCTGGCCCTCTGGGGAGCGTCCCGGATGGTGTGGTTCGCCGAATTCCGCGACGAGGGCGTGCGCGGGACAGTGCTGTACACCGAACCCGGCGAACAGCGCGCCACCGCGCTCGTGCCGCTCGCGATCCTCGCGCTCGCGGGCGTCGCCGGGGCTGTCGCGACCGGCGGCTGGCTGCGCCGCGTGCTCGGGATCGTGCTGATGCTCGCTGGGGTGGCGGGCGTCTGGAGCGGCGTCGACGGGATCAAGTTCGGCGGGTTCGCACCCGGGCTGCCCGGTACGGAAATCGTGCTGGGGCACCTGATCGCGGTCCTCGGCGGAATTCTTGTCGCACTCGGCGGGTTGGCAGCGATCAAGTGGGCGGGAGCCGCGCGCAAGCTCGGGGCCCGTTACGCCGCGCCGGGAGCCAAGGCCGCGCGCAAGGATCCGGACACCGAACTGTGGGAGGCGTTGTCGGAGGGGGACGACCCGACCGATCCGCCGGATCCTCGTCGCTGAGCAACCCGGGACCGGCCGGTCATCGAGCGGGGGTTAGCATCGTTTCGGCGGGAAGGGGAAGGTTTTTGTGAGCGAGCTTGCGAGTGGACCCAGGAGTGCGGCAGCGGGTAGGGGCGTCCGATGAGCGTGCTCGAAGACATCGTCGCCGGCGTGCGCGAGGATCTCGCGCAGCGGGAATCCGCGCTGCCGTTCGACGAACTCAAGGCCAGGGCGGCCAAGGCCGTCCCGCCGCGTGACGTGATGGCGGCGCTGCGCGAATCCGGCATCGGCGTGATCGCCGAGGTGAAGCGGCGCAGCCCGTCCAAAGGCGAGCTGGCCGCGATTCCCGACCCGGCCGCGCTGGCCCGCGACTACGAGGACGCCGGCGCGCGCGTGATCAGCGTGCTCACCGAGCAGCGCCGCTTCGGCGGCTCGCTCGCCGACCTCGACGCGGTGCGCGCCGCGGTCGACATTCCCGTGCTGCGCAAGGACTTCATCGTCAGCCCGTACCAGGTGCACGAGGCCCGGCTGCACGGCGCGGACATGGTGCTGCTGATCGTCGCCGCGCTGGAGCAGAACGCGCTCGCCGCGCTGCTCGACCGCGTCGAATCGCTCGGCATGACCGCGCTCGTGGAGATCCACAACGCCGAGGAGGCCGACCGCGCGCTCGAAGCGGGCGCGAAGGTCATCGGCGTCAACGCGCGCAACCTGCACACCCTCGAAGTGGACCGCGACGTGTTCTCCCGCCTCGCGCCCGGCCTGCCGATGGACGTGTTCAAGGTCGCCGAGTCCGGCGTCCGCGGCCCCGGCGACCTGATGTCCTACGCCGGGCACGGCGCGGACGCGGTGCTCGTCGGCGAGGGCCTGGTGGCCTCCGGCGACCCGAAGGGCGCGGTCGTCAAGCTCGTCACCGCCGGTTCGCACCCCGCCTGCCCGAGGCCGTCGCGGTGACCGAGCGCGGCAAGCACGACCCGGACGAACGCGGGTACTACGGCCCCTACGGCGGCCGGTTCATGCCGGAAGCGCTGATCGGCGTGGTCGACGAGGTCGCGGCGGAGTACGAGAAGGTCCGCCACGACCCGGCGTTCACCAATGAGCTGAACCGGCTGCTCACCGAGTACGCGGGCCGTCCGTCGCTGCTGACCGAGGCCAAGCGGTTCGGCGAGCACGCCGGCGGCGCGCGGGTGTTCCTCAAGCGCGAGGACCTCAACCACACCGGTTCGCACAAGATCAACAACGTGCTGGGCCAGGCGTTGCTCACCGTGCGGATGGGCAAGAAGCGCGTCATCGCGGAGACCGGCGCGGGCCAGCACGGCGTCGCCACGGCCACCGCGTGCGCGCTGCTCGGCCTCGACTGCGTCGTGTACATGGGCGAGGTCGACACCGAGCGCCAGTCGCTGAACGTCGCGCGGATGAAGCTGCTCGGCGCCGAGGTCGTGCCGGTGAAAACCGGGTCGCGCACGCTCAAGGACGCGATCAACGAGGCGCTGCGCGACTGGGTCACCAACGCCGACACCACGCACTACCTCTTCGGCACCGCCGCCGGCCCGTCCCCGTTCCCGATGATGGTGCGCAATTTCCACCACGTCATCGGCGAGGAGGCGCGGGCGCAGATCCTCGAGAAGGCCGGACGGCTGCCGGACGTCGTCGCCGCGTGCGTCGGCGGCGGGTCCAACGCCATCGGGATCTTCTCCGGGTTCTACGACGACCCGTCGGTGCGGCTGGTCGGCCTGGAGCCGGGCGGCGAGGGCATCGAGGGCAACCGGCACGGCGCGACGCTCACCAAGGGCAGCCCGGGCAACCTGCACGGCGCGATGTCGTACCTGCTGCAGGACGAGGACGGCCAGACGGTCGAATCGCATTCGATCTCGGCGGGCCTGGACTACCCGGGCGTCGGCCCGGAACACGCGTGGCTCAAGGACTCCGGCCGCGCCGAATACCGCCCGGTCACCGACGCCGCCGCGATGGACGCCTTCCGGCTGCTGTCGCGCACCGAGGGCATCATCCCGGCGATCGAATCGGCGCACGCGCTCGCCGGCGCCCTGGACCTGGGCCGCGAGCTGGGCCCGGAGGGGCTGATCGTGGTCAACCTTTCCGGCCGGGGCGACAAGGACATGGACACCGCGGCCCGGTGGTTCGGGCTCGTGGACGGGGAGGGCAAGTGAGCGGCCTCGACGAGCTGTTCGCGGCGACGCGGGCGGAACACCGGGCCGCGCTGGTCGGCTACCTGCCCGCCGGATTCCCCTCCGTGGACGGCTCGAAAGACCTGCTGGCCGCGACGATCGACGGCGGAGCGGACCTGGTCGAGGTCGGCGTCCCGTACTCCGACCCGGTCATGGACGGCCCCACCATCCAGGCGGCCGCCGAGGCGGCGCTGGCCAGCGGATTCCGGCTCAAGCAGCTGTTCGAGGTCGTGGAATCGGTGTCCGCGCGCGGCGGTCGCGCGGTCGTGATGACGTACTGGAACCCGGTGCACCGCTACGGCGTCGAGGCGTTCGCCCGCGACCTGGCTTCGGCCGGTGGTCTGGGCCTGATCACGCCGGACCTGATCCCGGACGAGGCGGACGAGTGGATCGCCGCTTCCCGGACGCACGGTCTGGACCGGATCTTCCTGGTCGCGCCGTCGTCGTCGGAAGAGCGGCTCGCGAAGACCACCGCGGCCTCGTCGGGCTTCGTGTACGCGACCGCGGTGATGGGCGTGACCGGTGCGCGCGACGCGGTGGGCGTGCACGCGGAGGACCTGGTGCGGCGGACCCGGGCGCACACGGAGCTGCCGATCGGCGTGGGCCTCGGGGTCCGTTCGCGGGAACAGGCCGCGCAGGTGGCCGGGTTCGCGGACGCGGTGATCGTCGGCTCCGCGCTGGTCACGGCCGCGGCGGACGGTCCGGACGGCGTGGCGAAGCTGGCTTCGGAGCTGGCGAAGGGCGTGCGCGAGGCGGTCGCTCCGGCCTGATCTCCGGTCGGGGGCCGGAAACTGTCGGTGGTCGGTCGGTGGTCGTTCGTACTCTCTCGGTATGCAGATGAACCGAGAGGGAGAGCGGAGATCATGGCAGACTGGACCCGGCACGAAAGACCGAGCGCAGGCGGAGGTGACCTGTGTTGGCAACACCGACGGGCCTTGAGTTCCGCGTCACCGCCCCGCCTGGCGGCTGGACGGTGGAGAGCGTTCTCGAGCTGCCTGACGAGG
This sequence comes from Amycolatopsis sp. NPDC104775, assembly GCF_055583325.1. NCBI lineage: Bacteria > Bacillati > Actinomycetota > Actinomycetes > Pseudonocardiales > Pseudonocardiaceae > Amycolatopsis > Amycolatopsis sp. NPDC104775. The sequence continues at coordinate 116,717 of NZ_JBVJOE010000011.1, forward strand.
AACGGGCGCGCAACGTCGTCGAGCTTGTCGACGGGATACTGCACGTGAGCCCCCTGGCCAGGCTCGAGCACCAGCGGCTCGTCGGCCGGTTGTGGGGACAGCTGAGCCCCGGCGCCGCGCCCCGCTACGAGGTGCTCCCCGGAGCCAATCTGGTGCTGGGCAACCGAAACGACCGGCTGCTGATCCCTGATCTTGTCGTCAGCACAGCCCCCGGCCTCGAAGGGGTCAGCCTGACCGAGAAGCAAGTGCTGCTCGTCGCGGAAATCGAATCGCCGTCCACCCGGGTGCAGGACCGGATCTTCAAGAAAGCCCTCTACGCCGAAGCCCTCATCCCGTACTACCTGCTCGTCGACCCGGAGCAGGACGCCGCCACCGTGTACGCGCTTTCCGACGGCGACTACCTGCCGCACGCGAAAAGCGAAGGCGGCGTGCTCGCCCTGACCGAACCGTTCCCCGTCGAGCTGGATCTGCGCGCCTGAGCGGTCAGTTGTACGCATCGTGTACGCCGTCCGCGCACAGTGCGGCGCATGGCTTTCGACATCGGACAAGTTCCCCGGAGGACGTTCCTGCGCGGGGCGGCCGGCGTGAGCGCTGCCGCGGCGGCGGGGCTCGTGCTGCCCGGCCTGGCGGACGCAGCGGCCGCGCCGCGCATTTACAGCTGTGCCGAATGGGGTGCGCGCCCGCCCGCGGATCCGCTCACCACGCTCGACCATCCGGCCAATCGCGTGCTCATCCACCACATCGACTGCCCCAATAGCACCGACTATTCGCTCGAGCACGCGTTCCAGGTCGCGCGCGACGATCAGGCCGACCACATCGACAACAACGGCTGGTCCGACACCGGCCAGCACTTCACGGTCTCCCGCGGCGGCTACCGGCTCGAAGGCCGTCACGGCAGCTTGGACGCGTTGCGCAGCGGCACGAAGATCGTCCGCGCGGCGCATTGTCCCGGTCAGAACGACAACGCGATCGGCATCGAGAACGAGGGCACCTACATGCAGGTCGCCCCGCCGAAAGCGCAGTTCGATTCGCTGGTCGTGTTCGTGGCGTACGTATGCCGCCAGTACGGCATCCCGGTGCAGGAAATCAAGGGACACCGCGACTTCTACAACACCGACTGCCCGGGCGACAAGCTGTACGCGATGCTGCCGGAGTTGCAGTCGCGGGTGGCGGCTTTGCTTCGTTGAGGGGCCTCAGTGGAGAAACCGCATCGCGCGGCACAACTCCGCTGGTTCCAGCGATCCCAGCTCGGCCACTTCGGCGCGACGCACGTCTGCCAACGTTGTGGCCAGCTGGGACCCGAAAGCATCGCGAAGCACATCGTCGGCCTCGAACGCGGCGATAGCCTCCGACAGCGATTGCGGCAGCCGCGCGACCCCAGCCGCTGCGGCATCCGACGGGGAGAGCGCCCCCGGGTCCACACTGATCGGTTCCGGCAAGCGCGACTCAGCATCGATGCCTGCCTGCCCCGCGAAAAGCAGGCCCGCCACCACCAGATACGGATTCGCGGTGAGGTCGAAACACTTCACCTCCAGGTTCGCCGCCGTGTCGCGCTGTCCGGCCGCACCGCGGATCAGCCGCAGCGGGGCTTCGCGGTTTTCCAGTCCCCACGCGGTAAACACGCCTGCCCAATGGTGCGGTTCCAGCCGCAGATAGCTGACCACCGACGGTGCGCCGACGGCCAGCAGCGCGGGCAACCGGCGGAAAATGCCCGCACCGAAGGATTCCGCGGTCGAGGTCAGCCCGAAAGCTCCGGTCCCGCCCGCGCACAGGTTTCGCTCGCCGTCCCACAGGCTCAGGTGCACGTGTCCACCGTTGCCGACGCCGCCGGGCTCGAACTTCGGCGTGAACGACGCGCGCAACCCGTGTGCGGCGGTCACTGTCCGCACGGTTTCCTTGGCCAGCACTGCTAAATCGGCCGCGCGCACGGGATTCGTCGCGGCGATGGACAGCTCGAACTGGCCCGCCGCGTACTCCGGGTGGATCTGCTCCACCTCGGCGCCTTGACTGGCCAAAGTGGACACCACGGTGCGGAGGTACTCGTGGTTCGCGCTCAATCGCGAGTAGCCGTAGGCCGGACCGGGCAGCGGGACCCCGTCCGCGTCGGTCACGATCCACTCCAGTTCGAACGCCATCCGCGCGGTCAGGCCGCGATCGGCGAGCTGAGCCACGGCCTTCGCCGCGAGCGCCCGGGTGTCCTGCGCATGCGGCTGTCCATCCTGGTCGTACCGCCAGGCCGGGGCCCACGCCCAGCCGGGTTGTGCGGCGAGGACGGTAAGCGCGTCGAGGTCGGGATGCAGCCGCAGGTCGCCGACCGGGCCGAGGGAGTGCTCGCCGCTCGCGATGCTGTCCGTGCTGAGGAAGAAGTCGAACGAATTGGACGCGCCGACGCCCCACGCCGCGGCAGTCGCCAGCTTCGCCACCGGCACCGCCTTGACCCGCGAAATGCCGGAGTTGTCCACGAAACTCAGCGCGACGAGGTCGACGCCCGCCTGCTCCATCCGGCCCGCGGCGGCAGCGCCGAGTTCAGCGAGCCGGTCGCGGTCGAGGTTCGAAGGGGTGGACGGCAAGGTTCGCTCCTTCAGCGCTGGGACGAAAGGTTCAGCCGGTCGGCGCTCGCTGCCCGCGCCGCCCTGGAGGTTCACTGTGTACTTCGCGGGGAAAGGAGCGCATCCGTGTCCGGTGAGCGTCCCGAATTACGGCCCACCTTGTCAGTCTGGCAGGCCGTCGGGCTGTCCGTCGCGCTCATGGCCCCCAGCATGGCGGCGAACATCAATCCACAGCAAACAGCCACGGCCGCCGGACGAGCGGTGCCGCTGGCCTTCCTCCTTTCGGCGGCAGGCGTGCTGCTGGTCGCGTACGGCTTTGTCCAGCTTTGCCGCCACTACCAGCACGCCGGGTCGGTCTACGCGTTCGTCGGCGCGACTCTCGGTCCTCGCGCGGGCGTCGTGTCCGGCATCGGGCTGCTCGGCACGTACACCTTCTACGCCGTGGTCACCAGTTCCGCCGCGGGCGTGCTGGGCACGGCGTTTCTGACGCAGGTCGGGATCTGGCCGCACCCGCCGTCGTGGGGGCCGTTCGTGCTGACCGCGGTGGCATTGATCGGCAGCTGGCTGCTCGCGGTCGCGCCGGCTCGCCGCGGCACCAGCACATTGCTCGCCGTCGAGGGCGCGACCATCGCGCTCATCTTGCTGGTCACTGTGGTCATCCTGGTCCGGCTGATCGCGGGCGACGCTCCCAGCGGCCGGTTCACCCTCCAGGTTTTCGTGCCGGACACCGGAGTCTCCGGCATCTTCCTCGGCGCGGTGTTCGGCTTTTTGTCGTTCGCCGGTTTCGAGGCCGCCGCGACGCTCGGCGAGGAAACCCGCGACCCGCGCCGCAACATCCCGCGCGCGATCCTCGGCACCGCCATCTTCGGCGGCGCCTACTTCGTGCTCGTGACCGCCGTCGAGATGATGGCCTTCGGCGGCGACGCCACCGCGTTCCACAATTCCCCGTCGCTGCTGGGTGATCTCGGCAGCCGCTTCGTCGGCCCGTGGGTCGGTGACGTCATCAGTGCCGGTGCCGCGATCAGCGCGTTCGGCTGCTGCCTAGCCTGCGTTGTCGGCGGCTCGCGGCTGCTGTTCGCCCTCGGCCGCGACGCGTTCGGCGGACGCGGCATCGGCCGGATCTCCGCCAAGGGCACCCCAGCCGTGGCCGTGACCGTGGTCGCGCTCGCCGCGGTGCTGATCATCTTGGTGTGCGCGGTGTTTTTCGGCGCGACCGCGGACGACACCTTCGCCTGGGCGGGATCCATCGGAACCTTGATCCTGTTGGTCATCTACTTGCTCACCACGCTGGGCGCGATCCTGCTGTTGTTCGTACGGCGGCGGATGCGAGTGCCGTGGTGGCATTTGGCGTTCCCGCTCGCCGCGCTGGTCCTGCTTGGCTACACCGTGTACGTCAACGTCGTTCCCTATCCATCCGACGGCCCGGCGCGGTGGTTTCCGGTGGTGGCGGGCGGGGTTCTCGTGCTGGCTGTCGTCGTGGTGGCCTCGGCGCCGGGGTTCGCCCGTAGGGTGGGGGAGAGGCTCGCTGAAGGGGACACATGACCGGACTGCTGGATTTCGTCGCGGACCTGCCGTTGGTCGACCACCACTGCCACGGCCTCCGCACGGGCGACGTCGACCGCGACGGGTTCGAGCGGATGCTCACCGAGGCGGACACCGTGTCGCCGCTCGGGACATCGCTGTTCGATTCGCTGATCGGTCTCGCCGTGCGCGAACGCTGCGCGCCGATCCTCGACCTGCCGAAGCACGCCCCGGCCGACGACTATCTCGCGCGCCGTAAAGAACTGGGCGCAGAAGAAGTCAACCGGCGGTTTCTTCGCGGCACCGGCAGCACGGATTACTTGCTGGACGGCGGTTTTCTGCCCGAGGCCCTCACGGACACGAGCACATTCGCCGAGTTGGCCAACGCCCGCGCGCACGACATCGTCCGGCTGGAACAGGTCGCCGAAGACGTCATCCGCGGCACCACCGCCGCCGGTTTCGCCGAGGACTTCGCGGCCGAACTCGACCGCCGCACGGCTCACGCGGTGGGCGTGAAGTCGATCGCGGCCTACCGGGTCGGGCTGGAGCTGTCCGGCGAACGTCCGGCTCCGGCCGAGGTCGAAGCCGCCGCCGGGCGCTGGCTGGCCCGGATCGAGGCGGGCGAGGAGCTCCGGCTGGCCGACGAGGTGCTGCACCGCCACCTGATCTGGGCGGGCCTCGATCGACGGCTGCCCGTGCAGTTCCACGTCGGCTACGGCGATTCCGACGTCGACCTCCACCGGTGCGATCCCTTGCGGCTCACCGGTTTGCTGCGCGCGACCCGTGACCTGGGCGTCCCGATCCTGCTGCTGCACAACTACCCGTTCCACCGCAACGCCGCCTACCTGGCGCAGGTCTTCGAGCACGTCTTCGCCGACGTCGGTCTCATCACGCACAACGCGGGCTTCCGCGCACCCGCGATCCTGGCCGAGACGCTGGAGCTGGCTCCGTTCGGAAAGCTGCTGTTCTCCACCGACGCCTTCGGCCTCGCCGAGCTGTACCACCTGGGCACCGCGCTGTTCCGGCAAGGACTGTCCGACTTCCTGCGCACCGCGCTCGCCGCCGACGCACTGTCCGAAGTGGACGCGATCCGGCTGGCTCGGCTGGCCGGGCACGAGAACGCGGCCCGGATCTACCAGCTGGAGCGGACATGAACGACCTGGCCGAGGCCTGGCGGGCGGCACTGGCCGAGGAACTGCCCGCGGCGGTCGAACTGCGGCACCGGATTCACGTCGACCCGCGCGCGTCCGGCGACGAGGACGACACCGCGCGGATCGTGGCCGCCGCGCTGGGCGAGGGCGAGCGGGTCGCGAAAACCGGGCGGCTGATCGAGATCTCCGCGCCACACCCTGGCCCAGCCGTAGCCTTGCGCGCCGAACTGGACGCGCTGCCGGTAATCGAGCGCACCGACGTGGCCTGGGCGGCGAAGACCGGCCTGATGCACGCCTGCGGCCACGATGTGCACCTAGCCGCGCTGACCGCGGTTTGCCGGGCAGCACGGCGCGTCGAACTCCCTCGCCCGCTGTTCGCGATCCTGCAGCCGCGAGAGGAAACCTCCCCGTCCGGAGCGCTCGACCTGGTCGAATCGGGCATTCTGGAAGAGCGCGGCATCGACACCGTGATCGGCGCCCACGTCCAGCCGCGGCTGCCCTACGGCGTCGTCTCGGCCGCGCCTGGGCCGGTGAACGCGTCCACCGACGAGTTCGAGGTCGTCCTGCACGGCCAGGGCGGGCACGCCGGATATCCGCACCTGCTGCGCGACCCGGTGCTGGCACTGAGCCAACTGGTGGTGAGCTTGCAGCAGGTCGCGAGCCGCCGGATCGACCCGATGCACGGCGCGGTCTGCACGATCGGCCGGCTGAGCGCGGGCACGGCGGCGAACGTCGTGCCGAACTCCGCGTCCGCGTTCGGTTCGCTGCGGCTGATGCGCGCGAGCGACCGCGAACGCGCGCTGGAGGCGCTCGACGAGATCGTGCACGCCACCGCCCGCGCCTACGGCTGCACCGCCGAACTCCGGATCAGCCCGTGCGAACCCGTCCTCGTCAACGACCCGGCGCTGGCCGCCGCCGCGCGGATCTGGCTCGAACGCGGCGGCGCCGATGTCGATGTCGATTTCCGGTCTTTCGGCGCGGACGATTTCGCGCATTACTGCGGCGACGGCATCCGCGGCCTGATGCTCTTCGTCGGCCTCGGCGAGACCGCGGGCGCGCCCAGCCTGCACGGCGAAACGTTCCTGCCCGAGGACAGCGCGGTCGGCCAGGTCGCCGACGCGCTGCTCGCCGGATACCTGGCCGCGGCCTCCGACCTGGAGTACCCGGGGTAGCCGGGCGGCGGCCGTGACCGGGCTGTGACCGGGTCTTGACTAAGGGTTCGACGGCACCGGGACCACGACCGGCGCCCGACGCGCTACGGTGGCCGCGTGTACTCCGCAGCATTCCTGGCCACGATCCCGAGCCCCGACCAAGGCGTCTGGCACCTGGGCCCGATCCCGATCCGGGCGTACGCGCTCTGCATCATCGCCGGCATCATCGTCGCGATCTGGTGGGGCGAGCGGCGCTGGGAGGCGCGGGGCGGCACGAAGGGCACGGTGCTCGACGTCGCGGTGTTCGCGGTGCCGTTCGGCCTGGTCGGCGGTCGGCTCTACCACGTCATCACCGACCCGGAGCTGTACTTCACCGAGGGCAAGAACCCCTGGAACGCCTTCGCCATCTGGGACGGCGGACTCGGCATCTGGGGCGCGGTCGCGCTCGGCGCGGTCGGCGCGCTGATCGCCTGCCGCCGCCGCGGGATTCCGCTGCCCGCGATGGCCGACGCGATCGCGCCCGGCATCATCGTCGCGCAGGCGATCGGGCGGCTCGGCAACTATTTCAACCAGGAGCTCTACGGCGGGCACACCGACCTGCCGTGGGGCCTGGAGATCTACCAGCGCTTCGACCCGGCCACCGGCGCCCCGGACGCCCTCGGCGGCGTCGCGACCGGGCACATCCCGCTGCCGGAGAGCCCGGTGCACCCGACGTTCCTGTACGAGCTGATCTGGAACCTGCTCATCGCGCTGGTCGTGGTGTGGGCGGACCGCAAGTTCAAGCTCGGCCACGGCCGCGCGTTCGCGCTGTACGTCGCGGGCTACACCGTCGGCCGCTGCGGGACCGAACTGCTGCGCACCGACCACGCCAACCACATTCTCGGCCTGCGGGTCAACGTGTGGGTGTCGATCCTGCTGTTCATCGGCGCGATGGCGTACTTCGTCCTCGCGGCCAAACGCGGTCCGCGCGAGGCCCCGGAGACGTTGCGCAGCAAGGGAGACGAGGGCGACGCCGTTGTCGAGTCCACTTCGGACGAAGCGGCGGAGAAGAACGACGAGCCCGCGGACACCGTGGACGCCGGATCCTCCGCCGGGGAGAACGGCAAGTCCGAGAAGTCTTAGGCACAACGCCGAAATGAGGCCCTCGCCCGGGTTGGGCGAGGGCCTCATTCGTGCCGGTCGGCTGAGGTCCGTGAGGGGAATCAGGGTTCCCCTCACGGACTGGGTTCAGCCGAGGAACGAGCCGCCGAAGTAATCGTCGTCGTCGCCGGAGTCCTGGCGCCGGGAGCGGCGGCCGGACGAGGGCGGCGGCTGGGGCGCGGACCGTTTCGGCCGGTCGCCCCGGTCGGCGAGGGGATCGGCGAAATCGTCCTCCGGCTCCGGTTCCGGCGCGCGATGCCGGGGCGGGGCGGGAGTCGTCGGCGGAGCGGGCGGTTCCTCGCGCGGCGGAGCCGGCGGGGGAGGCGGCGTCCGGTCGGCGAGCGGATTGTCGTTCGAGTACTCGTCCGGCTCCGGGGCGGGCGGGGCGGGCGGCCTCGGCTGGGAGCTGCTCGCCAGCGGGTCCGCCGCGGAGAATCCGGCGGGCTTGTCCGGCACGTCCGGATAGGTCGCGCGGCCAGTGTCCGACAACGGGTTCCCGGCGCCGCCGGTGCGCGCCTCGAGGATTTCCTCGGGGCTCTGGCCTTCCTCCAGTTCCTCGAGGATGTCCTTGGCCTCGCCGAGCTTCTCCTCGGCCAGTGCGCGGACGTCGGGGTCGGCGAAGGCCCGGCCCGCGGCGACGTCCTCCCAGGAGAACTCGCCCGCGTCGACCTTCCGCTTGATCAGCCGCAGCTGCGCGGGAGCGTCCGGACGCGAGGCGGCGCGCTTGATCGCCTCGATCCGTTCCGGAGTGTCGGTTTTGGGCAGCGGGCGGAGCTTGATCTTCTCCAGGTCTTTCAGCAGCTGCTGGGACTTGCGGACGGTCCGGTCGAGCGCGGCCTCGGCCTCCCGCAGCTCCGGCGTCTTCCACGAATCGTCCGCGGTCGCGGGGTGGGACATCTCGGCAGTTCCTCCTTAGTCGATGCGGCCGTGGATCCGGCCGCTCGCCGAGCGACGCGGCGGATGGGACGGCGGATGGTTCGCGGGCGGGTGGTTCGGCTGCGCGGGCGGGTGGCTCGGCTGCTGCGGAGGCTGGTGGTTCTGCTGGTTCTGCGGGGGCTGGTGCTGCGGGCCGTCCGGTTCGGACCGCTGGTTCGACCCGCGTTCGCCCGAGCCCGGCGACCGGTCGCCCTCCTCGCCGGAGCGGTGGCCGCGGCTGCCCTCGTCGCCGGAGGTGTGGTCGCCGCCCTCGCCGTCGCCGGATTCGCGCGAGCGCCGGTTTTCCTCGTGCGCCTCGCGCGCGCCCTTGACGCCTTCCTTGCCCGCCTCGACCGCGTCCTTGGCGTCCTGGCCGATGCCCTTGGCGTTGTCCTTGATGTCGCCGATGTCGCCGCCGATGCTCTTCCCGATGTCGACGAGATCGCCGATGCTGCCGACGTCCTTGATCTTCTGCAGCTGCGACCCGATGTCCTTGATCGAGTTCCAGATGTCCTGGACCCGCGTGATGATGTCCTTGATCATGTCGATGATCGAGATCAGGGCGTTGATCAGCGGCAGCAGCTCGGACAGCGCGGTGATCGCGTCGGCGATCCAGCCCGCGATCGGGACGCACGCCTCGGCGGCCATCACCAGCAGCCGGTCGATCAGGCTCTTGAGCAGGTCGAGCGCCTTGGCCGCGAGCTTCTTCGACGTGTCCGACAGCAAGTCGAAGCCCTTGGCGATCAGCGACGCGATCCCGGCCTCGGCGGCGAGCCCGGCCCGCCAGCCGGCCTGCACGTAAGCCTTGTGCTCCAAGGAAGCCATGCCGTGCCAGGACTCGCTGACGGTCTTCTCGTTGGCGACCATCACCTCGGAGAAGGCCTTCATCGCCTCGGAGATGTTGCGCCACGCCTCGGCGTCGGCCGACATCTTCGAGAAATCGCCGGTGAGCGGTTCGATGAACTGCTGGGTGAGCGTGGTGCCGGTGAACTTCTGATACACCCACTCGACGGCCATCACCTCGACGCCGGCGTCCTTCACCAGCGCTTGGACGTCCTCGCCGGAGGTGTCCTCCGGCGGCTGCAGCAGTTCGACGATCGAATCGCCGCGGTCGAAGTCGCCGGTGCCGCTGGGGACCCCGCCGGGCTCGCCGCCCGAACCTCCGGTGCCGCCTTCCCCGCCGTTGCCGCCGCCTTCGCTGCCGGTGCCGCCTTCTCCGCCCCCGTCGCCGCCTTCGCTGCCGGAGCCGCCCTCGTCGCCGCCCCGGCCGCCGCCTTCGTCGCCGCCCTCGTTGCCGCGGTCGCGGCCCCGCCCGTCGCCGCCTTCCTCGCCGCCGTCCCGGCCGTCGCGACCATCCCGTCCATCGCGGCCGTCGCGACCATCCCGGCCATCCCGCCCGTCGCGCCCGTCCCGGCCGTTGCCGTCGTCATTGGACTGGCCGTTGTCGTTGCCCTGGCCGCGGTGCCTGCCGGTGCCGTTGTCGTCGCCGGAGTTTCCCCCGGTGCCGCTCGGATGCGTCTGGTCGCCTCCGCCGGACGGACGGCGGCCGTCCCCGCCGGTGCCGGGATGCTGATTCCCGCCCGGATGGCCGGGCTGCTGACCGCCCGGCGGCTGGTTGCCGGGGTGCTGGCCGCCCGGAGGCGGCTGGTTCCCCGGATGCGGCTGGTTCCCCGGGTGCGGCTGATTGCCGGGATGCGGCTGGTTTCCGCCCGGACGGGACGGCGGATGCGTCGTTCCCGTTCCCCCGGAGTGGCCGCCGCTGTGGCCGCCGCCGTGTCCTCCGCCGTGCCGTGCCATGTCTTCTCCCCCTTGTCAGAACTGTGCCGTGCGGACGCGCATCAGGCCGCGCCGCGACCGGAGTCGATGCCGTCGAATTCGGCGATGAACTTCTGGAGCAGCTGCGCGGAATTCGCGTCGTGGTGCGCGTAGGCCTGCGCCGCCTGCTTGACCCCGTCGGACAGCGAGGTCAGCCGCGAGTGCCCGAAGTCGAGAGTCCCGCCGTAGAGGTTCGCGACCAGCTGCACCACCGGCTGCAGCACCACGAACAGCCCGGTGAACCCGGACGTGTCGCACGCGGTGGAGCGCATGTAGTCGTTGATCTTGCTGATCTTCTCGTGGAGGCTGTCGAGCACCTCGGCGTACTGGTTCATCGTCTCGACGTCGACTTCTATGCCGGACATGAAAGAAACCGCCCTCCCCGTGAGCTATTCGGTTGCCGAACACTATGGCAACCGACGATCACCGAGCGTCGGCGGTTCCCGGAAATTTGTGCGATTACCTGGGAAGATCGGGCGAAGGGGACGAAGCGGGCGCATCGACTTCGTCACGCGAGGGGTGCGCCGGGCCGCTCCGGGGCTTATGCTTCGCTGACCGAAGCATTGGGAACCCATCCGGAACTATGTCGTTCCGCGCTGCCGGATCGTTACCGTTCTTCCCCGTTCGGGGAGCTCCGAGGCGCTGCTGGGGTGTTTCCCAGGTGTTAAAGTCGCGCTAACAAGCGGGCCATCGTCGTCCCGTGCGCTCCCCGCGGCCGGTTCGCCGGCCACCGCACGAAACGACGAAGGAGGTCCCTTTTCCATGATCTTCTCCGCCATCCCCGGCAAGCAGGGTCTGTACGACCCGGACACCGAGCAGGATTCCTGCGGCGTCGCCATGGTCGCCGACGTCCAGGGCCGCCGCACGCACGGCATCGTCACCGACGGTCTCGCCGCGCTCACGAATCTCGACCACCGCGGCGCCGCGGGAGCCGAGCCGACGAGCGGCGACGGCGCCGGCATTCTGCTGCAGCTGCCCGACGAACTGCTCCGCGCCGAGGCGGGTTTCCCGTTGCCCGCCAGCGGCGCGTACGCCGCCGGGATCGCGTTCCTGCCCGCCGACGACGAGCAGCGCCGCAAGGCGACCGGGCTCACCGAACGGATCGCGGCCGAAGAAGGGCTCACCGTCCTTGGCTGGCGCGAGGTCCCGGTGGACACCGACGGCGCGGAGATCGGCCCCACCGCGCGTTCGGTGATGCCGCGGTTCGCGATGCTGTTCGTGTCGTCCCCGCACGGCGAAACCGGCCTGGAGCTGGACCGGCTGGCGTTCTGCCTGCGCAAGCGCGTCGAGCACGAAAGCCTCGCTTCCGGCTGCGGCACGTACTTCCCGTCGCTGTCCGCGCGCACGATCGTCTACAAAGGCATGCTCACGCCCGAGCAGCTGCCGCGGTTCTTCCCCGATCTGCGCGACTCCCGGCTCACCAGCGCGATCGCGCTCGTGCACTCCCGGTTCTCCACCAACACTTTCCCGTCGTGGCCGCTCGCGCACCCGTTCCGGTTCGTGGCGCACAACGGCGAGATCAACACCATCCGCGGCAACCGCAACCGCATGCGCGCCCGCGAAGCGCTGCTCGAATCCGATCTGCTCCCGGGCGATCTCTCGCGGCTGTACCCGATCTGCTCGGCCGACGCGTCGGACTCGGCGTCCTTCGACGAGGTGCTGGAGCTGCTGCATCTCGCGGGCCGTTCGCTGCCGCACGCGGTGCTGATGATGATCCCGGAGGCGTGGGAGAACCACACCTCGATGGATCCGCAGCGGCGGGCTTTCTACCAGTTCCACGCGAGCCTGATGGAGCCGTGGGACGGCCCGGCGTGCGTCACGTTCACCGACGGCACGCTCGTCGGCGCGGTGCTCGACCGCAACGGCCTGCGCCCGGCGCGCTGGTGGCGCACCGCCGACGACCGCGTGGTGCTGGCCAGCGAGGCCGGAGTCCTTGACGTGGCACCGGAAAACGTGGTCGCGAAGGGACGGCTGCAGCCGGGCCGGATGTTCCTCGTGGACACCGCCGCGGGCCGGATCGTGGACGACGAAGAGGTCAAGTCCGCGCTGGCGGGCAAGCAGGCCTACAGCGACTGGCTGCACGCCGGGCTGCTCAAGATCGCCGACCTGCCCGACCGCGACCACGTGGTGCAGAGCCACGATTCGGTGCTGCGCCGCCAGCTCGCTTTCGGCTACACCGAAGAAGAACTGAAGATCCTGCTCGCGCCGATGGCCGCCAACGGGGCCGAGCCGATCGGGTCGATGGGGTCGGACACCCCGGTCGCCGTGCTGTCCAAGCGGTCCCGGCTGCTCTACGACTATTTCAAGCAGAACTTCGCGCAGGTGACCAACCCGCCGCTGGACGCGATCCGCGAGGAGCTGGTCACGTCGATGAGCCGGATCATGGGGCCGGAGCGCAACTTGCTCGCCCCCGGGCCCGCCTCGTGCCGACACCTGAACCTGCCGTACCCGGTGATCGACAACGACGAGCTGGCCAAGCTCATCCACATCAACGACGACGGCGATCTGCCCGGTTTCGCGTGCAGTGTCCTTTCCGGACTGTACGAAGTGGACGGTGGCGCGAAAGCGCTGGCGGCGGCGATCGAGCGGGTGCGGCGCGACGCGTCCGAGGCGATCGCGGCGGGCGCGCGCACACTGGTGCTGTCCGATCGCGATTCCGACCACCGGATGGCGCCGATCCCATCGCTGCTGCTGGTTTCCGCGGTGCACCACCATCTGGTGCGCACCAAGGAACGGCTGCGCGTCGCGCTGGTCGTGGAAACCGGCGACGCCCGCGAGGTGCACCACATCGCGCTGCTGCTGGGCTACGGTGCGGCGGCGGTGAACCCGTATCTGGCCTTCGAAACCATCGAAGACATGATCAGCCAGGGCGCGATCACCGGCATTGAACCGGCGAAGGCGATCCGCAGCTACGTGCAGGCGCTCGTCAAGGGCGTCTTGAAGATCATGTCCAAAATGGGCATCTCGACGGTCGGCGCGTACACCGCGGCACAGGTGTTCGAATCCCTTGGCCTGAGCCAGGAACTGCTCGACGAGTACTTCACCGGGACGTCGTCGAAGCTCGGCGGCGTCGGGCTGGACGTGCTCGCCGAAGAGGTCGCGGTGCGGCACCGCCGGGCGTACCCGGACAACCCGACCGACCGCGTCCACCGCGGACTCGACACCGGCGGCGAGTACGCCTACCGCCGCGAGGGCGAGCTGCACCTGTTCACGCCGGAGACGGTGTTCCTGCTGCAGCACGCGTCGAAGACCGGCCGCGACGAGGTGTACCGCAAGTACACCGAAGAGGTGCACCGGCTCTACCGCGAGGGCGGCACGCTGCGCGGGCTGTTCAAGTTCCGCGAAGGCGCGCGCGAGCCGATCCCGCTGGACGAGGTCGAGCCCGCGTCGGCGATCCTGCGCCGGTTCAACACCGGGGCGATGTCGTACGGCTCGATTTCGGCCGAGGCGCACGAAACCCTCGCCATCGCGATGAACCGCATCGGCGGCCGGTCGAATACCGGCGAGGGCGGCGAGGACCCGGAACGGCTGTACGACCCGCAGCGGCGCAGCGCGATCAAACAGGTCGCTTCGGGCCGGTTCGGCGTCACGAGCGAGTATCTCGTCAACGCCGACGACATCCAGATCAAGATGGCCCAGGGCGCGAAGCCGGGCGAGGGCGGGCAGCTGCCGCCGAACAAGGTGTACCCGTGGATCGCGCGCACGCGGCATTCGACGCCGGGTGTCGGGCTGATTTCCCCGCCGCCGCACCACGACATCTACTCCATTGAGGACCTGGCGCAGCTGATCCACGACCTCAAGAACGCCAACGAGAAGGCCCGCATCCACGTGAAGCTGGTGTCCTCGCTGGGCGTCGGCACGGTCGCGGCGGGCGTGTCCAAGGCGCACGCGGACGTCGTGCTGATTTCCGGGCACGACGGCGGCACCGGCGCGTCGCCGATGAACTCGCTCAAGCACGCCGGGACGCCGTGGGAGATCGGGCTCGCCGAAACGCAGCAGACGTTGCTGCTCAACGGTTTGCGCGACCGGATCACGGTGCAGGTGGACGGTGCGATGAAGACCGGCCGCGACGTCGTGATCGCGGCGCTGCTCGGCGCCGAGGAATACGGATTCGCGACGGCCCCGCTGGTGGTCGCTGGCTGCATCATGATGCGCGTCTGCCACCTGGACACGTGCCCGGTCGGCGTCGCCACGCAGAGCCCGGAGTTGCGCAAGCGCTACACCGGGCAGGCCGACCACGTGGTGCGGTACTTCGAGTTCGTCGCCGAAGAAGTGCGGGAAACCCTGGCACAGCTGGGATTCCGCACGCTCGACGAGGCGATCGGGCACGCCGAGATGCTCGACACCGACGAGGCCGTGCAGCACTGGAAGGCCTCCGGGCTCGACCTCCGCCCGGTCTTCGACATGCCCGCGGAGACGCCGTACGGCGGGGCGAAGCGGCGCGTGCGCGAGCAGGACCACGGTCTGGCGCACGCACTCGACCGCACGCTCATCCAGCTCGCCGAGGCGGCGCTGGAGGACGCGCATCCGGTGCGCCTGGAACTGCCGGTGCGCAACGTGAACCGCACCGTCGGCACCTTGCTGGGTTCGGAGATCACCCGCCGCTACGGCGGCGAGGGCCTGCCGGACGACACGATCCACGTGCGGCTCACCGGTTCGGCCGGGCAGTCGCTCGGCGCGTTCCTGCCGCGCGGCATCACGCTGGAAATGGTCGGCGACGCCAACGACTACGTCGGCAAGGGACTGTCCGGCGGCCGGATCGTGGTCCGCCCGCATCCGGAGGCGAGCTTCGCCGCCGAACAGCAGACGATCGCGGGCAACACGCTGGCCTACGGCGCGACGTCCGGCGAGCTGTTCCTGCGCGGCCAGGTCGGCGAGCGGTTCTGCGTCCGCAACTCCGGCGCGACGGTCGTGGCCGAGGGCGTGGGGGACCACGCTTTCGAGTACATGACCGGCGGCCGCGCGGTGGTGCTCGGCCCGACCGGGCGGAACCTGGCGGCCGGGATGTCCGGCGGCAGCGCGTTCGTGCTCGATCTGGACCCGGCGAAGGTCAACCGGGAGATGGTGGACCTGCTTCCGCCCGCTCCGGAGGATCTGGCCTGGCTCAAGCAGATCGTGCAGCGGCACCACGACCTCACCCGCTCTGCCGTGGCGGCGTCGCTCCTGGGCGACTGGACCCGGCGCTCGGCGGCGTTCACCAAAGTGATGCCGCGCGACTACCAGCGGGTTCTCGATGCGGCGAAGGCGGCCCGTGCGGCCGGCCGAGACGTCGATGAAGCGATCATGGAGGCGGCTCGTGGCTGACCCCACCGGTTTTCTCAAGCACGAACGGCAAGAGCCGAAGAAGAAGTCTTACGAGGAACGGCTTTCCTCGTGGGGCGAGGTCTACGCGGACGTCCCGCCGGAGGAGCGCAACGAGCAGGTGCGCACGCAGGCCTCGCGGTGCATGGACTGCGGCATCCCGTTCTGCCATTCCGGCGGTTCCGGCTGTCCGCTGGGCAATCTGATCCCGGAATGGAACGATCTCGTCCGCCGCGGCGACTGGGCCGCGGCCAGCGATCGCTTGCACGCCACCAACAACTTCCCGGAATTCACCGGGAAACTGTGCCCCGCGCCGTGCGAGGCGGGCTGCGTGCTGTCGATCTCGCCGCTGTCCGGCGGGCCGGTGGCGATCAAGCGCGTCGAGGAGACGATCGCGGCGCAGTCGTGGGAAGCCGGATACGTGCAGCCGCAGGTGTCCGAGGTGTCCTCGGGCCGCAAGGTGGCCGTCGTCGGCTCCGGTCCCGCCGGGCTGGCCGCGGCGCAGCAGCTGACTCGCGCGGGCCACGAGGTCACCGTGTTCGAACGGGACGACCGGCTCGGCGGCCTGCTGCGGTACGGCATTCCCGAGTTCAAAATGGAGAAGAAGGTCCTCGACCGGCGCCTGGCGCAGCTGCGCAAGGAGGGCACGAAGTTCGTCACCGGCTGCGAGGTCGGCGTCGACCTGTCGGTGGAAGACCTGCGCGCGCAGTACGACGCGGTGGTGCTCGCTGTCGGCGCGCTGCGCGGCCGGGACGACCGCACCACGCCGGGCCGTTCGCTGGACGGGATCCACCTGGCGATGGAACACTTGGTGCCCGCCAACAAGTTCGTGGAGGGCGACGGCCCGTCTCCGGTCGACGCGAACGGCAAGCACGTCGTGATCATCGGCGGCGGCGACACCGGCGCGGACTCCTACGGCACCGCGACCCGCCAAGGCGCGCTGTCGGTCACCCAGCTCGACCAGTACCCGACGCCGCCGCAGGTCCGCGACGACGAACGGTCGCCGTGGCCGACCTGGCCCTACATCCTGCGCACCTACCCGGCGCACGAGGAAGCGGGCGAGCGGAAGTTCGCGGTGGCGGTGAAGCGGTTCGTCGACGACGGCAACGGCCACGTCAAAGCCGTGGAACTGCAGGAAGTCCGCGTGCAGAAGGATCCGGAAACCGGCCGCCGCGAGGTCATCCCGGTCAACGAGAAGGTCGAAACGCTGCCCGCGGACCTGGTCCTGCTGGCGATCGGCTTCGAAGGCGTCGAGGAAATGCCGCTGCTGGAAGGCCTCGACCTGACGCTGACCCGCCGCGGCACCCTGTCGTGCGGTGCGGACTGGCAAACGGAAACCCCCGGCGTCTTCGTCTGCGGCGACGCCCACCGCGGCGCGTCGCTGGTGGTGTGGGCCATCGCGGAAGGCCGTTCGGTCGCGGCCGCGGTGGACACGTTCCTTACCGGCGCGTCGGACCTTCCCGCTCCCGTGCACCCGACCGCGTTGCCGCTCGCGGTGGTGTGATCGCCCCTCTGGCTCGGGCCCCGGCGCAACGGCGCGCCGGGGCCCGTTTTCTTTAAGCTGGCAGCGTGCGGATCGGCGAACTAGCCCGGAAGACCGGCGTCAGCGCCCGCTCGCTGCGGTACTACGAGCAGCAAGGCCTGGTGCGGAGCACGCGGTCCGCGGGCGGGCAGCGGCATTACCTGGCGACCGAGGTAGAGCGGGTCGAGCTGATCCGCCGGTTGTTCGGCGCGGGCTTGAACAGCAAGGTGATCGCCCGGTTGCTGCCGTGCGTGCACAGCGACGACGCGGGCGTCATCGAGGACGCCTTCACCACGATGGTGTCCGAACGCGACCGGCTCACCGCTGACATCGCCCGGCTCGCCGATGCCCGCGACGCTCTGGACGGGCTGATCGACGCGAATACCCGCTACCGGCAGGGCGAGCGCGGTTCGTGCTAAAGGCTCAGATCGAGCACTAGCTTGCCCGTGGCGTGCCGGGATTCGACCAGCGCCAGCGCTTCCTGCGCCCGGGACAGCGGATAGATCCCGGTGATGTGCGGATCGAGCCGCCCCTCGGCCATCAACTCGGCGACCCGCTCCAGACTCGCCCGATCGAGCCGACGCCGGACGGATACGCCACCGAGTTCGGTCACCGACGGGTCCCCGACCGCGACGAGCTTCTCCGCCAGCGGGGCGACAGCGCGCAGGGATTCGCCGCCGACGGTGTCGACCACAGCGTCGAACCGGCCCGCCACGCTGTCCACCGTGTAGTCGACGAACGCCGCGCCGTACTTCGTCGCGAGTTCCCGTTTGGCCGTGCTGCCCGTGCCCGTCACGACAAGCCCCCGGTGCCGCGCGAGCTGGGCCAGCGCGCTGCCGACACCTCCGCCGATCCCGTTCACCAGCAGTGACGCGCCTTCCGGCAGGTCGAGCTGATCGAGCACGTCCAGTGCGGTGGTGCCCGCGACGGGGATGGTGGCCGCCCAGGTCCACGGCAGAGCGTCCGGGATGCGAGCGGTGGACTCGCCGAGCAGGAGCGTCGTTTCCGCGTAGGTGCCCGCCCCGGTCAGTGCGAACCCGGTGACCCGGTCGCCGATGCCGAGCCCGGTGACGTCTTCGCCCACCGCGAGCACCGTTCCCGCCGCTTCCATCCCGATGACCTGGGGAAAGGGCAGGTGCCCGTTCAGGTCGGGGACGTGCCCGGACCGCAGCAGGTGATCGAGCGGATTCACGCCCGCAGCCGCGACGCGGACGAGAACCTCGGCAGGACCGGGCGCCGGATCCGGCCGTTCGAAGAACTCCTGGACGTCGGCCGCGCCGAACGCCCGATATCCCAAGGCAATGCTCATCAGGTACCTCTCTCGCGGCCCGGTCGGTTCGAAACCGACGCTATGCGCTGACACCGGTGTCAACTTCGAGCCGATGTGACCGGGCCGACACGGTTCGTGGGAAGCTGAACCGTCGGAGGGGGTTCCCGATGGGCGACGAGCGGATCACGAACCAGGTCCTTGGCCCGGTCACGGGCAAGGTCGTGCAGATCGGCCACGCCGATTCGGTCACCTACGCCGGTGCTCCGCCCGCCCAGTCCCGCTACCGGCAATGGGTGCGCCAGGTAGCCCCGGAACGCCTCGTCGGGCGCGAGGCGGAGCTGGCCGGACTCGCCCGGTTCTGCACCGCGCCGGACGGCGCACCCGCGTACGTCTGGTGGCGCGCGGCTCCCTGGACGGGCAAGTCAGCCTTAATGGCCTCATTCGTCCTCTCACCGCCCGACGGGGTGCGGGTGGTGTCCTTTTTCGTCACGGCGCGCTCGCTCGGCGACGACACGCGTGAGGCGTTCGTGGACGTCGTCCAGGAGCAATTGGCCGAAGTCCTCGGCGCGGCGAAGGATACGGAAGCACGGAACCTCAACGCGGTCTTCGCCGAAGCCGCCGCGCACTGCCGAAACCGCGGCGAGCGCTTGGTACTGGTCGTGGACGGTCTGGACGAGGACCGCGGCGCAAGCTCCGGCGGGCACAGCATCGCCGCGCTGCTGCCGTTCCCGGAAAACGGCCTCCGCGTGATCGTCGCGAGCCGTCTCAACCCGGACGTGCCGCCTGATGTGCGCGGTGACCATCCCTTGCGTGCGCCTGGCATCGAGCGTTCTCTGGCTCCGTCACCCGCAGCCGTCGCGGCGAAGGCCGACATGGAGCGCGAACTCGACGCACTGCTCCAAGACCAAGAGGACCTGCTGGGCTTCCTGGTCGCAGCCCGCGGCGGACTCAGCAGCGACGACCTGGCGCAGTTGACTCGGCGGCGCCCGCGTGACGTCGAACGAGTGCTGAACAGTGTGGCGAGCCGTTCCTTCACCCGTCGTCCGGCGCATTGGCGGCCCCGCGAGGCCCCGGCGGTTTTCCTGCTGGGGCACGAAAATCTGCACCGCGAGGCCGTCGAAGCGCTCGGCGACGAACTGGCCCGGTACCGCGCGGCGATCGACGAATGGGCTGCCGGGTACCAGTCGGCCGGCTGGCCGCCGGGCACTCCGCAGTTTTTGCTGCGCGGCTATTTCCGGCTGGTCCAGGAAAGCGGCGACGTGGCGGCTCTCGTCGACCTGGCCGGAGACCCGGCCCGGCACGAACGCCTGCTCGACGTCTCCGGCGGCGACCTGGCCGCGATGGGGGAGCTGGACGCTGCCCGCGCGGCGCTGCTCGCGTCCGCCGAACCCGACCTCGTCCGGCTGATCACGCTCGACACGTACCGGGACAACTTCCGCGACCGCAACAAGATCACGCCGGTGCGCTTGCCCGCGGTGTGGGCCGCGCTGGGGCAGTTCGACCACGCGGTGGCGCTGGCCCAGTCCATGACCGATCCCGGGTCGCGCACGCGAGCGCTGCTCGAACTGGCCGAAGAGCTGGTCCACAATGGACAGTCTGAGTGAGCCGAGCAGCTGGCCGAGGACGAGCACAGCCCGGACCTGCGCGACGCCGTGCTCGCGAAAACCGCCGTGACTTTGGTGCGCCGCGGCAAGCACGAAGCGGCCGCGCGGATCGCCGACCGGGTCAGCGCGGATCGGCGCCAGCGGATCGCCGCGGTGACCGCTGCCGTCCGCGAGCTGGATTTCGCCAGGGCCGGGCAGCTGGCCGGGGAGATTTCCCGGGAAGCTCTCCGGGACCGGACGCTTCGTGAATTGGCGCTGCTGGCTGTCGGCGACCTGGACGCGGCGGCCGAGCTGGCTGGCGCCATCACGCACGAACTGCGCCGCTTCGAAACCTTCGCCGAGATAGCGCAGCAGCTCGTCCGCCACGGCGAGACCGACCGGGCGCGTGCCTTCGCGCAGGAGCACGGTGCGGCCGGGGTGCTGTTCCACCTCGACCTCACCGCCGAACTCGCGGCGTCGGACGACCCGGCCGGAGCTGTCGGCGCGAGGTTCGGCGAGACGGACCGCGAGCACAGATTCGTGCCAGTCCTCGTCGATTACCTGGCTGGTACGGGCAGGCTGGCCGACATTCCCCCGGTGCTGGATTCGCTGACCAACTCCTTCGTCCGGCGCGAGGCGACGACCCGGTTCGTCCGGGCACTCGTGGCCGCGGGGGAGATCGACCAGGCTTTCCAGTGGACCGCCCGCTACCTCTCCACCCGCCGGTCGGCCTTCGAACTGCAAGACGATGCGCGTCAGTTCGTGCTGCTCGCGGACGCTCTGCTGGTCGCGGGGGATCGCGCCCGCGCGCGCCAGGCAGCCGAGCAGGCGGAAGCGATGACCCGCCGTCCGGCGAACGACCCGCGTGCGGCGGCGGCGATCGGCGCGCTCAGCACCACCGTCGTCGCGGCCGGTGACGTGCGCCGGGCCGAGCTGCTCGCCCCACTGGTGCGCTCGGACTGGCAGGCGTTGAAGGAAATCGTTTCGCTGGCGAACCTTCTCGCCGAAAAGGGAGATCCGAGGATCGCCGAGAAGCTGATCTGCGGCATCGATTTCTGGACGTCGATGCGCGAGCCGGTGACCCTGCTCGCCCGCCGGCTTCGCTCGGCAGGCGACCACGCGGCGCTGGCGCGGCTCGCGGAGTACGTGCGGGGCCGGGTGAAGGAGCCGCCCCGGGACCCGCAGTTCGCCTGGAACGACTCGCGCTCGGCCATCGTCATGCTGGCCGCCGTAGGCGAACCCGCTGAGGTCCTCGAGCTGGTGGCCGCCAGTCCGGAGCCGGCCACCCTCGGCTTGGCGATCGAGGACGCGATGGCGGACCTGGCGGCACGAGGAGAGGCCGCCGCGGCCATCGAGCTGTGCGGATACCTGCATGAACGCGATACGGGACACGCACGGCGGATTCTGGTCCGGGAGCTGACCGCGGCGGGACATCTCGACCAGGCCGAGGCCGTCCTCGAGAGCGTCGAAGACGGTCCGGAACGCGAACGGCTCACCCTGGCGCTCCTCCCGGAACTCGCCAAACACGACCTGCCCCGGGCACTGGCCCAAGCCCGCCTCGTCGAGCCCCCGCAGGACCGCGCCCGCCTCCTGGTCGAGGTCTCCGCCGCGGCCCCGCCGGACGAACGCCGCCGCATCCTCGCCGAAGCGGTCAGCCTCGACCACTGGTCCGTCATCGTCCCAGTCCTTGATACGGAGGAACTCGCAGGTCTCCTGGACGTAGCCGACCGATTCGGCGCCCTCTACCGCCAAGAAGACCCGGACGCGTGACCCTCGCCGCCCACCGGTCCGGGCAAAGGCGGCAGACCCTATCCTGAGACGCGTGAACTGGACAGTCGACGTTCCCGTAGACACTCTCCCCGAGCTGCCGCCGTTGCCTCCTGAGCTGCGGGACCG
The DNA here is from genome assembly GCF_055583325.1 of Amycolatopsis sp. NPDC104775. Classification (NCBI taxonomy): domain Bacteria; kingdom Bacillati; phylum Actinomycetota; class Actinomycetes; order Pseudonocardiales; family Pseudonocardiaceae; genus Amycolatopsis; species Amycolatopsis sp. NPDC104775. The sequence continues at coordinate 138,531 of NZ_JBVJOE010000011.1, forward strand.
CCTCGACAACGCCTTGTCGCTGCCCGCCGCGCAGCAGCCGGAGTGGCCGGACGTCGCGCTGGCCAAGCGGGTGCGCGGCGTGCTGGAGAGCGTGCCGCCGATCACCGTGCCCGCCGAGATCGACCGGTTGAAGAACCGGCTCGCCATGGTGGCCCGAGGGGAGGCGTTCCTGCTGCAGGGCGGCGACTGCGCGGAAACGTTCGAGTCCAACACCGAACCGCACATCCGGGCGAATCTGCGCACCCTGCTGCAGATGGCCGTCGTGCTCACCTACGGGGCCAGCCTTCCGGTGGTGAAGGTCGGCCGGATCGCGGGCCAGTACGCGAAGCCGCGCTCGTCCGGCACCGACGCGCTCGGGCTGCCGGTCTACCGCGGCGACATCATCAACTCGCTCGTCGCCAAGCCGGAGCTGCGGGTGCCGGACCCGGGCCGGATGATCCGCGCCTACGCGAACGCCGGCGCGGCGATGAACCTGGTCCGCGCGCTCACCGGGGCCGGCATGGCCGACCTGCACCAGGTGCACGACTGGAACAAGGACTTCGTGTCCTCCTCGCCCGCGGGCGAGCGGTACGAGGCGCTCGCCGCCGAGATCGACCGCGGCCTGCGGTTCATGAACGCCTGCGGCGTCACCGACACCTCCCTGCAGTACACCGAGATCTTCGCCAGCCACGAGGCGCTGCTGCTCGACTACGAGCGCGCGATGCTGCGGCTGGACCAGGCGGACGCGGCGAACCCGAAGCTGTACAACCTGTCCTCGCACTTCCTGTGGATCGGCGAGCGCACCCGGCAGCTGGACGGCGCGCACATCGCGTTCGCCGAACTGCTGGCGAACCCGATCGGGCTCAAGATCGGCCCGACGACCACGCCCGAGCAGGCGCTGGAGTACGTCGAACGGCTCGACCCGCGCAGCGAGCCGGGCCGGCTGACGCTGATCTCCCGGATGGGCAACGGCAAGGTCCGCGAGGTGCTGCCGGCGATCGTGGAGAAGGTCGAAGCGTCCGGGCACAAGGTCATCTGGCAGTGCGACCCGATGCACGGCAACACGCACGAATCGTCCACCGGCTACAAGACCCGGCACTTCGACCGCATCGTCGACGAGGTGCAGGGCTTCTTCGAGGTGCACCGCAAGCTCGGCACCTACCCCGGCGGCATCCACGTCGAACTGACCGGCGAGGACGTCACCGAATGCCTCGGCGGGGCACAGGAAATCTCCGATGTTGACCTCTCCGGCCGCTACGAGACCGCGTGCGACCCCCGGCTCAACACCCAGCAGTCGCTGGAGCTGGCCTTCCTGGTCGCGGAGATGCTGCGCGGCTGAGAACAGCTTGTGCGTGGTGAGCACGGCGAGAACCGTGCTCACCACTCACGACGCGTCGAGCAGTTCGGCCGCGGATTTGGCCACCGCGTCGCGCAGCGAGCCGAGATCGGCCACCGCGTCCGCGTTCGCCTGCAGTCCGATGTGGACACTGTCGAGATACGGCGCGACCGCGATGCCCACCGCCTGATGCGGGGCCAGCGGAACGAACGGATACACCTGGGTGAGCGGCGCGCCGGCGAGCGTGTGCCGGACCGGCGGCACCGGCACGCTCGTCACCACCAGATCGAACAGCAGCGGCGCGGCCAGCCCGGCGGTCCGGGTTCCCAGCCGGTGCAGCGCCGCGGGCATCCGGTCGGCCAGCAGCGGAAAAGCCCCGGCGCCGCGGGAAGGCCCGGCGGCTTTGTTGCGCGTCATCGCGGCGCGCACCTCGGCCAGCCGCCGCACCGGATCGTCTGTTCCGATCGGCAGATCGCACAAATAGCCGGAAAGTTTGTTCCCGCCCGGTTGCTCGGCCGTCCGGCCGCGCACGCTCACGGGAATCAGCGCGCGCACCGACTGTCCCGCCGCGCGAATGCCGCGATTGACGAGCCATTCGCGCAACGCGCCGGAAAGCACCGCGAGCACCACGTCGTTCGCGGTGCCGCCGTGCGCCCGCCGGATCCGGCGAATGTCGGCCGAGGCCAGCCGGGCGAAACCGAGGCGTCGTTCGGCGGTGGCGGGTGCGGCCAGCGGAAGGTACGGCGGGCGGGCCGCCCGGACCACCGACGACGCGATTTCCGCTGTCTCCAAGGCATCCCGCACCGCGCTCAGCGGCGAACGCGGCCGCGGGATCGCCGGTTCGGGCTCGGGGATCGGCGATCCGTCGAGCAGTCCGACCGCGACGGCGTACGCGCCCGCTCCGTCGGTGAGCGCGTGGTGCAGTTTGAGCAGGACCGCGAAGGGTCCGTCCGGAAAACCCGTCACCACAGTGAGTTCCCACAACGGACGGTGCGGGTCAAGCGGTTCGGCGATCCACCTCGCCGCGAACTCCGGCAGCGGGTCCGGATCGTACAGCGTGGTCAGCCGGTGGTGGTGAAGATGTTTCACTGCCTGGAAATCCGGGTCGTCGACCCAGTTCGCGGAGCCCGGCGGGAACAGCCCGGCGCGGATTTTCCTGCGCAGCGGCGGAATATTCGCCGCCCGGCGTGCGAACAGCGCGAGCAGCCGGTCCGGATCGACCGGCTCCCCGGGCGCGAAAACCAGCGCCACGCCGAAGTGCATCGGCGCGGTTTCCCTGGCGAGGCAAAGAAAAGCGACGTCGAGCGAGCTGAGCGGGGCAGGTGTCATGGTCCACCTTCCAACGTCCGTCGTCGAGTGCGAAGGGTCGAGGGCGAATGTCACGACACTACTCGGGTATGACCGGCGGACGGCCGTTTTGTTTCGCTGACGCTAATTCCCCGCGATTTTCACTCGCCTGGGGCACGCCCCGGCTGCCGTCGCGGCAGACCCGGCCCGGCGGCTTCGCTGACTTCGGCGGCGATCTGGCGCATCGCGACGCCGTTGCCCGGACGCTTCGGCAGCCCCGGCCACAGTTCGCCGGCTTCGAGCGCCGCGGCGCGCAGCCGCCCGCCGTCGAGTTTGGTGTGCGTTTCCGGGATCCCGCGATCGAGCCACTGCACGATCACCTTCAGCGGACCGGCGCTGGGCAGCGGCCACACGAACACCGGATGCTCGTAGCGGAACTCCGACCCGCTGCCCTCCTCGACGCGCAGCACCGGTTCGCGCGGTTCGCCCGCGCTCGGCACCGAAACGGTTTCGGAGCTGGCCCGGCCGCCGTCCGGGAACAGCACGCCGACCAGCAGCGAGTTGTAGTCCGGGACGCGCCGGTGGCCGATCAGCGGCGCGCCGTCCATCCGGTCGCGCGAGTACACCGCGATCCGCAGCGTCATCGCCTCCGGCCACACCTCGATCGCGCGCAGCGCCACGATCGTGCGCTCGGACCGGCCCAGCGGCGTCGCCCACGGCAGCAGCGCGGGCACGATGTGGTCGGCGGGCGGGGCGGTCCACGGACGGCCCTCGTAGCCGAACAGCTCCCGCTCCCGGACCGGGAACAGGGGCCGCTCGCGAGGGCCGTCCGCGAAGAAGCTCATCAGTCCTCGCGAGGGGCGAGGCTGCCGTCGGAATCGGGCTTCTTGGCACCCATGGCGTCCATCAGCTGGCGGGCGAGGCCGAGGCCCGTGCCGCCGAGGGAAAGCGCCTTGGTGAACATGTCCGACATCCCGTCCGCGCCGTTCAGGACCACCATGTGGTCGACATTGCTGAAGGCCTGCGCGCCGGCTTCGACGATCTCCGGCCAGCGCTCAGCCAGCTGTTGTGCTACCACAGCCTCCTGGTTCTCCGCCAGTGCAGCCGCGCGCGCCTTGATCGCGTCGGCCTCGGCGAGCCCCTTCGCCTTGGCTGCTTCGGCTTCGGCCAGACCCCTGGCTTTCGCCGATTCGGCCTCCGCGAGGCCCTTGGCCTTGGCCGCGGCCGCTTCGGCTTCACCGGTGGCCTTCGTCGCGCTCGCGCTGGCTTCCGCCCGGGCTTTAGTGGCCTGCGCTTCGGCCTCCGCCGCCGTTTTCACCCGGGTGGCGTCCGCGCCCGCCCGCAGCTCGGTTTCCTTCGCCTGTGCCTGCGCACGGGCGATTTGCGCGTCCCGCTCCGCGTCGGCCGTGGTGCGCGTTTCGTACGCCTTCGCGTCGGCCGGCTTGCGGACTTGCGACTGCAGCCGCTGTTCGGACAGCGCCGCCTCCAGTTCGGCGGCCCTGGTCTCCTGGACCACGACCTCCTGGCGCGCGGTCGCCTCGGCCAGCGGCCCGGACTGGCTCGCCTTCGCCTTGGCCTGGTCCACCTCGGCCTGGTACCCGGCCTGCTGGATCTGGCTTTCCCGGATCGCGCCCGCCTTGCGCGCGGCGGCCACCTGCTCGGCCTCGGTGGCCTCCTGGTCGCGCTGCGCCTCGGCGATCCGCGCGGCGGCGGCGATCGCGGCCGCGTGCGGTTTGCCGAGGTTGACGATGTAGCCGGACTCGTCGTCGATCTCCTGGATCTGCAGCGAGTCCACGATCAGCCCGAGCTTGATCATCTCGGTCGCCGACGACTGGCGGACCTCGCCGGTCAGTGCGTCGCGGTTGTGGATCATCTCCTCGATGGTCAGCCCGCCCACGATCGAGCGCAGATGCCCGGAGAACAGCTCGTGGATGGTGTCGTTCATGCCCTTCTGCTGGTCGAGGAACCGGCGGGCGGCGTTCGCGATCGAGGCGAAATCGTCGCCGACCTTGTAGATCACGACCGCGCGCACGGTGACCGGAAGGCCCTGCTTCGTCACGCACGAGACCTGCAGGTTCACCCCGCGGGTGTCCAGCGACAGCCTGCGCGCGGTCTGGAAGCCGGGCAGCACGTTCACGCCGCGGCCGGTGACGATCTTGAACCCGAGGCTGTCGGCGGTCTCGGAGCGCTCCACCCGGACGCCCCAGCCGGAGATGATGAGCGCCTCGTTCGGCTCCGCGACCTTGTAGAGGATCCGCAGGAGCCCGAACAGCAGGATCACGGCCACGACCGCGATCACCGCGATGACCCAGATTTGCATAGCCCTCGCCGCACTTTCCGTAGTCAGCTGGACGGCGCTCGCCGCGCCGCCAGCACTGCGACGCGGTCAAGCACGCAACGGTTGCCACCTTTCCACGTAGACCGTGCGCGGGGGCTCGAAATCGACCACGAGGACGGGAGTGCCGACGGCGAACGTCGTGTCCGGCTCGGCCGGATAGGCGTAGAAGGCCTCGGTGCCGCCGCGGACGCTGAGCAGCACCTCGCCGATCAGCCCCGGCCCGACGGTCCCGGTCACCCGGCCGCGGTTGCCGATCATCCGCCGAACCCCCGGATCTTGACCTTGGTGCCCTTGGGCACGAACGAGCCGGGGGCCGGGTCCTGCTCCAGGACGAAGCTGAAGCCGCCGCCGTGCCCGTGCCCGTTGCCGTCGCCGCCCTTGCGGTCGACCTCGAGCCCGGCCTGCTTGAGCAGGTCCGCGGCCTGGTCGAACGGGCGGTACCGGACGTCCGGGACCTGCACCGCGTTCGAGACGTAGACCTTGACCTTCTTGGTCCCCGGCGAGCCCGCGCCCGGGTCGGTCCGGGTCACCGAGCCCGCCGGAACGTTCTGCGAGAACTCCTCGCCGCCGTCCTGCGGCTGGAATCCGGCCTGCTTGAGGATCTGGAACGCCTCGTCCTTGGACCGGCCGGTGACGTCCGGGACCGGCGGGAGCGGCTCCGGGCCCTTGGACAGCACCAGCGTGACCTGGCCGCCCACGTCCACCGGGGTGCCCGCGGCCGGGCTCACGCTCACGACGGTGCCCTGCGGCGCGGTGTCGCTGTACTCCGGCGTGCCCTGGACGACGGTGAGCTTCTGCTCCTGGATCGCCTTCGCGGCCGTGTCGAGCGCGGTGCCGACTTGGATGTTCGGCACCTTCGGCTTGCCCTTCGACACCACCACGGACACGGTGGCGTCCTGGTCGAGCTTGGTGCCCGGGGCCGGGTCGACCTTGATCACTTTGTTGGCGTCGACGGTGTTGTCGAACTCCTGGCTGTAGCGCGGGTTCAGCTTCGCCGCGCGCAGCTGGTCGCCCGCCTCGGCCTGGGTCAGCCCGGCGAGTTTCGGCACGGTCGTGGTCGTGACCTTGGAATCGCTGAGGATGAACGCGAACGCCCCGATCAGCCCGCCGAGCACCAGCACCCCGGCGATCGCCAGCGCGATCAGCTTGCGCTTGTCGCGCGGTTTCCGCGGCTGGTCCGGCGCGGGAGCGGGCGGCCCGGCGGACGGCGGCCCGGCCGGGGGCGGCGCGGCGGGCACGGCGCGGGTCATGGCGCGCGTGCCGCGCGGCCCGGAGACCGGCATGGTCCGCATCGTCTGCTGGGCCTGCTGGACGGCCGGGATGTTGGGGAGCGTCTGCTCGACGTCGGACACCCGGTCGCCGTCCGGCGGCGGGGGCACCGGCACCGCGACCGGCTGCAGGCCCAGTTCGGCGCGCGCGGCCTGCAGCTGCGCCAGGAACTCGCCCGCGTCGGCTGGGCGCTGCTCCGGGTCGCGGCGGGTGGCGCGCAGGATCAGGTCGTCGAGCACCGGCGGCAGGTCCGGCCGCAACGCGCTGGGCCGGGGGACGTCGTCGTTCACGTGCCGGTAAGCGACCGAGATCGCGGTGTCCCCGGTGTAGGGCAGGCGGCCGGTGAGCATCTCGTACAGCAGGATGCCCGCCGAATACACGTCGCTGCGAGCCGTGGTGTCGCCGGTGGCGACCTGTTCGGGGGCCAGGTAGCCCACGGTGCCCAGGATGACGCTCGAGCTCGTGGTGCCCGCGCTGGCCACCGCGCGGACCAGGCCGAAGTCGCCGACCTTGACCACGCCGCCGGTCAGCTGCCCGCTGCGGCCGACGAGCACGTTCTCGGGCTTGACGTCGCGGTGCACCAGCCCGGCGGCGTGCGCGGCGGCCAGCGCGGCCAGCACCGGCTCCGCGACGCTCAGCGCGAGCGAGACGTCCAGCTGGCCCTGCTCGTCCAGCAGGTCGCGCAGCGTGCCGCCGTCGACCAGCTCCATCACCAGGAAGGCGAGCCCGGCGTCCTGGCCCGCCGGGGTGTCGAAGCCCTGGTCGTGCACGGCCACCACGTTCGGGTGATGCAGCTGGGCGGCCGAACGCGCTTCGCGCACGAACCGGTCGACGAACGACCGGTCGTCGGCGAACCGCGGATCCATGATCTTGATCGCCACCGCCCGGTCGAGGCGGGTGTCGAGGCCCCGGTAGACGGCCGACATCCCGCCCCTGGCCAGCAGCTGGTCAACGCGGTACCGGCGTTCGAGCAGGGTGCCGACGAGGCTGGGCTGGGTGCGCGTCACGGTGGGCAATCGTACGGAAGGCCGCGCCTTCCGTGGCGGGTCACCCGTGCGTACCAGCGGGCGGGACGGGGGAATGTGGCACAGTGTCACGTGTGAGTGGGATTCCTGTCGCCGACGACATCCTCGACGCCGCGGTCGCGGTCAAGCCGTTGCCGGAGGTGGCGGCCGCATTGGGCGTCTCGGCCAACAAGGTTCGACAGATGCTGCGAGACGGCGAGCTGATCGCTGTCCGGCGCGGAGGCGAACTCTGCGTGCCCGGCGATTTCTTCGTGAAGGACGGCATCGTCAAGGGGCTGGCCGGCACCATCACCGTGCTCGCCGACTCCGGGTTCAGCCGCACCGAGATGCTGCGCTGGCTCTTCACCGCCGACGACACGCTGCCGGGCAGCACGCCGATCAACGCGCTGCGCACCAGCCACGGCACCGAGGTCAAGCGGCGCGCGCAAGCGATGGCGTTCTAGCCCTTCCCGCATTGCTCCGTACGGGCTGACAACAATTGCCCGTACGGACAGAACCCGCGTTTTTCGTTGACGCGGTCAATTGGTCCAGTCCACCCTCGGAAACCGTCCTGAAAATCCTGCTCGGCCGCATGCTGGAGAGGAGCAGCGGGCATGGGAGGACAGGTTTCCGGAAGACGTCGCGCGCTCGCGCCGGTGGTGCTGCTGCTGGCCGGTTCCGCTGTGCTGGCACCGCCCGCGATCGCCGCGAGCACGCCGTTCGCGGCACCACCGCAAGCGCGGGAAGTGGTGCTGCCGACGGGAGACCGGCTCACGGTTTTCCCGGGACCGAATGGCGGTACTAATTACGCCTTTTCGTCGCCGCCGCGCACGACTTTTCAGTCGTATCAAGCCGACGGCGGCGACCGGTACGTCATTCCGGGCGACGCCGTACCGTTTCTCGGGCGGCTGGACAAATCGCTGTTCGACGTCACCGCGCTGGCCCGGACCCAGCCCGGGCCAACCCCGCTGGAGATCACTTTCCCGGCTGGCATCGCTCCCGCCGCGCTGCCCGGCATCACGCTCGCCTCGACCGCCGGGAACACCGCGACGGGCTACCTCGCGTCAGCCGCCGATTTCACCGCTGACCTGCACCGACGTCTCGCCGCCGACGCGGCCGCCGGACGCCCGGCGGGCACCAGCGCGTTCCCTGCGACGATCCGCCTGGCCGGGTCTCCGCGCGAGCAGCAGCCGCGCTATCCGATGAAGATCATCGAACTCCGGCTCGCCGACCTGCGGGGCCGGTCCGTCAACGGCATTCTGTCGCTGATCAACACCGATTCCGCGGCCAAGCTGACGCGGCACGTCGTGATCGACGGGGTCACCCGGATCGCGGTTCCCGAGGGGCGTTACGCCGCGTCCGCGACCTTCTCCGACCTCGACAGCGCCGGGAGCGTGACCGCCTCGCGGACCTCGTGGGTCGAAGGGTTCGTCGTCGGTGATGCGCCGGACGTGCCGATCTTGACTGTCGAAGAGAAGCACGCGACGGCCGAGGTCGAGGTGGCCGCGCCGAAGTCGACCACGCAGGACTCGATCACCACCAACTACTACCGCGAAGACGCCACCGGCCGCGGCTTCGCGATCGGCATCGCGGGCAGCACGACCAAGCAGTACGTGCGGCCGGTGCCGAAACCGGCTGAGGGCGTGCTGCATTACGTCGTGCAATGGGGTGGCAAAGCACCGAAGCCCGAGGACCGGTACCGCGTCGATCTTTCGTTCGCCAGCGAAGGCATCGCCGAGAACCAGTCATTCGCCACCAAAGACAGTGAGCTCGCGACGGTCCGGGACCGGATGTACGCCGATCCCGCCGACAAGATGCCGGTCGCGATCGACAGCGGTCCGGTGGACCCGGTGATCGCCCGGCACGGCCTCGGCGCGAACGGCTTCTTCCTCCCGGCTCCGGGAGTGCTGACCGTGTACCTCGGCACCACGCACACCACGGAATGGGTGCAGTACGAGCAAAAGGGCTCGTCGTACCAGCTCATGACCGCCGATCCGCGCACTTACCGGCCAGGCAGCACCACGACCGTCGACTGGTCCCGAGGCCCGCTGAGCGCCGGTCTGGGGCAATGGCAACGGGCCCGGACGTGCGAAGCCTGTTATTCCGGCGGCACAGTTTCGGTCGCCATCCCGGAACTGCGGGACAGCGTGCCGGACCACACCGCGGTCCCGTTGTTCTACGCGCCGCAGCTGCATTTCTCCTTGTATCGCAACGATCAGCAGGTTTTCGACCAGAACGGCGCTTATGGCGCGTCGGTCGAGGCTCCGAAGACATCCGCGACCTTCCGCGGCGTGCTCGATGTCGACCGGACCGCGATACCCGGCATCAGCCAAGCCGGAAAGCTGCACACCGAACTGACGCTGAAATACGACCCGGCTGCTGATGATGTCGTGCTGCCGTCTCCGCACCGGTGCCAGGCCACCGATCCGACGCAGCCATGCCGGATCCTCGGTGCGCTGACCGTCGACTACCGGCTGGATTCCGATCTCTCCACGACGTCGTCCTCGCCGCTGCAGGTGCTCGGCCTGCACGTCGGCCACGCCGCTTACAGCGGTGCCGGATCGCATTCGCCGATCACCTCGGCGACGGTTTCGGTGTCCGTCGACAACGGAGCCACCTGGCAGCCCGCGCAAGTCTTCGGGCTGCTCGGTGAATATGTAGCGGTATGGCGGAATCCACCGGCCGGAATCTCGCCCTCGCTGAAGGTGACTGCTCAGGATTTGGCGGGCAACGCGATTACGCAAACGATCAGCAACGCCTACACCGTCGGGAAGGTCACGCGATGAGACGCCTCTGTTTCCTGGCCGCGTCTTTCCTGCTCGCTGCACTGATTCCCTCCGTCGCGTCCGCCGCCCCACGCGACATCTGCGGACCCGCCGCACCGGGATTCGCCCGCTGCTTCGCCAAAGTGGACAGTCGTACGGCTCTGCGCGCCAACGGATACAGTCCCGCAGACCTGCGTTCCGCCTACCGTCTGCCGGACACCGGCGGCGCGGGCGAAACGATCGCCATCGTCGACGCGGGCGATGCCCCGACCGCCGAAGCAGACCTGGCGGTATATCGACAAACCTACGGTCTCCCTCCGTGCACGACGGCGAACGGCTGCTTCCGCAAAGTCAACCAACGCGGCGAAGCTGCTCCGCTTCCGCCGCGGAAAGGCGACTGGCCGGTGGAGATCGCACTGGACCTGGACATGGCCTCCGCGGCCTGCTCCCAGTGCAAAATCCTGCTGGTAGAAGGAGACGACGCGACCTTCGAGGACCTCGGCGCTTCCGTAGACACTGCGGTAAAACTGGGCGCGACGATCGTGTCGAACAGCTACGGCGCGACGGAAAGCCATTGGTCTCCCGATTTCGCCGCGCACTACCAGCACCCCGGCGTAGCGATTGTCGCGTCGAGCGGTGACGAAGGGTTCGCCACCCCCAACGCCCCCGCGGTGTACTCGAGCGTCATCGCGGTCGGCGGCACCTCACTGTCCAAAGCGGACAACGCGCGCGGCTGGACCGAATCGGTGTGGAACGGCGCGTCGAGCGGATGTTCGGCCTGGGTAACGAAACCGGCCTGGCAGAAAGACCCGAACTGCCCCGGCCGGACCGTCGCCGACGTCTCCGCGGTCGCCGATCCCGCCACCGGACCCGCTGTCTACGAAACAACAGTCCTGTCCGGCTGGACGGTAGTCGGCGGCACCAGCGCGTCCGCGCCGTTCATCGCCGGAGTCATCGCGCTGGCCGGACATCACGACCAATACCCGGACGCTTCGCGCCTGTACTCCGGGCACTTCAACGACGTCGTAGGCGGAAACAACGTCCAATTCGAGGAATGCGGGGACTACCTCTGCACCGGCGTCCCGGGCTACGACGCCCCGACCGGCAACGGAACGCCTAATGGACTGGCTGCTTTCTGAACGTCCAGAACGGATGCGCGATCGCCGCGACCACCTGCATCCCCGCCGCCATGGCCAATCCGGCAGCGGGGGAGCAGGCAGCCACCGGCCCGGCTACCGCATTCCCCAACGCTATTCCGGCGATCTTGATGCTCGCCGCGGTAGTGAACACTTGCGCCCGCATTTCCGGCGGTGCCTCCCGATGGCGAACCGCGAACAACGCCGCCAGCTGCGGTCCTTCGCCCACGCCGGTGAGCGCCACTGCCGCCACCAGTAGTGCTGCATTCGGTGCCACTGCCGTCCCCATGAACCCGAGTCCAATCGCGACAGTGCTCAATTGCACCGCGCGGTCCGGCGAGTAGGACCGTCGAGAGAGGACAGTGTTCGCCAGCAACGACGCGACGGACAACCCGACGAGCAGCAGCGTCCCGTACCCCGCGCTGCCGAGCATCTGCTCGCCGATCAGCGGATAACAGACAAACGCCATCCCGATCCCCACGCACGACAACGTGGAGGTAGCGGTCGATTGTCGTAAAGCAGGATTGCGAAGGAGAACCGTTGCTGCTGCGAAGAATCGCAGCAGCTTCCGTTCCCCATTGCCGGGAAGCCGCCACGCGAACGGCACCGCGATCAGCACCAAAACCCCGGCGACGACCACCGCGACTGGAGCGCTCGCTGCCGTGGCGAGCACTCCCGCCAGCCCCGGCCCGACGAGCGCCGCCGCGGTGAACGTCATCGCGTCGAGCGTGCTGGCCCGGCCGAGCTTCTCCGCCGGTACGAGCGCGGGCACCTGCGCCGTCCACCCGCCCCCGATCGCCGGGGCCAGCAGCCCGGTCCCCACGGCAATTCCCACTACCAGCGCAAACGGTGCCGCTCCGAACAGCGTGGTGATCGCGGCCAGCCCCACCGCATACCCGATCAGCCCGGCCGCGAGGATCCGGCCCGGCGTGCGCGACCGGTCCAGAACCGCGCCCAGCAACGGGCCGCCCGCCGCCGCGGCGATCGTGAGCCCGGCCAGCAACGTCGACCCCGCGACCGCCCCCGAAGCGCCGACTCCCAGCAGCAACACCGCTGGACTGGACAGCTCGTCACCAGTGCGCGCGGCCGTCGCCCCGGCGAGATAGGCCGCGAATCTGTAACGGCTTGTCATCATCAAGATGTTACAGTGGCTCATGCCTGGAACGCAGCCGGATTTCGCGGGCCGCTCCGCCCGCGACGCCGTCCGCCGTGCCGTAGCGCTGCTCGATGTGCTGCTGACCGCGGACCCTTCGCCGGATTCGGTAGCCGCGGTGCTGGTCGAGCACGGAGAACCGCAACCCCAGCTATCCGCGCGCGACGTGGCCGAGTTGCGCGCCGCCGCACTGGAATTGCGAGAGGTCTTCGCCGCACCAGACGCCGCTTCGGCCGCGCAGGTGTTGAACGCGCTGTTCGCCGCTTACGCCGGACCCCCGCGGCTGACCGCCCACGACGACGACTTCGGCTGGCACCTGCACGTCGACTCGGCCGACGACGGCCCGTGGGGCGTCTGGCTGATCACGTCCTCCGCGCTGGCTTTGGCCACCCTGCTTGCCGACCGGCAGAGCGCTCCCGGCGGCCTCTGCGCGTCGCCGTCCTGCGGAAAACCTTTCGCGCACCTAGGCGGCGGAAGTCCACGGCGGTACTGCTCTTCCCGTTGCGCCACAAGGGAACGGGTCGCCGCCCATCGCGCTCGGCTGACCTGACCGCCGCTTCTACGGCACCAGCGTCGAACGCGTCATCGAAGGTGCGCTGGCCGGGAAATAAGCGTCCGCCGCACCAACGCGGGCAACGCCACCGCGAGCCGACGTCCCTTGCCGACCACCGCGCGCCGGTTCAGCACGGCGTAATCCATCGCCTCGATCTCGTCCAAAATACCTTCGTACAACGTGACCGCCGTCCGCACGCACGGCCGAGATTCCGGCCGCAGCAACGGAATCCCCGCCTCCGCCCGCCGATACACCGCACGCGTCCGGGAAACCGCCACCGCCAGCGCCGCCCGCACCCGAGGATCCGGCCGGTCCCGCCGTCGCGCGTCGACCAGCCTTTCGCGGTCCACGCCGAACGCCGCCAGTTCCTCCGTCGGCAGATACAACCGCCCGCGGTCGAGATCCTCACCGATGTCCCGCAGGAAATTGGTCAGCTGAAACGCTTCCCCCAACGCCGCCGCGCTCGGCGAAGCTTCCTCCCGCGGCACGACGGTCCCGAGCACCGGCAGCATTTGCAGCCCGATCACACAAGCAGAACCGTAGATGTACTCGCTGAGTTCGGCGTACGTCGCGTACTCCGCAACCGTCAGGTCCATCCGCATGGAATGCAGGAACGCGTCCACGAGATCGCGGCTAATGTCGTAGCGCCGCACCGTATCCGCGAGCGCCGCGAGCACTGGATCGGCCGGGACGCTGCCGTCGTACGCCTCGTCGACGAGCCCGGCGACCTTGTCCAGTGCGACCGCCGGATCGGTGCCGGGCTCGGGGTTGTCGACCAGTTCGTCGGCCATCCGCGCGAAGCCGTACAGCGCGTGCGCCGCCGGCCTGGCCCGCGCTGGAAGCAACCGTGCGGCAAGGAAAAACGTGCGGCCGTGGTGCGCGTTGATGTGTCGGCACCGCGTGTACGCGGCGCGCAGCGCGGGCTCGGCGATCCCGGCCGCGTCGAGTTCGCTCACCGGCCGGTGACCCTTTCCGCGGCGAGCCGTCCGGAGATCAGCACCGGCGGGATGCCGACCCCCGGCGTCGTCCCGCATCCGGCGAGGACGACGTTTTCCGCGGCCCGCACCAGGTTCGCCGGTCGGAACGGGCCGGTTTGGGAGAAAGTGTGCGCGAGCGAAAACGGGGTCCCGGCCGCCAGACCGCGCGCCGCCCAATCCGCCGGAGTGAGCTGTTCGTCCACAATGTACTCATCGCGGAACCCGGTGAGCCCGCGCGCTTCCAGCGTCCGCACCAGTTCCTCGCGATAGGCGGGGCCGACGCGCGCCCAGTCGATCGGGCCGGTGCTGAGGTTCGGGGCCGGAGCGAGCACGGACACGATCTCGCCGCCGTCTCCGGCGAGCGACGGCTCGGTCGCGGTCGGACGCGTGACCAGCAGCGACGGATCGCTCATCAGCTTGCCTTCGCGGACGATCTCGGCGAAAGTGCGTTCCCACGCCTGGCCGAAAAAGATCGTGTGGTGGTCCAGTTCCGGCCAGGAACGGTCCGTGTGCCCGTGCAGCACAAAGGCCGACGGCGAGTACTTCAACGGCAACACGCGTCGCGGCCGCGCGCCGATCAGTCGGTACGCCGCCGAAAGCTCTGTTGCGAGCACCACGGCGTCACACTCAATACGCTCGCCCGAGCGCGTGCGTACGGCGCGTACGCGAGACGACACCCGCTCAAGCCACGCGGCTTCCGTACCGAACCGCAGCTCGGCACCAGCGCGCGTCGCAGCGTCGGACATCGCGCGGGCGATCGCGCCCATGCCGCCGCGTGGGTAGTAGACGCCGCCGACAGTGTCCATGTACGCGATGACGCCGTACGCGCCGAGCGCACGCGTCGGGTCGAGACCCGCGTAGAGCGCCTGAAAGGAGAAGAGCCGGCGTACGCGCTCGTCGCGCAAGAAGCTGGAGACGCGAGGCCCTAACCGGCCGAAGCCGCCCAGCGCGGCGAGCTTCACCAGCTCCGGCCGGACAAGATCCAATGGCGAATCGAAGTTCGCGCCGATGAAACGGTCCTTCTGCGCCGCGTACAGCTCGGTGAGCCACTGTCGCAGCCGCCGGTAGCCGTCCGCCTCGGCCGGTCCGGCGAACGACCGGATCTCGGTTTCCATCGCGTCGCCGTCGGTGTGCACAGCGAGCGTGCTGCCGTCCGCGAACCGCGCCCGGTACGCCGGATCAAGCCTGGTCAGCGGCACCGTATCGGCCAGCGATTCGCCGACCGCGTGCAGTGCCTCGTCCACCAGCTCCGGCATGGTCAGCACGCTGGCCCCGGTGTCGACCGCGTTCGCGCCGAAGTCCTGCTGGCCGGCCCGTCCGCCAGGGGTCTTCTGCTGTTCCAGCAGCGTCACCCGCCGTCCCGCGCCCAGCAGGTGCAGCGTCGCCGACAATCCGGCCAGCCCGGCGCCGACGACCACCACGTGGTCGGCGTGCCCGTTCACCGTGCGCATCAGAACTTCCGCTGGGTAGCCAGACGGATCAGCCCGGCGAGCGCCGACGGGGCGGGCTCGGCCAGGTGCGCGCGGTCGAGCGCGGCGTTCGCCGACGCGGTCAGCTCGTCGATCCGGCGTTCCACCGCGGCGACCGCGCCGACCGAGGTCAGCGCCTCGCGCACCTGGTCCACGGTGCCGCTGGTCAGGTCGGCAGCCCCGATCGCGTCGGCGATCACCTTGGCCGCGGAGTGATCGCCCCGCTCCGCGGCCAGCTGCAGGCCGAGCGCCACGAGCAGGGTGCGCTTGCCCTCGCGCAGGTCGTCCCCGGCGGGCTTCCCGGTCACCGACGGGTCGCCGAACACGCCGAGCAGGTCGTCGCGCAGCTGGAACGCCACGCCGACGTCGCCGCCGAACTCCAGCAGCGTGGCGATCAGCCGCTCGTCCGCCCCGGCGAGCGAAGCGCCGAGATGCAGCGGCCGCTGAACGGTGTACGCGGCGGTCTTGAGCCGGTCGATCCGCAGCGCGGCCTCGGGCGAAGCGTCGCCCACGGCCTGCGTGCGGACGTCGAGGTACTGCCCGGCGAGCACCTCGGTGCGCATCGCGCGCCAGGCCGGGCGAGCCGCCGCGATCGTCGCCGGGGGCAGCGGGGCCTCGGCGAACATGTCGTCGGCCCAGGCCAGCGCCAGATCGCCCACCAGCACCGCGCTGGCCAGCCCGAACACCGAAGGCGAACCGAGCCAGCCGCGGTCGGCGTGCAGTTTCTCGGCGGCCACGTGCACGGTCGGCTTGCCGCGGCGCGAATCGGAGGAGTCGATGAGGTCGTCGTGGATCAGCGCGCACGCCTGGATCAGCTCCAGGCTGGCCACCGCCTGCAGCGCGCCCTCGGCGAGCGGACCGGACGCCGCGCCGCCCGCGCCGCGCCAGCCCCACCAGGCGAACGTCGGCCGGATCCGCTTGCCGCCGCCCAGCACGAATCCGGACAGCGCCTCGATCCCGGCCGCGACGCTCGGCTCGGTGCGCAGGATCTCGCTCCCCGCCCGGCCGAGGAAATCGGCCAGCGCACGCTCCACGTGCGCGGGGAGGTCGGCGTCGAATCCGGGCGCGTCCATGCCCTCATCCTCCGGGACGCGGACGGCCGGGGTCACGCCGGGCGCCCCCGGATGTGGCGCACCAGACGCGTTCAGCCGCTCCGGAACGCGTCAGGGCGGCTGCTTGCCGCGAAGTACTCCGCTGCCTCGACCGGTCCGCGCGGCCGGTAACCGGGTTCCAGGCAGCCGGTGTACCAGTCCTTCGCGAGCTGCCACAGCGCCTCGAGGTCCAGCAGCTCACCCGGTCTGTCCACACAGGACTCCGCGCAGTACAGCCGTTGTTCGGCGCGGTCGCCCGCCAGCTGGCCGGGCGGGGAAGGGAAGTACGCGACCTGCGCGCCGCTCGGGGGCCGGTCCCGCCGCACGACCAGCGCGGACGGCTCGCCGCAGCCAGGACAGCGCGTCGCCACCAGCACTTCCGGCTCGCCGGAAACGAGATGCGGGATGGCGAACGAATCCCAGGCGCATCCGCCCCACCACATGGTGCGCTCGCCCATCACCGCGAACCCGAGCGGGACCGCAGCGAACGGCGCGGCCAGCGCCACGTGCTCGCATTCGTCCAGCCACAGCCATCTCGGGTCGGCCATCCGGTGCAGCGCTTGTTTCGCCACCGCGAGCGACCCGTGCGCGGCATCGGCCAGCTCGGGCGCGGTGGGCGGGCGGCCGCGGGTGGCGAACGCGCGGTAGACGGCCACGCGCACGTCTTCGTCCCAGGCCAGATCGTCTTCACTGCTCATGGGCTCGCCTCCCGGGGAGGGTTCGCTCACTGACGGTACGCGCGTGGCCAAGCCCACCCGTGAACCCTGCCGCGCGTCGCAGCGAGCCACTACCATTTCACCCCATGACGTCGGTGATCGAAAGGCTGCGGGGGGACGGGCCCAAGTTCTCCGTCGAGTTCTTCCCGCCCCGCGACGAGGCCGACGAGGCCGTCCTGTGGAAGGCGATCCGCGAGCTGGAACCGCTGGACCCGGCGTACATGTCGATCACCTACGGCGCGGGCGGTTCGAGCCGCGACGGCACCATCCGCAGCATCGCCCGCGTCGCCACCGAAACCACGCTCTGCCCGATGGCCCACCTGACGGCGGTCGACCATTCGGTGTCCGAACTGCGGAACGTCATCGGCTGGTACGCGGCGGTCGGCGTGCGCAACATCCTCGCGCTGCGCGGCGACCCGCCGGGCGACGTCTACGGCGACTGGGTGCCGCACCCCGAAGGCCTCACCTACGCCGAGGAACTGGTCGAACTGGTCCGCTCGCTCGGCGACTTCTGCGTCGGCGTTTCGGCGTTCCCCTACGGCCACCCGCGTTCGGCGGATTTGGAATCGGACACGAAGCACCTGGTCCGCAAATTCCGCGCGGGAGCCGATTTCGCGATCGCGCAGCTGTTTTTCGAGGCCGAGGACTTCCTGCGGCTGCGCGACCGGGTCGCCGCCGCGGGCTGCGACGCGCTCGTGCTGCCCGGCATCATGCCGCTGACCACCCTGCGGACGCTGCACACCACGATCAAGCTCTCCGGGGCCCCGGCGTCGCAACGCTTGCTGGACCGGCTCGAACCGTTCTCCGACGACCCCAAGGCGTTCCGCGCGGCCGGGATCGACTGGGTCACCGGACTGTGCGAGAAACTGATCGCCGAAGGCGTGCCCGACCTGCACTTCTACACCTTCAACCGGTCCAAGGCGACGCGCGAGGTGGTCACCCGCCTCGGGCTCGTGCCCGCCCGCGCCTAACTCCGTGGGCTCCGGGCGCGTCTGGCCGGTAGCGTGCCGGACATGGCTTCCACCGAACAGAGCGTTCCGGAGATCTGCGACCGGTACGTCGACGATTACGTGGCCGTGGACCCGGTCGCGGCCACCATGCTCGGCGTCGCGGGCTACGACGACCAGCTGACCGACTATTCGCCCGCCGGCCACGACGCCCGCGCGGACTTGGCGCGGCGCGCGCTGGCCGCCGTGACCGCCGCGGAACCGGCGAACGCGGGGGAGCGGGTCGCGAAGGCCGTGTTCACCGAACGGATCGGCCTCGAGCTGGAGATCCACGGCGCCGGTCTCGACGCCGCCTCGCTCAACGTGATCGAGAGCCCGGTGCAGGGCCTGCGCATGGTCTTCGACCTGATGCCGACCGACACCCCGGACGACTGGGCGAACGTCGCGGCCCGGCTGCCGAAGGTGCCCGAGGCGCTCGCCGGGGTCCGCGCGTCGCTGCTGGCCTCGGCCGACAAGGGCCGGGTTTCGGCGCTGCGGCAGGTTTCCAAGGTCGCCGAACAGTGCGACACGTGGGCCGGGCTCAAGGACGGCCCCGGTTTCTTCGCCGGCATGGTCGCCGACGCGGGGGTTGATTCGCTCAAGTCCGAACTGGCCGCGGGCGCGCGGGCGGCGGATGAGGCGTTCGCGGAGTTCGCCGGATTCCTGCGCGCCGAGCTGGCCCCGAAGGCCCCGGTCAAGGACGCCGTCGGCGAGGACACCTACCGGCTGTGGTCGCGCTACTTCATCGGCGCGGAGCTGGACCTGCGCGAGGCGTACGAGTGGGGCTGGCACGAATTCTCCCGCCTCGAAACGGAAATGCGCGCGGTCGCGAACCGCATCAAGCCCGGTTCGACGCCCGCCGAAGCCGCCGCAGCGCTCGACGCCGACCCGCGCTACCGCGTCCAGGGCCGCCCGCAGTTTGAAGCGTGGATGCAGCAGTTGTCCGACGACGCGCTGAAATCGTTGCGCGGCAAGCACTTCGACATCCCGGACCGGCTGATGGCCCTGGAGTGCAAGATCGCCCCGCCCGGCGGAGGCGTCGGCGCGTACTACACCGGCCCGAGCGAGGACTTCGCCCGCCCCGGCCGGATGTGGTGGTCGCTTCCCGCCGACCGCAACGAATTCACCACCTGGCGCGAGGTTTCGACGGTCTACCACGAGGGCGTCCCGGGCCACCACCTGCAGATCGCGACGGCGGTCAACCAGGCCGAAACGCTCACGAAGTACCAGCGGCTGATGACCTTCATCTCGGCGCACGGCGAAGGCTGGGCGCTGTACGCGGAACGCCTGATGGAGGAACTGGGCTACCTGTCGGACGACGGCGACCTGCTCGGCATGCTGTCCGAACAGCTGTTCCGCGCCGCCCGCGTCGTGGTCGACCTCGGCATGCACCTGGAGCTGGAAATCCCGGCGGGCACCGGATTCCACGAGGGCGAGCGGTGGACGCCGGACCTGGGCCTGGAGTTCATGCTGACCCGCACGATCACCGACCAGGCGCACATCCGCGACGAGATCGACCGCTACCTCGGCTGGCCGGGCCAGGCCCCCGCGTACAAGCTGGGCGAACGCCTGTGGCTCGCCGCCCGCGACGAGGCCCGCGCGCGGCAGGGGTCGGCGTTCGACATCAAGCAGTTCCACACCAAGGCCCTGCAGATGGGCGGCATGGGACTGGACACCCTGCGCGAGCAGTTGGCGCAGCTGGACTGAGGCTGGTTTCCCGGGCCAGCTGTTTTTTCGCTGGCCCGGGAGTCTCGCTGTCTGATGATGACCGCTCAGCACATTAAAACCGTCCGGCTGGATCTGCTGCCGTTGTCCGTCTCGCACGCCGAGGAGATGGCTTCCGTGCTGTCCGATCCGGCCTTGCACACCTACATCGGCGGTGTGCCCGACTCGGTGTCGGCTCTCCGTGCGCGTTACCGGCGCATGATCGCGGGCTCGCCCGACCCGGGAGTTTCCTGGCTGAACTGGGTGATCCAGCTCCGCGATTCCGGCCTGGCAGGCACCGTTCAGGCGACGATTCGCGATTCGGTCGCCGAAATCGCCTGGGTGGTGGGAACTCCGTGGCAGGGCCGGGGCATCGCCACCGAAGCCGCCCGAGGGCTGGCCGACTGGTTGTTTCACCAGCCAGTCGACGCGATCATCGCCCACATCCACCCGGAAAACGCCGCTTCGGCTTCCGTCGCCGCCGCGATCGGGCTTACCGCCACTGACGAGCAGCAGGACGGCGAGATCCGCTGGCTGCGCACGCGATGAACGCACGAAATCCGTTGGCCGTCTCTTCGGCGGCCGGTTAGGCTCCCGCCCGTGCACCGGATCTTCCTCGTCACCCCACCCCCGCGCGCCTGAGCGGGGTAGTTTCCGCCGCGTGCGCCCGAAACCGGGCCCGCGGCCGCTGGGTGCTGCCGTGAACCGGCCGAAGCGCACTGCCCCGCGTCGTCGATCCCCGATTCCTTCGACGCAGGAGCCCTCTTCCGTATGTCTGTTTCCGTACCTTCGCGCGCCCGCTCGACGGCCGCCCTCGTCCTAGCCGGCGTGCTCTGGGGAACCGGCGGTCTGTCCGGTTCGCTTCTCGGCCAGCAAGCTGGGTTGCATCCGCTGGCTGTCGCCACCTACCGCCTGCTCATCGGCGGTGCCGCGAGCGCGGTCTCCGTCGCCTTCACCGGCGGACTTCGCCTCCCCGCCAAGCAAACCTGGCGTCGGCTCATCCTCATCGGGGCACTCTTCGCCCTCTTTCAAGCCAGCTACTTCGCCGCCGTCGCACTCAGCTCAGTCAGCGTCGCGACCATGACCACTATCGGCAGCTCGCCGGTCGCGCTGGCCGTAGCGTCCGCCATCCGAACCCGCCGCGCTCCGCGTGTGACGACACTGCTGTCCGTCCTAGGCGCTGTCGCCGGTTTGGTGTTGCTGCGCTGGTCCCCGGACTCTGTCGCACAACCCGCGGGAATCCTCTTCGCCCTGCTCGCTGGCGCAGGCTTCGCCGTCCTGACGACAGTCACCGCGAAGCCCGGCCTGGATCCCATGACGACCACCGCGTACGGCTGCCTCATTGGCGGTCTGCTGCTCACGCCCGCCGCAGTATGGCTGGGCATGGCGCTTCCGCTTCGGCTGGACGTCCTGCTCGTAGCCGCCTACTTCGGCCTCGTACCGACAGCAGCCGCGTACGCCGCGTACTTCCGCGGCCTAGCCGGTGCGCATCCCGTACTTGGCGCCCTGTCGGCACTGATCGAACCGCTGACCGCGACCGTGCTGTCCGTCGCTTTCCTCGGCGAACGCTTGGGCGTGCTCGCCTGGACCGGTGCAGCCTTGCTGGTCGCGGCCCTGGCCGTCGGCTACTGGCGCCCCGAACCGGTCAGCGCGGCTCGACCGGAAGCGACCGTCCCAGAATCGCGAACGGCCGCGGATCGCCCGTGAACTGGTAGTCGCGCAGCACGTCGACGAACCCCATGCGCCGGTACAGCTTCCACGCCCGGCTGGTGCCTTCCGGCGTGGAGAGCAGGACGTTCGCGCTGGGGACGCCGTCGAGCAGCCGCCGCAGCAGGTCCTCGCCGATCTGCTTGCCCTGGTTCTCCGGGCGCACGTGGATCTCGGTGAGCTCGAAGTAGTCCGACAGCCAGCGCTCGGCCTCGTCCGTCCCGAAACGGCGGGTGAGGCCGTGCCGGACCTGCTCGTGCCACCACTGCCCGGCGCGGCCCTTGTAGCCGTACGCGATGCCGAGCAGGACGCCGTTGTCGTCGAGGGCGGCCATGCAGCGCCAGCCCTCGCGCAGCGCGTGGGTCAGCCACATCGGCGCGCGCTGTTCCGCCGTGCCCTCGGGGTAGTGCATGGCGTTCACGTAGATCGCCAGCGCTTCCGGCAGCCGGGACCGGAACTCGTCGGCGGAGAACTGCACGTAGCGGGAGCACCCGGAGGAGGACATGGCGGTCACAGTCGACCATCCTCCCCTTCTCCCGCGAGATCGCCAGGGGTGCCCCCGGTGAGCGTGACGAGCGCGTCAAACGTCGTCGGAAAGACCGATTTCGGATGCCCCGCCGCGGCCCACACCTCGGAGTACCCGCGCAACGCCGTGTCCACGAGCGTGACGAGCCGCTCCGGATGCCCGACCGGCGCGACGCCCCCGATCGGCTGCCCGGTGTGCTCCCGCACGAACGCCGCGTCCGCCTTGCCGACCTCCACGACCCCGGCAAGCTCCGCCAGCAGGGATTCCTTCGCCCGGTGCGCCCCCGAAGTAAGCGCGAGCAACGCGACCTCAGTCCCGTCAGTGGTGCGGGCCCGGAAAACCAAGCTGTTGGCGATAGCGCCGACCGGCACGCCGAGCGCCTCCGCGGCCTGCGCGGCAGTGCGCACCTCGGCGGGCAGCACCCGCACTCCGTCAGCGGCGGCGTGCTGCCCGGCCTCGCCCAGCGCGGCGGTGACCTTGGCGACAGCGGGATGGTCGTGGGTGCTCACCCGGTTATGAGACCACGCCAGTGCAGTCGTGTCCCGCACCACGTGCCCGGATTCCGCCAGCGGGGTTGAGCGGACCGGCTCGCGCGGCTACTCTGGATTTAGATCGAACAGACGTTCGATACCCGGTGGGAGTCGCACCGGCCGGTCCCGGGGTGGGGGAAGCACCTCGGGCCCCCGGCCGGGCCCACCCGAGCAGGAGGAGGGTCGCCATGTCCGTCTCGGCAGTGTCCCCCGCGGACCATGCCGCCGAGGCCCGCCCAGACCACCCTGGCGCGGCTGGCGAACAGCTGACGTTCGGCACGCCGATGGGTGAGTCGACGGCCGAACCGCGCGGGCCTAAGGGCGGATCCGCCGCTCTGGCCGCTTCGCCAAGCTCGGCTTCGGTGACCAGCTCCGCCCGGCCTGCCGGGGAGCCTGTCCTCGACCTGTGGTCCGCGTCGGAGAACGGTTCTGAGGTGTCGCAGGCTTCTGCATCGAGTTCAGCTCAGTCCGCTTCGGAAGGTGGCCAAGGCCCGCAGCCTGCGGCGGGAAGCACTTCCGCGGTGTCGGCGGCTCCGGTGTCTGGCGCTGGCCAGCACGACGTTCGAGAAACGGGTCTGTCGTCTGCTTCGGCGGCCAGTTCTGCTGGATCTGCTTCGGAGGCGGGCACGCGTCGGCCGTCTGCGGCGGGGAGCGCTTCCGTGGCGTTGCCGATTCCCGTGGCTGGCGCTGACCAACCCCACGTTCGACCAACCGAACCCGAGATGTCGTCCGGTGCGGTGGCGAGCTCCGCTGAATCGGCTTCGGTAGCTGCCCCGGGTCGGCGGCCTGCGGCGGTAAGCACCTCCGCCGCGTTGCCGATTCCGGTATCTGACGCTGGCCAGCCCCGTGTCCAAGCAACGGAGCCCCGCCCGTCCGCTCCAGCAGACAGCGCAGCCCACCCCGCCGCGAAAACCGGCCCAGCCGCGCAAACCCGCGACTCCGCAGCACCGTCAGCTCCCCAGCCCGGCCCTGCCCAGCCCACCGCTCCGGCAATCCACCCCGCGCTGCCCCTCACGCCAGAGACCAGCCCCACCGCAGCGCCCCACCCCGAGCGCACCCCCAGGCCAACCGTGCACCACGTCCCCGAACCCACCCTGCCCAGTTCCCCGCCCCCGAGGCAGGTCGTCCACCGCACCCGAGCTGCGGTCCGGCCCTCCGCCGAACCGTCCACCCGCCGCTCCAGCGCCCAGGGTCAGCCCCAGCTCCCGCTGTCCCTGCGCCCGCCGGCCGCGCCCGAGGCAGTCGCCCTCCTCGCCCAGGCCAATCGCGGACTCGACCACGCGGTCAACGAACGAGACCCAGCCGAACGCTTCATCGGCGCCTACCTGGCCGCCCTGCGCGGAGCCGGGGCGGTGCTCGCCGTCCGAGGCCGTCCGCGCCGGGGCCGGGGCCGTCCCGCCAGCGGCTGGGTGCTGCTCGACGCCGTAGCCCCCGAGCTGCGGGAATGGTCAGCGTTCTTCGCCGACCATTCGGAAACCCGGGCCGCCGCCGAAGCCGGCATCACCGGCCGCGTCAGCGCCGACCTGGCCGCGGGCCTGCTGCAGGCGACCGCCCAGTTCCTCGAACTGGTCCGCCGGGTCGTGCACGGCCTGCCGATGTCCGGGGAAGCTCATGTCGCGTGAACTCGGCACGGTCGACCACGGACGACTGCTCGAGGCGTTCTCCGTGGAGGCGCGGCTCCTGGGGGAGGTGGCGCACTCGGCGTCGCCCGATTCGCCGGTGCCCACCGCCCCCGGCTGGACCCTGAACGAGCTGCTCAAACACGTCGGCGGCGTGTACTGGCAGGCGCTCGGCTGGATTCGCGAAGGCCGCCGCCCCGAAACGTGGCGCGACCCCCCGCCCGGCCAGCCAGTGGTCGATTTCTACTCCGTCGCCCGCACCGAGCTCGAGGTTGAACTGGCTGACCACGACCCGGCCACCCGGGCCGCCACCTGGTGGTCCGCCGATCCGACCCACGGTTTCTGGCGCCGCCGCATGCTTCACGAAACCCTCGTGCACCGGGTGGACGCCGAAAACGCGGCCGGAATCGACGACTCGGCAGTCCCCGACGATCTGGCCGCCGACGGCGTCGACGAGGCCCTCACCCTCTACTTCGGACACAAGCTCACCACCATGGGCATCTCGGGAACCCGAAACGGCACAGTGGGTTTCCACACCGGAGGCCACAGCTGGATCGCGAGAGCGGGCCCCGGCGAGACAGAGGCCTGGCGCTGCTCACCCCGAGAAGCCGACGCCGCGGACGCGATCGTCACCGGCTCGCCCTCGAACGTGTACCTCTGGTTGTGGGGAAGAGTCCCGGTGACCATGGTCCACACCGACGGCGACCACGAGCTGTCCGCCCAGGCCTGGGCCCTGCTGCGACTGGCCACGAGATGACCGCCGAGAACCGAAAGCGGGGAAGCTTCCCGGTTCCTCCGGCTGCCTTCTGACTGGACCACCGTGGCGATCCGGCTGTGCCGGCAAGCGCGATACCCCCGCGCTTGCCGGCACAGTTCTTTCCCCGCATCCCGCTGCGCCGCGGTTTTGTCGGCCCGCCCCGTTACCGTGGCGGCATGGCACCACGTCTGGTTAACCTCTGGCCACCGCCGCCGAACAACCGGCACGCCTGGCCCGCTTCTGGGCCGGCCTCCTCGGCTGGCAGCTGACCACGGACGTCACCGTCCAGCCCCCAGCAGCTGACGGCTGCGACCTCAACCTGGTCTTCGCCCAGTCGTCCTGCCCGAAGACCGGCAAAAACCGTCTCCACCTGGACCTCTCCAGCAGCTCCGCCGAAAACCAGCGCGAAACCGTCGCCCGAGCCGTCTCCCTGGGCGCGCGCCCGATCGACATCGGCCAGCGTGACGTCCCGTGGATCGTCCTCGCCGACCCCGAAGACAATGAATTCTGCGTCCTCGAACCCCGCGAGGACTACGCCAATTCCGGTGCCCTGGCCGCGATCGTCGTCGACGCGGAGGACCCCGCGCGCCTCGCCCGTTTCTGGTCCCCGCTCACCGCGTGGCCGATCGCCGCCGAACAACCCGCCATCACCACCCTGCGCAACCCCACCGGCCGCGGCCCCGCCCTCGAATTCCTCCGCGCGAAAACCCCGAAAAACGGCAAAAGCCGCCTCCGCCTGGACCTGGCCCTCACCCTCGACGACGACCTCGCCACCGAAACCCGTCGCATCCACACCGCCGGTGCCCGCCTGGTCGCCAGCGATCAGCCCCGCCAAACCGACTTCACCGACCCGGAAGACAACGAATTCCGCCTCCTCGCCCCACGCTGACCCGCGCCCCCTGTTTCCCGCAGATCACACACTTCCGGCCACCCTCTGACACACCCGAAACACCACAGAACGCCCCCGGTTACGTGCGTCGGGAACGGTAAGTCCCATGGACATGCCTTCTACGCCCCGCAGCCTTTTCGCGAACGCCCTCCCCGTCGAGCCCGCACACCTCCAGCGTGCTCGTCCCGAACTAAACCCCGTTCACCCCAACGAAAACCCGCAAACGACCCGCGCCTGGCGAGTGCGCGTACGCTCCGACGACCACCCCGGAACGCTGGCCCGCTTCGCAATCCGGCTAGCCGACCTCGAATGCCGCGTCCTCGGCCTCACCAGACACCCAGCCCCCGGCGGCGTCCTAGACGAATTCGTCCTGCGTCCAGCAGCAGGCCTGCCCCAGCACCTTTTGCTAGACGCCCTCCGCGACGAAGGCGGCGATTGCCTGGGAATGACCGAAACCACCATCCCCGATCCTCACGTCCCGGTTACCGCCCCGCCCGCCGCCGATGAGCCGATCACCGACGCCTGGGAACTCCTCACCCCGATCACCGACCCGAGGACAACCTCCGAAGCCGATATCCGGAACCTCCCTGTCCCTTCAACAACTGCGCTCCCCGAAGCCAAGGAGCCACCCGCCGAGCCCCCACCCGATGCCCCGGGTGCCGGGGAAAGAACCTCGGAAACTGCCAGGCACTACGGTGTTCCGAGCGCAACGACGCCCCGTGCAGGCGTGGAGAAGCGTGCACACCAACTCCACGATGGTGCTCCGACGGCCACTGCGGTCCTCACTGACGGGGATACGCGGGCGGCTCTCGCGCGCGAACTCCGCACTCCTTCACCAGCGTCGCCCGCCGGTCGAGAGGCTGCTCCTAAGACCAGTTCGGGGGAACGCAGTATTCAGGCGAAGGCTCTCCCCACTGCGGAAAAACCGCCCCCAAATGTCGTCACTATTGACCGAGAGGCCGTTTCCGACGCTGATGTCTCCAGCCTCTCTCACCTCACCGCCCCGGAAAAGACGTACCCCAAAGACGCCGCTCCGGGCGCCATCGCGCTCCCCGTCACGGGGGAGTGGTGCATCGGCGATGTCCGGGACTCGCCTGCGCTGACTGGTCGCGCAGCTGGTCCTGGTACCGACGCCGGAGAACGTCAGATTCCGCGGTCACCAGAACTTCCCGCCGCCGACGAGTCGCAGAGCGGAGCGGATATCCGGGACCGGCCTTCCCCGACAGCACCTCCCGTCCCCGCTCAGGGAAAGACGGCTGCTGGAGCTGGAGAGTTGCGTGCTCCAGGCACCACCGGACGAGAGGCCATCGCCGAAACCACCGTTCGCGGCCTTCGCGACTCGGCCGCAACGGCCCTCGTCGCCGCTCGGCGGGCGATCGCCGATCCCGGCTGCCGAGCCCCGATGCTGCGGATGGTCCTCTCCGCCGACCTCGTCACGATCGTCCCGGCAACCGAAGCCAACCCGGGGCGCACGGAAGGCGGGCACCGCGCGGTCTTTCCCTTCGGTGACGGACAAGCGTTCGTCGCCCGCCGAAGGTGGGTGGCCTTCGCCGAACCCGAACTCGCTCAGGCGACAGCGTTCCTGGAACTGCTCGCCGCAGCGGAGAAGAACGTAGCCGGGCCGGTAGTGCTCGACCGTCCAGACGGCGCGGCGGTTGTCCTGCGCCTCGGCACTCCGCGAGACGTCGACGCGATCGGCGCGGTGCATCTGCGGTGTTCGGCGAAGACGTTGTTCAACCGCTACCACACCGGCCTGCGCACGGTTCCCCGAAAGTGGCTGCACCGCTTGCTCATGCCGCCGCGCGGAACCAGCTTGCTCGCGGTGTGCGGCCGAGACGTGATCGGGTTCGGACAGCTGATTTCTCAGCTCGACGGCACGCCCGAGGTGTCCCTGCTCGTCGAGGACGCGTGGCAGCGAAAGGGAATCGGCACCGCGTTGCTCGCGCGGCTGGCCGCCCTCGCCGAGGCCGCCGGGACCACGGAGCTGACCGCGTTCTGCCTCCCCGGCAACGACGCTATGGCCCGGACTGCCGTTCGCGCCGGACTGCAGGTCGAAACCAACCCGGACGACGGCACGGTGCTTCGGCTCGTCACCGCCCGGACGTCGTCGCCGGTCAGCGGTTCCAGAACCAGTCTTTGCCCCGCGCCTCGCGCAATGCCTGCTTCTTCCGTTCGGGGGTGAGCCGGTCGAGATAGAGCTTCCCGTCGAGGTGGTCGGTTTCGTGCTGGAGACACTGGGCCAGCACGTCGACGCCCTCGACCTCGATCGGCTCGTTCCGCAGGTCGACGCCGCGCACCACGGCGTGCTTCGCGCGGACCGTCGGGAACCACAGCTCCGGCACGGACAGGCAGCCCTCGCCGATTTCGTGCGTTTCCTCGGAGAGGTGGACGATCTCCGGGTTGATGACATATCCGGTCAGCCCGCCGACGTCGTAGCTGAACACCCGCAGCCCGACCCCGATCTGCGGTGCCGCGAGCCCGGCCCTGCCCTCCGGCTTCACGCTGTCGAGGAGGTCCTTCACCAGCGCCTCGATCTTGCTGTCGAAGGTGGTCACCGGGTCGCACACGGACTTGAGCACCGGGTCACCGAAGTAGCGCAACTCGCGCATCGCCATGATCGAACGTCCTTTGTCCACCGGGGGGCCACGAGAAGTCTAGTGACACCACCTGCTTCCCCGACGCGGGTACACCGGGCACGCCCGACGGCACCGACCTCTCGGCGGAACCACGGGCCGCACGCACTCGCGTTGTGGCCGAGCAGCACCGGCAAAAGTCAAGCTCTCAAACGGAGTCCCTTCGGCGTCGCGCGGAAGCCGGCTTCCTGGAGGATCTCGGCCAGCTCCGAGGTCAGGGCGTGTTCTCCGTCCGCGCGCTGGACGGCCAGCTGACCCAGCCAGCCTTCCCGGACCGCGGTCGACAACGCGGCCGCGGCGGCTTGCAGCGAGCCGCGTTCCTCGGTGAAGCTCAGCAAGGAGCGGCCGCCGCGTTCGACATACAGGGCCGGGACCCCGTCGACCAGCACCGCCAGCGCTCCGGCTTTCCGCGCCGGGCGGTGTTTCGTGTCACCCGTCGCGGCAGGCCAGGACAGAGCCGCACCGTATGGCTGCGCTGGGTCCGCGGCGGCGAGAACAACCGCTCGGGCGTTGTCGTTTCGGCCAGCAGGGGAGGGGGCCGTGCTGGACAGAGCACGCAGCCGGTCGACCGCGCCCTTCGCGGCGAACTGTGCGGCACCCAGACCTTCGACGACATAGCCGCGGATGACCTGTCCGGTGTCTTCCATGCCGCGCAACACCTTGTAGATCCCGGAAAATCCGCCGGTGACCCGTTCGGTGTCGAGCGCGCCCCGGGTGAGGACGCCGTGCCGTTCCAGGAACGCCTCGGTGCGGGCATGGGCACGACGAGTCGGATCGGCCTCCCGCGGCGGGGTCAGCGCCCAACGACCCGCCACGGTCGGCGGCCCGGTGCGCGAAGGCATCGCCGGACGGCCGGCGCGCATCCGGGCGTATCGGCCGCGGGGCGCTTGTCGCCGCGGTTTGTGCGCGCCGTGGCCAGCGACCTGCGCGCGCAGCGGCGCGAGCGTGTCGCCGGTGACCAACCCGGCCCACACCAGGTCCCACAGCGCGGCCACCACGGCCCCGTCGTCCGGCGGTTGCTCCAGACCCGGCGTGACGCGGTCGACGAGCTGCCGGAAGAACAACGCTCCGCCTTCCAGCGCCGCCACGATCGCTTCGTGCAGCGGGCTGGTCGGCGGATTCTCCTCGACCTCGGGCAGCAGGAGATCCGCGACGTCGGACGGAGCCAGCGCCAGCCAGCCGTCCCCGCCGGCGAGAGAGCCGCAGCCCGCCCAGGTGACCTCGCCCGCGGTGGTGAGTTCGTCGAGCAACGCGGGGAAGTAGCCCGGCAACCGGCTCGGCAGGATCAGCGACTCGACCGCGCTCGCCGGCAAGGGCGCCCCAGCCAGCTGTTCGACCACCGACAACACGTCGTCGGCCGTCGGCGCGGACCGCAGGCGCGCGCCGATTCCGTGCCACGCGGGCAAGAACCGGCCCAGCGCCGCCGGTTCCACGGGCTCGACCTCTGCCCGCAGCCGGGCGAGCGACGCCCGCCGCAACCGCCGCAGTACGGCCGCGTCGCAGTATTCGACGCCCACGCCATGGGTTTCCGGATGCCCGACCGGACTCAGCTCGCCGCGGACCAGCCTGCCTTCACCGGTGAGCCGGTCGAGCACGCCGGTGACGACGGCGGTGCCCAACCCGAACCGATTTGCCGCGGCTGTCGCGGAGAACGGACCGCGGGTCCGCGCGTAGCGGCCGAGCAGGTCGCCCAGCGGATCCGCCACCGGCTCGGTGAACGCCTCGGGCACGCCGACCGGAAGCGCGACGCCCAGCGCGTCCCGCACCCGCCCCGCGTCCTCGATGGCCAGATAGCGTTCCTCGCCGCCGATGCGCACCTGGATGGCGCGCCGCGCCGACGCGAGTTCCTCCAGCCATTCCGGCTGGATCCCTCGTTCCGCGGCTTCCGCGACGGACAGATCGCCGAGGAACCGCAGCAGGTCGGCCGCGTCCTCCGCCGACCGGGCGTGCCGATCCGGATCGAGCCGCTGCAACGACCGTTCGACCTCGGCCACGGCTTCGGGATCGAGCAGCTCTCGAATCGCCTCGGTGCCCAGCAATTCCGCCAGCAGCGCGGAATCCAGCGACAGCGCGGCGGCTCGCCGTTCGGCCAGCGGAGCGTCCGTCTCGTACAGGAACATCCCGACGTAACCGAACAACAGGCTTCGAGCGAAGGGCGACGGGGCCGGCGTCTCCACCTCGACGAGCCGCACCTTCCGCGCCCGGACGTCGGACATCAGCTCCCGCAGGCCGCCGACGTCGTAGACGTCCTGGAGTACCTCGCGCATGGCCTCCAGCACGACTGGGAACCGCTCGTACTTCGCCGCCACCGACAACAGCTGCGACGCTCGTTGCCGTTGCTGCCACAACGGTGTGCGCCGACGAGGGTCCCGGCGCGGCAGCAGCAGCGAGCGTGCCGCACACTCCCGGAACCGCGCCGCGAAAACCGCCGAGCCGCCGACCTCCGCCACGATCAGCTGCTCGACCTCCTCCGGATCCAGCAGGACGTCGTCGGCGGTGATGGCGACTTCGCCGCCGTCGGCGTCGAGGGCGTCGGGCAGCCGCAGCACGATGCCGTCGTCGGAATGCGCCACCTGGGCGTCAACGCCGCGGTTTTCCCGCAACCGCGCGGCGATCGCGAGCGCCCACGGAGCGTTCACCTGCGCGCCGAACGGCGAGTGCAGGACGATCCGCCAGTCGCCCAGTTCGTCGCGGTAGCGCTCGAGCAGGATGACGCGGTCGTTGGGCACGTGCCGGGTCGCCGACTTCTGTTCTTCCAGATACGCCAGCAGGTTGTCGCAGGCGCGCTGGTCGAGCCCGGCCGCGGCGGCCCGGTCCCTCGCCGCCGCGGTGTCCGAAGTGGACAGTTCGCGGACGAACGCGCCGAGCGCCCGCCCCAGTTCCAGCGGCCGTCCCGCGGCGTCGCCCTTCCAGAACGGCATCCGGGCGGGCTGGCCGGGAGCGGGCACGACGATCACCCGGTCATGGGTGATGTCGGTGATCCGCCACGACGAGGTGCCGAGCAGGATCGTGTCGCCGACTCGCGATTCGTACACCATTTCCTCGTCGAACTCGCCCACGCGCGAGCCGGGTTTGCCCTCGTCGCCCGGCGTCATCACGGTGAACAGCCCGCGGTCGGGGATGGTGCCGCCGGACGTGACCGCCAGCCGTTGCGAACCCGGCCGTCCGCGCAGCTCGCCGCCGACCCGGTCCCACGTGATCCGCGCCCGCAGCTCGCCGAACTCCTCGCTCGGGTAGCGGCCGGCGAGCATGTCGAGAACCGCGTGCAGCGCGTCGTCCGGCAGCGAACTGAACGGCGCCGCGCGCCGGACGAGCGCCGCCAGCTCCGGCACCGTCCACGGTTCGAGCGCCACCATCGCCACGACGTGCTGGGCGAGCACGTCGAGCGGATTGCGCGGGTACCGCACCGCCTCGATCGCCCCGGTCGCCATCCGTTCCGCGACGACCGCGCACGACACCAGATCGCCGCGGAACTTCGGGAACATCACGCCGGACGACACCGCGCCGACCTGGTGCCCGGCCCGGCCGACGCGCTGCAGCCCGGACGCCACCGTGGGCGGGGCCTCGATCTGCACCACCAGATCCACCGCGCCCATGTCGATGCCGAGTTCGAGCGACGACGTGGCCACCACGCACGGCAGCCGCCCGGATTTCAGTTCCTCCTCGACATGGGTGCGCTGCTCGCGGGACATCGACCCGTGGTGCGCCCGCGCGATGACCGGCTCCGCGCCGGTCGTGACTCCGGACTGCCCGACCGCCTCGGCCGGGAACGCATCGCTGTGAGACAGACCGGTCTGCTCGGACGCGAGTTCGTTGAGCCGCGCGGTGAGCCGTTCGGTGAGCCGCCGCGAGTTGCCGAACACGATGGTGGAGCGGTGTGCACGGATCAGCTCCAGCACCCGTTCCTCGACCGCGGGCCAGATCGACGGCCGCTTCACCGCCGCGCCCGCGACCTCCTCCTGGGTGCCGATCCCGCCCTCGGACGGCAGTTGCGTCAGCGACGTGAGGTCGTCGAGCCGCTCCATCGGCGACGGAGCCGGACCGTCGAGGTTCGCCATGTCCTCGACCGGCACCTCCACCCGCACCTGGATCGTCTTCGCGAGCTTCGGCTGCACCACGGTGACCGGACGGCCGCCGGCGAGGAACGCGCTCACCTCGTCGATCGGGCGCACGGTGGCCGACAGCCCGATGCGCTGGGCCGGTTTGGGCAGCAGCGCGTCGAGCCGTTCCAGCGATAACGCCAGGTGCGCGCCGCGTTTGCCGCCCGCGACGGCGTGCACCTCGTCGACGATGACCGTCTCGACGCCCTTCAACGATTCCCGCGCCGAGGACGTGAGGATGAGAAACAGCGACTCCGGCGTGGTGACCAGCACGTCCGGCGGGGTCTTCCCGAACGACCGGCGCTCCGCCGCCGTGGTGTCGCCGGTGCGCATGCCGACCTCGATCTCCGGCGCGGACAGGCCCAGCCGGTGCGCGGCCTGGGAGATGCCCGCCAGCGGCGCGCGCAGGTTGCGCTGCACGTCGACCGCCAGCGCTTTCAGCGGCGAGACGTACAGGATCCGGCACCGCTCGCGCGGGTTGGCCGGCGGCGGTTCCGCCGCCAGCCGGTCCAGTGCCCACAGGAACGCGGACAGCGTCTTGCCGGACCCGGTGGGCGCCACGACCAGGGCGTGCTGCCCGGCGTGCGCGGCCCGCCAGGCCCCTTCCTGCGCGGCCGTCGGGGCGGCGAAGGCTCCGGCGAACCAGGTGCGGGTCGCCGGGGAGAAGAGGTCGAGGACGTCGTTTGCCACGGGATCCATCATGCGCGGCGCCCCCGACAATTTCCGGGGCCTGGGCAGGACGACCCGGGGCGGACCCCCTTGTGTGGGTGACCGATCGGCTTAGATCGCGTACTTCCACACGGTCAGCGAATAGGCCGAATACCACGCCCCGACCAGCACGAACACGGTTGTCGCGGCGATCATCGTGGACTTCTTGCGACCGGCCAGCCCCATCGCGACGGGCAGCAGGAGCGCGAACCCGGGAAGCAGGAACCTCGATTTCAAAGCGGGCAGCCCGGCAGTGCACAGGACCAGCACCACGACGCCTGCCGCGTAGGCGGCCAGCGGCCACGGCATCCGGCGACCGGTCACGGAGATGACCGCGAGCGCGATCGCCGCCAGTGTCACGAGCACGACGAGCGTCTCCCACGCGTTGCCCGAGGTGAACAGCGTCTGCGTGATCCACTTCCAGGCTTCGCCGCCGGCGTCGAACCGCGTGTTCCAGCCGCGCAGTTCCACGTCCTGCCAGCCGGTCAAGCTGCCGGTCTGCACGGCCACGAACGTCCAGTACCCGAGCAAGCCGAGCGGGGCGACGAAGACGCACACGAGAGCGTTCCACCGCTGCCTGTTCCGCCATACGTCGATGGCCGCGGCGATCACCACGACAGCGACCAGCACACACGCGGTGGACCGGGTGAGCCCGGCGAACAGCGTCGCGATGGCAGCGAGGTACCACCTGCGTTCGAGCACGCCGACCAGCGCCCACGCGGCGAGCGCGGTGAAGAGCGCTTCGGTCATCACCATGCTTTCGGCGATCGCCATCGGCGCGGCACCCCACAGCACGGCGAGCAGCAACCCCGCTCGCTGGCTGTGGACGAACCGGCCGATCCGGTACATCGCCATCGCCGCCGCTGTTCCGGCCAGCGTCGACAGCAGGACGCCCGCCCCGTAGTAGGTCACCCCGGGCAGCTTCTCGAGCAGCCTGGTCAAGGCCGGGTACAGCGGAAAATAGCCGTACGACGCGTCGGGATACGGCAGCCCGGCGGCGTCGAGCGGATTGCTCACGCCGGTGTAGTTGTGCTCCGCGATCTGCAGGTACCACCAGCCGTCCCAGGCCTGCAGCCGTTCGCCGAACGGCAGGTCCCGGGGCGCGGCCATGGCGGCGAGCGCGCCGAGGCCGGCCAGCCGCACCACGAGGTACAGCGCTGCCGCGCGCAGGTAGCCGGAACGGCCCCATCTGCCCGCCGTCGCCCGCCACGAGCGCGCCGGGCCGTCCGCCGCCTGCTCGACCTGTTCCCGGCGAGTCTTGTCCACAAGCTCTGTCATTGCCTCCCCGTCCCTGGAAGACGAGACGTTCTCACGTTGGCCGGGGTTGCGCGCGTCGCGAGTTTCGCGGGTCCGCACGCACGGTGACCGGTCACGTGGCAGCATCTCCGCCAGCGCTGCTTGAGTCGAGGGGAAATTACTGTGCGGATCCTGTCGGTGGACCTCGGGACGTCCAACACCGTTGCCGTCCTTTCCGCGCACGGCAGGCCGCCACGCGTCGTCGAGGTCGACGGGTCGGCCAACATGCCCTCCGCGGTCTTCGCCGGGGAAGACGGCACGCTCATGGTCGGCCGGGACGCCGAACGTCGTGCGCGGCTCGACCCGACGCGGTTCGAGCCCAACCCTAAACGGCGCATCGACGAGCAGACGTTGCTGCTCGGCACGGATGTGGTGCCGGTCAACGAAGCGCTCGCCGCGATCCTGCGCCGGGTGCTCGACGAGACCACGCGCCAGCTCGGCGGCGAACAGCCGGACGAGGTCCGGCTCACCCACCCCGCGCAGTGGGGTCCGGTGCGCCGCAACGTGCTGCTGAGCGCGGCTCGGCTGGCCGGTGTCCGCGGAAACGTCGTCCTCGTGCCGGAGCCAGTCGCCGCCGCGGCGCACTTCGCGTCGTTCCCTGAGCGCGCGTTGGCTCCAGGGCAGGCTCTCGCGGTGTACGACCTCGGCGCGGGCACGTTCGACGTCGCAGTCGTCGGCGCGAACCAGAACGGCTACACGGTGCTCGCCGAAGACGGTCTGCCCGACCTCGGTGGCCTCGACGTCGACCAGGCTCTGATGGTCCACGTCGGACGTGAGGTGTCGCATTCGGACCCGCAGCGCTGGCAGCGGCTGCTTCGTCCCGAGTCCACTGCGGACCGGCGTACGCGACGCGCGCTGCAAGAAGACGTGAAGGCCGCGAAGGAGGCACTGTCTCGGCATCCGCAGACAGAGGTGCCGATGCCGGAGCCGTTCAAGGACGTGCTCGTCACGCGCGGAGAACTCGAAGGCTTGGTGCGTCCGGCAATGCTGCGCAGTGTGGAGCTGCTGTCGCGGACACTGCGTTCGGCGGGGCTGACCTCGGATCGGCTTGCCGGCATCTACCTCGTCGGCGGTTCGAGCCGGTTGCCGCTGGTCGGGTCGATGATCGCGGAGAAGCTCGGCGTCGTTCCCACGAGCCTCGACCAGCCTGAGACAGCCGTCGCCTTGGGCGCGCAGCATGTCGCTAAAGACGGCCTCTCGATGCGTACGCAGAACGTAGAGGGTCAGGTGGCGTCAGGCGCGCCGTACGCGCCGCCTTCCGCGCCGCAGGGCAACTACGCGGGGTACTCGCCGACGCAGCCGCAACCGATGCCGCAGTTCCAGTCTTCGCCGGCACCGTCCAACTTCCCGACGTACACGCCCGCTGCGCCGGAGAAGAAGGGCCGCACCAAGCTGTGGATCGGTATCGCGGCGGCTGTGGTGATCGTGCTCGCAGCGGGCTTGACAGTGTTCCTGACCACAAAGGGCTCGTCGGTGACGACGTACACCGCAGAAGAGTGCCGTACGCCGGGCCAAGCCGACTCGTCCGGCATGACCGGCTGTATGCGTCAACTGGCCGGCAAAGTCGCTGACAACGGCGGCTGTGCTCCTGGCATGGGCAACGGTCCCGCCGCGCCAGCGAAGAGCCTCGGGCCTGCGTCGACGTGCGCTGCGCCGGGGCGTGCGGGCACTCAGGTGACGTACGTGCAGGGGCAGTCGGCTGCGGAGTTGAAGCAGTACACCGACGGACTGCTCGCCTCCGCGGGCGGCGATCGCACCGAAGCGGACTGGAAGGGCAACGCCCTCGAAGGGCACTACGCGGCGGCGG
Source organism: Amycolatopsis sp. NPDC104775 (assembly GCF_055583325.1). Classification (NCBI taxonomy): domain Bacteria; kingdom Bacillati; phylum Actinomycetota; class Actinomycetes; order Pseudonocardiales; family Pseudonocardiaceae; genus Amycolatopsis; species Amycolatopsis sp. NPDC104775. The sequence continues at coordinate 174,866 of NZ_JBVJOE010000011.1, forward strand.
CCGGGCAGTCCTCGGCGGTCCTCGTGTTCACCGTGAAGGACCGGCCGCTCGTCGGGTTCCTCTATCAGGTGAATTCCGGCGGGCAGGCGGCCACGCCGGGCGCGCTGGCCGACTACTTCGAACAGAACGTCCAGCCGGGGGAGTGATCCCCGTTCGCGCGGGAAAGCTAGCATTCGCCCGATGCGTATCACGGTGTTCCGACGGCTGATGGCCGAGGAGTTCGGGTCCGGACGCGCCGAGATGCTCGCCAAGGACCACGTGTTCAGCGGGCTCGGCGGGCGCACGGTCGAAGAAGCGCTGAGCGCGGGAACGCCGGCCAAGGAGATCTGGCGAGCGGTCTGCGTCGAGTTCGAGGTGCCGCCGGAACGGCGCTGACCTGGGGTTTGCCGGTTCCGTCCGGCGCGAAGGGGGAAAACCGCGGCGGATGGGCGTGTCGCCGCGAGCCTCGAACACCTGTTCGTCTATGGTGTTGTGCACAACGGGGCCAGCGATCCACAGATCGGTCGCCGCGCCTGGAATTGTCGGTCCCTCCCCGTAGCGTCGGACCGGACAGAGCTTGAACCGCAAGCTTGATCTGGACAACCGAACACACACAGGCCCCAACCAGCGAGGTGGACTTCCATGCCAGCAGCACCCGACAAGGACAAGGCGCTCGAGCTCGCCCTTGCGCAGATCGACAAGCAGTACGGCAAGGGCTCGGTGATGCGCCTCGGCGAGGAGTCCCGTCCGCCCATCGCCGTGATCCCCACCGGCGCGATCGCCCTCGACGTCGCGCTCGGCATCGGCGGCCTGCCGCGCGGCCGGGTCGTCGAGATCTACGGACCGGAATCCTCCGGTAAGACCACGGTCGCCCTGCACGCGGTGGCCAACGCCCAGCGCAACGGCGGCATCGCGGCGTTCATCGACGCGGAGCACGCGCTCGACCCGGAGTACGCGAAGAAGCTCGGCGTCGACACCGACGCGCTGCTCGTGTCCCAGCCGGACACCGGCGAGCAGGCGCTCGAGATCGCGGACATGCTGATCCGCTCCGGCGCGCTCGACATCCTGGTCATCGACTCCGTCGCGGCCCTCGTGCCGCGCGCGGAAATCGAGGGCGAGATGGGCGACTCGCACGTCGGCCTCCAGGCCCGCCTGATGAGCCAGGCGCTGCGGAAGATCACCGGTGCGCTGTCGAACTCCGGCACCACCGCGATCTTCATCAACCAGCTGCGCGAGAAGGTCGGCGTGATGTTCGGCTCGCCGGAGACCACCACGGGTGGCAAGGCGCTGAAGTTCTACGCGTCGGTCCGGCTGGACGTGCGCCGCATCGAGACGCTCAAGGACGGCGGCGAGCCGGTCGGCAACCGCACCCGCGTGAAGGTCGTCAAGAACAAGGTGGCCCCGCCCTTCAAGCAGGCCGAGTTCGACATCCTCTACGGCATGGGCGTCTCGCGCGAGGGCTCGCTCATCGACATGGGCGTCGACCAGGGCATCCTGCGCAAGTCGGGCGCCTGGTACACGTACGAGGGCGACCAGCTCGGCCAGGGCAAGGAAAACGCCCGCCGGTTCCTGCGCGACAACCCGGACATCGCCAACGAGATCGAGAAGCGCATCAAGGAGAAGCTCGGCATCGGCCCGCAGGTCGACGCCGAGGCCGAGGCAGTGCCCGCGCCGGTCGACTTCTGATCCGGGGAGGGGAGGGGATCGGCAGGTTCCCTCCCCGGTGCTCGGGCCGTTCTCGGGCCGAGCACCGGTCCGCTGCCGAAGCCGAGGCGGTTCGCCGTGACGGCATCGCCGAAGTGCGGCGTCGTCGCCGGGCGCGGCGTTGTTGCCGGGCGCGGAGGCATCGCCGGGCGCGGCGGTGTTCCGGATGCGTCGGAACTCTGGTCCCAGCCGGGAAGATTTCTCCGGCAGGGCGGGCGTGGTTCAGTGGCGGGCCGCGAGCGGACTGCGGTGCGAGCCGGTCGGCGTGGTGCGCAGGATCGGCCCGAGGCCGTGGAAGTACCGGCAGGCAGAGCGGGAACACCGGCAAGCAGAGATTGCCGGATACGAGTGGTCGCTGTGAGGCTTGTCGGTCCGCACCGGTGCGAGTTCGGCGGCTTTCGCTCGCCGGGACTCGCGCTCGGGTCGTGGCGGCGTCCGGCGGCGAAACGGATGAAGAGGTGACGGCGTCGTCGTCCGAGGACGATGCCGGGAAGAGGAGTTCGGTCGTGGCCAGGGCACCGAAGGTCGAGCCGTCGGAGTTGCCTCCGGAGGAGCGGGCCAAGAAGGCCAAGGAGATCTGCTTCGACCTCCTCGCCGCTCGGCCGCGGACTGCCGACGAGCTGCGGCAGGCGTTGCAGCGCAAGGGTTTCGACAGCGAGACCGTGGAAACCCTGCTCGGCAAGCTCGACCGTGCCGGTCTCGTCAACGACGCTGAATTCGCCGAAACCTGGGTCCGCAATCGGCATGCCAACCAAGGGCTGTCGCGTACGGCGCTGGTCGCGGAGCTGCGGCGCAAGGGCGTCGACGGGGAGATCGCGGCACAGGCGGCGGAGGAAATCGACCGGGACTCCGAAGAACAGCGCGCCCGCGAGCTGGTGCGCAAGAGGCTCGGGTCGCTCGGAAACGTAGACGAACAGACCGCCATCCGCAGGCTGCTCGGGTTCCTCGCGCGGAAGGGCTACCCGCAAGGCTTGGCGTACACGGTGATCCGGGACGAACTTCGCGAATTCGGAGCGGAAGCCAGCATGCTGGACGACGTCACCGTCGAGTGATCGGCCTGCGGCACAAGGAAACCCGCCGCCTCCAGCGCGAAAGCGACGGGTTTCCGAAACGGCTCAGCGAAGCGCGGCCGCTTCGGCGGCCAGCTTCTCGATCGCGGCGAAGTCCTTAGCTGCCAACAGTTTCGCAGGGGTCAGCCACGATCCGCCAATGCAGCCGACATTCGGCAGCGCCAGATACGATGGGGCCGACGACACCGTGATCCCGCCGGTCGGGCAGAACTGCAGCTGCGGCAACGGTCCCGCGATCGACTTCAAGAACGCCGCGCCTCCGCTGGCCTCCGCCGGGAAGAACTTCAACGCGCTCAGCCCGCGTTCGGCCAGCCGCATCGCCTCCGACACCGTGCTCGCGCCCGGCAGGAACGGCAGCCCCGTCGCGAACGCGGCGTCCAGCACCGCGTCCGTGCAGCCCGGCGTCACCAGGAACTTCGAACCCGCGTCAGCGGCCTGTTTCGCCTGCTCCGGCGACGTCACCGTGCCGGCGCCCACGACGATGTCCGGCACCTCCGCGGCCACCCGCTCGATCGCGGTCAGCGCGACCGGCGTGCGCAGCGTCAGCTCGATCACCCCGATCCCGCCCGCGAGCAGGGCGCGGGCCGTCGGCACCGCGTCGTCGACGTCGTCGATCACCACGACGGGCATCACGGGGGACAGGGCGAGCAGGTCCGTGCCGGTGGTCACTGACCGACCTCCTGGGTCTGGAGAGCATAGGGGGACTCGCCCATTGTCCCGTTTCCGAATGGCGGAACGCCCCGGGCGAGGTCCAGCTCCGGCGTGAGCGCCCCGAACACGCTCGCGCCCTGGTCAGCCGGGCCGACCGCACGCCGCAACGCACCGAACAGCTCCCGCCCGGTCCCGCTCCAAGCGGCCTCCGACGGCGGGGCGTCCGACAGGTCCCGGCTCGCCAGTTCGTCGTCCGCGACCAGCACGTCCAAGCTTCCGGACCGGGCGTCGAACCGGACCACGTCCCCGTCGGCGATCCGGGCGATCGGCCCGCCCACCGCGGCCTCCGGGGTCACCTGAATCGCCGCCGGAACCTTGCCCGACGCACCCGACATCCGTCCGTCGGTGAGCAGTGCGACCCGGAAACCGCGGTCCATCAACACGCCCAGCGCTGGGGTCAGGCCGTGCAGCTCCGGCATGCCGTTCGCCTGCGGCCCCTGCTGGCGCAGCACCACGACCACGTCCCGATCCAGCTCCCCGGCCTCGAACGCGTCCCGGAACGCCTCCTGTGACGTGAAAACCCGTGCCGGTGCCTCCACGAAGCGGTGCTCCGGAGCGACTGCCGACACCTTCGTGACCGCCCGGCCCAAGTTGCCCTCGACCATCCGCAGCCCGCCGTCCGGAGCGAACGGCCGCCACACCGGACGCAGCACCTCTTCGTCGAGGCTGCGCGTCGGCACGTCACGCCAGACCAGCTCGCCGTCCGACAAGATCGGCTCCTGCGTGTACCGGCGCAGACCAGGACCCGCGACGGTGAGCACGTCTTCGTGCAACAGTCCCGCGTCGAGCAGTGTGCCGACGAGGAACTGGATGCCGCCGGCCGCGTGGAAGTGGTTGATGTCCGCGCTGCCGTTCGGGTACACGCGCGCCAGCAGCGGCACGACTGCCGACAGGTCCGAGAAGTCGTCCCAGCTCAGCTGAATCCCCGCCGCCGCGGCGATCGCCACCAGGTGCATCGTGTGATTCGTCGATCCCCCGGTGGCCAGCAGCGCCACGATGCCGTTCACGAACGCCTTCTCGTCCAGCACCTGCGAAATCGGCGTGTACGCCTCGCCTCGGGACAGCTCGACGACCCGCCGGCCAGCCTCTTCGGTCAGCGCTTGGCGCAACGGCGTGTTCGGCGGCACAAAGCTCGCACCGGGCAGATGCAGGCCCATCACCTCGACCACCATCTGGTTCGAGTTGGCGGTGCCGTAGAAGGTGCAAGTGCCAGCTGAGTGATACGAGGCGGCTTCCGCGTCGAGCAGGTCTTCCCGCGTCGCGAGCCCCTCGGCGTACAGCTGCCGCACCCGGGCTTTTTCCTTATTGGGCAAACCGGAATTCATCGGCCCAGCAGGCACGAGAATCGCAGGGAGATGCCCGAACGACAGCGCACCGATCAGCAATCCCGGCACGATCTTGTCGCACACACCCAGCAGCAACGACGCGTCGAACATGTCGTGCGACAACGCGATCGCTGTCGCCATCGCGATCACTTCGCGACTGAACAGCGACAATTCCATGCCCGGACGACCTTGCGTGATGCCGTCGCACATCGCGGGCACTCCGCCGGCGAACTGGGCCACCCCTCCGGCTGCACGGACTGATTTCTTGAGCCAGGCCGGGTACTCCTGCATCGGCTGGTGAGCGGAGAGCAGGTCGTTGTAGGAGGACACGATCGCCACGCCAGGCGCGCGCAACTGGCGTAGGGCCTGCTTGTCGACGCCGTCCATGGCGGCGAATCCGTGCGCGAGGTTGCTGCAAGCGAGGCCGCGGCGAACCGGCCCCTCCTCGAAAGCGGCCGCGCTGCGGGCGAGGTACGCCGCCCGCGTGTCCGCACTGCGCTCGGCGATCCGGTCAGTGACGTCGGCAAGCACACGGTGCACCGCGGCGGTCGGGTTCGGGCTGCTGCTCATCTCAAGCTCCCGGCTCGTGACGGGTTCGCGAGACGGCGGCGCTGACGTCGCGGGAACGTGACGGTGCACACGGTAACCCGAAAACCTGCCGGAAACAAAATCGATTCAGAACCCCTACGCGGTGCTGGAGCCGATCCAGCTGCCGCAGCAAGTGTCTGCGGTTGCTGACGATATGTGGGTGTCAGCGGTTGATGACAGGCACTATCCGCACCTGGAGGTGGTGGATGGTGCGAGATTCGAAGATGCTGACTCAGCAGGAGCGCAGCTTGGCCGCGGCTTTACGAAATGTCCGGATCGAGGCGAGCTCCGGTTTGCGAGAGCTGGGCCGGTGGGTCGGGGTGGACCCAGCGCTGTTGTCGAACTGGGAGCGGGGCGAGCGCGTCCCGACGCCGGAGGACGTAGCGGGCGTGCTGGGCGCGCTCGGAGTGGTCGGGGAGCGGAAGGCGCGGATCATGTCGCTGGCGCACAGCGTCGCGGGTTCGAGCCGATTCATTTTCGGGCCGCAGGCGTGCACGATGCTGGTCGCGCGTGAACAGGATGCGACGTCAGTGACGCTGTGGGCTCCGTTGTTGATCCCGGATCTCCTGCAGATCCCCGACTACGTGCGGCTGGCGTTCGGCCCTGGCCTGCGGGACAAGGGCGTTCTGGAACAAGTTGTAGAGAATCGCTTGTCCCGCAACGGGATTCTGTTCGGTGCGGAGCCGATCGCGGCGCAGATGTTCGTCGGCACCGAGGCGCTGAGGAACCATTTCGGCGACGCCGAGGTAATGCTGCGGCAGGTGCGGTATCTCATGGAGGTCTCGCGGACCGTGACGATCCGCGTGGTCTCCAACCAGGCCGCGACAGAGGACGCGTTCAGCTTGTATCAGCAGCGAGATGACTCGGCAGTCGCGTATTGCCCGCACCACCACGGCGGCCTGTTCCTGTCCGGTCGCCAGGCCGCTCCGTACGCGGAAACCGTCGAACGACTGGCCGCGTCCGCGCTGTCTCCAGCCGATTCGCTGGCTCGGTTGTCGGCCGCTGTGGCGGGGTTCGCGAAGGAAGTGAAAACTCAACGGCTGGCGAACGATGCCGGACTGACGAGACTTCTAGCGGGTGAGGATCCGGCCGACTAGCGGGCTGGTTGGGGACACTCGGCCCCCGTTCCTGATCCGGCGCGGGCTGGACCCTTCCGCGCCCGAAGGCGACTGCACGCCGTAAGCAGCGAGGAACTCTCTGCGTGCTCAGTCTTCGGGCGCGGGTTCACGCTCCGTGGCAAACCCGCGTCATGGAGACGAGTTGCAAGGGGGATGAGGCGATTGGCAGCGACGTCTTCCGTCCGTTAGCCGAACCGGAACCGGCGGCCTGAGTTGTTCGGCTGACGTCCTGGTGACGTCCCAGACCCCACTTTCGGCCCCTATCTAGTCATAAATCCCCAGGTCAACCGGTACAGGATGCTTCCTTCTGGTAAATGTGCTACTTCTGCCGACTGGGCTCGCTGACCTGGGTGTCTTCGCCTGCGTAGCTCTCTGACCTGCATTTTCGCGTCGGTCGGGTCTGGTTGAGTCTGGTCCGGTTTGGACCTCTGACGGCCCACAGACGGCCCAAGGCCGGTCCGCCCGAGTCCTTTGTGGATGGTGGCGGACCGGCCTTTAGCTGTGCCTGGCGACCGGCTACGCAGAGTGGCAGCCGCGGGAGGAGTCGGGCGGTCTGATCCGTCGTTCTCGCCCTTGCCAGCTTGAGTGCGGCGGTGCCGGGGTCAAGGGTGAGCGAAGCTCATCGCGAAGCGACGCCGGAGGCGCCCTTGATGCCGGTGGCGCTGCGTTCGATCATCGGGCGCGAGGATGACGGCCCGACGCCGGAGGTGGGCGGCTGGGCTAAGGCTGTGGCTGCCTTGTCGTGGCTCCGAGAGCCGTCCGCGCCGCCTGCGGCAGTGTGCGCACCCTGGGCGAGTCTGCGGCGGGCTCGCCGGGCGGGCCGGCCGGAGCGCCAGCGGAGGCCCGCCCAGCCAACCGGCGAACCCGCCGTACGCGAGGTGACCGGTTGCGGGGGGGGGGGGGGGGGGGGGGGGGGGGTGGGGGGGGGGGGCGGGGGGGCGGGGGGGGGGGTGTTGTGGGTGTGTACGTTCTTTT
>NZ_JBVJOE010000011.1:182345-274433 GCF_055583325.1 Amycolatopsis sp. NPDC104775
GCAGAGTCACAAAGGGAGCCCCGCCAAACCAGCCGGAGACCCCGCCGGAGGGGGGGGGGGGGGGGGCCCCCCCCCCCCCCCCCCGCGCCTTGATCCCATAGAGCCAAATTCGGCAGTGGGCCTCAGTTCGGTTGTGGGACACTTGCTTTGTCGTCGTGGCCAAGGAGGAGCGCAGTGCGAGGACCTAATGTTCAGTCGCTTTTGAGCGGCACCCCGTACTTGTTGCCGGACGACTGCGACGTGGAGGCGGAAGTAGGTAAGCTTCAACGCAAGCAGGAAGAGTTTCAGGGGCGGCTTGCGGGCGTGATTCTCGAGCTTCAGCGTACGGGGCTCTATTCTCAGACGAGCGGATTTTCGCGCAAGCGAGAAATATTTGAATCGAATGCTATAGAGGGTGTTGGTCCAGATTTCAAGACGACGTCCGAAATTCTTAGCTCTGAATTGTCGGACGAAGCAACTCGTGTAATCAGTAGGGGTATGCTTCTACGTACTTTGGCTTCCGAGCAGAAAGTAATCGACGTCCTCGGTCTTCATGGTGCTAAGTCGCTGGCAGAAGGCATGGTAGAGAATGCCCTTTCGGAAAGGCCGCTAACCGAAGTCGATATCCGGAACCTTCATGCTGCTATCTGCAATGGTGAGCCTTTTGCTGGTAGTTATAGGACGAATCCTGTTGAAATCTCTGGCGCTCGTCATGTTCCGCCTGAGTGGTATCAAGTACCGGAGATGATGGGTCAGTTATCTCGCTGGGTAAATGACACCCAGCAGGATTACCCCGTAGCGCTGCGAGCTGCCGTACTTCACGCGTGGTTTACGCACATACATCCGTTTAGTGACGGAAATGGTCGGCTTGCGCGAATTCTTGTAAATATACTGATGGCTCGCGCGCGGGTTCCAATTGTAATCCTGCGGCATAAGGCTGACCGGGCCCGATATTTAGATGCTCTCGCTCACAGTGATGAAGCGGGCGACATTCTTCCATTTGCTGGAACATTTATCGAGACGCAGCGTCGCCTCATTAAGGAGATGGAGAAGCCATACTTTATTACCCGAGTATTCAATGACGAACTGGAAAATCGTGGCAGCGGCATGTATGATATGTGGCTGCGGTTCTTCAATGATTTTGTTGAAAAACTCGTTCTGGACTTGAATTTGCGACGACTTCGGGTCCAGCGCGTCGGTGGTCCCGATCGCACTTCTTATGAGCTGCTTCGGGAAGGTGATTCGGCAGGCAACCTCTGGTTTATGAAGGTTGCTGATTCTCGTAATCGAGAATTGCTTATTTGGCTTGGTTTCTCGTCTACTAGGACAGCATCGTCGATTGACGTCGACGGGAAGCTGCCCGCAATGTACTTCTCGGTCAGGTCGCAAGATTCGAGGACCGCCCCGTATCGCCGACTCCCCTTTTCGAATGACTTCTCCATATCTGAGGTGGTTGTGACGTTGGATTATCCGTCGAGAGTGCTGATTGCAGGGCGTGGACTGCGTTTGGTTTCGGCGGATGATGCATCGGAAATTGTTGCTGCGGAGATTTATCGCGCATTTTCGTCAAGTGTTATCCCGTAGTGCGTTAGCCGGGCCACGACTTCGGATTTGCGGCACCTAGTCCGAGTTCAGACCTGACCGTGCACTCGCGCACTGTTAGTCTCGACCTATGCGAGGTGCGGGTGATCAGCTCAGCATCGGGGAGCGTATTGCCTTCTACCGGCGGCGGCGTGGGCTGTCGCAGGCGGTGCTTGCTGACCTGGTGGGCCGCACCGAGGACTGGTTGAGCAAGATCGAGCGCGGTGAGCGCGATATCCGCAGGCTGGACGTGCTGGCGGAGGTCGCGCAGGCGCTGCGGGTGACGCTCGGCGATCTGCTCGGTGAGCCGGTCTTGCTGGAGGACCAGGAGAAGAACGACGACGTCCCGGCGATCCGGGATGCGCTGATGGCTCCGCGTCGGCTCTCCCGGACCTTGTTCTCCTCGGCGATGTCGCCCGAGTACATCGACCCCGCACCGGTTGCGCAACTGGTGGAAGGTGCCTGGTCCAGCTACCAGAACGGCGAACTCGGCCGGGTCGTCGCGGCGCTGCCTGGGCTTATCAAGACCAGCCAGGCGATGGAGGCCGCGTCCTCGGACGACGCGACGTACAAGCGGGCGTGCGCGGCGGTGTCGGCCCGGGTTCACCACCTGGCCGCGACCACTCTGAGCAAGATCGGTGAAGCTGACCTCGCGTGGATCGCGGCCGAACGAGCGATGCAGGCCGCTGACGACGCGGACGATCCGCTGGTGCTGGCGTCGGCCGCGCGGTCGGGGACGCATGCGCTGCTGGCGGTGGGTCGGTTCGATGATGCGCTGGAGCTGGGCGACGTCGCGGCCAAGTGGCTGCTGCCGCGCATGGCGGAAGGTGATCCGGCGGCGTTGAGCCTCTACGGGATGCTTTACCTGCGCACGGCGGTGGCTGCGGCTCGGCATCAGGACCGATCGACGGCGAATGACCTTCTCGGCCACGCGGGCCGGGCGGCGGATCAGCTCGGCGTGGATGCGAACTACTGGCAGACCGGGTTCGGACCGGCCAACGTCGAGCTGCATCGGTTGTCGGCGGCGCTGGACCTCGGGGACGTCGGGCAGGTGATCGAGTCCGCGCCCCAGATCAACGTCGACCACTTGCCGGTGGAGCGGCAGGTCACGCACCTGATCGACTTCGCGCGGGCGTTGAGCCTGGTCGCGAAGGACGACGAAGCGCTCGAAGCGCTGCTGGAGGCCGAGACGAAAGCGCCGACCGTCGTCCGGCACAACACGATGGTGCGTGAGGTCGTGCGGTCCATGTACCGGCGTGCCCCGGCGTCGGCGGGCAAGAAGTCCTCGGCGCTGCTGGCGCTGGCTGAGCGCTGCGGCGCGGTGAGGTAGGCGGATGACGTCGCGTGTTCTCGGCCTGGTCGGTTCCGGTGCAGGCGGGGTCGAAGATCTTCTTCCGAAGCTGATCCGGCCTGCGCAGGCTGCGGGGTGGACGGTAGCAGTGACGCTGACCCCGACGGCTGGACGCTGGCTGGCCGAGTCGGGCGCACTGGCGGAGATCGAGGAGGCCACGGGCTACCCGGTGCGGGTCGAGCCGCGGTCGCCTTCGGAGCGAAGTCCGCATCCTGCGCCGGACTGCTATCTGGTCGCGCCGGCCTCGGCGAACGTGGTTGCGAAGATGTCGCTCGGCATTGCGGACAATCAGGCGTTGACGCAGGTCAACGAGGCCATCGGTACGCGTAACCTGCCGGTCGTGGTTTTCCCGCGCGTGAACGCGGCGCACGCGCGTCAGCCGTTCTGGGAGATGCACATCGAGAACCTGCGGCGGGTCGGCGTCGAACTGCTCTACGGGGACGACGTCTGGCCGCTGCACGAACCGCGGAGCGCTCCCGGCCGGGATCTGCCCTGGTCGGCGATGCTCGACGCGATCGAGAAGGCCGTTCCGGCCGGACGCTAGTCCCTGTTCGAATGGACCCGGACAGTTTGTCCGGGTGATCTGCCTTACCCGGGTGTCTCCTGATCCCAGCGCGCCAAATCGGGCGTGCGGAAGCCGAGACATCGGGAGAGCACACATGGGCATTCACGTGGTGATTCAGCCCCTCGTCGGATACGGCGCTGCCGTCGTGTCGCCTTCCCCTGGGGTTCGCCAGCTGGTGGCCGGGGGCGATGAGACCGCGATTGTGATCCAGGTACCGGCTCGGATCGGCGGCCTGATGGACACCGCGCGGTTTGCGCGGAGCCTCGCTGTGGCCGCTGGCGAGTTCGGCGAGTGGTGCGAGACGCAGAACCGTACCCGCACCTACTCCTCTCCTCTCGGCGATCAGTGGCCGGAAGAGCGCGACTGAGCGCACAAAAACCAGAGCAGTAAAGGGAATTCAGCATGGCTATCGAAAAGGGACACCGGTTTGCAATCGACTTCGACGACGCGTTCCCGCAGGGGCTTGTGATGGTGGGGGAAGTGATTCCGGACAACGAGTATCAGTCTCGGGAGGATCGCGCGGCGGGTCGGCCGGTGCGGCAGCGCATTGACGAGGTGACCGGCAAACGGCAGTGGAGGGCTGCGGTCACGGACCCGGGCGAGACGAAGGCGAAGCGGGCGTCGTTCGAGGTGACGTTCTTGGCGGACGTGCAGCCCGTGCCGACTACTGCGGAGGCGTTGCCGGGGATGCGGCCGATCGAGCTGGACGGGCTCACGGCTGAGCCGCGTGTCGGCGGTCAGGGCGAGTTCAAGTACCAGACGTACGTGTTCCGGGCGACCGGCTTCAAGGCTGCTGCGGCGAAGCCGTCGCGGTCTGCGTCTGCAACTGGTGACAGCAAGGCGGCGTAGATGCGTGGGACGGATATGGCGAGCCCGCGAGCACGCGGCCTGGGTGCGGCGTTGCGGGATGCCCGGATCGAGGCGCGGTTCGGGTTGCGGGAGCTGGGACGGCGGATCGGGGTGAACCCGGCGTTGTTGTCGAACTGGGAACTCGGGCAGCGGGTCCCGACCCCGGAAGAGGTGTCGAACGTGCTCGGTGCGCTCGGTGTGACCGGGGAGCGGAAAGCCTGGATCATGCTGCTGGCGCATGGCGTGACAGGGCCGAGCTGGTCGTCGGTGGGGTCGCAGGCGGACCCGGCGCATTACACGATGTTGATCGCGCACGAGCGGGTGGCGACGGCGGTGACGGTGTGGGCTCCGCTGTTGATCCCGGATCTGTTGCAGGTCCCGGATTACGCGCGGCTTGTCTTCGGCCCGGACCTGCGGGACAAGCAGAAGCTGGACCAGGTCGTGGAGAGCCGGATGGATCGCAACCGGATTCTGTTCGGCACGGGCGCGGTGAAGGCTGAGATGTTCATCGGGTCGGAGGCGCTGCGGAACCATTTCGGGGATGCCGAGGTGATGCTGCGGCAGACGCGGTTCCTCAAGGACTTGATCGGGCTCTCGCGGACGATGACGATCCGGCTGGCACCGAGTCAGGCAGTCACCGAAGAGGCGTTCAGCCGCTACGCGCTCAAGGACACCTCGGATGTCGTCTACTGCCCGCATCGCGCAATGGGCGTGTTCCTGGTCGGGAAGGAAGCGGCCTCGTATGAGGTGACGATCGAGCGGCTGAGGGCGGCGGCGTTGTCTCCGGCGGAATCGCTGGCGCGGCTGTCGGTCGTGGTCGACCAGCTCCTGAAAGAGGTGAAGGCACAGCGGCGGGCGACTGACGCCGGGCTGAATCGGCTCCTGACCGGCGAGGAACCGACCGACGGCGAATCGACCGCCGACTAGCCGGAAAACCTAAGCGAGTACTGAAAAAGCGCACGGCGACGTGTGCTGTGTTCAACGCGCCCATTTGCGCTTGGAATTGTTCCGTATAAACGCAGAACCGGCCTCTGGCGACCAACCTTCACCGGTTCTGCGCTGTCCACTGGGAAGTGAACAATGACGAACATAACCGGTTCTGGACGGCGTGCGTCAACGGGGGTCACCCGGATGCGTTGCGCCGCATGCAAGAAGTTCGCTCGGCTCGTTCCGGGCGAGAAGAAATGCGCGGCCTGTCAAGGAATGCTGCCGCTTGACTTCACCGCGGCTTCTGGCGGTGAGCGGCGATGAACGCGGCGACGGTGCTGATCGGCGGTGTGGGCCTGGCGGTGCTGGTGTGGGTGCTGGCCAAACTCGGCCGCGCGCTCGCGGCTATCGCGGAAACCCTGGCCGCACTGGCATTCCTCGGCCTGGCCCTGTGGGGTCTGATGCGGGCGGTGGGCTGGATTGTTCGGCAACTTGCTGCCCGCTGGCGTACCTGCCTGGCCCTGCTCGCCCTGGGCGCGTGGTGGCGGTGGCTCGGCTGGCCTTCGCTGGCCATCGTGGCGGGCTCTGTCGGGCTGGTGGCGTTGGTGTGGCGGCTGGGCTGGCCGGTGGGGTTCGAGCAGTGGTGCGGGCGCTGGGTGCGGGCTTGGTGGCTGCGCTGGGCCGTGTACGGGAGGAAGCTTCCCGGCTGGCTGCATGCCTGTGGGTTGACCGTGCGGGACGAAGCGATCCCGGTGGACGTCACAGTCAACCTGGTGTCCCGGCGGCGCAAGCGGGAAGCGGTGGCGCAGTCTCGGCGTGACGCGGGCGTGGCTTTCCCTCTCCTGCTGCGGGTCCGTTCCGGTCCGTCGTGGGATGAGGTGCGGGTGCGACTGGTGCCCGGCCAGACTCCGGAGGATTTCGGCGAGGCGGCCCGTGCGTTGGCGACGGCTCGGCGGGTCACGCGGGTGCAGGTGCGGGAGATCTCGCCAGATGTGGTGTCGGTGGACTTCATGCGCCGGGACTTGCTGGCCTCGGCGGTGTCCTGTCTGCCGCTGCCGGAGGTGGCTGAGGCGTCGGCGGTGGACTTGCGGCGGGTGTTCGCCGGTTCGACCGAGTACGGGACGGCTTGGCGGCTGCCGTTGCTTGGCGGCGGTGCGCACATCCTCGTGGCCGGTGCGTCGGGTGCGGGGAAGAACTCGGTGATGTGGTCGCCGCTGGTGTCGGCTGCTCCGGCGATCCGGTCCGGGCTGGTACGGGTGTCCGGTGTGGACCCGAAGGGCATGGAACTGGCCTACGGGCGCGGCATCTTCTGCCGCTATGCCGTCTCAGGTGCGGAGGCTCTGGAAGTGCTGGAGGCGCTGCGGGACGAACTGGAACGGCGCAAGCGGGCGTTCGCGGGGCAGACGCGGGAAGTGCCGCTCTCGCAAGAGTTTCCGTTGGAACTGCTGGAGTTCGATGAGCTGGCGGCGCTGACCCGCTACACCGACCGCAAGACCCGTGACGCGATCACCGAGCACATTTCGGTGCTGAACACGCAAGGGCGGGCTGCGCTCATCTCGGTGCGCGGCTACGTGCAGGACCCGACGAAGGAAACCGTCCCGGTGCGGGAGTTGTTCACCCGCCGCGTCTGCCTGCGCGTCACCTCGAAGTCTCAGGTCTCCATGGTGCTCGGCGACGGCGCGTACGAACGCGGGGCATGGGCCAACCGCATCCCCGAGAACACCCCCGGTGTCGGCTACGTCTGGGGCGAAGGCATCCGCGAACCCCTGCGTGTCCGTGCCGGATGGGTCTCCGACGCGACGGTGAAGGCGCTGGAGGACTACGTCACGAACGGCGGGGCTCAGGTGGTCGACCTCGCCCACAACCGGCGTGACAGCACCGGGAAGGGGGCCGCGTGAACCGGCTGATGGTCTTCCTCGACGCGATCCGCGATCACCTCGACTCCTACGCGCTGCCTCCGGCTTGCTCGGTGGAAGTCACCGCCTGGTCCTCGCCCGTCACGGTGGCCCTGGACACCGACACCCTGCCCGGCGTCGTGTCCGGGCTGGCCACCTGGTCGACCACCCTCGGCGGGGCGCGCGTGGGCTTGTGGCGGACTCCGGGCGGGACGCGGGTGCGCCTGGCGCTGACCGGACGCACCCCGTGCGGCATCCCCGTCTACGTCTGGGGCTACGCGCCGTACGACCCGGCCACCTTCCCGGACCTGCCTCCCCAGACCGACCAGGAGATGCCGGTCTGGCTGCTGCGGCAGTGGGCACGCGCCGGAGAGGAGGCCGCATGACCACCTCTGCGCGGGAAACCGCTGGTCAGGCAATGCCGGCTGCGGAGCCCCAGGAACGAATCCGCGGTGCCCTGGCTTCCGACGTGGTGAAGGCGACGGCAGAGCAGCACGGGGTGTGCGTGCGGCCGTTCACGATGGAGGTCGCCGACACCCACACGGGGGAGTTGCGCTACGTCCCGGTGCCGTGCGGCTCGACGGTGGAATCGGTGTGCCTGCCCTGTGCCCGCAAGGCCAAAGCACTGCGGCAGGCCCAGTGCCGGGAAGGCTGGCACCTCGCCGAAGAACCCGTGATCACCCGCGCGGAGCCCACTGAGACTCAACGGGAGCTGCTGACCTACCGGGCTGATCTGGCCGCGCACTATCGGGAAGCGGTCGCAGCCGGAAGCGAGCCTGAGGCGGAGGAACTGCGCGCCGAAGTGTCCAGTGTGGACGCGGAGCTGAGGGAATCTGGCTTGAAGGGAAGGCTCCCGGCCCTTGACGCGCCGGAGAAACGTCCGGTGAAGCGCTCGACCCGGCGGCGTCAGGACGCGCCGAAACTGCCTCGTAAGAAGGTCGCGAAAACTACGGTCGGGCGGGAGTTCGCGGGCCGGTTCCGGCCGTCGATGTTCGTCACCCTCACCTGCGACACCTACGGCCGCGTCCGGCCGGACGGCTCCCCAGTCGATCCCGCCAGCTATGACTATCGGCGGGCTGCGCGGGATGCGGTGCACTTCGCGGCTCTGGTGGATCGATGGTGGCAGAACCTGCGTCGGGTGGTCGGGTTCGAGGTGCAGTACTTCGCGACCGTGGAACCCCAGCGTCGGGCAGCGCCCCACTTGCATACGGCGCTGCGGGGAGCGATCTCGCACGAGGTCATCCGGATGGTCACCGAAGCGACCTACCACCAGGTGTGGTGGCCCAGCCACGACGTGATGGTCTACGGCGGGGACCGCAAACCGTTGTGGGACCCGGATGTTCGTTCCTTTGTGGACCCGGACACCCGGCAGCCGTTGACGGCGTGGGATGACGCTGTGTCCGAAGTGGAGGAACCGGCGCACGTCGTGCGGTTCGGGGAACAGGTGCACTCGAAGGGCATTCTCGGCGGGACTGAGGAAGCCGGGAGGCACATCGGCTACCTGACGAAGTACCTCACCAAATCGACGGGCGAGGTCGTGGACGCGGACACATCCGCGCAGCGGGACCACCACGACCGGTTGCACGCTGAACTGGCGGTGACCCCGTGTTCGCCGCGCTGCCCGGTGTGGCTGCTCTACGGCATCAACCCCAAGGGGGCCAACGCGAAGACCACCCCGGGGCACTGCCGGGGCCGGGCGCATCGGCGGACCACTCTCGGACTGCCGGGTCGGCGGGTGCTGGTGTCGCGCAAGTGGTCCGGCAAGACCGTGGCCGATCACAAGGCCGACCGGGTTGGGTTCGTGCTGTCCGCCCTGGCGGCGGTCGGGATCGAGAAACCACGCCCTGATCCGGAAAAGCTGGCGTGGCGCAAGGTCGAGCCAGGCGACCCGCAGTGTCCGCCCCGGGATCAGCTCGTGATGCGCGCCATCGCTGAGCGCCGCATCTGGAAGGCCGAGTACGAAGCGGCCCGGCTCGCCGCTTCCGGCTCACCGCTTCCGGCTCACCGCCCGCGCCAGAAACTTCGGCAACTCCGGCGCTGGCGGCCTGACCTGGAAAGGGGGAGACACATGAGCGACAACCCACGTGTGCGGCTGGTCAGCGTTGAGGGCTTGTGGAGCCCCGAAGACCTTTCCGCCTACCTCGGCATCCCGGAGGACACGCTCAAGGACTGGCGGCACAAGAACTACGGCCCGCCGTGGCGGCGGATGGGAAAACACGTCCGCTACGACCCGGCCGCTGTCCGGGGCTGGCTCGACGGCCCCGAAACCATGCCTGCTGCATAGGGGATTCTGATGGCGCACATTCAAGATCGCTGGTTTCGGGACAAGATCGACCCGGAAACCGGTGAGGTCGTGCTCGATGGCAAGAAGAAACCGGTTCAGGAGCGCACCGAACGTTACGGTAAAGGCGCGCGATACAAGGTGCGTTGGATCCAACCAGACATGTCGGAGGGGTCCAAGGTCTTCCCGGACAAGAAGCTCGGTGCCGCGAAAGAGTTCAAGACCAAGATCGAGAACGAGCTTTACGCGGGGGTGTACCGGGATCCGAACGCGGGCAAGGAAGCATTCCGGGCCTATGCCATGGAAGTGCTGAAGGGCCGTCCGCTCGGTGAATCGTCCTTGAACACGATGACGTCACAGCTCGAAAAGTATGTGTTCCCGTTCTTTGGAGACCGCAACCTCGACGCGTGCGAAAGCTCTGGCCTTGCGCGGAAGTGGCTGGCATGGCTCAACGACAGTGAGCGGAACCTTTCCGGTGTCTATCAGCGTCAGGTGTTCGACCTAGTGCTGTCCATTTGGGACGCTGCGGTCGTCGACGAGAAGATGAGGTCGAACCCGCTCAAGAAGGCGACCATTTCGCGGCCGAAGGCGACCGCCAAGGAGGTTCAGGTCTGGCCGGAGAAGAGGGTTCACATCATCGAAAAGGCTGTCGACGCCCGGTTCAGGCCAGCGGTTGCCATCGGTGCGGGCCTTGGGCTGCGTCCGGGCGAGGTGCTGGCGTTCAGCCCGGACAACATCGACCGGAAGAAGATGGTCTACCGGTGCACCCGACAGCTCGTGGTGGTCAAGGGAGTCCAGAAGTTCAAGCTTCCGAAGGGGCGGAAAGTGCGGGAGATCCCGTTGGGCTACGGCTTGCTGGAGAAGATCGACGCCTACCTGGAGAAGTATCGGCCCGTGGCGGTCACGCTTCCCTGGGGAGAGCGGGACGGACGCGAGTACGAGACGGTCAAACTGCTCATGACCAAACCGAGCGGGATGCCGTACAAGAACCAGACATTTCACATGGTCGTGTGGCTGCCTGCGTTCGTCGCGGCCGGGCTCGACTATGTCGGTGACCGGGACGGCATGCACGCGCTCCGGCATCTGTTCGCCTCGCTGATGCTGTCACGTGGGGTGAGTATCAAGGAACTCTCTGCTTACTTAGGACATTCGAGTGAAGCGTTCACTCTCCGTGTCTATACCCATCTTATGGAGACAAGTTACGACCGGGCTCGTGCGGCGATCGACAGCGTGTTCCGTCCGGCGGCCGACTTGCCATCGGCGGCTTGACCTGCGCGGCTGACGGCCCAGAGACGGCCCAGACCCCTCCGGAGACCCCTGATTGAGCCTCGAATCCGAGGTCAGGAGGCAACACGCTGGTAAATGTGCTACTTGTCACAGTGCACCACGCGAGGCAGAGTCGTAGGCGGTGGCGTTGATCGTCACCCGAACTGCCGGCCCCACCATCAGGGAGGCTTCCGATGTCCACCACAGAGATCGCCGAACTTCGGCGCACCATCGGCCAGTTGCGGCAGTGCGTGGGTGCGTTGCGATCGCGCTACGGCGACGCGTCCGCGGTGCGCCGGCTGGCCAATGACGTTGAGCGGCTCGACATCGACAGTGCGGAGCTGGACGGGCACCCGCCCGCTGTGCCTGCGCAGGCGAAACCACTCGAGCGCGTGCCTGTCCCCGATACTCCCTACGACCCGGCGCTGTGGAGCGGCGCTGACGACGAAGGTGTCGGTGGCTACAAGCGCGACCAGCGGTGAGCGCGCCCGCTGACAACGACGTCAGCCGCGCCCGTACCGGCGTTCGGGCGCCGGGGCGGGCGCGGCTCGCCGCCCGGACGTTGCGGACCGACCGGTGGTGGCTGTCGCCCCTGCTCACTGTGCTGGGGCTGGCCACATTTGTCGTTTACGCGACTGTCCGGGCGTTCGTGCGCACCGCTTACTGGGTGCCCGAATACCACTATCTGACGCCGTTCTACTCGCCCTGCGTGTCCACCTCGTGCGTCCCGGGATCTAGCCACTTCGGGCACTGGTTCGGCGAAATGCCGTCCTGGCTGCCGCTCGGCGTGCTCGTGCTGCCGTTCCTGCTCGGGTTCCGGTTGACCTGCTACTACTATCGCAAGGCCTACTACCGCTCGGTTTGGTTCTCCCCACCGGCTTGCGCGGTCGCCGAACCGCACGCGCGCTATACCGGAGAGACGCGGCTGCCGTTGATCGTGCAGAACGTGCACCGGTACTTCTTCTACGTCGCGTGCGTCGTTTCGCTCGTCAACACCTACGACGCCATCGTCGCCTTCCAGAGTCCCACCGGGTTCGGCTTCGGGCTCGGCAACGTGATTCTCGTGGTGAACGTCGTGCTGCTGTGGGCGTACACGCTCTCCTGCCACTCGTGCCGGCACGTCACCGGCGGGCGGCTCAAGCATTTCTCGAAACATCCCGTCCGGTACTGGATCTGGACGCAGGTCACGAAGCTCAACACCCGGCACATGGCCCTCGCGTGGACGACGCTCGGCACGCTCGTGCTGACCGACTTCTACGTGATGCTCGTGTCGAGCGGCGCGATTTCGGACCTGCGCTTCGTGGGCTGAACCCCGGAAATCCAGCAGTGCAAGGCAGTTCTCCCCAGCGCTCGTGAGGTGGCTTATTCCATGACCGAGGTCGAACGGCACAGCTACGACGTGGTGGTGATCGGTGCCGGCGGCGCCGGTCTGCGCGCGGTGATCGAAGCGCGCGAACGCGGGTTCAGCGTCGCGGTGGTGTGCAAATCCCTTTTCGGCAAAGCGCACACGGTGATGGCCGAGGGCGGCTGTGCGGCGTCGATGGGCAACGCGAACTCGAACGACAACTGGCAGGTGCACTTCCGCGACACCATGCGCGGCGGGAAATTCCTCAACAACTGGCGGATGGCCGAGCTGCACGCTCGGGAGGCGCCGGACCGCGTCTGGGAGTTGGAGACGTACGGCGCGCTTTTCGACCGTACCGCGGACGGGCGGATCAGCCAGCGCAACTTCGGCGGACACACCTATCCGCGGCTCGCGCACGTCGGCGACCGCACCGGGCTTGAGCTGATCCGCACTATGCAGCAGAAGATCGTTTCGCTGCAACAGGAGGACTTCAAGAAGTACGGCGACTACGAGGCGCGGATCAAGGTCTTCGCCGAATGCACGGTCACCGAGCTGCTGCTGGACAACGGCGCGATCGCCGGGGCGTTCGGTTATTGGCGCGAGAGCGGGCGGTTCGTGTTGTTCGAGGCGCCCGCCGTGGTGCTCGCGACGGGCGGTATCGGCAAGTCGTTCAAGGTGACGTCGAATTCGTGGGAGTACACCGGCGACGGGCACGCGCTGGCCCTTCGCGCCGGGGCGAAGCTGATCAACATGGAGTTCGTGCAGTTCCACCCGACCGGGATGGTCTGGCCGCCGAGCGTCAAGGGCATCCTCGTCACCGAGGGCGTGCGGGGCGACGGGGGCGTGCTCAAGAACTCCGAGGACAAGCGGTTCATGTTCGAGTACGTGCCCGAGGTGTTCAAGGGCCAGTACGCGGACAGCGAGGGCGAGGCCGACCGCTGGTACACCGACCAGGAGAACAACCGCCGCACGCCGGACCTGCTGCCGCGCGACGAGGTGGCGCGGGCGATCAACTCCGAGGTCAAGGAGGGGCGCGGCTCCCCGCACGGCGGCGTGTTCCTCGACATCGCGAGCCGGCTGCCCGCCGAGGAGATCCAGCGGCGGCTGCCGTCGATGTACCACCAGTTCAAGGAACTCGCCGACGTCGACATCACCAAGGAGGCCATGGAGGTCGGCCCCACCTGCCATTACGTGATGGGCGGCGTGGAGGTCGACCCGGACACCGGCGCGGCGAGCGTGCCCGGGCTGTTCGCGGCGGGCGAGTGTTCCGGCGGCATGCACGGGTCGAACCGGCTCGGCGGCAACTCGCTGTCGGACCTGCTCGTGTTCGGCCGTCGCGCTGGACTCGGTGCGGCGTCCTATGTGGACGGACTCAAGGATCGGCCCGCGGTGTCGCAGTCCGATGTGGACGCCGCGGCGGCGATGGCGCTCGAGCCGTTCAACCCGCCCGCTGAGGGTGCCCCGGAGAATCCGTACACGCTGCACACTGAGCTGCAGCAGTCGATGAACGATCTCGTCGGCATCATCCGCAAGGCCGGGGAAATCCAGCAGGCGCTGGAAAAACTCGCGAGCATCCGGCAGCGGATCGGGCAGGTGGAGGTGGAAGGGCACCGGCAGTTCAACCCGGGCTGGCACCTCGCGCTCGACCTGCGGAACATGCTGCTGGTGAGCGAATGCGTCGCCCGCGCGGCCCTGACCCGCACGGAAAGCCGCGGCGGCCACACCCGCGACGACTATCCGTCGATGGACGCGGAATGGCGGCACCGGCTGCTCGTCTGCTCCGCGCACCCGGGCGACAACCCGCTCGTGCCGGACGTCGACGTGGCCGTGAAGGAACAGGTCCCGATGCGGCCGGACTTGCTCGAGCTGTTCGAACTCGACGAGCTGGGCAAGTACTTCACCGACGCCGAGCTGGAGACCCACCCCGGGAGGACCGCGTGAGCTACCAGGCGAAATTCCGCGTGTGGCGAGGCGACGCGACCGGCGGCGACCTGCAGGACTTCACCGTGGAGGTGAACGAGGGCGAGGTCGTGCTCGACATCATCCACCGGCTGCAGGCCACCCAGGCCGCCGACCTCGCCGTGCGCTGGAACTGCAAAGCAGGCAAATGCGGCTCCTGCTCGGCCGAGATCAACGGCAGGCCGCGGCTGCTGTGCATGACGCGCATGTCGACCTTCACCGAGGCCGAGGTCGTGACGGTCACGCCGATGCGCACCTTCCCGGTGATCCGCGACCTGGTCACCGACGTGTCGTTCAACTACACGAAGGCGCGCGAGATCCCGTCGTTCACCCCGCCGGAGGGACTGAAACCCGGCGAGTACCGGATGCAGCAGGTGGACGTCGAGCGCTCGCAGGAATTCCGCAAGTGCATCGAGTGCTACCTGTGCCAGAACACCTGCCACGTCGTGCGCGACCACGAGGAGAACAAGGAGAGCTTCGCCGGACCTCGTTACCTCATGCGGATCGCCGAGCTGGAGATGCATCCGCTGGACGTCGCCGACCGCCGTGACGCGGCGCAGGACGAGCACGGGCTCGGGCTCTGCAACATCACCAAATGCTGCACCGAGGTGTGCCCGGAAGGCATCCACATCACCGACAACGCGCTGATCCCGATGAAGGAACGCGTCGCCGACCGCAAGTACGACCCGATTGTCTGGCTGGGGGACAAGCTGTTCCGCCGGAATCGGTGACGTCGGCCGGGTGGCTGGCAGCGCGGTCGCGGACCTGCTGATGGTAGGGCCGCGGCCGTGCCCGTTCCCGGGGTGCGCTTGCCTGCGCGGCGGTGGCAGGTTTGCCGGTTCGCCGGGTGTGCTCGCCCGTCCGCGGTGGCGGGTTTGCCGGTGCGGCAGAGCGGCCTGGCTTGATCCGGTGGCGGGTTTGCCCGTTCGCGGGGTGGCTTGGCTTGGACCCGGTGGCGTGTCCGCCGGTTCGCACGTGGGCCTAGCGCGGTCGCGGTGGCGGGTCTGCCGGTTCGCGCGGTGGGCCTGGTGCGGTTGCGGCGGTGGCGGGCCTGTCGGCGAACGGGGTGAGCCTGCTCGTCACGGTGGCGTGCCCGCTCATTCGCGCGCTACCGGGTCGGCACTCCGGGTGGCGAGTACGGCACCCGCGCGGTTGCTGCGTATTTAGTTGTGGTTGGGCACTAGGCGATCCTCCTTATCTGATGAGCGAATGATGGGTTACCAGATCGACCCCGGCGGCTGTCTCCCGCGCGGCGCGCCGCGATTTCCGTTCCCGGGCAGCGCGATCCCACCGCGCGCAGACGAGACCACACCGACCAGTGCGCTGGCCAACGCACTGGGAGAGAAAGGAAATCGCGACGGCCGCTGCGAGAAAGCTCGCGGGCTCACATCACCTGAGAAGTACTGCTTCAACGAAACCAACGCTACCAGGACCCGCGACCGGACCGCATCACTCGATCAGCTCGACCCGGGAACGGGCCGATTCCCGTTGCCCAGCAGGAACTTCCGGAAGGACAGGCACCATGATCACCGGCGGCCACGTGATCCTCTACAGCAAGAACGCACCAGCAGACCGAGAGTTCCTCAAGGACGTACTAGACCTGGAAAACGTGGACGCAGGCGACGGCTGGCTCATTTTCCGCCTGCCCCCCACAGAACTGGCAGTGCACCCCACCGAGGGAGAACCCCAGCAGGAGTTCTACCTGATGTGCGACAACCTGGAAGAAACAGTCCGCCAGCTGACCGCCAAGGGAGCCGAAGCAGACGGCGAGCCGACAACCGCGTCCTGGGGCACCCGAGTATCGATCCGCTTGCCCAGCGGCAGCGTTCTCCCGCTGTATCAGCCCCGGCATCCGCTAGCGCACGGCTGAAAAAACAAGAAGCCCCCGGCGCTGCAACGAAAACAGCACCGGGGGCTTCGAGAGAACGATCCGTCAGGCAGAACCCGCGGCCAGACCGCCAGTTCCGTCCACGGCGAGAGCGGCCTGCTTGGCGCCGTCGTCCGTGTCGAGATGCTTCTTGCTGCGGCGGTTGCGGCGTTCCAGGTACGTCGCGAGCGCGGTCAGCAGCAGGCACATCGCGATGTAGATCGCGGCGGCCACGAGGGTCGACGGGACGATCGGGCGGCCGAAGGCGCCCTGGCTGCCGATGTAACGGGCGTAGTACAGCAGCTCCGGGTACGTCACCAGGAAGCCCAGCGCGGTGTCCTTGAGCAACACCACCAGCTGGCTGATGATCGTCGGCAGCATCGCGCGCAGAGCTTGCGGCAGCAGGACCGTGAACATCACCTGGGTCTTGCGCATGCCCAGCGCGTACGCGGCTTCGCTCTGGCCCTTCGGCAGCGACTGGATGCCCGCGCGGAACACCTCCGCGAGCACCGAGCCGTTGTACAGGGTCAGGCCGAGCACCACCGCGAACAGCGGCGACGTGTCCACGCCGAGGGTCGGAAGTCCGTAGTAGAACAGGAACATCAGGATCAGCAGCGGGATCGCGCGGAAGAACTCCACGACGAACGTGCAGATCCCGCGCACCCACGCGTGGTCGGACAGCCGTCCGGCGGCGAAGACCGCACCGAACACGATGGCCAGCACCGCGCCCAGTGCGAAGGCCTTCACGGTCGCCAGCACGGCGTTCGCGAGGTCGCTCTGCACCTGGGAGTACTGCAGCCACTCCCATTTGCGGCCGGCGAATTGGCCGCTGTCGATGAAGCGGTAGACGATGAACGCGATCAGCGCCACTACCACGAGGATGCCCAGCACCGCGTAGATCCGGTGCCGCGCCCGCGCTTTCGGGCCCGGGGTGTCGAACAGAACCGTGCTCATCGGGCCACGCTCCAGCGCTTCTCCAGGCTGCGCTGCACCAGCGACAGCACCGCTACGAGGATGATGAAGCCGAGTGCCACCCACAGCAGCGCGATCATCTGGTTGTCGCCGCGTTCGGACACGTACTGCCGGATCGCGCCGGCCTCGGCGACCGAGAACCCGCTGGCGATCGTCGTGTTCTTCAGCAGCGCGATGAGCATGCTGATCAGCGGCGGGACGACCGACCGCAGCGCCTGCGGGAGGACGATGCCGCCGAGGATCTGCCCGGACGACAGGCCCAGCGCGCGGCCCGCCTCGGCCTGGCCGATGGGCACCGTGTTGATGCCCGAGCGCACGACCTCGCAGATGAACGCGGACGTGTAGATCGTCAGCGCCACCGCGGCGGTCGGGAAGTAGTCGATCTTGACGATGTCCAGCAGCGGGTAGGCGAACACGAGGAACGCGAACACCAGCGTCAGCGGCGTGTTGCGCAAGATGGTGACGTACGTCGTGCCGATCGCGCGCAGCACCGGAACCGGGCTTACCCGCAGCATCGCGAGGATCGTGCCCAGCACGAGGCTGCACGCCCCCGCGATCAGGAACAGTTCGATCGTGGTGAGAAAGAACGGACCGAAGAGGTCCAGATTGTCGAGCAGGACGTCCATGGAGCCTTCCCCGCGTCCGTGTGCCGATAGTGGGTGTACGGGGGGGGGGGGGGGGGGGGGGGGGGGGAGCTGGGGGGGGGGAGAGGGGGGGGGGGGGGGGGGGGGGGGGTGGGGGGCAACCCCCCCCCCCCCCCCCCGCCGGATCAGATCAGTACCGCTCGATGGCCGGCGGCGTCGCGGGCGCGCCGGACTTGCCGAGGGTGGCGTCGTAGATCTTCTTCCAGGTGCCGTTGGTCTCGGCGGCCTGCAGCAGGTCGTCGATCTTGTCGCGCAGCACCTTGTCGTCCTTGTTCAGGCCGATGCCGTAGGGCTCCTTCGAGAACGGCTTGCCGACGACCTTGAAGCTGTCCGGGTCCTGCGCCGCGTAGCCCTTGAGGATCGCGTCGTCGGTGGTGACCGCGTCGACGTCCTTGGTGCTCAGCTTCTCCACGCACTGCGAGTACTTCTGGAACTCGACGATCTGGTCGGTGAGCTTCTGCTCGCGCACGCGCTGGATCGGGGTCGACCCGGTGACCGAGCAGACCTTCTTGCCCTTGAGCGTCTCCGGGCCGGTGATCGAGTTGTCGTCCTTGCGCACCAGCAGGTCCTGCCCGGCCTGGAAGTACGGGCCGGCGAACGACACGAGCTTCTTGCGCTTGTCGCTGATGGTGTAGGTGCCGACGTAGAGGTCGACCTGGCCGTTGGAGATGGCCTGCTCGCGGGCGGCCGAGTCGACCGTCGTGTACTTGATCTTGTCCTCGCTGATGCCGAGGCCCGCCGCGACCATCCGGGCGATCTCGATGTCGAAGCCCTGGAACTTGCCGGTCTTCGGGTCCTTCTGGCCCAGCTCGGGCTGGTCGTCCTTGACGCCGATGGTGATCGTGCCGGCGTTCTTGATCTTCGTGAACACCGGGGAGCCGTCGAGCTTGACGTCCTTGGCGACCTCGTAGGTCGGCAGCGGCGCGGCGCTCGCGTTGTTGTCCCCGCCGGGACCGGCCGGGGCGCCTTCCTTGCCGCAGGCCGTGAGCAGCAGCCCGCCGGCGAGCAGGGCGGCCGCGAGGGTGCGGATCCTCATGTCAGTCTCTCCAATATCTGTCCGGGAAACATCTGTCCGGGAACGTCGGTACCGGTCCGGGCCGATTACAGCCATCCCGGACCCGGGGCGCCGGGGGATTCCCCCGAACGGGTCAGTGGGTCAGGATCTTGCCGAGGAAGTCCTTCGCCCGGTCGGACTTCGGCTTGGTGAAGAACTCCTCCGGCGTCGTGTCCTCGACGATCTCGCCGTCGGCCATGAAGATGACGCGGTCGGCGGCGCGGCGGGCGAAGCCCATTTCGTGCGTGACCACGAGCATGGTCATGCCGTCCTTCGCCAGCCCGGTCATCACGTCCAGGACCTCCTGGACCATTTCCGGGTCCAGCGCCGAGGTCGGCTCGTCGAACAGCATCACCTTGGGCTTCATCGCGAGCGCGCGGGCGATCGCCACGCGCTGCTGCTGGCCGCCGGACAGCTGGGCCGGGTACTTGTCGGCCTGGTTCGCGATGCCGACGCGCTCGAGCAGTTCCATCGCGGTCTTGCGAGCCTCGGCCTGCGCGGTCTTGCGCACCTTGACCGGCGCGAGCATGACGTTCTCGAGGATCGTCTTGTGCGCGAACAGGTTGAACTGCTGGAAGACCATCCCGACGTCGGCGCGCAGCGCGGCGAGCGCCTTGCCCTCGGCGGGCAGCGGCACGCCGTCCACGGCGATCTCGCCGGAGTTGATCGGCTCGAGCCGGTTGATCGCGCGGCACAGCGTCGACTTGCCCGACCCGGACGGCCCGAGCACGACGACGACCTGGCCGCGCGGCACCTCGAGCGTGATCTCGCGCAGCACGTGCAGCTCGCCGAAGTACTTGTTCACGGCGGCCGCCTTGATCATCGGCGTCGCCACCTCGGTGGTCATCGTGGCCTCCAGAGCTCCGTTGGTCGTCCGGCGTCCGCGGAACCGGGGTTCCGCAACGCTTGCGGAAACCTACTACCGGGACATCTCTTGTAAAGACGGCTTGAGCAATACTTAGGGTTTCAACTACGTATCGGATGCGGCCGTCGTGGCGGCGTTCAGCCTAGTCCGGACTGTGGCGGCCGCCACGCACCGTGTCCGCAGGGCGTGGCGCCCTAGAGTCCGGCTACCGTGGTCTGGATCACCGGGGAGGCTGAAGCGTGCGCGTGCTGCTGGTGGAAGACGACGACCGGGTCGCCGGAGCGCTCGTGCCCGCGCTGGTGCGCCGCGGCCTCACCATGCAGCGGCTGCCGTCCGGGGCCGGGGTGCTCGACCGCGTCCACGACGTCGACGTGATCCTTCTCGACCTCGGCCTTCCTGACGTCGACGGCGTGGTGCTCTGCCGGCAGATCCGGGCGGTCAGCGACGTCGCGGTCATCGTGGTGTCCGCGCGCGGCGAGGTGAACGACCGGGTGCACGGCCTGCGCGCCGGCGCCGACGACTACCTGGTCAAGCCGTACGACGTGGAGGAACTGCTCGCGCGCGTCGAAGCGGTGCGGCGGCGGCGCGGCGAACGGTCCGGGCCCGCGGTTCCGGTCGTCGAGGTCGGCGACGTCCGGATCGACCTCGCCCGGCACGAGGTGCTGGTGGCGGGCGAGCCGATCGCGTTGTCCCGCAAGGAGTTCCAGGTGCTCGCGCTGGTCGCCGCGGCGGGCGGCGCGGTCTGTTCGCGCGAGCAGGTGCTGAACGAGGTGTGGGGACACCGCGGCGCGGCGGAAAGCCGTTCGCTGGACGTGCACGTCGCCACCCTGCGCACCAAGCTCGGCCGTCCGGCGCTGATCGAAACGGTCCGCGGCGTCGGCTACCGGCTGGGCATCCGGCGGGACTGACCGATGCGCGTCCGGTTGCAGGGCATCGTCGCCACGCTCGTCGCGTTGCTCGTGTTCGGGCTCGGCATCCCGCTCGCGCTGAGCCTCGCGAGCAGTCTCCAGCAGAAGCTCTTCCTCGACCGGCTCACCGACACCTCGCGGTTCGCCTCGCTCGCCCAGCGTCCGCTGCTCGACAACCAGCTCGGCCGCCTGGAGCCGGAACTGCGCCGCTACACCGAGGTGTACGGCGTGAAAGTGGTCGTGGTGAACCAGGACGGCGATCCGGTGCTGAGCTCACCCGGCCGCGAGGTCGACCGGGCGGCGATCCGGGTGCCGGTGAACGAGGCGCTCGCCGCCCGTCCGCCCGAAGCCGGGCCGCTGCTGCTGCCGTGGGCGACGAACCCGCTGGTGCTGGCCGAGCCGATCCTCATCGATGGCGAGGTGCGCGGCGCGGTGGTGACGGAGTCCGCGACCGATCATGTCCGCACGCAGCTGTTGTGGCAGTGGCTGCTGCTGGCCGCGTGCGCGCTGGTCGCGTTCGGGCTGGCGCTGCTCGTCGCGCTGCCCGTGGTGCGCTGGACGCTGCGGCCGGTCCGGCGGCTGGACGAGGCGACGGGCGCGCTGGTCGCGTCGGTGGTCAGCGGCCGGGAAGCGGAGCCGGTGGGGGAGAGCGGCGGCCCGCCGGAGCTGCGGCAGCTGGGCCGGTCGTTCGACCGGATGGCGGCCAGTGTGTCGGAAGCGCTGGCCGCGCAGCGCGCGTTCGTCGCGGACGCCTCGCATCAGCTGCGCAATCCGCTGACGGCGTTGAAGATCCGGCTCGGCAATCTCGAAGGCCAGGTGAGCGACGAAACCGCGGCGGCCGACCTCGAAGCCGCGCAGGTGGACGCCAAGCGGCTGAACCAGATCCTCGACGAGCTGCTGTCCATGGCCCGCGCGGAATCCGCTGGAGGAGAGCTGGTTTCCGAGGATCTCGCCGAGGTGATCGCCGATCGGGTCGCCGACTGGTCAGTGGTCGGGGCGGCTCGGGAGGTCTCGCTGGAGAGCGAGGTGGAGGTCGGCGGCGCGCGGGTGCTCGTGCCGCCGCGGGGGCTGGAGGTTGTGCTCGACGCGTTGCTGGACAACGCGCTCAAGTTCAGCCCTTCCGGCGCCTCGGTCGAGGTGGCTGCGAGCGTGGCCGAGGACCGCGTGACGGTCTCGGTCCGCGATCACGGGCCGGGGCTGCGCGAGGACGAACTGGAGCGGGCCACGGACCGGTTCTGGCGGAGCACGGCGCATCAGAACGTGCCCGGATCGGGGCTGGGGCTGGCGATCGTGACCGAGATCGTGCGGCATTCCGGCGGGGAGATCGAGTTGTCTCTGCCCGACGGCGGCGGGTTGCGGATCGCGATGGACTTCCCGGTCGCGCGCTAGACCTTCTCCGCGCGGTAATACGCCAACGCGCCCGGATGCAACGGCAACGGCGTCGTCTCGATCCCTGGATGCACGTCGATCGACAGCGCCGCCCGGTTGACCGCCGCGAGCGCCGGGCGGGCGTCGTACAGGCCTTTCGTGAGCGCTTCGGCGACGTCGGCGGACATCGAGGTGGGCACGACCAGGAAGTTCGGCACCACCAGCGTCGTGACCGGACCGTGCTGGTCGTAGGTGCTGCCGGGGATGGTCGCGGTGCCGTACACCGGGCTGAACCGCTGCATGCCCGGCATCAGCGTGGACATGTCGAGCAGCCGCAAACCGACCTTGCGGTTGTAATCGGTGATGAGCGACGTCGGCAGCCCGCCGGACCAGAACATCGCGTCGATCTTGCGGTCGGCCAGCGCCGACAGCGAATCCTCCAGGCTCAGCTGGGTGACCGTGACCGCGCTTTTCAGCCCGGCGACCTGCAGCACCCGGTCGGCGATGTATTCGACGCCCGATTCCGGCGAGCCGACCGCGATGTGCCGGCCGCGCAGCATCTGTACCGAGGTGTAGGGCGAGTCCGCGCGCACGACGATGTGCAGGTAGTCGTCGTGGATGCGGGCCAGCGCGGCGAGCTTGCCGGGGTGCGCGGCCGCCGCGTCCGCGGCCAGGTCAGCGGCGACGAACGCGACGTCCGCGCCCCCGGAAAGCACTCGGTTGAGGTTGTCACGCGACCCCTGGGTGGCGAGCACCTCGGGCGTCTCGATGCCGAGTTCGCCCGCCCACGCCGACGCCAGCGGCCCGGCGAGGTCGTGGTACACGCCGCCCGCCGACCCGGCGGCGACGCGCAGGTGCAGGTTCGCGAAGCTCGGCCCGCACCCGCTCAGCAGCACCGTGAGCACTGCCAGCGCCGCCGCGAGCCTCCATCGCATGAGGCGATGGTGCCAGAGGTCAGCCGGTGACGTCGGTCAGGCTGTCGCCCATCCGGATTTTGGTGAGCCATTGCGTCGCCGTCTCGTCGGCCTGGTGGTAGACGCCCCACTTCAGGTAGTTCCGGTCTCCGTCGATCGTGGTGCCGGTGTAGGTGGTCGACCCGTCGAAGAAGGTCTGCCGTTTGCCGTCGAACCAGAACTGGATCGTGCCCTGGGTGCGGTCGGTGGAGATCCGGAAGGCGATGTCGTGCCATTGGTCGTTCGAGACCGGGGCGTCCCACAGCTTGACGCTGGTGTGGTCGGTCGTCCATTCCTCCAGCTGGAGCTTGCCGCCGGAGATCTTGAGGACGACCGGGTGGTTCGCGGTGCCGGTGCTCGGGCTGCACTTCAGCTGGAAGACGTAGCGGCTGGTGGAGTCGGTGATGCGGTACTTCGACGACCAGCCGAGGTAAAAGGTCTTGCCCGCGGCGAGGTCGGGGCCGACCGCCTCGCAGCGTTCCTCCTGCGCGAGCTGCTCGGCGACCCACACCTTGCCCTTCGCGGCGTCGGTCGCGGTCTTGAAGTGGCCGTCGGCGCACTGGATCGAGTTGAACGCGCCCACGCCGTCGGCGGGGTCGGCCGACCAGTTCACCGAGAGAGGGGCGGGAGCCGGAGCGGGGGCCGCCGTGACCGGGGCGGCCGCCAGCGCGGCGACGACGAGCGTGCTCGCGACTGCGGCCGCCGAGCAAGCGAAAACCTTGCGCACTTTTCCTCCAGAGCGGCGGCGGTCTGATTCGGAAACAATGGCGGTGATCTTATCTTCGGGAGGGCGCGGAAAACAATAGATAAAATTGTTCCGCGGTGGCCGGTTCAGTGTATTTCCGTTCCCGGTCAACGGCACATTTCCCGATTACCGGAATGCGCGGGGAGCCCTCTCGCGGATACCGCCGGATAACTCCCGCCGGGCGGGTGCTGGGTCCGGCGCCGGCCGCGGGGTTTAGGCTGGAGCACGATGAACGCGAAAACGTACCAGATCCGCACGTTCGGGTGCCAGATGAACGTGCACGACTCCGAACGGCTCGCCGGGCAGCTCGAGGAAGCGGGCTACGTCCCCGCCGCCGGGCAGGCGAAGCCGGATCTGGTCGTGTTCAACACCTGCGCCGTGCGGGAGAACGCCGACAACAAGCTCTACGGCACCCTCGGGCACCTCCGCCCGGACAAGGTCGCCAATCCGGACATGCAGATCGCCGTCGGCGGGTGTCTCGCTCAGAAGGACCGCGGCGACATCGTCAAGCGCGCGCCGTGGGTCGACGTCGTCTTCGGGACGCACAACATCGGCTCGTTGCCGGCGCTGCTGGAGCGCGCGCGGCACAACGCCGAGGCCGAGGTCGAAATCCTCGAATCGCTCGAGACGTTCCCGTCCACGCTGCCCGCGCGCCGCGAATCGTCCTACGCGAGCTGGGTGTCGGTTTCGGTCGGCTGCAACAACACCTGCACGTTCTGCATCGTGCCGTCGCTGCGCGGCAAGGAGCGCGACCGCCGTCCTGGCGAGATCCTCGCCGAGGTCGAGGCGCTGGTCGCCGAGGGCGTGCTCGAGGTGACGCTGCTCGGCCAGAACGTGAACTCCTACGGCGTCGAGTTCGGCGACCGGCTCGCGTTCGGCAAGCTGCTGCGCGCCACCGGCGGGATCGACGGACTGGAGCGCGTGCGGTTCACCTCGCCGCATCCGGCCGCGTTCACCTCGGACGTGATCGACGCGATGGCCGAGACGCCGAACGTCTGCCACCAGCTGCACATGCCGCTGCAGTCCGGTTCGGACCGGGTGCTGCGCGAGATGCGCCGGTCGTACCGGTCCACGCGGTTCCTGAACATCCTCGACGAGGTGCGCGCCAAGATGCCGGACGCCGCCATCACCACCGACATCATCGTCGGCTTTCCCGGCGAGACCGAGGAAGACTTCCAGGCGACGCTCGACGTCGTCCGCGCCGCCCGGTTCTCCAGCGCGTTCACCTTCCAGTACTCGAAGCGCCCGGGCACGCCCGCCGCGGAAATGGCGGAGCAGCTGCCGAAGGAGGTCGTGCAGGAGCGCTACGACCGGCTGGTCGAGCTGCAGAACGAGATCTCCTGGGAAGAGAACCGCAAGCTGGTCGGCCGCCGGGTCGAGCTGCTGGTCGCGGCGGGGGAAGGCCGTAAGGACGCCGAGACGCACCGGATGAGCGGCCGCGCTCGCGACGGTCGGCTGGTGCACTTCACGCCGTCCGGCTCGGCCGTCGACCGCTCGGTCCGGCCGGGCGACGTCGTGGAGACGGTGATCAGCTACGGCGCGCCACACCACCTGGTCGCCGACGGCGACCTCCTGACGCATCGCCGCACGCGAGCGGGCGACAACGCCGAAGCCGGTCTTCGGCCCAAGACGAGCGGGGTCACCCTGGGACTGCCGGGCTTCGGAGCCCCGGCGGCGCAGCCGGCCCCGGTGAGTGGGTGTGCAGGATGAGCGAACCGGGAACTCCGGCAGAGGTGGACCGCAGGCTGAGCGACGAGATCGACGACGCGGGCCGCCGCGTCGCGCGCACTGTCGAGCTGGGCAGGCGGGGGTTCACCATCTCGGTGCTGATGTTCGTGCTGCTGGTGGCGCAGATCCTGCCGTGGGCACAGGGCCGCGCGGGCTGGGAGACGCTGGCCGGCGAGGCGGGCGGGGTGCCGCAGCTGTTCGCCGTGACGTCCACCGGCGTCGGCGTGTTCATCGGCGCGGTCGCGCTCGTGTCGCGCCGCTGGTGGGTCGCGTGGTGCTGCGCCGCGGGCGGCTGGTTCGCCTCGGTCGACGGCCTGCTGGCGATCTGGTCGCAGCAGTCCGCGCACGCCAGCGGAGCGGCCGGCGACGGTCCGGGAATCGGCATGATCGTGGCGTGGATCGCGACGATCATCCTGGCGACGCTCTGGATGCGGACGGCTTTCTCGCGCAACTGACCGTTTCCGGCAGCCTTGAACCGTTGCCGTGTCGGTAGCATCGGTGTCGCACGACTGGCGTCGGGTGGGCGACCACCGGGGAGTGCACATCGAGAAGACATCGTCCGCCTGGGTGTCCCTCATTCATCACGAGTGAGGAGTGCCGATGCCCGCGCAGATCATGGACGGCAAATCCGTCGCCGCTGTGCTGCTGGCCGAGACGGCCCGGCGTGCTGGGGTTTTCGCGCGGCGGACCGGCCGTCCGCCGACCTTGGCGACAGTCTTGGTCGGCGACGACCCCGCCTCGCGCACGTACGTCAGGATGAAGCGCGCGCGGTGTGCTCGGGTCGGCATCGAGTCCCGCCACGTCGACGTGCCCGCAGGCACGACCTCGGATGACCTGGTCGGCCGAATCCGCGAGCTGTCCGCCGATCCGGCGGTGGACGGCATCCTGCTCCAGCATCCCGTACCCGGCCACGTCGACGAGCGCGCCGCGTTCGAAGCGATCGCGCCGGAAAAGGACGTCGACGGGGTGACCATGCGGAGTTTCGCGAGCATGGCCTTCGGCGAGCCGGGCTTCCACGCCTGCACCCCGGGCGGGATCCTTCGCCTGCTGGACTTCTACGACGTTCCGCTCGCGCGGCGCCGGGCCGTGGTGATCGGGCGCAGTCCGATCCTGGGGAAACCGATCGGCATGCTCCTGCTCGGCCGAGACGCGACGGTCACGTATTGCCACTCCAAGACGACGGGTCTCAGCGACATCGTGAGCGAGTCCGATGTCGTAGTGGCTGCGGTGGGGCGGCCGGAGCTGGTGCGAGGGGAGTGGATCAAGCCCGGCGCTGTCGTTCTCGACGCCGGATACAACCCCGGCAACGTCGGCGACGTCGAGTGCGACTCCGCACGGGAACGGGCGGGCTTCATTACTCCCGTGCCAGGCGGCGTGGGGCCGATGACAATCGCTGTGCTGCTGGCACAGACAGTTCAAGCAGCAGAAGTCCGGCACTCGCTCTGACGAACCGCGACAGATCCGAACGGGCGGAGCCAGGCAAACAAAACGGCCGGTACCCAGCGGTACCGGCCGTTTCGGGAATCAGCTCAGCGATCGGCGACCGCGGCTTCCGCGGCCTCCATCCATTCCCGCCACTGGGCGGCCTGCTCCTCGGCCTTCTTCGCCCGCCGCTCGTCCCCGGCGGCCCGTGCCTTGGCGGCCTGCGATTCGAACTGCTCGACCCGCTCCCGGAACTGCGCGGCGCGCGCCTGTGCCTCCGGGTCGGTGCGGCGCCAGCGGCTGTCCTCGGCCGACTTCACCGCGTCCTGCACCGCCTTGAGCCGTCCGTCCAGTTCGCGGATGCGCTCGCGCGGGACTTTGCCGATCTCGTCCCACTGCTCCTGGATCCGGCGCAGGGCCGACTTGGCTGCTTCGAGGTTGGCCGCCACGTCGATCTTCTCGGCCTCGACCAGGAGTTCTTCCTTGCGCTGGGCGTTGCCGGCGAACTCCGCGTCGCGTTCGGAGAACACCGCCGAGCGGCGGGCGAAGAACGCGTCCTGCGCCGCGCGGAAGCGCTGCCACAGCGCCTCGTCGCTGTCCTTCGGAGCACGTCCGGCGGCCTTCCACTCGGCCATCAGTTCCTTGTACCGGCCGGCCGTGGCACCCCAGTCGTCCGAGTCGGACAGCGCCTCGGCCTCGGCGATCAGCTCTTCCTTGCGCTGCTTCGCGCTCGCCCGCTGCTTGTCCAGCTCGGCGAAGTGCGAGCCGCGGCGGCGGTTGAACGCCTCGCGCGCCTTCGAGAACCGCTTCCACAGCTCGTCGTCGGTCTTGCGGTCTACGCCCTTGACCGTCTTCCACTCGTCGAGGATCGCGCGCAGCCGGTCGCCCGCGGCCTTCCACTGGGTGGACTCGGCGGCGATCTTCTCCGCCTCGTCGGCCAGCGCCTGCTTGCGCGCGACGGCCGCGGCGCGGGCTTCCTCGCGTTCGTGCTTGACGTTGACCAGCGCCTTCTCCGCCAGGCCGATCACGTAGTCGAGTCGCGCGCCGAGCGCCTTGAGGTCGCCGACCACGGCCGCCTCGCCGAGCCCGTCGCGGATCTGGGTGGCGCTCGTGAGCGCGTGCTTCGGGTCGCCCGCCCCGGAGTTCAGCCGCGTTTCGAGCAGTTCGACCTCGGTGCGCACGTCGTCGAAGCGGCGCGCGTAGTGCAGCAGGCCTTCCTCGGGCGTTCCGGCCTGCCAGACCCCGACCTCGCGTTCGCCGTCGGCGGTGAAGACGTAAACGGTGCCTTCCCCGTCGATCCGGCCCCAGGTGGCGGGGGCGGGCTCGGCGGGCGGCACCGGAGGCGCGGCATGGCCGGCGCCCTGCGCGTGCGGCACCGGGTGCGGTGCCGGGGTGCCGGGGGACGTGTTCTCCTGGGCCATCGCAGGCTCCTTATCGCCTGTACGCCCGCGGCTGCGGGCGCCCCGCCGCGGGAGCGGGGCCGGGTTGCGCTGTTGTCGTGCTTTGCCGGGGGGGCATGGGGCCCCAGCGGCATTCAAGCAGCTCAGCGCGCGCCGTGGTACTGGGTGAGCCGCCTGAAAGCGTTGATCCTACTTCTCCTTGACGCTCCGTGCCCGCGTCCCTTCCTGGCCGGGTACCGTTCACCGGCGTGATCAGCCCTGCTCAGCGGCCCCGTCCGGTGGCCGTCGTCGGCCCCACCGCCACCGGGAAGACCGCGCTGGCCGTCGAACTCGCGCTGGCGCTGGACGGCGAGGTGGTGAACGCCGACGCGCTCCAGCTCTACCGGGGCATGGACATCGGCACCGCCAAGGCGACCCCGGAGGAACGCCGAGGGGTCCCGCACCACCTGCTGGACGTACTCGACGTGACCGAGACCGCGTCGGTCGCCGCCTATCAGCGTGACGCCCGCGGCACGATCGAGCGGATTCTCGACGCGGGCCGGGTTCCGGTGCTGACCGGCGGCTCCGGGCTGTACGTGCAAGCGGTTCTGGACGACCTCCGTTTCCCGGGCACCGACCCCGCGGTGCGCGCACGGCTCGACGACGAGGCCGCCGAACTCGGCACCGCCGCGCTCTACACCCGCTTGGAGACGCGCGATCCGGTCGCCGCGGCAGCGATCCTGCCCACGAACACCCGCCGCATCGTGCGTGCGCTGGAGGTCATCGAGATCACCGGCGAACCGTTCTCCGCGAACCTGCCGAAACCAGGTCCGGCGCGCTGGGACACCGTGCTGATCGGAGTCGACCGCGAGGTCGCCGAGCTGGACGAGCGCGTCGACCTGCGGGTGGAGCGGATGTTCGAGGCCGGTCTCGTGGACGAGGTGCGCGCGTTGCTCGATCGCGGTCTGCGGGACGGGAAAACCGCTTCGCGGGCGCTCGGCTACCAGCAAGTGCTGGCCGAACTGGACGGCGAAGGTGACTTCTCGGCAGCGGCGGCGGCGACCGCGCAGGCCACCCGCCGGTTCGTGCGGCGGCAGCGTTCCTGGTTCCGCCGGGACAAGCGGATCCAGTGGTTCGACGGCGGCTCGGCGGACCTGGCCGCGCGGGTCCTCGCCGCGCTCGACCAGTAGCCTGGACGTATGGGCGGCATCGAATTCCTCAAGGGCCACGGCACGCAGAACGACTTCGTGCTGCTGCCGGACGCCGCTGGCCGCCTGGACCTCACGGCGGAGCGCGTGGCGGCGCTGTGCGACCGGCAGCGGGGCCTCGGCGCGGACGGCGTGCTGCGCGTCGTGCGCGCGAAGGCGATCGGCGAAGAATCCGCTGGCGAGTGGTTCATGGACTACCGCAACGCGGATGGTTCGATCGCCGAGATGTGCGGCAACGGCACCCGCGTTTTCGCGCGCTACCTGGTTGACGCCGGCCTGGAGGCGGACGGCGAGTTCGTCATCGGCACCCGCGCGGGCGACCGGCCGGTCGTCGTGCACCCGGACCGTTCGGTCACCGTCCAGATGGGCCCGGCGGCGATCACCGGCACGTCGGTCACCGTGGTGGCCGGGCAGCCGTTCTCCGGGGTCGCGGTGAACGTCGGCAACCCGCACCTGGTGTCGGTCACCGACACCGACATCGCCGGTCTCGACCTGCGCGACCAGCCGGTTTTCGACCACGACGTGTTCCCGGACGGCGTCAACCTCGAGTTCGTCAACGTGCTCGGCGAGGGCGCGCTGCGGATGCGCGTCCACGAGCGCGGCGTGGGGGAGACCCGGGCGTGCGGCACCGGCACGGTCGCCGCGGTCGCCGCCTCGCTGCACCTCTCCGGCAAGGACACCGGCGAATCCACAGTGGACATTCCGGGCGGCCGGGTCTCGGTCACGGTCGGGCGCGGCGAATCCACGCTGACCGGGCCGGCCGAGATCGTGGCCCGCGGCGAGCTGGACGAAGCCTGGTGGCTCGCCGCGGGCGCTTGATCAGCTGATCGTCACCGCCACCGAGAGTTCGCCTTCCTGGGTGGCGACGGTGTTCACCACTCCGGCGATCCGCACGTCCTCGGCGATTCCGGCGAAGCCCTCGAGCACGTCCGCCGGAGCGGTCACCGACAGCGTTTCGACGGCGGTCCGCATGGACACCTTCGCGTCGCTCTTGGCCCTTCGCACGGCAGCGATCACCGACCCGGCCAGCGGCAGCAAGGCGGCGTCGCCGTCGCTGTCAGCCGCGGTCGGCCAGGACGCCTGGTGCACCGAACCTTCCTGCCACCACGACCAGATCTCTTCGGCGGCGAACGGCAGCACCGGCGCGAACATCCGCACCAGCGCCGAGAGCACCGTCCGCAGTGCCACCTGGGCCGATTCGGCCGCCTCCGCGCCTAGATCGCCGTACGCGCGGCCCTTCACCAGCTCCACGTAGTCGTCGCAAAACGTCCAGAAGAACGTCTCCGTCACCTGCAACGCGCGCGCCTGGTCGAGCGCCTCGAACGCCGCCGTCGCCTCTTCGATCACCTTCGCCAGCGCGGCGAGCACGGAACGGTCCAGCGGTTCTGTCGCGACCGATTCCGGCCTGGGGGTTCCGAGGCCGAGCACGAACCGGCTCACGTTCAACAGCTTCGTCGCCAGCCTTCGCCCAACCTTCATCTGGCCTTCATCGACTGCGGTGTCCACGCCCGGCCGCGCGCTCGCCGCCCAATACCGCACCGCGTCGGAACCGTGCCGCTCCAGCAGATCCGCCGGAGTGACGACGTTGCCGACCGACTTCGACATCTTCTTGCGGTCCGGGTCGAGCACCCAGCCGGAGATCACCGCGTCGCGCCACGGCAGCACGCCCTCCTCCAGTTCGGCGCGGACCGCGGTGGAGAACAGCCAAGTGCGGATGATCTCGTGCGCCTGCGGCCGCAGCGAAAACGGGAACACGCGGCGGAACAGGTCGTCGTCGAGGCTCCAGCGCCCGGCGATCTGCGGCGTCAGCGACGACGTCGCCCAGGTGTCCATCACGTCCGCTTCCGCGACGAATCCGCCCGGCACGCCGCGCTGGTCCTCGGTGTAGCCCGGCGGGACGTCGGTGCTCGGGTCCACCGGCAGGCTCGCGTCGTCGGGCGTCAGCACCGCGTCGTGGTCCGGCTCGCCGTTGGCGTCCAGCGGGTACCAGACCGGAATCGGCACGCCGAAGAACCGCTGGCGGCTGATCAGCCAATCGCTGGTCAGGCCTTCGACCCAGCTGCGGTAGCGGACCTGCATGTGCGGCGGGACCCAGTTCAGCTCCTCGCCGCGTTCCAGCAGCTTCGTGCGCAGAGCGTCGTCGCGCCCGCCGTTGCGCAGGTACCACTGGCGGCTGGTGACGATTTCCAGTGGCTTGTCGCCCTTTTCGTAGAACTTCACCGGATGCGTGATCGGCCGCGGTTCGCCGCGCAGCGCGCCCGCCTCGCGCAGGAGGTCCACCAAGATCTGCCGTCCAGTGTGGACAGTCTTGCCCGCCAACGGCTCGTATTTGTCGGCCGGAACGCCGTGCGGCGGTTCGGCGCGGAACCGGCCGTCGCGACCCAGTACCGGACGGGTTTCGAGCTGCAGCGCGCGCCACCAGGTGACGTCCGTGGTGTCGCCGAAGGTGCACACCATCGCGATGCCGGTGCCCTTTTCCGGATCGGCGAGATGGTGCGCGTGCACCGGCACCTCGACGCCGAACACCGGCGTGCGCACGGTCTTCCCGAAAAGTCCTTGGTACCGCTCGTCATCCGGATGCGCGACGAGCGCCACACAGGCAGGCAGCAGCTCGGGTCGCGTGGTGGAGATCAGCACTTCCGCGCCGCCATCGGCGGTGAACACGAGATCGTGATACGCGCCCGGCCGTTCGCGGTCCTCCAGTTCCGCCTGGGCGACGGCGGTGCGGAAGGTGACATCCCACAACGTCGGGGCTTCGGATTGGTAGGCCTCGCCGCGCGCGAGGTTGCGCAGGAACGCGCGCTGCGAGATTTCCGTGGTCGCCGGGTCGATCGTCTGGTACGCCAGCGTCCAGTCCACCGAAAGCCCGATGCTCCGCCAGACCTCCTCGAACACCTTCTCGTCGGTTTCGGTCAGCTGGCGGCACAGTTCCACGAAATTGCGCCGGGACACCGGAATCGCGTTCTTGCCGGGCTTCTCCGGCGGGGTGAAGGACGGGTCGTAGGGCAGGGAGGGTTCGCAGCGCACGCCGAAATGGTTCTGCACGCGGCGTTCGGTGGGCAGGCCGTTGTCGTCCCAGCCGACCGGGTAGAAGACCGAACGCCCGCGCATCCGCTGGTAGCGCGCGAGAACGTCGGTGTGCGTGTAGGAGAAGACGTGCCCGATGTGCAGCGAACCGCTCGCGGTCAGCGGCGGCGTGTCGATCGAGTAGACGTCCGGGCGCGTCCGGTCGAACCGGTATACGCCTTCGCGTTCCCACGCCGGTACCCATTTGGCGGTCAGGCCGTCGACGCCGACTTTGTGCGGGATCTTCTCGTTCATGCTCGCACTTTACGGGGCGGGTACAGCGATTTCCGCACTCGTCGGCAGGTCCCGCATGTGCCGCAGCGGAGAGCAGAGCACCCACAGGGTCCCGGCGACCTCCCCGGCACAGCCCACCCACAGCGTGCCGGTCAGCCCGAGCCATTCGCCGAGCGCGCCGCCCAGCAGCCCGCCGAGCGGCATCGCGCCCCAGACGACGAACCGGACGCTCGCGTTCATCCGGCCCAGCAGCCGGTCCGGGGTGATCGCCTGGCGGTAGGAGACCTGCGCGATGTTGTAGAGGATCACGCCGAACCCGAACGCGGCCAAGCCCAGCCCGGCGAGCGCGATCCGCCAGCCCGGCCCGGCGAACGGGATCAGCAGCGCGCCGGGCCACACCAGCAGCGGAACCAGCCAGATCGAGCGGGCCTGCCCGATCCCGCGGATGATCGGCCCGGAGCACAGCGCGGCCGCGATGCCGCCGATGCCCGAAACCGCGAGCAGCCCGCCGACCTCGGCCGGTTTCAACCCGGCGGTGCGGGTCAGGAACAGTACTTCGACGGCCTGCACCACTCCGCTGAAGAGATTCGACGTGGCGGTGCAGGAGACGATCGCGCGCAGCGGCCGGTTGGAGACGACGAACCGCAGCCCTTCGAGCATCTGCGGCACCAGGCGGTCGTGCTCCGCGCGTTCCGGGAGCGTTTCGACGGTTCGGATGCGCCATAGGCACAGCGCGGACGTGAGGTAGCCGAGGCCGGTGACCAGCACCGTGCTGGCCGCGCCGATGAATTGCACGAGCACGCCGGCGAGACTCGGCCCGGCGATCTGCGCCGACGACTGCACGCCTTGCAGCTTCGCGTTGCCCTCCAGCAGCTTTTCGCGGCCGACCAGCGCGGGCAGATACGCCTGGTAGGAGACGTCGAAGAAGACCGTCGCGAACCCGACGCACAGCACGACCACCAGCACCTGCGCCATCGTGAGCACCCCGGCCCACCAGGCGAGCGGGACGCTGAGCAGCAGCACGCCGCGCACGAGGTCGGCGGCGAGCATGAGCGGCCGTTTGCGCATCCGGTCCACCCACACGCCCGCGGGCAGGCCGACGACCAGGAAGCCGAGCGTCTCGGCCATGGTCAGCAGGCCCATCTCGAACGGCGTGGCGGCCAGCGTGACGGCGGCGAGCAGCGGGAGGGCGGTGACGCCGACGAACATCCCCAGCTGGCTCGCCGTGTCCCCGGCCCACAGCCTGCGGAAATCGGCATGGAAGAAGAGTGAATCGCGACGCACCCGATGGAGTGTCGCCGAGTGATTGGAAAGAGTCAATCACTTTGTGTGTCTAGGCTGCCGGGATGCCGCTGAACCGACGCCCCTCCACCGAAGCCGAGGCGGCCGCGCTCGCGTCCGGAATACGGCTGCGCATCATCCGGTTGACCTCTTTCGAGCCGATGACGAACAAGGAGCTCGCGGCGCGGCTGCACCGCGACCCGGCGACGACGCTGCACCACGTGCGGCGCCTGGTGGACACCGGTTTTCTCGTTCCGCAGGAACCGCGCCGCGGCGCGCGCGGGGCGAAGGAGATCCCGTACCTGTCCACCGGGCTTTCCTGGCAGCTGGACAACGACGGCGCGGACGCCGTCGCGGTCAACGAGGCCATGCTCGAGGCGTATCTGGCCGAAATAGCCGAGGCGGACCCGGCCGAGACGGAGACGACCCGGCTCGTGGTCCAGGTGGGCGCCGACGACGTCGCGGAGTTCAAGCGGCGGCTCGGAGAACTGCTCGAAGAGTTCAAGGCCCGGCCTCGCGATCCGGCCTCGGAACGCACCGCTCTCTACGTCTCGATCTATCCCAGCAGGTAATCCACTCGGCTCCCGCGCGGAAACGTGGGACCATGGAGGCACGATGACAGAACAGACACACGAAGACTTTTACGACGACAACGACCCCTACGACCCCTCGGTCGGGGAGATGGAGCTCGAGGACCGCGCGTCGCTGCGCCGGGTCGCGGGCCTCTCCACCGAGCTCGAGGACATCACCGAGGTCGAGTACCGGCAGCTTCGGCTGGAGCGCGTTGTGCTGGTCGGCGTGTGGACTGAAGGCACCGCCCAGCAGTCCGAGGCGTCGC
Source organism: Amycolatopsis sp. NPDC104775 (assembly GCF_055583325.1). Classification (NCBI taxonomy): domain Bacteria; kingdom Bacillati; phylum Actinomycetota; class Actinomycetes; order Pseudonocardiales; family Pseudonocardiaceae; genus Amycolatopsis; species Amycolatopsis sp. NPDC104775. The sequence goes on from NZ_JBVJOE010000011.1 coordinate 216,876, forward strand.
TGGCCGAACTGGCGCGACTGGCCGAGACGGCGGGTTCCGAGGTGCTCGAAGGCCTCGTCCAGCGGCGGCAGAAGCCCGATCCGGCGACCTACGTCGGGTCCGGCAAGGTGCGCGAGCTGCGCGACGTGGTCGTGGCGACCGGCGCCGACACGGTGATCTGCGACGGCGAGCTTTCGCCCGGCCAGCTGCGCCAGCTGGAGGAGAAGGTCAAGGTCAAGGTGATCGACCGGACCGCCCTGATCCTCGACATTTTCGCCCAGCACGCCCGCTCCAAGGAGGGCAAGGCTCAGGTCGAGCTGGCCCAGCTGCAGTACCTCGTCCCGCGGCTGCGCGGGTGGGGTTCGGCGCTGTCCCGGCAGGCCGGTGGCCGCGCGGGCGGCGCGAACGGCGGCGTGGGCCTGCGCGGGCCTGGTGAAACGAAGCTGGAGACGGACCGGCGGCGGATCAGCAAGCGCGTGGCGAAGCTGCGCCGGGAGATCGCCGCGATGGACACCATCCGCGAGACCAAGCGCGGCAAGCGCGTGGCCAACGAGGTGCCGAGCGTGGCGATCGTCGGCTACACCAACGCCGGCAAGTCGAGCCTGCTCAACGCCCTGACCGGGGCCGGGGTGCTGGTGGAGGACGCGCTGTTCGCCACCCTGGACCCGACCACGCGCCGGGCGCAGACGGCCGACGGGCGCACGTTCACGCTGACCGACACGGTCGGGTTCGTGCGGCACCTGCCGCACCAGCTGGTGGACGCGTTCCGCTCGACGCTGGAGGAGGCGGCCGACGCCGACCTGCTCCTGCACGTCGTGGACGGTTCCGACGCGGCTCCGGAGGACCAGGTCAACGCGGTGCGCGAGGTGCTCGCCGAGATCACCCGCAGCCGCAAGGAGCCGCTCCCGCCGGAGCTGCTGGTGATCAACAAGGCCGACGCGGCCGACGACGTCACCCTGGCCCGGCTGCGGCACGCGCTGCCCGGTTCGGTGCAGATCTCCGCGCGCACCGGCTCGGGCGTGGCCGACCTGGCCGAGGTGCTGGCCGAACGGCTGCCGCGGGCGGAAACGGTGATCGACGTGCTGGTCCCGTACTCGCGGGGCGAGCTCGTGTCCCGGGCCCACGCGGAGGGCGAGGTGCTGGAAGAGGAGCACGTCGCCGACGGCACGCGCCTGCAGGTGCGGGTCCGCCCGGACCTCGCCGCGGCTCTGCGGGCGTTCGAGACCAACGCCTCGGCGCTCTGAACGTCTTCCGTAGTGCACGGTCCGAGCGGGCCGTGCACTACGGAGGTGAACTGGTGCGGGTCGTCCTGGCACTGACGGCTGTCCTGATGCTCGCGGGCGCTGTCCCGGCCGCGGCGGCTCCGCCTGCCCCGGAGACGTTGTGCAAAGTCACGGACAAGCGTCTCAACGAGCTGTCCGGCCTGGTCTCCGACGGCGAGCACTGGTACGCGATCAACGACGGCGGCACCCAGGTGCAGGTCTTCGTCCTGGACCGGAAATGCCAGGTCAAGGACGTCCTCACGGATCGCACGGATCCCTACGACGTCGAGGACCTGGCCCGAGGCAAAGACGGCACTCTGTGGCTCTCGGACACCGGCGACAACCGCGCCAAACGCGAGACGGTCGCCTTGCTGGAGCTGAAACCCACTGGCGGCGCGGCAGTCATGCACCGGCTCACCTACCCGGACGGCCCACACGACACCGAGGCCTTGATCCTGGACCAGTCCGGCACGCCGTTTTTGATCACCAAAGACCTGCTGGGCGTCTCGAAGCTCTACCGCCCGTCGGCTCCGCTGGCGACGCCCGGGCCGACCAAACTGGAGCAGGTAGGCACCCTGCGAGTCCGGAGCACCGACACACCGGGCGGCCCGGTCGGCTCGTTCGGTTCGGCGTTGATCACCGGAGGCGCAACCAGCGCGGACGGCAAGGTCATCGCGCTGCGCACCTACACGGACGCGTATGTGTACGCGGCCCCGGACGGCGACGTAGCCGCAGCGCTGCAACGCGAACCCGTGCGCATTCCGCTGCCGAACGAAAAGCAGGGCGAAGCCATTGCTTTCGAACCGGACGGCACGCTGCTGTCCGCGAGCGAGGGCGTCGGCGAACCAGTGCGGGCGATCAAGAACGCCACGGCTTTGATCACTCCGCAAGCGCCCGCACCGAAACCCGGCGGTGCTGCCGCCCAGCCTGCGGGGGAGGATTCGGGCGGTTTTACGCTTATCGCCGCTGCGGCTGTTGCTGCGGTGGTGGTGTTAGTGGGGTGGTTCTTGCTGGCCAGGAAACGCCGCCGCTCCTGAGACCGGCACCGAACCTGGCCCGGCCTCGCTTCTGAGGCGACGACAACCCTGGCCCGCACCTGCGATGGTGCAGACCTAAGCCTGACCTGGCCCGTTTCTCAGACGGCCCTGGCCTGCCCGGCCCTGGCCCGGTCTGGCTCTGCGCGTGGCTTGGCACTGGTCTGGCGTGTTTCCCCGTCTGGTACCTCGCCTGATCTGCCGTCGTGCCAAATCTGGCACAGTCCCCGGCCCGGCCCGGCCCGGCCCGGCCCGGCCCGGCTCGGCCTCTGGCCGGGGTGCCGTCCTGAACTGGCATGGCTTAGGGCGTGGTGGCGTGCGCGGCCTGGCATGACTGCTGGCCGGTGCCGTATCCGGGCTGGGGTCGTTCTTGGCCTGGTACGGCTTCCGGCGTCGTGGCGTGTCTGGCCTCGCGCAGTTCCAGGCACCACACCCGACGTGGTGCCGTGCCTTACCCGCCGCGGTGCCTGTTCAGGCGCAATCCCACGGCCAGCGGCGCAACCGAAGCCTGGTCGCTCGCTCCCCTCACCCCGGGCCTGGGGAGGGGAGCGAACCACGGCTCAAAGGCGGCGCAGCACCGCAACCACCTTGCCCAGAATCGATGCGTCGTCGCCGGGAATGGGCTCGTACGCGTCGTTGTGCGGCATCAGCCACACGTGCCCGTCCTTGCGCTTGAACGTCTTCACCGTGGCTTCGCCGTCGATCATCGCGGCGACGATGTCGCCGTTCTCCGCGGCGGGCTGCTGCCGGACGACTACCCAGTCGCCGTCGGTGATGGCGGCGTCGACCATCGAATCGCCGGTGACGCTCAGCAGGAACAGCTCGCCCTCGCCGACAATTTCGCGCGGCAGCGGGAAAACGTCCTCGACGGCCTGCTCGGCGAGCACCGGACCGCCCGCCGCGATCCGTCCGACCAGCGGCACGTACGCCGCCTTCGGGACGGACGGCTGCTGGTCCATCTCGATGCCCATCGGGTTGTCGTCCGTGGACGCGAGCACGCCGACCGCGCGCGGTCGGTTGGCGTCGCGGCGCAGGTAGCCCTTGCGCTGCAGCGCGCGCAGCTGGTGCGACACCGACGACGTGGACGTGAGCCCCACCGCCTCGCCGATCTCGCGCACGCTCGGCGGGTAGCCGAAGCGGCTCACCCACGTGCGGATCACGTCGAGCACTTGCTGCTGGCGGACGGTCAGCGTCTCGTCCACGTCGTACACCTCCGGCATGGCGCTCACCTTCCCCGTGCTCTCGTGGCCGGACTCGCGCGCGGATTGTGCGGACGCCTTGCCTCGCGAGGCCGTCTTGGCCCCTTTCGCCGCGGTGCCCTTCACCGTGTCCTTCTCCAACGCTGCGTCGCCTCCAGCCGTCCCGCGGTCGCCGTGTCGGCGTGCCGCGCGTGTCCGCGTGCGCCGGTCCGGGATCCGCGTTTTCCGCGAACGCCCGTCCGGCGGCACCCGCCGGAGCCGGTCCGGCAGATGTCCTGGTCACCGACGTTAGTCACCGCGCGCGACGATTTCAAACATCTGTTCGATCGACACGCCGTGTCCTCTCGATTTTGTCGGTGCGGGGTGGTAGACCTTCGCACGGACGTTCGATAGAACGCCTGTTCGATCTGGACCGCTGCGGCGCAGGTGTACGGCCCGGACCGGACCGATCCGCAGGTCACGAGGAGGTTCCGGCATGTCGATCCTGGCAGATCGCGGGCTCGTCCGCCCGCTACGGCCCGTCCCCGCCGTCCGCCCCGCCGAGGGCGGCGCCGCGTCGGAAGAGACGCTTCCGGTCCGGAGGGAACCCGGGTCCGGGGGTCCGGCGCGCCGGTCGCGGCGCCGGGCGGGGCTCGGAGATGCCACCCGAAAGGATGGCGTTCCGGAGAGTTCCGGCGCTGATCCGAGCGCCGATCCGGGCCGGGAGACCGGTTCCGGGGAGGTGGTGGAGCTTCGCGGCCGGACCGGCGCCCGGCGCGGTTCCGGCACGGATCGGTCCGGCGAGGGTTCGCGCGGCTCCGCCGGGCGGGACGACTCGCGACGGGGCCGCAACGCTGGCGACCCGAGGGAAGGTTCCCGCGGCGCGGCCGGGCGACGCCGTGCCTGGCGGGCGGCGGAGGAAGCCGGTCTCGGCGGCGGCGAACGAGTTGATTCCGAGCGTGCTGTGCCTGGCGATGCGGCTGGGCGGATCAGTGCGGGGGCCAGCTCGCGCTCGACGGGTGACGCCGCAGGGCGGATCGGTGCGCGGTCGGCGAGCGACGTCGCCGGGCGAGCCGGTGCGCGGCCCGCAGGGGGATCTGCCGGGTTCGCGCCCTCCGCTGAGCCGATTCCGGCCGGGCAAGGTGCGCGTGCGGCAGGCGAGGTCGGTGGACCGCGTTCCGCGGCTGTCCGGTCCGTCGAGCGGGCGGGATTCCAGACGTCGGCTCCCTCCGCCGTCGAAACCGAAGAAGCCCCTGCCCGAGAATTCCGGGAATCCCGAGAGTTTCGCGAGGCGAGCGGCCGCACCGCGGTCCGCCACATCCCCGCCGCCATCCCGGCCAGCCCTGGTCGCACCGCGCGCGAGCGGCGCGGCGAACCGATGCGGCCGCCGTCCCGGGCGCGGGTCGTCGCCGGACAGCGGGGCGGCGTCGCTTGCCAGACCGCGGCCCGGCCGTCCGTGCGGTGGCCGTGGCTCTTCGCGATCGCCTTCGCGGCCTGCCTGATCGTCACCGGGCTCGGCGTTTTCGGGTCCGGCGTGTCCGGCGGTCCGGTGCCGTCGCGGACCGCGTCCGTTTCCGTGCAGCCTGGGGATTCGCTCGGGGCGCTCGCCGCTCGGTTCGCGCCGAACGCAGACCAGGGCGCGGTCGTCGAGCGCATCAAGGAGCTCAACAACCTCGACGACACCGCCTTGCTGCCCGGCATGCCGCTCACCGTTCCAGTCGCCTGGCCTGGCAGCGGTCAGGGCGGGGAAGCGGGCACGGCTGGGCCATGACTGTCGGAAACCACCCGGTCGCATCTTGCGCAACCGCTGTTTCACCCTCTCGGGTTTCTTGCGCCCGCTCGGAAGGCGATCTATGGTCTACCCCTATATCTAGTAGTTACACCGCTGTAGTTGGTCCACAGGTAGGGGTAGACTGGCGGCAGTTGTCCACAGCCGGCCGGCAGTTGCCCACCGGATGTCCACAGGTCGATCACCAGACGCGGGGTCGCGCGCGGTGACCTCGGTCCAGGCCGTAGCGTGGCGGCAGGGGCCGGTCGGGACAGGAATCGACCGGCGCGGAGGGGAAGGTGATCGGCGGATGAGGTGCCCGTTCTGCCGGCATGCGGACTCTCGGGTCGTCGACTCCCGAGAGGTGGACGAGGGACAGGCGATCCGGCGGCGGCGTTCGTGCGCCGAGTGCGGACGGCGTTTCACCACGTCGGAGACGATGGTGCTGGCCGTGGTCAAACGGTCCGGCGCCACCGAGCAGTTCAGCCGGGACAAGGTGGTCAACGGCGTGCGGAGGGCCTGCCAGGGCCGTCCGGTCGACGACGACGCGCTGCAGAAGCTCGCGCAGCGCGTGGAGGAGTCGATCCGGTCCGCCGGGCTGGCCGAGATCCCCAGCCACGAGGTCGGCCTCGCCATCCTCGGCCCGCTGCGGGAACTGGACGGCGTCGCGTATCTCCGGTTCGCCAGCGTCTACCGCTCGTTCTCCTCGGTCGAGGACTTCGAGAAGGAGATCGCCGACCTGCGGAAAGCCATGGCGGGAACTGCGGAGGACCAGGAAAGCGAGCGCGCCGGCGACGACTGAGCCGTCACCGGGTCGCGGGGAGCGAGGGACAGGACCGCATGACCGAAACCGTGGGAACCGGCGCCGCGGCCGGACAGAGCAAGAAGCCGAACAAGGGCCTCAGCGTCCGGCGGGTCTTCACCACCGAGGGGACCCACCCTTACGACGAGGTCGCGTGGGAGACCCGCGACGTCGTCATGACGAACTGGCGCGACGGCAGCGTCAACTTCGAGCAGCGCGGGGTCGAATTCCCCGAGTTCTGGTCGGTCAACGCGACCAACATCGTCACCAGCAAGTACTTCCGCGGCGCGGTCGGCAGCCCGCAGCGCGAGAGCAGCCTCAAGCAGCTCATCGACCGCGTGGTGCGCACCTACGTGAAGGCCGCCGCCGAGCACGACTACTTCGCCGGTCCGTCCGACCTCGAGATCTTCGAGCACGAGCTCACCTGGATGCTGCTGCACCAGGTGTTCAGCTTCAACTCCCCGGTGTGGTTCAACGTCGGCACGTCCTCGAAGCAGCAGGTGTCGGCCTGCTTCATCCTCGCCGTCGACGACACGATGGAGTCGATCCTCAACTGGTACCGCGAGGAAGGCCTGATCTTCAAGGGCGGTTCCGGCGCGGGCCTCAACCTCTCGCGCATCCGGTCCTCGAAGGAACTGCTCACCTCCGGCGGCACCGCGTCCGGCCCGGTCTCGTTCATGCGCGGAGCCGACGCGTCCGCGGGCACCATCAAGTCCGGCGGGGCGACCCGGCGCGCGGCGAAGATGGTCGTGCTCGACGTGGACCACCCGGACATCGAGGAGTTCATCCAGACCAAGGCGCGCGAAGAGGAAAAGATCAAGGTCCTCCGCGACGCCGGGTTCGACATGGACCTCTCCGGCTCCGACATCTCCTCGGTGCAGTACCAGAACGCGAACAACTCGGTGCGCGTGTCCGACGAGTTCATGCACGCCGTCGAGAACGGCACGGACTTCGGCCTGCGCGCCCGGCTCACCGGCGAGGTCATCGACCGCACCGACGCGAAGAAGCTGTTCCGCAGCATGGCGCAGGCGGCGTGGGAATGCGCCGACCCGGGCGTCCAGTACGACAGCACGATCAACGACTGGCACACCTGCCCCGAATCGGGCCGGATCACCGCGTCGAACCCGTGCAGCGAGTACATGCACCTCGACAACTCGAGCTGCAACCTCGCGTCGCTCAACCTGCTGAAGTTCGTCTCCGACGAGGGCACGTTCGACGCGCCGCTGTTCGCGAAGGCCGTCGAGTTCGTCATCACCGCGATGGACATCTCGATCTGCTTCGCCGACTTCCCGACCGAGCCGATCGCCGACACCACGCGCAAATTCCGCCAGCTCGGCATCGGCTACGCCAACCTCGGCGCGCTGCTGATGGCGCTGGGCCACGCGTACGACTCCGAGGGCGGCCGCGCGCTCGCCGCCGCGATCACGTCGCTGATGACCGGCGTGTCCTACCGCCGTTCGGCCGAGCTGGCCGGCGTCGTCGGGCCGTACGAGGGCTACGCCCGCAACGCCGAGGCGCACCAGCGCGTCATGCGCAAGCACGCCGCGGCCAACGAGCTGGTCCGCACCTACCACAGCAACGACGCGGCCGTCCGCGCGCTCGCGTCGGAGGAGTGGCAGAAGGGCATCGAACTCGGCACCCGCAACGGCTGGCGCAACGCGCAGGCCTCGGTGCTCGCGCCCACCGGCACCATCGGCTTCATGATGGACTGCGACACCACGGGCATCGAGCCGGACTTCTCGCTGGTGAAGTTCAAGAAGCTCGTCGGCGGCGGGTCCATGCAGATCGTGAACCAGACCGTGCCGCGCGCGCTGCGGGTGCTGGGCTACCAGGCCGAGCAGGTCGAGGCGATCGTCGAATACGTCGCGCAGCACGGCCACGTGGTCGACGCGCCGGGCCTGCGCCCCGAGCACTACGAGGTGTTCGACTGCGCGGTCGGCGACCGGTCCATCGCGCCGATGGGCCACGTGCGGATGATGGCCGCGGTGCAGCCGTTCATCTCGGGCGCGATCTCGAAGACGGTCAACATGCCGGAGTCGGCGACGGTTGAGGACGTCGAGGAGATTTACTTCGAGGGCTGGAAACTCGGCCTCAAGGCGCTCGCGATCTACCGCGACAACTGCAAGGTCGGCCAGCCGCTGTCCACGGCGAAGAAGAAGGAAGCCGCGGCGGAAACCGAGCCGGAGAAGGTCGTCGAGTACCGCCCCGTGCGCCGTCGCCTGCCGAAGAAGCGCCCGAGCCAGACGGTGTCGTTCACCGTCGGCGGCGCCGAGGGCTACCTGCACGCCGGCTCGTATCCGGACGACGGTCTCGGCGAGATCTTCGTGAAGCTCGGCAAGCAGGGTTCGACGCTGTCCGGCGTGATGGACGCCTTCTCGATGTCGATCTCGGTCGGCCTGCAGCACGGCATCCCGCTCGAGTTCTACGTTTCGAAGTTCTCGAACCTGCGCTTCGAACCGGCTGGCATGACCGACGACCCGGACATCCGGATCGCCACGAGCGTCATGGACTACCTGTTCCGCCGCTTGGCGCTGGACTACCTGCCGTACGAAAAGCGGGCCCAGCTCGGCATTTTCACCGCGGACGAACGCTCGGCCGAGGTCGAGGCGACCTACGGCGGCCAAAGCGTCGACATCGACGCGCTCCGCGGCGGCGTGGACGCGTCGCCCGTCCGCACCGAAGAGTCCACACCGGACACTTCGGGGCGCGACGCGCACAGCACGGCCGAGCTGATGGAACTGCACCTCGGCAAGGCCGCGGACGCGCCGCTCTGCATGACCTGCGGAACGAAGATGCGGCCCGCCGGATCCTGCTACGCCTGCGAGGGCTGCGGCGCGACGTCCGGCTGCAGCTGATTCCGGGCGCTGGTCTGGTGATGAATTAGCAGATCAGGTGGGGTGTGGACAGTCTGGTCCGCACCTCACCTGTTCTGGTCTCGGCGACACACCTTGTTGCAGTGAACACAACAAGACTGGAGCTGGCGAGGCCATATTTCACCTGCCTCAGCGGGTCATCTCGGACAGACTCAGGAGATGACTGAGGTTCTGGCCCACGGATGGATGACGCTTGGGACGTCGACGCCCCGGCTCGGCGTTGACTGGTCCGCCCGGCCCGCCCGCTATCTGACCATCGGTGGCACGCCGGCCTACCACCTCGGCTATTCCTGCGGCACTTGTGGCTTGGTCCTTCGACGCCAACCAGGGGCCCCGGCCGGTCCGCTGTCCGTCGAGAGGGTTCGTGACCGGCTCAACACCGGACTCGTTGACCTGGATTCGGAGGTCATCGACGCCTTCTCAGCGCAGTTGCCTCACGGGCCATACCTTGTGATGTTGCTGGATGTCCGGCCGATGCTAGTCACGCCCGGTTCCGCCGATGACTACTTCGCTGTCGAAGGCCCGAACGCATGGCGAAGCCACGAGTACGAATACCCGATCGACCCGGCGAACATCGCCTATTACCGGCTTGGTGACAACACGGTCGATGGGCAGGAGCGCATGTTTCAGTTCGCGGTCCCCATCACTGACCCCACTCAGGCTGATCCAGCCAGGACCGCTCACTACGCGGCCGCAACGGGCCATCCGACCGCTGTCGCCCTGGGGTTGCTGGACATCGAGGGGCCGTGGTTCAGCCGCACGCGCCACTGGGGGCTGTTCCACTATCTGTTGGATGGCCATCACAAGACCGCGGCAGCACATGGAGGCAGCGTCCGCCTCCTGACTTTCGTCGCGGCCGAGGAGTCCATCGCATCCGAGGAGGAGGTTCGGCGGCTCCCGGAGCTGCTTCGGGCCGAGGAATAGCACACCACAGGAATAAGTACCCTGCGCCAGTATCGAGCGATAACGAGAAGAGGGGGAGGCGCGAAGGTGCCTCCCCCTCTTCTCGACGGAAGCCTGTCCCGGCTGTTCTGAGAGTTGTGCGAGTGTGGATTTCTCGCAGCGGCCAGCCGGAGAATCCCCACGGCGCGGGCTCGGAAGCGCTCAGCGTCCTGACCGCGTGCCGTCCGGGGTCAGGCCGAGCAGAGGCAGCCACACCGTGTCCACGATCTCGACGATCGCCTTGTCCGGCACCGCGTCCATGGCCATCAGCATGTCGTGGCGCACTAGGTCGAAGGGCAGGTTCACCACGCGTTCAGGTCGCGGGACGTCCGGCAGTTCGCCGCGTTCGACGGCGCGGTCGACGAGCGTCGCGAAGGGCGGTGCCGAGTCGTCAGGGAGGAGGCGGCCGCGCAGGTCGCCGAAGCTGGTGCCGGTTTCGCGGAAGTAGTCCGCCAGCTGGATGCGCAGCAGTATCACCAAGCGGGCCCGCTCGGCGTTGACCGTGCGCAAGAGGGCCAACGCGTCCTGGCGCAGGCTGCCGGTGTCCGGGAGGTCGATCGGCCGCCAGTGCCGGGCGAGGGTGGCGATGAGCAGGTCCTCGCGCTGCGGCCAGCGCCGGTAGAGCACCGGTTTGCTGGTTCCGGCGCGCGCCGCGACGGTCTCGTAGGTCAGGCCGTGGTAGCCCTGCTCGACGAGCACCTCCCAGGCGGCATCGGTGATCGCGTTTTCCAAGGCGGCACCCCTGCGCCGGGTGGCAGTGCCCTCCGCGCGCCGTTGCTCCGTCACCGTTGCTCCCTCATGTCCCTGTTCACCGCATTCAGCGATGCGCGTTAGACCCGCTTGCGTATCTTAACCCGCGGTCGTACGCTGGACACCATAAGATACGAAGCCGTTTCTAAACGGTGTGCGATTAGATAAGGGAAACCCGTCATGTCCATGATCAACGCCGCGCTGGTGGAGTCCTTCGACGAACCGCCGCGCTTCCGTTCCGTCCCCGCTCCCGAGGCGGCCCCCGGCCAGGAGGTGGTGGACGTCCTCGCCGTCGGCGTGCACCCCGCCACCCGCGGCATCGCGGCTGGCAAGCACTACACGAGCCCCAAGACACTGCCCGCGCTGGCCGGTGCGGACGCGGTCATCCGGCGGTCGGACGGCAGCCTCGGCTACGTCATGGTCATGGGCGCCGGCAGCCTGGCCGAGCGGATCGTCATCGATCCGGCCACCGTCATCCCTGTCCCGGACGGCACCGATCCCGCACTCCTCGCCGCCACCATGAACCCGGCGCTGTCCTCGTGGACCGCGCTGCGCACCCGCGTTCCGTTCGAGGCCGGGCAGTCGGTCCTTGTGCACGGCGCGACCGGCAACGCGGGCTCCACGGCCGTCAAGGTTGCGAAACACCTTGGCGCGGCGCGGGTGATCGCCGCCGGACGCAACCGCACCCGTCTCGACGAGCTTGCGAGCCAAGGCGCGGATGCGGTGGTTCAGCTTGTCCCCGACGAGGACGCCACCGCGGCCGTGCTCGCCGAAGCCGCCGCGGAGGTCGACGTGGTCCTGGACTACGTGTGGGGGCCGCCCACCGAACTTGCCATGCGCGCCGTCCTCGGAGCGCGCACCCAGCACACCCGTCTGCTCGATTGGGTGCAGATCGGCGGGATGGGCGGAGACTCCATCACCCTGTCCGGACACGAGTTGCGCTCCAACGCGTTCCGGATCCTCGGCAGCGGCTTCGGCGCGGTGGAGCCACAGGTCATGCAGCGAGAGTTCACTGAGCTCGTCGCCGCGATCGCCGGAGGCGGCATGGCGGTGCGCCCGCATCCGTTCCCGCTCGACCAGGTCGAGGCGGCCTGGGCGCATCAAGACGCGCCGGGCGAGCGCACCGTCATCCTGCTGTGATGCCAGTCAGCGCAGCATTTGCGCCACTCCTTCGCCCATCGACCAGTCCGCGTCGCTGTTTTCGGTCAGGCTGAACAGGACATTCCTGGGCTCGATCCCGGTCGCCTCGGCGATGAGTTCGGTCGCTCGCCGGTACAGCGCGGTTTTCTGGTCGTTGGTGCGGCCGGCGCGCAAGGTGATGGAGACGTACACGATGTCGTCGTCGCGGCGGACGCCGAAGTAGCCCGGGTCGTAGCGCAACCGGCCGGCGGCGTGGCTGCTGAGAATCTGGAACCGGTCGTCGGCGGGGACGTCGATGGTTTCGGTCATCGCCTGGTGCACGGCGTCGCCGATGGCGGGGAGGCGGTCGGCGTTGGGTTCGGACAGCACGTCGATGCGGACGAGCGGCATGGGAGACCTCTCAGCTCAGCTGGTCGATGTTCGGGCAGGACAGGTGAAGCACCCGGTATTGGACGTCGGTGTCCTCTTCCGGGGTGGTGATCCAGAGCGTAAAGCGCACGATGTCCCAGCGCTGCGGATCGATGGCCAGCGCGGTGGTGTGCACGGCCGGATTCGCCGACAGCTGCGCGAGTTCCGCGAGTTCGCGGTCGATTGCGCCAGGGCTTTCCGGCAGCACGCGGGTGGTGGCGAACTTCGGGGACTTCGCTCGGGCGGGACCGGCCAGGCAGCGCGCTCCGGTCCAATGCCGCACCGGCGGGCGGCCGAAATCCTGGACTATGCCGTCGAATCCGCCGCCGCCCCAGAGGAATCGGCTCATTCCAGCGGTGTCGGCCCACAGGTAAAACGGGGCGTAGTGGTTGGCGCGCACCAGATACGCCTTGAGTCCCAGCCCGGGGAAGTCGTCCGTGCGATGGCCCCGGGTGGCGACTCGGTGCTCGATGTCGTAGCCGTCGGGCAGGTCGATCTCGTACTGCATGGCGTACATCGACGTCACCGCCGGTCGAGGAGCGCGAGTGCGCCGCGGATGGCTTGGTCGAACGGCTCGGCCGTTCCGGACGACCGGGCGAGGACGTATCCGCCTTGCAGCACCGCCACGAGCGCGGTGGCGGTCGCGGCGGGGTCGAGATCGGCCGGGAACTCGCCGTCCGCGATGCCCTCGGCAAGCACCTCGGCGAGACGTCCGCGCAGCCAGGTGAACGTTTCTTCCAGCGGTGCGCGCAATTCCGGGTTCGTGACGATGTCGGGATCCGAGGCCAGCCGGCCGACTGGGCAGCCGCGCAGGACGTCTCGCTCGCGCAGCAGGTAGGCGGAAACGCGTTCGGCCGCGGTGGCGTCCTGGGCGAACGCGGCCTCGGCGGAGGCGCGCAGATCGTCGGCGTTCTGCCGGATCGCGGCGAGCGCGAGGTCGGCCTTGCCGGTGAAGTGGTGGTACATGCTGCCCTGCCCGGCCCCGGCGCGCTGCTGGATCGCCTTCGGGCTGGTGCCGACGTACCCCCGCTCCCACAACAGGTCCTGAGTGCTCGCGATGAGCTGGTCTCTCGTGGACATGAACTCAGCGTACATACTAGTAGGTACAGAGACAACCAGGGGTGCGGGCGCTACCACTGGGAGACCGGCTGGCCGGATGGTCCGGACGATCTTGGCCGGGCAGGCTGAACGGGAACCGAAGGAAAGGATTCTCCGTGCTCAAGTCTGCTGGCCGCCGCGTCGTTGCCGTGACCGCCGTGACGGCTGTGTGCGCCGCCTTGTTCTCGACCGGCACTGCCGAGGCGATCGTGCAGGGCGGCGATTCGACGCAGCGTTACTCGTTCATGGCGTCCATCCCGGAGAGGGTCAACCACACGGGCGACCGCGGAGTGTGCGGTGCTTCGCTGATCGACCCGCAGTGGGTGGTCACGGCGGGGCACTGTGTGGATGCGAACCTCGTGACCCCGGACGGCACCGTCCGGATCGGCAGCGAGCGACAGCATTCCGGCGGGACCGTCCGGCGGATCGCGCGAGTGGTCACGCATCCGGGCTACGCGTTGCAGAGTGACGAAATTCCGTTCAACCGCAACGATCTCGCGTTGATCAAGCTGGACCGTCCAGTCGCCGAGCAGCCGATCCGGCTGGCTTCCCGGCCGGGTGCGCCCGGTACGCCGACGCGGCTGCTGGGGTTCGGCACCACCGTCGACACTTATGACTTCAAGAAGGCGAATTTCCCGGAACGGTTGCAGGAACTGGACGTTCGACGCGGCGCGGAATCCGAATGCGGCCCGGGTTACGCGGGACCGACCCGGCTCTGCACGGTCAGCCCGCGGCCGGAGGCGATGGCGTGCATCGGAGACTCCGGCGGTCCGCAGATCCGGCGTGGGCCTGTCGGACGGTGGGAGCTGATCGGGGTCACCTCGGGCCCGGGCACCGCGCGGGAGGCTTGCGCGGGCGGGCCGGGGCTGTACAGCAGCGTGCCCGCGTACGCCGACTGGATGCGGCGGACGATCCGGAGAGGACACTGAACCCGCAAAATCGAGGAAAAATGTTCCGCGAAGCCGTGCTGCTTCTCCGGTAGCTTCACCGAATCTCCACAATCTCCCCGCCGCACCGGCACATCCGGACGGCAGCATGGCCGCCGTGGAGTGGAGTGCGGTGTTCGAGGCGGAGGCGCGGCGGCGAAGGGTCCGGCCGCAGCCGGCGTGGGGGAGCGGGGTGCGGCTGGATCCGGTGGTCGTGCGCAGCGTCCGGCGGTTCCAGCGAACGCCGGACGAACTGACCGCCGAAGACCAGCGCTACCAGGCGGACCTGGTCGCCCGGCTGGTCGAAACCGCGGGCCCGCCGGGGAAAAGCGACGTGATGAGCGAGCTGATCTCCGACGTGCTCGCGCTCGGCTACTACCGCGCGTTGCGGGACGGCACCCGCGACCCGGTCGCCGCGGAGGTCGCCGCCCGCGTGCTCGCCGGGCTGGAGCGGCGGCTGGGCTATCACGTGGACCGATTGCGGCGCTGGGGAATCGCGGCGACCGCGAAGTGGCGAGCCAGGGCGGTCCTCGAAACCGGCGGTGTGCTGATCGGTCACGGACGCGCGTTGCAGCGGCTTGGCGTGCCGTGGCTCGCGTTCGTCACCGACGCCTGGGCGCGTTTCGAGCGAGCGCTCGCGGATGTCCATAAAGGACCGTCGGCGCACCCGGGGCCGCGCGTGCGGGCGCGGCCCCGGGGTCTGGTCTAGGACAGCTTCGACCAGAGGAATTCGTACGCGACCGCCGAACGGAACGCGAGTTGTTCGTTGTCCGCTGCCGCGCCGTGGCCGCCTTCGATGTTCTCGAAGTACTCCACGTCGTGGCCCTGTTCCCGCATCCGCGCGACCATCTTGCGCGCGTGCCCGGGGTGCACTCGATCGTCCCGGGTGGAGGTGACGATCAGGATCGGCGGATAGCTGACGTCCGCCGAAACGTTCTGGTACGGCGAGTACTTCGAGATGTACTCCCACTCTTCCGGAACGTCCGGGTCACCCCATTCGGCCATCCACGAAGCCCCGGCCGGCAACAGGTGGTAGCGCTTCATGTCGAGCAACGGCACCTGGCACACGATCGCGCCGAACAGCTCCGGGTAGCTGGTGAGCATGACGCCCATCAGCAACCCGCCGTTGCTGCCGCCCTGGATCCCGAGGCGTTCCTTCGTGGTGATGCCCCGCGACACGAGATCGCGCGCGACCGCCGCGAAGTCCTCGTACGCCTTGTGCCGGTTCTCCTTCACCGCCTGCATGTGCCATTCCGGCCCGTACTCGCCGCCGCCGCGGATGTTCGCGACCACGTACGTGCCACCGCGCGACAACCAGGCCCGGCCGACGACTCCGCCGTACGACGGGGTCAGCGAGACCTCGAACCCGCCGTAGCCGTACAGCAGCGTTGGGCCGTTTTCCGCGTGGGGCGGGCGGACCACGAAGTACGGGATCTTCGTGCCGTCGTCCGAGGTCGCGAAGTACTGGCTGACCTCGATCCCGGTCGCGTCGAAGAACGCCGGGGCCTGTTTGAGCACCTCGACGTCGCCGCCGACGACACCGCGGGTGAGCGTGGACGGCTGGACGTAGCTGGAGGAGTCCACCAGGTACTCGTCGTCGACGTCCGGTTCGGTGTCGACGATCTGCGCGCTGCCGAATTCCGGCGCGCCGCCCAGTTCCGCCTCGGCCCAGCCGTCCGGGCCCGGCGTCAGCACGCGCAGCTCCGACTTGACGTCGTGCAGCGTCGCGAGCAGGAGGTGATTGCGGGTCCACGTGTAGTAGTCCAGCGACGTATGCGCGTCCGGGGTGAAGAGCGCGGTGAAATCGCGGTCGCCCGATTTGAACGCGTCGTAGCGGATCGCGAGCAGCGTGCCCGCGGGGTGTTCGGCGCCGCCGACGGTCCACGCGCTGCGCGGGTGCACGAGCAGCCATTCGCGGTGCGTGGACACCTCGACGTCCTCGGGCAGGTCCAGTTTGGTCAGTCCGGACGGTGTCCGCTCGAAGTATTCGGTGCGGTAGAAGTCGATCGCGCGGCGCACGAAATCGCGTTCGAAGCCCTCGGTCGGGTCGTGGTAGGCCATCACCGCGACGTCGTCCGGCTTGCCCTCGGCGACGAGAACCGCGTCTTCGATCGGGGTGCCGCGCCGCCATTCCTTCACCAGGCGCGGATAGCCCGACGTGGTGAGCGAGCCGGGACCGAAATCGGTTCCGAGGTACACCCGGTCGGCGTCGATCCATCCGATCCGGTGCTTCGCCTCGGGCAGGGTGAACCCGCCGGGCACGAACTCGTGCGCGTCGAGGTCGAACTCGCGGACGACGGTCGCGTCCGCGCCGCCGCGGGACAGCTGCACCAGGCCGAGCCGGTGCCCGGGACGCAGCACCGCGGCGCCCTTCCAGACCCAGTTCTCGTCCTCGGCCGCGGCGAGCGCGTCGACGTCGAGCAGGATCTCCCAGTCCGGTTCGGCGGTGCGGTACTGCTCCAGCGTGGTGCGCCGCCACAGCCCGCGCGGGTGCTCGGCGTCCTGCCAGAAGTTGTAGAGCAGCGTCCCCCGGCGCGCGACGTACGGGATCCGCCCGCCCGCGTCGAGCACCTCGCGGATCGAGTCCCGCAGCTGCCCGAACCTCTCGCTCGCGGTGAGCACGTCCAGCGTCTCCGCGTTGCGCGAACGGACCCATTCGAGCGCCTCGTCGCCCGTCACGTCTTCCAGCCACAGGTACGGATCTTCGACAGTCATAGCGTCCAGTCTCGCTGCCGGTCGCGGATCAGGCCAGGAGCCCGGCGTTCCCGTTTCGTGATCCAGTGCGGCGAGCGGTCTCCGTATGCTGGCCGGGAGGGGGAGGAATGACGTATCACGCCGGAGGCTCGTGGCCTCCAGCACCGCCGCCGCAGGCTCCGCCGCGCCGGAAGCCGGGCAAAGCGCTGGGCGCGTTCGCCGCGGTGGCGATCGTCGCGGCCACGCTCGCGCTGATGGCCGCGGTGCCGCACGAGGTGTCCGGGCACGCGATAGCGGCTCCGGACGCCGACGCGATGCCGGAGCGCCAGGACGCCAAACCGGTGCGCAAGCTCAGCGGCAACCCGTTGCTGGCCGACGGGGTCGCGCTCGGTTCCGTGGCGTGCGACCTGCCGGAGCTGAGCCGGGACGCGGAGCAGCTCAAGACCTTCTACACCGTGTTGGTCGGCTGTCTGAAACAGGCGTGGCAACCGGCGCTGGACAAAGCGGACGAGCCGAACCTGCCGGTCAAGGTGTCGGTCACGCTGCCGAAGACCAGCGCTTGCGGCAACGCGCCGTCCCGGGACGAAGCGGTCGCGTACTACTGCGGCGGCGACGCCACGATCTACGCACCCACGGACTGGATGCTGTCGGACGCCGGGCTGAGCCGGGCCCGGCACCTGGCGACGCTCGCGCACGAGTACGGCCACCACGTCCAGCGCGAGAGCGGCATCCTCGACGCGGCGAGCTCGGAGATGGGTTCGCCGGAACCGACCACCGACGCGGACAAGGCCGTTGTGCGCCGGATCGAGCTGCAGGCCAACTGCTTCGGCGCGCTGTTCCTCCACGCCGCGGCGGACCGCGGTTCGATCAGCCGGGCCACCGCGAACGCCGCCGTCGCCGACTACGGCCGCGCCGACGACAGCGGCGACCACGGCACCCGCGCGAACCAGCTGGCGTGGGCGAAAGCGGGTTACACCGGAGCCGGCCCGGCGGCCTGCGACACCTGGTCGGCCCCGGCGGACAAGGTCAGCTGACCCGCCACCGCGGGTCGCGGCCCAGCAGGCCGAGGAACTGGTCCAGTTCGCTTTCGCCGGTGCCGACGGGCACTACCGGCGCGAAGGTCCCGCGTTCGACGCGTTCCTTGGGGTCGGTCGGGATCATGAGCGCGAACTGCAGTGCGGCGTGCACTGCGGCCGGTGCCGGGTCGTAGGCGACGTCGAGGGCCTTGGCCAGGTCCCAGCCGTGCGCGACGGTGTCGACGAGGTGCATCGCGATCGCGACTGTGCCCGGGAAGGTGCCGAAGGTGTTGATGGCGATCTGGCGTTCCGCGACGTCGGCTTCGCCGTACGCGTTGAGGTAGTCGGTCACTGAAGCTGCGTACGCGGCGTACGGGTCTTCGCCGAGTTGGCCGCTGTCCCAGTCCTTCGCGGAGCCGTTGCGCGCGGCTTCGGCGAAGGCGTGGTTTTCGCTGACTTGGTGCCGGAGCAGGTCGGCGAGCGTCCAGCCGGCGCACGGCGTGGGCCGGTCGAGGTCCGTCGCGGTGATCTTCGAGACGATCGGGTCGAGGACGAGCAGAGACTGCCGGTCGAGGTCGAACGTGGTCATGCCGCTCACGCTAACCGGCAGATCGGTCCAGGAAGAGAGCCAAAACAGAGCCAACTGCGGTGGACCAATCTAGGCTGGACGCGTGGACCTGCACCTGGACCTGTCCGGCACCCGCGGCCATCGCGACGAGATCTACCGCCAGATCCGCGAAGCAGTGCTCGACGGCCGGCTCCGTGACGGCGACGTGCTTCCGCCGACCCGGGAACTGGCCCACCGGCTGGCCGTCTCGCGCACCACCGTCACCGCGGCGTACGAACGGCTCACCGCGGAAGGCTTCCTCACCGGCCGAGTCGGAGCCGGGACCTACGTGCGGGCTGGCGCCGCGCCGCGGCCGAGCGAACCTGCGGGGCTCGCCGAGGGCGTCCAGCCGCGTCCAGAGTGGACAGACGTGCCCGCGCCGCCGAAAGCGTTCACGAACCCTCCGGAGTTCGATTTCCGTGCCGGAGTGCCAGATGTGCGGCTGTTTCCGTTCGACACCTGGCGTCGGCTGACGACCCAGGCATTGCGCAGTTCCCGGGCGGAGCTGATGACTTACGGCGAACCGCAAGGCGATCCCCGACTCCGCGCCGAACTGGCGCGGCATCTCGCGGTGTCCCGGAATGTGCGCGTGCGCCCGGAACACCTCGTGATCACTTCGGGCGCGCAGCAGACGATCGACCTCGTCGCCCGCGTCCTGCTGCGGCCTGGCGACCTGGCTGCCGTCGAGGATCCCGGCTACCCGCCGCCGCGCCTGCTGCTGGGCACGCTCGGCGTGCGCGTCGCGCCGGTTCCGGTGGACGACGAAGGCATCGTGGTCGACGCGATCCCGCCGGGTACTCGCTTGGTGCACGTGACGCCTTCACACCAGTATCCGCTTGGGGTCGCGATGTCGCCGTCGCGCCGCAGGGCATTGCTGGATTGGGCCGAGGACCACGGAGCAGTCGTGGTCGAGGACGATTACGACACCGAGTTCCGCTACACCGGCCGTCCGCTGGAACCGTTGCACAGCTTGGATTCTCACGGCCGGGTGGTCTACGTCGGCTCGTTCTCGAAGGTGCTGTCGCCCGCGCTGCGACTGGGCTTCCTCGCCGCGCCGCCCGCGCTGGCGGAGGCGATCGTGAAGGCGAAATACCTCGCCGACTGGCATTCCCCGGGCATTGAGCAGGCGGTGGTCGCGGCCTTTATCGCCGAAGGCGGATTCGCCCGGCACGTCCGCCGGATGCGCGGCGTCTACCGCGCCCGGCACGACCTTCTCGTGGACGGCCTGCGCGCCGGATTCGGCGACGTGCTGGAGCCGGTGCCCGCGTCGGCGGGGCTGCACCTGAGCGCGTCGGCGGACCGAAATTTGCACGGCTTCGCCCGGAAGGCCGCCGGGGCGGGCGTCCGGCTGTTTTCGCTCGGCGATTTCTCCGTGGCGGCGCGCCGGCACGGGCTGCTGTTCGGCTACGGCGCGATCGCGGCGGAAGAGATCGGGCCCGGTCTCGCCCGGTTGCGCCAGGTGCTCGACGGCTGAGCGCGTTACCACGAATGGACGCGTCCCGCCGGACTTTCGCAGTCGGCAGCGGGGCCCTAACCTGTGGTGACCCGACTCACCGAGGAGAGGGCATCGCCATGCGGATTGCGGATGTGCTTCAGCGCAAGGGCGCGACGGTCGCCACCGTGTCGCCGGGGACGACGGTCACCGAACTGCTGGCGGGACTCGCCCGGCACAACGTCGGCGCCATGGTCGTGGTCGACGCCGAAGGCGGGATCGCCGGGATCGTGTCCGAACGCGACGTCGTGCGCAGGCTCAACGACCACGGGCCGGCGGTGCTGGACGGGCCGGTCGCGGACATCATGACCACCATGGTGGCCAGCTGCACCCCGGACGATCCGGTGGACCAGCTCAGCGTGGTGATGACCGAACGGCGGATCCGGCACGTGCCGGTGCTCGACGACGGGCGCCTGGCCGGCATCGTGAGCATCGGCGACGTGGTGAAGATCCGGATGGAGCAGCTGGAACAGAGCCAGGAACAGCTCGAGGCCTACATCTCCCAGGGCTGAGCGCTCATTCGCGCCAGCCGCTGAGCTCGACGCCCTTCGCGACGTCCACCCGATAGCCGAGCGAGACCGTCGCGGACGCCCCGGGCGCGATCGTGAGCCGCCAGGTGAACTGGCCCAGTTCGGTGCGCTCGACCGGCTCCGGGCTGAGCCGCAGGTCCCGCACGGTGATCGCGTCGTCCCGCGAGACCGGGGCTTGGTCGAGCACGGCCACCACGGCTTCGCGCGGACTGTGGTTGGTCACCGTCGTCACGTAATCGGCTTCGCGGCGGCGTTGCGCGGAGAAGGTGGCCTTGCTGGCACTGCGCTTAACCAGTTCGCGTTCGACGCGGATCCGGTCGTCGACACCCAACGCCAGTTCGCGTTCCTCGCCGGGACCCCACAGTTCCAGCTGGGTGCTGCCGACGAACTCGGCCTCGTGGAACACCGCGGCGCGACCAGCGCGGAGCGTGTGCTCGCCAGTGTTGACCACCTTTGCGCGCAGGTAGGCTTCCTCAGCCTGCGTCGGCGCGGTCACGTAGTCCAGTTCCGCGGTGAAATCCAGCTGCGCGAGCGTCGTCCGGTGGCCTTGCGCGCCGGACGGGATCGCGACCGGGCGGGCCGGGCGGAAGGTGACCGCGGTGGTGCCTTGCTCGACTGCGGAGAGGTGCGCGGCGAAGCCGTCCCGGCCAGCGGGTGCGGCACCGCCGTAAGCCATCGCGGCGGCGGGCGCGGGCGGTGCCATCGAGCGCCGCTCCGGGTGCTGCCGATCCAGGTACCAGGGCTGGAGTTCCGGGATCACCACGGTGTTCGCCGGACGGGCGGTGGACAGCGTCAGCTCGCACTCCGGCCAATCCTCGCCGGTGTGCTGGCTGACCAAGCCGTACGAGGTGACCGTGACGTCGGTGCCGCGCACCCGGACGTCGTAACCGGGTTCCCAGCGCGCGCCCGGGACCACATAGGACAGTTCGATTTCGGCGGTGGCCGGGGATTCCAAGTCGACCACGATGGTGGAACTGTCCTGTTCGGACTGTGCGCTGCGGGTTTCGATCTGCCGGTCGAGCGCGGCGAGGTCTTCGCGCAGCCGTTCCAGCTTCGTCGAGAGCGCGCGACGTTCCTTGAGCGCGGCGGCTAATTGCGTGCTGAGCGCTTCGCTCACTTCCTGGACGCGTCCTGGTTCCGCGTCACCGCCTGCCAACGCCTTCGCGAAGCTTGCTCCGCTGCGTCGCGAGACGCCGGTCAACAGATCGACGCGCGCCGCTGCTGCGCTCTCGTCGTCCGCGACCTCGTCGACAGTGGCTTGGTCGGCGCGACGCTGCTCCACAAGCGCGCGCAGCGTTGGGTCCGCAGGCGCGGCGTGTTGCGCGTACGCGACGTCGACGCCCGTGACCAACGCGTCGCCTGTGCCGCTTACGCGCACCGAAGCAGCGTCGAGCGACAGGGGGAGACCCGTGATCTCTACGCGGGACCCGTCGGCCGGAGTGACTTGACAGCGGCGGGTGACGCGCGCGTTCTGCGGATAGACCGTGACCGTGACTATCGGTGCGTCCATGGCTCCGACGTTAGTCGGTTGACGCGACTTGCGGTTGACGGAAGTCTCAACTTGCTCGCCTGCTTCGTCCGGCTTGGGGGTTCTGGTGGGAGTTGCTGCTCGGGTTGCTGCCGTCTTCGTCGCAGTGGCCACATTGTCCGTGCCTGCGGTCGCTGAAGCTGCTTCACCGCCAGCGCCGGTCTTCACCGACGGTCAAGCGCAGCCGGTCTTCGATCCGGCTGACGTCATCCGCGAGGACGTCTGGGTCACCGCGCCCGTCGACAGCGACCATGACGGCAAGCCTGATCTCGTACACGCGCAGGTGGTGCGTCCGCGCGCCACGGAGCAAGGCATGAAGGTGCCAGTCGTGTACGAAGCGAGCCCGTACTTCGCGGGCGGCAACGACGTGACGAACCACAACGTCGACACCGAGCTGTACGTGCCGGGCCCGCACGTCGCGGCGCCGATCGGGTGGAGCTACCAGAACTACTTCACCGCGCGCGGCTTCGCTGTCGTATACGGCGAATCCCTCGGCACCGGGCTGTCCACCGGCTGCCCGACGACCGGCGACGTGAACGAGACGATCGGCGCGCGTTCGGTGGTCGACTGGCTGAACGGCCGCGCTTCCGCGCACGACCAGGCCGGAGCGCCCGTCTCGGCGAGCTGGAGCACCGGGAAGACCGGCATGATGGGCGTGTCGTACAACGGCACGTTGCCCAACGCGGTGGCCAGCACCGGCGTCGAAGGGCTCGAGACCATCGTGCCGATCGCCGCCATTTCGAGCTGGTACGGCTACTACCGCAACGCGGGCGCGGTCGTCGCGCCTGGCGGATACCAGGGCGAGGACACGGACGTGCTCGCCGGTTACGTCTACTCGCGCGCGGACCAGCAGGTCTGCCGTCCGGTGCTCGACGGCCTCACCGCCGCGCAGGATCGGTCGACGGGGGACTACAGCCAGTTCTGGGACGTGCGGAACTACCGCAACGACGTCGGCAAGGTGCACGCGTCGGTGCTCGCGGTGCACGGGCTGAACGACTGGAACGTGAAGACCGAGCAGGTCGCCACCTGGTACGAAGCGTTGAAGAAGCACGGCGTCGAGCACAAGATCTGGCTGCACCAGTCCGGCCACGCGGACCCGATTTCGCTGCGCCGCGACGTCTGGCTCACGACGTTGAACAAGTGGATGTCGCACTACCTCTACGGCGTCGACAACGGCATCGAGCGCGAGCCGAAGGCGACCATCCAGCGCGAGGACAAGTCGTGGGTCGACGAGGCCGAATGGCCCGCGCCGGGCACCGCGGACGTCGAGCTGCACCCGTGGCCGGGCGGGCGTTCGACCGGGTCGCTCGACCGGCAGCCGGTGCCGGGCATTCCGGCTGTCGAAACGCTGGCCGACGACGCGAGCAAGAAGATCGAACAGCTCGCTGACGCGGCGTCGTCCGGGAACCGCTTGCGCTACCGCACTTCCGCGACCACGGAGCCGGTGCGGCTGTCCGGCACCGCCAAAGCCGAGCTGCGGCTGTCGTTCGACCGCCCGGCCGCGAACGTCACCGCGGTCCTGCTGGACCGCGCGCCGGACGGCACTTCCCACGTGATCAGCCGGGGCTGGACGGACCCGCAGAACCGGATCAGCCCTTCGGTCACGTCGCCGATCACCCCCGGACAGCGGTACCGCATCGAGGTTTCGCTGATGCCGAAGGACTACATCGTGGCCGCCGGGCATCGCCTGGAGTTCGTGCTGGCCTCCAGCGACCACGACTTCACGCTGCGGCCGCAGCCGGGAGCCGGGCTGTCGCTGGAGCTGACCGGCACGACGGTGACGTTGCCGATCGTCGGCGGGAAGAAGGCGTTCTACTCGGCGATCCCGGCGCGGTAGGCGAACGCGACGGCTTGGGCGCGGTCGCGCAGACCGGCCTTGGCGAACAGGTGATTGACGTGCGTCTTCACCGTCGCTTCGCTGACGACGAGGGTGCGTGCGATCTCCGTGTTCGACAGCCCGGCCGCGATCAGCCGCAACACCTCGACTTCGCGTGCGGTCAGGCCTTCCAGCTCCTTCGTGCGCACCGGCGCGCGGCTCGTCGCGGCGGCTACCAGCCGTTGCTGGAGCGCGCCGTCCACAGTGGACTGTCCAGCGGCTGCTGACCGGAGGGCGCGGGCGATTGCGTCGGCGTCGGCGTCCTTCGTGAGGAACCCGCGTGCGCCGGCTTTGAGCGCGGCGAGCAGGGAATCGTCGTCGGCGTACGTGGTGAGGACGACGACTTCGGTCTTCGGATGTTGCGCGCGGACCAGCTCGGTCGTCTCGACGCCGTCGCGGTTGGGCATGCGCAGGTCGACGAGCAGTACGTCTGGCTCGTGCTCCGCGACAAGTTCGAGAGCCCGTACGCCGTCTGCCGCCGCGCCTACCACCTCGATGCCCGGCAACAGTCCGAGCAGCGTGACGAGACCTTCGCGCACTACTGCCTGATCGTCGGCGAGCACCACGCGCAGCGTCACGCCGGTACCGTCAGCTGAATCCGCCATCCGTCCTCCCCAGGGCCGCATTCGAGCTTCCCGTTCAACAGCGCGACCCGTTCGCTCATGCCTCGCAAACCGTAGCCCGGAGACGGCGGCTCCGGCGGGCGGCGGCCCTGGTGGTCGATGATCGTTAAGTCGACTTCGTCCTTCTCGAAGACCACGGTGATGTCTACGGCGGGGCCGCCAGCGTGTTTGCGCGAGTTGGCGAGGGCTTCCTGTACGGCGCGTATAAGCGTCGTGCTGACAGCTGCGTCAAGCTCGCGCGGTTCGCCTTCGATCGCCAGGTCGGCGCGAGAGCCGGTGTTGAGCCTGTACGCCGCTAGGAGGTCTGATACTGCGCGCTCGACGGGTACGGCGTCTTCGTGCAGTGCTGCGACGGCCTTGCGCGCTTCGGCGAGACCGTCCGTCGCCAGCTTCTGCGCGCGTTCTATCTGCGCGAGAGACTCTTCGCTCGCCCCGTCGCGGACCAGCAACAGGCGCGCGCCCTGGAGATTGAGCGCGAGACCGGCGAGAGAGTGCGCGAGGACGTCGTGCAGCTCGCGCGCGATACGGGCGCGTTCGGCGAGCGCGGCCGCGCGGGCGTGTTCCTCGCTGGCGGTCTGGGCACGGGCGAGAGCGAGTTCGGTCTGTTCCAGCCGCTCGGCGCGATCCCGGCGGTTGGCCGCGAGCAGCACCATGACGACGAGGATCGCGAAGAGCGAGACCACGTTCAGCCAGTCGAGCTGATAGATGATCGACCAGACGAGGATCGCCGCCGACGCCACGGCGAGCGCGATCCCCGCGGCGATCCGGTGGGAGATGCGCAGGGTGTAGAAGGCCGCGCCGAACATCGTCGTCGAGGTCCAGCTGCCCGGCTGCAGCACCCAGAGCGCGCCCGCGGCCGTCACCACGGCGATCATGGTGGCGGGCATCAGCCAGCGTGGCTTCGACTCGCGGGTGAGCCAGAGCGCCGGGACGGACAAGACGAGGACCAGCCCGATCAGCGGCCACGTCCAGGGGCGCGCGTTCGGGATCGCGAACAGGGTCGGCACGGCGAGCACGCCCCAGCGCACCCAGTCGGCGCCCTCGAATCGCCGCCGCGCGTTCGCGAGCGAGGCCGCTGGTGTGCCCATGGGCCCTCCCGGGTCGTCTTGTACGGAAAATGTACTGGCTCGGGCTTGGCTGGAGAGTGTCGGACATATCCCCCACCAGGAGGTACGCCCCATGTCCAGATTGAGACGGTTCGCGGCGGTCGCGGCCGCGGTGGCCTTGCCCGCGTGCGGCCTGACGCTGGCCGCCCAGTCGACGGCGTCCGCGGCTCCCAACTTCCAGGTGCCGTTCAAATGCGGCGTAACGGTCACCGCGGCGACGTTCAGCGGGCACAACCCGGCCAATTCGGTCGACTTCCAGAAGTCCGGCATCACCGGCATGCCGGTGCTCGCGGCCGCGCCCGGGACGGTCACGCGCGTCGCGAACGAGGGCAGCACCAGCTACGGCCGCTGGATCGAACTGGACCACGGCGGCGGCTGGCGGACCCGGTACGCGCACCTGTCCGAGCAGGAGGTCTCGGTGGGCCAGAGCGTCGGGCAGGGCAAGGAGATCGGCAAGGCAGGCGCGACCGGCGGGGTGACCGGCCCGCATCTGCATTTTGAGGAAAATCTGAACGGCGTGACGCAGAAGGCCGTGCTGAACGGCGTCGCGGTGCCGTACTACGGCAAGAAGGACTTCACGAGCAAGAACGGCTGCGGCGGCAACCCGTACTCGGCGACGCAGGTGTGCGGGTCGGGTTTCTCGGTGATCGACCAGCAGGCGCTGGGGACGGCGGGCACCGCGTACCTGCTGTACAACTCGTCCTCCAAAGAGAACTGCGTGACGACCCTGAAAGCGGTGTCCCTGGGGACCGCCAGCCCGGTCTCGGCGTTCCTGGAGGTGCAGGGCTCGACCAGGGCGACGGACTCGGGCAGCTTCACCTACTACGCCGGTCCGGTGAAGAAGAGCGCCGGTTCCACCTGCGTCAAGTGGGGCGGTTCGGTCGGCTCGTCGGCGTATGAAAGTCCGTTCGAACACTGCGGCTGAACGGTTTTTCGACAGAGTGCTGCTGGAGCTTCACTGGCTCCGGCAGCACTCTGTCTATTGTGGACTTTTTGGTCCGATGCACACCCCACCGACAATTTCCCCCGGGTCCCTTCGTTCGTGCCGGGGTTGTCCACAACCGCCTGCCGTCGTCCACAGATTTGCCGCGCGGGCCTTGACTCGCGGATTCGCGGCGCACAGTGGAGACGTGACCACCTCGACGCCGCCCGGCATCTCCCGGGCCACCCTCAGCAACCCGGCCGACCTCATCGCCTCGCTCCCGTACCTGCTTGGTTTCCGCCCCGCGGATTCCCTTGTTCTGCTGGGCCACCGCGTCCCCGGCACCACCATCGGCCTGATGCTGCGCGCCGACCTGCCGCCGCGAGAACTTCAAGCACAGCAAGCGGATTCGCTGATCCCACGCTTCGACGACCCCGAGCACAACGGCGTCACCGCCGTCCTCATCGGCGGCTCACCCGACGAAAGCGGCCCACCTCACCGGGAATTCGCCGCCGAAATCGAGCGTGCCCTGACACGCCACAACCTCCGCCTGTTTCACGCGTTGTGGGCGTTTGAGATTGAACCCGGTGCGCCTTGGTCGTGCTATCGGGACCCAGACTGCCGCGGCGTCCTTCCCGATCCCCAAGAAACCGTCCTCGCCGCCGCGACCACAGAGGCGGGTTTCGTGGTCTTCCGCAGCCGTGAAGAGCTAGCCGCCGTACTCGAACCCCGCTGCCCCGACACAATCGCCCGCCGCGCTCACCTGCTCGCTT
Source organism: Amycolatopsis sp. NPDC104775 (assembly GCF_055583325.1). Taxonomy (NCBI): domain Bacteria; kingdom Bacillati; phylum Actinomycetota; class Actinomycetes; order Pseudonocardiales; family Pseudonocardiaceae; genus Amycolatopsis; species Amycolatopsis sp. NPDC104775. Next base: position 244,203 of record NZ_JBVJOE010000011.1, read on the forward strand.
CCTCGCCGGAGCCCTTGTGCCGTCCTGGCATGCCGCCCAGCGATGTCCTGGACGCCGCGGTGACCGAACTCCGCGAGGCTTTCCTCCGCCAACGCCGAGGCGCGGGCCCGCCCGACGACGACCAAGCCGTCCGCCTCGCCCACGCACTGATGCTCAACCCCGTCCGCGACGCCTGCCTGGCGCTCGCAGTCCCGCCGCACACGTCGCTGACCCGCGAGGCGGAGGAAGTCTGGCTGACTCTGGTCCGCGAACTGCCTCCGCCACACCGAGCCGAGGCCGCGCTGCTTCTCGGCTACACCGCCTTGATGCGCGGGGAAGGCGCACTCGCCGGGATGGCTCTGGCGAACGCCGTGGAAGCCGATCCGGAGCATCTGGTGGCGCAGTTGCTGCAGACCGCGTGGAACATCGGCACGGACCCGGCGAAACTGACCGGTTTGGCGGACTTGAGCACGGCGGTGGATCTCGGGCTGTCACCGCCCCCGGAACCGGGCGCTGGCGGGTTGGGGCCTGGGCGAAGATCGGGGCCGCCGAGCGGGATGAGGTGAGGTGATGCTGGCGGTGGGCTTCCGCGTTCCGGCCGGATGTCTGGCGCGGTCCAGGGTTCGGGCGGCTGCGAGATGAGGTGAGGTGATGCTGCGGTGGTTCGGCGGTGGGTTCCGCGCTCGGTCGCATTCTCCGGCACGGTCCAGGGCTCGGGCGGCTGCGGAGTGGGGTGGCTGGTGCTGGAGGTGGTGCGGTTCCCGCGTTCCGGGCCGTCTTCGCATCTCGCGCAATCCACGGCTCGGGCGGCTGCAGGATGAGGTGAGGTGAGGTGATGCTGCGGTGGTTCGGCGGTGGTTTCCGCGCTCCGACCGGATTTCTGGCGCGATCCACGGTTCGAGCTGCCGTCGGGAGGAGATGGCTGGTCCTGACAGCGGTGCGATGGCGGGCTTTCCACGCTCCAGCCGGACTGCATCGGAGCCGATAGGAGCTGCCGTGCGGCATTCCCGGGCAGCTTTTGCCCGGGTTTGCCTCCGCGGCGGCAGGCGAGGGAGCGAATCCTCGGCACTTCGCCGGAATGGTGTTGCTTGAGCTGGATTCGTCCGTCGCGCACGGCGGTAGCGGTTGATCGCAGCGCGAGCAGCGGTCGACCGCGAGCGGATCGTCGCTGCCCAGCGGAGCAGCGTTCAGCAACGTCCGGAGGCCCGCTGTGGTGACCGCGAGACGGGCTTCGGCGTCGAGCCGGGTGCCCTGCGGTCGGTCACGCCTGGCGCGATCCGCGGTCCGGTGCAGGATCTCGCCGCATCGTCAACGGTGCGCCTGAGCCAGCTTCCGTCCGCCGTCCCGACCCGACGCGACACCATAGAGTCCACAGTGGACTCCCGCCATCCCGCCGCCGCACCCACCCGCCGAAACGACGCGGGGCGGGAGATTCACCCGAATCCCCGCCCCGCGCCCAGACCTCAAGCCGAACCGAACCCCGTCCGCGGCCGTCAGCCACGCCCGGAACCGCCGTCAGGAACGACGCGACTGGGTGAACTGCCAAGCGTCCGACACGATCCCGTCGAGGTCGGTCAGCTTGGGCGTCCAGCCGAGTTCGCCGTTGGCCTTGTCGCTCGACGCGACCAGCACCGACGGGTCGCCGGCGCGGCGCGGGGCCACCACGGCGGGGATCGCGTGCCCGGTGACCCGGCGGCAGGCTTCCACGACCTCCAGCACCGAAAAACCGGTGCCGCTGCCGAGGTTGTAGATGCGGTGCTCGCCGGCGGCGGCGTGGCGCAGGGCCAGGAGGTGGGCGTCGGCGAGGTCGACCACGTGGATGTAGTCGCGGACGGCTGTTTTGTCGGGCGTCGGGTAGTCGTCGCCGTAGATGGAGATGTGTTCGCGGTCGCCGGTCGCGACCTGGAGGACGAGAGGGATGAGATGGGTTTCGGTGGTGTGCCGTTCGCCGAACGCGCCGTAGGCCCCGGCCACGTTGAAGTACCGGAGGCTGACCGCGGCGATGCCGTGCGCGCGGGCGAAGCTGGTGATCGCGTGGTCGATCGCGAGCTTGGACGCGCCGTAGGTGTTGGTCGGCTGCGTCGGGGCCGTTTCCGGGATCGGCGACACGTCGGGCTCGCCGTAGGTCGCCGCGGTGGAGGAAAACACCAGGCGCGGCGTGCCGTGCTTCTGCATCGCCTCCAGCAGCCGCAGCGAGGTGACCACGTTGCCTTCCCAGTACTTCGCCGGGTCGGTCATCGACTCGCCCACCAGGGACTTCGCGGCGAAGTGCAGCACGCCGTCGAAACCTTCGCCGAGCAGGTCCGCGGCTACCTCGGCGGCGTCACCCTCGACGAAGCGCGCCTGAGGGTGCACCGCGTCCGCGTGCCCGGTCGAAAGGTCGTCCACCACGGTGACCTCGTGACCGGCTTCGATGAGGCGGGCGGCGCACACGCTGCCCACGTACCCCGCGCCGCCCGTCACGATGAGTTTCAGGGGGCTTTGCTGGTCCGTCACGTCAAGGCCTTTCTGCTGAGTGGTGGCGACTGTGCGGCACAGTCTCCCCTCCCTGCGACGCGACGGACCCTCCGGGGGTTGCTCCGGAAATCAGGCCTCGTCGCGGCCCGCGCCGCGCGACGGCACCGCCGTGAACATCCGCGGAAGGCGGAATCCGGCCTGCTCGCAAGCGGTTTCGACCGCGGCGCGAACCCTGTCCAGGTCCTCGTCGCGGACCAGCGCGATCGCCGAGCCGCCGAACCCGCCGCCGGTCATCCGCGCGCCCAGTGCGCCGGCCGTGCGGGCCGAATCGACCGCGAGGTCCAGTTCGGGGGTGGAGATGCGGTAGTCGTCGCGCATGCTGACGTGCGAGGCGTCGAGGTACGGGCCGATCTCGGCGATCTTCTTCTCGCGCAGCAACGCGACCACGTCGAGCACCCGCTGGTTCTCGGTGACCACGTGGCGCACCAGGGGAACCAGTTCGGTGGGCAGCTGCTCGAATGCCTCGTCGAGCCCCTCGAGCGTGACGTCGCGCAGGGCCTTCACACCGAGCAGTTCCGCCGCGCGCTCGGTGCCGCGCCGCCGTGCGCCGTAGCCGCCGTCGGTGTGGGAATGCTTGGTGCGGGTGTCCATGATCAGCACCCGGAGTCCGGCCTCGGCGAGCGGGAACGGCACCTGCTCCATCTCGCCCGAGCGGACGTCGAGGAACAGCACCCGCGAGTCCTCGCAGCACAGCGACGCCGTCTGGTCGAGCAGCCCGGTGGGCGCGCCGACGAAGTCGTTTTCCGACCGCTGCACCCAGCGCGCGATCTCCGGACGCGCGGGCGTGCCCGCCGCGCCGTCTTCGAGCTCCACCCCGGCCACGCCCAGCAACGCCAGCGAAACCGCGCATTCGAGCGCGTGAGAGGAGGAAAGCCCGGCCCCGGACGGCACGTCGCCGGCGATCACCACGTCGGCGCCGCCCGCGTAGCCCTGGTCGCGCAGCACCCACGCCACCCCGGCGGGATACGCGGCCCATCCGTCGACCGAACCCGGTTCGAGCGCGGCGATGTCGTGCGGTCCGGAATGCTGCAGCTGCCCGTCGTCGCCGAGGGTGGAGACCTGGAGCTTGCCGTCCTCGCGCGGGGATGCGGCCGCGGCCAGCCGGTGCGGGAGCGCGAAGGGCAGCACGAAACCGTCGTTGTAGTCGGTGTGCTCGCCGATCAGGTTCACCCGGCCCGGCGCGGACCACACGCCTGCCGGGGGCCGCCCGTGGACGTCCTGGAAGGCGCGGGCCGCCTCGGTCGCCGGGGTCACTTGGCGAGCGCCAGCACGGCGTGCAGCGCCGCGGTGGACACCTGGGCAGTGCGTTCGGTGCCCTTGACCTCGACGGTCGCGCTGCCGCCGGAAGCCTTGCCGACCGTGACGAGCCCGCCGGGGACGATCCCGACCGTCCGCAGTTCGGTGAGCAGCGACTCGTCGAGCTGCACGTGCTCGGCGATGCGGCGGATCTCCACCTCGCCGCCGCCGGTGCGGGCGAACTCGTCGAGGCGCACCAGGCCGTCCTCGGCGCGCGGCGCGGGATCGCCGTCGCCGAGCTTGTCGAGGCCGGGGATCGGGTTGCCGTAGGGCGACGTGGTCGGGTGGTCGAGCAGCTTCACCAGCTTGCGCTCGACGGCCTCGCTCATCACGTGCTCCCAGCGGCACGCCTCGTTGTGCACGTGCTCCCACTCGAGGCCGATGACGTCGACGAGGAGGCGCTCGGCGAGCCGGTGCTTGCGCATGACCGCGACGGCGAGGTCGTGGCCGTGGTCGGTGAGCTGCAGATGCCGGTCGTCGGCGACGACGACCAGCCCGTCGCGCTCCATCCTGGCCACGGTCTGGCTCACGGTGGGCCCGCTCTGCTGCAGGCGCTCGGCGATCCGGGCCCGCAGCGGGACGACCCCTTCCTCTTCGAGCTCGTAGATGGTACGCAGGTACATCTCGGTGGTGTCGATGAGATCGTTCACGCTGTCCCCTTCGTCCGCGTAGCTCATCGTAGTCGCTGGCCCCGACAGCGACGGCCCGCCTCGGCGTAACGGCCCGGCCGCGCCGAAAAGTCCTGCCCCGCTGCGCGAACCGCGTCCGGACCTGCAGGATGGGGCCATGCGACCGTTGATCTCGCCCGCTGAGCTCGCCGCGTTCCCCGACCGCGAGCGTCCTGTCGTGCTGGACGTCCGCTGGCGGCTCGGCGGACCGCCGGCAGCGGAGTCCTACCAGGAGGGACACCTGCCCGGGGCGGTGTTCGTCGACCTCGACACGGCGCTGGCCGCGCCGCCCGGCGAGGGCGGCCGCCATCCGCTGCCCGACCCGGCCGCGCTGCAGCGTGAGCTGCGGAAAGCCGGGGTCCGGGCCGGACGTCCGGTGGTCGTCTACGACGACGCCGACGGATCGGTCGCCGCGCGCGCCTGGTGGCTGCTGCGCTGGGCGGGGCATCCGGAGGTCGCGGTGCTCGACGGCGGTTACGCAGCGTGGCTGGCGGAGGGGCGGGAAGTGACGGCCGAAGCGCGTTCGCCGGAGCCCGGCGACATCGAGGTCCGGCCGGGCGGCATGCCGGTCCTGTCGGCCGACGACGCGGCGGCGCTCGCGCGCGACGGCGTGCTGTTCGACGCGCGGGCGCACGTCCGCTACACCGGCGAGACCGAGCCGGTCGACCCGCGGGCCGGGCACATTCCGGGCGCGGTCAGTGCGCCGTCGTCCGAGCACGCCGGTGCGGACGGACGCTGGAAGTCCCCGTCCGAGCTCGCCGAGCGGTTCGCGTCGCTGGGGTTGGCCGACGGAGTTCCGGCCGGCGCCTACTGCGGTTCGGGCATCACGGCGTCGTCGGTGGTGCTGGCGCTGGAGGTGGCCGGGCATCCGGAGCCGGCCGCGTTGTACGCGGGGTCGTGGTCGCACTGGTCGCGCGATCCGGAGCGTCCGGCGGCGACCGGTCCCGAACGCGGCTGAATTCGCCGGAACTTTCGGCGCTGTGCGGCGACTTCTCGTCCGGAAGGCTTTTCCGGGCGAGAGGCGGCGTTCATGGAGCGAAGGACATTCCTGCGCGGGTCGGCGGCAGCCGGAGCGGCGATGGCGGCATCGGCGGTGGCGGCGAACCCGGCTGAGGCAGCGGCGACCACCGAGGCGACTGCGAACCGGCGGCCGTTGCGGGTTCAGGTCGTGCTGTTCGACGGCGTCGAGGAGCAGGACTTCGCTGGTCCGTACGAAGTGTTTTCCGCTGCGGGCATGCACACGAAGCGCGGCACGGAGGTTTCGTACGTGCGCGTAGACGGGCCGGGCGTCGTGCGCGCGGCGTACGGGACGAAAGTGGAGGTGGAGCGCGGCTGGTCTCCGCGGGACGCTGACATCATCGTCGTGCCGGGCGGTGGTTACGCGAAGCGGAAAGGTCCGGGCATCTGGGCGGAGATCGACCGCCGGGTGCTGCCGGACGCGCTGGCCGCCGCGCCGCGCAAAGGGCTGACGCTGGCGTCGCTCTGCACTGGCGCGCTTCTGCTCGGCGCGGCCGGGCTGGTGCGCGGACGTCCGTGCACGACTCACCACGGCGCTGTCGACACGCTCGTCCAGCAGGGCGGGGTGGTCAAGAAAGCCCGCGTCGTCGACGACGGCGACGTGGTCACCTCGGGCGGCATCACGAGCGGGCTCGACCTGGCCTTGTGGCTGGTGAAACGCGAACTCGGCTCCGACGCGGCGGCCGGTCTGGAGGAAATGCTCGAGTACGAAGCGCGCGGCGTCGTCTGGACGCGCGGCTGAGTTCCGTCCCCGCCGCGAAACCCGGCTCGGGACGCGGCGGGGAAGTACAGTGCGAGGCATGTCGTCGCCTGCAGTTGTCTGGGATCCGTCGCTGCTGAAGTACGACCTGGGCGGGCAGCATCCGTTCAACCCCGTCCGGCTCGACCTCACGGTGCGGCTCGCGACCGAACTGGGCGTGCTCGACGGCGTCGAGCTGCTCGTGCCCACCGCGGCGGGCGACGAGGAATTGCTGCGCGTGCACGCTCCCGAGTACCTGGCCGCCGTGCGGGAAGCTCCGAACGTCGGATGGGACGTCGGGCACGGCCTCGGGACCGACGACAACCCCGTGTTCTCCGACATGCACGACGCGACCGCATTGGTGGTCGGCTCGACGCTGCTCGCCGCGCGCAAGATCGCCGATGGCGAGGTGCGTCGAGCAGTCAACATCGCGGGCGGGCTGCACCACGCGATGCGCGATCACGCGTCCGGCTTCTGCGTCTACAACGACTGCGCGGTCGCCATTTCGTGGCTGCTCGACCACGGCTTCGACCGCATCGCCTACGTCGACACCGACGTGCACCACGGCGACGGTGTCCAAGCCGCGTTTTACGACGACCCGCGCGTCCTGACCGTCTCGATGCACCAGCACCCGTTCACGCTCTGGCCCGGCACCGGCTACTCCGCTGAGATCGGTAAGGGCGACGCAGCCGGTACGGCAGTGAACATCCCCCTGCCGCCGCATACTCGGGATCCCGGTTGGCTGCGGGCGTTCGACGCGGTGGTTCCGGCTGTGCTGCGGGAGTTCCAGCCGCAGCTGCTCGTCACCCAGTGCGGGGTGGACTCGCACGAGGAAGACCCGATGGCCGACATGTCCCTGTCGGTCGACGGCCACCGCACCATCTACTCCACGCTGCGCGACCTCGCCGAACGCTACGCGAACGGCCGCTGGCTCGCCGTCGGCGGCGGGGGATACCAGCTGATCCGCGTGGTGCCGCGCTCGTGGACGCACCTGATGGCGACCGTGCTGGACCGCGACGTCCCGCCGGAAACGCCGCTGCCGCCCGGCTGGGTCTCGACGGTCACGCGCGCCGCCCCGGCCGCCGACCTCCCCGCCGCGATGACCGACGGCAAGGACACCGCCTTCAAACCCTGGGGCGACGACGCGGACGACCCGGTGGACATCGCGATCCGCGACACCCGCCGCGCGATCTTCCCGCTGCACGGCCTCGACCCGGACGATCCGAGGGATTGACCATGCCCGACCAACCTCGCCAGCCCGGAACCGGCGACCCCGGCCCGGGCGAAGCCGCGCCCGGCGCTCGGATGACGCGCGGCTCTGGCGGATCTGCGGTGCGGCAATCCGGTGGTGTCTTCGCCCTCTGCCGGGAAAGCCGGGCCAGCGCGGGCGGAAGCCTGAAGCCCGGCTTGCTCGCCGGGCCCGTGCGGGGTGAGGCCGACGCGTCCGCCGGAGCTTCCGCGAACCCGGCTGCGGGCGGGCGCGCGGCGTCGGAATGGTCTGAACCGGAGAGGAATTCCCGAGACGGGAGGCGATGCGATGTCTGACGAACCTGGGACAGGCGCGGCTTCGGAACGGGCCGCCTCGGCGACGGATTCCGGCACCGCGGGCAGCGCTGCGGCTCGCGACGGGTCCGCTGCCGCGAATCCCGCGGGTAGCGGCGGCGGGGCAGCGGGGCGGTCAGCTCCGAGCCCGGCAGAGGGCACTGCGGAGGGCACCGCGGCACAACACACCGCGGTACAACAAGCCGCCGCACAACAAGCCGCCGCACAACAAGCCGCCGCGGGCGGCACCGCACAACACACCGCCACACAGCACGCCGCCGCGGGTGGGAAGCGCGATCCCTACGACTACCCCCGCGACTGGGAAGCCGACGTGGTCCTTTCCGACGGCGGCACTGTCCACTTGCGACCGGTCGTCCCCAGCGACGCCGATGGGCTCGTCGCTCTGCACAGCAGGCTTTCCGACCGCACCAGGTATTTCCGGTACTTCGGCGCCTACCCGCGCATCCCACCGCGGGATTTGGAGCGGTTTTCCACTGTGGACCACCACGATCGGGTCGCGTTTGTCGCCTTGCTGGGGGACGACGTGGTCGCGGTGGGGCGTTACGAGCGGCTCGATCAGGGTCCGTCGGCGGAGGTGGCGTTCGTCGTCGACGACAAGCATCAGGGGCGCGGGCTGGGGTCGATCCTTCTCGAACACCTTGCCGCGGCGGCGTCGGAGTGCGGGTTGCGGCGGTTTGTCGCCGAGGTGCTCAGTGAGAACGCGGCGATGGTGCGCGTGTTCCGCGACGCGGGCTACCAGGTCAGCCGGGCGATCGAGGAAGGTGTGCTGCATCTCGAGTTCGACATCGACCCTACCGAGGAATCACTCGCGGTCGCGCGGTCGAGGGAGCAGGCCGCGGAGGCGCGGAGTGTGCACAATTTGCTCCATCCCGGCACGGTGGCGGTGATCGGGGCGTCCGCGGACCCGACCAAGGTCGGGCATGTCGCGTTCGCCAATCTGCTGGCGGCGGATTTCGCGGGGGCCGTTTATCCGGTCAATCCCGAGCATCGGTCGGTGCGCGGGGTGCGGGCGTATCCGTCGGTGCTCGATATTCCGGATCCGGTCGATCTGGCGTTGGTGGCGGTTCCGGCGGAGGCGGTCGAATCGGTGCTGGACGCTTGCCTGGCCAAGGGCGTCAAGACGCTGGTGATCGTGTCCGGCGGGTTCGCCGAGTCGGGGCCGCTGGGGTTGCACGCGGAGTTGCGGCTGGTCGGCGAGGCGCGGGCGCACGGGATGCGCGTGGTCGGGCCGAATGCGCTGGGCGTGCTCAACACAGCGAAGGACGTTCGGCTCAACGCGACGCTCGCGCCGCGGTTGCCGAAGCGTGGGCGGACTGGGTTCTTCTGCCAGTCGGGTGCGCTGGGGACGGCGATTCTGGCGGACGCGGGGTCGCGCGGGCTGGGGTTGTCGACGTTCGTGTCGGCGGGCAACCGGGCGGATGTTTCCGGCAATGACTTGCTGCAGTATTGGGAAACCGATCCGGATACCGATTTGGTGTTGCTGTATCTGGAATCGTTCGGCAATCCGCGCAAGTTCGCGCGGCTGGCGCGCAGGCTGGCGCGGTCGAAGCCGATCGTGGCGGTGAAGTCGGGGCGGCACGCGGTGCGGCCGCAGCTCGCGGCGACGTCGGCGGAGGTCGACGAGGCCAGCGTGCAGGCGTTGTTCGAGCAGGCTGGTGTCGTGCGGGTCGAGTCGCTGGCGCAGTTGTTCGACACGGCGCTCGTGTTCGCGCATCAGCCATTGCCGGCGGGGCCGCGGATCGGGATCGTCGGGAACTCCAGCGCGATCGGGTTGCTGGCTGCCGACACCGCGCGTGCGGAGGGGTTGCGGCTCGCGTTCGATCCGGTGGACATCGGGCCGCAGGCGGGGCCGGACGAGTTCGCGACGGCGGTGCGGGAGGCGTTGGATTCGCCGGATACCGACGCGTTGATCGCCGTGTTCGCGCCGCCGGTGGCGATTCCTGGTGCTGCGTACGCGAGGGCGTTGCGCGAAGCGGTGTCGGAGATGAAGCAGTCGAAGCCGATCGTCTCGACGTTCCTTGCCGCGGAAGGGGTGCCGGACGAGCTGGCGGTGCTGTCTGACGACGGCGTGCCGACGCGTGGGTCGATTCCGTCGTATTCGAGCCCGGAGCGTGCGGTGAACGCGTTGGCGCGCGTGGTGCGGTACGCGGCGTGGCGGCAGCGGCCGCAGGGGACGTTGGTGCGGCCTGGCGGTTTGCACGTCGAGCAGGCGCAGGAGATTGTGCGCGAGTTGTTGCCGGAAGACGGCAGTTCGACGCTGCTGTCTGACGACGACGTGGTGCGCTTGCTGAGCTGTTACGGCGTGGATGTGGTGCCGTTCCGGGTGACGTCTAGCGAAGACGCGGCTGTAGCGGCGGCGGCTGAGCTTGGCTATCCGGTCACGCTCAAGGCGGTCGACGAGCGGTTGCGGGGGCGGCCGGACTTCGCTGGCGTACGGCTCGACCTGATGTCCGAAGAGTCTGTACGCGGCGCGTACCAGGATCTGTGTGCGGTATCCGGTGACGAAGACGTGTACGTGCAACAGATGGCGCCGAAGGGACTGTCGTGCGCCATTGGACTGCAGGACGACCCGTCGTTCGGCACGCTCGTGTCGTTCGGGCTGTCCGGGTTGGTCAGCACGCTGCTCGGCGACCGCGCGTACCGGGCGGTGCCGTTGACGGACGTTGACGCGGCGACGCTGATCCGGGAGCCGCGTACGTCGCCGTTGTTGACGGGGTATCGCGGTGACGAGCCTGCGGACCTCGCGGCGTTGCAGGACATGGTGTTGCGTGTCGCGGCGCTCGCGGAGGACAACCCTGAGGTGCGGTCGCTGGCGTTGGACCCGATTCTCGCGTCGCCGGACGGGGCGTTCGTCGCCAACGCGCGGCTGGTGGTGGGTGCACCGCCGACGCGGCCGGATACTGGACCGCGCCGGCTGCGGCACATCACGCCGTTGGACTGACCACCAGTTCGCCGAGGCCCAGCAGTTGTTCCGTGGCGCCACCGCTGGCGAACTCCAGGCGCTTCGCGGCGGCGAAGTAGCGGTGTACGGGATGTTCGACGTCGATGCCGACACCGCCGTGCAGGTGCACTGCGGTGTGCGCGACGCGGTGTCCGGCTTCGGCGGCCCAGAACTTCGCGGTGGCTACGTCAGCGGCGGCGGGGAGGCCCTCGGCGAGCTTCCAGGCAGCCTGCCACAGCGTCAGCCGTACGGCTTCGACGTCGATGTACGCGTCGGCTAACCGGTGTCGGACAGCTTGGAAGCTGCCCAGCACCTTGTCGAACTGCTTGCGCTCGCGCGTGTAATCGGCGGTCAGCTCAAGAGCGCGTTCCAACACGCCTAGCTGTTGCGCGCAAGCGCCGAGCGTGCCGCGAAGGCGCAGCTGTTCGCCGACGTCGCCGAGAGCGACTCCGGGAGTGTCGGACAGCGTCACCAAAGCAGCGTCAGCGTGGTCGGTGGTCGACTGCGCTTCGATCGAAACCCCAGCAGCGTCCTTCTCGACGATGTACACGCCGTCGTTGGCTTCGACGAGTAAGGCGTCCGCGAAGGCCCCGAAGGGGACGGCGGTCTGCGTACCGGTGAGGCGTCCCTCCGAAGCGAGGAAAGAGCCGCCCAAAGCGACAGCGAGCACGGCCTTGCCGCGAGAGACCGGAAGCAGCCATCGCTCAGCCAGCAAAGGATCAGTGAGCACCGAACCTGCCTGGACAACGGACGACAGGTAGGGGACCGGGGCGACCGCGCGGCCGATCTCGATCAGGACGGAACACTGCTCCAGCAAGCCGAAACCGCCGCCGCCGACCGTCGCGGGCAGGGCGGCGTCGAGGACGCCGGAGCGGGCCAAGACAGTCCACAGTGGAGCGTCGAAACCACCGGATCCGTGCGGGCCGAGAGATTCCGCGGTGACCTGGTCGGCGAGGATGCGCCGGGTCAGTGCGGAAAGGTCGGTTTGTGCTTCGGTGAGAGAGAAGTCCACCGGGAGAACTCCTTAACGCGTCACGGGCTGGCCGAGGGCGGCGGCGGCGACGATGTCGCGCTGCACCTCGTTGGTGCCGCCGCCGAAAGTGAGGATCAACGCCGAGCGGTGCAGCCGTTCCAGCCGTCCCGCGAGCACCGCGCCAGGGGAGCCGTCGCGCACCACGGCGGCCGCGCCGACCACCTCCATCAGCAGCCGGTACGCCTCGATCGCCATCTCGGTTCCGTACACCTTGGTCGCCGACGCCTCGGCCGGGCCGAGTTCGCTGGCCGCGGCGGCCCAGGCGATCTTCCAGTTCCGCAGCTTCAGGTACTCGGCGTAAGCATGCACACGCGCGAGGTGCGTCCGGACCCATTCACGGTCGGTCAGCGACTCTTCGCGAGCCCATTCCACGACGTCGGCCAGCGCTTTCCGCACCGGCGCGGCCGAGGTCAGGGCGACGCGTTCGTGGTTGAGCTGGTTGGTGATCAGCGGCCAGCCCGCGTTCTCCTCGGCGACTCGCGACGTGACCGGAACCCGGATGTCGTCGTAGTAGGTCGCGCTGGTGCCGGGCCCGGCGACGGTGTGCACCTTCGTCCAGGAGAAGCCCGGAGCGGAGGTCGGCACGATCAGGATCGACAGGCCCCTGTGCTTGCGCGCCTCCGGATCGGTGCGCGCGGCGAGCCAGACGTAATCGGCGTACTCGATCAGGCTGGTCCACATTTTCTGGCCGTTGACCACGTACTCGTCGCCGTCGCGGGTCGCCCGCGTGCGCAGCGAGGCGAGGTCGGTGCCCGCGCCCGGTTCGGAGTAGCCGATCGAGAAATGCAGCTCGCCCGCGGCGATCTTCGGCAGGTAGAACGCCTTCTGATCCGGGGTGCCGAACCGCATGATCGTCGGGCCGATCGTGTTCACCGTCAGGAACGGCACCGGCACCCCGGCGACCGCCGCCTCGTCGGTGAAGATCAGCTGGTCGAGCATGCTGCGGTCCTGGCCGCCGTACTCGCGCGGCCAGCCGAGCGCGAGCCAGCCGTCCTTGCCCAGCTGCCGGACGATTTCCTTGTACGCCAAGCCGTCGCCGTACTCGCCGCCCGGCGCGGCGAGGCTTTCCCGCCGCGCCGGAGTCATCAGCTCGGCGAAGTACTCCCGCAGCTCGGCGGCCAATGCCCGCTGCCGCGGCGTGTAGTCGATCCGCACCCGTCACCTCCACCCCGCCGGTCTCGTTGTGGTGTCGTACCGGGCCCCGGCGGTAAGCTAGAACCTGTTCTAGTTGTACCAGGAGTGCCGGACGGGAGGAAGCATGGAGGTCAGTGTCGACCGGTCGCTGTGCGAGGCGAACGCGGTCTGCGTGGGGTTCGCGCCGGAGGTGTTCGATCTCGACGACGACGAGAACCTGGTGATCGGACCGGTTCCGGAGGAAGAAGTAGAACGTGTTTCGCAAGCGGTGACGAACTGCCCGAAGAACGCCCTGTTCACAACCGGTTAACCAGGGCTTGCTCAATACGAGAACAGATTCTAGTCTGTGCTGCGTCAGGCAGGCTTCGACGAGGAGGCTCGCGGGTGGGATCGGCCGTAGGGAACACGAGCGACGACCGGGTTGAGGCGGTTCGATGACGCTCGAGGGCAAAGTCGCAGTCGTCACCGGCGCCGGAGCGGGGCTGGGCCGGGCCGAGGCGCTCGCGCTGGCCCGCGAAGGCGCGTCCGTCGTGGTCAACGACATCGCCGAGGCGAGCGACGTCGTAGCCGAGATCGAGAAACACGGCGGCAAGGCGCTCGCGGTGGCCGGGGACGTCTCGGCGGCCGAGACCGCGAAGGAACTGCTGTCGGCCGCGGTGGACCATTTCGGCAGCCTCGACATCGTCGTGAACAACGCGGGCGTGCTCCGCGACCGGATGCTGTTCTCGATGTCCGACGAGGACTGGGACAAGGTCATCGCGGTGCATCTGCGCGGGCATTTCCTGCTGTCCCGCAACGCCGCCGCGTACTGGCGCGATCGCTCCAAAATGGAGGGACAGCCGGTGTACGGCAGGCTGGTGAACACCGCGTCCGAGGCGTTCCTGGTCGGTTCGCCCGGCCAGCCCAACTACTCGGCGGCCAAGGCCGGGATCGCCGCGCTCACCATGTCCGCGGCGCGCGGGCTGGCCAAATACGGCGTGCGCGCCAACACGATCTGCCCCCGCGCCCGCACCGCGATGACCGCGGATGTCTTCGGCGAGGCACCCAAGGACGGGCTCGATCCGTTGTCGGTAGAGCACGTTGCTCCGTTTGTCGCATTCCTCGCCTCACCGCGAGCGGACGCGATCAACGGCCAGGTTTTCGTCGTCCACGGCGGCATGGTCGCGTTGCTGGCGCCGCCGTCGGTGGAGCAGCGGTTCGACGCCGCGAACGGCGCCTGGACCACCAGCGAACTCGCCGAGACCGTCGGCGCGCACTTCGCCGGACGCGACCCGGAGCGGATGTTCGCCGCGACCGATCTGCTTTCGCTGCCCTGAAACCGGAGGACGCATGACCGAGCACCGGCTGGCAGGCAAGGTCGCGCTCATCACCGGCGCGGCCCGGGGACAGGGCGCGGCGGCCGCGCGCGCGTTCGTCGCACAGGGCGCGAAGGTGGTGATCGCCGACGTCCTCGACGACGAAGGCAAGCAACTCGCCGCGGAGCTTGGCGAAGCGGCGGTGTTCTGCCATCTCGACGTGAGCGACGAGGACGGCTGGACTGCCGCGGTCGAGACCACGGTGGCCGAATTCGGGCCGCCGACGGTGCTCGTCAACAACGCCGGGGTGCTGTACTTTTCGGAGCTCGCGAAGACGCCGCTGTCCGAATACGAACGCGTCGTGCGGATCAACCAGATCGGGGCGTTTCTCGGCATGCGCTCGGTCGTTGAACCCATGGCCGGGGCCGGCGGCGGCTCCATCGTCAACGTGTCCTCTGTGGAGGGTCTGGCCGGGATGCCGTTCCTCGTCGCCTACACCGCGACCAAGTTCGCGATCCGCGGGATGACCAAGGTCGCCGCGCTGGAACTGGGCGCGCGCGGGATCCGGGTCAACTCGGTGCACCCGGGCATGATCGACACGAAAATGGTCTCCGACGCCGCGGGCGCGGACGTGGACGTGTCCTGGGTGGGCAAGAAGGTCGCGCTCGGCCGGGTCGGGCGGGCCGACGAGATCGCGCCGCTGCTGGTGTTCCTCGGCAGCGACGAGAGTTCGTATTGCACCGGCGCCGAGTTCGTCGCCGACGGCGGCGCCACGGCCACGCACGCGTTGAAGCTGTGAAGGGTGCTGCTGAGCCCAGGGTGACGGCTGGGGCCCGAAGGGACGGGAGTGAACACCGCTAACCGAAATCGGCGGGCGGGGATGGGCAAGACTCGGGGGTGACTACTGGGAGGTGCGGTGGGCGGAAGCGGCTCGGTCACTCTCCCCGGCACCGCGGCGCTGGCCCAGGTCGGCAGGCTCGCCACGTTGTCTTGGGAGGTCCTGCGGGCGATCTTCAAACGCCCGTTCCAGTTCCGTGAATGGATCCAGCAGTGCTGGTTCTTCGCGAGCGTCACGATTCTGCCGACGGCATTGGTCGCGATCCCGTTCGGGGCGGTCATCGCGCTGCAGCTCGGCTCGCTGACCACGCAGATCGGCGCGCAGTCCTTCACCGGCGCGGCCAGCGCGCTCGCCATCGTGCAGCAGGCGAGCCCGCTGATCACCGCGCTGCTGGTGGCCGGGGCGGGCGGCAGCGCCGTCTGTGCCGACATCGGCGCGCGCAAAATCCGCGAAGAAATCGACGCGATGGAAGTGCTCGGCGTCAACCCGATCCAGCGCATTGTGGTGCCGAGGGTGCTCGCCGCGATCGTCGTGTCAGTGCTGCTCAACGGCCTGGTCAGCGTGGTCGGCGTGCTCGGCGGCTACTTCTTCAACGTGGTCCTGCAAGGCGGCACGCCTGGCGCGTACCTGGCCAGCTTCAACGCGCTCGCGCAGGTGCCGGACCTCTGGATCAGCGAGATCAAGGCGTTCCTGTACGGCTTCGTCGCGGGCGTGGTCGCCGCCTTCCGCGGGCTGAACCCGGCGGGCGGGCCCAAGGGCGTCGGCGACGCGGTGAACCAGGCGGTGGTGATCACCTTCCTGCTGCTGTTCCTGATCAACGTCGTGCTGACCGCCGTGTACCTCAAAGTCGTGCCCCCGAAGGCGCTGTGACATGACCGCAGAACCGATCGAGCAGCCGCGCACGTCCGACCGGACGCTGGAGATCATCGCGCGCCCCGGCGCGAGTCTCGAAGGACTCGGGAAACAGCTGTCGTTCTACGGCCGGGCGCTCGCCTGGTCGCCGCGCACGATCCGGCGCTACGGCCGCGAAACCACCCGGCTGCTCACCGAAGTCTGCTTCGGCACCGGCGGGCTCGCGGTGATCGGCGGGACGCTCGGCGTGATGATCGGCATGACGCTGTTCACCGGTCTCATCGTGGGCCTGCAGGGGTATTCGGCGCTGAACCAGCTCGGCACCGCCGCGCTCACCGGGTTCATTTCGGCCTACTTCAACACTCGCGAGGTCGCGCCGCTGTCGGCCGGGCTCGCGCTGTCGGCCACTGTCGGCTGCGGTTTCACCGCACAGCTCGGCGCGATGCGGATTTCCGAAGAGATCGACGCGCTCGAAGTGATGGCCGTGCCGAGCATGCCGTATCTGGTCACCACGCGCGTGCTCGCCGGGGTCACCGCGGTGATCCCGCTGTACGCGGTGGGTCTGCTGTCCTCGTACCTCGCGTCGCGGCAGATCACCATCTGGCTCTACGGCCAGTCTGCGGGCACCTACGACCATTACTTCACGCTGTTCCTCCCGCCCGAGGACGTGCTCTGGTCGTTCGCCAAGGTGATCGTGTTCAGCGTGCTGGTGATCCTTTCCCATTGCTACTACGGCTATACCGCGTCCGGCGGACCGGCCGGGGTGGGCATCGCGGTGGGCCGCGCGGTGCGCACGTCGATCGTGCTGATCTCGGTGCTGGACTTCTTCCTGAGCCTCGCGATCTGGGGCGCGAACACGACAGTGCGGATATCCGGATGAGTACCCGTCGAGAGTTGCGCAAACGGCTCCAGTACCAGGTGCTGGGCCTGATCTTCCTGGTCGTGGCGGCGTTGTTCTTCACCACGACGATCGCCGCGTACCGCAAGGTGTTCACGCCGGTCACGCTCGTGAAGCTGGAGACCGACCACGTCGGCAGCCAGCTGCGGGTCGGCGGCGACGTGAAGGTGCGCGGCATGCTCGTCGGCGAGATCCGCGACGTGCGGCCGGTCGGCGACCACGCGGAGCTGGAACTGGCGCTGCAGCCGGACAAGACCGACGTGATCCCGTCGAACGTTTCGGCGCGGCTGCTGCCGAAAACGCTGTTCGGCGAACGGTATGTCGCGCTCCAGCTGCCTGAGCAGGCGCAGCGGCCGATCAAGGCGGGCGACGTCATCCCGCAGGACCGCAGCAGCACCGCGATCGAGCTGGAGCAGGTGCTCAACCACGTCATGCCGTTGTTGCAGGCGGTGCAGCCGGAAAAGCTGTCCAGCACGCTCAACGCCGTGTCCGCCGCGCTCGACGGCCGCGGCAAGAAGCTCGGCGAGACGCTGACCCAGCTGTCGGACTACCTCGGCAAGCTCAACCCGTCGCTGCCCGACCTCAAGGCCGACATCACCGGACTGGCCAACGTTTCCGGCATTTACGACAAGGCCGCACCGGACGCACTCCAGGCGCTCGCGGACCTCACCACGACGACGCAGACCATCGTGGAGAAACAGCACGGCCTGACCGATCTGTACGCCTCGGTGACCGGCACCGCCACCGACCTGACGCGCTTCCTGGAAGTCAACAAGGACAACATCATCCGCCTCACCACCGCCGTGCAGCCCACGCTCGACGTGCTCGCGAAGTACGCGCCGGAATACCCGTGCCTGTTCAAGCAGCTGGCCGGGACGGTGCCGAACGCGGAGCTGGCGTTCGGCAAGGGCACCGCGCATCCGGAGGTCAGCCGCGTGACGATCGAGTTCTCGGCGAGCCGCGGCAAGTACCTGCCCGGCGTCGACGAGCCGAAGTACGACGACAAACGCGGCCCGCGCTGTTATCCGCAGGTGCCGAAACCCGGGCACTGGCCGCAGTATCCGCCCGACGGCGCGGTGAAGGACGGGGCGAGCAAACCCGCTCCGCCGCACAATCCGGACGGCACGCTGCCCAGCGACTTCACCAACGGCCCGCTGCCCGGCGGGTCCGGATCGACCGGCGGCGCGCCGAGCATCGTCGGGTCGGCCGACGAACAGAAACTGCTCGACCTGCTCGCCTCGCCGACGCTGAACACCACGCCGGACACCGTGCCGGGCTGGTCGGCGCTGCTGGTCGGGCCGCTGTACCGCGGGGCGGAGGTGGAGCTGAAATGAGGTCGTTCGTTCCCGCGCTGATCAAGATCGGCGTTTTCGCCGTGGTCACCGTGCTGCTCACCGGCATCCTCGCCACCACCATCGCGAACACGAACTTCGGCGACACCGCGGCCTACGTCGCGAAGTTCACCGACGCGTCCGGTCTGCAAGCGGGCGACGACGTGCGGATCTCCGGCGTGAAAGTCGGCCAGGTCGAGACGATCGGGGTCGACCAGGGCGAGCAGAACTACGCCGAGGTGCGCTTCCTCGTCGAATCGGCGTACAAGCTGCCCTCGCTGGCCACCGCGACGATCAAGTACCGCAACCTCGTCGGGCAGCGCTACCTCTCGCTCGGCACCGACGTCAGCGGCGGTGACACGCTGTCTCCCGGCGGCACCATCCCGCCGGAGCGGACGAAACCGGCGCTCAACCTGACCGTGCTGTTCAACGGGTTCAAGCCGCTGTTCAAGGCGCTGGACCCGAAGGAGGTCAACCAGCTTTCCGCCGAGATCGTGCAGGTGTTCCAGGGCGAGGGCGGCACGATCACCAGCCTGCTTTCGCACACCGCGTCGATCACGTCGGCGATCGCGGGCAAGGACAAGGTGATCGGGCAGGTCATCGACAACCTCAACCAGGTGCTCAGCACGGTCAACGCGCGCGGCCCGCAGCTCGGCGACCTGGTCGACCAGACGCAGCGGCTGGTGAGCGGGCTGGCCGAGCAGCGCAAGCCGATCGGCGACGCGGTGGGCGCGCTCGGCGACCTGACCAACGCGACCGCGGGCCTGCTCGCCGACGCGCGACCGGTCGTGCAGCAGGACGTGACGCAGCTCGGGAAGCTGGCGAACAACCTCAACGATTCGCAGCCGCTCATCGAGCATCTGCTGCAGGTGCTCCCGGGGAACCTGGAAAAGTTCACCCGGACCCTGAGCTACGGCAGCTGGTTCAACTACTACCTGTGCGGGATCGAAGGCACCATCGGCATTTCCTCGCTGGACGTGACGCTGCCGATCGTGCCCGTCCCCGGCACCGAACGCGCGCCGAGGTGTGGCCCGTGAAGCGGCTCAAAGACCGGAACCAGGCGAGCGTCGGCGCGGTGACGCTCGTGCTCATCGTGCTGATCACCGCGGTGACGTACTTTTCCGACAGCATCCCGATGTTCGGCAACGGCACCACTTACACCGCGGCGTTCGCCGAGTCCGCCGGGCTCGCGGCGGACAACGAGGTGCAGGTGGCCGGGGTCAAGGTCGGGCAGGTGACCTCGGTGGAGCTGGGGCACAAACAGGTGCTCGTGAAGTTCCGGGTGAAGGGCGTGCGGGTCGGCGACGCGACGACGGCGTCGATCGAGATCAAGACGCTGCTGGGGGAGAAATACCTCGCGCTGGACACCAAAGGCGGGGGCACGCAGGCTCCCGGCGACACGATCCCGGTGCAGCGCACGCGGACGCCGTTCCAGCTGCAGGACGCGTTCAACCAGCTGTCCACCACGGTCGGCGACATCGACACCAAGCAGCTGGCGCAGAGCTTCACCGCGCTGTCGGATTCCCTCAAGGACAGTCCGCAGTACTTGAAGGACACGCTGTCCGGGCTGTCGGCGCTGTCGAAGACGGTGTCCTCGCGCGACGCCGATCTGCACACGCTGCTGGCCAACACGAGCAAGATCTCGAAGACGCTGTCCGACCGGAACGCCCAGCTGCAGCAGGTGATCAGCGACGGCAATCTGCTGCTGACCGAACTGCAGCAGCGCCGCGAGCAGATCAGCACGCTGCTCAAGGGCACGCAGGAGATTTCGAAGCAGCTGTCCGGACTGGTCGCGGACAACCGCACGCAGATCGGGCCGACGCTCGCCGCGCTCGGGAAGGTCACCGACGTGTTGCAGCGCAACCAGGGCAATCTCGACCGGAGCCTGCAGCTGATGGCCCCGTTCGCCCGGGTCGGCGCTAACGCGACTGGCAACGGGCGCTGGTTCGAGGGGTATCTGTGCGGGCTGCTGCCTCCGACGATCACGGTGGGCGGGCTGTCGATCAACCCGGAGGGCTGTACGCCGCCGATCTCCGCGCCTGATCAAGGGGTAGGTGGACGATGACTGTCGATACGCGCGCTGGGCGCAGTTTGGTCACCTGGCTCGGGTTCGCTTGTGTAGCCGCGCTTTTGCTTACGGCGGGCATTTACTTCGCGCTGCGCGACACCGGCGGAACCAAAATCTCGGCCTACTTCGGCAAAACCGTCGGCCTGTACGCCGGTTCGTCCGTGCGCGTGCTGGGTGTCCCGGTCGGCGAGGTGACCGCGGTGACACCGGCGGGTCAAGCGGTGCGGGTCGACATGAAGGTCAACGACGACGTCCCGATCCCGAAGGACGTCGGCGCGGTCGTCGTCTCGCCGAGCCTGGTGAGCGACCGGTACGTCCAGCTGACCCCGGCGTACGACAGCGGGCCGACGATCGCCAGCGGGACCGTGCTGGCGCGCGACAAAACCGCGACGCCGGTCGAACTGGACGACCTCTACGCGAGCCTCGACAAGCTGTCCACCGCGCTGGGACCCAACGGGGCCAACAAAAACGGCGCCTTCTCCGATCTGCTGGACACGGCGGCGGCCAACCTCAAGGGCAACGGCAAGGACCTGAACTCGACCGTCACCCGGCTCGCCGAACTGGCCGGCACGCTCGACGATTCCAAGGACGACCTGTTCTCCACGGTGAAGAACCTGAACTCCTTCACCTCCGCACTGTCCCAAAGCGACAGCCAGCTGAACGAGTTCTACCAGCGGCTCGCGGACGTCAGCGGGTTCCTCGCCGACGATTCGCACGACGTCGGGGCCGCGCTCGAATCGCTCTCGACGTCGCTGCAGGACGTGAAGCAGTTCGTGGCGGACAACAAGAACGGGCTTTCGTCCAATGTGGCCAAACTGGCCTCGCTCACCAAGGTGCTGGTGGACCAGCGGGCCGCGCTCGCCGAGGTGCTCGACATCGCGCCGACCGGGGCGACGAACTTCATCAACACCTACGACGCGGCGTCCGGCACGATCGCGGTGCGCGACAACCTCAACGAGATCACCAACCCGCCGATCCTCACCGTCTGCCGGTTGATCAGCGCGGGCACGCCGAAGCCGCTGCCGGACACGCTCGGCAATATCTGCAAGAAGCTCGCGCCGGTGCTCGACGGCACGCTCAAGCTGCCGTCCATCCCGCAGGCGTTGAACTCCTTGCAGAACGGCCAGTTGCCGCCGTTGCCACTGCCGCTGACGGACGTGCTGACGCAGAAACCCGGAGGTGGCAAGTGAAACGCCTCCGCAAACGGCTGGCGGGCGCGCTCGCCGGGGTGCTGGTGCTCGCCGGATGCAGCGACGGCGGCTTCAACGGGCTGTACTCGACGCCGCTGCCCGGCGGCCCGGACGTCGGCGACCATCCCTACCACGTGACCGCGTTGTTCACCGACGTGCTGGACCTGGTGCCGCAGGCGAACGTGAAGGTGAACGACGTCGCGGTCGGGCGGATCGACCGGATCGCGCTCACCCCGGACACCCGGGCCGCACTCGTGTCGATGACGGTCAACGGCGACGTTCAGCTGCCCGCCAACGCGCGCGCCGAGCTGCGTCAGTCGAGTCTGCTCGGCGAGAAGTTCGTGCAGCTGAGCGCGCCGACCGCGGAGAAACCGGCGGGCAAGCTCGCCGACGGGGCGCAGATCCCGCTCGGGCGCACGAACCGCAACCCGGAGATCGAAGAAGTGCTGGGCGCGTTGTCGCTGCTGCTCAACGGCGGCGGCGTGGACCAGCTGCAGAACATCAGCCATGAACTCAACGACGCGCTGTCGGGCAACGAACCGCAGATGCGCGCACTGCTGTCCAGAGTGGACGAACTGGCCACCCAGCTGGACGGGCACAAGGGCGAAATCCTGCGCGCGATCGACGGGCTGGACAAGCTGTCTGCCACGCTGGCCGGGCAGAAGCAGAACCTCGCCACCGCGCTGGACAAACTCGCGCCGGGCTTGAAGATCGTCGCCGACCAGCGCGACCAGCTGGTGGGGATGCTGAACGCGCTGAACAAGCTGTCCGGCGTCGCGGTCGACACGGTGAACCGCAGCCGGGACCAGCTCATCGCGAACCTCAAGGCGCTGGAGCCGACGCTGCGCCAGCTCAGCGCGGCGGGCAAGGACCTGCCGAACGCGCTGCGGATCCTGCTCACCTACCCGTTCCCGGACTACGCGGGCAACGTGATCAAGGGCGACTACGCGAACGTCGACGCGCGGATCAACCTCGATCTCGACAAGCTGGTGCAGAACTTCACGAACTCGTCGCAGCCGCCGTTCCAGCTGCCGACGCCTTCGACCTCCGGCAGCGCTCCGCCTGTCGCCGGGCAAGCCACGCCGCAGCTGCCGTTGCCCTTGCCGAACACCCCGGCCACGGGCGGAGCCAAACCGGGGTACGGCGGCGTGCTGGGCGGGTTGCTCGGCGGTCTGCTGGGAGGCGGCTGATGAACACGCGCAAAACCCGGATCCAGCTGCTGGTGTTCTTCGTGATCGCCGTCGTGTCGGTGACGTACGCGGGCGGCCGGTACGCCGGTCTCGACCGGATTTTCGGCAACCGCGGCTACCACGTGACACTCCAGCTTCCCGACTCCGGCGGGGTTTTCGTCAATTCCGAGGTCGCCTACCGCGGCGTCACGGTCGGCCGGGTCGGGGCGATGACGCTCACCCCGCACGGCATCGACGTCCGGCTCGACATCGACTCCGGCGGCCCGGACATCCCGTCCGCGCTGCACGCGCAGGTGGCGAACCGGTCGGCGGTGGGGGAGCAGTTCGTGGACCTGCTGCCGGACCGCGAAACCGGGCCGTATCTGGAGGACGGTTCGGTGATCGCGCAGGACCGCACGTCGCTGCCCGCGACGCCGGATTCCGTGCTGACGCATCTCGACGGCCTGGTCGCGAGCGTCCATCCGGAATCGTTGAAGACCGTGGTGGACGAGACGTACGACGCGTTCGCCGGTTCCGGTCCGCAACTGCAGAAACTGTTGGACAGCACCAGTTCGCTCACCGCGACGGCCGCCCAGTACGTGCCGGACACGCAAGGATTGCTGGCGAATTCGCGCACCGTGTTCGCCACGCAGGAGCGGCAGGCGCAGAACATCACGGCGTTCGCGTCCGGGCTCAAGACGATCGCCGGGCAGTTGAAGTCTTCGGATCCGGCTCTCCGCAAGGTGATCGACGAAGCTCCGCAGCTCAGCCGGCAGATCAGCGACGTGCTCGCGACGTCCGGCACCGACCTCGGGGTGTTGTTCGCGAACTCGCTCACCACCGCGCAGGTCACGTCGATGCGCAAGGACGCGATCGAGGAGCTGCTGGTGGCATACCCGGTGATTTCGGCGTTCTCGCCGACGACCTCGCCGGACGGCACAGGACATCTGGGCGTGGTGTTCAACTTCTTCGATCCGCATTCGTGCACGAAGGGCTACGAGGGCACGAAACAGCGTCCGGCCAACGACACGAGCGAAGCGCCGGTCAACATGAACGCTTACTGCGCGGAACCGCCGGGCAGCCCGACTGAGGTGCGGGGTGCGCAGAACGCGCCGTACGCCGGGAAACCGCCCGCGATTCCGGCCGCGCCCCAGGCGTCCGCGCCTTCGGACCAGGGTTCGCAGCAGCAGTTGCCCGGTCTGCTGGGGCAGCTGACCGCGCCGCTCAAGGGCGGGCTCGGGGCGTTGCTGGGCGGTTCGTGATGGCTGAGGAAAGCGAGGAAGTTGTTGCGGGGCAGCCCTTCCTGAATGGACGGGTGCTGACCGTGCTGGCCGTAGTCGCGGTTCTGGCCGCCGCCTGGTTCGGCTGGTCGTGGTGGAGCGCGGCGCACGACGACAGCCTCGCCCGCGGCCGCGCCCGGGACGCCGTGCTGGCCGCCGCGAGCACGGATCTGGTCACGCTCAACACGATCGACTACCGCACCAGCGCGGTCGACGTGGACCGCTGGATCGCCGCGACGACCGGGCAGTACGGCAAAGACCTCTCCGGCGACCGGCAGCTGCAGATCGACCGCGCCAAGCGCACCAAAACCGTGTCGACGGCTTCCTTGGTGCAAGCCGCTGTCACTGAACTGAACCCTTCGGCAGGCACCGCGCGGCTGATCGCGGTCCTGAATGTCCGCGTGAGCACCGGTGATGGTGCGCCTTCGGCGAAGCAGGCGCGCTTGGCCGTGGACTTCGCGCGGGACGGCGACACGTGGAAGATCGGCGGCGTCCAGGCGGTGGGCTCGTGAACCGGCGGACGATCGCCGCCAGTGTGCTCGGGGTCGCGCTGGCGTGTGCGGTGTGGTTCGGGGTGCAAGCGTCGCTGTTGCAGCCCGAGGACGACGAGGCGATGGTCGATCCCGTCGCGACGGCCCAGGTCACCGACCAGGTCAGCGCCGCGGTCAAGGCGGTTTTTTCCTACGACTACGCGAATCTGGACCGCACCGCCCGCGCCGCGGCTGACGTCCTGACCGGCTCCGCGGTGGGCCAGTATCAAAGCCAGTTCGCTGCGGCCCGTCAGCGCGCGACGAACGAAAAGCTAGTCCGGACAACGACAGTACGTGCGATCGGCGTCCGGTCCCTGCACGGCGACGACGCGAGCCTGCTGCTTTTCCTCGACCAGCAAACGATCCTGCCCGGCGGTGGCGCGCCTCAGTCGTCGGTCGGGCAGCTGTCCGTGACCGCGCATCGCACCGACGGGCAGTGGAAGATCACCGCGCTGGATCCGCTGTAGCCGTCCGGCCGAGCAGTTCGCTCACCTCGCGGGCAAGCGACACCGACGCCTCGATCTCGACCTTGCGGATGGACACGCTCTCCACGAGGAAACCGAAGGGCATCCCCAGCTTGCGGCAGAAGGCAGCGAGGTCGCGCGCGTTGGCCAGGCATTGCTCGTACGATTCGGCCAGTGTGTCGTCCGCGTGGCGCAGGGAATTCTCCAGCCAGCGCGGGACGTGGACGCCGAGCCACTTGAGGAACGCCAGCGTCTTCGCCGAACCGCACACCGACAGGGTGAAGAGGACGGGCTTGGGGTCGAGACCCTGATCGCGGCAGGCGTAGAAGTAGTCGGAGACCATGCTTTTGGCCGCGTCGGCGCTGTAGATCACCTGCGAGATGAAGTACGCGCAGCCGGCCTGCTGTTTGGCGATCAGCCGCAGGTGCTCGTCGGGCCGTTCGGTGATGGCGACGCCGCCGAGCAGCAGGTCCGGACGAACGTCCCGGCGCATCGCCTGCGCCTCGGACAGCCGGGTGTGCACCTGCTTGTTCTTCGAGGACGCCCCGACGAAAACGGACAGCACGCGCTCGGGGTCGGCGGTCCGCAGCCAGTCCCGCAGCTCGCTCTCCGGGTACTTGCCGACGCAGCGGTAGATGACCGCGGGGCGGTTCCACTGGCTGAGATAGTCCGCGTGGTAGACGGCGGGGTCGAGGGTCGGCAAGTAGGGGAACGGCCGCTCTTCGGGGTTGCGATCGCTCTCGTCGTCGATGTCGTAGAGGGCGAGCCCGTCGACGTCCAGGGATTCCAGCCGCGCCAAGGTGGCGGCGGTGATTTCCCGGATCCGCTCGGGGGAGTTGCTGAGGCGGGGCGGGGTGATGCCGAACAGCAGGACGCCGCGATCGGGATGGGTCAGCTGGGTCCGGAGAGTGTGGTCCGCCATGGGGCGGAAGTTAGCAGCCGGGACTGTCAGGTCGCGGCCCGGCGCTGGATCACTGTGTCCAGCGCCGCGCGGGACGACTGGAGCTGGGCGAGCGCCGCGTCGATCCGGTCGCGTTCGCCGCGCAGCCGTTCGAGCACCCCGTCGCAGGCGGGCGTCAGCGGTTCGTCGCGGACGCACGAGCCGATCTCGGCGATCGTCGCGGTCGGCAGGCCCGCGGCGAGCAGCTCCCGGATCCGCAGCACCGCTCCGACGTCGGCCTCCGCGTAGTCGCGGTAGCCGTTCGGGGTGCGAGCCGGGTGCAGGAGGCCCTGTTTTTCGTAGTACCGCAGCAGTTGCTCGTCGACGCCGGTCCGCTTGGACAGCTCCCCGATGCGCATGTGTCCTGGGCTCCGTTGACTTGACCTTGTAATCGGTTTCAAGGATTAGCGTCGCGATCGCCGAAGTCAAGCAGCAGTGACGCAGGAGGAATGAGAAGTGACGAAAGTGCTGGTCGCGGGGGCCACGGGGATGCTGGGCAGCGAGATCGCGGCGAGCCTGCTCCGGCGTGGCGCGCAGGTGCGGGCGCTGGTCCGGCCGGAGAGCGCCGGGGCCGAAGCGGCGCGGACGGTGAAGGAACGGGGAGCGGAAATCGTCCAGGGCACGCTGGAGCGCCCCGAGCACGCGCTGGACGGCGTGGACGTGGTCGTCTCGGCGGTGCAGGGCGGGCCGGACGTCGTTGTGGACGGGCAGCTCGCCTTGTTCAGCGCCGCGGAGAAGGCCGGGGTGTCCCGGCTGATCCCGTCGGATTTCGCGGTGGACCTGTTCCGGCTCGACGACGGGGACAACGTCTTCCTCGACGACCGGCGGAAGGCGCACGAGGCGTTCGCCGGCGCCGGGATCCCGGTGACGTCCGTCCTCAACGGCGCGTTCCACGAGGTGACGACCGCGCCGTTCCTGGAAATCGTGGACTGGGAGAACGGAACGTTCAGCTATTGGGGCGACGGCGACGAGCCGTGCGATTTCACCACCGTCGCGGACACCGCGGCCTACACCGCCGCGGTGGCGCTGGACGCGGCCGTCTCCGGGCCGGTCCGGGTGGCCGGTGACGTGCTGTCCATGAAGGACTTCCACGACGCCTTGGAGCGCGGTTCCGGACGCCGTCTCGCCCTTCGGCGGCTCGGCGGCACGGAGGAACTGGCGGCGGAGATCGAACGCCGCAAGGCCGTCGCTTCCGGACCCGCGGATTACGTTGCGCTGCAGTATGTCTGGTCGATGGTCACCGGGAAGGCGAAGCTGAGCCCGCTCGACAACGACCGTTACCCGGACATCCGCCCGACCGGGATGGCGGAGTTCGCCCGCCGGTTCGCGCGCTGAGCTGGCGTGGCCTCAGGCTGGGCGGCCTGAGGCCACGAGGGCTCACTCCGCGAACGGACCGCCGTCCCCGAAGACCCGCTTGGCGAACCGTTCCCCGACCAGCCGGTGCGTAGCTGCGTCCGGATGGAGCGCGTCCGGCAGCGGATGCACGGCAAAATCCTCTTCCCCGTACAGCGAAAGGCCGTCCACGTAGTGCAGTGCCGGGTCCTTCCGGTCCCGGACGACCCGCGCCAGCTCCCGCCGGATCACCTTCAACGTCAGCTTCCCCGCCGCCACCTCGGCCGGATCGCCGGTCGCCTTGAACCGGAGCGTCCCGTCGCTGAAATCCGGCGCGCCCGGGCCGGGGGTGTCCTCGTGGATCGGGCAGTGCAGCGGCGAAACCACCACCAGCGGAACGTCCGGATGCCCTTCCCGGATCGTGTCCAGGAATCCGTGCACGGCCGGGCCGAACGCACGCAGCCGCATCAGGTCCGCGTTCACCACGTTGATGCCCAGCTTCACGCTCACCAGATCCGCGGGCGTGTCCCGCATCGCCCTCGCCGTGAAGGGGTCCAGCAGCGCGCTCCCGCTGAAACCCAGGTTGATCAGGTCCACCCCGGCGGCCGCGGCGGCTAGCGCGGGCCACGTCTGAGACGGACCCGCCGCGCCGGTGCCGTGGCTGATCGAGCTGCCGTGGTGCAGCCAGACCCGCCGCGCGGGCGGCAGCGGGGAAACCGGCGCAGTGGTGCGCAACGCGATCAACCGCGTGGTTTCGTTGTGCGGCAACCAGATCTCGACGTCCTTGGGGCCCGACGGCAGGTCGGAGAACCGGACCGTGCCGGACGGGCCGGGGCGGGTCTCGCCCTCGCCGGTCATCATGTCGAGGATCAGGTCGTCTCCGCCGGAGACGGTCGCCGAGCCCGCCGGACGCCCGTTCAGCACCAGGTCGTAGACGCCGTCCGGCAGCGTCGGCACGCCTACGTAGCCGACCTTCGTGCGGTGGGTGTCCAGTTCGATCGCCGTCGATTCGGTGCGGAACGCCAAGCGCACGCCGGACGGCTGGGTCTCCGCCATCGCGAGCCTGCTGTCGGAGTTCTGCGCCCGCGCCCGTGCGGTCAGCCGGTGCGGCAGCAAGCCCTGCGGCGTGGGCTCCAGCTCAAGTGCACCGCGCACGAACTGCTCGCCGATCTCGGTGGTGATCCACTGCATGCCGCCGAGTCTGCCTTCCGGCGCGGCACGCCGCCAACGGATATCAGCCGTCCCACACCTGCGCGCCCTGGCGCAGCACCGCGACCGGGGCGGGCCCGGCGGACGGGAACAGGTCCAGCACGTACCGGAAATGCTCGCCGAACTCGTGGTCGTGCCATTCCGCGTCCGGCGGGCCGCTCTCCACATAGGACACTCGGACCCGGTACCGGCCGGGCGGGACCGGGATCCGGTGCTCCTGGCGCGCGTAATCGGCGGGACCGGCCAGCGTCAGCACTCCGCTGGGGACGTCGAGATCGGCTTCCACCACGTGGGACGCGTCCGGCGACACCGGCGGTATCGCGGCGCCGACCGCAACCTCGACCTCGACCCAGTCGGACCGCGCGGTCGCCACGGAGAGCGACGACGGCTCTACCGCGACGCGGTGCGCCGAGACCGCTTCGTCGGTCCATCCGCCGTCGCCGGGACGCCAGGCGTCCTTGTCCCGCAAGGAGAACTGCCGTTGGTCGGCATGCACCAGGTACCGCACAGGTCCCACGCTAGCCCACGAGAGCCGGGGGTCACCCGAACTGGCTTGCGCGAGCGGTTTAGCGTGGTGGTATGACCACAGCTCCTGTCGATGTCGACACTGCCCGTCGCGACTACGCCGCGCTGGTCGAGCGCGGACTGTCCCTGGACATCACCCGCGGCAAGCCGTCGCCCCGGCAGCTCGACCTCTCCGCGGATCTCCTGACGCTGCCGAACGGCCAGTACAAGGCCGAGGACGGCACCGACACCCGCAATTACGGCGGGCTCAAGGGGCTGCCGGAGCTGCGCCGCATCTTCGCCGGCGCCCTGCAGGTGCCGGTCGAGCAGCTGTTCGCGGCGGGCAACTCCAGCCTGGAGCTGATGCACGACACCATCGCGCAGGCGATGCTGAGCACCCTCCCGGGCGCCACCCGCCGCTGGGCCGACGAGCCGCGGATCGCGATGCTGTGCCCGGTGCCCGGCTACGACCGGCACTTCGCGCTCGCCGAGCGGTTCGGCATCGAGCTGATCCCGGTGCCGATGACCGAGACCGGCCCGGACATGGACGTCGTCGAACGGCTGGTCGCCGAGGACGCCGCGGTCAAGGGCATCTGGTGCGTGCCGAAGTACTCCAACCCGACGGGCGTCACGTTCAGCGCCGAGGTCGCCGGGCGGCTCGCCGCGATGCCGGCCGCCGCGCCGGACTTCCGGATCATCTGGGACAACGCCTACGCGGTGCACCACCTCACCGACGACGAGCCGGAGCTGGCCGACATCCTCGCGCTCTGCGCCGAGGCCGGGAACCCGGACCGCGCCTTCGTGTTCGGCTCCACCTCGAAGATCACCTTCGCCGGGGCCGGCGTCGGGTTCTTCGGCGCGTCCGAGGCCAACCTGGCCTGGTGGCAGAGCGTGCTCAGCAAGCGCACGATCGGCCCGGACAAGGTCAACCAGCTGCGCCACGCGCTGTTCCTCAAGGACGCCGAGGGTGTCCGCGCGCTCATGCGCAAGCACGCCGAGCTGATCGCGCCCAAGTTCGCCGCCGTCGAGCGCATCCTCTCCGAGGAGCTGAGCGACCTGGCGACCTGGACCAAGCCGACCGGCGGCTACTTCATCTCGCTCACGGTGCCCGAGGGCACCGCGAAGGAGGTCGTGCGGCTGGCCAAGGAGGCGGGCGTCGCGCTGACCCCGGCCGGGGCCACCCACCCGCACGGCAACGACCCGGCCGACGCGGTGATCCGCATCGCGCCGACCTTCCCGGAGCTGGCCGAGGTGGAGGAAGCCGTCCGCGCCCTCGCCGTCTGCGTGCGGCTTGCGGTCGCGCAGCGCGCCTGATCGCCCGGTCTGTGCCGCCGCCCCCCCCCCCCGGGGGGGAGGGACAAGCATTTTCCCAGGGGGGGGGGGGGGGGTTTTGTTTCTTTGTCGGGGTTGTTTTTTTTTGTCTTTGTATGGGGTGGTTACTCTA
>NZ_JBVJOE010000011.1:274443-290722 GCF_055583325.1 Amycolatopsis sp. NPDC104775
CCCCTTCCCCCCCCCTCCCCCCTCCCCCCCCTCCTCCCCCCCCCACCCCCCCCCCCCCCCCCCCCCCCCCCCCCCCCCCCCCCCCCCCCCCCCCCCCGCCACAGTCGTTTCCAGGGGGTGGCGATGCGGGTTCTGATCGCGGGCGGCGGAGTCGCGGGCACAGTCGCGGCGATGGCGTTGCAACTGGCCGGGCACGAGCCGGTCGTCTGCGAAGCGCATCCCAGCGGGGGAGCGGACGCGGGGGCGTTTCTCGTCGTGATGCACAACGGCATGAACGCGTTGCGCGCGATCGACGCCGACACCCCGGTGATCGAAGCGTCCTTCGCCTCGACCGGCATGGAACTCGTCGGCCCGGACGGAACCACGCTCGGCGCGCACGAGTTCGACCCCGAACTCGACGGGCCGCGCACCCTCACTCGCGCCGCGCTTTACCGTGCGCTGCAACAGGAAGCGGAACGCCGCGGCGTCGAGATCGTGCACGGCAAGCGCCTGGTTTCCGCCACTGACAACGGCACCGTGACGTTCCAGGACGGCACAACCGCATCCGGTGATGTGCTCGTCGGCGCGGACGGCCTGCATTCCGTGGTTCGCACGCTCATCGACCCGCAGGCCGAACCGCCGCGTTTCACCGGCTTGTCCGTCGTCTACGGCTACACGCGCGCCGAAGGATTGCCCGCCGCGCCCGGCATTTACCGGATGTTCCGCGGCAGCCGGGCCGCGTTCGGCTACACCACCGATCCGGACGGCGCGACGTACTGGTTCGCCCGCGTCCCCGATTCCGAACGCTCGCGCGCCGAGATCGCCGCCGTCACCCCGGCGGGCTGGCGCGAGTTCACCCACGCCGCCTTCGCGGACGACCCGCTGCCGTGCGCCGCGATCGTGGCCGCGACCGGAGACAAGATCTACGGCGGCCATTCCTACGACCTGCCCACCACCCGCGTCTGGTCTACGTCGTCGATGGTGCTGGCGGGTGACGCAGCCCACGCGGCGTCCCCGGCGGCCGGGCAAGGCGCGTCGATGGCGCTGGAGGACGCCGTGGTGCTCGGCCAGTGCCTGCGCGATCTGCCGGACGCACCCGCCGCGTTCGCGGCCTACGAGCGGCTTCGGCGCGCCCGGGTGGAGAAGCTCGTCGCCGCCAGCGCGGGGCAAGACGTCGGCGAAGAGCGAGGCTGGGCATACCGGCATCATCTGGACTGGACCGCGCGAATCACAGCGTGAGCGGCTCGCCGACGATACGATCCGGCCATGACTCAAGCCGCGCCACCGCAGCAGTTCCCGATCCTGCTGTCGACGATGAACGATCTGCCCGGGTACCGCGTCGTCCGCGTGTTCGGCGAGGTTTTCGGGCTCACCGTCCGCAGCCGGAACATGTTCTCCAACATCGGCTCCGGGTTCAAGGCGATGGGAGGCGGCGAGCTCAAGGGCCTCACGAAGCTGCTGTCCGACTCGCGCCACGAGGCCCTCTTCCGGCTGTGCCAGGAGGCCATGCAGCACGGTGCCAACGCCGTGCTCGCGCTGCGCTTCGACTGCAACGAGATCGCCGGCACGGCCAGTGAAATCGCCGCCTACGGCACCGCGGTCTACGTGGTCCCGGACGGCGCTCCGCAGCAACAGCAGCAGGCCCCGCAACAGCAGCAGGCCGCCCCGCAGCAGCAGTACGCGCAGGCGCAGCAGCAGTACCAGGGTCAGCCGCCACAAGCCTGACCTCCCGCGGGCTTGCCCGTGTGTCCGACTGTCGCGTGGACGCACGGGCAACCAGCGGTCTACCCCGGCTAACGGCCCCGCCCGCGCCGTAGCGTGAGCGGGGTGAGCAATCCGTTGATCGCGGAGACACAGGACTCGACCAAGGATCCCGAATTCGGCGGCTACGGGGCGAACCAGTACCTCAAAGACATCCAGGGCGGCGGCGGGTACGCGCACTCCAACAACCTGGTCGCGGTCAAGCACAACGCCTCGGACCAGGAAATCTTCCACGAGCTGGGCCATTCCAAACAGAACGAGAACGGGTTCACCTCGGGGGCGGGGGCAACACCAACCGGGTCGTCCTCGAGTACCACAACATCCTGCACAACGAGAGCAAATGGGGCGGCGGCACCGGCCCGGTGCGCACCGACTACGCGATCGAGCAGGTCCCCGGCGGCGAACGGAACCACACCTGGGCGGACGTGGAGAACCACGTGGCGAACCGCCCCGACGGCGACCCGCTGAAGATCCAGACCGGCAACGCGATGAAAGAGATCGACCAGGTGCTGCGGGAGAACCCGCGCTTTCAGCCGCACGCGGACGAAATCAGGAACAACATGGCCAACGAGTACTTCAAGCACCTGGCCAAGGACGGGTGACCGGGGCGGCCCGCCGCCCCGGTCCCGGGCTCACTTCCGGTATAGCGCCTCGATGTCGGACGCGTAGTTCTTGTTCACCACGTTGCGCTTCAGCTTCAAGCTCGGCGTGATCTCGCCGCCCGCCTCGGTGAAGTCGTTGGCCAGCACGGTGAACTTCTTGATCGACTCCGCGTGCGAAACCTGCTTGTTCGCCTCGTCGACCGCCGCCTGGATCTCCGCGCGCAGGTCCGCGTCCTCGGCCAGGTCGGAGACCGTCGCCGAGTCCGGCTTGCCGTGCTGGGACTTCCAGGCCGGGAAGTACTCCTCGTCGATCGTGACCAGCGCGGCGATGAACGGCCGCTGGTCGCCGACCACCATCACCTGGCTCACCAGCGGCGAGGCCTTGATGGTGTCCTCGAGCCCGGACGGGGCGACGTTCTTGCCGCCCGCCGTCACGATGATCTCCTTCTTGCGGCCGGTGATCTTGAGGAAGCCTTCCGAGTCCAGTTCGCCGAGGTCGCCGGTGTGGAACCAGCCGTCGGTGAGGGCTTCCGCGGTCGCCTCGGGATTGTTGTAGTACCGGCCGAACACGACGTCGCCCTTGAGCAGGACCTCGCCGTCCTCGGCGATGCGCACCGAGGTGCCCGCGACCGGCCGTCCGACGGTGCCGACGCGGAACGCCGCGCTGGTGTTGACGTTCGCCGCCGCGGACGTCTCGGTGAGGCCGTAACCCTCGAACACCGGCACGCCGATGCCGCGGAAGAAGTGCGCCAGCCGCGCGCCCAGCGGAGCCCCGCCGGACACCGCGGCGATGCAACGGCCGCCCAGCGCGGCGCGGAGCTTGCCGTACACCAGCTTGTCGAACAGCAGGTGCTTCGCGCGCAGACCGAGCCCGGCGCCGCCCTTTTCCTGAGCTTCGCTGTACGCGACCGCGGTGGCCTCGGCGGCGTCGAAGATCTTGCCCTTGCCGTCGGCGTGCGCCTTCTGCTTGGCGGTGTTGTAGACCTTCTCGAACACGCGCGGCACGGCGACCACGAAGGTCGGCCGGAAGGTGCCGAGGTCCGGGACCAGGTTCTTCACGTCCGGCGTGTGGCCGAGGGTGACCCGGGCGGTGAGCGCGGTGATCGCGATCGCGCGGGCGAGGATGTGCGCCAGCGGCAGGAAGCACAGCAGCGAGTTGCCCTGCTCCATCAGCTCGGGGAAGGCTTCGATGTCCGCGCGGATCTCGGCGAGCAAGTTCCGGTGGGTCAGCTCGACGCCCTTGGGCCGCCCGGTGGTGCCCGAGGTGTAGACGATGGTGGCCGTCTCGTTCGCGGTGACGCCGCGGCGGCGGGTGTGCAGGTCCTCGTCGGACACCTCGGAGCCCAGCGCGGTCAGCTCGTCGACCGCCGGGGAGTCGTCCTCGATCTGCCAAGTGTGCTCCAGCGTGCTGAGCCGCCCGCTGATCTCCTCGACCGCTTTGCGGTGCGCGCCGGTTTCCACGACGACGGCCTTGGCCGCCGAGTCGGAAAGGATCCAGTGCACCTGTTCCGGCGAGGACGTCTCGTAGATCGGCACGGTCACCGCGCCCGCGGCCCAGATCGCGAAGTCGACCAGCGTCCACTCGTAGCGGGTCTTCGACATCAGCGCGACCCGGTCGCCGTGCCCGACGCCCGCCGCGATCAGGCCCTTGGCCACGGCCGCGACCTGGTCGGCGAAGTCCTTCGCGGTCACGTCGAGCCACGTGCCCTCGACCTGCCTGCGGAAGCTGACCACGTCGGAGAACCGCTCCGCGTTCGCCCAGACGACGTCGGCCAGGTTCTCGTCGTCGGTCACCGGTTTCCCGGCGGGGGCGCTGTATTCGCGCACGTGGACCTCCGTGTTCGACGCGTGCGGTTACCCGCCAGTCAACTTAGCGTGCCGTAGACCTTAAGACCATGCTGGCACGGGGCGCGCGGCGAGGTCGTGACATCGTGTCCGGGTGCACGAACCGCCAGCACTCGATCTCGTAGACGAGACCTTCCTCGTGGTGCCCCCGTCCACCGTCGCGGCGGCGTTCGCCGATCCGCGCTCGTGGCGGCGGTACTGGCCCGACCTGGAATTGCGGGTCTACACCGACCGGGGGGACAAGGGCCTGCGCTGGACCGTCACGGGCGCCTTGATCGGTACCATGGAGGTCTGGCTGGAACCTGTTCTCGACGGCACCGTGCTGCACTACTTCCTCCGGGCCACGCCCGCCGGTCCCGGCGGCGTCCCGCGCGAGCTGAGCCCGCGCGAACTGCGCCGCGAATCCGACCGGAGGGCGCGCGCGGCGAAGGAAGTGGCGCTGGGGTTGAAGGAGATCCTCGAGGACGGGCGCGAGCCGGGGATTCCGCCCCGGACCGTCGAGTAGGAGGCTCTTGTGCGGGTTCACGTCGTTTCGGACGTGCACGGCAACGCCGACGCGCTGAAGCGGGCGGGGGACGGGGCGGACGCGCTGGTCGTGCTCGGCGACCTGCTCGACTTCGTCGACTACCACGACCACGACAAAGGCATCATGGGCGTGCTGTTCGGCGCGGAGAAAGTCGGCGAGTTCGCCCGCCTGCGCCGCGAAGGCACCAGAGACGAGACGGTCGCCTATTCACGCACGCTGTGGGCCACCCTGGACGATCCGGCCGCCGCGGTCGACGAAGCGGTCCGGGAGCAGTACTCCACATTGTTCGCTTCGATGACCGCGCCGACGTACGCGATCCCCGGCAATGTCGACGCTCCGTCGGCGTGGCCGGAGTTCGCCGGCGAGGGCGTGCGGCTGGTCGACGGCGAGGTCGTCACCATCGGCGGCCTGCGGTTCGGCTTCGCCGGCGGCGCGGTGCTGCCGGACGGCGTGCTCCCGCGTCCGCGCAAGGGCGCGGCGTGGCGGCCGTACCTGCGGGCGCGCGAGGAGTTCGACGCGGCGGTGTCGCTGCTGGACGACGTCGACGTCCTCTGCACGCACATCCCGCCCGCGGTGCCCGAACTGACCTACGACGTGGTCGCGCGCCGCGCCGAACTCGGGTCGAAGGCGCTGCTGGACCTGATCCTGGAGCAGCGTCCGCGCTGGTCGGTGTTCGGGCACGTGCACCAGCCGCTGGCCGCTCGGCGCCGGGTCGGGCACACCGAGTGCCGTAACGTGGGTCACTTCAAGGAGACCGGGCAGCCCTACGTGCTGCGTTGGTGACTGTGCTGTCCGGCTACGCTTCGTCCCATGGCCGAGCAGTCCACGCAGTCCATCGAGGTCGACGCCGAGCCCGCACGGGTCATGTCGGTGATCTCCGATTTCCCCGCGTACCCGGAGTGGACCAAGGCGGTCCGCGAGACCGAGGTGGTCGCGACCGACGACGCGGGCCGGGCGAAACAGGTGAAGCTCACCCTCGACGCCGGGCCGATCAAGGACGTGTACACGCTCGAATACGACTGGGACGAGACCGGGCTGGGCGTCAGCTGGCATCTGGTCAAGGGCCAGATGCAAAAGGCGCAGAACGGCCGGTACGCGCTCGAACCGCTCGGCGGCGGGCGCACCCGCGTCACCTACACGCTCTCGGTGGAGCTGGCTCTGCCGATGATCGGGCTGCTGCGGCGCAAGGCGGAGAAGATGGTCATGGACACTGCGCTCAAGGAGCTCAAGCGCAGGGCCGAGGGCTAGATGCGCATCCTGCTGTTCACCGGCAAGGGGGGTGTCGGGAAGACGACGCTCGCCGCGGCTACCGCTGCCGCGCTCGCCGGCCGCGGCAGGAAGACGCTCGTCGTGTCCACTGATCCGGCGCATTCGCTCGGCGACGCGTTCGGCACGCCGCTGGGCGGCGAACCCTCCGAAGTGGACCTCCGCGGCGACGGCACGCCTGCCGGTCTGTGGGCGGCGCAGGTGGATTCCCGGGCGCTCGCCGACCGCACGTGGCACGAGCTGCGCGGCGAACTGCGGAAGGTGCTGGCTGGAGCCGGTCTGGACGTGCTGGACGCGGAAGAGCTGACCGTGCTGCCCGGTGTCGACGAGCTTCTCGCGCTGAGCGAAGTGCGCCGGCTGGCTTCGCAGGGGCCGTGGGACACCGTGGTGGTCGACTGCGGGCCGACCGCTGAAACGCTGCGTTTGCTTTCCCTGCCGGAAGCCGTGTCGGGCTACTTGGGCCGGGTTTTCGGCAACCGGCGCGTCGCGGCTTCGGTGCGACGGCTCGGCGCCCACCTCGACGCGCTGCGCGAGCTGCTCACCGACCC
The DNA here is from genome assembly GCF_055583325.1 of Amycolatopsis sp. NPDC104775. Lineage (NCBI taxonomy): Bacteria > Bacillati > Actinomycetota > Actinomycetes > Pseudonocardiales > Pseudonocardiaceae > Amycolatopsis > Amycolatopsis sp. NPDC104775. The sequence goes on from NZ_JBVJOE010000011.1 coordinate 280,971, forward strand.
GCGCGTGACCACCGTGCGGCTGGTGCTGACGCCGGAGCGCGTGGTGGTCGCCGAAGCCCGGCGCACGCTCACGTCGCTGGCGCTGCGCGGCATCGCGGTCGACGGCCTGATCGCCAACCGGCTCATGCCCGCGCCCGGCTTCTGGCGCGGTTCGGCGGCGAAGTGGCTGCGCACCCGGCGCGAACAGCAGGACGCCGTGCTGGCGGAACTCGCCGAGGCCGGATTCGGCCCGGACGAGCTGGCCCGCGTGGAGCACCGAGCGAGCGAACCGGTGGGCGCGGAGGCGCTCGCCGAGCTGGCCCGCGAACTGTACGGCAGCCGGGACCCGTTGGCCGGCAACGGAAAACCGGTCACACCGTTGCTTTCGGTGGCCGCCGACGGGGATGGCTTCCGGCTGCGGGTCGCGCTCCCGCTGGACCGGGATTCGGCGGTGGACCTCGCCCGAGTGGACGATGATCTGGCGATCACCGTGGACGGGTTCCGCCGGCTCGTCGCACTGCCCGAGACGCTGCGCCCGTGCCGGATCACCGGCGCGGAATCCGACGCCGACGGCCTGGTGGTCAGCCTGGCCGGGAACCGGGGATCCGGGTGAGCGAAGAACACAGCGACGGCCACGCGGCCGGGTCGTACGCGGACGGCCTCAAACTGGCCGAGGAGATCCGGCTGCTGGTCGAGATGGTGATCGAACGCGCCGCGCCGTGGCTGGAGGGCGTCATGGCCGCCGGGCACGGGGACCCCGCGCGCCCGGAGGAACCGGGTGCGCCCGGTGTGGAGGACAGCACTTCGGGATGCGGGTGGTGCCCGCTGTGTGCGATCGTCGCCGTCGTGCGCGGCGAGCGGCCGGAGTTCGTGGCCCGGGTGCTCGAGCAGGCTGCCCAGCTCGTCGCGCTGCTGCGGGCGGTGCTCGCGGACCGGTGGGAGCCGGAGGAGGGCGTGCACATGCCCGGTTTCCGGCCCGCCGCGCCTCCGCCCGCGCCGGCCGCGACGGCGGCGTCCTCTTCGGAGCAGTCGTCGCGGGTCCAGCACATCGCCGTCCGCAAGCGCGCGGACTGGCAGCCGGAGCGGGAGAACTGATTGCTGACCGTAGGGGTGGACGTCGGCGGCACCAGCGTGCGCGCCGGCGTCGTGGACGAGCGCGGCTCGCTGCTGGACACGGCGCGCGTCGGGACGCCGAGCGAGGAGAACGCCCTCGAAGACGCCATCGCCGGGGTCGTCGAGAACCTGCGCAACCGGCACGACGTCGCCGCGGTCGGCCTGGCCGTGGCCGGTTTCGTGACCCGCGATCGCCGCTCGGTGATGTTCGCGCCGCATCTCGCCTGGCGCAACGCCCCGGTGGCGGACCGGATCGCCAAGCGGGTCGGGTTGTCGGTGACGCTGGAGCACGACGTCAACTCGGCCGTCGTCGCCGAACACCGCTTCGGCGCGGCGCGCGGGGCCGGGGTGGCCGCCCTGGTCGCGCTGGGCACCGGAATCGGCGCGGGCCTGCTGCTGGACGGCGAGATTTATCGCGGTGCGCACGGAGTCGCCCCGGAACTCGGCCACCTCACCGTGGTCCGCGACGGCCGCGCCTGCCCGTGCGGGAAGTACGGCTGCTGGGAGCGTTACTGCAGCGGAACCGCGCTGGCCGCGACCGCCGTCGAACTCCTGGCGCGGTATCCCGGCCGTTCCACCGTGCTGTCCCGCGAAAGCGCCGGAGACCCCGGCTCGGTCACCGGCCGCCGAGTAGCCCGCGCGGCCCGCGACGGCGACCCGATCGCCTTGCGCGCCATGGCAGAACTGGCGAAATGGCTGGGCGAGGGCCTGGCGTTGGTGGCGGACGTCTTCGACCCGGAGATCATCGTGATCGGCGGGGGAGTTTCGGAGTCCGCGCCACTGTTCCTGGACGAAGCCCGGGAACACTACGCCGGGGCGATCACCGGCGCGCGGCACCGCCCGCTGGCGCGGATCCGGACCGCGCACCTGGGCGACGACACGGCGATCGTGGGCGCGGCGGCGTTGGCGATGGACACGTTGTGAGTGCGTGCGCCGGTTAGAACCGGTCTAGACACGCACGAGGCGCCCCGGTTCTCGCCGGGATTAACACGCACAAGGTTCTGTGGAAGGCTGGGCCGGGTGACGCCGATGACTGCCAACCGCTTCGTGCGGTGTTCTTGCGGCAGGCAGCATTGGGGCGCGTTCGGCGCCGCCGGACTCTTGTTGTGCGATCCCCGCCGCGGCGTGCTGTTGCAGCGACGCGCGTGGTGGGTGCATAACGGCGGCACGTGGGCCTTGCCCGGCGGCGCGCTCGAGGCCGGCGAGACCGTGCACGAGGCCGCTGCCCGGGAGGCGTGGGAAGAAGCCGCTATCCCGTCGTCGGGTTTCCGCGCGATGTCCGCCTCGGTGCTGGACCACGGCGAATGGCAGTACACGACCGTGCTCGGACTGGCCGACAGCGCTTTGCAGGCCCACGTCGCGAACGAGGAAAGCGCCGAGATGCGCTGGGTCCCGCCGGACGACGTGGCCGCGCTCGACCTCCACCGCGATTTCGCCGCCGCCTGGCCAGTGCTGCGCGAACAACTGGGCCGCGAACTGGTGCTGGTAGTCGACGCGGCGAACGTCATGGGCTCCCGCCCGGACGGCTGGTGGCGCGACCGCCGCGGCGCCGCGGAACGCCTGCGCGACCAGCTGACGACCCCCGCCGAACGCGGCTTGAGCGACGCCGTCGCAGGCATCGGCGCGGGCCCGGCCTGGTCCTGGTGGCCGCGGGTGGTGCTGGTGGTCGAGGGCAAGGCCAGGGGAGTGGAACCGATCCCCGGCGTCGAGGTCGTCTCGGCGGAGACCGACGGGGATTCGAAGATCGTCGAGGTGACCGCCGCCGCCCGCCAGCGCCCGGACGACCACGTCGTGGTGGTGACGGCTGATCGCGAGCTGCGTGGCCGGGTCGGTGAGCTTGGGGCGCGGGTGCTTGGGCCGGGGACGTTGTTGCGGGAACTCGACGGCTGAACGGCCGGGTTGGCGTTCGGCTCGGGGGTGCTGGCGCTCGGGCTGTGTGCTTGAGGGTTGGCTGGCTGAGCATTCGGCGGTCTTGGCGCTCGGCTGACCGGAGGGCTCGGCGCGAGACTGTCGGGCCGGGCGTTTCCCGGTGAGAGTCGGCCGGATCGGCGGTGCGGATATGCCGGGGGCGGCGTTCGGCGGTGCGAGATCTGGCCGGTGGGTCGTTGCGGGACTGCCGAGACCGGACGTTTCCCGATGCGGCGCGGCCGGTCTGTTCGCCGAGGCCGCAGAGCGAAGGTTCTTCCGGGCCGGGTCGATCAACGCGGACAATGCGGACGACCCCGGCCACGAGCCGGTCTTCGCCGTTCGCCCGGAGGTGGGCGGCCAGTCGCTCGCGGGGTGGCGAGGGCCAGACAGCGAACCGCCCAGCAGGTCGTCACTCCCGGCGCATGAGCCTCTGCCCGCCAGAGTCTCAAGCCGGGGCCTGGGTTACCAAGCCCGCGACCCGGCCAAGCCCGTGACCCCGCCGAGCCTGTGACCCGGCCAAGCCCGCGACCCGGCCAAGCCCGTGACCCCGCCGAGCCTGTGACCCGGCCAAGCCCGCCACCCGGCGAAGCCTGTGACCCGGCGAAGCCTGTGACCCGGCCAAGCCCGTGACCCGGCCAAGCCCGTGACCCCGCCGAGCCTGTGACCCGGCCAAGCCCGCCACCCGGCCAACCCACTGATCAGCCGTCACACGGTCTTCACCGACCCCGCGTCGACGAGGTGGTCCGTTCCGGTGATGCTCGCGGCCAGCGGCGACGCGAGGTACGCGATCAACGTCGCCACCTCGGCCGGTTCGATCAGGCGTCCGGTCAGCATTCCCGCACCGGCGGGAAGCGCGGCCAGCAAATCCTCGTGCGACACCCCCATCGACGAAGCCAGTTCCGCGCCGTAGCTCTCCGGGCCCTCCCACAGTGCGGTGCGAACCGGCCCGGGTGAGACGGTGTTGACTCGCACTCCTTGCGGTCCGAATTCCTCCGCCAGTGCTTTCCCGAACGCGGTCAGTGCGGCTTTCGCGGTGGTGTAAGCGATCGGGCCCGATTGCGGTGTCCTCGCACCGTTCGACGAAACCGTCACGACCGCGCCCCGGCGTTCGATCAGGTGCGGCAGCGCGGCCCGGGAAGCCCGCACCGCGGCGAGGAAATTCAGCTCCCACATGTCTGTCCACTGCTGATCAGTGAGCGACAGGAAACCGCCAGCTTGCCCGGTGGCGTTGTCGCCGCCACCGACGTTGTTCACCAGGATGTCCAGCCCGCCGAGTTCCGCGACGGCCTGTTCGATCAGCCGTCCGGGACCGTCCGGGGTCGAGAGGTCCACGGCTACCGGCACCGCGCCGGTTTCCTTCAGTTCCGGCGTGATCGTCCGGGCCGCGGCCACCACTCGCACGCCTTCGCCGGTCAGCGCGGACACCGTGGCCAGGCCGATCCCTCGGCTCGCGCCGGTGACTACTGCAGTCTTGCCGGTCAGGTGCAGGTCCATCGGAAAGCCCCCAAGTCGGGTCAAGGTCGATGCAATTACGCTAGCAGTTGCAACATCAGTGTCGCAACTAAGAGCCGAGTAGCGACCATGGCGTAAACTGAGCGGTATGGAGAAGCGGGCCCTGCGCGCGGACTCGGAACGAACGGCCCAGGCGATCCTCGAGGCCGCCGAACGCGTGCTCAGCGACAACCCGGCGGCGACGATGGAGCAGATCGCGGAGGCCGCAGGTGTCTCGCGCACGACCGTGCACCGCCGGTTCGCCAGCCGGGACGCGCTCGTGGAGGCCATGACTCACTGGGCGACCCAGCAGTTCCACGACGCGATCGCCAGCGCCCGGCCCGACGTCACGCCGCCGCTGGTCGCGCTTTACCAGGTGACGGCGAACGTGCTGCGCGTCAAGCTCCGCTGGGGGTTCGCGATGAACGCGCACCCGGGCGGAGACGGCGTGCTGACCCCGGACGTGGCCGCCCAGTGCGACGTTTTCTTCCAGCGTCTGGACGAAACCGGCGCGCTGCGGCCGGGTGTCGACCTGGTGTGGGCGCGTCGCGTGTACTGCGCGCTCATCCACGAAGCAGCGCAGGAGAACGACTCCGCCGACCCGGACGCACTGGCCACCCGCGTCGTCGACACCGTGCTCGGCGGCTTCGGCAAGCCCGGCGTCACGGTGAGCTAGTCACGACGAGCCAGGCACGATCAGCCAGCAAGCTCGGCGACGATCTTCGCGATCCGCCGCTCCCGGGTCTCGGCGCGCTTCGCCGACGTGACGGCTTCGGCGCGTTCCCGTTGCGCGGTAAAGGAAAGCTGGTCGAACGCCGCTCGCGCGCCGGTGCGTTCCGCCAGCGCCGAAGCCAGATCGTCCGGCAGTTCGACCGTCCGCTCGGCGAGATCGGCCGCGAGCGTGACCTCGACCGTCTCTCCGGCGGCGACCCCGGCCGCCTCCCGGTTCGCCGCGCTGAGCGGCAGCATGAACTCCCCGGAGTAGACCGCGACCGTGCTCCGGTAGGTGTGCGGGCCGATCGTCACCCGGACCTTCGGCCGCCGCCCCTGGCCGAGCGCCTCGACCACCTCGGCCGGGACCCGGAAGCCGGTGGCGGTTTTGCCGTTGAGTTCGACGAGCGCGCGGAACGTATGCGACATCGCTGCCTCCTAAGCCACCGAGGTTAAGCGTGCGGGACGCCGTCTCGCATCTCGGTGACCAGCGCGGCGACCACGGCCTTCAAAGATCCGTTGTACTGTTTCGCGACCGCCCGCTGCCGCTGGTAGCTCGCGCCGACGCGGAGGATGGTCTCGACGTCGCGCAGTTCGCGGACGCAGTCCAGCCGCCGGGCGACCGGTTCCAGCCGGTCCAGCAGCTCAGCGAGGTCTTCGGTGACGAGACGTTCGCGGCCGGCGGCGTCGAGGATGACGATCGCGTCCAGGCCGTACCGCGCGGCGCGCCACTTGTTCTCCTGCACGTGCCACGGCGGCAGCGCGGGCAGTGCTTCGCCCTTGTCGAGCCGGTCGCTGAAATCGTCCACCAAGCACTGCGTGAGCGCCGAAATCGCGCCGACCTCCTGCAGCGTCGGCAGCCCGTCGCACACCCGCATTTCGATGGTGCCGAAATGCGGGGCCGGGCGGATGTCCCAGCGGATCTCGGAGAAGTGGTCGATCACCCCGGTGGTGAACATGTCCTCGACGTAGCCCTCCAGCTCCGCCCACTTGCGGAACTGGAACGGCAGCCCGGCGGTCGGGAGCTGCTGGAACATCAGCGCCCGGTTCGAGGCGTACCCGGTGTCCTCGCCGGACCAGTACGGCGACGACGCGGACAACGCCTGCAGGTGCGGCGCGTAGCGCAGCAGCCCGTCGAGCACCGGCAGCACCTTGTCCCGGTGGTCGAGCCCGACGTGGACGTGCACGCCGTAGATCAGCATCTGCCTGCCCCACCACTGGGTGCGGTCGATCAGCTTGGCGTAGCGCTCCTTGTCGGTCACCTTCTGCCGGTACCACGAGGAAAACGGGTGCGATCCGGCGGAGAACACCTCGACGCCCAGCGGGTCCGCGACCCGGTGCACCTCGTCGAGCGCCTCGTCGAGGTCGTGTTTCACCTCGCCGACCGTGCGGCAGACGCCGCTGACCACCTCGATGGTGTTGAGCAGCAGTTCCTGTTTGATCCGGGGATGCTCGGCCGCGCCGTCCGGGCGGACCGCGGCGAGCAGTTCCTCCGCGACCGACCGCAACTCGCCGCTGCGCCGGTCCACCAGCGCGAGTTCCCATTCCGCGCCGACCGTGGAACGCCGCGACGCCTGGAAGTCGATCCGCATGCCCGCCCGGTCAGACCTGGGCGCCGTTGCTGGGGTCCGCGCCGGGCGGCGGCCCCTGGCGCACGCGCAGCAGGAGCAGCGCGATGCCGGTGGCGAGCGAGAGGATGCCGAGCGGCGTGGCGAGCGCCGGCCCGACCCCGATCAGGTTCGGCACGATCAGCAGCAGGAGCCCGACGACGAAGAACAGCAGCACGATGAACGCGCCCTTGCGCCAGCGCGGCAGCGGAGGCGGCTCCGGCGGCACGTAGTGCTCGTCGTCCTCGGCCGGGTCGCCGGAGAACATCGTGGTCTCCCAGTCGGAGCCGCCGGTGCGCCAGCCTTCCGGGGACGCGGCGGGGGGAGCGGCGGGCGGGTCCGCGGCGGGCTTCGGCTTGGCCTTGCCCGCTTCGGGTTCGGCTCCGGAGGACGCCTCGGGCTCGGCGGCCTTGGGACCGGCGCCGGAGAACGGGTCCTCGTCCAGGAACACGCCCACGCCCTCGGCCCGGAGGTCGGCCACGATCTCGGCGAACGTGGCGTCGACGTCTTCGGGTCCGTCCGCGCCTTTCCCCCGGTTCATCCGGCACCCACCTGTCCCGCCCGCAGCTTCCGGGCGAAGTCGACACTGCTGCTGAAGATCAGCTCCGCGTCGTGGTCCTGCGTCGCCACATGGAAGCTGTTCTCCAGCACCACCTCGGTCACGTCCGTGCTCGAGACGCCGTCCAGAATGATCCGCGAGTTCTCGGGTTCGACGACGTGGTCGACCCGCGAATGCAGCAGCAGCACCGGCTGCGTCACCTTCGGCAGGTCGGCGCGCACGATCTTCCACAGCCGGGCCAGGCTCGCCGCGGCCCGCACCGGCGTGCGCGGGTAGGCGAGTTCGACCTCGCCGGGTTTCGCGATGTCGTTGCCGATCGCGCGGATCGACGGGACCACCCGGGACAGCAGCGGCAGCACCTTGGCGTCGAGGCTCAGCCGCGTGACCGACGGGTTGACCAGCACGAGGCCGGAGATGTCCGGGCCGAACTCCTGGGCTAGGCGGAGGGTGAGCGTCCCGCCCATCGACATCCCGCCGACGAACACCTGGTCGCACTCCGCGCGCAGCGCCAGCAGCGCCTCGCGGACCGTGCCGTACCAGTCCTGCCAGGTCGTCCGGTTCGCCTCGCGCCAGGTGGTGCCGTGTCCGGGCAGCAGCGGGCAGCGCACCGCGAAGCCCTCGGCGGCCAGATGGTCGCCCCAGGCGCGCAGGCCGGCGGGCGTGGCGGTGAATCCGTGGCAGAGCAGGAAGCCGGCCCCGGAGGAACCCGGGTGGGAGAACGGTTCCGCGCCGGCGAGCACGCCCATCACGAACGCCCTTCCGAATCGAAGCGGTGGAGTCTCTCCATGCTCTCACGCCGAAGCCGGGTTGTGTGCCCCACTCGCGGAAGCGGGGATCCGTCCGGTCCCGCTGTGAGATCGGTCGCTGCCCCGGGTGACCGTCCGTTCTCGCGTTGTGCGGGCCGGTGCTTGTTCCGTACCCTGGCCTGCCGGGGCCCGCGCGGGCAGGAAAGGACTGGAACCCGGTGCTGTACTGGCTGATGAAGTGGGTGTTCATCGGGCCGCTGCTGAAGACGCTGTGGCCCACCAAAGTCGTCGGCGCCGAAAACATCCCCGAGACGGGTGGCGCCATCCTCGCCGGCAACCACCTCGCGGTCGCGGATTCGTTCTTCATGCCGCTGCGCGTCAAGCGCAAGGTCACCTTCCCGGCGAAGTCGGAGTACTTCACCGAACCGGGGTTCAAGGGCCTGCTCAAGAAGTGGTTCTTCACCGGCGTCGGCCAGTTCCCGATCGACCGCTCCGGCGGCAACGCCGCGCAGGCCGCGCTCGACACCGCGATCCGGCTGGTCAAGGACGGGCACCTGCTCGGCATCTACCCCGAGGGCACCCGCTCCCCGGACGGGCGGCTGTACAAGGGCAAAACCGGCGTCGCCCGGATCGCGCTCGAATCGCGCGGCGTGGTGATCCCGGTGGCCATGGTCGGCACCGACAAGGTCAACCCGATCGGCTCGAAGATGTGGTGGCCGCGGCGGCTCGAGGTGCGCTTCGGCAAGCCGCTCGACTTCTCCCGCTACGAGGGGCTGGCCGGCGACCGGTTCATCGAGCGGTCCATCACCGACGAGATCATGTACGCGCTGATGGAGCTGTCCGGCCAGGAGTACGTCGACATTTACGCGGCGAAGGCCAAGGAACTGCTCGCGGCGGAGGCGGCCGGGGTCAAGCCCGAGGTGCCGCGGCCGCGGGCGCTGGACGCCGATCGGGTGCCGGAGACGAAGGCCGGGTAGCGCCCCACTAGAGTTCCCCGGTGCGTTTTTTCTACGACACCGAGTTTATTGAGGACGGCGTGACGATTGACCTGGTGTCGATCGGTGTCGTTGACGAGCGCGGGCGCGAGTTCTACGCCGTGTCCACCGATTTCGATCCCGGGCGGGCGGGGGCTTGGGTCCGGGAGAACGTGCTGCCCAAGCTGCCGTCTCCGGCGGATCCGGCGTGGCGGAGCCGGGAGCGGATCCGGACGGACCTGCTGGAGTTCTTCGGGAAGCCGCCGGGCGGGATCGAGCTGTGGGCTTGGTTCGCGGCGTACGACCATGTGGCGCTGGCGCAGTTGTGGGGGCCGATGCCCGCGTTGCCTCGGCAGTTGCCTCGGTTCACCCGGGATTTGCGGCAGCGGTGGGAGGACGCGGGGAAGCCTAAGCTGCCTGCCGCGCCTGGGGATCAGCATGATGCGTTGGCTGATGCTCGGCATAATTTGCAGCGGTGGGAGGTTATTGAGGAGGCTTTTCGGCGTCGGTGAGCCCTGGGTGTTTCGGCTCGTCGCCCGGGGGGCGACATTGCGCCGGGCGTGTGCGTGGGGCACCCCGAAGCTTGATTGTGATGACGGACGGCGGGTGCTTGTCAAGGCGGGAAAGACGCCCCGACGGGCACTCTCCGCCCTCCCTTTCTTCT
>NZ_JBVJOE010000012.1:0-19407 GCF_055583325.1 Amycolatopsis sp. NPDC104775
GTCAAGGCATCTTTCCCGCCTTGACAAGCACCCCCGCGCCGTCGTCACAATCAGCTTCGGGGTGCCCCCTCACGCACGAGGCGCAATGTCGCCGCCAGGCGACGAGCCGCCCCCCTCAGTCAGTAACGATCGGAGCCCACTCCGGCCCAGTCTCCCCCAACTTCGGGTCCAGCTTCGAGAACAACGGCGTCGGCTTCTCCAACGGCCGCCCCACCTCGATCGGCCGAGACTCCCACTTAGCCTGCTCACCCGCATAATCCCCGGTGAGAATCGGATTAACCCGCCCAGGCAAATCCAAATCCTCAACCTCCTGAAGCTCCGGCTGCGCAGCCCAAACCCCAGTCCCGCCAAGCGCTTCATGCACCTTCTGCGCCGAATGCGGCAAAAACGGCGTCAGCAACGTATTAGCGTCACTAACCACCTGCAACGCCGTATGCAACACTGCATCCCGCCGATCCGGATCCTCCTTCAACTTCCAAGGCTCCTGATCCGACAAATACCGGTTCGCCGCCGTAACCACCCGCATAGCCTCAGCCGCCGCCAGCTTGAACCGCGACCGAGCGAGATGCCCACCCGCCGTCTCGAACGCCTGCCGGGACAACGCCTTCAACTCCTCATCAGCAGGCGCAGGCGCGGTCGGAGCCGGAATCGCCCCATTGTTCTTATGCGCCATCGAAATCGACCGGTTGACGAGGTTGCCCCACTCATTGGCCAGCTCGAAGTTGGTCCGCCGAACGAACTCGTCCCACGTGAAGTCCGTGTCCTGAGTCTCCGGACCGGCCACCGAGATGAAGTACCGCAGCGCGTCCGGCCCGAACTCCCGCAGGAAGTCGTGCACGTAAATCACCGTGCCCCGCGAGGTCGAGAACTTCGACCCGCTCATGGTGAGGAACTCGCTCGACACGATCTCGTCCGGCAGATGCAGCTTGCCGTACTTCCCGGCCTCCCCGCCGCGGTCGCCGTCGCCGTTCTGGCCGAGCAGCAGCGCGGGCCAGATCTGGGCGTGGAAGGTGATGTTGTCCTTGCCCATGAAGTAGTAGGCGCGCGCGTCGGGGTTGGCCCACCACTCCTGCCAGGCGTCCGGCGTGCCGCTGCGGCGGGCCCATTCGACGCTGGCGGAGAAGTAGCCGATAACCGCGTCGAACCAGACGTAGAAGCGCTTGAGCGGCTGGTCGCGCCAGCCGTCCAGCGGGATCTTCACGCCCCAGTCGAGGTCGCGGGTGATCGGCCGCGGCCGCATGTCGTCGATCAGGTTGCGGGTGAAGTTGAGGACGTTCGGCCGCCAGTCGGTCTTGGTGCCGAGCCAGTCGCCGAGGGTTTTGGTGAACGCGGGCAGGTCGAGGAAGTAGTGCTCGGTCTCGACGAACTTCGGCGTCTCGCCGTTGATCCGCGACTTCGGGTTGATCAGCTCGGCGGCGTCGAGCTGGTTGCCGCAGTTGTCGCACTGGTCGCCGCGCGCGCCGTCGTAGCCGCAGATCGGGCAGGTGCCCTCGATGTAGCGGTCGGGCAGCGTGCGCCCGGTGGACGGGCTGATCGCGCCGCGGGTGGTCTTCGGGACGACGTAGCCGTTGCGGTTGAGCGCGAGGAAGATCTCCTGCGTGACCGCGGCGTGGTTTCCGGTGGTGGTGCGGGTGAACAGGTCGTAGGAAAGGCCGAGGCCGCGCAGGTCCTCGTCGATCTGGCGGGTGTACTTGTCCGCGGTCTGCTGCGGGGTCATCCCCTCTTTGTCCGCCTGGACGGTGATCGGCGTGCCGTGTTCGTCGGTCCCGGACACCATGAGCACCCGGTTGCCGGCCATTCGCTGGTAGCGGGAGAAGACGTCGGACGGGACGCCGAATCCGGACACGTGGCCGATGTGGCGGGGGCCGTTGGCGTAGGGCCAGGCCACCGCGGTCAACACAGGGGTGCTCATACCTGTTTAGCCTACGGATGCGCTCCAGTGCGTTTCGTGGTGGTCGGGGAAGGGAGAGCCGGTGTCGGCGACGCGTTTGCTGGTGCTCGGGGTCGTGCGGATGTTCGGCCGCGCGCACGGCTACCAGGTGCGCCGGGAACTGCTGTCGTGGTCGGCGGACAAGTGGGCGAACGTCCAGCCCGGTTCGATCTATCACGCGCTCAAGAAAATGGCCGCCGAGGACCTGCTGGAGAAAGTCGACGTCGAACCGGGCGACGGCGGTCCGGACCGGGTCGCTTACCGGCTGTCGCCCGCGGGCGAGCAGGAGTTCCAGGTCCTCCTCGCGAAGGGCTTGTCCGACCCGGACGCGAGCAACGCGGAGCTGTGCGCGGCGGTGAGCCTGATGCCCGCGCTCCCCCGGAAGTACGCGATCAGCCTGCTCCGGCAGAACCTGGTCCACTTCGAGGCGGAGGAACGCCGATCCCGGCTGAGCCTCGAAGACGACACCTGGGGCAAACCGCCGCACGTGGCCGAGCTGTTCCGCTTGTGGGGCGGGATCGCCAAGGCGAGCCGCGAATGGCTCACCGGGCTGATCGGCAGGCTCGAGGCGGGCGAGTACCTGATGGCCGACGACCCCGGTTCGGCGTTCGCGCCGACCGCACCTGAGTAATCAAATTTGACTAACCCCGCCTTCCTCGGGCACAGTGTGCGCGTCAGCTAGTCAAGATTGACTACCTGACCTTCTGGGAGGAGAGGGGTTATCCATGATCACGGCACGCGGACTCGAGCGGCGGTTCCGCCGCAAGGGCCGAGCCGGTGGCGAGGTGCACGCGGTGAAGGGGGTCGATCTCGACGTCGAGGCGGGCGAGCTGGTCGGGTTCCTCGGCCCCAACGGGACGGGCAAGACCACGACGCTGCGCATGCTCACCACCTTGCTGAAACCGACCGCGGGCACGGCGACCGTCGGCGGGCGGGACCTGCTCGCCGACCCGGCGGGAGTGCGCCGCAACATCGGGTACGTCGCCCAAGGCGGCGGCACCGCGCCCGAAGCGCGGGTGGACGAGGAGCTGGAACTGCAGGGCAGGCTGTACCGGATGAGCAAGTCCGACGCGATCGCGCGCGGCAAGGTGCTCACCGAGCAGCTCGATCTGACCGGCCTCGGCCAGCGGCCCACGAAGACACTGTCCGGGGGCCAGCGGCGCAGGCTCGACATCGCGCTCGGGCTGATCCATTCGCCCGGGCTGATCTTCCTGGACGAGCCGTCCACCGGGCTCGACCCGCAGAGCCGGGCGAACCTGTGGGAGCACATCCGGCGATTGCGCGCCGAACAAGGCGTCACGATCTTCCTGACCACGCATTACCTCGACGAGGCGGACGCGCTGGCCGACCGGCTGATCGTGATCGACGACGGCCGGATCGTCGCCGAAGGCTCGCCGGACGCGCTGAAAGCACAGGTGTCCGGCGACGGCGTGGCGATCGAGGTGGACCCTGAACTCGCCGCGGAGGCCGCGGACCTGGCCCGGCAGCTGCCCGGCGCACACGAGCTCGTGGTGTCCGAGGGGTCGATCCGGTTCCGGGTGCCACGCGGCGACACCGCGATGCCGGAGCTGCTGCGCGCACTCGACGCCAAGGACATCCCGGCTAGCTCGATGCAGGTCACGCGACCGACCTTGGACGACGTATTCCTTACTCTCACCGGCCGGTCGCTGCGCGAAGCCGAGCAGCCCGCGCCGGCGGAAACGGAGGTGCCCGGTGCTGCATGACACCTGGCTGATCTTCCGCCGCGACATGGCGGGAGCGCTGCGGAACCCGGCCTGGCTGCTGCTCGGCCTCGCCCAGCCGCTGCTGTATCTGTTCTTCTTCGGCCCGCTGCTGGTGAGGTCGCTCAGCGCGCAGGGGATCTCCGAGGGCGACGGCTGGATGGTGCTCACGCCCGCGCTGATCGCGCAGCTGGCGCTGTTCGGCAGTTCGTTCGTCGGGTTCGGGCTGCTGGCCGAATTCCGGTCCGGCGTGGTCGAGCGGCTGCGCGTCACCCCGGTGCACCGGGCCGCGCTGCTGCTCGGGAAGGTGCTGGCGAACGCGTTGCAGGCGGTCGTGCAGTCGGTGCTGATCATCCTGCTCGCCTACCTGGTGTTCGACCTGAACGCCCCGGTCGGCGGCGTGCTGCTCAGCCTGGCGATCGTGTTCCTGCTCGCGCTCACGCTGGCGTCGTGCTCCTACGCGCTGGCGCTCACGCTCAAGAGCGAGGAAGCGTTCCCGGCACTGCTCAACGCGGTGCTCATGCCGTTGCTGCTGCTATCCGGGATCCTCATCCCGATCACGTCCGGGCTGGCTCCGAAGTGGCTCTACACGATTTCGCAGATCAACCCGTTCCGGCACGTCGTCGACGTGGAGCGCAACAGCTTCCGCGGCGACTTCTCGATGGACGCGCTCTTCACCGGGGGCGTGGTCGTGCTGGTCATGGCCGTTGTGGCGGTCTGGTGGGGAACGCGCACCTTCCAACGGGAAAACGCCTGATCAAAGCCTATCGACACGCCGGGAAAGGTCACCCCGCTCCGGAATTCCGGACGTAGGGTGGCCTTTCACCCGTCGTGGGGCTTGTCAGGGGTGCGAGGTGGCGGAACCGGAGAGTGGGCGCGGGCTCACGCTCACTCATCGCGAGCAAGTGCTCGACTGGACGGCGGTGCGTGGCGCCGACGTGCGGTTCGCCTCGGTCACGATCAGCGAGAACGTCAACTGGAGCGACCCGGGCGCGGAGCGGACGCTGGCCGCGGCCCAGCACGCGGGCATTCACACCGGTGCCCGGCACTACGCGCGGCCCGGCGCGGTGCACGACCAGGCCGACCATTTCGTCCGGACGGCGAGCAGGCTCGGGGCGTTCGCGCCCGGCTCGCTCGCCCCGGCACTGGAGGTGGACGCGCAAAGCGTCGACGACCGGTTCGTCAAGGCGTGGATCAAGCACGTGCGGCACGCCGCGAAGATCAGCCGAGTGCTCGTGTACGCCGGGCACGACTGCTGGGCGCATCGGCTGCACCCGGACCGCTGGGCCGATTCCGACGTGGTGCTGTGGCTCGTGCGGCACAACGGCATCCCCGGGCGGCCCGGCTGGTTCCACTCCCGGCTCGGGCTGCACCAGCACGTCTTCGCGCCGGACGTGCCGGGCGTCGACGGGCCGGTGGCACAGGACGCGGTGGTGTATCCGTTCGCACTGTCCGATGTGCTGCTCTGATCACCTTTTCCGCTGGTCACCGCCGGTTTCCGGCACAATGGCGCGATGCGTTTCCAGCGGCTGCGGACCGATCTGCCCCCCTCGCGGGTGCTCGTCGCACTGTCCTCCTACGCCCAGTCGCACGGTCTGCCCGAGCCCGCCGCGGTGTGCGGGAACTGGTTCGGTTCGCGGGCGGTGGTGGCGCCGTTCGTGTCGGTGACCCCGCGGCCGTTCCCGTCGGCTTTCTCGGTCTCGGGTCCGTCCAGCCGGATCGGCGGCGGGTGGTTCGGGTTTCTGGCTTACGACCAGGCGGATCCGTCCGGACGCTCCACCGGGATTCCGGCGTCGGCCTGGGGCTGGGCGGACCACGTGCTGCGCTGGGACGCCGAGGGGGTGTGCTGGTTCGAGTCGATCGAAGGCGACGCGGACGCGCAGCTCGCGGTGGTGGAGCGCGCGCTAGCCGGGTCCGCGGAGTTGTCGTGGTCGGCTTCTGAACTGGACCGCCCGTCCGGGCACGAACTGGCGGTGAAGGCGTGCGTGCACGAGATCGAGGCAGGCGAGCTTTTCCAGGCGAACATCTGCTCGCGGTTCACCGGAACGTTCGAGGGTTCGCCCGCCGCGCTGTTCGCCGAAGGGGTGCGACGGCTGGCTCCGCAGCGGGCGGCTTACGTCACCGGCGACTGGGGTTCGGTGGTTTCGCTGTCGCCGGAGCTGTTTCTGGAACGTCACGGCCGCCGCGTGCGGTCGTCGCCGATCAAGGGGACGCTTCCCCGCCGCGGCCCGGCGGACGAGGGCAACGCGGCCCGGTTGCGGCAGTCGGCGAAGGACGTCGCGGAGAACGTGATGATCACCGACCTGGTGCGCAACGACCTCGGCCGGGTGTGCGAGGTCGGCAGCGTCGTGGTGCCGAACCTGCTCGCGGTGCTCCCGGCTCCGGGGGTGTGGCATCTGGCGTCCACTGTGGAGGGTGTGCTGGCAGAGGGCGTGACCGACGCCGGGCTGCTGGCGGCGACGTTCCCGCCGGGTTCGGTCTCCGGCGCGCCGAAGATCCGGGCGCTGGACCTGATCGCCGAACTGGAACCGGTCGCGCGCGGGGCGTACACCGGCGCGGTCGGGATGGTGTCGCCGCTGGCGGGGCTGGAGCTGAACGTGGCGATCCGGACGTTCGAGATCACCGGGGACCGGATCGCGCTGGGGGTCGGCGGCGGGATCACCGCGGACTCGGACAGCGCGGCGGAGTGGCAGGAGTGCCTGCACAAAGCAGCGCCGCTGGAGGAACTGCTGGCCAGCCCTCGTGAGTGGTAAAACCGGTTAGAACCGGCTTTACCACTCACGACACCTACCGGCGCGGGTCGAGCAGCAGTTTGCCGGTCGTGCCGCGCGAACGCAGCGCCTCGTGAGCCTTCCGGGCGTCCGCCAACGCATACTCGCCGCCCGCGATCGCGCGGAGCTTCCCCTCCTGCACCATGGCGAACAGTTCGCTGAGCGCGGTGCCGAAAACGTTGCCCGGCAAGCGGAAAACGTGCGGCAGCCACATCCCGGCCACGGTCGTGCTGTGGCCGAGCAGATTGCGCAACTCGATCGGCTTCGGCGAACGACGGCCGGCCATCCCGTAGAACACCAGCCGGCCGAACGGGGCGAGCGCGGCGATGCTCTGGTCGGTCGTCGTGCCGCCGACCATGTCGAGGACGATGTCGACCCGCTTGCCGCCGTTGGCTTCCCGCAGCACCTCGGTCATGTTCTCCGCACGGGAATCGACCGCGACGTCCGCGCCGAGTTCGATCGCCAGCGCGCGTTTTTCCTCGCTGCTCGCGGTCGCGATCACCCGGCCCGCGCCCCACGCGTTCGCCAGCTGCACCGCGATCGACCCGACCCCGCCCGCCGCGGCGTGCACGACCACGGACTCGCCGGGCTCGAGGTGGGCGTTCTTGCGCAGCATGATCCACGCGGTCGCACCCTGGACGAGCATCGACAGCGCGTTCAGGTCGTCGACGCCGTCCGGCACCGGGAACGTCATGGCTTCGTCGGCCGCGACGCGCTCGGCGTAACCGCCGCCGTCGTTGAGCAGGGCGACCACGCGCTTGCCGTCCGCCGTGCGGCCGACGACCTCACCGCCCGGCACGAGCGGCAGCTTGCTCGGAGCGAGGTACGAGTTTTCCGCTTGATGCGTATCCGCGAAATTCAGCCCGGCGCGCTCGACCTCGATCAGCACCTGCCCCGGACCGGCCACCGGATCGGGCAGCTCGACCGGCTTGAGCACCTCGGGACCGCCGAATTCGGTCACCTGCACAGCACGCATCTTCGCGGCTCCTCTCGTCGTGAGACATCCTGCCATATGTCTCATCGATGGGACACTCTCTGCTAACGTCTCAACCATCGACACACCACTGTCCACCCGCACCTCGCGACCCGACGCCGTCGCGGCGTTCCGTCTCGCCCGTGCCCGGTTCCTCGCCGGAGACCGCGTCGACATGCGGGAGCTGGCGAGCGACCTCGGCGTCAGCCGCGCGACCCTGCACCGCTGGGTCGGCAGCCGGGACCACCTGCTGAGCGAAATCCTGTGGGCGGAGACGTCCTCGGTGCTGGATAACGTGAGTTATGCAGGCCGCGGCGGGGACGGCATCGCGGAGGCGATCGGGGCGTTCGTGCGGACGGTCAACGCGTCCGCGCCGTTCCGCGCGTTTTTGCGCCGGGAACCGGAGCGCGCGCTGCGGTTGTTGACGACCAAGGCGAGTTTGGTGCAGTCGCGCACGATCGAGAAGGTGCGCGATCTGCTGGCCGACGAGGTGGCGGCGGGGCGGCTGGAATCACCGCTGCCGGTGGCGGATCTGGCGTATCTGCTGGTGCGGGTTGGCGAGTCGTTCATCTATACCGACGCGATCACCGGGGATGAACCGGACGCGGAAAAAGCTTTGGTGGCGGCGAAAATGTTGTTGCGCAGCCGCTAAAGTTTCCCGGTGACCAGTGTTCAGGCCAGGACTCCCGCAGCGCCGATCGAGCAGCTGGTGTGCCATCCGAGTTTGCCCCTCGCCGCGGGCATCGAGCCGGACCGGCCCGCAGTACACCTCTACGACGTCTCGCGGAATCTGCGCGAAATCGGCACCGTGGGCGAGGATTCCGCGGAATACCCCGATTATTGGAGCCGGAAGAAGCCCGTCCTCGCTTGGCATCCGGAACGGCCGGAGCTGCTCGTGTCCGTCGGGGGCGAGACCGTGCGCTGGACCCCGGACGGCATCTCCGAGCTGAGCATCGACACCTACCACCACCTGGCGTTCAGCCCGGACGGCCAGTCGCTGTGGGCTTCGCCCGGCCCGCCCGAAGGCCCCTTTGGGCTCTCTGTCCGCTCGGAGGTCATCGATCTCGGCACCGGTGCCAAGACGCCTGCCCCGCTTTGGGACACCGGCATCGCCCGGCATCCGGCGGGTGGGCTGATCGCCACGCTCCAGAGCAACCAGGGCGCGACCAAGGTGTATTTCTCTCGCGAGGGCGCGTGGTTCCGGGTTCTCGACCGGGCACTGATTCTGGACGTCGACGGCTACTGTCTTCCAGTTTTCAGCTCCGACGGACGGTACCTGGCGGTCCGGGGGAACGCTTACGAAAGCATGGTCGCGGTGTTCGAGTTCCCCTCGCTGCGCCGGGTCCTGACGACCTCGCTGAGCGACTCGGTCGAAGGCTGGCCGCGGCACAACCTCGCCTTCGGTGCGCAACTGTGGACCGGGACGCCGTCCGGGTCGCTCATCGAGCTTGACGTCGAACACGGGCAAGCCGCGGAGCACGAATTGTTCGGCTCAGCGGTCGCCGCGTTGGCGACCACCGCCATGGGGGACCTTCTGGTCGCCACTGCCGGTGAACTCGCGCTGGTGCCGGTCCCCACTGCCGCCGCGGATCCGGCTACCGTCGCCGATTTCCTCGCCACGGCAACGGAAATTCCCGACGACGCCGACCCGCACGACCACCTCGTGCAAACCGACGGCGTCCGAACCTGGCGCTCGGACGACCTGGACGAGGTAACCGAAGCGACCCCGAGCGACCCGACTTGGCTGCAGTTGCAAGCCGTGCTCAACGCCCGCAAACGCTGACTTACTTCCGAGCCGCGAGAACCGCCGCGTAAAGCTCCTTCGTCGACACCCCAGCCGCACCAGCCACCTCGGCCGCGACGGTCTTCAACCGCTCCCCCGAAGCGACCCGGTCGGCTACCTCCGGCACCAGGTCCGACACCGACGCCTGCCGCGGCGTCGCCCCCTCCAGCACCACCGAGATCTCGCCGCGAACCCCGTCCGCCGCCCACTCCGCCAGCTCCGCGAGGGTGCCGCGTTTGACCTCTTCGTACGTCTTCGTCAACTCCCGGCACACCGCGGCCCGCCGCGAGCCGCCCAGCGCGGCGGCGGCGTCTGACAGAAGGGACGCGATCCGGTGCGGCGATTCGAAGAACACGACAGTCCGACGCTCGGTCACCAACTCCGCGAACCACTTCGTCCGCTCGCCAGGCTTGCGCGGCGCGAAGCCCTCGAAGCAAAACCGGTCGCACGGCAGCCCGGATAAGGCGAGCGCCGTCGTCACCGCCGACGGGCCGGGAAGGCAGGTGATCGGCAGATCCTCCTCCACACAAGCAGCCACGAGCCGGAAGCCCGGATCGGACACGCTCGGCATGCCAGCGTCGGTCACCACCAGCACTGTCTCACCGCCGTGCAGGGCCTCCAGCAGCTTCGGCAGCCGGGCGGTCTCGACGTCCTCGTAGAAACTGACCACGCGGCCAGTGGGCGACACGCCGAGCGCGGAGGCGAGCCCGCGCAGGCGCCGGGTGTCCTCGGCGGCGATCACGTCCGCCGAGCCCAGTGCCTCGATCAGCCGGGCGGACGCGTCGCCGGGATCGCCCAGCGGGGTGGCGGCGAGCACGAGCCGTCCGGACGCAGAAGTCATGGCAGTCAGCCTAACCAGACACGACCGGTGGATCAGGCCGTACTATCGGGCCCCGTGACCGCGCTGCTGACCCGTGCCGACGACGAGAGCGTGCGGCCGGACCCGGTCGACGCGCGCCGCCCACCGACCGACCGCGAAGCCACCCTGCTCGGCCGGGCCATGCCCGCCGACCGGCTGCGCGGCTGGATCGTCACGATCGTGCTGACCGTGATCGGCGGCGTCGTCCGGATGCAGAATCTGGGCTTTCCCACCGACCACGGCAGTCCTGTCTTCGACGAGAAGCACTACGTGCCCCAGGCCGCGCAGATGCTGCGCAACGGCGGGTACGAGGACAACGCCGGGTACGAGCTGATCGTGCACCCGCCGCTGGCCAAGGACTTCATCGCGCTCGGCGAGTGGCTCTTCGGCTACAACGGCTGGGGCTGGCGGTTCATGTCGGCCGTCGCCGGCACGCTGATCGTGCTGCTCACCGTGCGCGTCGCGCGCCGGCTGACCCGCTCGACGCTGCTCGGCGGCATCGCGGGCGTGCTGGTGATCTGCGACGGCGTGCTGCACCTGCAGTCGCGGATGGGGATGCTGGACATCTTCATCGCGCTTTTCGTGCTCGCCGCGTTCGCCTGCGTTCTCTGCGACCGCGACCAGGTGCGGCAACGGCTGGCCGTCGCGGTGCGCGAGGGCTGGATCGGCGAATCGCAGTGGGGGCCGAAGCTCGGCTTCCGGTGGTGGCGGTTCGCGGCCGGGCTGATGATCGGCCTGACCTTCGGCGTCAAATGGTCGGCGCTGTACTACATCGCGGCGTTCGGCCTGCTCACCGTGTTCTTCGACGTCGCGGCCCGGCGCGCGGCAGGCGTGCAGCGGCCGTGGGTCGGCACGATCCGCCGCGACGTCGCGCCCGCGCTGTGGGCGATCCTCGTCGTGCCGGTGCTGATGTACCTGGCGGCGTACTGGGCGTGGTTCGCCAGCGAAACCGCGACCGACCGGCACTACACCGAGATCAAGAACCTCGACCCGGGCATGTTCGGCTGGATCCCGCCCGCGCTGCGTTCGCTCGGCAGCTACACCGCCAACGTGCTGCACTTCCACGAAACCCTGGTGACGCCCAAGGACAATCCGCATCCGTGGGAGTCGAAGCCGTGGACGTGGCCGATGGGCCTGCGGCCGATGCTCTACTACTACGACGGCGCCGTCACCGGCTGCGGCGAATCGCGCTGCCTCGGCGCGACGATGCTGATCGGCACGCCCGCGATGTGGTGGCTGGCCGTCCCGGTGCTCGGCTGGGGCCTGTGGCGCTGGTTCTTCCGCGCGGACTGGCGCTACGCCGCCGTGCTGACCGGCTACTTCGCCGGCTACCTGCCCTGGTTCACCAACATCGACCGGCAGATGTACTTCTTCTACGCCACGCCGCTGGCCCCGTTCCTGGTGCTCGGGCTGGTGCTGGCGCTCGGGCAGATCCTCGGCAGCGCGAAACGCGGATTCGAACGCCGGGGCACCGGTCTGCTCGTCGTCTCGCTCTACGTCGGGCTGGTCGTCGCGAACTTCGCCTGGCTGTGGCCGATCCTCAACGGCATCCCGATCACGAACGACCATTGGCAGGCGGAGATGTGGCTGCCTTCGTGGCGCTGAAATAAGCCCCCGGCGGCACCCCGACCGCCCGGCGGAAGGCGGCGACGAACGCGCTGGCCGTCGAGTACCCGACCCGGTGCGCGACGGTCGTCATCGGCAATCCCCGCGCCAGCAACGGCAAAGCCGCGCGCAGCCGGGCTTGCGTGCGCCAGGTGCCGAACGTCATCCGGCAATCGCGGGCGAACGCGCGGGCCAGCGTCCGCTCGCTCGCGCCGACTTCCCGGCCCAGCTCAGCCAGGCTGCGCGAATCGGCGGGGTCGGCGAGCACCGCGTCGGCGACGTCCTTCGCTCGCGGGTCGGTGGGCGCGGGCACCACGATCGGTGCGACGTCCATTGGTTCCAGGAGGTCGAACGCGACCGCTTCGGCGCGGCGTCGCGCGGCGTCGCTGAGGCCGTCCGCGGAGAGGTGCTCCAGCAGTTCCCGCAACAGCGGCCGGACGATGACGATGCGCGGCGACGGCCAGTCGACCGGGCATTGCTCTGGATAGGCGTAGATGCCACGCAGTTCCACGTTGTCGACCGCGCCGGTGCGATGCCGGACGCCGACCGGGATCCAGAGCGCGCGCGTGGACGGCAGTACCCATTGCGCATCGCCGACCATCACCGCGGCGACCCCGCGCGCGGCCCAGACAAGCTGGTGCGCCGGGTGTTCGTGCCAGGGAAACCAGGCCCCGGCCGCGATCGGGAGGTCGCCGAGCAGCATCGCGCCGCTTTGACCGTACTGCGACATGAGGTGACAGCCTATCGTCTTCCGGCCAGCGCGGCTCGTCCCTAGCGTCGGGATCATGCCGATGAACCTGATGCACCGGAAGCTCTGCAGTTCGGAGAAGTGGGCCGCCATGGTGGCCGGAGTGCTGCCGGACTGGCTCGCCCGCTTCGACCTCGGCGACGACGTGCTCGAGATCGGACCCGGTTTCGGAGCCACCACGCGGGTGCTGGTCGACGCCTTGCCGCGGCTGACGGCGATCGAGATCGACCCGGCGTCGACCCGGCTGCTGCGGGAGAAATACGGGGACCGGGCGGACATCGTCGAGGGCAGCGGAGCGGAAATGCCGTTCGAGGACGGCCGGTTCTCCGGGGTCGTGTGTTTCTCGATGCTGCACCACGTGCCGACCGACGCACTGCAGGACCGGATCTTCGCCGAGGCCTTCCGGGTGCTGCGGCCCGGCGGGAGCTTCCGCGGGGTGGACAGTCAGCTCAGCTTCGGATTCCGGCTGCTGCACATCGGGGACACGATGAACGTCCTCGACGCGGGCACCCTGCCCGCCCGGCTGACGGCGGCCGGGTTAGAGCAGGTGCACGTGGAGTGCGAGCCGAAGCGACGGCTGGAGTTTTCCGCGGTGAAGCCCTTGTGAGCGCTACTCTCGAGGCTCATCGAGGCGAGCGGCGCGGCACGATCTGCGTGACCGGCCCGTCCAGCGCCTTGCCCTGCCGGCTCAGCCAGCCGTCGACCTCGCGCCGCACCGAGTTCAGCGTCGGGCGACGGCGCGGTTCCGGGTCCAGCGACGCCGCCAGGATCCGCGCGTGCACCGACCGCTGCGGCAGATGCGTGACCGGATCGGCCCGCGCCGCGGCCATCAGCGCGGCCATCGGCGTCTCGCGGGTGCCGCGCGGCGGCTGGCCGGAGAGCGCGTAGCTGACCGTCGCGGCGAGCTGCCAGGCGTCCGACGCCGGGCTCGCCGGGGAGCCCATCGCCTGTTCCGGCGCGACGAAATCGGGCGTGCCGATCATCATCCCGGTGGCGGTCATCTTGGAGTCGCCCTGGCTGCGCGCGATGCCGAAGTCGATGAGGTGCGCGATGCCCGCCGGGTCGAGGATGACGTTGGACGGCTTCACGTCGCGGTGCAGCACACCCCGTTCGTGCGCCGCGACCAGCGCGCCGGCCATCGTCGACCACAGCCGGCCCGCGGCGACATCGTCGATCGGGCCCTGTCCGTCGACCACCTCGGCGAGCGGGCGGCCCTGCAGGTACTCCATCACGAGCGCGAGCCCGTCCGGTTCCTCGACCAGGTCGTACACGCGCACGCAGTTGGGGTGGTTCACCACGGCCAGCGCCCGCGCCTCGCGCTGCATGCGCTCTTCGGTGTCGCGGTCGGGCGCGTGCGCGATCTTGAGCGCGACAGTCCGGTTGAGCTGGGTGTCGACGGCTTCCCACACCGTGCCGAACCCGCCGTGCCCGAGCTGGCGGACGCGCCGGTACCGGCTGCCGCCCGCGTTGCGCGAACCGGGCGGCGGCGGGATCGCGCCGGGCGCGGCGGCCAGCATCCCGGCGGGCGGCGGCTCCGGAGCGGACGCCAGCGCGGTGGCCGGGTACTGCTTGTTCTGCGGCGGCGGAGGCGGCGGCAACTGCTCCCGGCGCGACGGAGGCGGCGCGGCGGGCGGTTCGTCGCGGCGCGGCTCCGGCCGGTTGATCACCGACCACGGCGGCGGGCCGACCAGCGCGACCGGGATCAGCCCCAGCACGCTGAACGGCAGGAACCCGAGCCAGAAGTGCACCGCGGTGTTGGCCGACATGCCCGCCGTCGCGACCGCCATGACCACGAAGGGAATCCAGAAGAACCGCGACGGCCACTTCGGCCCGCGACGGAAGGCGGTGCGCGCCTGCAGCATCACGAACAGCAGCGAACCGACCGGCAGCACGGTGAAGGCGAGCAGGTACAGCGCGTAGGAAAGCTTGAGGCCGCGCGGGTAGAAGAGCGTCTCGAAGACGTTCGACCCGCCGCCGAGGTAGGTCTTCTGCACGCCGACGAACGAGCAGTAGTTCGTGCTCAGCGAGGAAGCCTCGGAGGCGGACAGCCCGCTCGCGCTGCCCGCGTTGGCCGCGCGGAAGGTTTCCGAGATGCCCGACGCCATCAGCCACGGCAGCACCAGCACGCTCACGACGCCGATGAGGCCGAACACGGTGAGCGTGGTCGCGTCGTACCGGTTGCCGGTCCCCTTGCGGACGATCGCCACGATCAGCGCACCGGCCGCCGGGAAGAGCGCGACGAGCGCACCCGCTGTGGTCGTCGCCCACACCCAGTCGCCAGGGCAGAAGCCCGGGCCGAACAAGGTGTGCGCGAGCGAGAGCAGCGCGCTCGCGATTCCGCTCACCGGCTGGTTCCCCTCACTGTCAGTGTTGCCCACGTGCCGCTGCGCGGCCGATCCCCACGGTCCAGCTTAGGACGCACACGGCCTCCGCGGGGTTGCCGGGTCGCGCCGGGAACGTGATCCACCGCATCGATCTTGCCCGACCTCGCTGACCTGCGTCCCGCCGAGGGAAAGGCCATCATGAGGGCAGATTCGGCCGTCTCAGTCAAAGGAGACCTCGTGGGCGCGTACACCGAGACGTATCGGCGCAGTCTGGACGACCCGGAGCGGTTCTGGCTCGAAGCGGCCCGGGCGATCGACTGGACGAAGCGGCCCACCCGCGCGCTCGACTCGTCCGCCGCGCCGTTCTACCGCTGGTATCCCGACGGCGAGCTGAACACCTCCTACAACGCGCTCGACCGGCACGCCGACGGCGGCCGCGGCGCGCAGGACGCGCTGATCTGGGATTCGCCGGTCACCGGCCGCAAACGCCGCTATACCTACGCCGAGCTTCGGGACGAGGTCGCGACCTTCGCCGGGGCGCTCGCGTCGCTCGGCGTCACCCGCGGCGATCGCGTGATCCTTTACCTGCCGATGATCCCGCAGGCGGTCATCGCGATGCTCGCCTGCGCGCGGATCGGCGCGGTGCATTCGGTGGTGTTCGGCGGGTTCGCGCCGAAGGAGCTGGCCGCGCGGATCGAAGACGCCAAGCCGAAGCTGATCCTCGCCGCGTCGTGCGGGATCGAGCCGACGCGGATCGTCGAGTACAAGCCGATCATCGACGCCGCGCTCGAAGCCACCGAGCACCAGCCGGAGCACGTCGTGGTGTTCCAGCGAGAGCAGGCCCGCGCGGAGCTGTCCGGAACCGACCTCGACTGGACCGAGCTCGTCGCCGACGCCGACCCGGTGGATCCGGTTCCGGTGAAGGCGACCGACCCGCTCTACATCCTCTACACCTCAGGCACGACCGGGCGGCCGAAGGGCGTGGTCCGCGACGCGGGCGGGCACGCGGTCGCGCTGGCGTGGTCGATGGGCGCGCTGTACGACATTCACGCCGGGGACGTGTGGTGGACGGCTTCCGACGTCGGCTGGGTCGTCGGGCACTCGTACATCGTCTACGCGCCGCTGCTGGTAGGCGCGACTTCTGTGCTCTACGAAGGAAAACCCGTCGGAACTCCTGACGCTGGCGCGTTCTGGCGGGTCATCTCCGAGCACGGCGTGCAGGCACTGTTCACCGCACCGACGGCGTTGCGTGCGGTGAAGAAGGTGGACCCGGACGCGGACGAACTCAAGAAGTACGACCTGTCCCGGTTCCGCACGCTGTTCATGGCGGGCGAGCGGCTCGATCCGGAGACCTACCACTGGGCGCACGACATCCTCGGCACGCCGGTCGTCGACCACTGGTGGCAGACCGAAACTGGCTGGCCGATCGCGGCCAACCCGCGCGGTCTCGAACCGATGCCGGTCAAACCCGGGTCGGCGACGAAACCCGTGCCCGGCTGGGACGTGCGGATCCTCGACCAGTCGGGCGAGGAACTGCCAGCCGGTCGCGAAGGCGCGATCACGCTGAAACTGCCGCTGCCGCCGGGTTCGCTGCCGACGCTCTGGGGCGACGACGAGCGCTACCGCGAGGCGTACCTGTCGCGGTACCCCGGCTACTACCTGACCGGCGATTCGGGCTACCTCGACGAGGACGGCTACCTGTTCGTCATGGGCCGCACCGACGACGTGATCAACGTGGCGGGGCACCGGCTGTCGACCGGCTCGATGGAAGCCGTGCTGGCGTCGCATCCGGCGGTCGCGGAGTGTGCGGTCATCGGGGTCGCGGATCAGCTGAAGGGGCAGGTGCCGCGCGGTTTCGTGGTGCTGAAATCCGGTGTGGACACCCCGGAGGACCAGTTGCGGGACGAGCTGGTGGCGTTGGTCCGCCGGGATATCGGGCCGGTGGCGGCGTTCCGGGACGTCTCCGTCGTCAGCGCGCTGCCGAAGACGCGTTCGGGCAAGATCCTGCGCAAGACGATGCGCGGGATCGCGGACGGCCGGGACGAGGCGGTTCCGTCGACGATCGAGGACCCGTCGGTGCTCGACGCGTTGCGGGCGATCCTGCGGCCCTGAGCAACGCACGCAGAAGTCCGTGAAGAGAACTCTGAGGGAATCAGATTCCGTCAGGGTTCCCCTCACGGACAACCCGCGGGATTCGGTGCCGCGGCATCCCGGCGAACGGGACACCCGGCCGCAGCCGACCCTTTCGGGCGTTGTCAGCGCGCCAGTAGTGGTCTATACCTCTTGAAGTCCGCTTTCTTCGCGACGCGACCGGAGGCATGCCGTGAGGAAGACCCTGTCCAGGGCCGTGCTTGGGGTGACCGTGCTCGGGCTCGCCGCGGTGGGAGTGCCCGGTCCGGCCGCGGCGAGTCCCGCGCCCAGCGAACGGCAGGTGACCGACCTCGTCCCGGCACCGGTGCACGCCGCGGCGAAGGCGGACGCCACCTTCCGCCTCACGCCGCTGACCGTGATCCGCGCCGGGCACGGCACCGGAGACGTCGCCTCGTACCTGCGCGGCTTGCTGCGGCCCGCGACCGGCTTCCCGCTGCCCGTCGTACCGGCGAACCCGGGGCTGTCCGCGATCTCGCTCGACCTTGGCCACGCCGACCCGCGCGTCGGCGACGAGGGCTACCAGCTCGACGTCACGAAGACCGGTGTCCAGCTGCGCGCCAACACTTCCGCCGGGCTGTTCACCGGCGTCCAGTCGTTGCGGCAACTGCTGCCGTCGGCCATTGAGGCCAAGACCGTGCAGCACCGGACCTGGACGATCGCTGGCGGCAGCGTGCTCGACTACCCGCGCTTCGCACACCGCGGCGCGATGCTCGACGTCGCGCGGCACTTCTTCACGCCTGCGCAGGTGAAGAAGTACATCGACCAGATCGTCCAGTACAAGATCAACACGCTGCACCTGCACCTCAGCGACGACCAGGGCTGGCGCATCGAGATCAAGAGCTGGCCGCGCCTGGCGACCGAAGGCGGCAAGACCGCGGCCTTCGGCGACCCGGGCGGTTACTACACGCAGGAGCAGTACCGCGACATCGTCGCCTACGCCGCGAGCCGCCACGTGACGGTCGTGCCGGAAATCGACATGCCCGGGCACACGAACGCCGCGCAGTCGGTGTACGCGGAACTCAACTGCGACGGCAAGGCAGTCCCGCCTCGGACGGACATCGAGGTCGGCTACAGCTCGCTGTGCATCAATTCGCCCACCACGTACCGGTTCGTGGAAGACGTGATCCGTGAACTCGCCGCGATCACGCCCGGCAAGTACATCGGCATCGGCGGCGACGAAGCACACTCGACGTCCGCCGCGGACTACAAAACCTTCTACGAGAAGGTAACCCCGATGGTCGCCAAGTACGGCAAGCTGGTCACCGGCTGGCACGAGATGGCGAAGACTCCGCTGCCGACGTCCGCCGTGCCGCAGTACTGGGACCAGGGCGGCCCGAACGCGGACGTGGCCGCCGCCGCGGCGCGCGGGATCAAGTTCATCATGTCGCCTGCCAACCACGCCTATCTCGACATGAAGTACACGGAATCGACGAAACTCGGCCAGGATTGGGCCGGTCTCGTCGAGGTCCGCGACGCCTACGACTGGGACCCGGCCACGTTCGTCCCCGGGGTCGGGGAGAAGTCAGTGGCCGGGGTCGAAGCTCCACTGTGGACGGAGACCATCCGGACCAGCGACGACATCGAGTACATGGCCTTCCCGCGCTTGCCCGGTATCGCGGAAATCGGCTGGTCGCCCAAGGCAGCCCGCACCTGGGACGGCTACCGGGAGCGCATCGCCAAGCAGGCGCCGCGCTGGAAAGCACAGGGAATCGACTTCTACCGCTCACCGCAGGTCGACTGGAAGTGACTCCCTAGCTCGATCCACTTTGGACTGGAGACCCTTGCGGTAGCTCTCCGGCAAGGCTTCGGTCGCGAGCACTCGCTCCGCCAGCTCCAGCGTCGGCGCCGGTTCCGGCAACTGCGCGTAATTCGCCGCCGTGACCAGAAACGTCTCCTCGACGGTCGGCCCCTCGGCCCGCTCCACGAGCTCGAGCGAACCGGCCGTCGGGACCGTTCCCGGCCGGAGCACGCGCAGATACCAACCGCAGCGCCGGGTGCCGATCATCGCGGGAACGACGTCCTTGCGGCCGGTCCGCATGGCGAGCTTGAAACACGGGTGGCGCGGCTGGGCGATCTGCACGAGCGCGTCGCCCCAGGCCCAGACGTCGCCGATCCGGACGTCGCTCTCCAGCGCGCCTTGCACGGAAAGGTTCTCGCCGAAGTCACCGTGCGCGACGGAGTAGCCCTCTTCGGTCCATAACGGATAGTGCTCGATCGGGTAGACGTAGACGGCTTTGTTGGGGCCGCCGTGCACCGAGAGATCGGCTTGGCGGTCGCCGGTCAGGTTGAGTTCACTCAGCGCCAGGCTCCCGGCCTCGACCCGGGTTTTCCGGATGGCACTCAGGACCGGCTGGTCCCGCTGGTGACCTAGGACGGTCGGTTCGCCGACGTAGACGGCTTTGAGCGACAGCATGGGTTGAACCTAGCAAGTGGCGGGGGGCTACCCGGGTCATTAAACAAGCGGCGGGGGGGGGGGGGGGGGGGGGGAGGGGGGGGGGAGGGGGGGGGGGGGGGGGTGGGGGGCTTTGGTGCTTCCCGGCTC